>CAVPKQ010000016.1:0-32049 GCA_963705665.1 uncultured Acidobacteriaceae bacterium | reverse complement strand
CCGTATGAAGTCGTTCCCGCGTGAAGTAGATAGCTTAACAGACGCGAATGGCGAGCCATTGCCCGGCTGTCTACTCATTTGCGCAGCCGGTGTGACTAGAACACTCTCCATTGAAATTTGTGGAATCCCACATCTAACGCAAAGAACGCGTCAGATATGGGGCACCCAGGATTTGTTGAAATGAGAGGCTCCGATCTATCGATCTCTCATGCGCGGCCCAATTTTAATGCCTAAACATGCTATTACTCCGGGAGCCGACAAAAGGGCATTAATTTAATTTAATTATGGCTTCTTTTTGGGCCTGTAAACTTTTTGTTCTCAGAATCGGATTTTAGTTAAAGCAACCATGCCATACCGATTGCCGACTATCCGCTCGACTGCGGTAAAACAATTCGCAGCCGATTCGAAGGTAGCCGACGTTCAAAGTTTGGTGAAGCCGTCCGTGCTCCACTCTTCTGATCCGACCCCGTTGTGCACGAAAAATAGGCCGGAGGGATCATATTTCCTTTTTATTTTCGCAAGTGGCGCGTGATTGCTGCCCCAATAGGATTGCTGCCATCGCCGCTCAAAGTAGTTGCTCTCGGATACATAGCTTCCGGCATGTGTCGAAATTGCTCGTAGCTCACTCATGCAGCGATGCACCTTGTCTCGAGCCTTTCGGCCCTTCGCCACATCGGGCTCGTGACCGGGAAGACCTGGATATGCAGGCCTCTGGCCGTCGGCGACGATCGCAAGTGCAAATGCGTTCAACACGTCGGGATTCATTGCCGTGTCCCTTGCAGCTTCGATGGCATCAGGAGGCGCCCTGCTAGTCCTTTATTAAAGTGGAGTTCAACCTCGCTGTGGCGGGAGGCCCCGAATAAAGCATCGGCTAATCGTTGCCGCGAATCGTCTCCAAGCAATGATGCGGGAAGCCAAAGCGATTCAAAACCATAAACGACCCAGCCAACTTGACCACCGTCTCCAGTCCACCACACATTGTTTGGGCCAGAGCCAGGGCGGGAGTCCGTAAGAAAAACATGCTGTTGATTCTCTTTCCGCCATTCGACGTCCCACCAATGCCTTGTGGGCATGCTACCGATCACTTGGGGCGATCCGATACTGTAATCGGCCGGAGAGCGCGCCAACCAATCGAGGAAGGGCTGCCAAACTTTTCGCGATTGTTCCGTACTCAACCCAAGGGACACCATACTGACTTCCATCGAGTTATCCGGGGATACGTGCACCTGCTCGCCCCAGTGGCCGTTGAAGAGCGCTTCTCGGTAGAAACTTACAAACCGGCCGATCAGGCGTCGAAATGCTTCGTCTGACGCACTTTTGATCTTGAAGCTGGCACCACCAGCGAACTCGGGCAGGTCGTGCACTCGCAAGGTCAACTTACTAATCACGCCAAAGCTGCCGCCTCCGCCTCCTTTCAACGCCCAAAACAAGTCATGATTCGTGCACGCATTCGCGATGCGTATCTGGCCGTCAGCCGTGACGACTTCCGCTTCCAGTAAACCTGCCGCTGCCAGGCCATAGTGCTTGGAGAAGCTCCCGAAGCCGCCACTTTGAATCAGTCCCGCAACGCCAACGGTCGTACAACCGCCGCCTTGCACATACGCGCCGCTCTTGGTCGTAACAGCTTCGTAGGCCTGCATCCAAATCGCACCTGCACCTAGCGTGACTGCCCGCTGCAGCGCATAAGATCCCTTGCACCCCTGCGGAAAGAAGTCTGCATGCATCGTGATGTCCTGCATATGGCGTGTCCAGATCAGCAGCGAGTCGGGCGCGTTCGATGTGCCCTGGTAGCTGTGGCCGCCGCCTTTGACTGCAAGACGCAGATTGTTTTCGCGCGCAAAGTTCACGCTCGCTGAAATGTCCTGGGCGCTTCTTGCGGCTACCGCGTAAACGCTCGGCTTCGTGGACCATGCGTCAATCCAACCCAGCGTCTCCGTGAGACCTGGTTGGTCACCGATGTAGTAGGGATTTTTCAGATTTTCGAAGAGTTTCTTGCACTCCGCACTGTCCAGTCCCGACCTGCAGGCGGTAATCGGAAAGTCTACGGGAATCAGATTTCCCCCTACCGCATCTTTGAGCTCCTTCCATGCTTTCTTTGACGGCCAACCTGCGTCGGATGGACGTAGGCGGCGGGTAACGGAACCCATAGATCGTCTACGAGGAGACAGCGGCGAAAGTGCTGCTGCCCCGGACATCTTGAGAAACGCTCTTCGGTTCATATTGCTGCAGTTCCCTCCGGCGTTTTCCTCATAGTAAGCGCAACTTTGTCCGTTCTGCTTGGCGAACTTCCGCCCGGGTTCTACGCGCTCCCGCAAGAACGCCCTCAAGGTGAAAATCTCGGTCCCGTCCGCCGTACATTGGTGGCTGGCATGGCTGACCTGGGCGTTCCGGGACGTTCCTGCACTCGGCTTTCAACTGAGTGACTCAGTTGACATGAGCCTCTACAATTCCTACTCTTGGGAGCATGGAAGTACATTTTTCGCCCGATGTTCAAGCAAGGCTCGACCAATTGGCAACCGAAACCGGCCGTGCAAAGGACGAGTTCGTTCAGGACGCAATGGCGGGATATTTGGACGAACTGGCGCGAGTGCGCGGGATGCTGGACAACCGCTACGACGAAATCAAGAGTGGCAAGGTCAAGCTAAGCGATGGCGAGGCGTTCTTCGATTCCCTGCGGAAGCGCGAGGATGAACTGCTCAAACAGCATTTGCCTAAATGAGCGAGCCAACCGGGTTCGAACTCCACCCGCTGGCTGAACACGACATTGTCGACATTTGGGAATATATCGCCAAAGACAATCCGCTTGCCGCGCGCCGCGTCCGGGAAGAGATTCTGGCGACTGTCCGCGCTCTGGTGCGGTCTCCACATCGAGGACATCACCGCTCCGATCTCACCTCCCGGCCTTTGCGGTTCTGGCGTGTATATGAGTACCTCATTGTTTACGCACCAGACGAGCATCCCTTGTGGGTTGTGGGGGTGATACACGGACGCCGCAACCCACGTGTAATGGCTGCTATGCTCCGAGGTCGGGAATAGGGGTTGCTCTCTTACTCTGGACCAACTTCTCATACGAGAGAGTTCTCATAAACCGGTCTGCAGGAACGCAGCAGCAATATTATTGCCCAGGTCTCATGTCGTGCCGGTATGACGGCTTGTAGCTTAGTTCGCTCCACGTTTTACTCGAGGTGCTGAGTTGAAATTCTTGCGGCCTGATTCGATCCCAAACCATATCGTACGGACCGCCGCGGCGATTTGCCTCTTTGCATTGTGGCTTTTCGGATCTGGAACGGCTTCATACGCCCAAGCCGGAAACACCAGCATCACCTATGATGCGCAGACGCATATATTTCGCATCGATGGCGCGGATACGTCTTATGTCATGGGAATCAATGAAAGGCAGGACTCCAGACGATCTACTGGGGCAGGCGGCTCAATAAGGACGACTCATTTGCGGCAATCCATTCGAATGCCGGGGCTGCATCCTTCGATGGCTCGATCAACACCACTCCTCAGGAGTTTGTCGCTTGGGGCGGAGGCCTTTATGTCGAGCCGGCGCTAAAGATTACTTTTCCCGACGGAAACAGAGACGTTGTGCTCCACTACGTTTCGCACAGCATCCAGGGAGACGTGCTGGATATTGTTCTTAAGGATATTTCCCGCAACGTTTTTGTTCATCTTGAATACAAGGTGGATAGCGCGACCGGAATAATCCGGCGCTCTTCGCTTATTGAGAATAGGACAAACACCTCTTTCCTCATCGAACAGGCCTCATCTGCAACGTGGAATCTGCCGCGGGATCCAAACTACTCTCTGCGCTACCTGACCGGGCGGTGGGCTGACGAATGGAATCTTCAGCAACAAACAATTCATCCCGGTAGAACTGTGCTCGAGAGCCGCCGCGGGTCTACCGGCCATCAAAACAATCCATGGTTCGCCATTGAGCGCGGCAGTTCTCAGGATGAGGACACCGGAGATGTCTGGTTCGGTGCGCTGGGCTGGAGCGGATCCTGGCGCATCACGATTGAGGAGGATCAGGCGCAAGACGTTCGCGTGACCGGCGGCTTCAATCCCTTCGATTTCGGATATCGGCTCGCTCCAGGAGAAAAGCTGCAAACACCCTTCTTCTATGGCGGCTATTCGCATGAAGGTATCGGCGGGGCCTCCCGGCTGTTACATCGCTTTGAGCTGTCGGTGATTCTTCCCCAGGCTCCGCATCCTCGCCCTCGACCCGTGCTCTATAACTCCTGGGAAGCAACAGAGTTCAATGTGAACGAGGCGGGGCAAGAGGCGCTTGCCGAGAAGGCCGCCAGTATCGGCGTGGAGCGCTTTGTAATGGACGATGGCTGGTTTGGACAGAGAAAGAACGACCATGCCGGCCTGGGCGACTGGTATGTGAATCCGGTTAAGTTTCCCCATGGACTGAAACCGCTGATCGATAAAGTCCACTCCCTGGGCATGGATTTCGGTCTCTGGGTGGAGCCGGAAATGGTCAACCCCGACAGCGATCTCTATCGCAAGCATCCCGACTGGGTGCTTAATTTTCCCGGGCGTCCACGCACCGAGGCGCGCAATCAACTGGTCCTTAACTTGGCGCGTCCCGATGTACGGGCTTATGTCTATAACTTCCTCGATCAGCTGTTGACTAAGAACGATATCGCATTTCTCAAATGGGACTACAACAGAAACTGGTCGGAGCCGGGCTGGCCGGCCGTTGCTCCTGAAGATGAGAAGAAGGTCTACGTTGCCTACACCGAGAATTTGTACTCTATCCTGCGCGAGTTACGGGCAAAGCATCCAAGCATTGAGATTGAGTCCTGTTCCGGTGGCGGCGGCCGCGTCGATCTTGGGATTCTTCGCTATACCGATGAAGTGTGGCCATCGGATAATACAGACCCATTCGACCGCTTGCGGCTGCAAGACGGGTTTACCTATGCATACACTCCGGGCATTATGATGGCCTGGGTAACCGAGTCCCCAAACTGGGTGAATGGCCGATCCACTTCACTAGAGTACCGTTTTCTCTCCGCGATGCAAGGATCTTCTGGGCATTGGAGCCAATCTGAATAAGTGGCAGCCGCAGGACTTTGCCCTGGCAAAAAAGTTGGTTGCGCAATACAAGCAGGTTCGCGAAACCGTTCAGCACGGTTCACTCTATCGGCTGATCTCACCTCGCAACGACAGCGAGTTTTCCGTAACCGAGTCGGTCGCCGCGGATCGCAGCCAGGCAGTCGTTTTTGCGTTCTTACATTCCAGCCAATCAAGAGATCCGTTTCCCAGGCTATATCTACGCGGCATGGATCCTGATTCCGAGTACCGGATAACTCCCTTGGATGGTCAACTGACGCCTGGATATCCAAACCAGGCCAGCGGCGCTTACTGGATGCGGCACGGGGTAGATGTCAACCTGCGTGGCGATTTTGCGGCTGCGGCCTTTATGCTGAGCAAAGTTGGGTAATGATTTGACAGGCATGGACCGCGGTCATCTGCGGACAAGTACGAGTTCAACGCCGCCTACCAGGGAGCGGCCCTGCATGCGCACTCCTGTGATCTCCTCGTACCCTGTGTTGCTCAGGTTGGAGATGCGCAGATAGGGCCGCAGCCGTCCTTTTTCCCGCGCCACCGAGGTATCCCATACCGGGTAAGGAGTCTGCTGGTAGCGCTGGGTGATGCCCACGCGATTGCGCACGACCAATCCCGCGCCCACCACGCCGGTCCACTCCGCGTTGGCGTTATTCACCGGATAGTTGAAGATATACTCCGACTGCAATCCGTGGAGCGCGGCCTGCGCTCCGGAGAGCAGGGTCCAGGAAAAATGGAAGCTCTGATTGCGCTTCGGCTGCCAGGCAAGCGCGCTTTCAACGCCGGCAAAACGCACTCCGGTCAAATTGCTTGCTTGCCATAGCTCGTTGGGATTGGCGCGTACATAGTCGATCGCGTTGTGCTGCCGCGCATAGAAAGCGGTAAGCGACGCCGTGACCTTGTCGCCGGGATACCAGTCCACTCCGGCCTCGCCGGACCAGGCCGACTCCGGCTTGAGCAACGGATTGCCAACAGTCGTCGGATCGCTATAGTAAAGATCGGTGTAGGTGGGCAGGCGAAAGCCGTATCCTCCGGCAGCGCGCAGCTTGAAAGCGGGCCCAATCCAAAGGCTGCCGGCGAGATCCGGACTGAGCACGGATCGCGCGCCCCCGCTCAGCACCTCCTCCCGCAGTCCGAGTGAGAGCGTGCGCCGGTCTGTGCGGAGATCGAAATCCACATATCCTGCGCCGCGATTCCTCGCATGGCGGCCGAGATTATTGCTGTCAATCGCATCGCCATCGGCCTCGAGGCCGTAGAAGAACCCGGCGCCTCTGCTCAATACCTCCTTGCGGCGCGCGATTGCCTGCCAACTCGAATCGATGTGGTTATTGGCGTACAAGGAAGGATCGTCGCGCAGCAGGATGTAATTATCGGTATGCCTGCGATAGCCGAAGGCAGCCTCGGTCTTTGTTCCCAGCTCCTGCCGCGCCGAGGCAAACCATCCTTTGGTGCGTTCCCATGAGGCATAATTTCCGTAGAACTGGTTGGCGCCAAAGGCTTGATCGCTTCCCGCCAGCAAAATGTCGCTCTCGCCGAGAGGCGTCTCATAGCGGCTCTCCGAACTCCCGTTTTCGCTGCGGTAATCCCGGTCCGCCATAAATCCGGTTGAGAATGCCCTTTGGCCGGCTAAGGATTCGCTCCATTTGCTCCCTACGCCCTCAGCCAAAACCCCTTGTTCATTCTCGCCATAGCTACCCACCCCCGCACGCAGCCGTAAGCTGTCCATGGTAGGCGTTGCGGTTACAAAATCCACCACCCCACTGAGGGCATCGGCGCCGTAGAGCGTGGAACCGGCGCCATGGAGCACCTCGATATTGCCGATCGCATCCAGCGGCACCGGTAGATCGAGATTGTGGTGCGAGGACTGGGCATCGTTGATGCGCAGTCCGTTCAAAAGCACCAGAGTCTGCGCCGATGAAGAGCCGCGCAGCGAGATATCCGCCTGCACCAGCCCCGCCCCGCGCTGCTCCAGAAAGACCGAGCTGTCGGTGCGCAGATAGTCTTCCGGCGTCTGGATCAGCAACGGATGCAGCTTTGTATCTATGATGACCACAGAGCGCGCCGACTCACCTTCGGTCACCGGCTCCGGGCTGCCTAAGACCACTACGGTCGAGGCCCTCACGGGAGGCAAGGGCGGTGGTGCCTGCTGCGCCCTGACGGAGACTTGAGCTAGTAGAACTCCCATCCCCATCCAAGTGGCTAAACCGAATCGATATTTCCGTGCGCGCACTCGCGACATTTTTGCAGACTTCCCTAGCAGGCCGATATCCTCCAAAGTTACCGGCAACCCGCCTTCAGGCATAATTGCTACGCGGGCGCTTTTGACGATCATACGGGGTTTCCCACATCTGGCGAATAGCCCGCCAGATATGGGCGCCCAGCGTTATGGTGGTTCTAGGGTCCATAATTCGAAAGAGACTTATGCAATGCCAGATTCGACTCGAAGAAAGTTCCTAAAGTCGGCTTCCTCTATCAGTCTGCTGCATGCAGCCGGCACGTTCGAGGCCCTCGCGGATGCCCAATCAACGGCCCCGAAGGCTGCGAAGATCCCAAAGATCGATACCCACATTCACCTGTTTGATACCAACCGCCCGCAAGGCGTCCCCTGGCCGCCGAAAAGCTCGGCTATCTACCGGCCTGCTCTGCCTGAACGTTATGCCAAGCTCTCCCAGCCTTTCGACGTCGTCGGCGCGATCGCGGTGGAAGCCAGTCCATGGCTCAGCGACAACGATTGGCTGCTCCATACTGCTCGAGAGAGCCCCCTCATTGTTGGCGTGATCGGCGATCTTGATCCCGCTTCTTCCGACTTCCCCGGGGAACTGGAGCGTCTTCACAAAGATTCGCTGTTTCGCGGAATCCGCTACGGCAATCTTTGGGGGCGCGACCTCGGAGCCGGGCTCAAGAATCCAGCCGTCGTGCAAAATTTGAAGTTGCTGCCCGGCCTTGGGCTGCTGCTCGAAAGCGCTAATCCGAACCCCCTATTGATACGGCAGCTTCGCGCCTTGACCGATCTTTTGCCGGATTTGCGTATCGTTATCGATCATCTTCCGCAAGCGGTGCCGCCTGCCGATCCGGCGGCGAGAAAGCTGTACGAGCAAGACCTCATCGCTCTGGGCAAGCATCCGAATGTCTTTGTCAAAGGCTCGGAGACGCTACGCGGCTTCAAGGGTCCTATATCGGACGATCTCAATCTGTATCGCCCATGGCTGGACCGGATTTGGGAGCTATTCGGCGACGATCGTATTCTGTTTGCCAGCGACTGGCCCAACAGCGATACCATCGCGCCCTTTGCGACGCATCTTGAAATCATTCAACGCTATGTCATTGCCAAAGGACCGGCGGCCACGGAAAAGTTTTTCTGGAAGAATTCCACCGTCGCCTATCGCTGGACTCCGCGCGACCCGGCGCAGAGCCGCCTGGTTGCCGGGTAATGCGGGTATGGATTTGTGGTCTCCCACATCTGGCGCAAACGGCGCGCCAGATGTGGGGCACCCTCGATTCGTTGTAGACCAAGCCTATTTGTCATCTCGACCGGAGCGAAGCGGAGTGGAGAGATGACAAGGAGGCGTTATCGGGCGCAATTACTTATTCTTCGGCCTCCGCTACTGCGCGACTCTGAAGGAGTATGTGCCGGACGGCAACTCATAAGTGCTTCGCCCATCCTCGTCACCGAGCAATCGTATTTTGGAGCTCTTGGCCAGCTTCTTTCCATCGAGCGTAAATCCAGCCGCCTGGGCTGCCGTCAGCGGCAGATGAGCCGTGGCATTGGGCGGGATCGTAACCGTCCATGCAACGCTTTGCCCCTGCGTCAACCAGTGCGATCTGATTTCTCCGTAGGGAGATTCATAGGAGAAGTCCAGCGAGCCAAGGCGCGAATCGAAGTTAGGATGAAGATAGATCGTGTGAAAGCCGGCGTCTGAAGGCATCGCATCGATACCGGCGGCAAAGCGATAGATCCAATCGGCCACTGCGCCGTAGGCGTAGTGATTATAGGAATTCATGCTGGGATCGCCCCGCATCTGATCGCCGTTCCATCGCTCCCACATGGTGGTCGCGCCGTGATCCACCAGATATCCCCAGGAAGGATATGTGATGTTGAGCAGCAGCCGGTAAGCGACGTCGCTATGTCCGGTATCCACAAGCACTCCCAGCAAATAGGGCGTTCCCAGGAATCCGGTTCCTAGACGCCAATTGTTGGCTTGGATCTTGCCGACCAGTTTGTTGGCCGCGGCTTCCCGCAACGAGGTGGGCACGAGATTCATCTTCAGCGCAAGAACATAGCCGGTCTGGGTGTCTCCGCCTTTGCTTTTGGCTTCAGGATTGTTGATCTGCCCGAAGGGAGAAGGGCCGTAGTCGGCGCCGGGGATAAAGCCGTCCGGGTGCACATACGCCTTGATAAAGGCCGCCTTGATGTTGGCCAAGAGGGCGGAATACTTCTTCTCGTCAGCCGTTTTTCCCAAGGCGTGCGCCATCTGCTCCATCAGCGAAACGTCGTAAGCCCAATACGCGGTGGCGACCAGAGGCTCGCGCGTAGGACCCTCCGGCGAGAGCCAGTCGCCAAAGGGAATGCCGTAACCCTTCGACCAAAGATAATCGGGGTTTTTGGACTGGATCGCAGCAAGATATTTTTTCATTGCGTCCCAGTTCTGCTCGATCAGGCGGGTGTCTCCCGATTGCAGCCACGCCGTCCAAGGGATGATGACGCCCGCATCGCTCCAGCCGGCTGCGTAACCGGGATTGGGATCGATCGTCCCCGGAGCGAAGATACCGTACATTGGCGTGCCGGCCTGCGTCCCTCGCAGGTCTCCGGAAAATTTCTTGGAGAACTGTGTCAGGTCCATATTGTAGGAAGCGGTCCGCCAGAAGACTTGCGCATCTGCGGTCCAGCCCAGCCGCTCATCCCGCTGCGGGCAATCCGTAGGAACGCTCATGAAATTAGACCGCTGGCCCCAAAGGATGTTGCTCCAGAGCTGGTTGATCATTGCATTGCCGGTGTGCAACTGCGCGGTGAAAGGCGCATCGGTATGGAAGACGACCGCGTGCACGGTGGCCAGATTGGGCTTGGCCGCCAGGCCACTCAACTCCACATGGCGAAAGCCGTGATAGGTAAAGCCGGGCTGGAAATCCTCCACGCCCTTTCCAGCCAGGATGTAGTGGTCCGTCGCTTTTGCGCTTCGCAGGTTCTCCACATACAAAGAGCCATCGGGATTGAGCACTTCCCCGAAGCGCAATTGAACATCCGTTCCGGCGGGCCCCTCCACATGCAGCCGCGCTACTCCAGCCAGATTCTGGCCAAAGTCATAAATGTAGACACCTGGTTTGGGGCTGGTAATCTGCTTCGCCGTCAACTCTTTTTCGACCCGGATCGGCGGGAAATCCTGGGCCAGAATAGAGGGCTCCTCCGGCTTTACCAGGTCCACCGGCTTCCAATGCGCATCGGAGAACTGGGCCGTATCCCAACCCGGCTGCTCTCGCCGCGCATCGAAGGTTTCACCGGCATAGATCTCGGCCTTCCGGATTGGCGAATCTTCGGCCTTCCAGGAGCTATCCGTGACGATCCATTCGACAGAGCCGTCCGCGTCCTCGATCCTCAACTGCGCCTTGAGCGCCGGCGGAGTATCTCCATAATTGTAGCCTTGGCCCAGCCACATCAACGGACTGCTGTACCAGGCGGGCGCCAGATATGCGCCGATTGCGTTGTCGCCGGCCTTGAGGTTGGCAGTTACATCGTAAACCTGATAAAAGACGCGCGTGCGGTAGTCCGTCCAGCCGGGGGCGAGGACTTGATCGCCAATGCGTTGGCCGTTGATCTGGAACTGGTAGGCGCCAAGCGCCGTGGCATATAGCCTGGCGGAAACTACCGGACTGTTCAAGTGAAAAGCGCGCCGCAGGATCTTCACCGGGCCGGTGGGCCAGGGAGGTCCGACTTCCGATCCGCCGAGGGCGGATTCGGGCGCAATGTAGGGAATTGCGTTCTGCCATGCGGAATCGTCAAATTGCGCTTCACGCCAATTCCCCGGGGCCCCCGAAGCATTGAGAGCGGCCTTCCAATCTGCGTTTGCGCCGCTGGCAAACACCGTAACCGAGCCGTCGGCCATCTCGACATACAGGGAGGCGCTCATAGGCGTGCGGCTGATGTCGGCATTCGTTACCCCGTTCGATGCCGGCGTCCCGAAGAGAGTGACCTCGATCGCCAGCAGGTTAGCGCCGGTCTGCAATTCGCCGGTGACATCCTTCCGCGTATAGGTTTGCCAGGCAGATTGCTTCCATGGTGGCAGCGGCTGCGCCTGCAGCACCTGCTTGCCGTTGACCCATGCCGCCGCGGTGTCTTTTCCGGTCACGAAGAGATCGGCCCGCTTGACCGTCTTCTCAAGAGCAAACTTAAAGCGGAAATCATGCTCCGTGTCAGCCCCGCTCTGCAAGCCGGAAACGGCAGGGTTAGTGATCCAGACGGCCCCGGATTCGCGTACTCCGCGGTGCTCCGAATTCTCATACCCGATCCACTGAGCCCGCCAGTTCTGTCCATTCAGCAGCCCCGTCTCCCACCAGTTCACGTCGCTCGCAGGATAGGCGTCCCCATGCTCATTCCACACCTTGACCCGCCAGTAGTAGCGCTGCTCGGCGGCCAGCGCGGGGCCGCCGTAGAGGACGCCTACTGACTTTCCCGAGATGATCTTGCCGCTGTTCCACACGTCCGGCTTATCCGAGGCGAGCAAAGCAAGCTTGCTCGAGACCTGGATCTGGTAAGCTGTCTGCCGGGCGCCATCGGAAGGATCCTGAAGTTGCCATGAGAATGCCGGCTGCCTGGTGTCTAGACCCAGCGGATTGACGCGGGCGTCGGTCTTCAAGTGCGCCGGCTTCATTAGCGATGCGGAAAGGCAGGCATGAAATGGTACCGCTACGGCAATCCCGAAGACTGCTGCCTTACAGATTAGATTCCAAATTGCGCGCGATCGCATAATCTTCCTGTTCTGCAGTGCCTGAAGCGAGGCCTGTTCTCAAACCTAGGTTTGATAAGTCCCGTCAGGGACGACAAGAAAATAGCCCAGCACGCCAATGCTGGGAAGAGTTCGGCATAGGATAAAGTCCCGCAGGGACGGCTGAATCATTCCTTTCAGTCGTCCCTACGGGATTGAAGTTTGTTCCGCCGCAAACCCAGCACTGACGTGCAGGGCTATTTTCAGGCCGCCCCTACGGTGCTGCTCTCGGGTTTCTCCGCAGCCTGTAAAGCCTCTCTGTAGGATGGGAGACTTTTCCTCTGGACTAAAGTCCAGCTCCCCCCGCTAAAGCAGGGGCTTCCACCAAAACTCTTCTGCAGAGTTCCCCCGCATCAAGAAACTATTAAATTGCTGTAGCGTCATGTCAATAGGAAAGTATTATTCTATTGAATGTCGGCTCATTATTGCGTCATTCTAAGCTGCACATTCGCGGACGCACCGGAGGATGGTGCGAGATGGCGGAGATGGCTTGGATTTAAGGTTAAGCGCCACAATCCGGGAATTCGGCGGCGTTCCGCGGAACGGAAAAAGCTACTGATTGTTCCACCTAGGAACTATACCTCTATTGCGTAAACTTCTGTATGATGATCGGGGCCCTGACAAGACTCTTTCGTGGATTTCCCAGAATGTCGAGTAGGGCTGGCGCGGCTCTTGGTCCCCGTCTCCCTCCATGTGGTCCGACCTTCAAGCGACGCAGGTAAACGTTAAACCAGGGGGAAGCGGAGCTGGTGAACTCGTTCAACAAACCGGCAATGGTGGCGATCGACCTTGGTGCAGAGAGCTGCCGGGTTTCCTTGCTCAGGGCGTTCGATGGCGCCCCCCAATTCGATCTGGTGCACCGCTCGCCCAACGCTCCCGTGGCAACCGATTCCGGTCTTGTGTGGGACTTCGATCGCTTGTTTTCGGAAGTGATAGAGGGGCTAACCAAGTGCGCTGCGCTCGCGCCCGAGGGCATTGCTTCAATCGGAGTGGACGGCTGGGCGGTTGATTATGTCCGCCTGGGGCAGGATGGCAAAGCCATCGGAAAGCCGTTTTGCTATCGCGATGAGCGCACCGTGACGGCCATGCGTGAGCTGCATGGCCGCATTTCGCCCCGGAGGCTTTACGATCTTACCGGCGCACAGGTGCTGCGCTTCAATACGCTTTATCAGCTCTATGCCGACAACCTCCGCGGCCTGCCCGCTCCGCATCCCTGGCTGGAGCTCCCTGAGTATCTGCTCTATTGCCTTGGCGGCAGGGCGGTTTCTGAATACACGAATGCAACCCACACCCAGATGCTTGAAGTGTACTCGCGAGACTGGGAAACGGAGATTTTCAACGCCGCCGGATTAGATCTCGCGGCCGCGCCGCCGGTAGTCCGGCCGGGGACGGATGTGGGCCAGCTTGCCGGCCCGCTTCAGAAGCTGCCGGCGTACCGGAACACTCGCCTGATCGCTCCAGCCTGCCACGATACCGCCTCGGCGGTGGCAGGCATTCCCGCAATAGGCGAAGACTGGGCCTTCATCAGCCTGGGAACATGGTCTTTGGTGGGTGCTGTTGTCGATCGTCCCTATACGGGCAAAGAGCCTTTCCTCAAAAACTTCACTAACCAGGGAGGCATTGGCAACTCCATTTACCTGCTCAAAAACGTGAACGGCATGTGGATGCTGCGCCAGTCGATGGACCGCTGGCAAGAGCGGGGCGTCGACTGGAGTGTCGCCGATCTGGTTGAGGCGAGCGCCTCTCTGGCGGAGTCCGGAGTGCCTCATCGACGTGGATGAGCCGGATCTTCTGCTGCCCGGCGACGTACCGGAGCGCATCAATGCGCAATTGCGTCGCAGAGGCATGCCTACCCTCGAAGACGATCCCTGGCAAGCGCCGCGTTACGCAAGCCTCATCTTCCATAGCCTGGCGGCGCGATACGGCGAAGTACTCGACTCTCTGGCGGCGATCACCGGAAAGCGATTCGCGCGGGTGTTCATCGTCGGCGGAGGCGCGCGCAACCTGGAGATCAAGCGGCTGCTGGAAGCCGCCACGGGAATAGAGGTCATTCAGGGATCTGCGGAAAGCTCGACCATCGGCAACTTCGCTATTCAACTCGCGACCATGGAACGCAGCAACGATTCTCTGTGTGCCGAGGCGGACTCGGTGGCGTCATGGGCAAAGGTTCTTTCTCAGATCGATTTCCAGGGCATAACAAACCGGCAGAACGAGAGTTTCCTTAAGGCAGGGCTATGACAGACAAGCAACTTACTGCGATTTGGCGCGCGCTCGATGACTTCAAGATTGAGCTTCCATCCTGGGGCTTTGCCAATACCGGAACCCGGTTCGGCAAATTCCTGCAGCCGGCGGCAGCAGCCACTCTGGAGGAGAAGTTCAGTGACTCGGCGCTAGTGAATGCCCTCACCGGAAGCTGCCCTACCATGGCTCTCCACGTCTTATGGGATCTTCCCAATGGGATCTCGGATGTCTCGAAAGTTAAAAATCTCGTGCAGAGGCATGCCGTTCAAGCGGGCTCCATCAATCCCAACTTCTTTCAGGAGCAGGAATACAAGTATGGCTCGATCGGCCACCCGGAGGCATCGATTCGCCGCCGCGCCATCGACCACATGATCGACTGCGTTGAAATTGCCAAAGCCCTCGGGTCGCGCGACATCTCGCCCTGGTTTTCCGACGGTTCGAGCTATCCGGGCACGCAAAACATTCGCGCCCGCATCGCCTGGTTTGAGGAAGCGGTGAAAGAGACGCACGCGCGCCTCTCCGCCTCGCAGCGTCTTTTGATCGAATACAAACCCTTTGAGCCGTACTTCTATCACACCGATGTCGCCGATTGGGGCATGGCCCTCCTGCTGGCCAAAACCGCGGGCCCTCAAGCATCGGTGCTGGTCGATACCGGACATCACTATCAGAGCCAAAATATTGAGCAGATCGTCGCCTGGCTGCTCCATCACAATATCCTTGGCGGCTTCCACTTCAACGACCGCCGCTATGCGGATGACGACCTGACTCTCGGTTCGATCGATCCCTATCAGTTGTTTCGTATCTTCCACGAAATTCTCAACTATCGGTGGGAAACAGGCTCGGTCCCGGAGATCGCGTACATGATCGACCAGAGCCACAACATGAAGGGCAAGATCGAAGCGACCATCCAGTCGGTTTCGACCGCTCAAGAGATCTATGCGCGCGCTGCGCTCATCGACCGCGAGCAGCTCGCCCGGGAGCAGAGCGCATGCAATCTGGTCGAGGCGGAAGAGATTTTCCGCGGAGCGTTTTGGCTCGACGTGCGCCCTGCCATCCGCGAGTGGAGGAGAGCGAAGGGGTTGCCCGAGGATCCGCTCCTCTCCTTTCGCGAAAGCGGTTACCTGGAGCGTATTACACGCGAGCGCAAAGAGCGCAACATGGGAGCGGTGGCGAGCTACGCGTAAAAGTCGGGAAGTAGTTCTGGCTTTGGCGGCCGCGGTGCTATACCTATAGTTTCAATAGGGAGGTATACGGTTTTGCCTAAGTCCAAGCTGAGCAGACTCTATCTCATTCCCATCCTTTCAAAATCTCTCGATATCTTGGAGCTGCTGGAAGCGGAGAAAAAGCCGCTCATGCTGGAAGATATCTTCCAGCGGCTGGACATATCGAAGACCAGCGTTTACCGAATCCTGAAGACATTCGTGCATCGCGGATACCTGGTGCAAACACAGGATGGACGCTACCGCTCCATCGCCCGTCCCAAGAAAGTCCGCTTTGGATTCGCCAGCCAAAGCGTTACCATGCCGTTCTCTGAAGCGGTCACCGCGAGCCTGCGCAACGCCGCCACCAGCTCCGGCGTGGAACTTATCGTGCTCGACAACAAATACGACGCCGACGTGGCTATGCGTAATGCCCAGGAGTTTGTCGGCAAGGGGGTCGATCTGGTGATTGAATTTCAGATCGATGAGAACATCGCACCGCTCATTGGGCATACGCTCTCGAGCGCGGGGATTCCGCTGATCGCGATCGACATCCCCCACCCCCATGCTACCTACTTCGGCGTAGACAACTTTCAGGTCGGCTTCGAGGCCGGAGAACATCTGGCGCAGCACGCCATCGATGAATGGAAAGGCAAGCCGGATTGGATTGTGGGACTGGATATCGTGGAAGCCGGCTCATTCGTCCAGAGCCGGATCACCGGGGCTTTTCAAGGAGTACGCTCCCGTCTTCCCCATCTTCCGGCGGACCGGTTCATGCGCTTGGAGGGTGGAGGGCTTCGGCAACGCAGCTACCAGGCCATGATCGCTTTCCTTCGCAATCACAGAAAGCAGAAAATTCTTGTCGCGGCGGCTACAGATACGAGCGCCCTGGGCGCACTGCAGGCGGTGCGTGAGACCGAGCCTCGAAAAAATGGTAGTCATCGTGGGTCAGGATTGTATCCCGGAAGTTCTGGATGAGATGCGTTCTGGGAGCGGCGCCATGATCGGCTCGGTATCGCACGAGGCCCAGACCTATGGGCCGCGGCTGATCCAATTGGGTCTGGCATTGCTAAGAGGAAGCGCGGTGCCGCCCTACAATTTCGTCAGCCATAAGCTGGTCACCCCCGCCAGCCTCAAATAGTTCGACAGTTTTCTCAGGTCCGCAGGATCCCAGAGCGCCTCTAGTCCGTCTTTGCTTTTCTTTCTGTCATTCCCGAAGGGAATCTGCTTCTGCACTTCTTCGCCTTCACATGTTCTTCTCCATGCTTCCCCTAAAATAGAAATGCGGCGGCTCTGTCTATGAAGATCCTCGTGCTCAATTCGGGTTCCAGCAGCCAGAAGAGCTGCCTATACGAGATTGGCGATTCTATCCCGGAGAATCCTCCAGCGTGTTTGTGGGAGGGTACGATCGAATGGGATGGGGACGGCGGCGCGGTGGAGATCAAAAACGCCCGCGGGGCTATCCGCAAGCAGCGGACAAAGGCGCCGTCCCACGAGCAGGCGATCGAGGATCTGCTTGGCACCCTATGGAAGGGCGAGATGAGCGTGGCCGCCTCTCCATCTGAGATTGACATGGTGGGGCACCGCGTAGTGCATGGTGGTCCCGCCTACCAGGAGCCGGTCATTCTTACGCCGGAGGTTAGGTCGGCTATCGCGGCGGCTGCGCCCTTCGCTCCATTGCAAAATCGAATAGAACTTCAGGGGATGGAGATTGCGGGGCGAGTCTTCGGGCCGGTTCGCCAGTGCGCCGTCTTCGATACCGGCTTCCATAGAACCATGCCCGGTTCCGCCGCTACCTATCCTGGCCCATATGAGTGGTACTCCCGCGGCATTCGCCGCTACGGATTCCATGGCATCAATCACCAGTATTGCGCGGGACGGGCCGCCCGGCTCCTGGGCCGCGAGCAAAACTCGCTGAAGATTGTCAGTTGCCACTTAGGCAGCGGTTGCTCCCTGGCGGCGATCCTCAACGGCAAGAGCGTGGACACTACCATGGGCTTCACGCCGCTGGAAGGCCTGATGATGGGCACCCGTTCAGGCTCCGTGGATCCCGCAATTCTGATCTACTTGATGCGGCACAATCATCTCTCCGCCGACCAGCTGGACGAAATTCTCAACCACCAATCCGGCCTGCTCGGCGTCTCCGGCGTTTCGGACGATATGCGCCAGATCCTCGCCGCTATTCAAGCCGGCAATAAGCGCGCGGCCCTTGCCCTCGATATCTATGTTCACCGTCTGCGTTCTGCAATTGGAGCGATGACCGCCGTGTTGGATGGGGCCGATGCGCTCGTCTTCACCGCAGGCATCGGAGAAAACTCTCCGCAAGTACGCGCGGCAGCCTGCGAAGGCCTGCGGCACATGGGACTCAGGCTCGATGCGGCGAAGAATGAGCGCTCACTTCCCGACCACGATATTGCTGCGGCGGATTCCACTGTCCGCGTGCTGGTCATCCGCGCACAGGAAGATTGGCAGATCGCGCAGGACTGCTGGAAGCTCGCTCACCAGACCTCTCCCGATTCGCCATGAATACGGGGTTCAATTTGTCATCTCGACCGTAGCGAAGCGGAGCGGAGAGATCTGCGGGTTCCCCACATCTGGCGCAAAAAGCGCGCCAGATATGGGGCACCCAGGCGGGAATGACAGAAAGAAAAGCACTGCACTTCCCCGTGGGAGGATTTGATGGCATCGTCGTCGTTGGCCTCCACGCAGGTTCAGGAAAGGTTGGACGCGCTGCTCACCCTGATCGCCGGATACGTCGACGGTTACGGCTACATCACTTACAGCACCTATTTGTCCTTCATGAGCGGGAACACCACCCAGACCGGTTACAAAATGGGGGAGGGGAAACTTACAGCGGCGATTCCTCCACTCATAGCGATTCTCTTCTTCGTGCTCGGCGCTTTCATCGGTACTCTGCTGGCGCATTCCGGATCGCGCCGATCGCGGCGGCTCGTCTTGCTATTCGCCGCGAGCCTGCTGGCGCTGATTGTAGGCCTGCTCGAGGTCGGATCTATACCCAGCAACCTGCAGATTGCCGCGCTCTGTATGGGTATGGGCGCCATGAACACCTTGCTGGGCCGGGTCGGAGCTGAACAGGTGAACCTCACCTATGTGAGCGGCACTTTGAGCAAGATAGGTAGACACCTCGCGCTCGCGCTCAAGCATGCTCCGCTCCCGGATGCCCAGGAAGCCTGGGATACGCACAGACGGCGCGCTGGCATACTCGCCTTTATTTGGAGCGCGTTCTTTCTTGGCGCGTTGCTGGCGGGGACGGCGACGCCTCATTTCGGCGCACGATCTCTGCTGCCCGCGATTGCAGTGCTATTAATGCTGGCTTTGTCCAGGGACCCCGCCATCAAGCAGGCAACCAAGCCTAAATCCCAATAACTCGCACGGCCTAGGAAGTGCACGCCCAAAGCGCGGGTGTCGACGCGGCGTTGTCCTTCGGTACAGGAATCGATTTTCTGAACTCGTCGCTAAATATCCCGTCCACTCGAATGCTGAAAGACATGCCATCGTGCGGATCGGCGCCGTGAAACTGATTCACCGAGTCGAACCACGCGCTATAGGATTCGACATATCGCTTTTCGCCGGTCTTGGGATTCAACATATAAAACGGCTTGACCAGGTTGGTGCGAAACCAGAGGAACTCATGGCAATGCTTGGTCACGCAATGATCGCGATGCGGGGTAACCAGCTTTCCCGTATCGTCGTACATGATCATCATCCGGCCGGTGCTCTTGAAAGGCAGAGTGGCGATAAAGTCCATCAGCAATGGAAACTCGTCCGCCTCCTCCGACCGGGTCCAGAGTTCAGAGTTATCAAGGTCCATATAACCGCCTCCCGCCTGCTTCTTCTTCGCAAGGAAGATCATCCGTGAGCCCGGCTTTTTAGGACTGTCGGCTTTCAGGGTCAAAACGCCGGAGTCGAACAACTCATCTTCGCGCGCCTTCTTATGCTCTTCGATCCGCTCGGTGACATAAGTGTCCAAAGACTTCAGTCTCGCCGAGTCGATGAGATCGTCAAAGGATTTGTAACAGGGGTAGGTAATTCTCGGATCGTGGTAGGCGCGCTGCACGGAACGCTCCATAAGCGCCCGTCCAACAGCGTCCGCTGCCGGCTTTACAAAGTCGTGCTTGATGGGGCGAAGGACGTTCGTGCGCAACATTTGGGTAAGGTTTGCCATAAGGGTGAGTGGATTCTATCTCCCTCCTGGCGGCTCTGCAATTAGCCCCTAGTCACCAAAGCGGAGGTACCGCTGGACGATTACCATGGCAAAGCAAGCAGATTCCCTTCAGGAATGACAGAAAGAAACGCAAAGACGGCATCTCTTCCTCCAACCAATCTTGGGTGCCCGGGATTCTCGGACGTGGGATTCCGCAAAGGATTGCCCTGAACTTGTGCGGCAGCGCAGGTGAAGGGATCCGGTTTTCAATCCACGCCCGGAGATGCCCCATAAGCCATCGCCTCAGAGGCGGTGGCTGCTTCCGGAATAGTGCTCTTGCCTGCGGTACGTCCCAGGAACTTATCACGGGTACGGATCGTCGGCCTCTCCACGAGAAAGTAGAACACAAGGCAGAGGATGAAGGCGGACGCCAGGATAACCCCCGACTTCACTGGCCCTCGCGGCCAGGTATCGATCAAGGTGCGAATGTCGGTGAAGAAGAGTACATGGACGAGGTATATGCTGTAGGAGCAGAGTGCCAGCCCATGGATGGAATTCTTGACCACATCTCCGGCTCTGCTCGCCGGCTCCCATTTCAGATCGTAGAGAACGCGCAGCCATCCCGAGAAACCCAGAGCCCAGGCAAGATTGATCCAAACCTGCAGAGCCGTGCTCGCGGCCGGGTGAATCATCAAAACCAGCAGAAGCACGGGAGGAATTGGCGTGAGCAGGAGCGCGATGGGCCGCAATTTCGTCCAGATCGCGTCGTGATCCACATACAGAAAGGCCAGAAAAACTCCCAGGATGAGCCCTTCGCAATGGAGGTGAGTCATCCAATACCAGTTGCTGGGAAATCCACCCAGTACGATCAGATACCAGAGGCGCAACAATTGCGGGATAAACGCCGCGATAGGGAGCAGCCAGAGAAAACTTCGGCGGCCTAACGTTCGTTCGGCCAGCCATCCGAGCAGAGGCAGCAGCAGGTAGAAGTGCTCTTCGACGCAGAGACTCCAGGAGGGCTCGAATCCGGAGATTCCCACATAATTTTGCGCAAAGAGAATGTAATACCAGTGAATCGGATTACCGGAGAATTTCAGCGAGAATGCGGCGAATAGAGCGACCGCAGCATAGTACGGCGGCAGAGTGCGCCACCATCGTGCCCGCCAAAAACGCCACAGTGAAAAGTCGGACGCCGCCGTAGATCGGAAATAGATGCGCCCGATCAGAAATCCGGAGAGCACGAAGAAAAGGTCCACGCCCGCGCCCAACGGCTTGACCGCAGAGAGTCCATGCGAGAAGAACACCATGGATATCGCCATGGCTCTCGCAAGATCAAGCCCAAAGTTTCGCTTGTGTTGGTTTTGCATTGGGGACGCCAGGAGTACGGGGAGAGTAGCATCTGACTGCGCTAAGCAAAATTAAAAGCAGATTGTGATTTGGGGAAAACCGCAAATCCCTCCGCTCCGGTCGAAAATCATCCTGGAAAGCCTGCTCTGCCAACGGTTGTGGAATCCCAGGTCCCAGAATCGGGACCTGGGGCACCCAGGAACTGCTTGAAGTATGGATCCAAAACCACCACGAATCGAGGGTGCCCCATATCTGGCGCGCTCTTTGCGCCAGATGTGGGAAACCCCAGATCTCTCCACTTCGCTTCGAGCACCTTTGTTCCTGAAGCCCCCCTGCTTTCAACAAATGTGGGTGTTCTACATCTGATGCCTTCTTTGCGTCAGACGTTGGATTCCACAAATCTCGATTGACAGTTGCAGTTAAAAAAACAGGCTAGCTTTCGCGAGCCTGGGGTACCCGGCTCTGGACCCGAAACAAAGGGGCTGTAATGACGGCAACGCCGTTGAAGCGCGTCCGGGGTGCCGGCGACCATGTATGCTTCTCGGGGAGGGAAACACCTCGGGAGACGCTCAACGAATGAAGATGACCTCAAGCCTAGTGAAAAGTACGATCGTGGGGGCGCTGGGCGGCCTTCTCTTTGGTTTTGACACAGCCGTCATTGCGGGCGCAACGCAGCAGCTGACCGTTGTCTATCACCTCACGGCTTTCACTCTTGGCCTGACAGTCTCTATAGGATTGATCGGCACCGTCATCGGAGCCATGAGCGCCGGCGTACTCGGCCAGCGCATCGGCGGCCGGGAGGCTCTGCGCATCATGGCCCTCCTCTATACGGTCTCCGCCCTGGGCTGCGCATTCGCCTGGAACTGGCCTTCGCTGATGGCCTTTCGCCTCATTGGCGGGCTTGGAATCGGCGGCTCCTCGGTGCTCGGTCCGGTTTATATCGCTGAGCTTGCCCCGGCAAAATGGCGGGGACGGATGGTCGGCCTTTTTCAAATCAACGTGGTCAGCGGCATCCTGCTCGCGTACCTATCCAATTACCTGATCACGCTGCTCAACCTGGGTCTGCTGCAATGGCGGTTGCAGCTTGGAGTGGCAGCAGTTCCCTCTTTCATATTTCTCATCATGCTGTATGGGATACCGCAAAGCTCACGGTGGCTGGTAACCCAGAATAGAACGGACCAGGCGCTTGCCGTGCTCGAGATGATGGGTTCTCCGGAGCCCAAAGCCGAACTGCGCGACATTGTCGATTCCGTCCACCTGGAGCGCGGCATGGCGGACGAGCCGCTCTTCCAACGCAACTACCGCCTTCCGATTTTTCTCGCCATCACCATCGGAATGTTCAACCAGCTCTCGGGAATCAACGCGGTCCTCTACTATTCCAATTACATCTTCGCCTCCGCCGGCTTCAGCCAACTGTCGAGCGCCTTCCAGACAGTGCTGGTGGGAGCGATGAATCTATTCGCGACCCTGATCGGCATGTCGCTTATCGATAAACTTGGCCGCAAGGCCCTGCTGCTGATCGGCAGCGTGGGCATGACGTTTTGCCTCTCCGGAGTCGCAGCCATCTTCTTCACCCATACTCATCCCGAAGCGCTGGTCTGGCTGCTGGTCGCCTACATCGCTTTCTTCTCCATTTCGCAGGGCGCGGTGATCTGGGTATACATCGCGGAGGTGTTTCCCAACCGCGTCCGCGCCAAAGGGCAGAGCCTGGGGTCTTCTTCGCATTGGATTATGAACGCGATCGTCTCCTTTCTCTTCCCAGTCCTGGCAAAATATTCGGGGGGAGCACCCTTCGCGTTTTTCGCCGCTATGACCGTCGTCCAGTTCTTTGTCGTGCTCTTCGTCTATCCGGAAACGAAAGGTGTCTCGCTCGAAGAGCTCCAGCGCAAGCTGACTATTAGTTAAAGTTCTCGAACAGAGGAACAGTGATGAGTGCGGAAAAGAATAAGCTCGATCTCGCTGGAGTCTCCCAGGAAACCAAGGCGATTCATGCCGCCACGCATCTGGATCCAACCTCGGCCGTTGCCCCGCCGATCTATCAAACTTCGACCTTCCGCGGGCAATCGGCGGAGGACTTCGCCGCTCGCGCCGGAGAACCGCGGCATGCGGAGTTCTACACTCGCTACGGCAATCCAACCTTGAGCCAGGCGGAAGCAGTGCTCGCTTCGCTCGAGGGAGCAGAGTCCGCTTTGATGTCGGCTTCAGGCATGGGCGCCGTCACCGCTGCGGTGCTGACTTTCGTACACCAGGGCGCGCATATCGTCGCTCAACGAGAGCATTACGGCGGAACGCTAAATTTGCTGCGTGACCTGCTGCCCCGCTTCGGCGTGGAAGTAGCGCAGGTGGATCAAAGCGATGCCACGGCCTTTGAACGCGCCATTCAACCTAACACCAAGCTCATCCTTGTCGAGAGCCCCAGCAATCCGCTGATGACCCTCACCGACCTGCGCGCGGTGGCGGAGATCGCCAAAGCCCGCGGCATCGTGACTCTGGCCGACAATACCTTCGCTACGCCTCTCAACCAGCGCCCTCTCGAATTGGGAATCGACCTGGTCTTTCACAGCGCGACAAAATACCTGGGCGGCCACTCGGATCTAGTTGCCGGAGTGGTGCTCGGACGGGCCTCGCTGGTGGAGAAGATCTGGAGCAATCATGTGGTCATCGGCGCGGCCCTGGGTCCTTTCGATGCCTGGCTTCTGCTGCGCGGACTGAGAACCCTTCCCCTGCGCGTGCGCCAGCATAATGAAAACGCCCTTGCCCTGGCACGCTTTCTGGAGCGCCATCCGGCGGTGAAACAGGTCTTTTATCCCGGCCTCGCCAGCCATCCTCAGCATGAGCTGGCGCGCGGGCAGATGTCCGGCTTCGGTGGGATGTTGAGCCTGGAACTCCAGGGAGGCTATGACGCTGCTGACCGGCTGTTGAGCAGCCTGCGCCTGGTGACCAGGGCTGCCAGCCTGGGAGGGGTCGAATCGCTCGCCGTCCATCCCGCCTCCAACTTTTTGCACTACATGAGCCTGGAGGAGTCGGCGAAGATAGGGATTGTCCCCGGCCTGGTTCGCGTCTCAGCGGGGCTGGAAGGGCAGAGCGATCTGATCGCCGACTTCGAGCAGGCCCTCAAGCAGGTCTGAGAATGCCTTAGCTTAAATTGCTCACCGCCGTTGAGATGCGGACTTCCCCGGAGGGTGCTGCAAGCGCGTTCCGGCATGCGGATTCGCAGAGTGAGCCGGGCCATCCGAAAAGCGATACTGCGTTCGAGCGATGGTATAGTGAGACCGCGAAGGCTCGATCGCCAAGTCCACTCAATTTGTCATCTCGACCGGAGCGAAGCGGAGTGGAGAGATCTGCGGTTTTCCGAATTTGTTCCAGGGTGACTCTCGCGAGAGAAACGGATCCGTGGTTACGCACACGAACCGCAGATCTCTCCACTCCGCTTCGCTCCGGTCGAGATGACAAATTTATAGTAGGCGGAGAGATGACAAATTTACTTTGCGGAGTATTCGGAGTATTCAATGACCAAGATTGCGCTATTTGGAGCTGGCGGGAAAATGGGATTCCGCCTGGCCAGCAACCTCAAGCACTCATCCTTTGGGGTTGCTCACGTCGAGCTCAGTCCTGCCGGTCAGGAGCGGGTGAAGAAAGAACTAGGTTTGCATTGTGTCCCCGAGCGTGAGGCCCTGGAGGGCGCCCACGTCGTCATCCTGGCGGTTCCGGATACAGCCATTCGCAAGGTCGCGGCCTCAATCGAAGGCAGCCTCCCGTCCGGAACGATGGTCATGGCCCTGGACGCCGCTGCTCCATTCGCCGGCCACTTGCCCGAACGCAACGATCTGACCTATTTCATAACCCACCCGTGCCACCCTCCGGTTTTCAACGATGAGACAGACCTGCAGGCCAAGCGCGATTACTTTGGCGGCATTGCAGCCAAACAGCACATCGTGTGCTCGCTTATGCAGGGGCCGGAAAGCGCCTATCTCCTGGGCGAGCAGATCGCAAGGACGATCTGGGCGCCGGTGATGCGCGCGCACCGTGTAACGTTACAACAAATGGCGCTGCTGGAGCCGGGGCTTTCAGAGACCGTGTGTGCGACTCTACTGGTGGTGATGCGCGATGCGATGGATGAAGTCGTCCAACGCGGCGTGCCTCATGAAGCCGCACGCGATTTCCTGCTCGGCCACATCAACGTTCTCGCCTCGGTAATCTTCAAGGAGCGGGAGGGCTTCTTTTCCGACGCCTGCAACAAGGCAATCGAATTCGGTACTCCGGCGTTGATGCGGCCCGACTGGAAGCGGGTCTTCGAACCGGAAGAGATCGCAGCCAGCATCGCGCGTATCACTTAACAGGTTCAGACCGTTAGTGTTGTAGCTACGGTGGGTGCCCCGGGTCCCGATTCTGGGACCTGGGATTTTCCGGTCCGTAAGTTTTTGAATGACTTCACCGCGAGGGACAGCAAACTGAGCTGGACAGCCCTATTCAGCGCATCGCCGAACGCGGCCGGCACGGACAGCACAAAACCGGCCGATTTCCTCCAACCTCCATCGCGCAATTACCTGAAATATCTCATCATCGTCGCCTTGGCGGGTTGGGCGCTGGCGTCCTATGACATCAATCTGCTGGTCCTCGCGCTGCCCGGCATCGCCAAGAGCCTGAATATCTCTGAAGCCGGTCTCGGAGTTCTCGGCTTCTCGGTTTATGGCGCGCAGTTTTTCATCACTCTCTGTGCCGGTTACGCAATGGACCGCTTTGGGCGGCGGCGGGTATGGATGCTCTGCCTTACCGGCACGGCGCTATTCACCGGCCTCACCTATTTCGTGCAGGATTTCTGGCAGTTGGTCTTTGTGCGAACCATTGCCTCCGGGCTCGCGTACGCGGAGCTTGCGGTTTCGATCACCATCGTGAATGAACAGATGCCCGCGGAACGCCGCGGGCTACTCTATTCCATCGTGCAGGGTGGCTGGCCGCTGGGTGTGTTCATGGCAGCGGGGGTCTATCTCGCTTTTGGCGGGCTAGGATGGCGTTTCGTCTTCCTGCTTGGCGTGCTGCCTATCGTCGCGGTCATGCTAGGCCGCTATTTTGTGCGCGAGTCGCAGCGCTTCGAACACGTCCAGAAGGTACGCAAAGCGGTTCGCGACGGCGACCAGCCCGCGATTGAAGCGCTGCTCAAGCAGCAGGATGTCACGGTCGAGCCGGCGGGACGAGTCACCATTCGCGAGCTCTTTGCGGAGCCTGGCCCGGTCCGCCGCCAACTCACTTTGCTATCGATCGTCTGGATTTTTTACGGCGTTAGTTTCATCGCCACGAATTTTTACATCGCTTATTGGCTGACGACATACAAGCACTTCAGCCAATCCTCAGCCAGCACCCTGCTCCTGGTCTGCGGCGGCATAGGCTTTTTCTTCTATATACTCGGCGGTTGGCTGGGAGAGCGCTGGGGCCGGCGCGAAGTCATTATCGTCTCCGGTGTGCTGGTCGCGCCGCTCAGCGTGGCCTTTCTGCTGGTTCAACAGACCTGGCTGGTCGCGGTCATCTACTTCCTGCTCTTCCAGGCCACCAATGGCACCTGGTCGGGGGCGGGCTATGCTTATCAGGGCGAGAGTTTCCCCACCCGCATCCGCGGCACCGCCGTGGGCTTCCTGGGTGCAATGC
Organism: uncultured Acidobacteriaceae bacterium; assembly: GCA_963705665.1. Lineage (GTDB taxonomy): Bacteria > Acidobacteriota > Terriglobia > Terriglobales > Acidobacteriaceae > PALSA-350. The sequence continues at coordinate 5,398 of CAVPKQ010000016.1, read as the reverse complement.
AGGTGTTCGGCCTGGCGCTGGGCAGCTTTCTGTGGATCGTGCTCGCCGGCCTGCAAAAACCTGTGGTCACCTGGCTCACGATTGGGACCGCAGCCTCCCTCGGGCTGTGGCTAACTTTATTGCTGCGGCGGATTCCCCCCGGCCAGGAGCTCGAGGCGATTGTGCAGTAGGAGCATTTCTGCTTAAGGTGTATAGGTCACATGGAACCATCCATCCCTCAGCGGCGCGCCGGAACAGAAGAAGAAGCGCCGCAACCCATCACTCTGCGGGCCGGTGAGCTGACGGCGGATTTCGTGCACGGAGGGTTGCGAAACATCCGTTATGAAAACCGCGAGGTCTTGCGCGCAATGAACTACGTGGTCCGGGATAAGGATTGGGGAACCTCGAACCCGGAGATCGGCGATTACGCTTGCCGGCAAGGACCCGGAGAGTTCACGGTGACATTCCGAGGGCGTTGTAGCCGCCCGGAAACCGGCGAAGTTCTCGAATATGAGGCGCGAATCACCGGGAAGAATGGGCAACTGACCTTCGACGTGATCGCCGAGCCGCAGACGGACTTCCTCACTGCCCGCTGTGGTTTTACCGTACTTCATCCGCTCGATGGCGTCGCCGGCCAACCAGTGACCATCGAGCACGTCGACAGCTCGCTCGAAGAAGCAAAGTTCCCCGAGCTGATTGCGCCATGGCAGCCATTCAAGGACATTCGCGCAATCCGGCACCAAGTGGCGCCGGGCATTACCGCATGCTGCCGGCTCATGGGAGACACATTCGAAATGGAGGACCAGCGCCTCTGGTCTAACGCCTCTTACAAGACTTACGTTCGCCCGCTCGCTCTGCCCTGGCCGTACCTCATGGAGCAAGGAGTCCGCAACCGGCAGTCGGTCGAATTGCAGATCGTCGATGCCCGCAGCCCCACGGTAATCCCGGTGCGCGACGAGGCGTCGGCCGAGCCATCGCCAATCGTCGTGGAACTCGGCGAGCCCGAGGGCATTTTTCCCCGGATAGGCGTTGCCATTGACCCCAGCGAGATCGGCTCGGCGCTAGATCATCCCGGCCTGCTGAAAAGCCTGCAACCGCAGATGCTCCTGCTGCATTTCGATCCCTTACGGAACCACGGGCGTACTCATCTCTCCGGCTTTCGCGAAATCGCGTTGCGTGCGGGAGAGGCACGGTGTGTCCTCGAGCTTGTGCTTCCCGCGCAGCGCAGCGTGGAAGAGGAGTTGCGCGAAGTGGCGGCGATGATTGCCGAATCCGGATTGCGGCTGTCGGCGGTGCTTGTCTCGCCGGCAACGGATCGGCAATCCACTCTGCCCGGCAGCGCCTGGCCGCACTGTCCGCCGCTGGCAGAAATCTATCACGCGACCCGCGAAACTTTTCCCGGCTTAGAAATCGGTGGCGGATCGTTATGCTATTTCACTGAACTCACGCGCAAGCGTCCGCCGGTCGACGATCTCGATTTCGTCTCCCACTGCACCTGCCCGATCGTGCACGCCGCGGACGATCGGAGCGTGATGAGTACCTTGGAAGCGCTGCCGTACATCACCCGCTCCGCGCGCGCCATCGTCGGCGGGGGCAAGCCATACTGGATCGGTCCATCGACCATTGGCATGCGGCAGAATCCCTATGGCTCGCGAGTGATGGACAACCCTGAGAACCGGCGGATCACGATGACCGACCACGATCCCAGGCAGAGCAGCCTTTTCGCCGCGGCGTGGATGATTGGCTATGCAGCAGCGACTGCCGAAGGGCAACTGCAGGCGCTGACCTTGGCCGCGTTGACCGGGCCCCTCGGCTTAGCTTCGGTCAGCGCGGTTGGGGAGATCACCTGCCATCCTGCCTTCCACACAGCGCGCGGCCTTGCCGCGATGGCTGGACGTCCGCGATTCCGGTGCCGATCCGACCAGCCCGAATCCATCACTGCAGTGGCAGGCTCCGATCGGGAGGGTAGCCCTGTTATCTGGCTGGCAAACCTCACCGCCAAAGATCGGACGGTCGCGTTGGCGGAAAACATAAGAATTGAAGCCGTACACGCTCTCGATGAAGAGAGTTTCCCTGAGCCGCGCCTCATCTTTGCGAGATCGCCAGGAGCCAGGAATTTTACAACCATGGAACTCCGGCCCTATGCCGTGGCTTGCCTGCACTGCGATTAAGCCTTTTTTTGGGATTCCGGTATGCGGAATTTTACAAAAAGCCTCTTTCCGGCTCTCGTTACGCCCCCAACGCTCTTGCTGGTTCCGTTTCCCGGAATATAGGATCAAGTGCGTTGAAGGTAAAGATGCGTACCGATGACTATCACCGCCATTCCGGAGCGCTCACCGGCAATCCCCGAAGACGGCCTTGCGGCCGGCGAGAATGAGTGCAGAGCTGTCGAAGGGCGCAAGGGCGACCGCAATGAATCGCAGACCGTGCTCCGCGCCTGCGCGGTGCTCAAGGCATTTCGCAGCCACGGCGAAGAGCTGGTTCTGGCCGACATCGTTCATCGCACTCAACTCCCCAAGACAACCGCCTTCCGCCTGCTGCGCACGCTCATTCATGGCGGTTTGCTGGAGCGCTCCGGAGCCGGTGTCTACCGCAACCGTTTCGGACCCATAACCGCGAGGCCGTTTCGCATCGGCTTTGCCTCCCAGGGCGATTCCGAGTTTTCCCGTGAAGTGGTCAAGAGCATGGAGAAGGCGGCCGCCCGTGAGCACGTTCATCTCATCACCGTAAACAACCGCTACAGCGCCCGCGAAGCAGTGCGCAACGCCGATCTGCTCATCAAGGAGCGCGTCGATCTGGTGCTTGAGTTTCAGACCTACGAGCGCGTGGCGCCGGTGCTCGCGTCCAAGTTTCTAGAGTCGAACACGCCGGTCATCGCGATTGAGGTTCCCCATCCCGGCGCCAGCTACTTCGGAGCCAATAACTACAAGGCAGGCCTGATTGGCGGCAAGGCGCTGGGCCGCTGGGCGCGGGAGAACTGGGGCGGCAAAGTCGATCAACTCCTGCTGTTGGAGCTGCCTATCGCGGGATCTCTGCTGGAGCTGCGTCTGACCGGCCTGGTGGATGGCCTGCGCGCCGAGCTGCCGCAGATCAGCAGCGTTCCCTTGGCCCACCTCAATGGCCGGGGCAGCTTTGAGCAGGTGCTGGAGATCCTTCGCCAGTGCCTTCGCCGGTCCCCTCCGCGGCGCACGCTTATCGGCACTGTCAATGACATCTGCGCGCTCGCGGCGCTGCGCGCTTTTGAGGAAGCAGGCGCCAGTCATCTTTGCGCGGTCATGGGGCAGAATGCCATTCGCGATGCCCGCATGGAATTGCGCAAACCCGGCACCCGCCTGATCGGCACCGTCGCCTACTTTCCCGAGCGTTATGGAGATGAGTCGATTCCTCTGGCTCTCAGTATTCTGCAGAAAAAACCCGCCCCCGCCGCTGTATTCGTGAAGCATCAACTGATTACCTCACGCAACGTCGATCTGATCTATCCGCTGGACAAGCAGTGCGACGCCAAGGTCGGTTTTTAGAAACATTTTGTAGAGTCCCGAGGGGACGGCACGAAAATAGCCCAGCACGCCAGTGCTGGGTTACCTTGAGCAAAGCAAGCCGAGTCCCGTAGGACGACTGAGTGTGGAATGATCCAGCCGTCCCTGCGGGACTGCCCCTATAGATCAAAGTCTCCCCAGCACTGGCGTGCTGGGCAACTGCTGGTTGGCTTGCCAGCTGTGGCAGCAACTGGAACTGCAGTCATTGCAGCACCGTTAGCGACAACGAGGCGCTATGGCTCAGAGATCCGCTTGTTGCTGTCACCGTCACGGAAGAGGTACTCACCTGCTGAGGAGGACCTCCCCCTGAACCCGCTGTCAGCCCGTTTTCGGATGTATTACCACCACCGCCACAACTGCTTAGACCCAAAATCATTGCGGTTGCGGCGCTAATAACCAACACCCTTGAGGGTCTGCGGCGCCTTACCGGCGCCAGGATCAGAAATAGACATGCCGAGGAGGCGCCTCCGCCGAAAGCAAGCCATCGAAACTGTCCGCCTTGAACTCGCGATTTAGAGTTTTCTGCCGTGGCATTTCCGGTTACGATCCGAAGCTCGGTGCTTCCATTGCCAGTTACTGACGTCGGGGAAAATTGACACGCCGCCCCCGCGGGCAGACCAGAGCAACTGAAACTTACAAGCCCATCGAACCCATCGATGCCACTCACCTGTAGCGTCTGCGGCGAAGAGGTTGCTCCATTTGTAACTGTAGTGGAAAAGTTACTTGGCAGGAATGAGAAATCGAGACCCATAACCATAAAGGATAGATTCCCGGTAGACGACGGCAAATAATTCGGATCACCCGAATAGGCCGCATTTGCACTGTGCCGCCCTGTCGTAAGCAGGGATGTATCGATTGGTATCGATGCCGATGAGGAGGGGGTGAGCGCGATTGGATTGCCGGTATTCACACCATCGACCATCAACTGTAGAGTGCCGGTCGCCGTCGGAAAAGCCGGCTCGTCCAGAGGAAGCTCTTCTCCCGGCGCGACTTGAACGTTCAACGCCACCGGGCCCCCTCCAGCGGTTTGGGTCGTGGACAGAGAGCCGGTTGCCATGCTTGGAGCCTGAGTGGTGAGGATCAGATCTGGCGCGATACAACCCTGGTAGTTGCTGTCGCCGGAGTAAACCTCCTTAATCGGGTTAGTATAGTTCGGGAGTTGGCTTCCTTTTACCATCGCGACGGCCGACGCGTTCGCCAATGCGAAAATCGAGGGTTCATTGGGTCCCGACTGGATGATTGCGCTGCCGTGTGCAGTCACGGCGAGCGGGCCCGCCACGAGAGTCTGTCCCGAATAAAATGCGATAGTGCCCGTGGGCGCGACCGTCGTTCCGCTAGGCGGGTTTCCTGGTTGATTGAGCGGGGAAAGCCCGGCGAAACCTGTAAGCTTCAATGACCAGCCGGGCAGCAGAATGCTGGTGTTCGGGACTACATAACAGTACATAACATCGGGTGCGATGGTCACAGAGGCCGAGGCGGTGCTGGGGTTGAAGCTTGCATCGCCGCTGTAGGCCGACGTGAGAGTGTGCGCTCCCCCTAATAGGTTGATCGTGACGTCCTCAGTGTTTCCTTCGCTATTGAGCGCATACGAAGGCCTGTCCAGACTCTGTCCGTTGTCTTTGAGCGCAACCGAGCCGCTGGGAATACCGGAACCGCTGTTACCAGCGACATTCGTTCGCAGAATGAAAATTGTTCCATAGGGAGCGGAAGCGGCGTTCGCTACAGATCCAGTCCATGGATTGTAGGTTGCTGTTTGCAACTGTGTTGCGCTATTTTCCGGACTTATCGTGACGCTGACCGGATTGGAATCGCTTGCGCTAAACTGACTATTGCCTTCGTAATGGGCAACCACGTTATAATCGCCCCCAGGAAGATTTTTAACT
>CAVPKQ010000015.1:0-294148 GCA_963705665.1 uncultured Acidobacteriaceae bacterium | reverse complement strand
CGACTTGTATGATTCACCACCCTGGGATTCCTGGATCAGTTACACCGACGATGAGTTGATTAGTTGGGTGCCCGCAGTCTTGGTGCCACTGGCGCAGATGGGAATCGACGCCAATCCTGTCGATTGCATCCGGTGGACCGACTCTCGCGTTATCACTGAACCGATCTAAACCAGTGCCTGCAAAGTCGCGTTTTCGGTAAAATCCGCCACCCTGGGGTGGTGACCTACAGCAAGTTACCGCAAACCCCGTTTTCAAGGAACTCCTCCGAAACTCCACGACACCCAAGGCTGCATTACTTCCGGATAGGCGACGACTCGGAAGTAATGGTAGACGGCTCACTGAGTGCCTTAGCCTTGGTCTCGCCGAAAATGAGAAAAGAGCGTTTCGGGAATCGGACGACAACTCTGGGGACTTCGAATGGCTAAAATAGTTCCCGAATCGCTCCCTGATCGAACAGGCGACTACGCACCAAACGGACATTGAAGAAAATTGCGATAGTTCTTCGACCTGAAAACGTCACAGTAGGGTAGATGGTGGCTCGGAGATAACTATAGAGGGAGCGGCCAGATTCCGCCCGCAATGGGATACGCAGCTAAAGGAGGGAAGATTTGACCACGCCTGGCCGGCTGTATCTCGTATCTGTCTTTCTCCTCCTTCCTCTCGCTAGCGGGCGACCGGCCGGTGTTCAGGCGGGGGTTGCCTAACTTCTCGAACCGCCGTGTACGGACCCGTTCGCACGGTGGTGTGGCAAGGGTCGGCAGGTGACTGCCGCCCCTATGCCGATCAAACCGGCTTCCCGGAAAAGCGAGCGCGAAGGCACAGCGCTCAACTTACTCGTAGCCGGGCTTGGACAAGAAAGCGTGAAAGCGCCATCAACAGGTAACATACTCCCAACTTCACCTTCGCTACCGACATCGGATCGTGCCGCTGTCACGCTGCACTCAAATCCCGAAATGATGCTGGTTTGTTATCAATCTGTTTCCGGGAATTAACTGCAAATTCACTGCATTGAAATCCCGGAATGTTGCACTAAAAACCCGGACAAACTTCAGGTGGAAGTTCTTCCGGGATTTAAATGCAAAAGTGGCGAAATTGGGAAGCTGCGGGAAAGGCGGACTGGCTCCTGGCTCTGAAGCGAGAGTCGGTGATCGCCCCTTTGGCTGTTCAACCGAAAGTCGGTGTGCAGCTCGTTGACGAGGCCGCTCTCGAGCTTGGCTTGGGTCGTAGCGTTATCTACGAACTCCTCAAACGCTACCGCCAACGGTCGCAAACCTCCTCTCTGCTTCCTGGCAAGCGGGGACGCGAGCCAAAAGCGCCAGTTCTCAATCAGGATCGGGAGGATCTGCTCAGCTCTTGCATCCAGGAGTTCTATCTAAAACCGGAGCGACCGCGCCTCGCGGCTCTTATGTTGGAGATTCAGCGTCGTTTTGCCGAACGGAACTTGCGGGCTCCCAACTACCGCACGGTAGTTAGCCGAATTCAAGCGCTCGACCTGCGCTTGGTGACTGCAAAGCGCGAGGGCTCCAAGAAGGCCAGAGAGTTGCTTGGCCCAGTTGCGATCTCAACGTTGCAGCCAGAACGCCCGATGGACGTGTTGCAGATCGACCACACACCGATGGACGTCATTGTGGTCGACCAACAGAAGCGGCTTCCGATAGGACGTCCGTGGCTCACACTCGCCATCGATGTGAAAACACGGATGGTCGCAGGCTTCCATATTTCACTATGGTCCCCTTCGACATTATCCCTTTCTCTGGTGCTGTGCCAGGCTGTACTCCCGAAGACCTCCTGGTTGGCTGACCGTGAGCTTCAGACACTCGACTGGCCGGTCCACGGGCTGCCGCGAACAATTCATGTCGACAACGCCAAAGAGTTTCACGCCGAAGCGCTGGTGCGCGGCTGCCAAGAGTATGGCATCCGTCTTGACCACCGTCCGCCCGGGCAACCGCATTTCGGCGGTCACATAGAGAGGTTGATTGGCACGATGATGGGAGGAGAGTATGCAAAGTTGTGGGGTGGTCATGCTGGTACAGCGGGTTGGGGTGGATCTGCGATAGACCGGAAACCTTGATGCCAATGGCGAAATGCATCTTCCAAAGTGTCATTCAGGACGTGGATGCGAACGTCGAGGAAGCGTTGGACAGTATGCCGGTTCCATCTCATCTGCTGCTTCTTCGCCATCCGTTTGGCGATAATCTCGTTGACTGCGGACTCGGCGAATCCGGTTGAGATTCGAAATCCTTCGCGGTAACGCTCACCGTAGTTGGGCAAAGAATCGGCGTTCAATTCCAGGTAGCGATTCATGTCGGCAGGCGCGTGCCCCAGTTTGCGTAGCGATGGAACGTGCTCGAAGCATTTGGCACGCGCCCAGCGCGTCAGCTGCACCAGGCCGATGATTCCTCGCTCCGTGTAGCCATTCCAGAAACGCCACTTCGCGCGGTCGAGCTGAGCCAGCGCGTAACCGCGAATCCCGCCGTCCGCAAGACCGTTTATGCCTCTTGCGAGCTGTGTGAGACGAGTGAATCTCATCGCGATGTGGAACCAATCCAGCACGTGCTCCGCCTGAGGCGCCACCTGCTGATGAATTGCTCTCAGACCAGCGTCGCCATCGGTGAGAACAGTGACCGAAGTGGCCTCAGTGACTCCGGACTGTCTGAAGGCAATGCTGGCCGCTCTCGCCGCCTCGGAACCCCCGTTGCGCACAAAGGCAAAACGAGTGGCATTTCCTTCCCGGTCGAGCACTTTGCCGGCAACGATCTCAAAGTTGCGCTCGGGTCGCTGGTGCCAGGCTCTGACGTAACCACCATCCAAGCCGACCACCACTTCTTCGCAGGATTTGCTGGCTGACAATTGCGCGAGGGCTTCCGCCGATTTTTCCAGTCGTTTCCCTACCTTCATCGTCCGGTTCCGGACGGTACCGCCGGTTGTTTTCGCAGACAACGGCAAGAGCTCGCCCAAAAAATCAGCCACTTTGCCGAAGGGCAACAAGGCAGCCATTTTGGCTGTGAGGTACTTCAACTCGGGCGTAATCGGGTTTCTGTTCGTGAACAGGGTCGAGTAGCTCCGCCGCTGCGATCCGGAGCACAAGCATCCCTTAATACGGCGGACACGTATCCGGACATTCCCATACACCGACCGAAGAGTGGAGCGATAGTAACCCTTGGTGCGGAACCGCCTTCCGCATCGCGTACAAGCCGAAATGCTGGCGCCATGATGTTGAATCTGTGCCACGACCATCTGCCTCTGTAGGCCTTCCAGGATGGTTTTTCCTTCGGCAATGGTCAAGCCGACGGTAGCGGGTGAAACCACTTCCACTCGTTCTATGCTCGCAACCTCGTGTTCGACCGACTCCCCAGGGTATGTTTCTGCGATCAGTTTGATAGTCCACTTCATGCCGGTAGCTTACCCCACCCCACAACTTTGCATGCTCTCGACCGATTATTCTACAGGTATAGGAATATTTCTACAGGTATAGGAATATTTCTACAGGTATAGGAATATTTCTACAGGTAAAGGAATAATTCTACAGGTTTAGGGAACGGACGAAACCTTTAGAATCAATGACACCATTCTACTGGTTAAGGAATAACGACAGGCGCAGAGCGCGTCTGCTCCAGAACAACAAGGGGGAGAGGGAGATGAAGCGTTAGCTGGGAGTGGACCTTCATCGGACGCAGTTCACCGTATGCACGCGGCTGGAAAGCGGCCGGACGTATTTGCGGCAGTGGCCGATCAAAGAGCTGAAGCTGTTTGCTACGCAATTGCGCAAGGACGATGAGATCGCGGCGGGAGTGCAGTTCATCCATGAACACTTCGCCCAGAATACAAATTTCGGCGCCAACCCTGGCTTCACGTTCGACGGCCGCTTTACCGGAACTTCGGCTTCCGGTTTTGGTCTCGGAGACTTCCTGTTAGGTACGCCGTATCAGGCTTCAGGTTCAGCTGGGGATTCTGAGCAATACTTGCATACCAATTACTATGGATTCTATGCCCAGGACAAATGGCAAGTCTCCCCGACTCTAGTCTAATCCTCGGAGATTGCTTCAAGATTTTGCACCGGAGACACCGCGCTCCGCCTGCGGACAGACTCGTAGAATGCCGCCACAACGGCCATGTCCTGCACTCCTGCGTCGATGGTTATGAATGGGCGTCTGCCTGCCTGCAGATCCTCAAGGAACGTCCGGTGCTGATTGAAGGGCTGCCGGGCATCACCGATCAGGACCTGATCGCATTCGATCATCTGCACAGCCGGGCCTCTATAGTGGAGTGCATGCCCATTAAAATTGTAGACGGACTGCATCTTAACCTGCTTGTTGTCGAGATAGGTTAACGATCCCTCCGTACCATGGATCGATAGCTCTTCCCCCTTGGCGCACCAACTTACATTCAGGCAAGCCATGCATCCGCTTTCAAACTCGACAATGGCAACCGCCGTATCCTCGCCTTCCAGTCCCGGGCAATGAAGGTTGGCAGCGTATCCGCTCACGCGGACGACCGGCTCGTCCAGCACCCACCGAGCAATGCGTAAGTAATGCACAGCTAATTGAATGAATGCGCCTCCTCCGGTCTGCTCGATGGACCTGCGCCAGAAGCACCTTCCGTCCATCGCTTCCCGCGACCACGCAAGTCCGCCTAGATGCATAAGGCTGGCATGGATCTGAGTGATGGAACCAAACCAACCTGCCCGCGACATGGCCCGCAGATCGTGAACTATGGGCTGGTCAAAGTAGCTCATGTACATGCCAGCCGATCCTTTGGCTTTTTTGGCGGCCGCTTGTATCTCCAGCGCATCAGTCATGGTAGAAGCCAGAGGTTTCTGCAACAATACATGTTTGCCCCGTTCAAGCGCCGCAACCGCCTGCTCGCGGTGCAAGTGATTTGGGGTGCTGATGACCACCACATCGATTTCATCCGCCAGCGCAGCCGCGAAGTCGTTGGTGGCCAGCACAGGCATTGAAGATTGGTCTCCATTCAACATTGCAGCCGCGAGGCTCGCGCGCGCCAAGTCGATATCAATGCAAACGGCCACGGATACACCAGGCATATCCCGATAAACACTCAGATAACGCCGGGAAATTGTGCCACAACCCACCAAAGCACACCGCAACTCGCGCGCAGGCCGGGCACTGCTGGTGTTGGTAGCGATCACTTTGTCACCTGTCACTAGCTCCTGCTTCGATAGTCAAGTCCGACAACAAATTGTGAATCCCTACAGTGGTTGACACATTATCCATGCACCGCTGATAAGGGCCGCAGCATTTTCCAGATTCTATGGCGCTTCCAAATACCGCACAATGAACTTTACGTGCATTGCAATGACTTTTTCGACCTTGACTGCAGAGTTCCGCACACCGCTCGCGAAATTCAACCTTGATTGTCTTTCTATCTCTCGCGTATGATCTCCGCCTGAAGGGAACGCCATTTCAGGCAAACGAGAATCTGCATAGCAGAACGTTACGGTTGTGTCCTGTTCCGCGAGAGTACCTTTCGACCGCGGACGTCAGCCGTTCCAAGAGAGGCAGTAGCGGACAGGCATTCGCGAATGGTGGCCCTGAATACGATCGGACTCCTCTTTGCTACGGCGACATCAGTGACGGATGTCGTCACCGACGTGGCCCGCAAGAAAGCCCTTCGTAATAACCCTTTGTTGCTAACCGCCTTTTTGACGCGGGTTTTCATTGCCATTACGGCTTCCGCGATTTTCGCCATTCATTGGACTCTGTACCATCCAGTGGATATCCACTTCGCGGCTACGGAATCTGCCTTTGTCCTGGCGCAACACCCGTCACCGTCCCTTGTCTTCTTCCTTTATCTGCTGCTGGACACCAGCCTCGTTACGATCACTGTCGTGCTCTATTTCCGCGCCTTGCAGGTCTCGCCGATGTCGTTGTGCGTACCCTTCCTGGCATTTACTCCGGTCTTCTTATTGGCAACGGGTTACCTATTTCTGAAAGAGCGGACAAGTTGGGAGCAAATGGAAGGCGTGGCGTTCGTCGTGATGGGATCGTTGGTGATGAACCGCGAACTGTTTCGCAAAGGATGGCTGGAACCTCTGCGCGCCTTGGCGCACCAAGAGGGCGCACGCGACATGCTGATCGTCAGCTTCATCTTCGCCCTCACCAATCCGCTCGACAAGCGGCTGGTAAAGATGTCCGACCCCTTCTTCCAGTCCTGGGCCTATGCAATGATGCTGGTGCTTTTGCTGGGAAGCTTTATTCTTGGGAGGCGCGGACAGCAGACGAAGATCGTCCGTTCGTCCTGGGGGTGGATCGTACTGGCAGGCATGCTGGATGCGAGCGCACTGCTACTGCAGTTCTTCTCGCACAAGTACATAGACGTGGTTATCACCATCACTATCAAACGCGCGGGCATCGTTCTGGCGGTTCTCTTCGGATGGCTCATCTTCCACGAGCGTGAAATACCCGACCGCCTGATCGCTGCCTCTGTCATGGTAGCCGGGGCGTTGATGCTGTACATGCCAATGAGCGCCGAGAATGCAACAATCTTTTCCGCTACGGTTTTGGTTGCAATGACAGCGGCTCTTCTCCTGATCCGCCCAAGACCCGCGCCTGAAACCGACGCGACATAGCGGTAAACAACAGATGCTTCAGCCGCGGCTCCTAAATTTGATCCATTCGGCGGTATGTGGCGGGCGTCAATCCTGCAATCTTGTGAAATACGCGAGAAAAGAACGATGTGTCGCTGAATCCGCATTGCTGGACAATCTCTTTTACCGACATGTCGGTGGTTCGCAGTAACACACAGGCTCGGTCAATTCGTCGCTTTCGCAAGAATGCAATTGGGCTTACGCCGAATGCCTGCTGGAAGATTCTCCGGAAATGCGTCTCGCTCAAGTAGACTTGGCTGGCTAGCTCTTTCACCGACAGTCGATTGTCGTCCAGGCGCGCGTTTATGCGCTGGATGACGGGAAAAAGTCGGAGGAAATTAGGTCCTCTATGTAAGCTTTCGCCTAAACGGAAGCGGTGCCCCTCATACCGAATCGCATCGAGCAGAAGTGAATAGATCTGATTTTGCATGGAGATCGCCCATCCCGGAGCCTTGACGGCAAACTCCCTGGCTAAACTACGAGATATCTTCGCATAGGGGGCGCGTCCTCTATGTGGGAGCAGCAGAGGGAAGCCAATCAGGTCAAGCAGACTGATCCCACCGTACAGGGATGCGTAGAAGTGGACAGCATACACATGGGCTTCGCAACCGGGCAAGGCGCGCACCATGTGCTGCGCGCCTTGCGGTATTAATACCAAATCACCGGCGTTGACCCGAAAGATTCGACCTGGCTCGCGCACCCATGCTTCAGCGTGGCCGTGATCAAACCAGAACCACATCGAATCATGAACCACTCTGGGCCCCACACGCCATCCGTTCGGCCAATCCCATTCCAGCGCGGAGACTGGTTGCACCTTGATCAAGGACAATAGATGGTCCAACTGGGCTGGAGGGATCCCGAAGAATTCCGGAAAGTCGGGAAATGAAGTGAGGGGCCGGACGCGGTTCATTGCCAATTCTGGACCGGAAGGATTCATGGTCGAATAATATAATCCATTTGACGCAATTGGACGACAAGATTTCGTTGAGGTCCTTTTCCGGAAGACTTCCTAGACCTGATGGATCCTCGGTTCTTAGATGTGCTTATCCGCACATGCGAGTGTTCCCGGCAAAGCGCAATGCTTTCACCGAGGTGAAATTTCGTCCATCGTCGACAAATACAATGCAAATGCGGCTACTCGTCAAGAAGCCTCCGGTGTTGAAAGGTTGCGTTGTGTCCCATATCACCCATCGCACTCCATTGACTGTGGCGCCGGGTCTCTGTAGCTCGGGGACATGTCGAGATAGCTCAAGAACCCGTCCGCACCATGACTCGGGAGGTCTTCTCTGGTCGCGCACCAACTCACATTGAGGGTGGCCATACGCCCATCTCCACTCTACTAACACCGGCCTCCGGTCTCTTCGTCTTCACTGAATCTACTTGACCCAGCTGAAGTGCAGCGATTGGCCGTCGCGAGGAAAGTGAGCCTGATACCACTACGGTTGACCACATAACACCTTCAGATAGTGTTTTGCCGGAGCGCATTCGTCCTGCGCCTTTAACCCCACGCGCGGATTGTACAAGGGGGCGTCTCGGATACCAACACGGAGCACATGATCAGCATCGAAAAGTACAAGGAAATGCGGAAAATGTTACATTGCGAGTCTTTCCCAGCGCTTACTATAGTTTGTTTGGCGACTTCAGAGCTTGCCTGTTGATCGCCTCGGGGGCCTCGCCGAAACGGAAAGTGCAAGCGGCGAGCCCGACAATCAACTAAAAGGGCCTATTTATAAGGAGGAGCCATGATCGTCTGGGATTCAAATCGTCGGGCGCATAAACAAGTGTGGCAAAGGGCCATCGGTCCGTGTGCCCTTTACTGTGTCTTTGTACTCTGTTCTTCACCGCGCTTGTTCGCACAGGCTGGTCTGGGAACAATCCTCGGCCGGGTGACGGACCCGAGTGGGGCGATTGTTCAAAATGCCGAGGTCACGATTGTCAATATGAGCACCGGAGTTATAACCGCGCTTGGAACGAACGACGCGGGGCAGTACAATTCCGGCGCAACATTGCCTCCCGGTCCATACCGGGTTGACGTAACCCACGCGGGCTTCGAAAAGGCGGAGGTTGCAGGTATCACTGTAACAAATAGTGAAACGGCCACCATTGACGTCACAATGCGGCTGGGTATGACGACCACCGCGGTCGTGGTCCAGGAAAAGGGGCAACTTCTCGATAGAGAAGCTCCGGACCAGGCAGTGACTTTAGAAAAAGAGTTGCTCCAGAGTCTGCCTTACGCAGAGCGGAATTCTCTTAGTTCGATCCTGCTGGCCCCCACGGTTCTTGGCGATCCAGGATCGGAAGCTACCGGTCAGGTCGCAAGTGAAAATCCAGGGATTTATACAGGCTACATAATCCCCGGTGTCGAGCTCAGCATCGGCGGTGCGTGGCCTGGCCGCTCGACAGTGCTCATTGACGGCTCGGATGTAACACAGGCCAGCTATCCGCGTCAGGGGATTAGCGTTTCTGGAGATCTTATTCAGGAATCGACCACCATCGTGACCGGCGCGCCGGCGCAATATGGCGCCACCATGGGCGGAGTGGTAGTTGAGTCCACGCGAAGCGGCACCAATGACTACCACGGCGCTGTCACCTGGACACACGCGGATCCAAGTACCGAGGCTTGGTCGTATGTCAAAACATTCGCTCCCGATACCCACCAGAACTTTCTCGGCGGCTATCTGGGAGGGCCCGTGGTTTTGCCGAAGCTGTATGACGGACACAACAAGACTTTTTTCTATATCGCGTACGAACCTTCTCGCCTTAGCAGCACATTGACACAATATGCAAATATACCGCTAGATTCGGAGCTGCAGGGCAACTTTGCAAACTCACTCTCGCTTATTAACACGACAATCCTGAGGAACCAGGGCTATGCGGCTGCGCTTGCTGCCCCAAGGACAGGGGCGCTGTGGTATCAATACCCCACGAATGGGGCGGGCGTTCCCAGCGGGGCGCACTACCAGAGCACATCACAATACGTACAGATTGCCAATGCTAACGTTTCCGCGCAGCTGGCCCAGAATCCCTTTGCCAAATACATCAATTCGCTTTATCCCACGACAACGAACCCAGGCCCTTACATCCGCTACATCAATCCCGGTGGCTACTGGAATAATGCGGGGCAGAATGTCTACCTATATCGTGGAGTCGCAGACCAAGACAACCGCTATTCCATTCGCGCAGATCAAGCCTTTGGTTCGCGGGATCATCTCTTCGTCCGCTACTCAAACGAGCCGATAAATGCACAGCGCTTCTTTGGATTGCCGGTTACGAACCCGGGGACCCAAACGTTCGGGGATGACGCTCATTCCCAAGATATCAGCGTAAACGAGTCGCACTTCTTCGGCACACATGTAGCCAACCAGTTCCGCGCACTTTACATGCGCGATGTGCAACTACGCGAGCCGCCTGCTTCTTCGCTGAATAAGGACTATGCCGCCGCCTATGGACTGACCCCGGCAACCTCGGGAGCCGGTTTCCCGCACATCGGAGCGGGGAGCTACAACATGTTTATGGGCAACTCGACGTATCAAAACAATATAGATGAAAACTACCAATATGGGGACGATGTGACCTGGAGTCTTGGCAGACATCAAGTCTCGTTCGGGGCGGATGTACGTTTCCTCCAGTCCAACCAATATCTGACATCTGGAATCCATGGCGGTAGCTATTCTTTCAACGGCAGCCAGACCACGAATGGAAGTACAGGCGGGAATGGTCTTGCTGAACTGGATCTCGGCTTGATCGCGGGCTTCAGCAACACGCCTGTTGAAGTGCCTGAGTATTACCGCTGGCGCTATTACGGTTTTTACGTGCAGGACGCCTTCCGCGCTACTCCGAGGCTGACGTTGAGCTACGGTCTGCGATGGGAGGCGGAAACGCCGCAAATGGAAAAGCACAATTTGCAGGGCACGTTCATTCCAAGTGGAACCGCAACCCTGAACGGCAGCAGCGCAACCGGCGTGTTTTGCCTTTCAAACTCGTGTGGACTTCCTAAGTTTCTATGGCCCATGAATTGGCATGGTTTCGAGCCTCGCTTAGGGTTAGCCTATACGCCACGAAATTGGGTAGTCGTCCACGCTTCCTTTGCGATGTTCAGAGTGCCTCTGAGCGGATACTCGAACGCGCCGGCTTTGAACTTTAATAGTTCTGTGCAATCGATTGGAGGCGTAAACGGAGGAGTGGTTGCCAACTCTGCCCTCGATTTCGTCACAAATCCTATCGGCCCGCTTACGCCAGGCACGGCGGCCCTTACAAATGGCGGCGGCCCCTATGCCTACCTTCCTTCAAACCTCACGCTGCCCTATATCAGTCAAAGCAGCGCTGTGCCATACAGCGAAACGTGGGGAACGAATTTTCAGTTCTCGGTGACGCCAAATCTTATGGTTCAGACCGGCTATCTTGGGATGACCGGTGTTCATCTGATCAGTTCTTTCGCGCCGCCTAAGAATTTCCCCGACCTCAGCAACATGTTCTCTCTTATGGCGAAGGGCACGAATTTCAATGCACTGGTGCCAAATCCATATGGAATAACTCAGAATGGCAGCGTCCTCACTGAGACGAAGTTGCAATCTTTGCTGCCGTATCAAAACTATTTCAACCAACCCATGGCTGAAGCGTTCAATCGTTCCGGATCTTCCAGTTACAACGCCTTTTATGTAACAGCCGCAAAGCGGATCTCATATGGATTGTCGGCAGTCGGTAGTTTCACCTGGGCCAAGGCGATGGACACAGTTGGTTCCGATCCGGCGATGGCGAATGGCGGCATCGAGGGTGGCGCGGCGCCACAGTCGCCATTGGGGCTTACATATGAACATTCCTTGTCCAATTTTGACATTCCGGCTCGCGGCACAGTCGGCGCTACATACAAAACGCCCGAATCTGTAGGAGGCTTTTGGGGAACTCACGGCCATTTTCTAGAGAGTCTTGCCACAGAATGGAGCGCAGCAGCCAACGCAAATGACCAATCGGGCTATCCGCTGGCAGCGACGCTTGGTGGGTCAGGGTACTGGGTTACTAACGGAAGCGGATATACCTCCGTGCTTCCGACGGGTATCAACCTGAGACCCAGCATCGCTCCCGGTCAGAACTGCATCACGAACGATTGGCGGCAAAACTTTTCCAACAAGCCGTACTACAATCTCAACTACTTCTCGGTTCCTGGCAGTCTCGGCAATCCAGCATTCGGCAATGCCTCCCGAACCCTTGGCGGCTGCCGCTCGCCTCGCCTCGTAACGTTGGATGCCAACCTTCAAAAAGTGATCCGGTTAAGCAGGGGTGACAGAGTCCAATTAATTGTAGGCGCTAATGCCGTCAACGTGCTGAATCACCCTAACTTCGCGATTAGTACCAACCCCGACGCAGTTTTCGGTTCCTTCAATTCGTCTTCCGTCACCAACCCATCCGTGCCCGCGTTTACTGCCAATTCGAGTTTCGGATTCGCCAGCCCGGGGAATCAACGTCTGCTCCAGCTGACCGGCAGGCTCGTCTTTTAGCTAGCTTCGTGATGCCGCTGCCAGAAACGCTATAGTGGCGAAGGCAGCTTCCTCAAGATGAGCAGAGCGATTTTTGGAAGAGAGGAAACAAACCATGAACCGCCGGGAATTTTGTGTTGGCGCCATGGCACTTGGCGGAGCGGGCTTGTGGCCGGCTCGTTCGCTGCGTGCGGCTCAGGTATCACCATCCATCGACGACTTTCATGTCGAGTTGGCCAACGTGCTGGATCACCCTTTCTACGCATGGCCGCAAACTCTGCTTCGATACTCCATCTCTGCATCTTCGGTTGAAGCATTCCGAGGAAGGCAGCTGGCCGAAACGACCTCGGGCAAAGCTGTTCCATTCCAAGTGGTCGATTCAGGTGAGCAATTGGAAGTAGTTTTTCTGGCTGATCTGCCAGCCGGAGAGACGAAACGATTTAAGTTCGTGACCGGCCATAACGCTGCCCCCGAGCGGGGCATAACGGAGCAGAGAGATAGCAGAAGCATCGTACTGGATTCCGGAAGAATGCAGGTCCGAATCCCCGCAACGCAAGATGTGGCAGGGGTTGCGCCGGGTCCTATTATGCAGATGTCGCGCGGAGGTGGATGGTTCGGATCCTCTTCTCTGTCGCTGCCCGGTGAGCGCGTGACTCGTATCGAGTCTCGCGCAATAATTCGAGGACAGCTACTTACCGCCTACCAGGTAACCTATTCTACTTCCCGCGGGATCTTTTACTCCGCGCAGGTGCATTGCATCGCTGGTTGCGACTTCGTTCGGCTTGTTGAAGAAATGGAAGGCGTCCCGGAAGACTTAAGAGGAAGCTTCGAATTTCGCTGGACAGGCTGTCATTTCACCCATCGCCAAGCGCCTAATAGTCCCCTATGCACTCCGGCTGCTGGCTATTCTTCCTTCTTCCCCGCCGAAGTAGAGCCTGGGCATCGCTATGAGGATTATCCGTGGGAGAAGATAGGGGACAGGTCGATGAGCACCCATATCGGGATGCTGACGGCGATGGATGAGGACGGGGAGTGGGCAGTAACGGTGGGAATTTACCAGCCATGGCCGGCCTTTACGGTAGTGACATCGGCGAACTTCTGGGATGAGCGGACCGGGGATGCGGCGGGGATCTTCATCGATCGTCCGGAGCAGTGGAACGACCATGAATATGCGATCTGGCATTCGTCTCCGAAGCTGGCGGTGCGGTTTCAGTACCAGGAAGGGATGCTGACGTGGAAATGGCCGGTGGTGAAAGGGAGCCGATCGACTTGCGTGACATTTTACGATCACGGGAAAGATATAGAGCAGATGAAGCTCATCGAGGAGCTGTCCCGGGGCATTTCGTGGAGCGATGGGAATGTCTACCGGACGGCCCTGTTTCCGGCCTCGCATCTTCTCTACCTGCAGAACATGTATGGCACGCTGGATCTGAACGTGGTGAAGGACTGGCTGCTGACCTACCCCGAGAACGGACGCATCCCCCCCGTCCTTTTCAAGAATTCAAGTTTCAACAGCGCCGATGAAGTTGATAATAAGCTCGCTGCCGACGGCTATACGAACGAGCTGGTGCTCTCGGGAGTGCGGCAGAACAACGGTTTCGGTCCCAGCAGGCAAATCGTAGACGACTGGACGGCAAGCGTAAACCGCTACTATGCAGCGATGAATGAGCGGCAGCGGAAGCGTGTCGCGGCGATTTGCCTGCTCATGGCTTACATTCATGCCGACGAAGCATTCATGCCGATGGTCCAGATGTTCTCCGGACATCCGAATTTTCTCGCAACTGTGAAATTTGCTCTCTGTGGAATTTCATTTCTTTTTCCCGACCATCCGCAAGCAGCGTTATGGAGCGGAGAATGGGACAGATACCTGGAGCTGAATACCCGCTATCATGTGCGCCCGCGGGTGGAGGAATGGGAAAGCAACGGAGGCCGCTGGACTGAAAACCTCGGCACCTATGTCTGGGCTTTCATACAACCAACGGTTCGGGGCGGCTATCTGCTTCAAATGTTAGATGGTCAACAGCACCTTACCAGCCCTCAGTTCTCATTGCTTGCAGAGTGGCTGGTGAATGCTCTCTCGGCTCCGTTTGCAGGCGAGACACCCCAGACAATGATAGCTCTGCATGCGATGCATGATATGCATAAGTGGGGTATCGTGCCACCGGGATCGAAGCCGCGGCGGGTTTATCCGCCGATTGGAGCCCATTCGGAGCGGCGGATGCCGCCGCGGGAGCTTTGGTACCTGGGGAGCAGCCTGCGCAACTATGCGCCACTGGCGGCGGAGTATCTCATGTGGGCTGCGCGTCCCACCGATGATGCCATGGAGCTTCCTGGGAAGCTGGACAATCCATGGCAGGTCATGTACGAGCAGCCGGACAACCGGGGAACGAATCCGCGTCTGCGCTCCAGCAAGTACACCGGATACGGCATCGTGCTGCGGGCGGCTGTCGATACACCGGAGGAGATTTCGGTTCATCTGCAGCAGATTGACGATGGGCCGAACTACCGCTGGGGCGTAGCGGCGGAGGGCGGCTGCGGCGTGGTCTATTTCTTCGGCAACGGAAAAGCCTATAGCCACAACGGTCCGGAAGACCAGGGCGACCGCTCGACACAGGATACCGATTTCTGCACCAACTTCGGCATATGGCGTCCAATGAAATCTCTCTTAGCGGACCAGAGCGCCCTGGCGCAAAAAATGTTCGTTCATCATGATGGTCAGGCGTCAGGGGAATTTCGGGCGATAGGGCAGAATGTTCTGTCACAGCCTGTGTTTGACCTTGGGGTGGCGCAGTTTGCGGAGTTATTGCCGCGGCAGGGAGCGGAGGCATACTCGTGGCCGGAGTATGTGAGCCGCGGCGCTCTGCTGGCGGGGAAAGAATATTTTCTTCTCTACGACCGGCTGTTCAATTCTGTAATCACCCATCGCTTCTCCTGGTTTGTGCGCAAAGGGGATGCGTTTCCGACGCTCGTGCCGCTGCGCGGGCAGACGGGGAACCCGGTGCTGGGCAAAGGGGCGACGCAGTATACGGAGATCAAGACGGCGGTCACCGATGGGCGGTGGTATGACGGGTCGGGAGATTCGCTGATGCTGGTAAGTCATCGATCGGATCTAGTGAGCGAGGCAACGTCGTTTGGCTGCCGTGTGCGCGCGGAGGGGATCGAGGACACGGTTATCTGCAGCGCGGAGAGAGTGGTGTTGGAGGAGGGGGGGGTGCACTTCAGCGGCACGATAGGGCTGATCCGCAGGGGTGCATCGACGACGGAAGTGGCGCTGATCCGCGGGGAGAAGATCGGTTTTGCTTCTTTTGCGATAGAGGTATTGGAGGGGACGGTAGGGATCGCCGCGACCGTCGATCAGGAGGGTGACGTGCGGGGAAGATTCCACGCGATAGGGCCGGCGTCCTTTGCGATGAGCATGGAGGGAAGCGGAGCGGGAGGGAATCTTTATGTAGACGGGGCCAAGGGCAATATGGTGCGGGAAGGAAGCGGGGTACGCATCCGGTGTGAGCCAGGGGAGCACGTTTGGGAATGGAGCGGAGGCCTGGGGACGCCCATGACGCCGGAAATAGAGCGGACGGAATATCTTCCCGGAGCGGTACGGGTGATAGCCGGAGCAGTAGCAGGGGCAAGCCGGTACGGTTTGCGGTGGAGCGAGGACGGGGGAGACACGTGGAAGGAATCCGGATTGTCTTCGTCCAGTCCTGTTTTGGTGCTTCGTCATCCGCAGGCTGGGGAGAAGTATCATGTGCGGGTCTATGCGAAGAATGCGGAGCGGAGCAGTGCTTGTGGGGCAGAATATCCAATTTATCCGACGGAGGAGGCGCCCGCGCCACCGGACGGAGTGCAGGTTCAGAAGAGTAGTCAGGGGCTGTTGGTGAGTTGGGGAGAAGTGCTGGGAGTGACGGGATACCGGGTGTATGTGAGTCAGGCAGAGGAGGCCAAGCCGCAGGCGGTATACAGCGGGCTGAAGAGAAACTGCACTGTCGCTTTGCCGGAGGGCAAGGCGGTTTTCGTAAGCGTGGCGGCAATCTCCGGCCTGGGAGAGGGCAAGGCATCCAAACCGCGGCGCTTTCCGGATCCGTTTTTCTTCGCCGCCAATGAGACTGCCGATCACCGGTTTCGCAGAAGCATCACCGCTTCTAGCGATACTCCTCACCCCAACGACAGCCTATCCCGCTACTATCCACTGTGAAACTTTTTCTAGATCATCATGTAGGTTGCGAACCTTGATCGACAGACGAACAGAAGGCACCAATCGAAATGAGACAAACACTTACACTGGCATTGCTAATCTTCGGAGCCGTCCTGGCCAGAGGCCAGCAATCTCCCGCGACCCCGGCCCCTGCAGGCAGCCTGACACAATCCACGTCACAGTGCCTCATCGATCCATCGAGTGGCCGGTGCGCGAATGCCCAAGCGCCGCAGGAGCCGCATCTCATTCCTCCGCCCCGGGACGAGCCCGAACAGGAGCTTTTTGGGGCTCATATCCAGCGCGCAATGACGCTGCTTGCAACCAGCAACAGCGATCGACGTTGGCCCGTGCGCATCCTTATATATGGGCAGTCCATTCTAGGCAACAGCGGCCTTACCAAGTTGATGAGCGATTACCTACACCGGCAATTCCCATACGCCGACATTCAGTTGGAGAACCGGGCCATCGGAGGCTTTGACGGGCCACGGCTGGTGAGCACGGCAGTCCATGATCTCTATCCCTTTTATCCGGACCTGCTGATTTTTCATGTATACGGAGGACAGCAGAGCGGAGAAGTAGAGCGAATTATTTCCAACGTACGGCGCTACACGACGGCGGACATTCTTCTTGTAGATGACCATCAAACCTCCAATGCGGAAGTGCAGAAATCCTCAATCGATTTCTGGAGACAACTGGCACAAAAATACGACTGCGAGCTGGTCGATTTATCAGTAACGTGGTCTGCTTACCTACGCGAGCATGCCCTGCAACCCGTTCAATTGTTGCGTGAAGGACCGCATCCGAACATCGACGGGTATACCCTGATGACCTACCTGATCGGGCGCCACTTACGCTATAGTCCGATCTTTCCTAATAATTGGCAGGAGATGGTGCATACCTATGAGGCACGCCGGCCCTTAGATGAAGAAGTAGAAGACGAAATCCGGATCGAGGGAGACGGCTGGTCGTTAGGCAAGGAGGGCAGTGAAGGCATCTATGGAGAGAGTTCTCACGGCAAGCTGCACCTCGATTTCGATGGGAATCGCGTAGATCTCATCGCCGCGCACGTAGATGGCGGTTCAAAGCTCGGCTCAGCGCGCATTTTGCTGGATGGAAAGCCACCTTCGGAAAATCCGGATGTTTACTCTATTACCCGGCCGAACACGGGTCCTGGAACATGGTTTCCCGCGGTTATGCGAATTTCTCATACCAAGCCTCTTATCGTGGAAGATTGGACATTACGCATTACCCGCATAAACCACGACGCAAGCGACTTTGCTTTTGAGGTCATCGGATCCAAGACCGGCCTGGATGGTTCAGGCACCAACAAAGAGGTGTTTGTCTCCAAGTCGGGCCGGGTCAAGATCGAACCTCGCGATTGGATGCTCGCGCAAATCATGAAAACATTCAAGCAAACGAGTGCGCCTCCCGTTGGTTTTGAAGTTCACTGGAGCGTAGTTCCCATGTTCAAAGATGCATATCAAGCTCCAGATACGCCGGATGCGGCCAAAATCTATCAGACGACTCTCTTTCAACTGATCTCAAATAAGCATCACTCCATCGACATTATTCCGAATGGCGACGGAGTGGTGCCGATCGAAGCGCTCCAAGTCTACCGGCCGCCTCTACGCTAGACTAAAGGAAGACCAATGGTTGATGGAAGCAGGTTCGATTTCAACTTATGCCAGTTTGTCGCTATGAGGCCGGAAATGTGAATCGCTGAACGCCGGAAGTTAACTATCTCTAACGGCATCACAGGAAAGGGAAAGTGTGAGACATGTCGGGCGATGAACGGCTGGTTATTTCCCGCAGAGGCTTCTGCGAAGGGCTGCTTTCACTTCCAGTCGCGGCGCGGATGAGCGGCAATTGGAAACAGGCTGAAACTGGGAGCACGGCCGCTCAGGCTAATGCGCCGCTCAGAGATCTACACCCTTCATCAAAAAAGTGTCGGACCTCTCTTTGACGATACTGGACGGTGGATCGGGAAATCTACATCTCCTATTGGCCGGGAGCGTTTCTGGAACTGCTTGTCTCTTCTGAGTAGTCCGGCGACTCGTGATAAGGCGAACGCGATCATCGAGCGGACATTTGCCGAACGGTCAAGTTTTCGATTTTCTTTTGCAATTTTCGAATATTCCGCCTCGGCCCAGCTCTTGGTAAAAAACGGCGATGACTTGAGTCCCCGTAACAAGGAACTTTTGAGATCCCTCGTTCACGAAGCGCTACTGCCTAAAAGTGGGATCCGGTTTATGGGTTATAACGACAACTTTCCCGCAATGGCGAATGTTGTCGCGTCTCTTGGCGGAGAATTGATGGGCGATGAGGCCGCACGCCAGCGGGGAATCGACGGTATGCACAGGCTTCTCGAACTTCTCGAACGCCGGGACTTCTTATCCGAATACACGAGTTCCACGTATTGCCCAGTCACGATGCTGTGCTATGCGGATATCGCCCGATATTCGCAAGATCCGCAGGCGCGTAAAATGGCTTTGGAAATCGAACGCAGTGTCTGGATGGATATCGCTGCCCATTTTCATTCCCCGACGAACATTCTTGCCGGACCTCACTCGCGGGCTTACACAGTCGATAGTGTCGGACATATGCATCAGGTGCAGATGATGCTCTATCTCCCGTTTGGGAGCAGATTGTGGATGAACCCTGTGCGATTCATGTTTCCTCCGGTTCCGGGACAGGTAATCCATCATGATGGCGACGTGCCCTTCATGCAGGCCTCAACTGTATTTATAAGCAGCGGCACTTATCATCCAACCGCGTCCATTGAGGATCTGCTTTTCAATAAGGGTTTTCCATTTTCAGTGTCGGGCACATCCGAATTCGGATCTGCTGGGGATTCGATCTGGGTTCGTGATATTAATGGCGGTAAACCGGCAAAGGTAGATCAGGTTTTCGAATATCCATCGGGCGATTTGGTTTCGACCACATATATGACGGAGGACTATGCGGTTGGAAGGGCTACCGCGCCTTTCCTCGATGGAAACCAGACCGACGCGTTCTTTGTCAATTTTCGGCGCGCAGAGAAACCGGATTCCTTGAAAGACGTTTCAACGATATATGCGCGCTACACGGTTGATGACTATGGTCCTGGCAAGCCGTGGACCGATCCGCGGAATCCCGGCGTTGAGGTGACAACCTCGATGTTAGGAGAGTCGGGAAGAATTCGCACTGTGCAGCAGAGGAATACGGTTCTCGTGGCCTACCAATCCAAAGGCCAATTTGTCGGCAAATATCGCGGTCTCAGGCTGACCATCGCCGTACCGGTCATCTACCGTCCCATCAAACAGGTTTTGTTTGATGGCAAGCCGCAGCAACTCCCATTCGGCTCGGTCGAACCAGGCGTCGTGGCCCTGGAAGATGATTATCTCTACTGCTCGTTCCAACCCTTAATCGTCACGAATATGGGACGCCGGGAGGCGGTGCGGATCGAAGAATCAAACGGGTTTCTTTGTATTCACTTCATCAACTATGAAGGGGATGCGAAAGAATTCACGAGGCGCGATTTGTTAAAGCTTTCCAATGGATTTGTCGCGGAAATTGGCGGGCGACAGGACTACGGCTCATTGGATGCCTTCGAGCGCACCAGACGGCAGGGTAAGGTTTCTGACGAAGTCCTCTCCGGCCAAAGAGTGGTTCGCTATCAGCGGCCCGGAGTTGATTTGGCCCTGGCACACAGTGTGTTGTACGACGGCTTGAAATATGCCTTGGTGGATAATCGACAGATTTCCGGGCAATTCCGCCGGAAAGTGTGATCCCTAATGTTTGTACCCGCTTGAAGTCCGGCCAAAGGCTGTAGTTTTTATGTGAAGGAGAGCAGGGGCTCTGTCTGAATTTCCAAAGACTCGTTTGCCGGTCCGCTGCGTCGCCAGCAATTCTTCCGGCATGACTCGTGACATCAGATTATCCACCGTACGTCAGAGAAGGTATCGTCTTAGCCCGACTTTCGCAGTTGAAGAGGGATTAGATTATTTTCAATTGAAATTCGGGTCTAAGTCATTTCGCTGCGGACGCAGTGTTTGAAAAGCGGGTATGGTGAAGACCTACCCACTATTTTTGCGGACAAGATTCTGTCATTCTGCGGGGGATGTTTTTACGCAGCGCGACGCGGAAGAAGGATGGTAAGGAGTCCGTGAAAAAGTCGGGGGTTAGGCGGCCTCCGCGCGGAAGTGCGGATACCAGTTTCGAAAGGCGTGGTCCAGTTCGTTGTTCAGGACTTTGGTTCGCGTCTGTAGCAGAAGATGCGCACCACGGAGCGTCCATTCCATTTGTTGCTTCTTCACGAATCGCCTGCTGACCACCTGCTTGTAGACTGCTGCACTAAACCTGTAGACATTTATTACGTCGATTTTCCTGTACTTAACCTGTAGACGCAGTGGTCTTTGAGTCATTCGGATCGCGAAAGTCCTCGCCCGAACGGGTTACATCTTAAGAAAACGGGCAGGACTCGTCACTGAGTAATCAATCACTTGCCAGTGTCGCCCTGCACTACGGTTGTCGGTTCTCAGCGCTTCCGAATCGCATAGTTTTCTATAAGATAAGTGCAGTGTTGAGGGCGCGAAGTCTACAGGTTAAGTACAGCAAATCGCGTTTATCTACAGGTTAGGTACAGCGCGACAATCGGAAACGTCGAAGCGTTACGAGATGCTACTCCGCTCTCAGCGCTTGCATGGGATCGACCGCAGCCGCGCGCCGAGCTGGAAGGTAGCTAGCGAGCAGAGTGAGCAGCAGGATGCATATGCAAGATATTCCGTAAGCTATCGGGTCGATTGCTTTGATATGAAATAACAAACTCCCTAGCAAGCGCGTCGCGAATCCGGCGCCAACCAAGCCAATGGCGCATCCAAAAACACCTAATGCAAGGCCGGAGCGCAGCACCAGCCACCTTACGTCGCCCCGCTGCGCGCCGACGGCCATACGAATCGCCATCTCCTGAGTGCGCATGGCCACAGCGAAGGCGATCACGCTATAAACGCCCACGATCGCAAGCAGAACTGCGATCGCGGCAAAAGACGCGATGACTACGGTGTTAAACCGGGGCGGCGCTTCGATCTGAGAAACGGCGTGGTCCATCGTTTGCAGCTGTGTGAGCGGCAATTGTGGGTCGAGCGAGTGTGCTATCGCCCCTACCGCATTCAACGTTTGATCGGGCGGCAGGCTCGTGCGAAGGACCAGAAACATACTGTTGCCCCATACATCCGTCGCTTTCGAAAGCGCGCCCAAGGCCCCGCTTTCCTGGTCCACAGGCTGATAAAACTGCTCGTTCGTCGGACCATCGAGCGCTCCCTGCTTCACGTCCGCCACTTCGCTTACAACTGTCAGCCAC
Organism: uncultured Acidobacteriaceae bacterium; assembly: GCA_963705665.1. Lineage (GTDB taxonomy): Bacteria > Acidobacteriota > Terriglobia > Terriglobales > Acidobacteriaceae > PALSA-350. The sequence continues at coordinate 272,536 of CAVPKQ010000015.1, read as the reverse complement.
GGGCTTTGCTCGCCACCCGTGTATATGCGAAGTCGTTTGCCGATCGGGTCCTGCCCCGGCCAATAGTGCTGAGCAAGCTTGTGGCTGACGATGGCCACCAATTGTCCAGCTGCCGTATCGGCATCGGTAAAGAAGCGACCACGCAGCAAAGGAATGCCCAGAGCGCGAAAGTATTCTCCGTGGACTAGGCTGAAATCGTCATGCACTGCAGGGGCGCCATGCGGCGGAGGAACAAAGCCTTCCGGGACCATAGCCACAGGAATGACCGTGCTTGATGCCGGGACCGACATACCCAGCCCGGCTGCCTGCGCGCCGGGGAGCTGCTCCAGGCGTCGAAGAAGCTCTTTATTAAAGGTGTCAACAGAAGCCTGCAATGGATAGTTCTGCTCAGGCAGCGCATAGCGGGCGACTGCCGTTTGGTCCGGACGAAAGCCGGGATCCACTTCTCGCATCTTTTCGAAGCTGCGCAGCAACAGGCCAGCCGCAGTAAGCAGGATGAGTGCAACAGCCACTTCGCCGATCACCAGGGCCGAACGTAACCGGGCGTGACTCCCTCCCGATGTGCCAGTACGGCCGCCTTCCTTGAGTGTGTGGTTCATATTCGTGCGCATGGCTGCAAATGCCGAGGCCGTAGCGCACGAAACGCCAGTGGCTACGGCAAGTAATATAGCGAAACCGACTACCGTCCAATTGAGGCCGATCTGCCGAATGCGTGGCAGCGTCTCTGGCAACCGGCTTTTTGAAATGAATAGCGCAATCGACGCCATCAACACTCCAAGCGCGCCACCTGAGAAACCACGTACTAAACTTTCCGCAATGGACTGACTCAAAAGCGTCAACCCGCGTGCGCCTAAGGCCAGGCGAATGCCAAACTCGCGGCCGTTGCGAATAGCTCGCAGCAGCAAGAGCCCAGCCAGATTCGCACAGGCGATGAGTAACACCACCAAGGCGGCCACAAACAAAACGCGCACCAGTGGACGAGCGCTCGCTATTGTGTCCTCGGTGAGCGGATGCAGCGCTGCGGTGACCGTGAAGTCACGGCCATTGTTAATCTCACGGGTGATCCAATTCACGTCCTTCTCTGCCTCTGCCGCAGTAACGTTAGACTTGAGCCTGGCGATCACGCCGAATTGGAAGGAGGCCGCGCCCCGCGTCAACTCGTCGGTGGTAAAGCTCATTGGAATCCATACCTGCGTACTATTCAGGTGCCCGGGCTTCAGCGGAAACTCGAAACTCCTTGGCATTACCCCGATCATCAGGTAGGGCTTGCGGTCCAGAAGAATCGTTGTATCAAGAACGCGTGGATCGCCGTGAAAGCGGTCCTGCCAAAAGTCATAGCTGAGCACAGCAAGCTGCTCACTCTGGTCATCCTCCTCTCTGGTAAAGACACGGCCCAGCAGCGACGTCCAGAGCGGGAAATGTGCCTGCGGTAGCACGAGTCGCGTTAATCTCAAGCGGTTCTCCGCTTCCCGACATCTCCATCCGATCCAGTCGAAATTCCCCGACGTTTGCAAAAAGCTGATTATCCCTCGTGTAATCCCGTACATCCCGCGCCGGCACGCGAGCGAAGTCCCCGATCCCCCGTAGGTTTTCGTGGAGGGCGACCAATTGTTCCGGATCAGAAAGGGCGGTGGTCGCAAGAGCACGCCATTCAAAATGGAGAAAATCGCTGTGGTGGCGCCAATTCCAAGAGTGAGCGTCAGAATCGCCGTCAAAGAGAACCCTGGAGACTTGCGAAGCTGACGAAAAGCGTACCGAAAATCTGGAAGTATTGGTCGCATAAATGGATCTGTGGTAAACCACGATGTGTATATGCGAAGCGCACGTTCCTAGCCAAACTGTGGCGAAACTCGACGTTTCATTTTCTCGGCAAACAAGCGAGAAAGGCTGAATCCAGTCCCCACCTTTGTCCGAATTCGCAAATCGCTGTCCGCAAGTGAACAGTTACTATCCAATCATGCTCCGGACCGGGCGGCTGGATCTGGGAGGAGCGGCGGGAAGTTGTGTGAGGGGGAGCCGCCACTCGTGGCGGCTATTGTGAACTTGAAGATCGCTCGACGCCACATCCCGAAGACTGTCGCCAAAGCCGGCGACGGCGCGCCGCAGCCGGTGCCATCATCGGCGCGCTGGCCGGAGGAGGAGCGGGCGCAGCGATCGGAGCCGCCAGCGGCGCAGCACTGGGCCTGGGCGCGAACGCGCTCACACGCGGTGGGCAGATTGAATTGCACCCCGAGACGCTGTTGCGCTTCCAGATAGCGGCTCCGCTCACCACCACCGTCTTTCAGAGAAACGGGATTCAGGTCGAGCTTCCTGCAGCTCAGGGTCCCGCGCTCAAAGCGCGGCCCCTCAATCAGTAGACGATCCAAGCGCTTAACCGTACTTTCCGTCCAGATGTTCCAAAGACCCCGAGAGCGGGAGTTGCCTCGGACTTAGGGTGATCGCGGCTGCGCTGTATGTCTATGAAGAGATCCCTTTTCTTCGATCCCATGGAGTCTCAGGCTGTGAACACCATCCCATCTGGTCCGCAATGGACCTACGAGATAAAGCTAGTGTAGTGTTCACGAATTAGCTGGACATTCGTTTCCTGTTTTTTGGGCCGGTGCATCCAGGCTGGATCTGTTCCAGAGTCTGGCGGCATCGCGCGAGTTTGGCGACAAATGGAATCAACCGTGGCGGTCCAGACGAAGGGCTTGGGATTCTCGTTCCAGGCGGTGAGAAAATCTTCAATCGCGGTGACAAGATCGTCGACGCTGAGAAACGAATCGCGCCGGATGCGTTTGTTGGTCAGTTCGGCGAACCAGCGCTCGATCAAGTTCAGCCAACTGCAACTAGTCGGCACGTAGTGGATAACAAATCGGGGATGCTTGTCGAGCCAGGCTATGACGTTGGCGTGTCCGTGAATGCCGTAGTTATCCATGACCAAGTGCAGCATGGTCTTGCCGGGAAAGTTCCGGTCGATGCGCCGCAGGAAGCTTAGAAACTCCTGATGCCGGTGTCGCTTGTGGAAGTCGCCGATGACTTTACCCTGAAGTAGATCAAGCGCGGCGAACAGAGTGGTTGTGCCATTTCGTTTGTAGTCGTGGGTCATGGTGCCGCAGCGGCCCTTCTTCAGGGGCAGGCCGGGCTGAGTGCGGTTCAAGGCCTGAATCTGGCTCTTTTCATCGACGCATAGGACGATCGCCTTGTCCGGCGGATTCAAGTAGAGACCGACAACGTCGGTGAGTTTTTCCAGAAACCTGGGATCGCGCGAGAGCTTGAAGGTCTTGGTGAGATGAGGCTTGAGATTGTGGCTCCGCCAGATATTATTCACCGTCGACTTACTCATTCCCTGGTTGGCCGCCAAGGTTCGACAACTCCAATGCGTGCTCCCTTTCGGTTTCGATTGCAGGGTAGTCTCGATGACCGCCTTGACCCGGTTCGGGCTGTAGGTTGGCTTGCGGCCGCGACCCGGTGCTATCTCCCACAGCCCCTGCAACCCTTGCCTGGTGAAACGGTCCCGCCAGAGTCGAACCGTCTTGCGATTGATCTTCAATGCTGTAGCGATCGCCGTCTCGGTCTCGCCGGACTCGGCAGACAGAACGATACGGCACCGCAACGCCACCTGCTGTGGCGTTCCAAGTGCTGCCAAGCAGCGCTCGATCTGCTCCTGCTGACCTTTTGAAACGACAAGCGACTGGGTAGAGCGGGGCATGACTTAGTATGCAGTTGTCTTCGTTTTAATGTCCATCTATTTGTTGGACACCACACTAGAGGGAGCTTTTTTGCCGCGGAATTGTTTCCAGGAGAATTGGATGCTCTACCACTGAATTCCGGGATAAAGGCCTGGCAGGTGAGTCACCCTGTATTGCGTGGCCCCTGGCGTAACCGCCTGCCACACCATTTGTGGGCTTACCGGGTTCAAGGTCAGCTCTTGAATCAGCGAGCCTCCGGCCGAAGCGGAAAAGGCCGCCAGCATGTCGCCGTTGGCCAGGCTTTGCACATTCCCGCCAAAAAAGCTATAGAGCTTGGGCGATAGGGTGTAGTGGAAGAGCAGGGTTGCCGTCATTGCGGTTTCGTCGATTTGATACACGGGAGTACTGGAATAACATTCGGTGCCGTTGATCGCTCCGCAGAATCCCCCGCCAGGAACCGGTCGGTCGTCGCCGTTGTCCATGACGCCGAGCCGGAAGACTCCTGAGGTGTTTGGACTGAAGAAATCGGGACCGTGTTGCGCGTAGAACCAATTGGCCCCGGGATTGAGAAAGAGGGGATCGATGAACAAATTTCCGTTGCCAAGGTTGCAGCCGCCCGGTTGGACCATGCCCAGATTGAAGATGTTGTTGTGGTCGATGGTCACTGGTGAGTTCTGTGACTGAGGATCGGCGCACCAGAGTCCCGATGACATGGCCGGCTCGTCGCCTAGCGAACCTGTGTAGGTATTCACGAAGATGTTGTTAGCTATGTCCGAAGGGCCGAAATTAAGAACTAGTGGACTGTAATAACTGGTTTGGGAGTGATTCGTCGTCTTGGATCGAAGTATTTCCACTTTACAGTCTTCGGATCTCTGTTGTAAGTACTTCCGATCCAGTTGTTACAGTCCACTAGGGCACCACGGGTTCGCTTCCGAGCGGAATCGATTTGGCGGCTTCAAGCAATTGGTGCCCCTCGCAATGTTATGTTTAATTTCCTGTTTAGACCCTCGCCGACTTTCTTGGTGAAAAGCCGCGCCAAGAGTGATTGCCTGGTATACCCCAGAAGTGGAAACGCTGCAGAGCTTCAATGCGGATTTCCTTCCACGAAACCGTTGATGCGCAACCAGTCAAATAGGTGGATGGTCCACGTTCCCACGAATGGATTGTTTACTGCCATGCTGAAAGCATGTTTTCCGTGCTCATAGATATGCAATTCTGCCGGAACGCCGGCCCGATGCAACGCAAGGTAAAATCTCACCGAATCCTCCGGGGAGACTGACTTATCGTCGTCCGCGCATACCAGGAAGGTGGGTGGCGTCTGCGGAGTAACGTGCAGATCGGTCGAGAGTGCCGCGACCATTTTTGGATCGAGGTCTTTGCCGAGGATATTCTGGAACGAACTGGTGGAAGCAGAACCGGTGGGAGCGATGACCGCGTAACCCAGGACCATGAAATCAGGGCGGCTGGACACTCGCTCGATAGGATCTGCATCTTCAGGTTTGCCGCTGTCAAAGCTGACGCCTAACTCCGAAGCAAGATGTCCACCTGCGGAGAATCCCATCACTCCAATCTTATCCAGGTGATACTCCGCTGCATGCGAGCGCACGTACCGGATTGCCCGTTGACCGTCTTCGAGCTGTACGGGATAGCGGTACTGTGGCCCGACGCGATACTTGAGGACAAAGGCAGGTATCCCGGCGGCATTCAGAAATTGTGCGACCTGCACACCTTCTGTCGGCATCGAAATGGCGCCGTAGCCTCCGCCAGGAACGACGACTATTCCAGTCCGTGTAGTCGGCCGCACTGGAATGTACGGTATGATTTGCGGCTGATCAGAAGGTGCCGTTCCCTGGGCAAGAGGGGCACCCGAGGGCCACAGTAAAAGGGGCTGCGGCAGAGCCTGGGTGCTCTGGGCACGACCGCTGGGCGGCGAGAGGAGTAAGATCCCCCCGCAAATGATTAACCACATCATGCGATGGCTAAATCGAGATGCCACGTGCCCCCTTTGCATCGGCGGTAGCTCAATATCCAGTCCAACCCGAGCTTCCGTTTCGGGCTCTTCAATATAGTGGATGGTCACTTTTCTTGACCTAAGGTCGCTATTGCCCTTCGTCGTTCCATTTGCCTTGCCGCACCGGCACATCGACGCGCTCGAATTGATTGTTACACACGAGCGTGTCTTCATAGCCGGGCTCGACTTCTATTCCCACGGGAGCGTCGCTCACAATGTTGCCTTCGATCACATTGTCGAGGCCGACCGGCGGCCGGTTCTTCAGCGCCTTGCGGGCATTGGTGCGAGCCCCGGTTCCGTAGTATCCAAGCATGATCCGCGAATGGTCCCACAAGCGGTTTCCACGAAATAGGTTTCCGAAGATAAGAACTCCCGCCTCTGGAGCGGTCAGGGTATCCCGGGTAAAGAGCCCAAGGGTCGCCCACATGTTGACGCCAGTGTCGTATTGCGCATTGTATGCAATCGGTTGCTTGATTGTGTTGTTCAGCCATTGCGTGAAATAGCAGGGCAGGAAGGTCTGATTCTGAGCGGAGCTTACCGGTCGGTCGTATTCGGTGCCGGTGCCCCAGAATCCGCCGGTTCGCACAGTGATGTTCCCGTCGATGATGTAGTTATAGCCGCCGCACCACAGTTGCACGCCGACGCTTGCATCTTGCGAATCGTTCCGGTAGACAACAACGTCTCTGCGGAAGGGCCCGATCGAAGCAACGCTGCTTGCATCCGGAACCACATCCCACGGAACATCTAACACCAGCCGCCCTGCGCCATTCGACACGATCCGGCGGTGCTGGCCCAATCCCTTACCGGCCGCGATCATGCAGGCCAGACCGCGGAATGCGTTCTCTTGCCATGTGTAGGTTAGGGCGCTATGTGGCGTAAATCTTTGATCGCTATTTGGCGTAACAGCCAAAAAGGTTGCGCTGTCCGAAAGGGAACTCCCGCGTCTGCCGCGACGATCGATGCTGCTCAAGGTGCGGTTCAAGCAGCCGGAAGCGTGATAACGCAATATCCCGAGTCTCTGCCGACAACTCCGCCAGCCCCTGCATGCCCAAGATTTACGCCAAATAGCGAGCAAAGATTTACGCCAAATAATTCCCAAAACAACACCCACGGGCAAGATAGATTGCAGAGTCACCGCCTCTATTGCACGAGATGCCGCGGTATTCTCGATCTCCGTTACAATTCGACATCGAGGTCGGATCCGCAGGCTCTATTCCAAGTAGCTCAGTTCGAACGCCTGCTGCGCTCGGCGTTGGCAAACGAACGTATACTTATCTTCGGGAAATACTCCATCGCTAGTGAGTGCCTGTTGCTGTTTGCAGGGGACATGGCACGTGCTCTGATGCGGCCGCTAGTTGGTAGCCAGTACCGCATACTGCACGCTCTGCAGACTCCGCAGTTCCGAGTACCCTCAGGTTTCAATACGCCCGTAGACGTGCCTAGCTGGCTTTCCTCCAGCTCTCTCGTGCTGCGACGCTCCATCCTTGCAATCCTGGCAAACCTGGTCTTATCGGGAATCTCTTACTGCTCTCTGGGCTCCGAAGGTAGCAGAGGAAGAGCCTTCTGGAAAACCTTGAGATCGCTTCAAAACCCGGACGATGGACGCACACTGCGAGACAGAGCGGTTTGCTGGGGCCATGTCCTGCCAGAGGTCGTGGAATTCTACTGGTAAAGGAATTTTTCTACCGGTTAAGGAATAGGGATTCTACTGGTTAAGGAATAGAAAACACCTGGGCCGCCGACTTTCTACAGGTAAAGGAATAACGACAACATACAACAGCTTGGACCGTTGGCCTCCAGCTTCTTGTCTAGGAGCCGCATGCGCGGGTTGATTCCGGTGTGGTTGCATTCCGTTTCTCCCGCGGCCCCCGGGCGGCTCGCCTCTTGCTTAGCGGGGAGCGCGTGGCCGTTCCTTAGTTCTCGAACTCCGTCTCCGGGACGGGCAGCACGTCGTGGGGTCCTGCAAACCAGACATAAAGCGTTGGCAGCAGAAAAATGCTCATGACCAGATCGGCAATCAACCCGCCGACGATCACGATGGCGAAGGGCCGCTGTGAATCAGATCCGATACCATGAGACATAGCGGCCGGAAGTAGCCCCAGCGTGGCGACTAGCATCGTCATCATGATGGGACGCAACCGCAGCACCGCTCCTTCCACGGCTGATTCTTCAATCGAATGGCCGCGCGCACGCAATTGATTGATGTACTCGAGCATGATCACGCCAGTCTGCACGGAAACCCCGAACAGTGCCAGAAAGCCAACGCTTGAGGAGACGCTGAAGTTGGTGTGCGTCACCAGCAACGCCAGCAATCCGCCGATGCGGGCCATGGCGACGGTGGCTAGAATCACCATGGCCCATTTGACAGACTTGTACATCGCATACAGGATGATGAAGATCAGCAACACGGTTAAGGGCACGATGATGAGCATCCGTGCTTCCGCGCGTACTTCGCTCTGGTATTCGCCCTCCCACCCGAGGTGATACCCACGGGGAAGTTTTACCTGGGCGTTCACCTTCTGAATGGCCTCTCTCACCGCGTCCCCCAGCGCGCGGTCGCGTACGCTGTACTTAATAGCGACATACCGCTGGTTGTTTTCGCGATAGATTTCAGAGCCCTCGTCCTGTTCCTGGACCTTACAGAGCTGAGCCAGAGAAACTCGCTCTCCCGACGGAGATAACAAGCGGATATTGTCGATCTCTCGCCTGTTATCCCTGTACTGAGGGAGATAGCGCAAGGTGAGGTTATAAACCTCTTCACCCTTAAGGACCTGGGTGAGAGCATTGCCTCCCACCGCAGTCTGGATGGCGTCCTGAATATCCGCCACGTTGATCTGCCAGCGCGCAGCCTTCTCACGATCCACCGCGAAGATCAGGTCAGGCTGGCCGGTAACATTGAAGACGCCCAGGTCCGCGATACCCCGGATGTGGCTCATAATGCCGGCTATTTCGTTGGCCTTATCCTCGAGTAAATGTAGATCACTGCCATAAACCTTGGTGGCAAGCTCGCCCTTGACTCCGCTGACCGCCTCCTCCATGTTGTCCTCGATCGGCTGGGAGAAGCCCCAGACCACGCCCGGGATGTTCTTTTCGAGCGCCATAGTCATGGAGGCAATCAGGTTGTCTTTATTCTGATGAAAGACCGGCCGCCACTGCTCCTTCGGCTTCAGACCGACGAAGTACTCGATATTGAAGAATCCGGTGTGGTCGGTCCCGTCATCCGGGCGGCCCGTTTGGCTGGTGCACTCGGTTGCTTCAGGAAAAGAGCACAGCAGAATTCGTGCCCGATTCGCGACTGAGACGCCTTCATTGGGTCCTGCGCTTTGCTCCAGTGTGCCGCGTACCCAGAGCGAGCCTTCATCCAGATGGGGAAGAAATTCGGAGCCGATGACGCCGCTAAATGCGAGATAGATAGCGATAAAGAGGCCGACAAGACCAACGCCGACAGTGATAACTCTCTTATGGATAGCCCAGGTGACGGCCTTACGATAGCGCACGGTAAGGAATGCCATCACCGGGTTGGTCCACTCTCTCGCCCCCTTGCGGAACAGAAAGCTGGCCAGGACCGGAGCAACGATCATGGAGAAGGTGAGGGCGCCCAACAGAGCAAAGGCCACTTCCATGCCATAGGCCTGAAGAGCCGCCCTTCGACCGCTTGCAACGTAAAGATCGGCAAATAGGCCGTAATGATGATTCCGATGGCAAAGAAGACCGGGCGTTGCACCTCGTGCGCAGCCTCCCGAATCTTCTCTGCGGGTGTACTCGTACCATTACGGTGATGACTGAGGTGGCGAACGATGTTTTCCACCATGACCACGGAGCCATCCACGACCATGCCAAAGTCCAGCGCGCCGAGCGAGAGGAGGTTGGCCGGAATGTGCTTTAGATCAAGGCAAATCGAAGCGAACAATAGGGAGAAGGGGATAGTGAGTGCAACGATGACTGCGCCCCGAACATTGCCGAGGAACAGGAAGAGAATGATCACTACTAGGATGATTCCCTCGGTCAGATTGTGCAGCACGGTGTGGGTTGTGAAGCGCAGCAGCTCACTTCTGTCGATGAAGGGAACAATCTTTACGCCTTGGGGCAGAATCTGATCATTCAGTTCCTGTACTTTCTTATGGATGCCTTCCAATACAGGCTGCGCATCGGCCCCTTTTTGAAGAAGTGCGATACCGGACACTACATCGTCGTTATCGATGATTTTTCCATCTTCACGGCGAATCGCCTCACCAAACTGGCCAAGCCGGATCTCCGGACCCTGGGTCACTTCTGCGATGTCCTTCACCCGGAGAGCCGTGCCGCCTTTGGTCATGATCACCGTGTTTTCGATGTCCTGAATATTTTTGACCAGACCCACTGCGCGAACGTTAATCTGCTGCAGCCCGGCGATGATGAAGCTGCCGCCTGCATTGCCATTGTTATTGCTAAGCTGCTGCTCCACCTGGGAGATGCTGAGCCCGTAGGAGACCAGCTTGTCCGGGTCGAGGCGCACCTGGTACTCGCGCGTAGGCCCACCGAATGGGTTGGTATCCGGGACACCTGGAACACTCCTTAGGTTCTTCTCGATCACCCAAGTCTCGAGCGACTTCAGATTCATCGGGTCGTACTCGGGGTTTGTACTCCGTAGTGTGTAAAAGTAGATCTGGCCTACCGGGCTCCAGTCCGTCCCCATCTGCGGAACGACACCCGGGGGCATGGTTACCTGCGAAAGCCGCTCCAGAACCCGTTCGCGGTTCTCGAAATCCGTCGTCTCCTCGCCGAAGACCATTTCTACCGTCGAGAGCCCGAAGATCGACCAAGAGCGCACATGGGCAACTCCGGGAATACCGTTCATCACGGTTTCGAGTGGGATGGTGACCTGTTGCTCGATCTGTTCCGCGGAGATTCCGGGCCACTGCGCGATGACATCGACGTAGTTATTCGCAACGTCCGGATACGCTTCCACGGGGAGCCGATAGAACGAAACTACGCCCCAGGCAAACAGAAGGATCGCGCCCACCAGAACAAGGAAGCGGTTCTGCAGGGCAAAGTCGACCAGCCTGCGAATCATTGCGCCTCCAGCGTGGATTCCAGTTGGAGAACCTCCGATACCACCTGCTGGCCGGGGGCAATGCCGGAAAGAATCTGCTGGTTGTTTCCGGGCAGCATGTCCCCGGCATTGACTTCAACGCGCTTGAATTGCTTGCCGCCCGCGGGGATAAAGACCCAGTCGCGATCGTGCAAGTGCAAAATAGCGGAAGAAGGCACAATTGCAAAGGCCTGCTTGTTTCTGCTTTCAAAGGTTGCAGTTACGAACATGCCCAGCTTGAGTATTCCTGGATTTCCGGGATTGCGAATCTCGATGCGCACCTTGGCGGTGCGGATACTTGGGTCGAGGACCGGACCGATGTCAGTGATGCGGCCCCTCAATGTCCCATTGGGATAGGCATCTGCACGGATAAATGCTTCCTGTCCGAGGTGGATCTTAGGAATGTCATTTTCATAGACATCACAAATGATCCAGACGACAGACAGGTCGGCGATGGTGAAGGCCGTCGAAGATCCCGAAAAGGTCACACCTGCCGCGGCAGCATTGGTGACATTCTGTGCGATGATCACCCCGGAGATCGGCGCATAGATACTCACGATGTTCGAGGGGTGCTCTTTGGTGACGCCGAGCGTATTGAGTTGACCTTCCGCGGCCACGAGATCCGCTTTAGCATCGTTCTCGGTGTCCTCGGCCTGCTCCAGCATGCTGAGCGAAATCGCGCCATGCGCATACAGGTCCTTGGCGCGGATGTATGCTTTGTTCGCCAACAACTCGTCATTGCTGGCCTTTAAATAAGTATCAAAGGCGTTCGTGATATCGGGGCTCTGCACCTTTAGAAGGAGCTGACCTTTCTTCACGTTGTCATCGAGGCGTGCGCGGATGTCCACCACGCGGCCGCTGGCCAACGAAATCACGGGAATTTCGCGAGCAATATCGGGATTTACAGACCCGGTCACGTTCAGCCGGGCAGGGGCTTCCATTCGGCCTGCCTCAATCAACGAGAATCGCTCCGGTTTTTCAACCGTCACGAGACCCGTGTTGCTGGTCTGGTCGACTTGTGCCGGCGGCGCTGCGCCATCGGCGGGGTTGAATTTCTTTCCGCATGCAGTCAAAAAAAGGCCAAGGATGAGGCATCCGATCGTTTGAAAAGCTGACTTATTTTTCATGGGAGTACCTCGCGCCCAACCGCAAGATTCAGTTGGCCAGCAGCCGTTAAATACGCGCCGATCAGTTGGGCATACGACAACTGCACGACGCGGTAATCGCTTTGTGCGTTCAGAAAGTCCATCAGTGACGCTCCGCCGTGAAGATAGGCGTAGGTGACCGTGTCCCGCACCCGCGTCGCCTGGTCTATGTATTTGTCCTTGTAGGGTTGCAGCAAGGCGATGTTGCTGCGCACTTGTTCGTAGGAGGAGTCGACATCGCTGAAGACCTGCGCTCGGGTAGCTTCTGTCAACTGGTTGCTGCGGTCGATGTCGATCAGCGTGCGCTTCTTCTCGCCCTGATTGCGGTCGAAGATGCGCAACGGTATGTTGACGCTGCCGCCGAGGGTATTTTCGCCAGGATTTATGTAGTTAAACGAGGGATTGTGCGTCCACCATAGACTGTACGTGGGGTCGGTGGAACCGTTGGACACCGCCAGCTTGTGATTGGTCTTCGATTGCTCAATGGTCTGCAGCGCCGCGCGGAGGTCGGGACGCGTATCGAGCGCGATCTGCCGGAAGTCCTCGACAGGCTTAAGCGTGCCGGAAAAGTCAAAGGGGCCACTCACGTCGAACTGGTCGACAGGCGTGCGGTCGTTCAGTAGTTGCAGCAATTGGATCTTTGCCGTACGCAGGTTGACAATCGCGGTCTGCAGTTCCGACTCGTATTGCACCCGTAATAGCTCGATGCGGTCGAAATCGATCTGCGCGAGGTCACCGGCATGCAACCGGTTTCTGCTGATATCGATAATCTTGTCGTAGTAGTCCAGATCGGCTTTAGCTAGATCCAGCACCCGCTTGGCCTGGAGGGTTTGCACAAAGGCGCTGCGCAACACGAACATCATGTTCCGGGTGAGGTCTTCATGCAGCGACTGGCCGATGCGCGTGCCTTCTACCGCGCTCTCCCGGCGGAGTTCCCGCTTGTGCTGGCGTTCGTGGAGATAGCTGAAACTGGTTTGCTCCTGATCGCTAACAAGAGGTTGGTAAGGTGCCTTGTGAGGAAACTGAGTTCCATCCACAGCGAAGTTGAACTGAGGATTTGGCCGGAGATAGGCGGTGATTTCTTCGGCCTGCAGCTCGTCGACGCCAAGCGCATCCGCCTTCAACGCCGGATTGGCGGCTTCGAATTTGTCCTTTACCTGCTGCCACGTGTAAGCGGCCTGCGCACTCGCGGGCGTGCTTGTAGACACCGCTCCAAGCAGCGCGGCGAGAAGAAGACAAGGGGAAAGAAGTCCTGATCGTCTGAAGCTCATGCGGATAGAAGCCGGCCTTGTGCGCGCGAACCTCTTCCTGCTCATCCAAGTCTGTTAAAGGAATGCAAGGTTTGGGATCGCTACAGATACGATAGGGAGGTTTGTTCTTTGAAGAAAGCTATCGATGGGCCTGAAAAAAGATATCAATGGGACGCTCTGGAACTATCTTTCGACTAACCTACGCAATTTTATGAAATCATTATGAAGTTGTTCTATAAGCTGGCGCTATATCGTCGCCGCGGCGCCGAAGAATGATTACCAGTGCCGTCGCCAAGCCGCTTCCATATTGGGCGTTCAGAAGCAGCCTTGGCCTGGGATTGACGTAAGGGTCAGAATGAACGGCGCGACTCGAATAGTGGTTGTTGATGATCATGCTCTCTTTCGGGAAAGTCTTGTTCGTTTGCTCGAGTCTGAAGTGGACTTTCGCGTTGTGGCGCATTGCGACTCGGTCGCGCAGGCAAGCAAGATTCTCAGTAGTACCGCGATTGAATTGGTTCTTCTTGACTACGATCTAGGTGAGGAGTCGGCAGCCGGCCTTGTTCGCGGCCTTAAGAGACGCGCACAACGGACGAAAGTGTTAGTGGTGACAGCAGGTCTAAGTGACGCCGCTACTGCGGAGATGCTTAACGCCGGCGTGGATGGAGTGTTCTACAAACATCGCGACCCGGCGCAGCTTCTGAAGGTCATAAGGAAGATTGCGAAAGGTGAGCCGTGGTTGGAAAGCGCCGCCATCCGCTCCCTCATCGCGGGCGCAACGGAGTTGGCGGAAAAGAGACGCGGTCAGGGACCATTGACCGTGCGCCAACAAGAGGTGCTTTCCGGAATTCTGAGTGGCCTCTCAAACAAAGAGATTGCTTGGAGGCTCCAGGTTTCGATGACCACGGTAAAGACCGCGGTCCAAGAACTATTTGAGAAGGCGGGTGTTCGAACACGCGGCCAACTGGTCAGGGCCGCTCTCCAGGAACATGCTGCCGACTGGTTGGGTAGGGTGTAGCTTTCAGAATTATTTGGCGCAGTGTTTCAGAGTTAATTGGCGTATTGGTTTCGTCCATGAATTCCGTCCCTTGGATGCCAACCAAGTGCAAGAACTACTCGAGCAGCGCTGGACTCCCGCGGGCGTTACGCTTTTCGATGAAAAACTCATCCCGGAGGTCATCGCCAGCCTCATACGGATGACCGGCGGAAATTTCGGGCTCTTGACTCGACTCCTCACCCAAATTGAACGGGTTCTCCAAGTTAACGACCCTCACCTCATCTCCAATGAAGTGGTTGAAGCGGCGCGGGACAGTCTTGTGATCGGCACAAGCTGACGCCCTGTACGCCAAATAATCCTGAAACATTGCGCCAAATAGCTCTGAAACACTGCGCCAAATAATTCTGAAAGCTACAGTCATCGGGACCGGACCAGTATTCTCCCACCACGAAGGGAGTGAAGTCCCGGCCATCTTTCTTCTGGTACTGATACTTGGCAAGCAAACCGATTATCCACGTTCCGAACCCCTTCACGAAATCGAAGCGAAAGCCGTCGAAATCGAGATCCTCGATAACGAGACGCGCGTATTCGAACATGGCCATGTAAACATTGGGGTTGCGATGACACAAATGAGGAAATCCAGCGAATTTCTCGCCTTCGATCATTACCCGTTCATAGCGGCTGGGATGGAAAGAATTCCAATCGCGCGGAAATCTACCGCTTTTGGGATTGAATTTGGTCCAGCGTGATTTCCCGTCAATCAGCAGCTTTTGAAATAGGCGGCAACCAAATCGAATCGAAACCTGCACCATGTTTGCCAAGCTTCGGAATCTCTTTGTTGAGGAAATTCGACCATTCCCCCTTCTTTCGTTCTTTGATGGCGCAATCCCAATAAAATCCCTGCATCATGACCGCCATAGGTAATCTCCTTTCGCTCACTCTGTAGGCGGATCGCCATAGGATTCACGCGTTTTTAAGTGTCAGGCTCTTTAATTAGGATGTCAGTAATCGCGAAATCGCCGCATGTGCATCTAAAGATAGATTCGGGCCGTTTTGCCTACCGACAACGTGTATCTAAACCAATTGAGCGTTTGTTGAAGGCCCTTCTCTGGCATGGTGCCAGCCAGCATTGAATAGCTTCGTTCACCCGCTTTCGATCAAGATCCTAATCGAATCGAGCCAGCAACGATCGTTCTCGATTAACCGTTCATAAGGCGAACCCAGGCATTCGCGACGTCGGGAGAGTGCATGCTGGTGGGCCGCATTTAATTCTGCCCAACCCTCTTTGGTGATCGAGAGCGAGGCGTTATGAAGCAGCGACAGTTGTAGGAATCATTCTCATCATTCTCGGTATCGTCGGCTTCGGGATGGGAGGTATCAGCTTCACGCACGAGAAAAAGGACGGAGACTTGGGGTCGGTACAGGTATCCCACGAACAGAAGCACACCCTCCCTATTTCCCCAATTCTCAGCACGCTTTCGCTGATGGCAGGAGTGGGTCTTGTTGTGGTCGGAGTTCGAAGCAGGTAAGAAGAGTGGTTGAGTGCGGCCCTCAGGTCCGATTAGAAGCATTGGACGCACAGTCTATTTCTTGCATCTGACCAGAGGCGATAGCTATCGCATGGAGCATTCGTATGACTGATTATCGTGTAGCAAAAGGTGACGTGGAGGAGGATCAAGTTACCGCCGCCATCGAGAAGTTCACGTCGCAGGTTCCCTCAAGCGCTTATCTCGCCCTTGCCGTAGGTTCGATGGCCGTGTCTGTCGGCTTTCAGATTGCCAAGAAAAAAGACTTGTCTCTATTCGTGGGCCAGTGGGCAGCGCCCTTTCTGATTCTTGGCATCTACAACAAACTTGTAAAGCTGCATGGGTCGGACGGTACCCAGGAAGGTGAATCGATTCAGCCAAATCAATCTTCCTGAATGACGCAGAGGGCCGCATATCCTCACTCGTTGAAACCGAGTGCTCAGTAGTAAAGGGGATGAGTCCAACCGGTTCGGCACAGTTAATAACTGGATTCAGCGCGAAGCCCTATGCCACTTCCTTGGGGAATTGATTTCTTCGCCTGCTCAAGAGATTGGCAACCGAGACAACAAGAGAGTCAACGAATGTCAAAGACTGTGGTTCAGCGAAATAACGTGAGAGTGTTAGGATCTGGCGATCGCACATTGATGTTTGCGCACGGCTATGGTTGTGATCAGAACATGTGGCGGCATGTGACGCCCGCTTTTGCAAAAGACTACAAAATCATTCTTTTTGATTATGTGGGCTCCGGACTTGCCGATGCTGCTGCCTTCGACAGGACGAGGTACAGCACGCTCAAGGGCTACGCGTTGGATGTGCTGGAAATCCTCTCCGAACTCAATTCCGGGCCGGTTGATTTCGCTGGGCATTCCGTAAGTTCGATGATTGGAGTTCTGGCGTCGATCCAGGAACCGGAAAGATTCGAGTCCCTGACAATGTTGGGGCCATCGCCCTGCTATATCAATGATGGTGATTACATCGGCGGTTTCGAACGCACCGATATCGAAGGACTTCTCGAAACCCTTGAAAGTAATCATGTTACGTGGTCCGCGACGATGGCGCCCCTGATCTTGGGAAATCCCGAAAGTCCGGAGCTTAGCGCAGAACTGGAGGACAGTTTCTGCCGCATGGACCCGATTCTCGCCCATCACTTCGCGCGAGTCACCTTTCTATCAGACAATCGCAGAGACGTGCCTCACGTCGGTACCAGATCGCTCATCCTGCAATGCCAGCAGGATAGGATCGCGTGGCTCGCCGTGGGACAATATGTGCACCAATGTCTTCCGAGAAGCAAATTCGTGTTGATGGATGCGACAGGACATTGCCCTCACATGTCGAGTCCGGCCGAAGTGATTCGGGAGCTCCAGAATTTTCTTTGACCGTTCACCTCACTTCGAGGGCTGCGGTGGAGATCCTGGAATGTTCTCCGTGTGGTTATGCTGTCATCGGACTGGACGGTGCCATACACTTTGCGAATCCGGCGTTCCTTTCACTGACTGGACTCACCCCATCCTCGGCCTCTCTGTATCGCTTCCAGGATCTCCTCACCGCGGGCGGCGCAATCTTTTATGAGATGCAATTTGTTCCGATGCTTATGTTGCGCCACACGCTTAGCGAGATTTCATTCGACATCGTGCAGCCGGGCGGCAAACGCGCTGCAGTTTTTGCAAACGCTGTTCTGCGATGCTCCAATGCTGGAAACCCGAGAGATTTACTGATGGCATTATTTCGGGCAGAACAACGCCGTCTCTACGAGAATGAACTCTTGCGCGCACGCAGGGACGCGGAGCAGATCGCAGAGGTAGTTCGTCGCTCCTCAGATGCCATCATTCGACTCAGCGCGGAGGGTTTGATGCAGAGCTGGAACACAGGCGCAGAGCAAATTTTCGGCTATTCATCCGCGGAGGCGATAGAACAGCCGCTGTCGCTCTTGTTTGGAGGAAAGGATGAGGAGATTGCCGACGGTACCGCACCGTTACATGAGGGAGTCGAACTCAATCAGGAGCTAGTGGGATTTCACAAAGATGGACATGCCATGGAGTTGTCGCTCACGATGACGCCCCATCTGGAGGCACCGGGCATTCTGGTAGGGTTCTCTGCGATTATCCGCGACATCACCGCCCGGAAGAACGCTGAGAAGGCTCTCCTGCAAAGTGAAAAGCTGGCATCAGTGGGTCGTCTGGCTAGCTCGATCGCCCATGAGATCAATAATCCACTGGAAGCGGTCACCAACCTCTTATACATTCTGCAATCGCGGCCACTGGATGCCGAATCCCTGGCTCTCGTTTCAACCGCCCAGGAGGAGGTGGCCAGGGTGTCGCAAATCGCTACCCACACTTTACGGTTTCACAGGCAGAGCACCAAGCGCACGCAACTCGACCTAAAAACTCTTTGCGATTCTGTCCTTGCCCTCTATGGTGCGAGGCTGAAGAGTTCCGGAGTTGCGGTGGCAAACGAGAGCCTTGCGGTCTCTCCGCTGCTGTGCTTCGAAGGCGAGCTTCGCCAGATTCTCGTCAATCTAGTCGCCAATGCCTTCGATGCAATGCGTAATGGAGGGAAACTCATCCTTCGGAATCGGGATGCGATACTTTCGCGGTCCGGTCAGAAGGGGGTCCGCATCATTGTAGCTGACACCGGGTCAGGCATCGACGAGACGACACTTCAGCACATCTTCGAGCCGTTCTTCTCCACCAAAGGTATCGGCGGGACTGGTCTCGGGTTGTGGGTCACTCATGAACTCATCGAAAAGAACTGCGGAACCATCAAGATTCCAAGCAGCACTCGGCCAGGAAGAAATGGAACGGTGATCAGCATGTTCTTCCCGCATCGCGTCGATATTGAGGCTTCCAAATGAACTTTCTGCCTATCTATCGATTCTGACCGAACAGTTAGCGCCAAGCTGGCTACGTTAGGTCTATAGTATTCCGAAAGGGAATCTTCCGACGTCGGGACGTCGCAATGGGAGATGCCATGCAGAGCGATATACAACACGATCGATCCGCGAAGGATCCCGCAAATCTCCCATCGTGTCTGCACACCGTGCAGTTCTACTCTGACGACGCCTTCCTGGTTGAGTCGATCAGTCAATTTATCGGAAAGGCTCTTCGGGCCGGAGGCGCCGGAATCGCAATCGCTATCGAAGCGCATCGAGATGCGATCGGCCAACGACTAAGAGACCAGGGGGTTGATCTCACTGCGGTACTCAAGCAGGGTAGATACGTAGTTCTCGACTCACACGAAACTCTTACTAAATTCATGGTCGATGACTGGCCAGACGAAACCCGTTTCATCGATTTGATGGGAGCCGCGATCGAAAGATCCAGGGCAACACTTGAGAAAAGCGATGGAGATGTTGCCATCTTCGGTGAGATGGTGTCACTGCTATGGAATGAAGGAAAAAGCGATGCAGCGATCCGCGTGGAACAACTATGGAATGCTTTGGTCAAAACGCACTCCTTCTCATTGCGCTGCGCCTACCCGATAACGGGCTTTGATCATTCGGAACAGTATGAACCCTTCGTAACAATCTGCACAGAGCACAGCGCGGTGATTCCGGAGGAAGGATATTTGTCCTTGAAAACGGATCAAGAGCGCTATCGCGCCATCGCAACGCTACAACAGAGAGCCCGGGCGCTGGAATCTGAAATCACGGAACGAAAAAGGGCAGAACGGCTACTGCAGCGCCGCGAGGCAGAGCTATGGGACTTCCTGGAGAACGCTGTTGTAGCGATGCACTGGGTGACAGCGGATGGAACTATTTCGTGGGCCAACAAAGCGGAGCTTAAATTGCTCGGGTACGAACGTGACGAATACATTGGCCATCCCATAGGAGAGTTCCATGCCGAACCGGCTGTAATTCGAGACATCTTGGAGCGTTTAGGCCGTCATGAGGAGCTGCATGGGTACGAAGCGAAACTCCGTTGCAAGGATGGCTCAATGCGCAACGTACGCATTCATTCGAATGTCTTCGTTCAGGACGGCAAATTTGTTCACACTCGCTGCTTCACGGTGGATGTCACCGAACAAAAACGAGCCGATGAGGCCCGCTTACGTCTGGGGGCGATTGTGGAGTGTTCTGAGGACGCCATTATAAGTAAGAATCTCGACGGAGTCGTGACCAGCTGGAATTCCAGCGCGGAGAGGATGTTCGGATACAAGGCGGAAGAAATTATTGGCCGTTCCATCACGTTAATCATTCCCCCTGAACTCCAGCAGGAAGAAACTCGTATCCTCGCCACCTTGAGGCGCGGGGAGCGGATTGAGCACTTCGAAACGGTTCGCATCTCTAAAACCGGTGAACGGCTTGATGTTTCCTTGACTGTCTCACCCGTCAAGGATGATGACGGTCGGATTATCGGCGCGGCAAAGATATCGCGCGATATACGGCAGCGCAAGAAACTGGAGGACGCTCTCCGAACTACCGAAAAGCTTGCCGCAGTCGGCCGCCTGGCTTCCACGATCGCCCACGAGGTCAACAATCCGCTTGAAGCAGTCACCAATCTCATTTATCTCGCAAAGACTCACGGCACCGCTTCCGATGCCGTTCGGGGATTCCTTTCTGACGCGGAAGAGGAGCTGAATCGCGCCGCAGATCTGACCAGGCAGACACTGGGTTTTTACCGCGATCAGACGGGCGCTACACGGACACAAATCGGAACCCACTTGAAACATCTGGTCGCAGTTTCCTCATCGAAGGCAAAGAACAAGGGCATAAACATTCAGCTCGAAATTAAGCAAGACCACGAGATCATTGCAGTGCCCGGCGAAATCCGCCAGGTTTTGGCGAACGTTCTAAGTAATGCAATTGATGCAGTAGATTACGGCGGCCTGATCCGGGTACGTCTTTCCGCATGCCATTTGGCGAATCGACAGATGCCGGGGGTGCGAGTTACATTTCTTGATACCGGTCATGGCATCGCTTTGTCAGACTATTCGAAGATCTTCGAGCCGTTCTACACGACAAGACCGGCTGTAGGAACCGGACTCGGACTTTGGATATGTAAGAGCATCGTCGAGAAACATGGGGGCACAATTCGGATTCGCAGCAATACAACTCCAGGAAGGAGCTGGACTGCGGTATCCATATTACTTCCTGTTGATAAATCCCAATGCGGTGATGAGGTGCCCGTAGTATCGAAGATGGGTTGTTCAAAAAGTGAAAGGTCAAGTTCTGCCCACCAATCCTGAGTTGGTTTAACTTTGGACGGTGACGTCGATGGCCGAACGGCGATCGTTCAGTACGAGCCCGACCGCAAAACCAGCTTCAGCAGGGGCTTGCTGAAGAGCCTATATCTGACGACCTCACCGCTGATACCCGGCAAGACGTATGGCCGCACGAACCAGGGCGATGTGCGAAAAGGCTTGAGGAACGTTGCCGGTCAGTCGTTACCGGCGTGCCGCATCATTTCGAGCTGATCGCCGGAATCCATCCAACGGTCTGTCTCCTCATGTGACGACTGATTTGGGCCTCCGATCCGCTCTGGACACCAATTCTCCCTTGGCGTAAGCGTTGTTTCAAGGCCGCCTTGAAACGCGGCGTAATTTAGTGTGGGGCTCAAGTGTCCATCTATTTTTAAGTGGACACTTGAGATGCTGCGATATGGGTTGGAAGCTCTGAGGCCAAGTTCCAGGGTAGGAGCTCGTGGATTCTGTTGACCGGATGATCGGCGATGCGCTCCAGGACATGGCGTAGATAGAGTTCCGGGTCGAGATCATTGAGTTTCGCTGAACCGAGCAAGCTATAAATCGCCGCTGCACGTTCGCCGCCGGCATCTGATCCGGCAAAGAGATAGTTCTTGCGTCCCAGAGCGACCACGCGCAGTGCCCGCTCGGCTGCTGAGTTGTCTATTTCGATGGAGCCGTCGTCGAGGTAACGGCCAAGCGCACGCCAGCGGGAGAGCGCGTAGCGGATGGCCGCCGCGGTGTCAGACTTGCGTGAGAGGCCCGCGAGAGTCTTGTGGAACCAGAGATGCAGATCATCCATCAGAGGACGCGCTCGTGCCTGACTGATCTCACAACGCAGGCTAGCCGCCTGGCCACGAATCTCACGTTCTATGTCGTAGAGCTTTCCGATACGTTGGATAGCCTCGCTGGCAGTGGCTGAGCCGTGGGCCACATGGATGTCGTAGAACTTACGCCGCGCATGAGCCCAGCATGCGGCTTCCACGATCCTGCCGCCTTTGCGTTTGGCAACTAATCTTGGCCCATCTGTGGCAATTAACTTTGGCCCGCCTGTGGCAGTTCGCTAAACAACATCGTGGGATGGAGATTCGCTGGGCTTCGGGCTGGAGCGTAGCGGAAGCCTGAAGTCCAGCGAGGGCGTCGATCAGCCCATGGGCTTGGACCTGCCTTTCTCGACCGTTCGCCGGAAGCGGTAGCTGTCGGCGCCGGTTTCGATGATGTGGGCACGATCGGTGATCCGGTCCAACAGCGCTTTACAGAGGCGGGCGTTCGGAATCACCTGAGTCCACTCGGAGAACGGCAGATTGGTGGTCATGATGACGGCGGCCTTCTCCGCTCTCTCAGCGATGACTTGGAAGAGGAACTCGGCCCCGAGATCGGCCATAGGCACATAGCCCACCTCGTCTATGGCGATTAGGTCATAACGCTCCCAGCGGGCCAGCACGCGGCGCAGTTCTGCAGTTGCTGCTTGGCCTCGACCAACTCGTTGACCAGAGCGGCGGCGGTGGCGAAGCGTACACGGCGCTTCTGACGGCAGGCGGCCACACACAGGCCGGTCAACAAATGCGTCTTTCCCGTTCCGCAATCGCCGATAAGTATGATCGGTTCGGCGCGTTCGATATAGCCGCCCTGGGCCAGGTCGTGGATCTTCGTAGCCGGCACCTGCGGCGCTTTACTGAAATCGAAATCGTCCAGAGTCTTCATGCGCGGCAGGCGTGCCTCCTTGATCCGTCGGGTGATGGTGTTGCGTTCGCGCTCTTCCAACTCCGCGGCAAGCAGGGCTTCGAGATAGCGCAGATACGTCTGTCTCTGCTTGGCTGCCACGTCGGCGAGCGGTGCACACTGATCCGCTACTGCGGGCAGGCGTAAGGAGCGGCACTGTTGTTGGACTGCAGCTTGTTCCAGGTTCTCAACGGCGGCCTTCATGCCGGCACCTCCGAGAGTCCTGTGTGGCTCAGCAACTGGTCGTAACCGCTCATTACCGGCATCGGCCTTTCGTAACGGGCCAGATGTCCTAAATCAATGGCCTCGACTGTCGGGCGATCAAACTGAGCAGCCGACATAAGATGACGGATCGCGGCCACATCATGGCAGCCAAGCAACAGAGCCTGTTCCACTGCAGCTCGCAGCCGGCCCCAGGCATCGCCCGTTCCAAGCTGAAGCAGTTCGATCATCTGCCGTGTGCCTTGTTGCCTGCCATGGCGCATGTTCAACGCATGCCACAGCTGGTCGAAGGACTCAGGCCAGCGGCCTGCCTGGCGCCACTGTGCCAGTGCAGTCGAACCGGCCAGTGCTCCAGGCTTGCGCTCCAGTACATCCAGATAGTGTTCCAGATCGAGCACCTGCTGCTGGCGGCTGAAGCAACGTTCATGGCGGGCGACACGCCGCCCTTCGTGCCACAGTTCGACAGAATCGGCGTTCACCCTTGCTTCCACCTTGGTTCCCGGTCTCAGCGGCACAGAGTAGCGGTTGGTCCGCACGCGCACGCAACGCAGCCCGTCTACGGTGGGAAAGCTGATCTCGGCCAGAGCGAACGGCTCGGTGGCCAGCGGCAGAAGATGCGGCTGTTCAGCGAGCATCGCCGCTCCGACCGTCTCGGTGCGTCCAGCCAGGATACGGCGCCGATCTTCGCGGCAACACCGTTCAAGATATGCGTTCAACTCATCCAGGTCGCGTGCTTCCGGAAGGGGCACCCAGTGGTTGCGCCGGAAGTATCCGCCTTCACCTTCGACGCCGCCCTTCTCGTTGCCACGTGCTGGGTTGCAGAACTCGCTCTGAAACCGCCAGTGCGAACGGAACGCAATGAAGCGGCTCGTCTCCTCGCGGCGAAAGCCACGAAGGATCCGCTTCACGGCACTCTTCAGGTTGTCATAACGGAGCACGCGAAAGACGCCATCGAAGTAGGCAAAGGCCAACTGATGCGCTTCAAGAAACGCTTGCTGTGTGGCATGTGTGTAAGCCCGATGATAGGCCGCCCCGCTGGCCATTGACCGTATCTCGAAGACCTGCAGCTTGACGCGTTCACCGCTCAGAATGGCCCAGGCTTCATACCAGTCCACCTGCGCTTCCGAGCCCCAGGCGTACGTCTGCGCCACGAACACCTCGCGGTGTTCCAGTCCCAGTTGCTGCCGCCTCCGCTGCACATAGCCGCGAACTGTACGCTCGCTCCCCTTGAAGTCGGGCAGTTCAACCCTCAGGCGATCGAAAATGCGACGCGCCGTATGACGCTGCTTCGGCGGTGCTGAAAGATCGGCTCGCAAGACCCGATCGATGAAAGCCGATGCCGCATCCAGCTTGCGAAGCCGGCGTTGTTGGGACTTGCTCTCCGCGGGTTCAGCACTGTGCAACGCCTCCCGCACCATCCGCCTGTGTACACCCAGTTTCCGTGAAACCCCAGAAATCGTTCCCACGCCGAACTCATACTCTCGGCGAATCTGTTCGAAAAGTTCCACCTTCTCCCTCCTGTTCAGCCAGCTACGCTTCCGTTGCCCCATCCACGAAGCGTAGCCAACACCCTCCCAGGTGGGCCAAAGTTAACTGCCACTGCTGGGCCAGACCAGAATGCCAAAATCAGCCTTCGTAGAGATGATGGAACCCAGCATAAGCATCGGCCTGCAGGACACCGGCAAAATGGCTCAGATGCTGCTTCGGATGTTCTCCCTTGCGATCTTCCGAGTAGGTGAACCACACGGCCGGCGGCACATCACTGGCCGCCGGTCGATCATCGCGCATGTCACGCTGTACTCAAATCCCGGAATAACGCTTGTTTGTTATCAGTCTGTTTCCGGGATTTAACTGCAGATTCATTGCACTGAAATCCCGGAATGTTGCACTAAAATCCCGGACGAAGTTCCTGCTGAAGTTTGTCCGGGATATAAGTACAAAGATGACACTATCCTCTTTCCGTGCATCAGTTTCGGTCCGGATTTCAGTACAAACAAGCTCGGTCGATTCCGGGATTTAAATGCCGCTAAACGGCCCTGCAGAACATATTCCGGGATTTGAGTACCGCGCGACAGCTGGTTCGCTCATACCGCGGAACACGTTTCAACTTCGTCATGTCGATTCCATCCAGGATCATCGCCAGCTCGCTGGCGCGCAACTCCACCGAGCGCGAGCCTTCCTTCACGCGCGGCAGCTTGAACACTCCAGTCTCGAGCCGCTTGTACCAAAGGACGTAACCATCGCGGTCCCACGTCAGGATCTTCAGCCTCTCACCGCGCCGCGAGCGAAACACGAACAGATGGCCACTGAGCGGGTCTTCACTGATTACCGCCTTTACGCGCTCCGCAAGCCGATCGAATCCGCAGCGCCTGTCTGTCACGTCTGTCGCCAACCAAATCCGCGTCGCCTGCGCCCCATCCAACGACCGCAAACTCGGCAACCCCATCATGCCTCGCTCTCCAATACCATCAGCAAGGCACGTAAATGGCTTGCATCGAAGCCGCGCTCAACAACAACACTGTGCCCGCTCCGCAGTCGGACCTCGATCACGCTCCCTTGCTTCGAGGGGCGCTGCGCAATCTCTGCAGTTGGCTCCACTGAGACCTCGACAAACTTCGGCGCGTCGGAATGCCGCAACCGCTTCTTCCACTCGTAGAACTGCCATGGGCGCAGACCGCGCTCGCGGCAGTACACAGCCCACGCTCTGACTGCTTCTGCTCTGCTCCGACACCAGTTCCCGCCACTTCGCTCGCGCTTCGTCACGTCCCGATCTCATGCCATCACAATGATGGAAAACGCGACACACAGCAAGATGCGGATCACACAGCGCTCACGCAGAATTGGCGGCATCGTTCTTGAAGGGAAGGAAGAACCACTTTTGCTGGCATACAGACAGCCGAATATTGAGATGACCACCTGCACTGTGAATCTAGCCATTGAACGGTCACACACGCTCATAGTTGCCCATACTGATCCCGAAGCGATTTCCATTGACCCGCTGTGCCGCACAGTTGGAGGACACATTCATATCGCGACAATTACGCAGCTAGAGGGTTTTCGATGGGTCGTAAGCCCACTGCAAGATGCTGGACGTGTAGAGTCGCGAAGTTAGGTTCCCTGCGAATCTGTCGCTCGACGAGAGAAAAGATCACCCAACATGTTGCTTTGCATCGAGGAATATAGCCCTGGCTTCCCATTAGTAAGAGAATTCGCGCGTACAAAATGTTCTAGTGAATGTTGGTCCCAGAGTTTCACACCGGTACTCCGACCAAATTCGCCAATAAAGCGGTCGCGGGCACTAATGGCATGTTTGTCTAAGATCACGGCTGTAGCTAAATCTTTACATGCACCGGCGAGCAGATCAGCTGCCTGTAAAGCAAATGACTTCTTGTCCGACATTTCCGTCAGGGAACCCATCCACTTAGAACACTTAGGGTTATATTGCTTCAAGCCTTCATAGCCGTCACAGAGAGCCTTTGTTTTATTATGGCTATCAATCAAAAATGCAACCATTTCAGGGCGCTGCATTGCTGCGACTTCCGCAGCCAAGAAAACCATCGCACTTGCGTATGCAAAGGTATAGGGGTCTCCTGCTAGGAGTTGTCTAGCTCTGCTATTCTTCTGCAGTTGCCGGTATGCCTTGAGATCGATTATCACCGAGAATCCCACCGCACGATGAGCTTTCACTATTGCGATAAGATCGGACCGAAGTTTGCTGGCGGCCTGTTTACCAGATTGACCGGGATATTTTGCCTTATCGCGAAATCTACTAAAGTCATTTCTTAAGTGCTTGCAGTCCTTGACGCTGAAGAAATGGATGGGATAAGGATCGTTTTCTTTCTTAAGCCTACTTTCCCATTTTCTCTCTATTTCGAACCATTGGTCTTGTTGTGCAGCCCATCCTGCGACTACAAAATTGCTGACGTTGCTGTCAGAGCCTCTCATCAAATGCACCCCATAGAAATCCCATGTATGCTCCGAACTAAGATAACCCTTCGATTTGCACAGGTCTCCTTTAGGTTAGTCGGTTAGTCCTAGCAAGACACGTGATAGCGATTACCAGGAAATCGCACGGCTAAGAAAAATCGGAGCATGTCAACGGAGAAGATGATATTTTGGCTCATTGGCAGCATCTCAAACCGTCAGCTTTTTTAGTGCAAGTTTGTCGCGACTCTTAACGTCGTCCTTGGCACAAATGACTGCATTTCAGCAGACCTTCAGCGAGACGTCTCCCTTTCCAGAACCACGAACATACGGTCGGCGTGACGAGAGGCGGTGCGTACACGATTGGGGTCTATTTGCTCGAGTAATTCAAATCCGTGCCTGGTTTTGTGATACTCGCCCTTTTGTGTGTGCCTGGATGCGTGTCGGAGCGCTCTGAAGACCTCCTCTTTGGCGATTTGTTCGATGTCCGGCTGGCCGGGCAATGAATTGCGTAGAAATCCCTGGCCGTAGTAATCAGCTAGTACCTGTTGATCAGCGAGGAACCACGACTCCATTGCTTGAACCATCAAATGAGCTTGGTCGCTCCGGGCACCGTTTGGGCGGTGCCAGTTGTCACCCACCCGCGTATTGAGATGTTGCCAAGGATGATCTAGCGCTGCAACCGCTTCCTCAGAGTCGACGAGAAGGATAATGCAGTCTCCGCGATGCTTTCGTAGTGCCGAAGAGAAATCCTTAAAAGCGGCTGCGCGATCTCCTGAAGCGATGACCTGGAAAGACCCCTGTGGGAGCACCTTCTCTAAGAATATTCTGAAAGCTTTACGACAGTTGGTCTTCGTGCTTCCCTCGAAACCGCCCTCAACATAAATACGCACACTCACCAGCGGTTTCCCCCAATTTCACCAGTGCGCCAGAGTTGTCCCAGTTTGTATCGCTTCAGCCAATCGGAGAGGTCGTCGGCATTTAATTGCTTTAACGTTGACGAGCCGGCGTGCTTTTCGCAGACAATGACGGCGCTTGGAGTATCGGAAAGCTCATCGACAAGATCATCTGAGTGAGTAGTTACCACGAGCTGCATGCGTTCGGATGCCCTTAGAAGAAGCTTTGCAAGAGGCTGGATCATATCAGGATGCAAACCAAGCTCGGGTTCCTCGATACAAACCAGTGGCGGCGGCTCAGGGTGCAACAGAATACTCAGAAGAGTAAGCCATCGAAGAGTGCCGTCTGACAGTCGAGAGGCTGGAATGGTGACCCCATTCTCTTCCTCAATGCGTATGTCAACCAACCCACCTTGGATCGGCGTTAAGACATCTTCTGCTCCTGAATAAAACATCTTTAGATGTTCTAGGAGTGCTGACTTTGCTCCAGGCTCTGCGCGAATCTTGTTCAACATCAGGCCCAGGTTGCTTACATCCTCCTCTAGGAAATCATTCTTCTGCCCAGCTCCATACAAGTCCCGAAGTCCTGAGCCAGGACCAAAATCCCAGTTTCTGTACAGACGAAAGCTACCAAAGAACCTTCCGAGATATGTGACCTCTGGATATTGGTCCGGGTCTTGACGCTGCGATAGGATCGAACGCTGAGGATCCACTTCTTCTCGCTTAAGAGATCGCGGATTGCCGGCCACATTGAGGACAGGCCGTCCGCCGTTGAAGTTAAAGTACAAATGGGGTTTCTCGTGACCTTCATCGGACTTTTCATTCTCAATTCGCTCGTCCGTGATCTTGAGCTGGGAACCGACTCGAGTGAAGGATAGCCGATATGAAATTGTCTTGTTAACTCCAATGGGGTCGACCGTTGCATGGATTGTAGCAGTGGTGGTCTTGCTCGTCTTGTTCTTTGATTTACCCTTCCAGAGCCACTCGACAACGCCGCCACTGTCACCAACTTCAGCAGCAAAATCCTTCGGCGTATTCCGGAGCAATCCAATGATCTCTATAAGGTTTGACTTGCCGGACCCATTTGGACCGATGAGTACGTTGAGATTGCCAAGCTGGATTTCTGGCGAGTCTTCGCCGAAAGAGAGCAAATTGCGGATTTGAAGGCTCTTGAGTGTGTTCTTCATACTGTGACTCAGACGATTCGTATCATATCGCGACCAACAGCGGCTTCAACTGATATGTCTCCTATGCATTGCGATTCAGAGTCCCAGATTGTCATTGACCGCGATTTGAAGTTCCTGAGTGGATCCAAGGTAACGCTCGGTTGTCTGGATCGAGGAGTGTCCGAGAAGAAACTTAATCTGCTCCAGGTCGCCGCCGTTTTTCCTGCAAAGCTTCGCGCACGTCCGGCGCAGATCGTGTGCCCCGAAGTGTTCAATTCCAATCTCCTTCGCAGATTGCTCGACAACAGACCAAATCGCCCATACGCCCAGTTCGTCACCGATCAGCTTCCCGCTCTTGGAGAGCGGCCGCAACAAGCGGCCGTCCTCGATCTTCGCCGCTATCATCCAGGCGTTGATTCCCTGCTTGACCCAGACCGGGATCGCGACAGTTCGGACTCGGCCGCCCTTGCCGCGAAGATCGGGCAATACCCATCGCCCCTCGCGCATCTGGATAGCGTCCGCGTCCAAGCTGGCCAGCTCCTGGCGCCGAAGGGCGCAGCCCAGCAGCAACGCCAAAATCACGTAGTCCCGCTTCCCTTTGATCGTGGAGCGGTCAGGGACCGTTAGTAGCTCTTTGGCCTGGTCTCGCGTGAGCCAGTTCCCCACCCTGGTTCCCTTCTGGGAGAGGTTGGGGACGCCGGCGAGGCTTGCCGCCTCCTCAGCGCCGATGATTCCGTTGCGCTGCGCCTCGCCGATCAGTTTGCGGACGGCGGACAGGCGAACGTTCACGGTCGACGCGCTCAATTTCTTCTCCAGCATGGCTGCACGATATTCCATGAGGAGAGCACGAGAGAGACCCCGTGAGCGATTCGCGCACAGAGTGAACACTTCGTCCAGCGCTTTGGCATAGTTTCGTTTGGAATGCTCGGAGGCGACCGAGTTCAGCACCATCTCCCGCAACTCCCGAAATGCAGCATCGCGATTGGGCTGCGATTCCACCGCTGAAGGGATTAAGGGCAGGGATTCGGTCATAGGAGCATGCCGGTAGGTCTCATCCCCGGGGTAAGAAACGTCCCAATATAGGGATGAGTGTTCAAGATCCAATTTGGCAATGGGCCATTGCCAAATTGACCGAACCTGACGATCCCTCGTTTCCCATTGATACGGAACGTCTTATTCCTCATCGGGCACTTCCTTCCGCAAGCTCTCCATCTCCGATCGGAGCTTGTTGACGACCTCCTGCAGGTCCTCCACGGTGGGCAGCTCCTCCCGCATGGGCGCCGGAAGCTCTCGGGTCACGTGATACGTCGAGACGCCGATCGGCTCATTGATGGTCTCAAGAGTGAATTCCACGATGGGACCGCTCCGGCTCTCGCACAGGAGAACTCCGATGCTCGGTCCTTCGACCGGGGTTCGCATCGTGCCGTTCACCGCGGCAAGGTAGAAGCCCAGCTTGCCGGCATGTTCGGGCTGGAAGGCACCCACCTTTAATTCGAAGACGAAATAGCGGTGCAAGCGGACGTGATAGAAGAGCAGGTCAATGTAGAAGGTCTGCCCGTCCACGGTCAATGGGACTTGGCTCCCCACGAAGGAGAAGCCGCGGCCCAGCTCCAGGAGCAGGTCGCGAAGATGCGTCAAGAGTCCCCGCTCGATCTCCCGCTCCTTCGCCGCCTCGGTCACAGTCAGGAAATCGAAATTGTACGGGTCTTTGAGTATTCGCTCCGCCATATCCGACTCTGGCGGGGGCAGCTCTCGCTGGAAGTTGGTCAGTGCCTTCCCTTCCCTCTCGTGCAAGCGGCTCTTGATCTGAAGAACCAGGACATCCTGACTCCAGCCGTATTCGAGCGCTGCCCGCAGGTACCACTCTCGGGTGGGACGATCCTTGATCCGGTCCAAAACCCTCAGATTGTGGCCCCACGGCAATTTGGCAATGAGCGATTGCAAAATCTCCTCATCGGGCCAAGCCTCGGCCAGAGCACGCATGTAGCGGAAGTTCCGCGGGCTGAAGCCTTCGACTCCGGGGAACTCAGCCTGCAGGTCAGTCGCTAAACGCTCGTTGATCTTGCTTCCCCACTCCTCGGTCGCAAAACGCAGGCTGAGATCCCGGCCGATCGACCAATAGAGGAGAACCAACTCGCGGCTGACGGCCAGGCCGGCACGGACCTGGGCGGTACGAATCCGTCCTTTGAGCTCCTGGAGGAGTTCGTGGTAGCCGGAGGGTAGTTGGAGGCTTTTTTCCACGAATTCAGCCTAGCACAAAGATCGCCCACGACAACTAACATTGTCGTTGGTAATCCTGAATGGAACTGGTCTTCTGATCTGCTTTGGATTGTGCGTATTACGCGTGTTGATGGCAGAGACGAGCCTGTCCGAAATATCGATGGCCAGAGGGAAGGGCTGTCCAGCATGCAAGACCATTTTCTCTGGATATCGAAGGCAAGCATCATCATCAAATTGGCCTTTAAATCAGACGTTACTGACTCCCGTCCACCAACCCGGCTATTTTAGGAATCTTCAACCCAACCAAACATGCCGCCTAATGAGCTGATATGACGTTGCTTTCTTCGCTCATAACCCAAAGTCGCTAGTTCAAATCCAGCCCCGCAACCACATTAGAATTCCATCAGCAGCGCATCGACGTCACCGGGATTAACGAACGATTATGCCTGGACGTGCGCCTTCGTACTGCTGGTCCAAAAGCAACTGGGCACGAAGGACCTGAGGAACCAAGGCCCACCTGGAAGCTTCTTCCAGCACATGATCGACTTCGGTTTCCGTGGCATAGTCGTCCGCGCCCAACCAGACGATGACGAGATCGGCCTCATCCTCATGGACATCGAGGTCGCGGACTTGGAGAAAGAAGTTGGCCAAAGGGCGGTCCCAACCAATGCAGACTTCGTGCCGTCGGCTGTGTGGGGCGAGCATGTACCGGCTCATAGGTCCTCCCTCCCTATGAAAAGCATTTCCGGTTACAAGTCCTAAACTTGCCCAATGTGAGCTGAGGCGGTGCACATTTCAGTTGACCTCATCCGGGCGCAGGCGGGGGTCCTCGTCGACGTAGTACCCCTCTTTAAGCTTACAGCCAACCCTCCCGATCCTCGATCGCCTGCACCGCATCCTCGATGTCTTCGTTAGTCACGATCCAGTTTGTACGGAGCAACAGGGGCGACATCAGGAGGTCCGCAAACGCTTGGTGCAGCTTCCGGGCTCGTCTTCGTTCATCAAACAGTCGCTGAGAATCGCCAGTGCAAGGTGCGCCGCACAATCAAGCGAGGCTCGGTTCAAGCCTGCGGGAACGACCATCAGCGCGCTGTCCGTGGAGACTCCGTTCTGCATCTGCCGCAGCACACGGATTGTGTCTGTGATATCTACCGTTTCCTACATACGTTATTTTCATCCGGCACCTCCAGAGCGAGGCCGACTCTCGACAAAGCTTGGTGATCTGTTCCATCTCGATGAGAGGACAAAGGTCCAGAATTACGTCGCTCTTCGAATTCCTCCCTTGCTTGCCGCGGCCTGCAATTTCAAGCGTCGAAGGCAATCTCTTCGTCGTCTTCATCCTCATCTTCCGGGCAACGTCGAGAGGCCTTTTTCTCTGAACCGCGGTCGAGATACTCGCCTCGTTCGAAGGCTGCGCGTTCAAGCTTGCTGGAGCGAGCCGTATAGTCATCCGCGACATCGGCAGCGATGACATAGTCCATCAAGAAAAGGATACGTTTCTCCGGAATACGCTGTCGGATGAGTTCTTCTTTGTGGGCCTTGCAGAATCTCAGTAGCTCCGCGCCGGAGATCAGGGTGTAGCGGAGCCGCCCGTGCTCTTCGATGACGCACCTTAGCTTCTCGGACACGATCCAGTCCCTGACTCTCGCAGGTTTTACCGTGAGATACTTGGCGACGGCGTTGAGGCCGAACCACTCTGAGCGCCGGGATACCTGTCTTTGATTCTTAGCGATGACGTGGTAGATCGCCTTCTCGGAAACGCCGAAATGCTTGGCGATCTCCGCGACCGGGCGTGTCTCGCTCATTTCCAGCACCTTTTCCTGGTCTCGCTCTGTCGAAAATCACTCTAGGCAGATCTCGTTCATAGGGAGTCATGCCCCTGCAGGGTCAATTGTTAGGAGTTTGATGTCAACTTGATAGCCGAGCCTGCGCAGATTTTGTGCCAGTTTACGAGCGCGTTGTTGTTTCGCTCTGGGGTTGGGTTCGCTGCCTTGCTCCACATAGTGAACTCGTTCGTGCAAGATCTTCCAGACCACTGTCGAAAATCACTCTAGGCAGATCTCGTTCATAGGGAGTCATGCCCCTGCAGGGTCAATTGTTAGGAGTTTGATGTCAACTTGATAGCCGAGCCTGCGCAGATTTTGTGCCAGTTTACGAGCGCGTTGTTGTTTCGCTCTGGGGTTGGGTTCGCTGCCTTGCTCCACATAGTGAACTCGTTCGTGCAAGATCTTCCAGACCAGTCGGCAGAGGCGGTGGGCCACGGCCCAGATGGCTCCCTTATAGCCCAGCCGTGGCAGAAGACGCCGGAACACGGCTTGAAAGTGGCAGCCCTGTTTCTTCACCGCCGCGTGCGCGGCTTGGTTGAGGATGCGGCGTAGATAGCGATTGCCTTTGGCTGAGCGGCTGCTGTGGTTCTGTTCCGCGCTCTCCTCCCGCCCTGGGTTGGTTCCCGCCCACGAGGTCAGGTTGGCGGGTGAATCGAAGGTGCTGGCCTGCTCTCCTATTTCGGCGATTACCTGCTGGGCGGAGTCGACTCCGAAACCAGGAACCTGCGCCAGGCGCTCCACTGCCTCCTGATGCTTCTGCATGGATTCCGCGGTCATGCGGTTGATCTGCTCGATCTGTGTGGCTATCAGATCGTAACGATCCAGATAGAGCGCCAGCAACTGCTGGTGATAGGGTTGGGCATCCCCGCTCAGCGCATCTATCAGTTGCTCCTCACTGCAACGCAGCCGCTCGTCTCTTAGAGCGGCTAATTTCTTCGCCTCGGTCTCCCCTTTAGCCAAGGCGCGTAAGATACGGTACCCGCTGACCCCCAGCAGATCGCTGACTACACTGGACAACTTGATGCGCATCTCCTCCAGCAGACACTCGATTTGGGAATGCAGCCGCGACTGGTCCTGGGTGAGATGAGTCTTCATACGCGTCATCGTGCGCCAACTGCGCTGTTCGCCGCTAGGCACGAAGCTTAGGGTCAGCTCGTCGGCTAGCAACCGCCGCACCAGACGTTCGGCATCACGAAAATCGTGCTTGCGCCCGCGCGGGGCACGGTTGGAAAATGCTTGCGCCAGATGCATCCGCATATGCGTTTCCAACTCATACCACACAGGCTTCCAGTACTGGGCGGTCGATTCCATCACCGCTTCCTCAACCCCTAGCTCCCGCAGCCAGCCCGACAAAGCACGCAACTCGCTAGCGATCGTGCCGAATCGTTTGCGCTTCACGGTCTCACCCTGTTCGCTTATTTCAACCACCACTACCATCAGCACTTTCTTATGCACGTCAATCCCTGCTACCCTACCTAACATAGTCCCTCCTTGAACGTGGAAGGGTAGGACGCGCGGCTAAAGACATTACGCACTGTCACGAGCTACTACCCTTCCCCAGGAGGACGGGCAGCGCACAATCATAGGTCCAAAACGCACATCCCGGACCAGACTCCGGTACGGTCTCAACTCACCCAAAGCGAAGAGGGTCTTCACCGTTCCACGCCAAATCCAGCTTAGCTAATTCACCTGCTGCTTGCCCAACAAGCCGATTTTCATCCCCTTGGGTGGGCCGCAGGCCCATAAGCGCTAAGATAAGATTTGATTTTTATGGAAAATGCCGGGTAAGCTGAGTACATGAGTGCTTTGCGGGAAGACTGGCAAGTGCTGCTGGGTTTGTTTCCCTCGGACTGGGAGGAGTTGGGGCGGAGCACGGGCGCGGTCACACGATTACGTGGGTTCGACTCCTTGAATGATCTGCTGCGTACACTGCTGCTGCATGTGGGTTGTGGCTGGTCGCTTCGTGAGACCGCGGTGCAGGCGAAACTGGCGGGTATCGCCGACGTTTCCGATGTGACGCTGCTGAATCGTTTACGGCAAGCCGAAGACTGGCTGCGCCAGTTGTGTCAACAGTTGTGGAAAGAGAACGGGGTCAAGCTGGAACCCGGGCTGAAGGGTCGACCGGTGCGACTGGTGGATGCGACGACGGTGAAGGAGCCTGGCAAAACCGGCGGACAATGGCGAATCCACTACAGCCTGCGGTTGCCCACCCTGGAGTGCGATTATTTCGAGTTGACGCCGACGCGAGGCAGAAAGGCGGGAGAAAGACTGGCACGGTTCGTGTTGCAGGCCGGCGAAATAGTGATGGCTGATGCTGGCTACAGTAATCCGCCGGGCATCGCGGCGGTGGTCCAACAGGGGGCCGATATATGCGTGCGATTGAATCCGGCATCGCTGCCTTTGTTCGATGAACGGCGGCGTCCGTTTTCGCTGCTTGAGAAAATCAGGAGCCTGCGACGAGCTGGCGAGACGGCAGAGTGGCGGGTTTGGGTAAAGGCAGAAGAGCAATGGATCAACGGCCGCCTGTGCGGAGTTCGCAAAAGTGAAGTGGCAATTCAAAGAGCACAACGCAGGCTCACACGTAAGCGCCAGCAGGGCAAGCGCACCGGTACGCCGGAAGCCCTGGAGTATGCCTGCTACGTTTTGGTATTCACGACCTTACCGAGCCGTCAAGCCACTAAACGACAGGTTTTGGAATGTTACCGGTTACGGTGGCAGATCGAATTGACCTTCAAGCGCTTGAAATCGATTGTCCAACTGGGCCACGTCCCGAAGCACGATGACCAAAGTAGCCGAGCATGGCTGTATGGAAAGTTATTCGTGGCGCTGTTGAGCCAGAAACTGGCGCGGGTGGGGAATGCTATTTCCCCCTGGGGCTACTACTTACCAGAACACACCACCGATACGCAGTCGGTGGCGTGAATTCCAGTTCGCATTCCATAGGATAGTCGAGGCTATTTCACCCGCCGTCGGATTGCAGACCGTGTTGACCCGCTGGAACGAGATCGCAGCCGCCCTGGGTGAACGCAACCGGAGGCGTAAACCGCGGTTATGAAGATTTCCTTATCTTAGCGCTTATGGGCCGCAGGCCCATGAACACTCCGACCAAGATCGGTAACGAGTTGGCCGCTGGATTCCGAACTTGGCGACAAAACGCCAGCAGGCATCGAGTGGATGGCCGGTCATTTCCTTGAGCTGGTGAATCAGATGGGAGGGAGGGATGCGGGGTTTTTGGCGGGCTAGCCTTTCCGCTTCTAGGGGCCAATCGTAACGCTGGTGTCGTCGAGTCGGACGTTTGCGAGGAGGTTCATTCGTCTTCATGGCATGCCACTCCGGCGCTCTATTCCGTTTCTTGCAGTTCGCAGTTGCGCCGTCAACCCGCGCTGTGCGATGCTCGGAAGATTTCTACCGGGTTGCGGTACGGCTTCTTCCCGCCAGCGAGATTGTACCGAAAGACGAGCATCGCGGCTGCGCCCGCAGAGACAACAGATGTTGATCCAGTTGCTTTCCAGGATCAAGCTCTTCCCCCAATCCTGCACCAATCAACGAACTAAGTGTTCCTTTTTTGTCAGGTGGTCGGTATACCGGACAAGAGTGAGCTATCTAGTTGTACCGCTTCGGATCTTGTTGTGGAAGATCATCGAAAACGGCCAGGAGACAAGTTTGTCCATCCAGCTGAATCATCTCGGCGGAGCAGAGAGAAACCCTAAACTCACCGGACTTGGCCCTGAGACGCGTCACCGCACCTCGGACGCTTCCTGCACCCTGGATTTGTTCTACCAGGCGTATGCGTTCCTGAGGAGTCTCCCAAAAACCAAGATCTGTCGCCCTTCGGCCTAGCAGCTCAGCACGTAGATAGCCGTAGCGGCGCTCGAAGGCTTCATTTACATCGATGAATCTTCCGTCGGCCAGCGTGGTCACGGAAAAGGCGATCGGCGTCCAGCGAAACAGCTTCTGAAACCGTGCTTCCGACGTTTTCAGGCTTTCCTCCGAATGTTCCAATGCCTGCTCTGCCCGATGAAGGTCGGATAAGCGGCGTTCAAGTTCCGTTCCATAGATTTCCGCACGCTCGTAAAGCCGCGCATTTTGAATCGCCACCGCTGCCGGAATGGCAAGGGAGCTTGCAATCCGCAGATGCTCCCCGGAGAATCGAGATGGGACTGTATGGGCGAGTGACAGGAGACCAAGTACCTGATTTGATGAAAGCAACGGAACGCCCAGCCAGGACCGCGTGGTTGCAGCCAAATCGATCGGCTGCCATTCACTCTCTTGCAATGTATCGGGAATCAAGATCCCGTCCTTAGCCCTGAGCGCTCTGCGCAAAATGGGGTACTCCG
Source organism: uncultured Acidobacteriaceae bacterium (assembly GCA_963705665.1). GTDB lineage: Bacteria > Acidobacteriota > Terriglobia > Terriglobales > Acidobacteriaceae > PALSA-350. Next base: position 235,377 of record CAVPKQ010000015.1, on the reverse strand, counting down.
ACGTATCGAGCGTCTTCGGAAATTCCAACGATTGCCCCGTATCGTCGTCTGGAAATACTTCGCGCGCCAGAAACAATTTTGAGTCCGTCTCCAAGAGCAGAACCTGCGCTGCCTCAAACGGTACTAGCTGAGAAAGCGTCTCGAGCAGCGTATCGAGGACGAAGTTCATGCGCAGGTCCTGTGTCAGCGCAAGCGTAGCCTTTCGTTGAGCATCCGCTTCCAACCAGGCAGATTTCGCTAGCGCGAGGTTCTTGCCCATCGCCTCCTCTGCCCGGCGGCGCTGCGTGATATCCCGAAGAATCATCATGTGGCGACCCGGCAGGAAATTCGCTGTCGCTGTGAATTCCACGAAGAGCGCTGCACCATCTTCGCGAATGAGCTCCGCCTGCCCTCGATCGTGCTTCTGCGTGAGCAACCGCTCCCATGAAGTCTCGAACTCGCGACGATTCAGGAAGAAACTGGTGATCGGTTGACCGATCAACTCACCCCGCCGGACACGCAGGAGTTCCAGGGCTGATGGATTGACATCTCGGCAAATAGCCTGATCGTCGACAATAAGGATCGTGTCCAGGGCATTCTCAAAAATGGCTTGGAACTCGCGCTCCGTAGCCCGCAGAGCGTCACTTGTGTGCCGGTATTGGTTCCGTGCCAGATCGAGAAACCGCCCATGAAGAAGAGCGCCTAAACAAAATGTCAGCAGGGCAAGACCCAACAACCCACGTCCAAGTTCAGCTCGATGAAGCACAAATGTGGCAACGGAGAGCGCTATCGCAAAACAACCCACCAAGGCGGACGCGATCTTCCAAGCCCGATTTGGCATCGGGCTTGGCGAGAGATAGCGACGCTCATGAATTGTTAATCGCTCCATAGTCCAAGGGCACAAATGTTGATTAAGTGAAAAGCAAGTATCGATCAGTCGGCATCGAAATCGTCAATGTCCAATTGTGCCATTTGTACGGTATACAATGCACAGGTCGCTGCCCACTCACAATATACTGACATGCCAATTCCAGGCATGGTTCCCCCTGGCTTTCCCCCTGCGTGAGGAGCGTTTCTTGTGCCTGAAATTGTCATAAAACCTACAATCCTGGAATCCGCGCGGATCGATCTGGCACCGCTGGGACCCGCATATCCATGCGCCGGACACCTTGCTATCCGACCACTTCAATGGGGATTGGGAAGGTTACCTGACTGCCATCGAGAAAAGCGACCCGATAATCAGGGCGCTGGCGTTAGGGATTGCCGATCATCCGATCAATCGCATCCAGCGGTTGCCGCCCTGGAACCTCACCGCTTCCCAGACCGACCTCGCACAATCTCAAGTGTCCACTTGAGAAAACAAATGGACACTTAGCCTCAACTAGTGTTCTGTCCCATAAATAAGTGGCAATAATATTGCAGGGAAGATAGGCATCTCTGATGCACAATGGAGGTGACTATGGCGATGGGACGACCGAAAGCTGCGCTGGTGTTAAGTACTGAGCAGCGCGCACAACTGGAAGGCATGGCCAGTTCACGCTCGCTTCCGGCGGGGCTGGTGACTCGGGTGCGGATCGTTTTGCTGAGCGCGGGGGAAAAATGAATCAAGAAATTGCTCGGCAATTGGGACTTGGTAACGCTACTGTGGGCAAATGGCGGCGACGCTTCGTGGAGCAGGTGTGTCGGGCCTACAGGCCGAGTTGCGCCCAGGCCGTCCTCGACCGATCAGCGATGAACGGGTGGCTCAGTTGGTGCGCAAGACGCTAGAGACAAAACCGAAAGGCGGCACGCACTGGAGTGTGCGGCAGATCGCAGGCCAGACTCGGCTTTCCAAGTCGACGGTGCATCGCATCTGGCGGGCGTTCGGACTGGAACCGCACCGGCAGCGACACTTCAAGCTTTCCACCGATCCGTTTTTTGTGGAGAAGGTGCGCGACATCGTGGGGTTGTACTTGAATCCCCCGGAGAACGCGGTCGTGCTGTGCGTGGACGAGAAAAGCCAGATTCAGGCACTGGAACGCACTCAACCGATGCTACCTATCGGGCTGGGCTACGTGGAAGGCGTAACCCACGATTACCGGCGCCATGGGACCACCACCTTGTTTGCCGCCCTAGACACGGCCAAGGGCACAGTGCTCACGCAGTGTCGGCAACGTCATCGCCATCAAGAGTATCTGGATTTCCTGCGCCAGATCGACCGCAATGTACCTCCGGATTTCGACGTGCACCTGATCGTGGACAATTACGCGGCCCACAAGCATCCGCGGGTAAAGCGCTGGCTGGCGACGCGACCACGCTTTCATGTCCACTTCACTCCCACGTACGCCTCCTGGCTTAATCAGGTGGAGATTTGGTTCAACCGCATTACTCAACGGGCCATCCGCCGCGGAACTTTCCGCAGTGTAAAGGAACTGGTCACCAAGATCGATCAATTCGTCGAAAATGATAACCGGAATGCTCAGCCCTTTATCTGGACCGCAACCGCAGACTCCATCTTTGCCAAAGTCCAGCGACTATGCGAACGTATTTCCGGGACAGCACACTAGATGCACAGCGCAAAAGCAATTGTCATATGCGGGAAGCCAAACTCGGCTGCTGAACCCGCTGGTAGCTACGCAAAACCTTAGTCAAGGAAGAACCCAGGAGTTTTAGCTGAGTGTGCGGTTCTTAGCGTGAAGTCTCTACTTCTCGTCGGAAACGAGTAGAAGCCTGTAATACTTCCGAAGTCTTTGGGTGTCATCGATTTCAACGAGACGATGAATCCTTGCTCGAAGCGTCTCGGCGGATTCGTCGAGCCCTTCGAAGAAAAACAGATCGCTCATAGAAACTCCCAGTTCACGCGCAATCGAAGCGATGACATCAAGAGGAGGCGTATCAATTCGCCCGGTTTCGATTCGTGTGATGTAATTCGCCTCTTTGCCAATTCGTTCCTCCAACTGGCCCTGGTTCAAGCCTTTGGCCTCCCGTAGCGAACGCAGACGGTCTCGGAACATCCTGGCTTCATCGGAACTCATCTGGTCTGACGGTATGGGTGAAAACGACGGAAATGAAGTACGTAATGAGTAGTTTTACTTTGCCAAAAAAAGACGTATTAGGTATGATCAACGAGTTGGGTCAAAGAGATCGGTCCGAGTAGAGCCTGGATTGTTCCATCCGGCGGACAAGCTCAGAAGGTCGCACATTCAGGTATTTGGCAAACCGCACAATCATTCGAATCGTAGGACTTTGAATGCCCCGCTCGACGGCGCTTATGTACGTCCTGTCAATACCGCTCGATGTAAACAAGTCCATCTGGGATATCCCTCGACTTTTGCGGGCCTCCCTTAGAACCTCTCCGAATGCCTTTTCTGGTCCCGATCGAGGTTGAACTTGTCTGCGCCGCTTCACCATCTCGGCACGATTGTTCTCGATCTGATGGTTATAAACCAACGGATCATAACCAACATTTTGGAATGCACAGCTAATCGTTTGTTCGCTCTAGACGTGGCGCCGGAGGCAACATGAGTCGGAAGCCACCTCATTGTTTCCCGGTACGCTAAATCAGCTTGCCCCGCAAAAGGCACTGAGTCAGCTCGACACGGCTCCGGTTGGGGACGATCGCACCGCTGTTGCTGAAGCGGTCGATTCGGTAGCCAGTCCTTCGGATGAGCTCTTGCTCGAGCAGGTACGCTGCGGGGAAAAGGAAGCACTTGGAATTCTCTTTCGCCGCTACGCGCGACTAGTGCGGGCTGTGGCCTACCGGATCTTGCGTGACGCGTCAGAAGCCGACGATCTGTTACAAGAGGTTTTCCTTTTTATTTTTCGCAGATCGGCGTTATTCGACGCCACCCGAGGGCACGCACGCTCATGGATTGTCCAGGTGACATACGCTCGCGCGATTGATCGCCGCCGATATCTGGTTTCCCGCCACTTTTATACCAATCTGGAACTTAAGGATCCGGCCATCTGCCGAGCTGAGCCGAGCGCCGAGATTGCCTTCTACGAGCAAACCATGGAGGGCATCCTGGGCAAGGAGATGTTGAAGAAGATCGACAACTCCCTCTCCGAAGATCAACGCAGAACTATCCAACTCTACTTCTTTGAGGGGTATACGCTGGAAGAGATTGCGGGGCGGATCGGCCAATCTCTCGGAAACGTAAGAAACCACCATTATCGTGGGCTTGAGAGGATGCGTCAGATCATTTTCGCTGCGAAATTGCGGGCAAAGTGAAAGATATGGTAGAAAATGGCTCCAACGCAGGAGCAGAGGCGTTGCCCCCAAGCGAACCCCATGACGAGTTCCTGAAGCTTTGCGCTGTCGCGACCACGGGATCGCTGAACGCGGAAGAGCGGAAGCGTCTGGAACAACATCTGTCCCATTGCGTCGCTTGCCGTGAGGCGATGGCGCAGTACGAAGCGCTGGTCAGCAAAACCATTCCCGCCATGGCGCCTGGATTTTCGGCAGAAGACCTCACCGGCGACGCTTCGCACTGGTCCCTGGAAGACGCCGAGGCCTCCCTGTTCGCCCGTCTAGGAGGGGATGAAACGGAGTCGAAACATTTCAAAAACAAAGGAACGCAGGAGCCTTGGAAGTCCGACTCCGACAGACAGACGTACTCTTCTCCCGGAGACATTCTCTGGCGCCATGTTTGGTGGCAATATGCGGCTGGCCTGCTACTGATCATTGCGCTTGGATTTTCGCTTTATCGGATTGGGATTCGCCGCGGTGCCGAATCCGCCTGGCAAACCACGTCGGTCACCCTGTCGACACAAACCCAAGTTGCACCGCAACCCTCGAATCCGAATATTCACCCCAGTTCCGTTGTTGCAGAGCAAGCACCAAGCGATACCACGGTTGCTCAGCTTCGAGCCGAGATTGAGAAGCAATCGATGGAGGTCACCCGTCTGAAAAGCCTCGAGACTCAGATGCAGAACGCTCTGAGCGAAAAACAGGCAGCTACGGATCACCTTACCCAGGAGAAAGCGGATCTAGCTCGCCAATTGGACGCCGCGCAAGCCAGTTTGCAAAGCATTCAGCAGAAACTGAATCTCACGGCAGGCCAAGGCTCTCAGGACGCTGCTCGCGTATCGACTCTAGAAGCGAAACTGAATGAGCTCACCGATTCCCTGCACGAACGCGATCAGGAGGTTGCCCGCGAACAGGAACTCCTCGATCACGACCGTGATATCCGGGAACTCATGGGCGCGCGCGATCTTTATATCGCCGAAGTCTATGACGTGGCGAAGACTGGCGATACCCAGAAGCCATTCGGGCGCGTCTTTTACACCAAGGGAAAATCCCTGATCTTTTACGCCTACGACTTGGATGAGCAGCCTGGAATCAAGAGCGCCAGCACGTTCCAAGCTTGGGGTCGCCGCGGTCCGGACCAGCAACAAGCCGTTAGCCTGGGCATACTCTATGAAGACAATGCCAACAAAAAGCGTTGGGTTGTGAAGTCCGACGACCCCAAAACGCTGGCACACATCGATGGGGTCTTCGTGACGGTAGAACCACAAGGCGGCAGCTCCCACCCCAGCGGCAAACCGCTGCTCTTCGCCTACCTCCGCATCGAACCCAACCACCCATAACATTCCGACACCATCGCAGGTTGGCCAAAAGCTGCGCCACTGTCAGAAATCTGTGAGAATCTTTGATACAGAACGCGCAGGACCTTCCGTAGACCGGATGAAAGAACATCATCCCGGCTGTTCCAAGGAGCCTCCTCGTGAGACCGATCGTCGCCTTCCACCTGCTGCTGATGGCCCTCCTCGCTGTGACCCTCGCGGCGGCGCAATCCACGAATGGAACCGTAAGCGGCATCGTCCTCGATCCCGCAGGAAAGGCCATTCCTGGTGCCGACATTGAGATTGTTAATGATGCAACCGGTGTGCGCTACCCCGGCAGGACGAACGGCGAAGGTATCTATGCCGTACCAAACCTTCCGCCGGGGCCCTATCGACTTCAAGTCTCGAAGATTGGATTCAAGACCCTGATCAAGCCCGACATCGTCCTCAATGTTCAGGATGCGCTGGCCATCAATTTCACTCTTCCAATTGGCGCCGTGTCCGAGACATTGACGATCGAAGGAGGAGCGCCGCTGGTCAATACAGAATCGGCAGCAGTGAGCACCGTCATCGATCACAATTTCATAGACCAGCTACCGCTGAATGGCCGCAGTTTCAATACATTGCTTCAATTGACCCCCGGCGTAGTCATCGCGCCAGCCAATTCGTACAACACGGGCCAGTTTAGCGTCGCCGGACAAAGGACGAGTTCCAATAACTTCGTCGTAGATGGAGTGTCAGCCAACTTCGGTGTGTCTCCAAATTCGTCGGTGGGGGCCGCGGGCGGCTCGACACAGGCGATGAGCGCTCTTGGAGGAACCAGCAGCTTGGTGTCTGTTGAAGCTTTGCAAGAGTTCCGGATCGAAACCTCTTCATTTGCTCCTGAATTTGGGCGATCTCCAGGAGGACAAGTGGTCCTTACAACTCGCTCAGGCACCAACGACCTTCATGGCGGCGCGTACGAGTACTTTCGCAATAACGTCCTGGATGCCAACGATTGGTTTGCGAATCAGGCACGTCTTCCACGGGCGCCTGAACGGCACAACGACTTCGGCGGTTTCCTCGGAGCACCCATCAAGAAGGACAGCACCTTTGTTTTCCTTTCCTACGAAGGCGCTCGGCTCAGGCAACCGAACACTGCAGTTCGTGAAGTGCCATCAGCGTATGCTCGCGCAACTGTGCCCTTCCAGATTGCGCCATTTCTACTTGCCTATCCCGAACCTGATGACCGCAGCTCGATTCCCGGGGTTTTCACCGCATCGCTTACCGGGAACTTTTCGAATCCGGCGACCCTTGATGCGGGCAGTGTCCGACTAGATCACACCTTCCATGATCACTGGACGGCCTTCGGCAGGTATAACGAGTCGCCTTCGTTCACGGCGGTCCGCAGCAACAGCTTGAACGAACTGGACACCACGACTGTCGGGACACGAACACTGACGGGGAGCATCACAGCAATGTTGGCTCCTGAGATGTCAGACACCTTGCGTGGGAACTATTCCCTGCAAAGCTCGGGCATCGTTAGCCAGCTAGACTCGTTTGGTGGTGCGGTCATACCGAGTTTGAGTGTGCTGGCACCAAGCCTGGAAAATGCCCAGAACACTACCGTAATCTTCGGCACCTTCGATACCGGATTCTTCTTTGAAGGTCCACAGGCGCAGAATCGCAGCACGCAGATTGAGTTCGCTGATGATTTCTCGATGTCAAAGGGGCCGCACCAAATGAAATTCGGAGTTGACTACCGAGGGATTTACTTGGATCTCGGACCATCGCCGATTCTTGAATACCTGGTCAGCAGCGTGCAGAATTTTCTCTCGACCGGCAGCGCCGACGAGGGAATATTCGGATTTAATGCGGCTCACTCCAAATTCCTGTTTCCTGCGCTTTCGCTGTATGGTCAAGACACTTGGAAGATCACTCCTCGATTGACTCTCACCTACGGTCTTCGTTGGGAGTTCAGCCCGGCTCCGTCCGCGCGCGGAGGCACTACGTTGGCGGCATGGCGAAACGTGACGAACCCCGCCCAACTTTCGCTAGCGCGCGCCGGGAGCGCTCTATGGAGCACCACTTATGGAAATGTCGCCCCGCGCATCGGCGCTGCCTACCAATTGAACGAGACTGGCGACTTCGTGCTTCGTGCTGGTTGGGGGACATTCTATGACCTCGGAACAGATGCCACGGCGTATCTAGGGAGCACATTCCCGAACGAGACCTCTGCGTGCTGTCCAAGTGCAACGCTGCCGCTAACGGATGCGAACCGCTACATCCCACTTCTCTCCTCTGCGCCTCCATACCCAGACGGCACGGCGGGCTTCGCACCAAATCTGAAGCTTCCCCATTCTTACCAATGGAATCTCGCTCTCGAAAAGTCCTTCGCAGGGAAGCAAGCGGTTACGGCTACTTATTTGGGGCAAGCAGGGCGGGAACTTCTCCGACAGGAGGGCCTCGAGCAGCCCAACACGAACTTCCTGGGCGCCTTTCTACTGACCGCAAACCATGCCCTATCGAACTACGAGGCTCTGCAAGTGCAGTACCGGCGGCCTGTGAGCGGTCGTCTTCAGGCGATCATGAACTATAGCTGGTCGCATTCCCTCGACAACGCTTCGGACGACACAGTGACAGCCACGGCCATCTCAAGCGCTGTGCTTTCCTCCAGAGACTATGCATCATCCAGCTTTGACGTCCAACAGAGCTTTTCGGGCGCCCTCAGCTTTCGAATTCCTGGGCTCTCAAATAAGGACTGGCCTTCGCTACTCACACGCGAGTGGTCGCTCGATGGGATCGTCGTGGCACGGGGCGGTTTTCCGTTTAACCTACAGGTCCTTACCGCAAAGATCGCCGGCGCTTATCCCCTTCCCAATAGGACACCAGGAGAGCCTGTATGGATCCCGAATCCTTCGGCGGGAGGAGGAAAGAGCCTCAATCCGAACGCCTTTACGCTGCCGGCAAGCAGTTTGCAGGGCACAGAGGGAAGGAATGACATCCGTGGATTTGGGTTGACGCAAGCAGATCTTTCCCTCGGCCGCACCTTCTCCCTGACCGACCGGTTCAAACTGCAGTTCCGGACAGACGCCTTCAATGTTCTCAATCACCCGAATTTTGCGAACCCTACAAGTTCGTTCGGAGAAGGACCAGCTCCTCTGGAATCGGCCTCGATGCTCAATAAGGGGCTTGGTGGCCTTAACCCACTCTTCCAAGAGGGTGGCCCACGCTCTCTGCAATTGTCCTTAAAACTCCTGTTCTAAACGCGGCGATTCACCACGACAGTGTTTTGAACCGGAGGACGTGTGCAAAGAGGAAGAAATAGCGTATTGCGTGTCAGTTTGTGCGTACTTCTGATCACGGGGACTTCCGCCTTTTCTGCTGGAGAGTCTCACCCGGTGAGAGAAAAGCGGAAGCTCACGGTTGCTGACACGATCCAGATGACCACTTGGGCGAACCGCGCCTATAGCATGAACGGAACGCCCGACGCGCCCGTAGCATTGTTTTCGCCTGATGGGAGCAAGTTCCTGATTTCTCTGAAACGCGGAGACGTACGCCGGAATACGCTCGATTCATCGCTGTTGCTCTTCGAGAGCAACGAGGTTTTCCGCTATCCGAAACCCAGGATTGTTGCCACGATGTCCTCCTCGTCCGGTCGAGATGCCATCCAGCACGTCAAGTGGGTCAACAACAGAACGATCCTGTTCCTCGGAGAAAACGGGCGCCAACCCGCGCAGGTCTATCGTCTTGACATTGTGAGTGGGCGGACTAAAAGGATCACGAACCACCCGACGCCGATTGTTGCTTTCGATGCCAGCAAGGACGCAGAGGAGATCGTTTACGAAGCCATACCGCGAAAGGAAGACCTAGGGGACCGGGATCTCCACCAAGGGAAGCCTCTTTTAATTTACTCGCAAACGCCAACGGATTTTCTGCGCCACACAGACGCCCCTGGTGAGGAAGCTGCAGACAGAGAGTTGTTTGTGATGAGAGCGGGTCACCGAGCCATCCGGATTTCGTCTCCTGATTTCTTGACGGAATACCTACCCCTTGTCCTCTCTCCGTCGGGAAGGTATGCGCTTGTGGTCGTGTATTTAAACGATATCCCAGGCCGTTGGCGCGAATATACGGACGAATCCCTACGTCGCAATATTGCCGCGGCGCGCAGGCCTGGGATACCGTCAGATGTTGCGCAACTGATGCTGCTTGACACTGCCTCGCACAAGATTGCTCCGTTGCTGGATGCGCCCATGTCTGGTGGACGGGCGACTGTCGCTTTCTCCCCGGACGAGCACTCAGTGGCTGTATCAGGCACCTACCTACCTCTTGACATGACTGAAAGTGCAGAACGCGATCTCCGTCGAAGTCAGACTCCGGTTGTCGAGGTTGTCCTTGCCGGGAAGCAGCTTTTGAAGATTTCGGATCACCCGGCACCCATAATAGCCTGGACGCCCGATGGAAGCTTACTTCTGGAAGGAGAACAAGCTACGACCGAATCGTATTCGAAGAGGGGAGTCACTTGGGCGCGAACTGGGGCGAGCGATAGTGCGAAAGCGGAAAAATCCAGGTTAGTCGTCACCTTGGAAGAAGACCTGAACACTTCGCCGAAAATCTTCGTGGCAGAGGTTGGCACACTGAAGAAGCGGTTGCTGTTGGACCTGAACCCAAAACTCTCGAATTTCGAATTGGGAAAGGTGGAATCGGTTCAATGGACTGCCACAGACGGACATGAGACTGAAGGTGGATTGTATCTACCGCCAGATTATGTCCCCGGACGAAGGTATCCATTGGTGATTCAGAGCCATGGCTTTCGCAAGGACCGCTTCCAAGTCGACGGGCCCTACAACAGCGCATTTGCTGCACGGCCGCTGGCTGCTCGTGGAATTGTGGTTCTGCAGATTGGGCGTGACGTGAAAACAGAGGACGCAAAATATGTAAACACGCCACAGGAAGCTCCACGTCAGATGGCTGTTTTCGAGGGAGCCGTCGATTATCTTGAAAGGCGCGGCATCATTGATCCCTCTCGCGTGGGCTTAGTAGGATTCAGCCGCACTGCCTTCTATGTAGCCTATACCCTGACGCATTCAAAGCGACGATTCGCCGCAGCCACATTGGCGGACGGTTTCGACGCTGGATATATGAATTATCTCCTTTGGCCAAATGAGGATTATTTTGCGGTAAATGGTGGTTCCTCGGCCAATTCGAACCTGGACTCCTGGCTACTTACCTCCCCAGGGTTCAACCTAGATAAAGTACAGTCGCCCGTCCATCTCGAGTGCTATGGCGCCGCAGGCATCCTAAGCTGCTGGCAGTCATTTTCTGAACTGTCTCTCCTTGGGAAGCCAGTTGACTTCCTTTGGCTGCCAGGGGCAACTCATCTCCTCACACGGCCTTCCGACCGCCTCGCGTCTCAGCAGGGTACTGTGGATTGGTTTTGCTTCTGGCTAAAAGGGGAAGAAGACTCGACCACGACCAAGAGGGAGCGGTACACGCGATGGGAAGCGATGAGGGAGAAACGGGGCCGCTTGAACGCAGTTGGCAACAACCTGCACTGAGGCGCACGGTTGCCCCATAAAACTAAACATCATCAAGCTTCTTGTGAAGGTGTGGAGGGCGCGGGCGCCTCGCGTCCTCCCTGTCAGGTTATTCGTCTGCGTTGTACGCGGCGGTGGTCTTCACGGGGTTGATATCAGGGTTGTCCTGTGCACCGACCCCTTTCTCTCCCTCAATCACCGAAGTAGCTTTCCCTTTGGCTGTGATTTCCGGCTTTTGATAGATCACGATTGTTCACCTCCCTTCACGTCTAGGTTTTGTTCCCGAACATCGAGAACGGACCACGAGTGCAAACGGACGGGCGCGTACCTTGCTCGGCCGGCAAAAAGCGTGAGACAAGCTGATTCGGAGAGAAGACGTTCCAGTACATCACGTGCCTGAGCCACAGTTCGACTCCAAAGGCGCGGAGCAGCGGGACGGTCAGTTGATCATGGCCATCTCTCGCCCGCCTCAATGCTTCCCGAAACAAAACCGGAACCAGAATTCCGAACGAATCACAGTACATGCAATCGGTGAGATTCATGAGCTTTTCCCACTCTCGACCAATGCTGACGGCCGGGCCCCGAGCGATGGAAGCCTTTCGTTTGCGATAGAGAACCTCTTCGGGGACGATTCCCGACAAGGACCTCCTCATGAGGGATCTCCTTTGCCCGGGCCGGTGGATTTGCTCCGAAGGAATAGCGAACAAGAATTCCAGCAGATCTCTATCGAGGTATGGATACCGAATCTCATGCGGCGGTGTACAAGAAGGCACGATGATCGAGAGTCTGTCTGCGCACTCCCTCAAGAGCCGTCAGCTTCTCCTGAAAACTTGGCGTAGGCTGGCCGATTTCCAATTGCTTCGGATAACCTAACAAGGCTTTTTGATGGCGCCTGGAGAACCTGGTGTTCAGCCAATCCGGCGCCTTGCGGTCGTTGCGATGGCCCACGATCCAGCTCGGTAGAAAGCTGGCGATCGTTCCGCGCGCTAATTGTAGAAGCGGCATTCTCATCGCGAGGGCCCATAGACTCAGTTGTCGGCCGAACGTAACGAACTGCGCACTCAACAGGTAATCGGCGAGTTGCGGAACCGGTGTCGGTATGCCTCCGAGCAGTTCGTCCCCGCCTATGCCAGAAAGCACGACCCGACTGCCGCTCTTCTGCAAGCAGGCTGCGACCGCCCGGCTTCTTGAACTCGCGCAGCCAGGAGCCGCCGGGCTCGCAGCGAATCTTTCGAAGTCGTAGTCAAAACTAAAAAGCTCCTCTGAGCTTACTTTGATATGAGTTCCAGCTTGGCCCCGTCTTTGTTCAACTTTTTCGAAATAGGGTTGTTCATTCCAGTTTGGTTCGTCATCCACGTAATAAGAGAGGGTCTCAACTTTAGGGGTTTGGGTATCGCCGGAAGCAAGAATGGTGTCCGCCATACAGACGATTGAAGAAGAGTCGATTCCTCCACTGAGTTCTGCAAGTATCGGCTGGTGCGTCCGCAACCTTCGCCTGACCGACTCTTGGAAGACCCCGCGAAAATGTTCTTCGTACTCCCCGTCGGTCCGATAGCGAATTCTTCGAAGAGAATCGAACTCCCAATACTTCCTTGTAACGGCGTGCCCGTCCCGAATGTGGACATAACACGAGGGTGGCACCGCGGAGACTCCTAAATAGGGAGTTAGATGTGTCGCCGGGAAGAAGCCGAGCAACCCCGCAACGTATTCCTCATCGAGACAGAAAGAGCTTCCGCCCAACAGGACAAGAGGCTCCAATATGCTGCTCCAGAAAAGCTCTCGGCCCGCGAGCGGATAGTAGTACAAGGGACGAGTTCCTATCACATCTTTTGCGAGGAGCAAATGCCTTCGCTTGGGGTCCCAAATGGAGACGGCCCAGTCACCCATGAGCTTAGCGAAACACTCGGTCTCCCATCGTGCGTATGCCGCGGCCACAATTGCCCCATCGCTTGTTGCCGAGATCGAGCCGCCTAGTTCCAGTTGAGAGAATAGATCTTCACGGTTGTCTAGCCGACCATCCCAAAGCAGCAATGCCCCTCCTGGGGAGATGGAAGGCTGAACCTCTACGCGAGATTCCGGTGTCGCGGGAAGTCCGCAGTGGAGTAATTCAATTTGTTCAGTCGAGTAAGCCGTGACCGGTTCGGTTCCATAGGGCGCGAGGAGGTCCTTCATTCTCTGCAAGGAACCGGTCTCAAGCCTCTTGCCATCAGCCGTCCATCTACCAAACTGAACACTCATGACGGATCCCCCCTTCCCTCGCCAGCTTTCAGCATCTGTCAAGTTCGGCGTACATTTTCGGGACGTGCGGCGTGTCGTTGACTAGACACCCCTCATACTCGACCCAGGCGTGGGCCTTGAACGGCAAGGATTGCACGCCAATCACCATCTGCGCCGCGAAGCCGGACTGTTTAAGCAAGCACACGGTGGCTGCCGATCGCTGCAAGCAGAGGACTTCCTTGCAATACCAGATGCACGCGATATCCATTGACGAACACACCTCAACCATGGTCCATCGAGAAGCTGCTGTTGCTCGGCACGGATATGTACGTACCGTGTCACACACGCGCCTGAAGTTTCCCCGTGCGATATCGAGATCGAAACGAATCAGCCAGAGATATGCTTTGCAGACGGGTGCGGTCATAAGGTCCTTACTGAGGTGCAAGTTGCAGTTGGTCACAAAGGAATGCAATTCTGGCCGTTAGTGCGTTCACACGCTCAGAGAGCGGTAGTACGGGCGAGTGACCCCGGAAGCATTCGTAGTCGAGGATGATCGGATGAGTTGAGGTATTCGCATTTTGCAGCCGTGCGGTCATTTTTCGAGCATGCATCGGGTTACAACTGCCATCGGCATCACCGGAAATAATCATGGTCGCCGGGTAGGATGCCCCGTTCACGACTTGGTGATAAGGGGAGTAGCCGGCCAAGGCAGCGAAATCTTCCGGGTCCTCGACCGAACCAAATTCCTCTTTCCAGATACGCGCTTCGTCAAATTTGTGGTAACGGAGCATATCCATAAGCGGTACCATGCAGAGCACAGCGCGAAACAGTTCTGGTCGCTGTGTGAGGGCGGCAGCCACGAGCAAGCCGGCATTAGATCCGCCGAAGATTGCGAGGCCTTGTGGAGTGGCCCTTCTTGTTTCGATGAGCCACTCAGCTGCGCATAAGAAATCGTCGTATGCGTTTTGTCGATTTCGACGTTTGCCGGCGTCATGCCATGCTTTGCCTAACTCCAATCCGCCGCGTATGTTCGGCACCGCAAAGAGACACCCTTTTTCGAGCAGCAGCGTGACAAGTACGCTGAATTTCGGAGTCATGTCCGCCCCGTATCCTCCATAAGCGGTCATGAGTGTCGGTCGTGGCCCGCTTTCGAGAACATCGGCTCTCCCAACTAGAAACATGGGGACGCTGGTTCCGTCCTTCGACGTGTACCAGACTCTCTTGTATCGAAAGAGGTCGGCCCTAGAGGGGATCTTCCTCTTTGCCCAAACGGTCGTAGACTTTGTTTCAGGCATATATCGCGATAGCGTGATCGGTTCGATGAAGGATTGCGCTTCCAGGAAAAGTTCGTCGCTCAGAACAGGACCGACGAGCCGGATCGTTTCCCCCGATCGGATGGGCAGGTCCTCTCTCCTGCGCCCCGTGGTGTCATAGACTTGAACCTCGCTTCCGGTGTGCCGTGTGTAAAGTACAAACACGTTCCGTCCGGCGATAGCCCATTGCCGGATGGGGGTATCGATCTCAGGAACGAGCTCCTTCAAGGACCGCTCTTGCTCTGCGGAGCCACAGACCTCGACGATCCTGCAGTTCGGAGCTTCCCGATCCGTCAAGGCCAGGATGCGATTGTCCAGCAAGATTGGCTCGAAGAGATACTCCGCGTCCGACAGGACCGGTTGAGGCACTCCGCCGTTGGCGAACCACGCCACGTAGAAGTCGGTAGAGATCTTGTCGTATTGGCTACGAGCGCAGATGCCGAACCCCTGTGTGCCACTGATCAAGAAGAGTCGCGTCTGTCCACCTCGTCTGGCCTCAAAGACGGTGCTGTCTTCGGAGTACGGGCTACCGAGCAGGTGGCGGAAGACAGTGGGATTCTGCGAACCGGAGCTGCCGACTGCTTCGTGGACGTAATAAAAGCTGCAGCCGTCCGGGGTAAAAGTGAAACCACGTAGCAGTCCACATGGCAGGGCGTCGGGTAAAGCCGAGCGACTTTCTACGTCGAGTAACTCAAAGACGCCGGTCCGTTCCCCACCCTGTTTCACCTCGTACAGAAGAAGCCCTCCGTTCGGAGACACACGTAGCGGTTTAACAGAGGTGAACGGTCCCGTACCACGCTTAGAAGGGTCGATGAGCAATTGGTCTTCGCCGTCCGAACCTTCGCGCATGTAAATGCACGGTTGTTCCTGGTCAGGCAGGCGTTTGCGAAAAAAATAGCGGCTTCCACACTTTTGTAGAGAGTCGAATATTTCGACGGTGAGGAACTCTCGAACACGCTCCCGAATGTACTCCGTTCCAAGAACACCGTTCATATAGGCACGCATATAACCGGCTTGTTGTGTAAGCCATGTTCTCGTGCGTGGAGAATTCTGCTCTTCGAGCCAACGGTACGGATCTGTGATGGCAACGCCGTGCAGCACTTCCGTCACTGGCTCAACTGGTGAACAGGGTAGGGATGCCTTTAAGGCAGGCATATCGTCCTCCGGTCGGCTAACTTATCGGCTTCCCGCTTCATCCGCCGAGTCAACCCGCGCAGATACCCAGCCGCTTCGCCACTACGGCCCTCCTGGGCTTCCCACTCACCGCTCATTGCAGCATATGCGAACACGGCTAGCATCGGCGTTACAGCCAACACCCTCGATATGACATCATCTGAAAATAGTTCCCGCCAAGGTCCAACGTAGGCGGCGGTGAGTTGTAATTCTGCTCTCTCGTCCGTGCCCACGGCACGACGGAAATATTCCAGCAGATACTCGAAGCTGAAAAACGGATGCCCGACATAGCCTTCAGCCCAATCCAAGAATCTGCAACTCTTGTTTGAGACGACGATATTGCTCGGATTGAGGTCGAGATGTCCTAGAGTGTCCGGCACCTGCCGCTCAGCGATGGAGAGTGCGTACTGGATCTTCTCGCCTAGGACCAGGACCTCTTTTCCCGCTAGTGGAGCTGGTGACACTTTGATCTGTTCTTTCATGAGCTGTGCCAGGACACGCACCACCGGCTCGACGAAACGTAATAGCGTGAAGGATCTAAGATCGCGAGCGCCGTGACTGAGCAGTTCGGTGTGTCTACCGATTGAGTCGATCTGCATATGAGCGAGAGTTGCTGCCGCGGATTTCCAGTGATCGATATCATGTGTTCGCCGGAGGTTGATGCCCTCAACATCCGGAGAGAGCCATCCGTTCCACTCCGGCCGCGTAGCAAGGACCGGCGAGACGTAGCTCGGCAGGAACTCCGCTAGTGCAGTGGTGATTGAAAACTCTCTCAGATTCGGCTCTCCTACCGCCTTGAACCAAATGGCTAGACCGTTGGTTCCGAACCGGACCAAGCTGAAGGATGAACTTGCATTGAATTGATGGAAGTCGCTCGTCAGATGGAGCCCCATCGGTCGAATCACTTCCTGTACCCAGGAGCACAACTGCTCGAACCATCCAATCCTTCCGAATGGTCCGGGCGCGGTACCGCAACGATGCTCCTCACATTGCGCGAGAGACTGCCGCATCGCCTCATAATCTGCCGAGTCAACGAATGAGGCGTGTGACAAGCGCGAAGCCCCCACCCATTTGGTCCGCGCAGCGGGCTTCTCAACACGGTGGACGCACTCCACCGCCAAATAGCGCATTCTCTCGGCTTGGCTCTTCGCTCGATTGCCTTTTGGAGCGAACAGGCAGAAGACTTCACAATCCCATTGCATCCTCATGGCAGCGTTCACACCGTCCACGACGCGCTGTCCAGATTGAATTCCAACGATGGGGAGAAAAAAGCGGTCTCGACTCGGCACGAGAAGAACCTCCGTCCCATTGCTTCCGAATACAACAAGGCGATAGTTCTGACGTTCGGGCTGTTGTCCAAATTCCAAAACCACGCTCCAGTCAGGCTGTCTTGCCGGTCAGCTATTCTTCAATCAGCCCGTGTTTCCGCAATCTTTGGATGAATTCCCGCACATCGGTTTCGGCTAGATCCCTGGTAACGTCGAATTCACGACTGATGTCGGCAACAATGGCGGACTCCGTTGAACCACTTTTCAAGAGTTCAACTATTCTCGATCCAACAAAGTTGAGGCTGAACATCTGACCCTGCTGGATGTCGAGGACGATACCGCCATCCTGGTTGTGCGTGCTGCGAATTGTGTCTGGCAGTCTGAACATTCGCTCACCCCGCACCCCAGCCCCTTGGCGAAAGGAGATGCATGCGACGTACTTTGCCATCTTTGGACTTCGGATTACCATAACCTGGCACAAATGTTCGCGAACCGAACAAGTCAGCAGAAACTGTGTTGCCGCTAAGAGACCTACGTCATACGTGTCTTTCATTGCGGCAACGCGAAGTGGTGGCGAGTCGGCCCAGGGCACAGGCAAAAGTCAGGAGAGTCTTCTCACGATGGTGACGACTTGTCCGATTACCTCGGCGTCCTGCCGATTGCGGAACAGTTGGGGACGTTGAGCTCCTTCCGGGAACGCATTCATCACCAATACGCCGTTCTCCAGCGTGCAGAAGGCGCACAGATACTTTCCCTCGCGGGTCATCAATACATACAGAGGCTGTCGCCACAATGGCATCGATCTCAGTCGAAATGGCTTCTTGCGCCGCCGATTCACAAAAACCAACAGACCTCCTCGGAGGCACGGATGAAGAGCTTCGCTCTCGGATCCCATCCAAAAGACGTCGCGGAGTGATGGTTTCTTCGTGGCTGAGAATGATCCCAACGATCTCCGCAAAAAGAACGGCAGCTCTCCGAATTGCGCAATCATGGACATCAGAATTGGATTCTGACGATTCCCTTCAGCTGGATCGAGCATTTGATCTAGCCGGAAATCGCGTGAATCGGACAGCAGGTCGCTCGAAATCGACTCCTGCCCCAATTCCTCCAGCTTGATATCGACCGCTGCTAAGAAATCGGCAAAGGACACGTTGTAGATGAGACACAACGTGATCACCTTGTGGATGTGGCGCGGCGGATTGTTCTTCGTCTCATAGTCCGAAAGGGAGCCTGGCGCTACGAAGTAGCGCTCATCGCTCCAGGCATTCGCGATTTCTCGGCTGATCGCCGATGCCTGCCGGAATGATAGGGCCGCTCTCTTTCGCGCCCTCCGAAGCAGCCTACTAAGGCCCGCACTCGCACCAAGGGCCTCCGGCTTCCACTGATCCGCCAACTCCTTTGGAACCTCGGGTTCCAGAGAGCTGCTTACTTGCCTGATCTCCATATCGACAATGCCAAGAATCCGAGCTTGCTTCGGAATTTGCATTTCCACGCGAGCATACGGCAACTGATCGCTGATTGGATGAAGTTGATTGTTCGCGGAGAAATGCGCTCGGCTACACCAGAATCCGTTGCTGTGCTCGATAAAAAGAATCCGCTGGGAAGCCCGGTCGACCCATGCAGGTGGAAACTGTTCCGGAACACGGGGATCGATTCGCACTATGCTGCCTGGCAGCAGTTCAGGAAATGCCAGTGTGTCTTCAAGACCGATCCTTGCGTACAAGGAGCTATCTGTAGCTGAAAGCGATTTCAAGCTTCGGGGCTGGGAGAGTTTCAGCAAATTCCCAAGAGGAACCATCCCTGCATGCTGACTGGTATCCTGAACGTCGCTGAACCACGGAATGGGCGACTCCGGGTCGTACAGGGACGTGTCTAAGAGGATCGTGCGCTTCGAGGGGAGTAACAGTTGCAGCCGCGGAATGCCTCCAAGATCGAAGCCGAAGACAGTCAGCCAATCGTAGAGCCTATAGCCGGAGATCCTGCTCAATGCACAGATCTGCTGGATGCTGGGGCCAAAACCGCCGGACCTCAATGCGTGGTAGAAGTTGTGTCGGATAAACCAGGGCGACGAGCGACCATACAACCGCGCAGACTCTTCAGAAACCTTATGCAGTGTGAGATTCCGGGTCCCAAGAGCGGATTGAACACGACTTGGAAGGTCTTTGTTCCCGCTTGGTATCTTGTTCATTGTCCTCGTCCAAGATGTGGGCACCAAGCTGCCGGCACTCCCAGAAAGCAATCGACGGATTGCTATGAAATGTATCCGCGGCTGCGCGCCGGCATGGCATTATTGAACTGTATTCTTCAGATTCCAGATTAAGCAGGTTGCAAGTTGGTCTTGTTTGCGACCACGCGCAAAGGAAGTACATGAAGGATCGCGGTTTATCTCTGCGAGGCCGCAAAGCGTATGGTCGGGAATCCGACCGCGAATAATAGAGCCCCTTTTCGAGCAATTGGAGCGTCTATTCCTCATCTGTAATTATTTGGATGTTCGCAATGAGCAGTATCGCTGAGCAGGAAACTTTTTCACTTACGGGTAGCTGCGCCTATGCCTGCTTTGAAACCGCACCCGGAATCCGGAAGACGCTTGAAAGCGGAGCGTATTCGCGTTCGCCTATCCACCCGTGAAGTTGAACGCCTCAGCCAAAAGATCGCACAGGAGAAAAATAACCAAGACTATTACATCTCTCACGGGTGGCTGTCTGAGGTCGAAAATGGAGAATTCGCTCCAAGCATTTACAAACTGTACAGCCTAAGCCTCATTTATAAGCGACGCTACGATGAGATTTTAGCTTTCTTCGGAATCAATATCCCGGACATCGGTCGCGAACAAATGTGGTTGACCCTCCCGCGCACACATCTGATAACCGATTCGTCCGAGAGTGGGGCGCAATCCTTTCATATTCCAGCCGAACTCCAAGACAAGATTCAATTCGAAAAGACCAACTTGGTCTCCCGGATGTTCAACCAGTGGGGTGGTCTTCCTGCTGCTTTGCTCAAGCACATGGACCCACGTAATTCACTCTACGGGTATGTGGGGATGGAAGACTTTACCCTCTTCCCACTCATACGCCCGGGTTCGTTCGTGGAAATCGATGCACACCAGAAGAAGATTGAATGGACAGATTGGTCGAATGAATTTGACCGACCTATCTATTTTGTCGAGCTTCGTGACGAATACGCGTGTTCTTGGTGCGAACTGAAAGATGAACAGCTGCTTTTAGTTCCTTATCCGCATTCGCGAAATCAAGTGAGGCAGGTACGCTTCCCAGATGATGCGGGAATCATCGGTCGCGTCACGGCGGTGTCGATGCGCATAGTGGAGACGCGTCCGGGTCCATCAAAGTAGCTCGCGGGCCTGGCTCCACCACAGAAAGCTTCGAGAAGTAGTTGCATTGCTCTGACGGGTCTTTGAGGACCCCCGGAGCCTCGAGGTCGCGCTAATTATCAGCCCCGCGTGCAATAAGCGTCTTCAGCACAACCTTTACCTGGAAAGTATGGAAACGCCAGCAGGCGTCAGGCGGGTGTCCGGTGATTTCTTGGAGTTGCTGCACTAGGTCGGAGGGATGGATGCGAGGTTTCCGGCGGGCGAGTTTTTCCGCTTCTGGGGCCAATAGTATCGTGCGTGGCGACGAAGAGGCGGACGGCTGCGAGGAGGCTCATTCGTCTTCATGGTGCTGCGCTCCGGTCTACATTCGGGGCTTCTCCGATTCGGATTGACTTCCAATCGTCGTCCAGTGCGGGAGGGAGTAGTGTCTCAGTTTGAATGCCCGTGGAGGGTGGCTTTGCGACCGTCCGGTTTCGGGCGGCGCGCGGGGTGAGCCGCCCGAAACCGGACGTGCGAGATTTACCCACCTCTTCGCACGTAGAGGGAGATGAACCGGTCGATCATCGAGTTGATCTGCTCGGGGACCTCCAGCGATAAGAAATGTCCTGAGCCAACGGCCTTGGCCGTAACCAGTTGCGGGCATAGTGCTGCAAAGCGGTCCAGATCCGCGAGCCGATGGGCCGCTTCGATATACAGCACCGGAACCCGGCATGCCTTGGCGCACTCACTCGCCCGATGCACATCCCAGGGGAACAAACTTTCAAACGTCGACACCAGCACGTGCTGTGGCGTCGCCAGAAAGGTCTGTTCAACATGGGCGCGGCATCTGTCTGTCGGCAGACAGGAGTCAGCCACGATCTTACGCACCTGATCCGCAAAATTCGGGCCGCGTAAGCCCTCCAGATACTCGGCGAACACCGTCCCTGCCGAGGCGGGGAAGAGCACCCCGGAATCGAGCAGCACCAGGCCCGCGGGAAAATCCGGATAGCGGGCTGCGATTTCGAGAGCCATATTGCCCCCCATGCTTTGACCCACGATGACCGGCTGCGTGATCTGCTCGCGGGCGCAAAGCCAGACGAGATCCTCGGCGAAGCCTTCGATCGAATATTCCTGTTTCGGCTTGTCGCTCGCTCCATGGCCTCGCAGTTCGGCGTTCGATGTCCGACCTTGCCGGACGAAATACTCCATCTGGGCCGCGAAATGCGTGCGATCCCCGCCGAGGCCATGGACGAACAGGAACTGAGGCGACCCCATTCCAGCGACGTCGAACGAGAGTTGGATGCCGTCACGCGCGAGTTTCATCGGTTGCTTCCGTATTGCGTTTGGCAACTAATCTTGGCCCATCTGTGGCAATTAACTTTGGCCCGCCTGTGGCAGTTCGCTAAACAACATCGTGGGATGGAGATTCGCTGGGCTTCGGGCTGGAGCGTAGCGGAAGCCTGAAGTCCAGCGAGGGCGTCGATCAGCCCATGGGCTTGGACCTGCCTTTCTCGACCGTTCGCCGGAAGCGGTAGCTGTCGGCGCCGGTTTCGATGATGTGGGCACGATCGGTGATCCGGTCCAACAGCGCTTTACAGAGGCGGGCGTTCGGAATCACCTGAGTCCACTCGGAGAACGGCAGATTGGTGGTCATGATGACGGCGGCCTTCTCCGCTCTCTCAGCGATGACTTGGAAGAGGAACTCGGCCCCGAGATCGGCCATAGGCACATAGCCCACCTCGTCTATGGCGATTAGGTCATAACGCTCCCAGCGGGCCAGCACGCGGCGCAGCTGCAGTTGCTGCTTGGCCTCGACCAACTCGTTGACCAGAGCGGCGGCGGTGGCGAAGCGTACACGGCGCTTCTGACGGCAGGCGGCCACACACAGGCCGGTCAACAAATGCGTCTTTCCCGTTCCGCAATCGCCGATAAGTATGATCGGTTCGGCGCGTTCGATATAGCCGCCCTGGGCCAGGTCGTGGATTTCGTAGCCGGCACCTGCGGCGCTTTACTGAAATCGAAATCGTCCAGAGTCTTCATGCGCGGCAGGCGTGCCTCCTTGATCCGTCGGGTGATGGTGTTGCGTTCGCGCTCTTCCAACTCCGCGGCAAGCAGGGCTTCGAGATAGCGCAGATACGTCTGTCTCTGCTTGGCTGCCACGTCGGCGAGCGGTGCACACTGATCCGCTACTGCGGGCAGGCGTAAGGAGCGGCACTGTTGTTGGACTGCAGCTTGTTCCAGGTTCTCAACGGCGGCCTTCATGCCGGCACCTCCGAGAGTCCTGTGTGGCTCAGCAACTGGTCGTAACCGCTCATTACCGGCATCGGCCTTTCGTAACGGGCCAGATGTCCTAAATCAATGGCCTCGACTGTCGGGCGATCAAACTGAGCAGCCGACATAAGATGACGGATCGCGGCCACATCATGGCAGCCAAGCAACAGAGCCTGTTCCACTGCAGCTCGCAGCCGGCCCCAGGCATCGCCCGTTCCAAGCTGAAGCAGTTCGATCATCTGCCGTGTGCCTTGTTGCCTGCCATGGCGCATGTTCAACGCATGCCACAGCTGGTCGAAGGACTCAGGCCAGCGGCCTGCCTGGCGCCACTGTGCCAGTGCAGTCGAACCGGCCAGTGCTCCAGGCTTGCGCTCCAGTACATCCAGATAGTGTTCCAGATCGAGCACCTGCTGCTGGCGGCTGAAGCAACGTTCATGGCGGGCGACACGCCGCCCTTCGTGCCACAGTTCGACAGAATCGGCGTTCACCCTTGCTTCCACCTTGGTTCCCGGTCTCAGCGGCACAGAGTAGCGGTTGGTCCGCACGCGCACGCAACGCAGCCCGTCTACGGTGGGAAAGCTGATCTCGGCCAGAGCGAACGGCTCGGTGGCCAGCGGCAGAAGATGCGGCTGTTCAGCGAGCATCGCCGCTCCGACCGTCTCGGTGCGTCCAGCCAGGATACGGCGCCGATCTTCGCGGCAACACCGTTCAAGATATGCGTTCAACTCATCCAGGTCGCGTGCTTCCGGAAGGGGCACCCAGTGGTTGCGCCGGAAGTATCCGCCTTCACCTTCGACGCCGCCCTTCTCGTTGCCACGTGCTGGGTTGCAGAACTCGCTCTGAAACCGCCAGTGCGAACGGAACGCAATGAAGCGGCTCGTCTCCTCGCGGCGAAAGCCACGAAGGATCCGCTTCACGGCACTCTTCAGGTTGTCATAACGGAGCACGCGAAAGACGCCATCGAAGTAGGCAAAGGCCAACTGATGCGCTTCAAGAAACGCTTGCTGTGTGGCATGTGTGTAAGCCCGATGATAGGCCGCCCCGCTGGCCATTGACCGTATCTCGAAGACCTGCAGCTTGACGCGTTCACCGCTCAGAATGGCCCAGGCTTCATACCAGTCCACCTGCGCTTCCGAGCCCCAGGCGTACGTCTGCGCCACGAACACCTCGCGGTGTTCCAGTCCCAGTTGCTGCCGCCTCCGCTGCACATAGCCGCGAACTGTACGCTCGCTCCCCTTGAAGTCGGGCAGTTCAACCCTCAGGCGATCGAAAATGCGACGCGCCGTATGACGCTGCTTCGGCGGTGCTGAAAGATCGGCTCGCAAGACCCGATCGATGAAAGCCGATGCCGCATCCAGCTTGCGAAGCCGGCGTTGTTGGGACTTGCTCTCCGCGGGTTCAGCACTGTGCAACGCCTCCCGCACCATCCGCCTGTGTACACCCAGTTTCCGTGAAACCCCAGAAATCGTTCCCACGCCGAACTCATACTCTCGGCGAATCTGTTCGAAAAGTTCCACCTTCTCCCTCCTGTTCAGCCAGCTACGCTTCCGTTGCCCCATCCACGAAGCGTAGCCAACACCCTCCCAGGTGGGCCAAAGTTAACTGCCACTGCTGGGCCAGACCAGAATGCCAAAATCACGTATTCACCAACAGTCCAGATGTTCCTGGCGATGATGCTTGTATGAGCGCTTCGTCCTAAGAATTCGGAACGGTGGAACCGCGCCCTTGCTGACGCCAATGCCTATATTAAAGCCAGCACAGTCAAACCAGATACCGAAACCGAATCCATATCAATTACTCGCCGCAAGATCACGGGCGCGCGGGCCTAGTTTCCTTCCCGGTCAGTCACTGGTCAAGTTTTGGACCCGCGAATGTCTGGTATTGGGATCGGTGATTGACCGTGGCGCGGCCATGTTTGGGGGTAGCCGAAATTCAGACTGAGACACTACCCGGGAGGGACCGAACTCGACGGCGACTAGCCTATAATGAATACGAGAAGGAGCGTTTGAGATGAGCGGTTTTGATTAATGTTGGTTACAAGACCAGTGACAAAAGTATCAAGCCTTTCGTTATCGAATGCCCGGACTCTGGACACTGTCAGATTGGGTCCATCGCGGTTCAAGTGCTGTCCGATGGTTTCTCTGAATTGCCCTAGAAGGAAGATTGGAAAATCCCGAACGCTATCGCTCAAACAGTACACGGCGGGATATTTGGCTGGAACTAGGCGGGTATTGGCAGCGCTTCCACGTAAGGCCCCGAAGGCCCCCGGATCACAAAAACAATGCATCCGAGCCATAATTCCTTGGCGCCGTCGTCATTATCGAATGGTGTTGACGAAGAATAGATGATACAGAACATGCGTTTCTCTTCGTAAGGTGTAACTTTGGCGTCCGGAAAGCAGTTCCGTGTAATGTTGAGGAACGTCCAGAATGCGTCGCTCATCACCGCATCCGTGAGTTCGAGGCGCTCGAATCGTTCCATTGCCTCCAAGAATTTCCTTCTCGCGTTCTCGGCGGGATCGACTGCCATGACTGGTTCAACCTCCCAGGGCGGCCTGGTTATCGCCGGACCGTTGCTTGAGATTTACTTGACCTTTCGGCGGGTTTGGTTCCGAAGTCAAAAAGACGATACCATCAAAAGCTATTTGTCTGAATTGAAGGGCCAAGGGCCTGAGAGTTGCCCGAAGGCGCGCTTCCTGTCAAGTTCTGACGCTGCCTTCCTTCGATGAATGACATCGGTCGCTTTGAGATCCGTTGACTCCTACATGCGGGGTTGGGAAGAAAGCAAGGAGCGCAAGAGCATCCCAACTCAATGGAGGCCCCGCGCTCCAGCGCTTCCCTAGTTGCTGTTCTTATGCAGCTTGTTTTGGAGTCGGTGCCGCTTTCTTCGTTATCTGCTTTGTAGGCGGAGCCGCGCTCTTCTGCTTCTCCTTGCCACGTTTGATCGCTTCCTTGGCTTCTTTGGTGGCGAAGTCCTGCTGCACCGCCTTGCGCATCTTTGCCACATCAATCCGATGCTGTTTGGCGGCTTGATTCAGGTACTCGGGCTCCGCGATGGCAACGTTCTCCACATTGTCGAACAGGGCCCATTCCATCAGAAGCTTCGACAGCCCGGTCTCGTCCAACCGGCGTAAGAGACGGATGAGTTCGCCGTGCACTTTGGAAGGCGTAGACAACTGGGACGGCGGCAGCTTGTACCGCTTGGCCAGTGTTTCCTTGCGCACAGCATCTGTGCGATCGAGCACGATCTGGAGAATCAGCACGAGATCGGCGCGTTCGAGCGGAGCACCGACCTTCCTGATGACCTCCGCAAAGATGCGGTGACGTACGGTTGCCTCGAGCTTCCGTTTCACGAGCTCCTTGCGGCGCGCTTCCCGCTGCTTGGCAACCTCTTTCGGGTCGGGTTCTCGCCGGTCCGCGAAGTGCACGGCGCAGTTGGGCTCCGCGCAGACCTTCACGGTCAGACCACGATCCGTACCCTCCGCCACGATCGCGTCTTTCATGTGCGGGCATGGCTTCTGATAGGGAGACAACAGCGCTTTCTTGTTGCCTTGCTTCGCACCGAGCTGGAGCGAAACATATCTTCCGCGGCCGAGGATGGTGCCCTCTTTGGAGCTGACCCAACTCGTCGAGATTTGCACCAGGTTGGGCTTGGACGCGAGCTGCTGGTCGACAAACTTGCTCAGCTTGGCATTGAAGCAAACCGCGTCACTGCAACTATCCTTGAACACCTCGCCAAAAAGCAGCGTGTTGTAGCCGGTGCGCTTGGAGCAGGTGGTGCAACTCCCCGCTTCCGGAAGCAGCGTCTCGTCACTCTGATCGAAGGGCACGGCGTCGAGTCGAAGCAAGATGTTCTGGTCGATCCACGCGACGAACTCACGGAGCGGCAAAAGCAGCCGAGTAGTTTGGGAGCCAGTCCATGTGGATTTGAAGGCCGCCTCGAATGCCTTCTCCTGTTCTGAGGGTTGGAGCTTGGCAATTTCCAACGCATGCCCTACGCCAATCTGATCTTCGAGAAAGGCATTGGCGATGCGCGGGACCAGGTCCGTGAGGCGCAAGCGCTGGGCGATATACGAAGGGGTTTTCCCTACGCGTTCCGCAATGCTTGTCACCGTATAGCGTGAAGAGTCCAGCGCCAGCATATTTTTGTATGCAAACGCCTCCTCAAGAGGATGAATCTCTTCTCGTTGCAGGTTTTCGATGGCCTGGGCTTCAATAGCTTCGGCGTCGCTGAGCTGCACGATGCGTGTGGGCACGAACTGCCGTTCAGCCATTCGCGCACCGCGCAGCCGCCGCGCTCCGGCGATGACTTCATACAGATCATCATCGAGGACCCGCACGAGAAGAGGTTCGAGGATACCGTGAGTTCGGATGCTGGCGGCCAATTCCTCCAGGCCACGCGCATCGAAACGGCGGCGCGGATTTGTGGCGGACTCCTGGAGCTGGGCTACAGGGAGGTCCCGATATTCGCTCGCGATTGCGATCGGTTCAGTCGACATTACGTTCACTCCTATGGTTTGAGGGTGGATGGAATGCGAAGGGACCAGCTTCGTCCCATCGCGCGGACAAAGCTTCAAGGGCTTCGACAGACGCGTCACTGGCATCTTCCAATCGCGTTCGCAGACGGGTATGAAGAGGGAGATCTGGTCGTCTTGGGCAAGGGAGGAGTAAGAGCCCGAGTTACAGCGCGCGATGTCACCGGCCTCGCCTCATGCCGTTCGCCCCTTAGCTTCCCGGAAGGAGGCGTGCATGCGGTGGATCTCTTCTTTAATCTCGGTCTGCTCGCGACAGCCGATATGTACGCCGTGGCTTCGCTGTTTGGCTAGCCAGGTCTCCATAGCGCGGTCAGTGAGATCCGTCCACAGGTTTTGATCAATCAGCTTGGCGCAGATTGCACAGGCGCTCCACTTGGTATCGAGGGCGTGGAGGATTTGCGGTTGGATGGCGAACGCGAAGAGGATTGGCGCCGCATCGTAGACTTTGACGACCGGAGTGTCGCTGCAGAAATCACAGACTTCGCCCTCTTCAGGAGTTTTTGCTGTACCTTCCATCGGTGACTCCTTTCCTTGGAATTTGATTTGGAGGCTTCAGTCGGCAGAAACAGACCCAACACACGGATGAAGGAATGCAATTGGGGACGCTGCAAGGACCGATGAAGAGATCAATCGAGGTGGCAAAATACTGCTGTGCCCCCGTGGCGAGGCAAATCGGAGCCAACACTCATCGGTATCCGCTTCTTCAAGCGCACGTGGGGTTAGATTCGTATTTCGCTTTGGATTGCGCTGATGCACACCGAGTGAGCTGCGTGCTTTCCGAACTTCTTGTAGCGAGCACCCGCAAGGATCGGCTGGTTGCAGAAGCAGCATCTCTGGCGATCAAATCGCGCGATGGACTCCTTGTTGAGCGTGAGGCGATTTGCGACCGCAATTAAGCGTTTCTTTTCTGCTGAATTCATATTCCCTCCATAGCGACGGTCCGATTGCCTTTAGAGGTGTTGTGAGATCTTTGGAGCAGGAACTGTACCGCGGGAACTTCCATCAGGGCCGACGAGTTCTGATTCGGGCGAAGAACCAAGGCGAACCATTCGGCTGCTGCTCATTCAAGTCATCTCAGGAAAACTCAGACGTGAATTCTGAGGCGGGCTGCGAGAAATATCCGTAAACACATCGAGTGCCATCGCGGGAACAATCGTAGGTATCGTAGAGCACGCCATCGATGACCGCGGTCAGGTGCTGGGAGACAAGAACCAGCAATCTGCCGATTGGGAGTTCTTGCGATCGCAGGTGCACTTTGCAGCCCGAGCCAATCGCCATGGTTGGGGTCCAGAGCCATCCGAGGGAGAGGATGTAACGCCGGTAGGTAATTTTGTAGACTCCGGTTCGGCTGTTCGATTTAGCGTCCTTCTGCCGTCCGAAGCGTTCCCGCTTCGCCAGCGCATTGAGCGCGTCGTAGACTTCCTGGTAGGCCTTGCCGGTAACGATGGCAATCGAGCGAGTCGCGCAATCGCGAGCCCGCCCCTTATATCCAGCCGCGGATCTGCCCCCATCATTGAAGATAAATTTCATTTTGGTACCCTCCTACCACACCCGCGCTCAACGTGAAGATCGCCGGGACCCCCGCAATGGCAAGAGGAACCAATAGGCCATCAAACATCTCGTCGCACCGATACGCCGCAAAATCGGGCAGGCGGTGGAAGGGGGGTCAACACGTTCCTTGTTGAGGGACGAGCCGATGAGGTTGTCGACTACCAACGCGGGGGAGACAGTGGAAGTGCGAGAGGCCGTGTAGAATGGTCGCGTGAATATCCCAGCGCTTATTCAGGAATTGGACGATGAGATTTTCCGTCTCCAAGCGGCTCGCGATCTACTCGCTGGCAACGCTCGCGGCCAGGCAAAAGCGGTTCGTGCGAACGGTAGGAGGCGGGCGTTAGGGGGCCCGGCGGCCGCGCGCAAGAAACGCGTCCTCAGCCCAGAAGCAAGGGTGCGCATCGCGGCAGCCCAGAAGAAGCGTTGGGCTGCGCATAAAAGGGCGGCGAAGTAAAGAAGACCCCCCCCGCTGAACCGCTTGCGTCCGTTCTGGCAGATATAGCTGCGCTAGGACAACACCTGCTTTCGAGCTTGGGGCCCCGAGAGCAAAGCGGATCTCGAAAGCGTCACTCACGGCTCGAGGTGGTTGGCGGTGACAATCTTGGCTGCTCAAAGAACTGACCGCCTTCGTCTTTTCCCATCAATTCGAGGAATTGCAGCTCGACTTTGGCGGAGCTGATGAGAGTTTGCGCCACATCGCTTATAGCTTTGGCGCGCTGGATATCCATGGGCTGGTCTTTATCCTTCAGTGCTTCCAACGTTTCGAACAAGTGGTTCCGAAGGTCGGTCATTCGGTTCTTCATGTCGCCTCCTCAATTGTCGTTTCAATGCCGCGCTGAGCCGGATGACGTCGACCAACTCTGGCGGGAGGTTGTGAATGGTGTTGCGCCGCATTAGCTCGCGGCGGGTGATCAACTCCAGGTTTTCCAGGTAGATATTGTCTTTGTTCCCATCCTTGAAGGCGAGCGCGTGTCCCTTGGGGATGGGCCCGTATGCTTTCTCCCACATGAGGATGTGTTCGCCGACCCAGTCGCGGGGCGGGTAACCGGTGTCCGAGATCTTGCGCTGGAGGTATCCCTCTTTGGTGCGGCGGGTGGACCCCAGGGGCCTCCAAGTGTGGGGCTTTGTCCCTGGCTTGAATTGGGTTTCGGCCATTCTGCCGGGAGACCAGCCCGGACGGCGAAGGCCCTTGTTCGCCGGCACATGCCCGCGTTGGAAGCGCGTTCTCCGACCGATGTTGTCGCCTCGGCGCAATCGGCAGGCGTCCGGACCCGCCAGATATTCTGGGCTCTTGTGCAGCCCCATGACTCTCGCACGGCCGTAAACCGCGGCGACCGACCTTCGAAGCTGGCGAGCCAGATCCTTCGTCGGAGCGTTCGGGTAAGTTTCGCGCAGGAAATCGAGCTCCCTTGGTTCCCAGAATTTGTGAGCACTCACGAGGCCTCCTTTTTCCGCAATCCACTCCCGTGGGAACTTGTCCGTAACCTTGATCGAGTCGGCTCGCTCCTGAAACACTGGGATCGATGGGCCGCTTCGCGTCGACGGCTGAGTTCTATCTGCGATTCAGGGAGCCATACCCTTCTGCATTTTTTGCAACAGTCGCTGGACGGATCCACCTGCACGGCGGGGAGAAATTACTGGACGTGGGGTGTGGACCGGGACCGCTGGCTCTCGGCTTTGCCCCGTTTGTAAGAGAATGTGTGGCGCTCGATCCGGAAGCTGTCATGGTTGAGGCGGCACTCACCGCCAGTGCCCGGGCAGGACTGAAGCTCGAGGTACAGCTTGGGCGCATTGAAGACTTCAAAACGGATCAGACCTTCGATGTCCTAACGATTGGACGGGCCCTGCATTGGCTGGACCGTAGCGCCACGCTGGAAGTCTTTGATCGCGTCGTCGCGGAACGTGGAAGAGTTCTCGTGTGCCGTGCGAGCACCATCGAGACATCAGCGTCTCCGTGGTCGAAGCCCTATGAGCAGGTTCGCGATTCCTGGGCAAATGCAGGAGATCGGGAGCGCTATCGGCTGAAGCCGCAGGAATGGTTCAGCGGATCTCGCTTTGAGGAAATCGACCAAGTTTCCGTCCGCCAAGCGCAGAAAGTCGGCGTCGAGGGGCTGATCGGCCGGGCACTCTCGAAGTCCAATACCTCGCCGGATACTTTGGGGAAGAGGCGATCAGAATTTGAGCGCGAGCTAAGAGCCGTGCTCCAGCCGTTTGCGCAGAATGGGGTTGTCGAGGAAGAAATCCTTGCTCACGCAGTGATTTTCGGCCGCCGCTCCGGGTAGGCATTCCCTGGGGAAACATGAAGCTCGTTGCAATGACTTACGGCATGGAGGGCGACACCCGGCCGGTCGCAGCGCTCTATCGCGCACTGACGGATGCCGGTTACGAAATCCGACGGCGGTACGTTGGGCAGCGCTCGCGATCTCGGTATCCCGCACGCGGCGCTCGCGGGCGACATTCGCGGAACGTTGCAGTCGGTCAGCAGCATTTCATCGGTCGTTGCGGAGAAGAACAGCCTGAACGCCACCGCACAAACGCTCGCACGCAACGCCGACGCCTGGATGCGCCAGGTTCTCGAAGTCGCAGCGGACAGCGACGGGCTGATCGTTGCCGGTCTCGCTGCGTTCATCGGTTTCTCCGCGGCTGAGAAACTGGCCGTTCCGGTCATCGGGGTCGGAATGATTCCGCTCACGCCGACCTCCGCGTTCCCATCGCCGTTCCTGCCCCCGCGGTCGATGCCGCGATGGCTCAACCGTTTCAGCTATTGCCTCGTCGCCGAACTGTTGTGGCGCGCCTTTCGCAAAGCCACCAACGCGGCGCGCTCGAATGTAGGGTTGCCGCCCGGGCGCAAGATCTGGTCCGGTCATCCCATGCTTTACGGGATCTCGCCGAGCCTGCTGCCGCAACCGGCAGACTGGCCGGACAACGCCTCGATGTGCGGACAGTGGGTACGCCCGGCACGCGAGTGGGAGGCCCCTCGATCGCTCGAAAGCTTTCTGTCCGCGGGCGACGCGCCGATCTACGTGGGATTCGGCAGCATGCTGGGTTTTGATCCGCGCGCGCTGCTCGACGTCGTGATTGCTGCCGTAGCAGGCCAGCGGGCTCTGTTCTATCCGGGTTGGAGCGGCGCGGACTCGCTGAACCTGCCACCGAATTTCTGCGTCATTGGCGACATCCCGCACGATTGGCTGTTCCCTCGCACGTCCCTGGTCATTCATCACGGCGGGTCGGGGACCACGCATTCCGCAGCCCGTGCGGGTGTGCCTTCGGTCGTTCTGCCTTTCGCAGCAGATCAGTTCTTCTGGGCCGAGCAGTTACGCCAGCGAGGAATAGCGCCCGCCGCGGCGAGCGGCCGGAACGTCACGGCCGCTACCTTGTCTGGCGCGATCGCCGCCGCCCGAACGACAGAGATGCGGGAGCGGGCTTCGGCCGTCGGCGCAAAGATGCGGGGGGAAGACGGCCTGGCAGAGGCTGTCAGGAGAGTTCATGCTCTGATGGCACGGTAACCTCTGAACCATCGACTGTTGTGCTACAGGGCGATGCACTCATTGAACGAGCCGCTCATGGCAACTGAATTATCGTGCCCCAAGGACAACCAGGGCGTGAAGCGCGCGGCGTGCGAGGAGGTATCTCGCACTGGAGTGCCTGAGGATCAGCATGTCGAGCGTACCCTAGAGCAGTCCAATCCGATTTAGACAGAGCTTTCTATCGTCACAATCGCTTGCGTCATGCAAGTGATTGTGATTAATGTTACTCACGTGACCAAAAAGACCATCCCGTCTCACCGCTCCGGCTGTCCCGTCAACATTTCATTGGAGGTCTTCGGGGATCGGTGGTCTCTGCTGATCGTGAGGGATCTGATGGTGCGTGGTTTCCATACATTCCGGGATTTCGAACACGCCGGGGAAGGGATTGCGACGAATATTCTCGCGGACCGGCTGCGTCGATTGTGCCGGGCGGGGATTGTACAGGCCGAACGCGATCCAGCCGACGGGAGGCAGAAACAATATCGGCTCACGGAAAAAGGAATTGACCTGGCGCCGGTGTTGCTGGAACTCCTGATCTGGGGCGCAAAGCACGAGAAAACAGGGGCACCCGCTGAAGTCATTTTTCAAATGGCGCAAAACCGCGATGCAGTGCTCAAAGAAACGCGGCGCCGGTGGAAGGAGCGCGATCCCAGGGCGCTGCTTCCCTGGTTAGGTGGACCGGAAAAGAAGAAGTGATCGTGAATTCAAGTCGAGACGGAAGAAAGGAGAATGTCGGTGGAGCGAAAACGAATGAGAATGGTTTTGGTATTGGGAGTTGTGGCCGTTGTCACCTTGCAAACGCAGGCCCAGAGCACGCAGGCGGCCTACCCCACAATGGCTCCGATCGATCGGTACATGATGGCGGATCGGAATGCCGAAATCGCTCTCGCGCGGACCGCCGCTCCGAAATCGATCTCGGACGGCGCTGAGGCGATGGTCCTGGGAAGGAACGGTTACGAGGTGGCTGTTCAGGGAACGAACGATTTCGTCTGCATGGTCGCCCGATCCTGGAGCGCCGCGATTGGCGATCCCGTGTTCTGGAATCCTAAAAATCGTTCGCCGATCTGCTTCAATGCGGCCGCCGTGAGGACGTATCTACCGATCATACTCATGAAGACCCAACTGGCGCTGGCCGGTAAGTCGCAGGCGCAGATTGGCGCGGCCGTCCAGACCGCGTTCAACCGCGAGAAGCTGACGGCGCCGGAGCCAGGCGCGATGTGCTACATGATGTCGAAGCAGGGGTACCTGAACGATCAGGTGCTGAACTGGCGTCCCCATCTGATGTTTTTCGTGCCACTGGACCAAAGCAAAACCTGGGGCGCCAATTTGGCGGGCTCGCCGATTCTTTCAACCGACGATGTGCCCGATCGGCTCACCATCTTCATGATTCCCGTCGCGCGGTGGTCGGATGGAACTCCCGATTTGAATGCCAACAACTGATCTGAAGCGCGTATGACACCATGCGTTTACGGCGGTCACAGCGGGTCAATCCTATTCATGGCCGCTTGTGTCTACGTTCATCAAAGATACAAAGAATCCGCAGGGGGAATCTGATGAAACGCATCTGGACGATCATAGGAGTACGTGACGTGTCGAGCTGCCTGAAATGGTACCAGTCGCTGTTCGGTCAGCCGGCCACGCCTCCTGCCCATGACGACTTTGGACAAATCCTCGACTCAGATGGAACTGTCTTGCTTTGCCTTCACGAGTGGGGCACCCACGGACATCCTCCCTTGATGAGCCCCGATCATGAGACGCTCGGCAACGGACTCCTGTTGTTCTTCCGTGTCGACGATTTCGACCTGGCGCTTCAAAGGGCGCGCGCTCTCGTTTCTCGATTCGAAGAGGAGCCACACGTGAATCCAAACACGCAAACCAGAGAGTTCTCGCTGCGAGATCCGGAAGGATATTACGTCACGATCAGTGCGCTCACCGAGGACTGACGAGGCGCGCATGTGACCATTTGTTTTTGCTCACCTGAGTAAGCAACGACAGCGACAGGAGGTTCTGAATGCTCTGGTTCTACGAAAATTTCTTTATCGTTCTCTGGATCGCCTTTCTCGTCTACTGGCTGATCAAGGCTGTGGGTACGAAAACCACAGAGCGCCTCGAGCCTGCTGCCTCGCGCATCCTGCGCGGCCTCATCTTGCTGATCGCGATCGTCCTGTGCTCGACAACCCACATCCCGCAGCGCTGGCTCTATCTTCAGCTCTGGCCGGCGGGGTTTTGGCCCTTCTGGCTGGGAGCTGCCGTCACCATCGCCGGCCTTCTCTTCGCCGTCTGGGCGCGCGAACACCTAGGCCGGGCCGCAACTGGAGCGGCTCCGTCACGATTAAGCAGGAACACGAACTGATCACCACCGTACCCTATGCAGTGGTCCGTCACCCCATCTACACCGGCATTCTGGCCGGGTTCCTTGGCACAGCGATCGCCCTCTCCCAGATGCGCGGATTTATCGCTTTCGTCCTCATCTTCCTCGGGTACTGGATCAAGCTCCGCATGGAGGAAGAATGGATGCGTTCCCAGTTTGGCGAGGCATATGATCGCTATACTCATCAGACGGCTGCCCTGGTTCCTTACGTCTTCTGATCGCTGCGTCAGATCTCAGCCCCAGCAAGAGTGAGCTGAACTAACCTTAGGAGGTCGTGGTGGACGGCGGATTGGCTCAGGTATAGCAGTTCGTAACCAGAGACGGGCTTATATAACGTTCGTATTGACCGTGTCTCGCGGAACTGTAGATCCGTTGGTCGAGAAGCGTTGCTTGCCGTGAGTCCTTGTTTGCATCGATACTCACAGTGCTTATCATTATCCCACGTGCCGGCCCCGAGAGAAAGCGATGCCTGAAAGGCACCGAAGGCGATGTCTGCGTTGCGTCCGTGGGAGGGCCACATGAGGCGAGACGGACGAACGGTATACGTAGCGTTATTCACAGGAGTGACCTCGCTGGGAGGAAAGAACGCTACCGGCTGGCAGGTCCGGCAGCGCTTGCGCTGCGACACAAGGATGTTGGCGCCGGCAAGCTCAGGCTCTTTCGGCCACTAGTGTGGAATGGAACACCCGGCATGTCTGCCCGAGTTCCTGCATGCGCTTTCGTAGAAGGCAAGCGCTGCAGGTCGGCTCGCAAACTCATAGGCAAGCACGGACCCGGGCTCGTGGTGGCGCACCAGGACAATCCATGCCTCTCCGCCGGAATGGTCTATCGGGGCGGTCGTTTGTCGATCGAGTGCCGTTTGTGGGGAATCTTCATAGGCCGACTTTTTCCCGGATTCGTGGGAATCGTCTATAGCCTCCCCACAATTTAAGCATTCGGTCGCGAGAGCGTCGATGACTGTCGCACCGCAAACAAGGCACAGTTCCTCCGACATGAAGGGTTCGATCTCAGCATTGCATTTGGGACAACGACCGTTGCACATGCACGACCAAGTGTCCCGCCATGTGCCGCCGTCTTGTGGACAGCGATAATGATTGCGAAACCTTCTGGGTTCCTGCGACATTGCTCCCCCTTATGCTAGGCGACCGGTGGAATGGGCCTCTGCTTCGTCGTCAGGGTCCGATACGCGGATCCAATTCGCATGCTCCGCATGCCGGACGAGAAGGCCGCGCAACTCCAGGTATCGTTGGGCCGGATCGACATCATGCGGCAAGGACTCAGGAATGCTCAGGTTCCACCATTCGACGCCGTCCTCGTGCTCGATCTAAGCGTCGCTTTCAAGCAGTGCTTGGGCGTTGGTCGCGATAGTCGTAATGCTCGATGATGATCCTGCGCTGGCGCCGTATCGTGGGGCGCGCGAGAAGGGGGGCGTTCACGAGATCTTCGATCGAGTTAGTGACACTCGGGCAGCGATATTGATCGCTCTTGTCAGTGATCACATATTGTCGTCCGCGAGGTCGTGTCGAAAATCCGGACACGATGGGGCGCCCGGCGCAGTCTGTCTCTATAGGTGAACTCAAAATCGATAGGTGTGAGTTTGGGCGTGGCCATAATAAGCTCGCTTTTTTTGAGGGGAGCTCGGGTTCGGTGATTACCGCTTCAGGCTGAGTCGAGGCCGGCCATGGTCTCGACCTCGATCCATGACCTCGTTCGCGTCGCGTCGCTTCCTGACGCATGGGGGAACTCCCAAGGCAGCCGACGTCCGGCGTTGCCTTACCAGAAGTCAGTGAGGACTACGGGCCGCAGTTCTTTGAGGTAAAGAACTCGTCCGGAAATGGCCTGACCAGCCAGGGGGCGTACAGTGCGCCGTTGACTTTGGCCGCCCGCACAACTTCGCCGTCTATGTCCATTCCGAACAGCCGGAGCGAGTGGCCGGCACTCAAAATCAACATGCGTCCACTGCCCATGCATGGATCATAGACAGTCGTTGAGAGCGCATCTTTCCAATCGACTCCAATGAAATTGATCCGCACCATCAATTCGACCACGTGCTCTGGGGTCGGAAAGAATGCATGCGGATTACACTTGCCCTTCTGGTTCGCTATCCATTTCCCGAAGTAATCACCGGGTTCAAGCAAGAGCGGCGCGAGATTGACAGCGCGATAGAGCTGTTCATTTAGCTCATCGTGAAGCGTTGGCCGCTCACTACTGAGTCCGAATCCCCAGAGCAGCCAATCAAGCAGCGCCGGCATAGGCGATGACCAGCCGCCACCGTAGCGATCGATGAGTCGAACCCAGGAATCGATCAGTTTGTAGCCCGCGGAGCGATCTCCACCGCCGGTAAAGTGAATCTCTGGAATCGGTTCATCCAGCAAATGGCCGGCCGCCATCGTGCGGTACCAGTAGTCCCACCGTGCAGGGATCTCGAGATGTTCTTCGAGCATCAGCCGGTAGTACACCGGCCAGCCGCGGTATTCCCAGGGCCCCTTGGCATCAGTCAGTTGCGGCACTCGCCCCTGCCTTCGGAGAAATGCTACCCACTCACAGTCGTCAGGCGGATCGCACTTCATCCATTGGTCCGCAGTCGGTAGTGGAGTGCGCCGGATCGGAGGTGCGGTCGGTGGCGTGTGTACGGTTCGGCTACTGTTCGCTGCAATCGACGAAGGCTCAGGCTCGTCCTCGCCAAAGAGAGAGCGCTGAAGTTTGGGCTTCATAGTGGATCCTGAAACTGCAAAGGCCGCCCACAAGGGGCGGCCTTAGTACATCGGTGGTTTATAGAGGGGACTTATGGATACGAGATTGAACTAGAGGTCCTCGCATAGGTTCTGGATCATAGTTGCGAGAACACGAGCGTTGCAGAGCTGCCGCGCGGAATCGGGATTGACGAGTTCGAGCGACGACGCCACTAGCCGCGCCATGCTTTGCGAAAGCGTTAAGTGGATGAGGCCATCCACCGACTTCTCCAGAAACCATTGGTGTCTGCACCGTAACAGTCCATCTTGATGATTCGCGGCACGATCCTGCAGGTGCCGGCGCAGTCTTCGGATGGGTGCAGCTGTAACGACGGTCAGATCCTCTGAACACCCGCTCGCATCTTCACTCGCCAGCACCTCCCACAAGATATTTTTGGGGTCCTCTTCCATGTTGCTTCTCCAATAGTTCTTGGCTTTCGTCTATGCGTTGCTAACGACTGATCGAGACATAGAGATTCGTTCGCGAAACCATGAGTCCGCTTCATCGAGCGTGCGGAAGGATCGCCCATAGGTCGTATTGGTGCGAGTGTCATACAACGCGACACTCCATCGTTCCTGGGTATATCTGGCCGCACTGCCTGCTGGTTCATAACCAGCCGTATGGTGTGTCAGAGTCCAGCCATTCTCGGCCTTGAGCACGGTTCGCTTTGACGGCTCATTTGACTCCAGTTGGCCATATTCCTTCAGCGAGGGATGCAATGCCATCACCTACCTCCATTCGTTCCTCGATTGCCCAATGGCTCAAAACGGAATCCACGTGTCGCGGCATCTCTCGAAACAAAATTTCGCTGATGTGATTCTGCAGCACTTCGCGTGTTTTCTCCACTCCCGGAGAAACCGGAGCGGTGCCCTTTGATGGAGTTCGAACTCGTTACTCGATTGGGAAACGGAACTTGCGACTCGGGCGTTCGACGATCATGCCGTCCAAACGCTCTCCGATCTGAGCCATGCCGGTACGGATCCTGTCGCGCAACGTCTCCGTATCTCGGATGGCTTCCGTGTCTACTCCATCGAGCAGTTGACGCGCCCTGTTGACCAACTCGGCCAACTCGCGATCATCAGTCACGTTCCGGATGTCGAAGGTGGACAGAAACTCCTTAAGGTTCTCGACCGCAGATTGTCGCAGTTGCTTTGGTTTACCATCCTCGTCGCGGGTGAGGCGGTCACGGATCGCTCCACCATTTGGGCGAGAGTAGTACGGAGGACCTGCTGAATTTCGGCCGATGCCTCTGCCAGACGCTGCGCTGCTTTGTTGCGTTCTATGGCGAAGATTCGGGGCGAGACCTCACGCAGTTCGTCAGGGACGCCGAAACGCAGATACGTCCAGTCGAGAGTGAACTTCGAGCGCACATAATCGACCGGAGGATAATCCGCAGGGTTGTAGAGCGTCCGCAGACGCATGGAGATCTGCCTGCAGAGGCTTGGATAGACTCGCAGAAATTGTTCTACCAGCGCAGGGCGCTCATCTCTGGCCTGAAGTAGCTTCGCCTCCACCGTTTCTACAGCCTCGTAAGGAATAAGATGAATCCCTACGTCATAGGGCAGGCAGATTTGATATAGATAATGCCGCAATTCATAATCGAACCGCCGAATCGCTTGCAGTTCGCGGGCATCGAGTATTCGCTTGGTGACGCGGATGAGGTTCTTGTCCGCATCGACGTTGACGCTGGCCGAGCTGACTTTACGCGAGTTTCCGAGAGACCCAAATTGGACTCTGAGGCATACAGTCGTCTGGCTCAAATCCCGATCAGGCGCAATGATCCTGTCGGCTACCGAGGCTGCCATAAGATTCCTTTCTTCGAATGAACCTGAATTACAGGTGATGTGTTCAGAGACCGTACATTTCGGAGCAGGCTTGCGTATAAGGAGTGTTGCGGAGTCGACTTCTGTTATTTGCCTTGACGCTGGTACTGTTTCCCGTGCGAATGGCTATGGACGTGACTGTGCTTTACGTCCTTGCGGGCTTCGCGTGTCGTCTCTCCTCCAGCCAAACGTGCGATGCCTTTCAAGAACTGCTCGGCGCTTTTGTGATTGGCGGCAGAGACGACATCGGAGGTCGTCTTGATCGTGCCGTCCTCTAATATCTCAATCCTGAGCGTATCGAAGTCCATGGGATGCATTTCTCCTTTCCCTGAGATGATTCGCGCTACCCTCGGCGTTGCACCATCGCCTCGCGGCGTCCCTGGGCGTTTGTGCTCCATGCGATCTTCCAGCCATGCTTGGCAGCCTGTGACTGCACGATCTGCGCCGAATACGCAAGTTTGATGGCATTCACATCGCAGGACACCGGCAGTGTCAGTTGACCTGTGGCTTTGTTGAAGCTCGCAATCTCATTTCCCGTACGGAACCCAAGCACCTGGTTCCGGAAACCAGTTACGGTATAGCCAAGTGACTGCAACGCATCGCGCAGCAAGGGGATGTCAGTACTGGTGGCCAGGAACTCCACTTTTGAACGCTGAATCGTATTACACGGCACGGGCGGCCTCCTCTCGAATTCTGCGGCGGGATGGTCCCGAAAGCACAGGGCTGGTTGATTCTTCGAACTCGTATACGCCGGGCGTGGACGAGGAGATGTATTTTCCACTGGACTGCTGACGAAGATTCTTGATCTGCTCGACCGCCGATCGCGCCACGGGGACAACGTAAAAAGCCGCTTGTTGCAAAGACATTCTCAGCCGATAGGCTTTCTGGCAGCACTCTTTGATTTCAGCGCCCGTCCAACCGTCGTCCGCAGGCAACGCACCGGAGATCCCATACCTCTTCCGGTAGATTTCCCAGATCAACTTGCGCTCCGCCGCTGTTGGCAAATCAAAGAAGAAGGTACCGAGCTTGAATCGGCGTCTCAACTCCGTGGGAAGGCTATTGATCGAGTTGCAGGTCGCAATGAATAGCGCCCGCCCCTGAGAGATGGTGTCCACGATATTCAGGGCACTGCGCAGTCGTTCGCCGGAGGCGCCGATCAGTGAGTTCTGCATGGCGCTGAAGTCAAACGCAATCGTCAGTATGCCTGTTAGATTTCCTGCCGCTTTCCCAACCGCGGATTTCGCGCATCCTGGAGGCCCGAGGAAGAGGCATCCATCGGCCTCCCGGTCCTGCATCCAGGTCAGCATTGTTCCGGTCATCTCGGTCTTTACGCCGCTCTGGTCTGTCCCTGTGCCTGCGAAGGCTTTCTCGATCTCGTCGATGAATACGATCACGCGCGGCGGATCAATGCCCGTTAGTACGGCGGTCAGAAACTGCTTGATGTTATCGGCACCGCCAATCTGATCGAAGGATTCGTTGCCTTTCCAAATGCTCAAGCCAGGTGTTTGCTCGATCAGTTTCCGCTTCCTCTCCCAAAGGCCCTCTGTGTCGAGTCCCTTCTGGGTGAGGGACATGGCAACTGCCTGCTCGGCGGGAAAGGACGACAGGCCAATGAGCGCGTCGGTGGCTTTGCTCAGTATCTCCTCGGTGGGCCGATTCAGATTCGCTGCCGTGTATGTCTCAAGCACGATGCGCTTAAGATCGTCGAGTGTCGGAAGCGGTTCGTCGAGAACAAATACATCAGACATTAGCTCCGGTGGAAGCGTGGCGCCCGGAGTCATCAACAAAACGAGCATTCTGCCTTGCGCCTTAAAAAAGTCGCGCAGGTTCCAGATGCCCTGGATTGCATCCGGCTTCTCAAAGAAGCGATGAGCGTTTGCGAAGAACAGGATCGTGTCCTCGGCCAGTTTTTCAGCGCATTCGAGAGCTTCGGCTGGATTCTGAGTAAAGGCAGTCGAATCGCCGGCCGTCACTGCGGTGGACACTGCGAGCTTGCCGGCCTTATTCAGGCCGACCAGTCCCCGCATGACATCCCAACAGGCCAGGGGCGCAACATTCTCGGCTGACGGCGGTGAAGAATTGACAGCGTCGCTGATTGCTCGGACGGCGCTTGCAGGATCAGGTGTGCGTACTGCAACGAGAGGTGTGGACACCGCTCGCGCCGCGAGAAACGTTCGAATGAATGACTGGATCGCATCGGACACAGAGGACTCCTTTCTCCGGGTAACAACGGACTGGTTTGTGTGGGGGGCGAACGAGAGGGATGGTGCTCCTGACAGTCAAAAATCAAACTATGATGAATGAGGTGCAACGTCGAGTTCACCGCGCGGCAGAGATCGACGCGGATTACACAAACTCGGAAGTCTCCGAAAGCATTCTATGGAGAGCCTCGCAACTACTCGACGGATTTGCTCTTCGACCGGAACTTCATACGGACAGAAAATGTCAGCGTGAGCATTACGGTCTGAACTTTCTTCAGCTAAGCTGGCGCCGCAATGTCTTATGCCGTCCGGCCCATCGCCTCGCGGATCTTCGAGTGCAAGTACAGAACAATCCGTTTAAGGCGCTCGCGCTCCTCGAAATCGAGGGCGACACCCTCGGTGCGAAAATCCCTCGACCATTCTTCCGTGACTCGTTCGGCGAGGTCATTCCAGCGATTCTGGTCAATGAATTCCGTACAACTGCCGCAGACGTCCCACTCGCTGTCACAGATGAGCAGCATACCAGCCGGATAGGTCTTGGTCACTGGTTTAGCTCCACAGAAGTTACACGTGGAGTTGAGTGCGGTTTTCGGAAGTGTAGACATGGGAAGGCTCCTCATGATTTCGGAGAGAATGAAGGGCTGGATGAGCCGGCCGAACTATTTTTCCGAACGAATGGCTGCGAGCGCAATTTTGGCGATCACACCGTACCGCCGGGCTTCGCCATGTCCGGAGTGGGAGACAATTACTGCGATTTCTCCTAGTGCTCGCAGAAGGGTTGGTGA
Source organism: uncultured Acidobacteriaceae bacterium (assembly GCA_963705665.1). GTDB lineage: Bacteria > Acidobacteriota > Terriglobia > Terriglobales > Acidobacteriaceae > PALSA-350. Next base: position 193,264 of record CAVPKQ010000015.1, on the reverse strand, counting down.
GGCGGTCAGCAAGGGCCGGAGCTGACGCCACTCCTGCATTTGCGTTTCGTATTCGAGGTCGATCTGCCCGCTCTCCACGGCATCTTCAGCCCACTTATCCAGAAAGGTATCGCCCCATTTAAGGAGGCGATCGATATCTTCCGACGTCACCGAATGAAAGGCGGCAACCCGGTCGGCGGTTTCCTGTTCCATCAGGCTTGCCACCCATTCCCAATAACCGAGGCGGGTGTTACGTTCGGAGACTTCCCGCTGCCAATCTGTAATTGAGAAGTCGGGGTGATTTCCCCAGTGGCCATATTGCTGGCGCAACTGTTCTGCATAGTCCGTCATCGTTTCCTCCTCGTGACTGCAGCCTGTAATGAAGGCTCCATCTACGCGGCTGTCTGCTTGGCGGGCTTGCCTCGTTTCGTGCCGCTCTTCGCGCCTTCGATAGAGATCTCGAATTCGCTGTACGGTGTGGCTTCGGCTACAGCGCTCAGTATGTCCGCAAGTCCAGGACGCTTCGTTCTTGCCTTTGCCAGGTCGTTCAGCTCCGTCGCGCCAACCATCAAACGAGGACGCAGCCTGTCGTCAGGATGCGAACGGTCCCACTCGTCTACTACAGGGAGCACGTTCTCCAAGGCATAGCGTGTGCGTTTGCGAGGCACGAAGCTCCCCATATAGGTGGCGCCGTTGTCGTCCCGAACGGTGATTGGCTGTTGTTGCGCCCATTCCTTGAGCAGCGACTGATTCACCTTCATTGCTGCTTCGAGATAAATCTGAAGCCGCAGTCGCTGTTGCGGAGTCAGCCTGGCATACGGATTTACTTTGTCCATCGGGCAGCCGCTGAGCAGCAACGGACAGTACATGCAGCCTTTGTGAGGCGTGGGCCGCGGCTCTTTCCGAAGCTGCACGAGTTTGCGCTGCCGGTTGCGTGCGGCGATCGCCATCCGCTTCAGGCGCGGCACATCGCTGCGTGTGAAGGTGACAACGCGGTCGACTCCCCAGCGCAGGTATTCAAGCCGGAAATGAACGATTTCCAGGCTCGGAAGGGCGCAGAACAAGAGCAGCGGGTAGAACTTTGATTGGAAGCTCTCCGGAGCAGCGATGTGGAAGTGATACTTCCAATCCGGAATCTCGGCTTCGGTTGCGGAATGAAGAAGCACCAGATCGAGCGTGCCTTCATACACAATGCGTGGGTCGCCGCCTGTGCGATGTCCCTCTGGCACACGCTCCATGACGACAAGCGAAAAGTCCTTATCGAGCCCGATATATTGTTCTGTTCCAAGAATTTTTTCAGGATCGATGAGTAATGTCTCGCGAACGCGATCCAACCCGTCGAGGGCTTCAGGATTTGCGCCGGCAGTCAGTGCATCGAAGAACTCGTAATCCGTCGATTGCCGTGTTTCGACCAGATGCTCGATATATTCCGAAATCAGCCGATGTGTTTCCCGGCCGAGATCACCCCATGTGCTGCCTGCGCGGCCCACGCCGTGAACGCGGGTCGCGCGGTAGCCATAACCACAAGCCATTTGCTCATAGCCGGACTGGGACAGCGGTTGAATCTGAACAAGCGTGGAGGTCGACATGACATCCTCCTACCGCTCGCGACGGCGGTTGTCAGGACGCGACGCGGAGCCGTTTCCGTCACTCCGGGCTTGTGCCCGTTGCGCAGAGCCTTGCTCATTTCCTGCAGCCTGTGCCTGCCTGTTCTGTCGCGCACGCTGCAGGCGATCGAGGAGACCGCGCCGGTCATCCTTGTGCTGATCGATCAACGCCATGCGTTGGGCTGTGGTGAGTTTCAGATCATTGAAGACATCCTCAATGCGAGCCTGAAGTTCTTCCTGCTCTTTGCGCTCAGCCTCATTCGGGGACTCCGGCGCAGAAGGTGCTGCAGCCAGCGTCTCCCGCGGAGCCGGTCTAATATCACTCGCCGGATAGAATTCCGTATGGACTGATGCTGCCTGTTCCTCTTCCGAGTCGTCGATCTCTACGGAGCGGCCTGCGAGTTGTTCTCTGACCTTCTCAAACACATCGTTGGCATCGATGGTCTGCGATGGAAGCTGGCGCACATTGGTGACAGCCAACTCCAATCCAAGGACGTGCTTGGTGCCGCTCTTGCGATTCCCCTGTTTGTCCTTGTAGGCGTTCTTCTCCGGGCGAACGAAGAGCTTTACGCGCAACCCCATCAGCCGGCCGCCCGTCGCGCTGCGAATATCCTCGAGAGCCGCGTATAATTCGCGAATCGACTGATAGCTCGAAGTATGCAGTTTGCAGATGGTCCCCAGCGTAGGGTAGTCCGCGAGGATGAAGTACAGATCGCCTGAGGGTCGGCATTTTTCCTCCGCAAGATCCGGGCATCCATCATTCGCGCAGGGATGCCAGACCTCGCCGCGCGGATGGAGCAGAGTGCGCCGTGTGGCCGATTCACCATCGCCCCAGCACTGCTTCTGCGTGGCGGTCCACCACGCATATTCCGTGCGGAAGACGACATCCGGGTGGTTGTTGACAAGGATGATCTCGAGCTCGCGGCACTGCTCGCCGTAGTGCTGTGTCTTCTCTTCATCGATCTCCCAGACGACATCTGCGCTCAGACCCGAGCCGCGCTGGCCCTTCTTCTGAAAGATGAAGTGGTCCAGTCGCGTCGGATGGTCGTTCTTGTCCTTTGGTGGCAGGCCGATCGCAATCTTGGCCGTAACGGAACGACGTAGGATTGCTGTCCCGTCTGTCTTGTGTGTAAGTCCGTATATGGGCATGGAACCTCCAGTTCGTGTGGTGGTCGAGGCGACCGCTAGAAGCGAGGGCATGTGGCGAGATCCTGCAGAAACTGCTGCGAGGAGGTTGGCGCGATTGAACCGCGGTGAGTAGCGGGAAGATGGAGATGAGGAACAAACGAACAAAGGGCGGCAATGCCGCCCTTTCAAGGTCTCAAACTATGAATTACGCAGGTCAGTCTTGGTAGCAATTCCAAACATCAGGGAGGTTCAGGATGAAACCCTGTACCGGGCCCTCGCCGGCAATTCGTTCCCCGGTGAAATGTTCGGGCGCGCCCTCTCGGCGGTATACGAAGATCTGCCGGTTGTATGGATCGATCAGCCAGCCAAGCTGTGCGCCGTTGGCGATCCAATCCGCCATCTTAGACTGGGTCGTTGCCAATGTATCCGATTCAGAAAGCAGTTCGATCACAAAATCCGGACAAACATGGGGAAAGCCGCGCAATTCGCCTTTGGGAAGTTGCCGCAGGCGATCCTCGGAAAGATATGAGGCATCCGGAGACAGAGTCGAGCCGTCTGGCAGGCGGAACCCTCCGCTCGAATCGAAGCATCGGCCACGTTTATGAGTCTTCCACCAAAGGTTAAGTTGCGCTGCGATTTCCTGATTTCCACTGCTCGTCCATCCACCAGCAGGCGGATTCATGCGTATCGCTCCTTCCTTGGTCCGTTCGAATTGGACGTTATCGTTCTCGCGGCAGAGCGCTTCGAACTCCGCGTCCGACATCGGAGGGTCGAGCACTAAGACGCGCGGTAAGGTTTCGGCGTCGATCCGAAGGAGCGTTGTCATGGCTTCATTTTACCTCCGCGGGATCTTCTACCCTCTGGCATTTCGGTAGGAGAAGCGACGCAATCATTTAGGGAATACTGCCCGCCTTGCGATATCTGCTTCACCCGATACCAAGACGCGAAAACTCCTTCTGAACTGCCTGTTGGAATCGCTCCTCCAACCGTTCTTTGTGCGACTTCTCAGGCTTCGCTGGGTTGCCCGGTGGCGGCGGTGGCGTTGGTGAAATCACATACCTCTGAGCAGTGAAGGACCGATCGTGAATCCGTTCACAGGCCCGCTGGAGTCGCTGGCGGCGAATTGCTGAGTATCGCATCGAAGAAATCCTCCTTTGAGTCGTGCAAGGGAACACGGGGGTGAGCTATCTAGGAGAACTGGAGGACCGCTTGTTCGGGAAGGCTGCGATTTGGCCCACGCTTTGCCGGCAACTGCTGGTTGCAGGAAAGAAAGAAGATCAGGGTCTGAGCCACATCAGCTTCATGGAGGCGTGTGAAGACGAGTAAAGATTGGCGGTCGCCGGGGAAGCTGACATTTACAAACCAACCGCTCGAACCCTCGCACGTGCGGTAGCGAAAGCAGAGCACGTGTTGCTGGCATTCAAATCCGAAGTGGTATTCATCGGGCTCATACACTTGACCCCAACGATCTCGCCGCCGTACTCAACCTTGAGCCCGGCCTCCAGGCACAATTCGCTGATTTGCATCGGCACCCTCCAGAGATCTCTCTGCCACCTTTACATCCGGTTCCTTCAGAACCTCCGAGGGGGTCTCGCTCCGGGAGTCAGACCTGACACGGAGTGGCGGGAAGCGGTGTCTCCAATAAATGAGGCTGGCGGCAGCCGACGGTGGTCACGCCTTCGACCATCTTGAAGACGGCGAGCCGGAACTTCTCTGGAACTGGCAACTCCTCGCCATTTTTACCGAGAAAGCGTGGGGCAACAGCACCGAGATACTGCTTGTCTTTGCCCCATAGCTCCCATTCCAAAACGCCATACCGGGCGAAATAGAGAATTTCGTTTCGCAGTTTGGGCCGTCCTCGCTCGCCGTCGCGATGAAGCCAATGCCGCGTGACTAAGAGGTCATAGGAGCTCTCATAGCGGTACATATCCAAACGGACCAGCGAATCAGGTGCGAGCACAATAGCGTGGATGCCATTCGGCATGAAGTTCCGCACCCTGTGGAGCCATGGCAGACTCTCACCGTCCGCACGACAGAAACCGACATAACGGCCGATTTCGGCGACAGCTCCGCCGGATTCCTTGCCTCGGATCAACCACGTGTGGGCAGTTGACTCAACCGAGAGAGACGGATCACACCAGATCCCCACCTGCCGCAAGTAGCTTCGGGTGGTTTCAGGAAAGCTCAACCCGCGACGAGCTGTCATATCCGCGTTTCTGGATTTCGGCATACCTCCTCCATTTCTGTGTCTGGGAGTGGCTGGTTTCCTCGATGAGAAGTCGGACGAATTCCCCGGCGAACTTGCAACGAGTTGCGTACGGTTCGCTGCCAGCCGGAAGGTGCCTCAAGGTCGCTCCCGTGTGGATGTACCGGCGAATCCGTGATTCACGATTTGCGAGATCCATATAAGGTCCCCCGCTGGTCCGGAATTGGGCGGCCCACCGCGGCGCGAATCATTTGGCGAGTACAGCCATACCAGCACCGATACTTCCATGGTTCGGCAATTGAGATCGCTAGATGATGCGCTTTCGGGTCGTTCTTTAGGCCACACGACGGGCACTGCGCCCGATAGCTTGAGCTTTCCCTCTTCGTCACTGTGACGTAAGCAAGAATGCGGAATTCGGTCCCGGTTGGACGGTAACTGGACATGTCGTCGACCCTTGGTTGGGTGAACTCCTGCGGGAGCTTCATGCCAGTTGTGAAGCTGTGAAGCTCTTCCGCTGTCAGCTTTTTAGCCGACCTGAGATATGCAAGCTGAGCATCTAGGGTGGGAGCCGCACCGTAGAACCAGTAGCGGCGAAAGGTCGCCCGATGGACACCTAAGGGGCCACGGATTTGATTGCCAAACTTTCCGAGAGCAAGCTCCTCCTGACGAGGAAAGATCTCGATGCCTTCGTCCTCGCCGGAGCGGCGAATGGGGACGCCGAGACGCAACGCCAGGTTGTATACATAGATCTTGCACGCACGGGCCGGTAACGGCTCCTTGCAGAGAATCCAAAGGTGGCCGCCTCGTCTCGATGATTCCTCCAGCGCCTCGACGCCGTCTTCACGAAGCTCTTCTTTCAAGCCTTTTAGGTCGTAATGCGCCCTCTCATAATCGGCATCAATCGCGATCCACTTGGATTTCTGCGTCGCGGGCTGAATAGCATAGAGTCCGATGGTCTGCCATCCAGCGAGGTGCCTTCGGACTGCGGGCTGGTCGAGGGGCAATCGCTCCTTGGTTCGCCGGTCCTTTGGAGGGTAGTAATAGAATTTGCCGGTTTCCTTGGAGGGGCGATCGGATTGGCGGCTGTACGCGCGCCGGTTGACAAAGAGATGCCAGAAATCGGCGACGTTTTGCTCTGTCGCTTCGGTTACAGGAATCTGCTTCTTCGGCGGAATCCACAGATCAAGGTGTTCGGCGGTCTGACTCATGGGTATGACCTCCCGCGAGTGAGGCAGTTGTAGCCCAGGTTGGAGTCTCGGTCAAATTTCCGGGCTCCTTTGGGCAAGCGCTTCGTCCGGAGGAACTTCTTGGGCAGATCGCTCAAGGCGAAGGCGAAATAAGTCCCGCCAAACGTGCTCCCACATCTGGAGGAGGCTGACGACCCAGAGAGCCACAAGGAACAATTCGAAAGGTCCGATCAGACTTCCGGTCGCGAGATCACGCACGATGGCGGGCGCGACGCGCAGGGCGAACACAGAACCCAGTCCGAAAGTACAGCCTATGCACCCGAACAGGTGAAAGAAGAGACGGATGATCGACGGAGAAGGGCGACGATGTAAGAACCAGGTCCGTCTACGTGATAGCGAGGGAGACAACAATATAGCCATGGAGACCTCCTGCCATGTTGGGGCGGAAATGTTCCGCCGCTTGGAGACGAAACAGCCGAGCAAGGAGCTCGAGCAGCGCCTAACTCGCGTGGGTTATAACCCCGGAGCGGATTTGGGTCAAAGATTTGGGGGGCGGGAGGGGATGTTGCGATTAACGGGATGCCAATGAAGAGCGAGAGGGAAGCAGTGCTTAGGAATTACAACTGCGCAAGGCTGAAGCCGACTTTGGGATCGGCCCGAGAAACCTTGTCTCAGGTCCCGTCAAAGCAGGGTAGCCGGGCTACAATTTACTTTCTTCGTAGACAGCCTTGGTGTCCGCCCTTTGTTTTAATCAGCTCAGGGGCAATTTTGAAGTTGATTGGCGAAACAGGTCAGGAGGTGGACAGTCGTCTGCTGATTAACGGGACCCGTGGGAGATCCCTCACGGAACGTGCCGCGCGGATCAGGCTTTCCTTGGTCTCTTGTGAGAGAGTATGAAGATCTCCGCCTTCAAAATAGACCAATGCTTTCAGGGATTCGCTCGGCTGGAACGCAGGGCCAAACAGGGCACGGGCCGCGGATAAGCCTCGATCCAGCGCGACACCGCTCTCAAGAAGAGCTTTGATATCCAAATAATCCTTACTCTCAACACGCTGCAGCAGGACCTTCAACTTGGTAGCCAGAAGATCTTCGCAGGAGGCTACCTGCGCTATCCCGTCGCTGGTCCATTCCGGCGTACCAACCCGGCCGAACTCGATGGAGCCAAAGAAGGAGACCTTGACTGCTTCTCCACCATCGCCCTCCGGGGAAGTGAACACGGAAAATGTGTCTGGGCCCTCCTGTAAGACCAGGGCATTGCGGAGGATCGCAATCTCAGTTCTCAGATCAGAGATGCTGAGATGTGTCTCGGTAAAAAAGTCAAAGTCGACAGACGTGCGGTGGCCCAACCGCAACGCTATGGCGGTTCCCCCATAGAGTACGAATCCCAGTCGTGCAGCGGGCTGTAGTTCCTTCCACAGCCTGGATTGTCGTTCGGGTAGCACGGAGAGCCTTGGCACGAATGTAGCCATCAGGTGAATCTCCGTTTTGGTAAAGCGGGAACAGCTCCCGGTTCAGCGAGGCCGAGGCGATAATGCCAGTACGTCCAAGATTTTTCATTGAATTGGCCCGCTTCAGCCCTTCGGATTACCTGGCGGAGACGATCCTCCCCTACTTCATTTGCGAGTGCCTGAACGTCCTCGTAGTCACCGAGGTTCATGACCATGGCTATGACCGCATCAGGATAGAGAACCGCATCCTCCGGAGTTTTCCACCAGATGTATTTTGCAGCCAGCCTCAACAGCGGTTCTTTGCTCCCGGGATCCATAAGTTTTCTCCATCTTTGGCTAACACCGGCGAATACCTTCCTGCCTCGTTCTTGCACCGGTTCTTCTCCAGTTCTGCCCAACCTGGCGGAACCCCGGTCGCGCAGCGCGTATCCAATACAAGAATAAAGCACCTGGGCAACCTAGTGAGGGCCGCCGTAAATTGAGTCATTTATCTGGCGTCCCGGTCATCCATTTACAGTTCTTACAGACGGGATGGCGGGAACGGGGCGACCATAGTTCTATAAATGAAGGCAAGGCCATGAAGAAGCAAGCACGCAATCACGTCAACCGCAAGCTAAGTGAGTCCGACGGAGCGCCCGCCAAGCCCACCGGCGCAGTCTCGGGAGAGTTTGTCACTGAGACGTTCGAGTACGACGGTGGACGGCAGGTCACGGTATACGTTCCACCGGACCCACCCGAAGCAATCGTCTTTGCCGGCGACGGTCAAGGAATCTCGAAGTGGGGCCGGTTGTTCGAAAAGGCCGACGTACCGTCCACAGTGATCGTCGGTGTACATGGGCTGACCGATGAGATGCTGCGGCTCCATGAGTACTCACCGGGCTTTGAGCCGGAGCGGTTCGCGGCACACGAGAAGTTCTTCGTCGAGGACGTTCGCCGATGGACGGAGTCGCGGTTTGGCGTAGCGCTGCCCATTGAACGTACCGCAGTGTTCGGCGTCTCGCCGGGTGGAGAGCTGGCCCTCGCTCTTGGGCTTCGGCATCCACACGTCTACGGTGCGGTCTTCTGCGCCTCGCCTGGCGGCGGTTACAAGCCGCCTGGCGTTATGCCGAGTCCGCTTCCGCACATACCTTGTCGCTGGCGCACAGGAGCCGTTCTTCCTCGGGAACGCAAGGGAGCGGGCGGACGCGCTGCGCGATGCAGGTGCGGATGTCGTGATGAATGAGCGAGCTGGATCGCACGGTGGCGCATTCTGGCGAGAAGAGTTCCCGCTGATGGTGGCGTGGGCATTCGGACGATGATGCATCTCGGTGTCTCATCGGCGATCTGATACAACAATTCGGCTCGTGGGATCATCGATGCACGAGCAGACTAGTACGTCTCGATCTCATGCTCCAGCTTCGTTGTCACCGACTCGAATGACAGGTGCTCGATCAGACCAGGCTCAATCAGGAGTCTGATCGTTCCTCCTCCGCCTTCCTGGCCGGGAAAGAAGTCGTCATTTTGTGCGAGCTCTTCGAGCAGCAACTTGAGTTTACCGGAGACGGTGAGTGGAACCTCGGTAAAGGTCGAACCGAAGTTCGTGACCGTGTAGGCATGGAACTCATCGAAGGCCCCTATTGACAGATCATCGTCCGTGTAGTGAGCATCGATCAGGTCGATGCCTCCTAAGAGCAGTTGCGCCTTGTTCTCTGCCATCCATTCCTTCAATGCGGCAGTCTGCGCTGGTTTGATTCTGGGTTCGGTCATAAGTCTCCTTGCAATGCGTCAGGTATCGGTCCGCAGTTGTTTGTGGAAGGGCGAGTCAGGCACCACTCGACCGAGAAGCACTCAAATGAAGAACCAGGCTTACACAACAAGTCCGAGTTCTAAGGAATTGGGCCAGTTCTACCGAAAAGCATGAAATTAAGGGGTAGTCAGCATGCAACTCATAGGAAACGCAATTGATATTGAGCTGAAAATCAGGGCAATCACGATCCAATAGGGTGTCGGGAAGGCAAAGCGGAACGCAATGGAAGCCAATTGGGAAGGCAATGGAAGGCAATCAAGAACGCAAACCAGTCAAACGCTATTTGATGCCTGCAACCTAAATAGCTCGGCCAAAGTGGCTCCTGGTTCCACTACACTTCGCAGAAAGAGCGCGTCGATTCCGCGCATGCAGAAGCTCTCGAAGGAGCAAAACAGGATGGCAGGGTGGGCTTTTTCCAACTGTCCCGCAACGGAAAACAAGCGTGCCGGCTCTCGCACGAAATACAGCACCGCATCCAGTTTTCTTTCCCCTGCGAGCCTGTCGCGCAATTCGCGATAACGATTGCTTGCTTTCGTAGTGCGCTCGTACTCCACACCAACTTGCAGTGGCTTTTGTCCTGCGCAAAGAGTGGCGACTGCGTCATAGTCCTTGGCGTATTCACCGCCCGTCTCAATATTTTCGGAACTGACCTCGACTTCACTCTTCCACGCAACCATGACGCCAGACCGGAAGAGCACCAATCGAATGTCGACGAGTTCGAGCCAATGCAGGATGTTGTTGAAATCAAGACTGGTTGTCATCGATGAGTGAATCGAGATCAACCCGTGTCCGCACATTTCCAGATACTTGAGGCCCTTGGGAGTGATCGTGCAGACTTTATCGCCGCGCACTCGTTGTTCCAGGACGGCGAGATACTGAGCATGGACCAGGCGATCGATACGCCATGCCATGCGCCGGCGTGCGAGACTCGTCGAGCCATAAATTGAGCAGAGCACGCAGCTGATCGGGAGCGATACAGCGCGCGTTGCGCACATAAAGCAACAGAGGGAGGTCGAGAGTCTCGCTTAGAGCAACAGACCCCTTTTTATACCTCATACGCGGCTCCAACCGATTTCGCAATCTGGTCGTCGATGAGGTGGAGCTGAGGGGGTCGTTGCCCGGACTGCAAGACACTCCACATTCCAAGTGTCGTCTCAACAAGCGCGCCCATCTCGACAAGAAGAAGCGCCTCCTGTGACCCGCGATAGCAGCTAACGGACACAACTTGGACGCTGATGGGTTGCGGATTTCGCGGCACGAGCCTGCCGTGCACGTTGCTGTCGAGACGAATGAGAAAATGCGTTGGCGTCGTTATTGTGGCCGCGGGGCCGAAGACCAACAGCCGGTTTGTTTCACGGTATCTCTCCAATGTGTGGCAACGGAAGATCCGGCCGACGTTCTCCTGTGTGCAATGAGGATTGAGGCCACTCGAGACATTGAAGCGAATCACCCCGTGTACCGGCCCTGCCGTGTGGATCTTGGAGCCTCGGCAAACCCCTGTTGAATTGAAGTAGGCCGCGTGCTTCGTGTATCTCTCAGCATCGTGCTCGTTGCTGCCTGGCCGCACCCACCATGCCGACCCGAAACTCACAATCTGCACAAACAACTCCATGACTAGACTCCCCTGGTTGCAGCCTGCTGGCGTTTCAGAGCTTCGATCCGTGTGAGTGCGTCATTGAGCGACGTGCGGAGACTCTTGTTCTTCTCTTGCAACGCGCTGATCTGGTTCGCGAACCGTTGGCGAACTTGTGTTTCAATCCGGTCGCGAGCTTGATCTGAAGCGCGCGGGATTGAAACATCCGTTCCCGGCTCTCCAGAAATAGCGTGCGCATCTTCCTCTGTCGCTCCTTCGGACTCGCGCTGGACCCGTCTCTGGTTCTCTGTTCTATGGTGCTCGAGCGCTGCCAATTTTTCCGCCAGCGCATTGTAATCGTCCGCCAGCTGGTTGTGTTTCTCAATGGCATTGAGCGCATGGTCGCGTGCGTCGATATACGCATTGGAGATTTGCGTAAGGATATTCACGGTAATGTGAAGGCGGCGGCCGCGGTCCTGAAGCAGCCAATAGATAAAGAGCAGGGAGAGCACCAAGCCGAGAGACATCGCGACGGCTATCCAAAAAACAATGCTGTGCAGCGTCGCAGCAGCCGCAACGTGTTGCCACTCGCTGACGCACTCTCCGTAGTCTTTGTTCCCGGCGTTGATCTTGCCCAGCGCGTTATCCCAGATGCCGCCACCCAGGTGCTCCTGTCCAGCCAGCGGATCGTATCCTCGCTGGGTGGCGATTTTGCCGCCCGGCGTGTCAGCCTGCTGTACGTTTAGCGCTTGCGATACATGCTGCTGGGATGAGTGAGCCCGCGATGGCGCGAGCACGATCACGCACAAAGCGAGGATGAGCGTGCTGATTCTCATGCTGACCTCCGCGAGGCGCGCATGCCGCGCTGCCGTTTGGCCTCAAGGGTCACATCGGAGAAACGGAGATTGGCGCCGATCTCGGTGTTGTACCTTGTGGTGTAACACGGAAATACGATGGGCTTCACGCTGCGCAGCTTGTCATAGTAAGGAGAGCGAACGTGAACATGATCGTGAATCGTTCCCAATTCGCGGTCAGTCATGAGCACCTCCATTTGACCTACCGGCATGTTTTTGAGGTGCTGCTCTTCCGAACGTGTATCCTTGATTTCCGTTTCGCTCCCCACGCCCTCGTCGTGGTACTTCGGATTCAAAATGCCGACCTTGCGCACGCTGCGGCTCCGCCGGATCTGTTTCACTCGCGCCGAACCTTTGAGAAAGTGCTGGCAGGTGTCCTCATCACGGCTGAGCATCATGAAGGTTGTGTTCGGAGCGCTGGCAACGTTACGCTGAAATCCTTTGCCGACGTCGAGCAATTGCGGGACACTCTGCATGGAAAAAACAAACGCTGTGTTCGAGCCACGCGCCGTCTGCAGGATCGTGGCGAAGTTGTAGTAAGCGATAGGCGCAAATTCATCCATGATGACCGATAGAAAGGGCATGTGGATGTCCTGGCTGCTGCGCTCGTAACGCGCGCCGATCACCATTTGCAGGTTTTGCAGGACCATCCGTCCCAATGCCGTTGTGGTTTCATCATTTGCGCTGGTGTTGAGCGAGATGGCGAGGATTTTTCCCTGATCGATGATCTCTTCGATCGACACCAGATCCTCGTACGGCCCGGTGATGATTGACAGACGGTCTTCGAGAAACGTCATCATGTTGTTGATCAGACCGCGCACCATCTGGACGCGTTTGGGATCGTTGAATGATTCGACCAGATTGCGCACGCTCATTTCGAAATTCAGCTTCTGCTGTTTGCTGACTCCGGGCAGGGTCTCGAGCCGGCGTTGTGCGATCGCGCCCTGTTCCTTCAACACCGTGAGGTCATAGATCATCACCAGGATGTCGTAGATGTTGTAGCGCTTGCCGGTGTAGTAGAGGATGCGAACGACATCGCTCAAATAGGTTTTCTGGTGACCATGAAAGAAATCCGTCTTCAGGTCGAAGCTTTCGAAGATGAAATTCACGTGATCCTGATAATTCTGTGCCAAGGAGACGAAGGGATTGAAGCGCACACTGATATCCGGACGCGAGGGACAGATGATGGACAGATCCTGCAGCCGTCCCGCGGCAGCGACTTCGGGAATCAGAAAGTCGTCGAGAAATACGCGCTCGCCCTTGCCGTCAAGATGATCAAGGGAATCTTTTGCTTGTGGCCTTCGAGGCCGGTAAAACGATTCAGGTCCTGCGAGATGATGTTCGAGCAGCAAGGTTGACTTTCCGGCGCCTGTCATCCCGAAGCTGTTCGCCTGCATCACACGGATCTCATCAGACCAGAGCCAGGCTTTTCCATCGATGTCGTACCCGATGCACGATCGAATTCTTCGCGTGCGCCCGCTCCAATTCTCGTGCATCGCGGCCGCGTTCGATATAGATCCTCGGGTGCGGCCATGTCTCTTCCTTTTGCCGCTCATAGGTCAGCAGCGTAGCGCAGGATCTCCCAGAACATCATGCATGCGGCCGCTAAGATAGATCGTCAGCTCAATCAGCTGATTCCTATATATATGGAGGCGAGCGTAAGCCAGATAATAGACACCGAGGAGCGCGGCGATACACAGGAGTCCCACAAGGAGAGTCCTTCACTGGTTCATGATCGCGCACGGTTGTCCGAGGAAGAAAGTGGAGACATAGCTTCACCTCGATAAGAACAGGACGGTCCCCAGACAAAGGACCGCCAGAGCGACGCCGGTGATCAGTAACGGATGGAAACGCCGCCTTTTGTTTCCGTCCATGGCTTGATCGGATCGATTACGCCCCGGACCAGCAATGTTGCGAGAAGCCATCGTCCTTACGGCGTTTGTACGCGGCTAACAATTCGGCGCGGACTTGCTCCCGGGTGACCATTACAACACCACGGTGGCGACGATCGGATGTTCGCCATCGCGACCGAAAACGAAGCGGTACAGTGGCGGACCGAGGAGGCGACCCGGATGGCAACGATACCGACTCGCCGCGGCGCCAGGCGCGACGTCCTTGTCCTCGATTTCGGAGTGGACGACCGAATACTGCTGTTGTCCCAACAGCTCCAAGTCCACTGATCGTCTTGTCGCTCAATTGGGTATTGGTGAGAGTTTGAAGGGAAACAGGCGGATGCGCGGGGCGGATCGCCTGCTACGCTCGGGTCGATCACACGATACGGCGTCTTGCCGGTGTTAACCACCTGATAGCGGACGTAAAGAGAGCCCTTGGCGTGCACAACCTCTTCGACCTGGATCGTAACCCCGTCTGCCAAGAGTTTGGTCTCGCGCTGCGAGACATGCTGCGTTTGGAATAACGTCTTGCTCATCACCATGTCGGCAATCTTTCTGGATTTCCGAATCGGCTGGCTCCATTTGCGGCTGTCGTTTGCAGGCTGGGGTTGCGGTTTAGGAGCAATCAGAACATTCATGGCATTCACCTCGCCGGCAGGTTCGAGCTCATAGACGCTCTCTCCATGCGCGGTCCAAAGGAACAGGTTTGTGGATACTTTGGCTCGTACCGGCTCGATGAAGACCCGGTTGCCGTGCCGTTTGATATCGAAGGCATCGCTGCCCGCGGCAGCGATCGTGACGGGCTCCGGCAACTCGATGACGGTCAAGTGATTCAGTGCCGTATGCACTTGAGTGATGGGCGGCTGTTGTGAGAACGCGTTTGCCGAAGCCAGAAAGACGAGGACTGCTGTCGCCCGGTGTCTCACTGTGGTCAACCTCCTCCGGCGGGCGGAAAGGATTTGAAACCCTCCGCCCTCCGGTTGTGAGAAGAGGAGCATGCGCCCTTAGCACATGCCCATCTTCAGGTGAATCACCTCGGGGCGGCTGGGAGCCGTCCGATTGGCGCGCCGCATGATCTCGGGGAGCGCTTTGGCCAACTCATCGGCCAGAGCCACTGCGCCCGCGGAACTCTGCGACGTTCGGTCGATCCTCCACTGACTCTCGTATCCCAAGCGGGTACGCTTCAGCGTCAGGTCGACAATTACAGGTTCGGCCATTTCCATCGACCGGACCCGAAAGAGTGGCTCTTTCTTGTTCCACGGCATCTGCATTTCGATTTCCTCCTTTGGACAGCAGCGCCACAGAACGAAGTTCTTGCTCCCCGGCAGGGGAGAGCACGAACTTCACTTGCAGCGCTCTCCCGGTCCGGTTGGTTGTGATTAGTTGCGCCAGTGCACGGTCTGTGTCGCCCTTTCGTAGCGCAGCACAAACTTGCGCCGGCCTTGGTCGTTCACCGAGTACAGTCTGTCTTGATCGACGACGACGATGCCGGCGTCCGCGGGCTTGTACACCTCCGTGCGGATGCCTCCGGTGCGCTCGGCAATCATGTCGACGGCTTGCTGAGGAAAGGCCAAAAAGAGAACGGATCCCTTGCCCGTGCCCCGGCAGGAGGATTGATGCGCAGCCTCTGCCCAAGCACGCCGATTCTCTGTCTTTGAATTTCCCCAGTCGCGAACGATCTTCGCGAGTTGCGAGGCCTTCGAGCGATAGGTCTCGGACGCATCCTGATACCTGGCCCTCGCTTCCTTCAGCTTTTGGTAGGCGAGTTCCCGCTGGTCCCAGATCTGCGCGAGCCTGTCGGAGGGCTTAGCGCCATTCCTGGTCTTGCTGGCTTTGCCGTTCCCCTGGAGCTGAGCAAGCTCACCGTCGGTTGCGGCCTTCATGTCGTTGTAGCGTGTCTCAATCTGGCTGAGACGGAGTCTGGCGTTCTCAACCTTGTCCATCTGAGCCTTGTGAGCCGCGCCATAAGCTGCACTGATGAGCCGCACCTCGCGAATCATGCTGCGGGTGACGGTATTGCCCTTGATCAGTCCCTTGAAGAAGCGGATGGGCAAGGGATCCTGGAGCATCTCCTTAATATCCGGACGAAGCTCGTTGTACATGTTGCCGATGACATCCGTCGGCAGCACATCAAGATGGCCGGGAAAATCGCTGACCTTCTCGGCATACTTGAGCTGGAGCCAGGGAGCCGTCGGCACCTCTTTTTCGATTTCCCGGACGCGTTTCAAATTGGCCCGCACTCCCCACTTGAGCGAATCGATCTCTTTCTGCAATTCGCCCGAGAGCTCATACTCCAGATCATCACGGCCTGCGGCAGCGCAGGAAACCTTCAGATTAGTGATACGGCCAATCTGATTTCCGCCTGCCTCGATCGCGGTGTCCTCGAAGTTGAACCAGGGAGAGTGAACTTTATCCTGCTTGTCTTTCTGGATGGGCGGCCGTTCGTTCAGATTGAAGCGCCAAGCGACGAAGTGGGGGTATTTGTCTCCGTCGACGACACATACATAGTCAAAATCGAAATCGCCGCCATTGCGCGCCGCCGTCTTTGAGTTGAGGACATAGACGCCTTGCAGGCAGATCTGATCGCGTGCGATCCTCTCCGCTTCTACGGTGTCGACGCCTTCACGGTCGTATAGCACTGCGGCCACTCCGTCTTCATGCAGGTGAAGCAGAGGAAGCAAGTCCTCCCGCATGCGAACAGGGTGCCGCACGCACAGGCCATAGGGCGATGACATCGCGGTGATGGCCGTGTCGAGCGGCAGCCAGTCCGATCCGCAGTAGAGACGTCCTTGGTGAACAAAGAGGTATCCGTCGTCGGCCAGCGCAAACGCCGGCAACTCCAGACCTCCTCCGGTCAGGGTCTTGTAGGCCCAATGTGTCAACATCTTATTCAACTGTTGATGAATGTACGGATGCCGGGTCAACTCGCCGCTGCCGTCGGCCAACAATACTGCCTCGACTGTGCGTTCGAGTTCCTTTTCTCTGCTCTCTTTGTCTTGCCGCTCGTCCACATCCGCGACTCTTCTTCCCAACAACTCGACGAGCGCCGGGTGATTGCGGGTGGTAAAGGCAGTGTTGAGTTTGCCGATATAGATTCTGGCTTCCGGAACGATCTCCTTCTGCACCGATTCGCGCGGAGCATGCACAATCAACGTGTAGCTCGATTCGAAGGTGAGAAGACGGGAGACCTCTCTCACTCCCGCCACGCTGTCAGTTCTGAAGTGAATTCCCGGCTCCGTAATCGGCGCTGCGGGCGCAGGCTTGATGGAGCTTTGCGGAAGAACGATATCCGCCCCGAGAAAATCGGCGGTGTCGTCATCCATCACTTTGAATGCCCCTTTGGCCTGCGTCTCGCAGAATGCGAGACGAAACTGGTAGAACCGGCGTGGGAGAAGGTCCAGTTGGTTAAAGAGCCTTCTGCTAAACCATCCACGACAGTCATTGGTGCCAAACGTCCTGTCCGGCACCACGACGACACCCAGATTGTTGTCCTGGAGGATCCTTTTGCAACTGGATACCAGGATGCCGAAGTAGGTGATTAGCGCTTCCGGCCATCGACTAAATCGATCCGCAAGCGGGTCACGGTGCGCCTCATCGACGAAGTAGTACTTGCGCTGCTTCACTGATCCGGAGCCGCCGATCAGTCTGTATCGGATTCCGTTATGCTCGATCAGATCAAACTTGCCGGAGAATGCCGATTCCTCGTGGATTTCGAGCAATCCTTGCGGAAGGCTGATCATCGCTACATGGATGTCGGGATAAAGTGCATTGAGCAACGTGCCGTCGAGCAGTCCCTCGGAATCATTCTCCGGGTGCCGTTCGGTGATTTTGCCGTCACGTGAGATCTCAAGCATCGTCATACGCTTCATGGTGTGTCTCCTTGTTCGCTGTTCACGGTTGAAAGAAACTGGCCATGGACAAGGAACAAAGGAGAGTTGCTGTTCTCCGGTGTCCTGAACTGGCCAGTGGGACTGGCCAGGTGCGGAAGCACCGGTCAGCGACAAATTCCCGCGTCTTTCAACGCGGGTCGCTTGTGAAAGAGCGGCAGAAATAAATTCCGCGTCTCTTCTCTACAAGAAACCGTTGTCAGCTTTGTTTTCGAAGGACGATTTGCCTGCCTTTCTTTTCCGCGCGCACCTTCCATGTTTCCACGCGGTAAAACGGAAGATCTTTTTGGAATGAGGCGATCATCACAGTTTCCTCACTAGAAAACTCTTCGCCGAGGGCTACCGGCTCCCCCTCTCGTCCTGGCTTCCCGCCGGCTAGGTAGAAACGCAAGCCATCTCCAGACTTGGAAGCGCTGCTTATACGTCTGGGCGGTTTGCGCATTTTCTTGTCTTCCTGGGTGGCGCCCCCCGTCTCTCGCGTTGTCGTGTCCGGCTGTACGAATTTCGTCGATTCCATCGGGTTATCTCCGCTATTGCGCGGAGCCTCCTGCGGAGTCATTGTCTGTGTCATTCGGAGCGATTCCTCCCGTGTCCACTGCGAACGAGGGCTCCGTCTGCTCACCTTCAAGCTGCGTTTCCCGATAGTCGGCGATCAATAATCCCCGGGGTAAGTTGGCGGAACGATCAAGCATCGCGAGGCGGATCTCGTAGCGATTAACCATCTGTTGCGCAAACTCGCGTGTGCCGTCCATGCGGTAGACGTTGCGGATGCCATACACGCTGTAGCTGAGTGAGTCTTGCTTCGACCGTTCGATCTGACGGATCTCGAAGGTTGAACGAACCTTGTTCTGCTCCACCAAGCCCACTCGATTCTCTTTTTTGATCACGTCGCGGGCGGAGTTTTTCAGATCGTCGGTGGTCAAGTTGAGCGCCGTTGCCCAGCGGTCGCCCACGTTTTTGAAGTCATAGTTCAGGTAGTCATCCAGGAAATCCTCAACGATCCGCAGTTTCTCGTAATCCATCGGCTCTGGCGACGATGCTGCATTCGCAAGACTCGCAGGCGCTCGCTTAGGAAACAGCGGCCGGCCGCTGATCACCGTTGATTCGCCGTCAGAGGAGACTCGGATGATGGTCGGCGACTGAAGAAGAACATAAACTGCGAAAAATAGCGAGACGAGGGCAATGCCCCCGAACACAAACGCGAGCACGGCGAACCGGTTCGCGTAGGCGCGCAGGACGCCGTCGCGCACATAACTCCGGCCGAAGTTAAATGGCTCTTGTGAGACGGCTTCTTGGTTGCGCGACATCCTCAGACACCTCCTGCTATGCAGTACTGGGCGGCGGTAACAAGTGCGGACCCCTGTGGGCCGGGAAGTTCCTCGTTCCATCGTCTGGCGGGGGAGTTTCCCCAGGCGCAAGGGACAAACGTTCCGCTCCGGAATTGTTCGTTGCGTACGAGCCACCCGTTGCGAAAATGCCGGCCGCCGAACTCGCCGATGCGCTCGATACGGTCCCACCGCCATAGAGACCGGAGGCTATGCCTGCTATGCTCGTTGTTCCCGCTGTCCCAGCGGCAACCGCGGCACCGGCGCCACCAGCAAAGACCGCCGCCGCCGTTGAGGGAATTCTCTTGGTGATCAGAGCAAGCGTTCCGCCCACTGCTCCAAATTCGCCATGCAGGATATGTCTGGCGACGAAGGGAATAAGTAGTGTGCAGATTGAGAGCAGGAGCGTTGAGATCGAGACAAGCAGCGTCGCATTTACTCCTTGGAGATACCCCAACAAACCGTTCGTGTTGAGCAACGTGTCGATTGACGTAAGGTTCATGGCCCATAACATCGCCCAGAAGATGGCCATGAGGACAACCCACATATTCCAAATGAAGAGATTCTGAATGTAGCCTTTGGTGATACGACTCAAGCCGGTGCTCGGCAACATGGCCAGGACAAGCGGTCCCACACAATAAAGTACGGAACCCCAGAGCGAATAGAGCAGGGCGAAGATTTCGACGGCGATAGGCCAGATCACAACGGCGACCAGCATAAGCAGGAGATTGAGGACCGCTGTCCCAATCCCCTGGTCAATGTGTGAAAGAACTTCGATCCCGTTGCTCAACCCGGTGCTATTTTGAGAGGCGTAATAGGTCTGAAGCTGTTGCGTCCAACTTGTCGCGAGGTCCTGGTTGAGAGAACTCTGAATAATTGCGCCAGCAATGCTGCCGAAACCGTTGATGGCATCCTGGAAGACCTGACTCCAGTTTTGAATCACGAGCGTCACGACGCCGTACTTCAAGAGTGTGACCGCAAAACCTCTTACATCCCCGCCCTGAAGGAAAGATTCATAAACTCCCCAGAGAAAACTGAGCAACAGGATCGCATAGCCAACGCTGGACAAGACGCCAATGAGACCACACGAATTGATGCCATTCAGTGCCGATTGCAGCGCCTGTGCCCAAAAGTATTGACTAGACGGATTCATCGTCCTTCACCGCGTATTCAGCATCTGCTGTAAGTTTTGGTTCGTATTGACATTGGCAGCCGTGATGCTCTTCATAGTGCTGCTCTGGTTGGCGATCGCTGCGCTGCGCACGCGCATGAGCTCTGCCATTGCAGACTGCGTATAGGCGTTCGCCCGCACAACCCAAGCCGCGGCTTCCGCCTCCAGGATGGGAGCGGAACCCGGAGCCGCCTGCTGAATCTGCTGGTTGAGTTGCTGTGCAACCTGCTGCTCTTGCTGGGCGAGCGCATCTAGTTCAATTGCCTTCTTGAAGCCGTCCTGCGCCTCGGCGTCGGTGATGTCGATCGAATTTTCGACGTGTGGGGGCGCTTCCGTGCCGGGAGGAAGATTGCCATATACCCGGTAGTAAGCTGCGCTGACATTCGGCACCTGCGACGGATTGCCCGAAAGGAACTGCTGCTCCAACTGCTGCGTCGCGGGCAGTTGTGCGCTCGCATAGTTGATCGAGAAGACCTGATTCATCTGCTGCATGGGAGTGGCGAAACCTGCGACCGCGTTCTTCGCTTGCAGAATTGCCTGTTGCGGGTAGATGATCGTTCGCTCGAATTGCGTCCAGCTCCTCTCGATGCCCTCTATATCCTGAAGCGGCGCACCAACCGCTGTCTTGAGAGTGCTTAGGATCGCCTGAAGACCGGCTTGAATCACGCCCAGATCGATGCCGAATTGCGCGTGGGCTGGGCGCGTCAGGCTCATCAGCATGCAGCCGATGAACACCCAAACGCAGCCCGTCTTGAGCAGTCTTTTTCCCAAAACTCGGGTGTTCGTAAACTCGAAGAGATCTCGTATTCTCTGTTTCATCGGCACTCCGGATTCCATGGGCAATGTGCGGGCAGTTCCTGTAGCGTGCTGATCCGTTCTGTTATCCACTCAGACGTGTTGAGAGCTGGAGCGATCAAGGTAGATCGGTAGTGGATGGCAGTTGTAAGCAGTATGAGCACTACAACTGCGAGTGCAACCTGTCTGGCTTTGGTCATGGCTCCACCGTGAGCATTTGCTGAAGATTCTGGTTTAGCCAGTTCCGGTCATGGACCAGCCGCTTGTACCTCGCGTTTTGGTGCGCGAGCTGCGCTGATTCTTCGCGCAGGAGCGAAGCCATAAGCCTTAACTGAAAGGCCTGGGTTTGGAGCGCAGCCGTCAGGGCGCTGGCGCTCAGATAGGTGGAAGTACCGGGAGCAGCTGTGGAGGCTCCGTTCTCCATCTGATTGGCCAGAGAGAGCATCTGGTCGCTTGCCTGATCGGAAGCCATCGACTGAGAAATAGCGTCCTTGGCTAGCGCATCATTCATGTCGGTGATTTCGAGAACCGAAGCCGGCGCCTGTTGGGGCGTTGGCAGATTCCGATAGGTGGCGGTATAGCTGCTGTTCATCTGCGGCAAATTGGTGATGCTTTTGCTTAGGAAGGCGGACTCTAATTGCGTGGGGTTTGTCAGCTGGGCGCTGGCGACCGGCAGGTTGTAGACGCCATTCATCCAGCTGCGGTAGCTCTCGATTGTATGTGTGATGAAGGACTGAGCCTGTTCAATAGCATCGACCGGCCAGAGCACCTCCTGATATAAGGTCTGGACTTGCGTTTGGAATGACTGGACCTCTTTGAGAGCGCCGCCAATGGTGCCGGTGATCGTGCTCTCGATCGCGGCGAAGATATCCAGAATATCGAGAATCCCGCCGTGCGCCGGAACCGGTAATAGCAAAGCGATGCAGGCCAAAGCGGCCGCGAGGCGTAGAGGGAAGCTGTGTTTTACAGCTGCGCTTGGTGGTTTCATGCACGCACCTCCTGTGGCCGTTGCGCGGTTGCGCCTTCATACACTTCGCCCGAACGCTCTTCGGGAAGAAGATCGAGTTGTGCCATGCCCTGCGGGTACCGGTCGGCCAACAATTGATAACGGGCGTGAAGAGGAAGCTTTTCATGCTTGCGCAGCCACCAGTCGCGAAACCACTTTTCGCGGGGAACGGTCGTCAGAATCCAATACTCGTTGCGCGGCAAGACAACCCGGAAGCAGTGTGTGGTTTCCGACTTCTCGCCGAGCGCAACAACAAAGTCGCTACGTTTGCCCTTCTCGGGCATGCCGAGTTTGCGCACCTCGCCGATTGTCGTATCGTTGAGATGCAGAAAATCCCGCAGAACATCCAGATTGCCGGTCTGCCGGCCGATGATCCGCGTGGTTGTATTTTTTAGGATCGCCGCGCCGAAGGGATTTGGCGCCTTTACGGTTCCCGTAATATCCTCGACCGCCTGGGAAATACCGCAAACGCAGCCATTGCGTTTTCGTGCTGTGCGCCATAGCTGCTCGGCGACCGGGCCGAGATGCGGGGACTTGAGGAGATCCCACAGCTCCTCGAGGACGGTGATGCTGCGCTGACTTGTCTTTCCAGAGGCGCGCTTCGTCGTTACGCGGGCGATTAACAGGCTCATCGCCTGGTCCAGACGTGGGTCGTCCTTGAGCGCTTCGATGTTGAAGTAGCACCACGGCGAAGTGAGCTTCAGGTTCGTGTGTCTGTCGAAAAGATTGGCATAGACCCCATCGTTGACCCAGCTTCTTAGCTTGGTTGCGGCCAAGCGCGCCTCGGCTACCACCTGCTCGCTATCGTCCTGGTAGTATTCCAATTCGTCATATAGGTCCGACAGAACCGGAATGGGATTTGAGGGACGCATCGCGGCTCGGGCATAGGTGCGTGGAATCGCATCGAGAAGGATATGGTCGAGTAATTCCGAATCTCTGTTGCCCGAGTCGCCGATCATGAAGCGAGCTAAGTTTTTTAGAAAAGCGACCTGTTCTTTGCTCGGCTGCCTCTCATCCAGCTCCAAATCCCAGGAATTGATCGTCCATTTGGAATCCAGCGCGACGCTGATCATTTGGCCATCCATATACTCGACCATGGGACGGTAAGAATCGCCTCGCTCGAGAATGGAAACCAGACCTTCCTGACGGGCCGCCTGCAGCAGCATGTGCCCCATCAACATGCTCTTTCCGTGGCCGGTGGCCGCAGCGATCGTCATGTTAGCGTCGGATAAGCTCGGGTCGAAGGGCGAGAACGGTAGCAGTTGCCGGTAAGGTGTTTCGATCAGCATCAGTGGCGAACGTGGCGTGCCCTCCCAGGGCATTTCGATGGGCAGCAAGTCGGCGGCGTGCGTCGTAAGCAGATCGTGATCGCGCTTATCCGCATCCACCATTCCGGGCAGGCTGGTGACGTAAAGCCGAAGCTTGGCTTTGTTCTCGGCGAAGCCGCGTGCCCCATTCATGCGGCTGATGATGTGCAGCACCTGCTGGCTTCGCCGCTGAATCTCGCGCTCCGCTTGCTCGTACTCCGATTGTGTGCAGGCGGGTTTTGAAGTGCGAATGGCTATCGTCAGGCTTAATTTCGCAGTCTTGGTCGAGCTCGCAATAATCTCCTGCTGAATCTTGAGCAACTCCCCTTCGGCGACCTGCGCTGCCACATCCACGCGCAGGTTGCCGTTCGTATCGAGCTGCGCCGCGCGCATCTTCTTATGTCTTTTCTTGTAGTGTTCGAGTACCTTGACTTGATTAGGAACGACCACCTGAGCGGACAACACCAGGGGAATGCCGCAGACGAGTAGATCGCGCAAAATGCCGGGATAGGTAGCCTCGGGAGTATTACGCAAGGTGATCACGCTCCACAGCAGGCCGTCGATGTTGATGTAGCTCTCCGCTTGGTTCAGAATGCTGCCGGTTGCCGTCTGTTCCCGTGGGCTGATGAAACGGGTCGATTGGGGATAGAGCCGCAAGGGACCCAGATCCGGTACGAGCGGCGTCAGGGCGCGCTTGGCTTCGAGAAAGAGATCTTCGTCAGTCATCCGCTGCGGCTCGAGCCCGGCAGTCCGCAAGGCGGACTCGATGCCGTTGAGGATGCTTTCGTATTCGTTCGTCAGATCGAGATGTTCCTTTAGCGTGCGCTCGATTTGTTTCTGAGTCGAGAGACTGAATGTTCCCGGCTTTCGCGCTCCCGAGTTGCTACCGCCCGCTTCCATCACCTGGTGGTGCTTCTCCGGATCCCAAAGGAAATAGGCGTGGGTCATCCTTCGTAAGTAAGTACCCGCTTCCTCCTTTTCGCGCCACGCTGCTACTCGTTCGCGCTCGAGGGCCAGAACTCCTTCGTGGGAGGTAGTCGTTTCTCTTTGGTAGGCATCGAGGAGCGAACCCAAATCTTCGGCGACTTCAAACCGGAATTGCAGGCGCATGCTTTCCTCGGGGATCGTCCGCAGCAGCGCTTCGAGATGTCGCTTCTTCTCGTTGCGGCCTTCGTCATCCGCGAAGTAGCTGATCGCTCCTTGCAATCGGAAGCCGGCGACGAAGGCGCCGCTCGAACGCACGATGAGATCGTCGAGATAATCGCGGATGGGCAACAAATCGCACACCGCCGGCTCATCAAGCTCCCGATCGCGCCGTTTGTCTCTCGTCGCCATAACTCAATCGTCCTCCCTGAGATAGGGCCGCTCGAAGAGTTTTTCCCGGCCGGTGCAGGAATAAGAGCGCGGTTTGCTGTACCAGAAGACCAGGTCCTGAAGGTAGGCACGGGGCTTACCGTACTTAAGAATCATGAGTCCCGGGACGCCGGTCGCCAGGATCACGAGCGGCAGGAAGTAGTTCATGGGAATGTGGAACACTTCGCGATCCGGGAAGAGGAAGTTTCCCACGATCATCGAGCCGGAAACCGCAAGCAGGATCACCAACAGGTCTTCGAGTTCGAGATAGAGAAACGTGACCTTCATATGCAGGTTGCGCGAGATGGGACTCAGTATCAATGCCATCGTTCTCTCTCCTCATGCGGCGACGAGGTGCTCAAATTCCCTCAACAATCCGGACACCATGAGCGACATCATGGCGGCGAAGAGATGCCGCAGCCAGTCGTCGCCGATGTTCAATCGTTCGAACACTCCTGCGAAACCTAACACCAGCTTCACCACCTCGATTGCCGCGAAGGTCGGCAGAATCACGTTGCCGACATAGTTGGTCAGCGTCAGAATCGCGGTCCAATACTGGTTCGCGCCCGACGCCTGCTGCGTCATGGTTTCCGCAAGCCTCAAGAAGCCGGATACCAACAGCGAGGCCAGGCCGCCATAGAAGTAGCGATCTGCATCGTGTCCCTTGGAATAGCGATAGATCCCGGCGGCCAGGATCAGGCCGGCCAGCACGATCAGAACCTCATTGCCCACCCAGTTCGTCAGATTGAGGATGCCGGTATCAAAGGACCCTTGTTGCATGTCTCGACTCCTTGATGGCGGAACGCCGCAGGCAACGATCTTCGACGCCCTGAGCGAGGGTTCCGCTCAGGCTCCAAAGGGCAACTGCGCATGCCTTCGTCGACCGGAACAACAGTCGAAGAATCCCAACCAAGATTGCGATGGTGGCAGCCACGATCCCCACGCGAGTTCCGAGGGCGAATCGCAGAACTCCCGCAACTGTGGTGACCGCAACGCAGAACAAAACCATCTGGAGTCGGCTCCTCCTCATGTCGTCACTCCCGTCATGCTTTTCACGAGTGCGTAAAGCCCGGTAACACTCAACATGGCTAGGGCACAGCCGACATAACGCACCCATGGATGATTGCGGACGTAGGCGAGGATCGCTCCGGCAATCGCTAATCCGGCGGCGATCGGGCAGATCGTTGACGCGACATAGGTCCACGCGTTCATGAGGAAGTCCGTGCTGGCGTACGCCGTGACGTCGTTCCATTGCTGCGTGGCGTGGTTGTACACGCCCTCCACCCCCAAGAGAAAGAGCGAAGCGATGATTGAGCCGACAGGTAGATGGCCTTCGGCGGCATCAAGCACTGCCTTCAAGACCAGCGCCGCCGCCAGTACAGGAACGAGATGATTGAGCACGATGTCCGTGACAAAGGTCTCGATCACTGTCTCGATCTGTTGCATATAGCCGGAGGGCACGCCCGCCGTCTCTTGCTGAACGCTGACACCATTGGCGTTGAGCCATGCGAAGACTCCGGGCAGGGTCAGGAAGATGCCCGACCAGAGGATGTACTTAATGAAACTGCCGCCCACCTGGAAGTTGACTCCCGCCCCTCCTGCCGCAGGCTCCACCCTGCAAGAATGAGACGAACCCAGTCCCGCAATGGAGGCGAGCCCGAGCAGGAGATTGATTGTCGATCCGAGGATGGTAGGCAGCTGCATCACAATTCTCCGGTCCGTTATGTTCGCTATCCCACCGCCTGCGCGTTCTGGATGAGGTATTCGATGAAGCGCAGAGCGCCCGATACCATTAGCAGTCCTGCGGCTGTCGCTCCCCAGCCTGCGAAGTTACGGCCCTGCCGCCAGTTCACGATGCATCCCACAATCGCGAGACCGGCCCCGACCGGGCATATGACGTTCCCGATCCAATTGACAAAATTTAAGAAGGTGCCTTCCGGCGTTGCGGCTTGTTGGCCCTGTACTGCCTGGCCGGTCGCTGGTTGCTGACCGAGGTTCTGTGCGACGGCCGCGGCCGGCGATATCGCGAGCGAGAGCGTGAAGATACCAAGCAAGATTGGAAGAGCAACTGTCTTGCGGCAGCGCTTGAGCATCGACCTCATGTGTGTTCCTCCTCGACGGTGTGCCGTCGCAAAAGAAAGTTAAGTCCCTCCCGTGGCTGGATCAATTTATGAAGGTTGGGTTTTCGGTCGGTTGATGGGGAATGTGATAAGTGTTGATACGCATTGTTTTGGAATCTAAGGAAGTGGGTTTCAACGATGAGGTTGCGGCCGATCACATTGTCTTCCTAGTAGGCTAGCCCTCCGTTTGAGGACGTTTTGCCTGGTGTGTCCTTTTGGCGCTCCGTCATAGTTATCAATGATTTCGGTGACGGTGCTTGCTGGAGGTTATCCCTGAATGCGCAGTCCGGACTTATCATGTGCTTTGATCCAATTGCGCTTTTGGGGGAGCAGGGTCGCGGCCCCAATTGCGGACTTCCGCCATATGGGGACTTGTTATCCGATTGCTCAATTCGGGAGAACGTACGTTCCGCCCCCAATGCGCATTGCGGGTATGTCCCGAGTTTTGATCCGATTGCGCGTTCGGGAAGGAGTAGAGCCTCTGCCCGATCCGCGCACTTGGGACAAATCGACGGTTTTGATCCGATTGCGCAAATTGGGAGAACTAGGCTCTCCTACAAAGGAATTTGAGAGAATGGCGGGTGGGCCCAAACCGGCCGTGAGCGGATGATGTCTGTGGAGCCACCAACATGAGCTACCAAGTGAATGAACAGGAAATCCGCTGGAGCGGATTTCTCGTGGACCAGGACGTGGCGATACCGCAGCCTTTCTTTGAAAAGGCGGTAGCCGCGATTGCCCAGGATCACCGGGAGATGCTAGCCGAGGCGTGGGATGCCAACCGAACGATTGTCACCTCGGACAGACCGGGATTTCGTGCGCCACATCCAGAGTTTTCAGAATCCACCAAACAAACAGCACTGCAGGGATCTTTGGGGATTGGTTGTCGTTCCGGACGCTCCAGCTGACTCGCAACAGGGCCTAGAATTAATTCGTCAAGGTTTCAGTGCTTTTGAGGAGGAGCGGCTTCGCTGGCCTGGCGCCGCTTTCCTGAACCTTTATGTACGGCTGACGGACACGGGAAGATGCGAAATCCGCCGCTTTGGGCGCTGCAGGTTTTGCGAGCGTGGCATACTGATAAGCGAGCCATGGACTAAGTGGTATCGTTCTCTGCCTCTCGCATAGATCAATTCACGATTGGATTCAGACATTGGGTTCGTACCATTCCTAGTCTTGAGGTTTTCTAGGGGTTCGCCGTCCCGTTCCCAGCTTGATTTTGGTTCATCTCCCGTTGAAGCTCCAACAGTTCGCGGAGTTGGTCCAGGTTCTGTTGCGTTGGCCTGGGAGATGTTCTAGCGCCGCCAGTTGTTTTGTTCTCCGCCTTCTCAAAGACGACAAAGATATTGGTGCGCGCTGGAACCGTGACGATGGGATGCTCGCTCATCGCAAGCTGCATGATCTCCTGGTCTCCGGCGTTCCCGGCATTTTGTGCTAATTCCATGCGCAGGATGTCGTCTTCGCTGATGGCCCCACTGGTGTTGTTCTGTCCCGCGAACAATGCCAGGCCACTACCGATATCGCTAAACGACCGCGCGAGGAATTTACGACCGGTGTGGGTGCCGCTCACCTTGCCTTTGAGCGGGCCGAGATTCAGATTGGTGGCCAAGGCCTCAACGGGAATGACACTGCCGTGAGGAATCTCCAGGCGGTCGAATTTGATTAGGATGTAGCCCGATCTGTCCGCCTGCTGAACATGACCAACCGCCTCGGTTCCAGCCGGGATGACGATTTCACCGTCGCGCTCGTAGCTGTAGTCGATCACCGCGATCACTGGGACATTGACCGCTGTAGTTACCACAGAAGCAAGGTGGGCCCACAGTCTGGTGCCGGTGCCAAGCTCAAGACTTGGCGTGAGCGGCGCATTTGCCGCTGACGAAGCCGTGGGCGCGTTCGTGTTGGCCACAAAGACCAGCGATGGCTTCGCTAACGCGGCGCTCTCGGCTTTCTCTTGTTGCACTTCCGTTTGCTCCTGACCGTTGTATGGCTTGGGAGACCAATTATCGGCCGGCGATGACCCTGAATTGAATGGCGCAATTTGTCCGAGGGTTTGCGCGCCACTTCCGGGCGACGGTTTCGTCTGTTCCGGCGCGTTGCCGGTCTGAGCAACGGTGTTCTCAAGATCCTGCGCTGTCAGCTTTCCGTTTTTCTCGCTCTCAGGAGTTGGTTGCATCGAGCTTCTTGGCACGATGCCGCTGTTGTAAGGACGCTTCTGCGGCAGTAGACCGATCGCGGGATTTGCTTGCTTAGGCCTGATCTGGTGTTTTTGTGACAGACTTAGGATGAGGAAGATAAGGCCCGCCACTACTCCGGCAGCCACAATCAGGAACTTCAGGGTTTTGTCCTCTCCGCTACCTTGCTTTGCGTTGCGGCCGCGAAAGGGCCTCTGATTCTGATCGCCCTCCGGTCGTTCACCGGGCTCTCCATTTGCTCTTTCTGGGGCGAGGACACTTGAGACAAATGCTCTCAGATGATCGATAGGTTTCTTGCCAGTGGTTCCATGGCGAATCCCATTGTCACTGCCGCTCATCGCTATTCTCCTGTTTGAGGCCTGAGGCGTGTGGCATCGTTTCGCTTGGCGCCGTGAAGGGCAAGTTCAGCAGGAGTGGAGAATCGATAGCATCCGTTGTTGCGAGTTCCATCTGCAAGCGATCCTGCGTCAGCTTGAAATCCGGTCGCTCAAAGCGAACGACGCCGTCTGCGCGTTCTCCCGGAGCTAGTTTCCGTTGCGTGTAGTGATAGTCCGTTATCGGGACCAGGTCGGCCAGAATGCTCTTCTGTTTCTTCTTGGCCTTCTTCTTCTCACCTTGAGTCGCGGGACTATTCAACTGGATTTGGGGAGGCAACACCTCCACCCATTGGCCGCTTTCATTGAGGATGGAGAAGGCAACCACCATACTGTCGCCGTCGGCAGATACAGACCCAATCGCTGCCGCGATCTTGGCATGTTTTTTAGGATCGCGCGGTATCGTCCAAGAAGGGCTGGCGACCCGCTGTTGGTCCGCAAAGGCCGTCTCGAGGACAGAGATCGGCTTGGCTCCCCCGGCAGCCGCATCGGGCATAATGGCGTCCGCCGGATCGTCCGAAGGAATCAGGAAATCACCAGAGTGCTTGTAGACGCGTACGAAGTCCACCGGCGCACTCGCGGTGCTCCCATCGCTGATGAGCTTGAGGCTGACGTGCTGTCCGGAGAGCGTGGAGATCAGCAGGTTGCTGGTCGCGGCGTGATGGGTGATCGGTTTCACGACAACCAGCGTGGAAGCGTGCTCCGAGTGTTCTTCACTGAAAAGGGCCGGAGCTCCAAGCACAACGTCGGTCACTGGCTCCGGCATGACGATCGTCGTGGCAAAGTTCGGCTTCAAATGAAGCTCGGAAACAGTATCGGGAGAGATCAACAACTGCGAGATTTGCGGCTGTGCCTGCTGCACGGTCTCCTTGGCAGAAGACCGGAGAGTCGAAGTGGTTTGTGCCACCATCGAAAGAGTACAGCACACGAGAAGCCAGCCAATTGAAGCGCGCCGGATCATCGTTGTTCCTCCTTTGCGAGCAGGTTGGTGCGCTCCAATTCACGGAGATAGCGCTGCCGCACCTGCTCGACATAAGCGATCACTTGGTGATTGTGGTAGGCGAGGCCGCGACGCTGGATGCGGTCCGCTCCGGCATAGTAAGCGGCAACCGTCTGTCTCATGTCTCCGTGAAATTGGCGAAGAAGGGCGCGCAGATAACGAACCCCGCCGCCAATGTTGTCCGATTTGGCGAAGGGTCGTTCCACGCCATAGCGCCAGGCGGTCGCAGGTATGAGTTGCATCAATCCCACAGCTCCCTTGCTCGAGATGGCGTTGGGCCTCCAGGCCGATTCCTGGTCGATGACGGCGTATACCAGCGCACGGGGAACGCCGTAGTGATCTGCATAGGCGTTCGCGTAGTACACAGCCTCTGGGTCGTCTGTGCCGCCAAAGGCCTGGAAGACGGCAATTGCGAAGAGAATCGTCATCAGGAACTGCTTCTTCATACGGGTTGCTCCTGAGGCATCTGGTGCGCGCGCTCACGACCATGCTGCGTTTCCATCTCCTGCGCGTAGACCCGCGCGGCATAGAGGATCGTCGCAAAAGCGTCTTTGAGGTCCGCAAGCTTTCTGCGATCCCTCGTCGTCTTGGCGATGAGCGGGAGCAGCATGTCGCGGTGTTCGACGCCTACTTCGTCGATTCCGAGGAATTCGATGGCCAACGCAATATCAATCATCTCGGAGACAGAAGGTGGCTTCTCCAAGCGGTATGCGCGAAGAGCCTTCGCGAATCCTGCAAGCAAGCGGTGCGTCTGCGGGGAGGCATCGGGCGTTCTTCGCGCCACGATCTCCCCTTCTCTTGCCGCCGTCGGATATTCGATGCGCAGGTAGAGGCTACGGCGGCGCAAGGGGTCACCCAGGCGACGCTGTTCGTTCGACGTCATCACGGTAAAGGGAATCGATTTAGCCGTGATCGTGCCCAGATGTGGATCGGAGACTTGCCAGGCAGAAGTGAATTCGAGCAGCATTGCTTCCATTGCTTGAGGGACTTTGTCCAGTTCGTCGATCAGCAGGACGCAGCTTTGCTTCGACCGAAGCGCCCTCAATAGAGGTCCCTGAAGATAGAACTCTAAGGTGGTGATCTCCTTCGCCAGTGTCTTCCAATCTGGCCCGGTTGTCTGCGTAGCGAGATCGAGGTATAGCCGCTGCAGCGACTGATCGAATCTGCCGATGGCGTGCTCAGGCGTTAGGCCTTCGAAACACTGAAGACGTTCGATGGCTGTATTAGTTGCGCGAGCGACTGCATAGGAGAGTTCTGTCTTGCCTGAACCTGCGGGACCTTCCAACAATAGAGGTTTGTGCAGCTTATCGGCGAGATAGACGGTAGTGGCCGTAACCCGGTCGGTTAAATAGCCAACGTCTGTCAGAGCTTGATGCGCCTGTTCAGGGCTCTCGAACACTCCTCGCCTCCGCGCAGCTTCAAGTGCGCAGGGAGGAGCATGAGATCAATCGGGATCTCAGTCAAGTCTCTCCTCGATGACTGAGTTCACCCGTCATTAACTCGACTGAATCAAAGTCAGAGAGCCCTTATGATCTGCGCCTCTTGTCACGTTGCTGAGGCTGAGATCTACAGTGCCTGTGATTTTCCCAGCTCCGGCTTTGCCATCAAAGTTGAGGCGAGCAGTCGCGATGGTATAGTTTGCTTCTCCCACAAGGGTCAGCTTTCCGTCCTGCCCGACCACTCCCGTAGTGATGGGAATGTGAATCGCCTGACTTCTCCCGGAGGTGATCGCGGCATCGCCTTGTACAGTCTGACCGTTTTGCGTAAGAACGAGGACAAAATCTACTTGAGCAATGTCGTTATGTCGTTGGCTGCTGCCGGGCAACGAGTAGGTTGCGCTCATCTGACTTACTCCATGCCATTTTCCCGAAACCTGCGGTGGCGTGGCCTTGCAGCCGGTCACTAGGCCAACCACCAGGACTAGCAATGTTGTGGTTATCCGTCTCATCGAAATCACCTCTACGGTTGGTTCGCGACGCAGTGCACCGCATTAGCTCTCCCGGTAGGCGCGTTCCACTGCCTCGATGATCAAAGTGGCATGTTTCCGTGCTTCGTAGAATCCTCGCTCCCCATACGCCTTCAGGCATTGGGCTACGAATGCTTGGCCGACCGCCACAGGATATGCCTCCAGATCGCAGTCCGGGTGCTCTTCTGCGAATTTCTCGACCTCCTCGAGAATGTGGTCCTGAAGTTTCTCAACCATCAGCCGGTTGAATTTCAAGCGTGGATCATTTTGTTCCTTGGATGGATGCATATTTTGTCATAGTCCTTCGATGCTAGAAAGCAACTTCCTTTCAACAAGATTGGGGATCGGGGCCGACGTGGATCGGGATGGGCCAGAATCTTCTTCGGAGAAGGCGGAGATCCGGAATTCATTGGGTTGGCCCTTTCGCAGGGCTCATCGTTTCCGAGAGCAGCGAAGAGAGGCACGTTGAGGTCTTCTGCGCATGATCATATCTACTCCTTCGGCACGTACCTGTGAATGCACGAAGACAGAAATCCTGTTGATTTAAGCCCCCTTTGCGCAATTGGGGAAAAACCCCTCCTGACAACCATCGAGTGGGCCGGGGTCTTGGCTCCCCCACCAATCTGTCAGGTGGTCGGTGGCCGGCGCTGGGCGGACGTCAAGAGATTCTGTCAGGTGCCGCCAAATTTGACCAAGATCTGCTGCGAACGCATGATGCCTAGACCTAGGAGCCGCTAAGTCATTGCGACAGCGCGGTGAACGCATCGAGGCGCCAGCGGACTGCGGAGTCAGGATGAGCAGCCAGTCATCCCAACTTGGCCGGCAGCGATCAGAGGATAGGTCATTCTGGCCTCCACAGCTGCTCACCACGCGCGAACTATGCGAGACCATCGGCGTGAGCCGAGGTTGGGTGTACAAGCGCACCCAAAAAGATGCGACGGATCCCCTCCCGGTAGTTCGCTTGGGAACGCGGGGAATCCGCTTCGATCCGTATAAGGTTTCCCTCTATATCCGATCTCGCGAGAGGCATCGGCCCGATGCTACGCTGGAGTCATCCGACGGAATTGCCCGAGTCAGCGGAAAGGAGAAATTCAAATTGACTCGGAAGCGATTGCAGACCGGCAGTGTCCGGTTGCGTGAGGATGGAGACCCAGCGTGGTGGGAGGGCTTCTATCGAGAAGATGTCATCAACGAAGCGGGGAAGAAAGAGCGGAAACGCCGCTCGGTCAACCTTGGTTCGATCAAGGACATTCGCTCGGAAAAGGCCGCCCGGCAGAAGCTGGCCCTCATCCTTGAACCCATCAACGATGTTAAGCACCGCCCAAAGAAGATGATGACATTCCGCGGTTTCATCGTAAAATACCGCGCGCTGAAGCTGGCGAACCAGAAGGGGACAACGATACATGGGTATGAGACCAATATCTGTGCGCACTACCTGCCTGCGTTCGGCGACATGCAACTGTCTGAGATCTCGATCGAAGCGGTACAGGCATTTCTTAACCAGAAGAGGCTCGAAGGCAAAGCTGTGCAAACACTCAGGAACCTGAAGTGGGGGCTCAGCTCCATCTTTCAGTCTGCGATCAAGTACGGATACATGACGTTCAATCCTGCACGCGGGGCCGATCTTCCCCCGGAGGAAATCCGGGAGCAGAAAAAACTCCCGACTGGCAGCCAGCTTATCCAGTTGATGGACGCGCTCAAGGAGCCGGACAGCACGCTGGTCTATCTGATGTCAGTCACCTCGATTCGTCCGGAGGAGCTGGCATTCAAGTGGGTCGATCTGGTTCCTAAGACCCGGAACTTGTGGGTGGTGCGTGCCGTCAACCAAGGCAAGCTGCACACACCGAAATACCACCGTTCCAATCGCCCGATCCGGCTGACGGAAGCCGACGTTCAACGTCTGCTTCGGCTGAAGGAGCGGAGGAAAGCGCAGGATGAGGACTGGATGTTTCCCAACCGTATTAAGAAGGGCAAGATCATGAAGCCCGGTCCGATCTGGCACGAGACCTTCTTGGCCCGGCGTATTCAGCCGGCGGCAGAAAGGCTCGGCCTTCCGCACATCACCTGGCGTCTGCTGAGGCATTGGGGAGCGACCCAGATGGTGGAGGAGCGAGTCCCGATCAAGGCAGCGCAGGAACGCCTTGGTCACTCCCGTCCCGACATCCTGCTCAAGATCTACGCGCATGTCCTCGACGCTTCGGCGGACACGGCGGCGGAGACGCTGAGTAGGCAGCTAAGCGGCAGGTTCAGTGCCGCAAAGGCCGCCCAAACAGCTTGATTTACGACCGGTTATCCGCTTAATGGCAGCGTAGCGGCAGCTAAAGCGCAACGGACTGGAGGTAAGTTGTTGAGAGAGCTGGAGGCGCGGGTCGGAATCGAACCGACGCATAAAGGTTTTGCAGACCTCTCCCTTACCGCTTGGGTACCGCGCCGCTTTTAAGATTGACGCCCGGCAATACCAGCCTCCCTGGCCACTCAGCAAGACCTTCTTGCCTTGACTGACGTCGAAACTGGAGCGGGAGACGGGACTTGAACCCGCGACCCTCGCCTTGGCAAGGCGATGCTCTACCACTGAGCTACTCCCGCATGGGCGCTCGCTCAGTATAGCGATAGGGCGACAGGGCGGTCAACGCAGTCTCCTCAAGCGCTTCCCTTCGCTCTTTAAGAATGCGCCGCTGCGGCGGCAGGTGCTTCTTCTTTCAACAGGCGCCCATCTCGCATGTGCAGAGTACGGTCGCCGATCGCGGCAGCTTCAGGATTATGGGTGATCATCAGGATCGTCTGATGGAGATCCTGGTTGAACCGCCGAAGCATCTTAAGCACTGCATTCGAGTTCGCGGTATCGAGGTTGCCGGTGGGCTCATCGGCGAGCACAATGGCGGGCCGGTTGATCAGCGCCCGGGCGATGGCAACTCGCTGCTGCTCTCCCCCTGAGAGCTCCGACGGCCGATGATCCAGGCGGTCGGCGATACCCAGCAACCCTGCGAGTTCCGCCAGGTACGGTTCTTCGCGCTTGCCGTCTTGCTGGGCAATCTCAAACGCAATCTCAATATTGCCGCGCGCCGTGAGGGTTGGCAGCAGATTGAACTTCTGGAAGACGAAGCCAATCTTCGTTCTCCGCATGAGGGTACGCTGGGAGTCGCTCAGCGCGGCGAAATCGACGCCGTCAATCAAAACACTGCCGGAGGTGGCCTGCGTAAGGCCGCCAAGGATGTGAAAGAGCGTCGACTTGCCGCTGCCGGAGGGGCCAACAATGGTGACAAACTCGCCACGCTGGATGGCGAAGGAAACGCCGCTCAGCGCGGTCACGCGTACTTTGCCCGTCCGGTAGACCTTGCCTACATTATTGGCCACGATGATGGGCTGCACACCTTTGATTGTAAATGCAGCCCGGCTCTACGCGGCCAACCGCTAAGAAACGCCGGCCGCGGCCAGCTCAGCATGTTCCGGCTCGCGCGCAGGCAGCCGCGGGCCGCTCGCCTTCTTAGGGCCGCGCTTGCGGGCCACCATCACACGGATGCGTTCCAGCATTTCCGACGGAGAGCAGGCGCCTTTGGGCAAAAAGGCGTCGGCGCGATTGGCCCGCTCGAAGGATTTGACGCTTCCGCTGATGAGGATCGCGGGCACCTCCGGAGCGAGTTCCTTCATGCGGCGAACAAGCTCGTTGCCATCCATGCGCGGCATGATGAGATCGCTCAGGACCAAGTCGATGCCTCCTTCGCGGAACAGCTCAAGCGCCCGTTCGCAATCGAGCGCGATAAGAACACGATAGCCGCGGGTTTCCAGCATAAATTTACGTACCGAAAGAACCTGCTCGTTATCGTCTACACAAAGAATCGTTTTTTTCGGCCTCATGGGGTCCAAACTGCTCCTCCGGCGAGGAGCTGCAAATACGCAGGCCCACTCTCGTGAACCTGCGCAGGGGGGGTTGCCGTCAAACCGCATCCCCGGCCCCGAAAAGAAAAAGAAGGCGCCTCCACGAAGCACGAAGGACAAACAGCAGTCCCAGCCGTGCTAAACGCGGCGCCGCTTTTCCCAGCTCGGGCCGGGTTGCGGAGAACAGAAGCGCAGATGGCATGTTGCCTGGCGATGGACCGAAATCAGTTGTCCCTTCCCGGCGGTGTCAAATAAAATCCGGGAATGGAAGGGCCCCTCATTCGCTCGAGCGCACATACTGCGCTTCCGCTCTATCCCAAGTTGTCAGTCAGTCAGTGCGCGAAGCCGTGCTTCTTTTTTCCGAACGCTTGCCAAGATTAGGCAATGAAAACGGGCCTGTAAACAGAGAAGATCAAGCGAAGTGTCGCGCATTTTTCTCCTCAAGTTCCACTGAAAGTTGTATACCTGCTGTTAATCTTGCGCGCGCGGCCCATCTGCCCTGTTGAAAGAGTGTGAATCCCGCAAGGAAAAACAGCTCGTTTGTACCAAGAATAGTGCTGCCTCTTCACCCGAACTTCGCCCAGCTCTCTGTCCCCGGCTTAAAAATGCGGATACTTCCCAACCCTGAAGGCAGCTCAGCGAGCCGCTGCGAATCGATCCGTCAGGGTTGCCACAGTTTGACATGCCGGCTCAGCGGGTTCTATGCTTCAGAATGTGAAGCGTCTCCCTCGTATAGACAGCGCTTGCAAAGGTTTGCAATCAATGGTCCCCAAATACACCTCGTTGGCTCAATGTTGCTGTGACTGCTGTCGCTGTTCGCCCACGCAGGTGTGTCTCTAGCGAACCGGATTCCCAAATTCGTAACGCGAAAAACCCACCCGCCATCATCGTGCCGGGTGGGTTTTTCTGCTTTTGACCCGAACCATGGAACTTGGAGCCGGATGAATCCATCCTGCTGCAAGCTCCTCACTGCTGCGAAGAAAGAGTATTGGGAAAAACCCAAGAGGCGAAATCATCATGTCATTACGCATCAACGACGTAGCTCCCGATTTCACGGCTGAAACGACCCAAGGCCCGATCCATTTCCATGAGTGGATTGGCGATAACTGGGCTATTCTCTTCTCCCACCCCAAGGACTTTACCCCGGTTTGCACCACCGAGCTGGGCATTGTTGCGGCTCTTGAAGGAGATTTTGCCAAGCGCGGAGCCAAAGTCATCGGCCTCAGCGTGGATCCCGTCGCCAGCCACGCAAAGTGGGCCACCGACATTGAAGAGGTGGGGGGACACAAGGTCAATTATCCGGTCATCGGCGACCCCGAGCTGAAGATCGCAAAGCTCTACGATATGCTCGCGGCCGATGCGGGCAACACGTCCGAAGGCCGCACGCCGGCGCTCAACGCACCCGTGCGCACGGTATTCATTATCGGCCCGGATAAGAGAATCAAGCTGACGCTCTCTTATCCGATGAGCACAGGGCGCAACTTCGACGAGATACTTCGCGCTCTGGATTCTCTGCAGCTCACGACCAAGTTTAAGGTTTCAACGCCGGGGAACTGGAAGAATGGCGAGGATGTCATCATCTCAGGAGCCGTCTCCGACGAGGAAGCGAAGAAGATTTACCCGCAGGGCTTCAAGACGGTAAAACCGTACCTGCGTACCGTGACCCAGCCCAAGTAAGCGGCCCTAAGTAAGCGGCCCCAAGTAAGTGGCTTGGACAGTCGCGTCCGCTGCGCGGGCATTCATGACGCGCAGCGGATAAGTGAGCACCGGTGGCGAAGTGGCTAACGCGCTGGTCTGCAAAACCAGTATTCGCGGGTTCAATCCCCGCCCGGTGCTCCACTAACTTACGGCAATTATTCAAATCACACCCAATCCTGCGAAATTGTCTCCACTTGACTATGTACCATTTCTGATACATCATAAGCATAAACGCGGTGAGCAAAGCATCATCCCCGGAGTTGCCGGTTCGGTTTTACCGCTCCGAAACGGGGACGGAGCCGGTGCGGGAGTGGTTGCGTAGCCTCGATCTAGGCGACCGCCGCGCGATCGGGCTCGACCTGATGCGGGTGCAGTTCGGATGGCCGATCGGTATGCCCCTGGTACGTAGCCTGAAGGACGGTCTATGGGAAGTGCGTTCCTCTCTGCCCAGCCAGCGGATCGCTCGGTTGTTGCTGTGTTTTCACGAAGGCATGTTGATCGTCCTGCACGGATTCATCAAGAAAACGCAGAAGACCCCGGCCAACGATCTATCGCTGGCGAGACGGAGGATGATAGAGGTGACGAGATGAAGAAACTTAATAAGCATGTGGGATCATCGCTTGACGACTTCCTGAAGAAAGAAGGCGTGCTCGAAGAGACCCGCACTATCGCGATCAAGGAAGCGGTCGCCTGGCAGGTTCAGCAGGCAATGGTGAAAGACAACATCACCAAGGTGGAGATGGCGCGGCGCATGCATACCAGCCGAGCAGCGCTGGACCGCTTGCTCGACCCTGGTAACGGAGCCGTCACACTGCAGACGCTATCGCGTGCAGCTAATGCTATTGGGCGAAGTCTGCGCATCGAACTGATTTGAGTTTTCTGCAGTTGTCAGCTTAAGCACTCAACCTCGAGGGTTTCCACTCCGCTTCCCCACCCCAGCAAGCTGGAATAACCAAAGGAACTGTAGGGTTTAACGCGATGGCAACACAAAAAGCTGCACTAGAAGCTGGTTATTTTTTGGAAGATTCTGCTCTTGCCTTTCTTTCTGTCATTCCCGAAGGGAATCTGCTTCTGTCCTCTGGCTGTCCCGCTGCGGAGGTTTGTGGTTTCCCACATCTGGCGCAAAGAGCGCGCCAGATATGGGCACCCGGATTGTGGAGGGGTTTGGATCGTCAAATCCCACGTCCGAAAATCCGGACGTGGGGCACCCGACAGTTGCGGATACGAGAAGCAGAATGACAGAAAGAAAAGCAAAGACTGCACGGCCTTGCATTTTTAGGGATGTAGCCGGCTCCTCAGGCTTGCATACGCGGCATCGGAAAAGGCGCTGGAATTAGTCCAGGATATGTGACCGGATGGCTCCAGCAGGAGCACGTAAGCGCGGCTGTCATCTGCGACTGCGAGCCGCTGCTTCCAAAGTTTCTCATCCCGATACAATACGATCGTTCGATCCTGCAGGGAATGAGGCATGCTGCTTCTGATGCCCGAAACTGCCATTCCGCGAAAGAGTTTCGGAGCCGACTCCAGCAGGATGACCGTGAAGATTGGGATGGTGTTGGGGAAGTCCCTGGACAAGTGTTCGTTCCAAGCGCGGGCGTCACTGCCCGCCTTCCTGGTGAAGGAGAAGACCAGCACCGCATTCCTGCCGGCAGCGTCCGCCGGTAAGGTCAGAGACTTGTCCGTGAGCGTCTGCCCGGACAATTGCGGAAATCGGTCTCCGGCATGCAAAGGCGTAACATCGGATTGGGCGGCCTCGACCGGCCGCGCAAGCATGGCAAAACCGGCGGCAAGAGCGATGAAAATAGAGAGTCGTTGCATTGTCCTCAGCCTCTCACTTCGTAAGCCTTGACATTGAGTCTTATACAATTAAGACTACTCGCAGAACATCCATCGAGGCCTCCAATGAAACCGAAAGCGGCGAAGAACCTCCCGGAAATAAGAATTTTAGGAGCAATACTGTTCACTTAAGAAAGAAAGTGTTACCCTGCGCGAAGGGGACGCAGGAGGAGCAATGGCGCGTACGGTTGCCGAACTTCCCTCGGGGACGCGGATCAGCGATTACATTAGCTTGGGAGTGATAACCAAGACTTTTCCGTTGAAGACGATAGGGTCGATCTTGACGGCAACGGGTAAGGGGAGCAAGCGGGAGCGC
The DNA here is from genome assembly GCA_963705665.1 of uncultured Acidobacteriaceae bacterium. Classification (GTDB taxonomy): domain Bacteria; phylum Acidobacteriota; class Terriglobia; order Terriglobales; family Acidobacteriaceae; genus PALSA-350. Next base: position 153,388 of record CAVPKQ010000015.1, on the reverse strand, counting down.
GACTTGCCAGCGCAATTGGTGGTGTACTACGTAATCGCTCTAGCGTTGTACATGCAGTCGTCCTACCGGGAAGTATTGCGCAGCATACTGGAGGGTGCGCAGTGGTTGCTCGATCCGTCGGCCAAAGTAAAGGTGGCGGGCAAGTCGGGCATCTCGCAAGCACGCGCACGGCTGGGATGGGAGCCACTGCGACAGCTGCATGACGCAGTGGTGAAGCCGATTGCAGTTCAGGCCAGCAAAGGCGCTTGGTACCAGGGCTGGCGTCTGGTCAGTTTAGATGGCAGTACGCTGGAGGTGGCAGACGAGGCGGGCAATGTTGCTGCCTTCGGCCGGCCACCAAGCAGTCGCGGCCACAGCGCCTATCCGCAGATCCGCTTTGTAGCTTTCGTTGAGAACGGTACGCACGTGTTGTTCGGCAGTCAAATGGCCGACTACAGAACGGGCGAAACCACGCTCGCCCAGGGCGTCCTGGCAAATCTAAAAGAAGGCATGCTCTGCCTCGCCGACCGGCAGTTTTTTGGCTTTAAGCTGTGGACTCAGGCTGTAGGCAACAGAGCTGATCTGCTTTGGCGCATCAAGAAGAACATGCGTTTGGCCTGTGAAGAACGTCTGCCGGATGGTTCTTATTACAGTCGCATTTATCCCTCGGGTCGAGACTGGCAGCGTAAGACCAATGGGGTCGTTGTGCGGGTCATCGACTACCACTTGGAAGGAGTCGCCGATCCTGAACCCATCTACCGCCTGCTTACCAGCATTTTGGATCACGAAAGGGCTCCCGCCGCAGAACTGGCTGCGCTCTATCACGAACGCTGGGAAATCGAAACCTCCTTGGACGAATTGAAGACCCATCTGCGCGGTTCTAAGATCGTGCTCCGCAGCAAGACGCCAGATCTGGTACGTCAGGAGTTCTATGGGCTTCTCATGGCTCACTTCGCGATACGCAGCCTCATGCATGAAGCGGCGTTAAAGGCAGAGGAAGACCCCGACCGGCTTTCTTTCCTCCATACCGTACGCGTGGTCCGCCGCAAGATTTCCGCCTACAACGCTATTCCCCCCTCGGTGCAGAAAAGTCCTTCATAGCAAAGCCATTGACGAAATTCTCCAGGAACGCGTCGTCTCCAGCCGCCATAGACGGAACCCTCGTGGTGTAAAACGCAAGATGAGCAACTTCCCCCTTCGCCCAAGAAACTACACGCCCATCTCCGTTGCTTCCGCCCACCCATAATCGCATCTCCTTAAGTGAACAGTATTGATTTTAGGAGTGGGAATTCTTCTGCTTTCGCTCCTCACTTCGACTCCGTTGCGGGCGCAGGCGGCGGCTACCCTCTCCGGCGTCATCGCAGGCCCGTCTGGAGTGGCCGTACCCAACGCCAATGTCTCTCTAAAGAATATAAAAACCGGCCAAACGATAGAGGTCAAGACCGGCTCAGCCGGCGTCTATCACCTGCCAAACGTAGCCCCCGGGAATTACACGATTTCCGTCGCCGCGGAGGGGTTCGCGTCCAAGACAGCCGAGGTGACGCTCACCGGGGCCAGGCAACAGACGATGAATCTCACCTTGACTGCCGGCCAAGCTCAGCAAGGGAACCCAGCTAAGCCGCCACCAGGGAGCAATCTGCCGAATGCTCCTTCCAGCGCTCCCGCTGCTCCGTCGATGCAAGATTTGGGCTTCTCTCCCAGCCAGACGCAGGGAAACGCGCAGGAACAAGCGCTGCTCAACAAGCGGACTCACATGCTCAAGGTCCATCAAACATTGGGCTTGATCACAGCCATTCCTATGGCCGCCACGGTGTTTAGCGGCGGAGGCGCGAAAACGCAGCGGAACAAGGCAACCGGAGGCACGACCGTCATCGGGCCCAGCTCGGCCAACCTGGATCTCCACATGGCTCTTGGCGGGCTGACCACAGGCTTATATTTTGCAACCGCCTATTACGCTACGTTCGCCCCCAAGGTTCCCGGTACCAAAACCCGCGGCGCCATCCGCCTGCACAGGGACCTGGAGTGGATTCATGGTCCGGGGATGATTCTGACTCCGATCTTGGGAGTGATGGCCTACAACCAGGAGAACAAGGGGCAAAGGGTTCATGGGGTTGCCTCGGCGCATTCGGCGGTTGCCTATGTGACGGCTGCCGCCTATGGAGCGTCTATCGTCTCCGTATCCTGGCCGATCCATTGGAAATTCTGGAGATAGCGTGAAGAAGACAGGTCTCATTGCCTTTTTGCTTTTCTCACTTCAGGTGTTTTGCCAATCGAATACGAATTGGGCTCTTGAACAATCCACTCTCACGTACCACATATCTCATCCCATGCACCATGTTGAAGGCGTCAGCCGTGCAGCGAAAGGCAAGGGCGTTTGCCACTCCGGGAAATGCGACTTTTTGATCGCGGCGCCGGTCAAGTCGTTCGATTCGGGAGACAGCAACCGCGATCTTCACACCCTGCAGGTGACGCGCGGTGGACAGTTTCCCATGGTCATCGTGCGCGCCCAGTTTCCCGAAGCAGAGACTGCATCCGCAACGATCTACGCGGATTTGGATGTCCAGTTCGCCGGCCAGACGGTCCACTACAAACACGTTCCATTTCAACGAACGATTCAGGGAAGCAAGGTCGAAATATCCGGAACCATCCCGGCCACGTGTTCCGATTTCAAGATCGTTCCGCCATCTTTTCTCACCATGCCGATCAAGAACGAAATCCCGGTGAGCGTGGAGATGACCTGGCGTCAGATGTGAGTGAAAGATCGGGGACGTAGTTTACACAATTGGTCCGTTCACAAGGGCATGTAGAAAGTGGGTCCGGGTGCCCCATATCTGGCGCGCTCTTTGCGCCAGATGTGGGAACCTCTCCACTCCGCTGCGCTCCGGTCGAGATGACAAAGGTAGGTGGAGTGCTGGATGTAGGCTTTGCAATCCATGCTGCATTTCTGCCCTCCTGGTCTTGACTTTGCCTTTCTTTCTGTCATTCCCGAAGGGAATCTGCTTTCGCTATTCCAGACCTTGGGCACTGCAGTTTGGAAGCCTTCGAGTTGGATGTTTGGCCCATACCAAGAATGTTGCGGATGGCGGGAAACCATTCGCTCCAGGTTTGACATCAAAGGGAAATTGGCTCTTAAGACAATCAGACAGCTATCGCACGCCAATACATCGAATTCGTCGGCTCCTTTCCGGAGGCAATTTCTATGTTTGACGCTCACTGCTTGCGTACCCGGGGTTTCGGACCTGCGGTTCTGCTCTGGTTATTCTCCGCAGTCTGCCTTGCCCAATCTGCCGGCAATATCCAAGGCACGGTTCAGGATGCAACCGGCGCCGCGCTCCCGGATGCAACGGTGACGGTGCGAAATGTGGCGACTGGCCTGGTCCGCACGGTGCAGAGCGACAATGCGGGCAGTTATACCTTTCCAGGTCTACTCCCCGGCACCTACGACGTCACGGCGACAAGATCGGGCTTCAAGACAACCGAGATCCAGAACGTTGTCCTTCAGGTCAGCACTACCGTTCCCATCAACTTCCGGCTTCCGCCGGCGTCGACTCAGCAGACCGTCCAAGTTACCGCGCAACAGTCTGCTCTGGACGTGACAGGGCCCACTGTCGGCCAGGTAATCGACCAAAGGACGGTCCAGGAGGCGCCGTTGAACGGGCGCCATTTCGTCGATCTCGGCACTCTCATTCCGGGGTCGGTTACGGCTCCGGCTAACGGCTTTCTAACCCAGCCGATCCGCGGCCAAGGCGCGCTGTCGTTCGATTCCGCCGGGCAGCGCGAAGACACCGTGAACTTCATGATCAACGGGGTCAACTTGAACGACATGATCCAAAACCAGATTACTTTCCAGCCGACCATCAACACGGTAAGCCAATTCAAAGTGGATAATTCGACGTTTTCAGCAGAGTTCGGCCGGGACTCGGGAGCGATCGTCAATGTCGCCACTCGTTCGGGCACAAATCAATTTCACGGCGAGGCCTATAACTACCTGCGCAACACCTTCTTCGACGCGCGCAACTACTTCAACCGGCAACATACCGTGAGCGGCGCGCACGTGGTGCAGTCGCAATTCATTCGCAACCAATTTGGCGGGGATGTGGGCGGTCCGATCTGGAGGAATCATACGTTCTTCTTCTTGACCTATGAAGGGTTGAGACAGCGCCAGGGCGAGGCTGTCAACAGCGGAGTGCCGCCCGCCAACTCCGTCGGCTCGGACTCCACTATCCAGAAACTGTTGCAGCTCTTGCCTGCTCCTAACTCAGGCAACAACTTCGTCAGCTCGGCCAGTGCGCTGGCCAGCATCGACCAGGGCACAGCGGATATCAATCACCAGATCGGCCAAAACGACCAACTGCACGGTTACTACGCCATCCAGAACGATTCCCGTAATGAGCCCTTGGCGCCAACGGTAGCCGATACCATCCCGGGCTATGGGGATGCGCGGCCTGCGCGGCGGCAATTGCTGACTTTAAATGAGACCCACGTCTTCAGCTCCACAGCGGTAAACGAAGCGCGGCTGGGATTCAACCGGATCTCCATCAGCTTCACGCCGGTGTTTTCCGCCAACCCGGCAAGCTATGGCATCGACAATGGCATCGTGAGCAACGTCGGGCTTCCGCAGACTACCATTACGAGCTTAGGCCTGACTTTTGGCGGACCCGCCTTAGAGCCGCAGGGCCGGGGCGACACCACCGGAGTGTTCTCCGACACCTTCAGCCTGCTGCGAGGCAATCACTCTTTGAAGTTCGGCGGCGAGTTCCGGCGATTCATCAACAGCAACTTCAGCGGCGATACGGGTACCTTCACCTTCAATACGCTTCCCCAGTTCCTGAGCGACGAGGTAAGCGCCTTCAATGTAACTCCAGGAACCAGGCCCAGCCGTATCTTTACTAATGCGCTGGGGGTTTATGTGATGGATTCATGGAAGGCGACCGCTAACTTTACCGCCGAGCTCGGTTTTCGCTTCGATTGGAATGGAACTCCGGTCGAGGGGGAGAACCGCTTCGTGGTTTTTCAACCCAGCTCCGATTACCTTTTGCAAGCCGGACACAATGGGTTGAGCCGTACGGTATATCCCCAGAATTACGACTACGGTCCACATATCGGTTTTTCATGGGACGTGTCAGGCAAGGCCAAGACGGTGGTGCGTGCCGGTTACGCGATTTTCTATAACCAGCCGGAAACTAATCTGGTTACCGGCCTAAGCACCAACCCTCCCTTCGCCGTTCCTGTATCTCTGACTCCCACGGCTCCCAGTCCGGCGCTGAATATGCAAAACGCCTTCGGCCAGGCGAAGGCGGCCAATTCGATTTCTCCTTACTCGGTGAGCGGAGGATTTAAGAATCCCCAGGTTCAGTCTTATAACTTGAATGTACAAACCCGGCTCAGCCGCTCCATTGTCGCGCAGATCGGTTATATAGGCTCCAAGGGAACGCATCTGCAGATCGTGCAGAATCTCAATCAGCCCATCAACGGCAAGCGTCCCTTCCTCACAATTGGGGCCAACAGCCCCATCGAGCCTGGCGCCGCACTGACCAATGTTCTTGAGAGCAGCAGCGTGAGCATCTCCAATTACAACGCCTTATGGATAACTCTGAGCAAGAACTTCAGCAATAACCTGCAGTTCAGTTCTTCGTACACTTGGTCGAAGTCGCTCGATGAGAACTCATATAGCCTTTTCACAAACAGCCAAATACCCCAGGATAGCTACGATCCGAGCGGCGACTATGGCCTTTCGGACTTCGACGTGCGCAACCGTTGGGTATTGAGCGGCGTGTATTACCTCCCGATCCACGGCAACCGGCTCATTCAGGGATGGGAGGTTTCGACTATCGTCTCCCTGCAATCGGGCAATCCATTTAACGTCCACACCTCATTGCCTACAACCGGCGTCGTGGGCACAATCCGGCCCAACGCCGTGGGGCCGTTTCCCACCTCCTACACACACGCAACTAACGGAAACATCCAGTACATTCCCCAGGCTATCTGCAATACACCAGCCCCGGGATGCTTGTTTTCGAGCCCAGGCAGTGGCTTCGGCAATCTGGGCCGCAACAGGATCATTGGTCCGGGATTTGAAGATGTGGACTTTTCCCTGGTCAAGAACACCGCGCTATACCATGAACTGAATTTCCAGATTCGGGCGGATGCCTTCAATCTGATGAATCACCCAAATCTGGGGCAGCCCAACGGAACATTTACCCCAACCGCCGCTCCCGGCACCTTCGGCCAGATCTCCTCCACCCGCTTTCCGATTGGCGATTTCGGCTCCTCCAGGCAACTTCAAGTTGCGGCGAAGATCGTATTTTGACGATAAACTCTGAGCTGAATCTCACATGCAAACGGAGAGGGGCTTCGTGAACTCTTGCAAGAGGATCTTTCGTTTTGCCGTCCTGGCAAGCGCGCTCGGCTTAAACCTGATCGCCCCGGCACAAATGGACAGCCGTTCCTTCGGCAAGCCGGTAGCTCCCGCACCCGGCGATCCCCGCATCCAGGCTGCGATCCGGCAGATTTCGCCGCAGCGCATTCAGCAGGACATAAACACTCTGGTCGGCTTTCATAACCGCAGCACGCTTTCAAGCAGCGGGGTAGGGATTCCCCAGGGACAAGGCATATTGGCGGCGGCCGACTGGATTGCAGCGCAATACAGCGAATACTCCAAGGCCTGTGGCGGATGCCTCGATGTGAAGCGGGATAAATTTACCCAGCAGCCCGGCCCGCGCATAGCCCAGCCCACGGTGCTTGAGAATATCTATGCTGTGCTTCGCGGGACGGATCCGTCGCAGGCAAAGCGAGTCTATCTGGTCACGGGTCACTACGATTCCCGCGACAGCACCAATGAAGATATCCATGGCTTCGCGCCCGGCGCAAATGACGACGCAAGCGGCGTCGCTGTCAGTCTGGAGTGCGCGCGCGTGCTCAGCAAGCTGCGTTTCCCCGCCACCGTTGTATTTGCCGCCGTTGCGGGAGAGGAGCAGGGACTCTACGGGAGCCATCACCTGGCGGAGCTCGCCAAGCAGCAGGGCTGGAATATCGAAGGGGTGTTGAACAACGACATCGTCGGGGGAAACACCACGCCCGGGGATAGGCTCCAAAACAAACATCTCGTCCGCGTCTTTTCAGAAGGCATTTCCGCCACCGCAAGCGAAGCGCAGCTGCGCATGATCCGCATGCTGGGCGGCGAAAGCGACTCCCCTTCGCGGGAGCTGGCCCGATCCATAGCCGATGCCAGCCGGACCTACTTTCCCGCGAAGACCGCCGCTCTTACCTTCCGGCCAATGTTGATCTTTCGCTTGGACCGGTATCTGCGCGGCGGAGATCATTACTCATTCAACCTGTTAGGCTTTCCTGCCGTGCGATTCACCGAGTGGCGCGAGGATTTCAACCATCAGCACCAGAACGTTCGTGTCGAGAACGGGGTGCAATACGGCGACCTTCCCAGATATGTCGATTTCAACTACGTGGCGCATGTGGCCCGGTTGAATGCGGCTGCCTTGGCTACTTTGGCTCTGGCGCCGGGAACGCCGGCAAACCCGCGAATCCTTACCAATAGTGTCGACAATGACACTCAGCTTGCGTGGGATGCCCCGGTCGGGATGCCGCCGGAAGGCCACTACGAGATCCTCTGGCGCGATACTTCCGCTCCGGACTGGCAATTCTCATTTCCGGTGGGCACCGCGCTCAAGGCCACCATACCCGTTTCGAAAGACAATGTAGTCTTCGGCATTTGCGCCGTGGATCGGTTCGGCCATAGGAGCCCGGCGGCTTTCCCCTTTCCAGCGCGGTTCACCACCCCACCGCTGCCCAAGCGCTGACGGGGGTGGTCCTCTATAGAGAACTCCTTCATTCTTTTTCGCATCGCTTCATCAGCCAAGCAACCTCGAGCGAAGCACCTGTGCTCGCGACATGGTACACTTGTGTACATAGTGGTACACAAAATAATGGAAGCGCGGAAAATCGGAATTCGGGAGTTTCGTGACAAGCTAGCCAGCTATCTGCTGGAGTCCGATGCTCCGATGGCGATCACTCGCCACGGAGATACTGTCGGTTATTACATTCCTGCGCGCCGTAAGCGTAGCGAGACCGAACGGGCGGCGCTCAAAGAAGCGTCAGCTCGCTGGCAGGAGATACTCGCCGGCCAAGGGATTTCCGAAGAAGAAGTGCTCAGTGACTTTAAGCAATGGCGCGCCAGCAGGCGCAAGTGAACGCAGCAAAACGATTGGTGCTCGATGCCAACATCCTGCTGCGCGGAGTGTTTGGCGTCCGAGTGCTTAGCTTGCTCGAAGCCTACGAAGGCGTCGCCGCGTTTTACAGCCCTGACGTATGTTTCGAAGATGTGAAGAAGTACATACCTAACCTGGCGCAACGTCGTAAGTTTGATCCCGCCGCCGGCCTCTTAGTTCTCGACAAGATTGCAGGCATTGTGGAGGCAGTGGACCGCGGCCTCTATGAGGAATACGAAGAACTTGCCCGGGCGCGAATCTCCTCCCGAGACATTCAAGACTGGCCGGTCGTTGCGACTTCCCTGGTGCTCCGTTGTCCGGTTTGGACTGAGGACCAGGACTTTTTTGGCAGCGGCGTGGCGACCTGGACTACCAACAAGATCGAAATTTACCTACGGGAGATATAACACCGGCGCTGCTACCATCAGGGCAATGCGAAGGCGAGGTAAACGCCGCCGGTATGCTTGGGAGTGTTTTTTCCTCCGCCCGCGGCAATTACTACATATTGTTTTCCGTTCACCATGTAAGTTGCAGGAGTCGCCATGCCGGCGAAGGGTAGCTCGCATTCCCAGAGCAGTTTGCCCGTGCTGCTGTCGAAGGCGTGGAACTTCCGGTCGTAGGACGTGGCGCCGATGAACAACAAACCGCCGCCGGTCAGGATCGGGCCGCCATAGTTCTCCGATCCGGTGTTACCCATTCCTTTCGCTGCCAGCTCCGGGTACTCACCGAATGGAATCTTCCACAGATATTTCCCGGTATTCATGTCGATCGCGTTCAGTGTGCCCCAAGGAGGATCGATTGCCGGATAGCCGTCGGGGTCGAGAAACTTTTTATATCCGGTGAACTTGTAAGGCATGTCGGTCTTCGCTGCGCCAGCCGCTGTCATCTCCGTTTTGGCGGATGCAGTATCGGCGTCGTCTGCTTTCTTAGCCGTGAGGTAACCCAGCAGCGCCTTGAGCTGTGCATCGCTGATGTCATTGAAGGCAGGCATTCGTCCCCGGCCCTGATGGATGGTCCGGGTAATCTCCTGATCGGTGAGCCTCTCTCCGACACCGACCAGGGAGGGAAAAGATGGAGGAGAGCCGGTCCGGTCCGTGCCGTGGCACATGCTGCATTGGTTCTGGTAAATGCTCTCGCCCACGCTCTTAGGCGTGGGAGGAACGGTAAGGCCACCGAGCCAGGCCATTTCGTTTGCATTGATATAGATCACGCCTGTTGCCGGGTCAACCGCCGGGCCGCCCCACTCGGCGCCGCCATCGAAACCGGGGAAAACCACGGTCTGCTTGTCCAGGCTGAAAGGAACGAATTGGCCTTGGCTGCGAAAGGTCTTGAATTGTTTCACCGCCCAGGCATGCGCCTCCGGCGTGCGATGGGTCAGCATGTCTTCAGTAAGACGTTGGCGGGCGTAGGGCGCGGGCACGCTAGGAAGCGGCTGGGTGGGCGAGGTCACTTCACCAGGAACATTGCTGGAGGGATAGCTCGATTCCTTTACCGGAAACAGAGGGCGCCCGGTCGTCCGGTCGAAGAGATAAAGGAAGCCCTGCTTCGTCGTCTGAGCCACTGCGTCGACCCGCTTGCCGTCATGTTGGACCGTCACGAGGGCGGGCCGCGATGGGAAATCCCGATCCCAAAGATCGTGGTGCACGCCTTGAAAGTGCCAGATTCGTTTGCCCGTCTCGGCATCCAGCGCGAGCAGTGTATTGGCGAAGAGATCATTGCCAACGCGGTCGCCGCCGTAGAAATCAAAAACAGCCGATCCGGTGGGCACATACACGATGCCCCGGCGGACATCGAGAGCCATGCCCGCCCAATTGTTCGCGGAGCCGGCATCCTTCCACGCATCTTTCGGCCAGGTGTCATATCCGAATTCGCCGGGATGAGGGATGGTATGAAAGCTCCAGCGAAGCGCCCCGGTGCGCACGTCAAAGGCACGGATGTCGCCGGGAGGCGCGGGATGCTCCTCGGGCTCACGGCCGCCCACGATGATCAGATCTTTGTAGACAATCCCGGGGGTGGTCAATGCGATGGATTGCGTCAGGTAATCCCGGCCCAAGCCCTTGCGCAGATCGATTCTGCCATTCTCCCCAAATTCGGGGATGGGCTGGCCGGTGGCCGGGTCAAGAGCGTATAGAAAGTTCATCACTCCGGCAAAGAGGCGGCTCTCTTTCCCATTCGTCCAGTAGGAGACGCCTCTGGCCGGTTGCGTACTGCTAATCCCCGAGTCGAACTTCCACAGCAGTTTTCCGGAAGCCGCATCGAGAGCGATTACCTTCTGGCTGGGCGTGTACGCGTAGAGAACGTTACCCACAATAATAGGGCTCGTTTGAAGGCCGCCTTTTTCCCCGGTATCGAACCGCCACGCCACGGTCAGCGTGCTCACATTCTTGCGGTCGATCTGAGCAAGGGGCGAATAGTGGTCTCCTGCATCCTGACCGCCGTAGACGGGCCAATCGATGGACTGCTGCTGCTGCCCGGATTGGCCTTTTACGACAGCAGGCATCGCGAAAATCACCGCGGTCAGCGCTGCCGCGGCAAAAAATCCGGGATTTCTATCTTTAATGACAATGTTCGGGACACAAGTCGGCATACCGCAGGAGCATACCAGAGAGAACGGCTCTACGAATGCCTGGCAACCTACTCAGTAATGCGAAGAAGTCCTTGCTGGATGGCGATGGCCACGGCCTCGGTCCGGTCGGAGACCTCCAGCTTTTGGATGATGCTATTCACGTGATTGCGCGCCGTATTCTCGCTAATATTCAGCGTTCCGCCAATCTGTTTGTTCGTGAATCCCCTGGCGAGAAGCTGAAGGATCTCATGCTCGCGCGCAGTGAGATTCGAGCGGAGCATACGCTCGGCGAGGCGAAAAGCAATCTGATGCGGGATGTAGCGCTGCCCTGCATGAACCGCGGCGATCGCCTCGAGTATCTGGCGCTCGGAGGAATTCTTGAGCAGATAGCCGCGCGCACCGGCCTGAATGGCGAGATAGATGTCTTCGTCGGTCTCAAAATGAGTCAGAATGATAACTTTCGCCGTAGCATTCGCCGCTTTGAGCGCGTGCAGAGTATCGACTCCGCTCATTCCCGGCATGCGCAGGTCCAACAAAATAATGTCGGGCATCTCCCGGCGCGCAGCGGCCAGCGCCTCCTGGCCGCTGGAAACGGCAGCGGCGACTTCCACCTCGCCGTGGGTGGCGAGCATGCTTGTCAGACCGGTCTGAATGACAGGATGATCATCGACGATAAGAATGCGGATTGCTTTGTGGTGTTCCTTCATGCGCGGTGTGGCCAGAGATGCCTCGAAATATAAGTGCGCCAGGTGTTCAGGGTACGCCGGACGGGAATTGGCGCCGTAACCAGCACGCGTGTCCCCTGGCCCGGAGCGCTGGAAATTTCAAAGGCGGCGGAGACCGCGGCGGCGCGCTTGCGCATTCCGCGCACTCCGAAACCTTTCATCTCCCGGCCGCCGGCGAAACCCAATCCATCGTCTTCGATAGCCAGGCAGAGAATGGTCTCTCCGTAGGAGACCTTCACGCATATACGGGTCGGAGAAGCATGCTGGACGGCGTTAGAGAGCGCCTCCTGCCCGATGCGAAAGAAGGCGTCCGTTATGCGCACCGGGACGGGGCGATGATCTCCGGCTTGCGAAACTTCGACGGACACCGTTCCGCCATTTACCAGGTTCCGCGCGCAGCGCTCCAGCGCGAAGGAAAGATCGACCGGTTCAGGGCGCCGGAGAGAGGCGATGCTTTGCCGGGCCTCTTCATGGCTATGACGCACCAGATTGCAGGCCAGATCGAGCTGCTGCTCGACATCGGGCACATTCGCGGGCATGCGATTGCGAATCGCCTGCAGTTGGAATCCAAGGCCGGCGAAGCTTTGCGCCAGGGTATCGTGCATCTCGTGGGCAAGCAGTTCGCGCTCTTCGAAGATCGCGCGCAGCTTCGCGCGCTCCACCCGGCTGTGAACGAAATGCAACACGATAGCTAAAAGCGACAGGGCGAAAGCGATGGCAAGCAGATGACGCGTACTCCACCAGGGCGGCCCCGCCAGCACATCGATGTCCCCAGTGGACGGCAGCAGGAGAACGAAGGGAACGAGATTGTGCGTGTAAGCGGGATCGACCACGCAAACGCCCTGCAAACGCAGAAGGCTCTGTGGGCGGAGCTTTCTGCCGCCGCCGGAGTCTTTAGCGATGGCCCGGAACGACTGGCCTTGACTGCTCAAGTGCAGGACATAAGTATTGTCAGCAGCCCTTTCGACCGACCTGAGGTATCCGTCAAGCTCGATGTAGGTGGCGGCGAAAGAGCCTGTTGCCGCTTGCGAGGCGGTTGCGGCAATAGGAAGCAGAGGTTCCCTTTCCCATAAGAGACGCACTTGCGCATGGTTGAGCGCCACGCTGAAATCGCCGGCTGCAGGAGTTCCTTTGGCCTCGACCTCATCTCCGATCTTGAGCGGCGGGGCGTTGGCAAAAGGAAGAGAGAGACCGCCGGTCGAGTCCTGAATGAAAAGCTCGGGTTCGGTGAGGATGACGGTTCCGCGCACGCTGACCTGAAGGGGATTGACCGGCGAGGTCAGGCGCAATTCGCCGATTTTATGAAAATTCTCATTGGACGAATACGCCTGCGCCTCGCGCCTGGTGGGCAGAGAACCCAGCCCGTCGGTATCTAGATTGATAGCCGCTCCATTGATCTCCCCTCCGGACGGCGAGATTTGACCGGGAATGGGCTGCCGCTCTATGGCAATTTCCCGCAGGGTTGCGGCGAGATCCTTATACGCCACCGGCCGCGCCTGCATATTGCGCCACACCCCGCCGGAGGAAAACGACCGTAGACCAATCCGGCCGGAGCGAACACAGTCCGGATCGTTGACCGCAATGGCGGCGGGCGGCCCAGCGCCAGTTAGAGGAGCTACAGACGCGATAACCTCGCAGCCGTAGGCCAACAACTTCAGGTGATACCACTCGAACGAATGGATTCCGCCCAAGACCATCTGTTCGGCAATCGGCGACCATCCGTGATCTGCGCGGCCCAGCGTCAAAACCCCGTCGTTGCGAATACCGGCATAGTAGCCCCGGTAGGAATCGATGCCGACTCCGCGTCCGTTACCCGGATCATGAGTCCGGCGTTGCCTGCAATTCCCAAAAGTTTGAGGTCGGCTTCGAAGGAATAATTCTGCCAATGGGGCGAGCCCGCGATTATTTTGGCTCCCGGTTCGTCGGAGTCGTTCACGACGGAGCCGTCGGCGATCTTCCACGCTCCGCCATACTCGGTCCAGTGGCTGGCGGATTCTGCCGAGAGCGGCGGCAGATAAGGCAAGCCCCGGTCCGGGCTGCGGGTATAACTCCTCTGAAGGAAGAACGCGGCGGTCAAGAGAACGGCCAGGAGAGTTATCCATCGCCAATGGCTTCGCGCGAGGTTCAAGGCCGAGGCCTCCAATGACGGGAAAGCATACTCTGGATCTGGGGTGTCCGCAGATTATTCGCCGTCACTAGCACAGGTTCAAGCTTGAGGACGGCGGGCATCGGTTCGCCGCTCCAACGGCCGGCGATGAGGCGGACCGCCTCCTGTCCCATTGCGTAGGTGTTCTCCGCGACAACGGAGTCGAGACCGCCGGTTTCCAGCGGAGCCAACAGAATCCTGATCGAAGCCGATGAGCTTGATTCGCCCGGCTGCATTGTTGGCGGTGAGCGCCAGGTAGGCTCCGCGGGTCGCCGCCGAGGTAACCGCGACAATAATGTCTAGCGAGGGATTCGCCCGCAGCACCTCTTCGGCAGCCTGCTGTTCCTGGGGGACATTAAAGCCTCCCGCCCGTTGCACAACGACAGAAACGCCGGGCTCCAGCGTGGCCAGCTCGGTCTCCAAGCTCCGGGTTCGGATCATCACCCCGGCGATATTCGGATCGATGCCGATGACTGCCACGGATCCCTTTCCACGTAGAAGCAGCGCAACGCGGCGCGCCGCCAATCGGCCACCCGTTTCGTCGTCGTTCAAGACATAGCTCAGCCCGTTTCCGGCCGGGAGCGGCAAAGCGGACCCGAGGATGACAACGGGGATCTTCCGCGCAAGAGCGCCGCGCACCGGCGCCATCAAGGCCAGGGATTGATTCGGGGACAGGATGAGGCCGGCGTAACCTTCGGCCACAACGCGATCGACAAGATCAATTTGGCCTTGAACATCGTCCTCCCGCGATGGAGCGTTGAAGTATATTCCGCAGTCCTGGGCGCGGGCGGCCGAGTCCGCGCCGATGAGTAAGCCGTCCCACAGACGTAGCCCGGCGGTCCGCGGAATTACCGCAATTTGCCGCCGACGCGGTGGGGCGCAGCCCGCGAGAAGCGCGGCAAGACAGCCGGCGATGACAAAGGCGAATGTTGGACGTAGTTCAAATGAACTACGTCCAGGGGGTAAGATCTGCCGATGCGCAGTTGGAGCGGCGCACATAGGATCATTCTACTCGCGCGGATGTATGCGGTTACATGGATGCATCTGCGAGCTTCCGGGGGCTTGGCAAATGCCGTTCAGACAAGTTATAAACTCAATCGCCACGCTTGCAGCCGCGTTGCTGGTTACATCGGCAGCCCTGGCTCAACAACAGACGGCGGAATTGACGGGCAGGATAACCGATTCGAGCGGGGCCGGAGTGCCTGCAGCTACCATTACGATTACGAATTCCAGCCGGGGCATCAGCGTGGTGGTCAAGTCGGACGCCCAAGGGGATTATGTCGCTCCGCTGCTGCCCCCGGCCGATGGATACCAGATTGAGGTCGCCAGGCAAGGCTTTAAAGCGGCCACCCGGGCCGGCATAACCCTGGAAGTGGCGCAGGTGGCGCAGGTTAATATCGCGCTGGCGGTCGGATCGGTTTCGCAGAATGTGACCGTAACCGGCGCGCCTCCGCTGCTCGATACGCAGACATCCTCGGTGGGTCAGGTTATCCCCGCGCGAACCATTACTAATCTCCCGCTCAACGGCCGCAGCACCTTCCGCCTTATCCAGCTTACTCCCGGCGTCGTCTTCAATCAGTCCGCTTACGGGCAGTTCGGAGATGTGCCTGTGAATACAACCTGGGACACGAATTTTTCCGTCAACGGCGGCAGAGCGCAGAGCAACGAGATCCTGATCGATGGCGTTCCCAGCTCGGTGGGTTTTTTCAATCAGATAACCACTATCCCCTCGGTTGACGATACGGAGGAGTTCAAGGTCCAAAGTAACAGCCTCTCGGCGGAGTATGGACGCTTCGCCGGCGGCGTTGTCAATGTAACCACCAAGTCGGGGACCAATGAGCTGCATGGAACGGTGTTTGAATTCCTGCGCAATAACGTCCTCGACGCGAACGACTACTTCGATAACCGCGCGGGAAAGCCCGTACCTCAATTCAAGATGAACCAGTTTGGCTTTGCCGTGGGAGGACCGGTCGTAATTCCCAAGCTCTACAACGGTAAAAACAAGACGTTCTTCTTCGGCGATTACCAGGGCACCCGGCGCATTCAGGGGGCCACATTCCTGGGCACGGTTCCGACCGATTTGCAGCGTAAAGGGGACTTCAGCCAGACGTTCAATGCACAAGGCAAGCTGGTGACGATCTACGACCCTTTCAGCACCCGCCCAAATCCAGCTAATCCATCGCAATACCTCCGCGATCCCTTTCCCGGCAATAAAATTCCCGCTTCGCTACTGGATCCGGTGGCCCTCAATATCATCAAGTACTATCCCGAGCCCAACACTACAGGCGCTCCGGGCACCAACGCCAATAACTACATCAGCAATGCGCCGATGACGGTGAACCAGGATGAAGGGAGCGCGCGCATCGACCAGAATGTTACGACGCGTTATCACCTTTTCGGAAGGTTCGGCTGGAGTCTCACCTCCTTAATTCAACCTAACACTTATGGAAACGTGGCCAGCCCCGGCGCCGGTGCGGTAGGGACAACGCTCTTCCATAACTGGTCGTTCGCGCTGGATAACACCATCGCCTTCAACCCGAGCTTATTGTTGACCATCGACTATGGTTATGCGCGGTGGTATCAATCGCGTCAGACGTTGAGCTATGGATTCGACAATGCGACCCTCGGCTTTCCCGCCTCTCTGGTGGGCAAGATCACGATCCCGATGTTCCCGGCGATCAACGTCGGCGGCGGATACAGCGCCATGTCCGGACAAAGTTATCTGAACAATGGGAACGACACCCATAGCCTGCTGATTTCGCTGACCAAGATTCATGGGCGCAATACCTTCCGGTTCGGCACGGACGTCCGGCTGCATCTGATCAACTTCTTCAATGTTCAAGCCAGCGGCGGCACGTACGCCTTCGCGATAGCGCAAACACAGGGTCCGAATCCCAACACCGCGACCGCCACGGCGGGAAATGCGGCCGCCAGCCTTCTGCTTGGCGCGGGAAGCTCAGGCTCCATACCGATCGGCTCCGGAGTGGAGATGCGGGACTGGTACGCCGCGGGTTATGCGCAGGACGATATACGGTTGACCGACCGGCTGACATTGAATGCGGGCCTTCGCTACGAAGAGGAGAGCCCCTACACCGACAGGCATAACGAGCTGAATTACTTCGATCCCTCTATACCCAGCCCGGCGGCAAACAGTCAGTTTCCGAGTTTGACCGGTGGTCTGGTTTACGCCGGAGTCAATGGCAATTCATCGCAGGTTTATCGTTGGAATAAGAACCAGTTCGGCCCGCGGATAGGGGTTGCTTATACTCCTCTACGCGATACGGTTATCCGCGCCGGCTTCGGCATAGTCTATGCTCCGCTGGAGATCAGCAACAATGCTGTGGGCTTCAATCCGAGCGGAGGTTTCAGCTCTTCCACCAACTGGAATACATCGTTGAATGGAGGATTGACCCCATACAATCTTCTGAGCAATCCGTTTCCCCAAGGCCTGGTCCCGCCGACAGGAAGCTCCCTGGGAGCGGCGAGCCTGCTGGGGCAGGGACTCTCGGTCTGGGATGCGCAGCCTAAGTCGCCGCGGAGCTATCAGTGGAATTTTGGCATCCAGCGGCAACTGCCTTCCGATATGGTCGTCGAGGCGGCTTATGTGTCTAACCGCGGGCTTCACCTTACGAGCAACTTCGATCTTGACACTCTGAACCCCTCTTATCTGAGCCTGGGAGCGGCGCTACAGACGCAGGTTCCCAATCCGTTTCAGAACGTTGTCAGTATTGGAACGCTGTCCCAGCCGACGGTCGCCCGGCGGCAACTGCTCTTGCCCTATCCCCAATTCACCAGCGTTCTCGAAGAGAACGCGACCTGGGGAAGCTCCAATTACCAGGCGCTACAGCTTAAGGTAAATAAGCGCACTACGCATGGAGTCAGTTTTCTGGCGGCGTATACGTTCAGCAAACTGATGTCGAATGTTCCCGCACAGACTGCGCCGATCGGAACCACAAACACGACCTCGGTGCAGAATTACTATAATTTGGCCGGTGAATACTCCTTGTCGGAGATCGATACTCCGCAGGATTTGATTGCGAATGCAGTCGCCGAACTCCCATTTGGCCAGGGAAGACGATTCCTGAGCAACGCGCACGGATTTGAAGAGAAGCTGCTAGGCGGATGGAACGCCTCCGGGATTCTTGTCGAGGAAAGCGGCGTTCCTTTAACGCCCTCTGCGGTAATTACCGGAGGCGGCAACCGGCCGAACTATGTTGCCGGTGTCAGCCCCAAGCTGCCTTCATCGCGGCCTTTGCAGGCAAGAGTCGCCGAGTGGTTCAACACAGCGGCGTTCTCGAATCCTCCTGCTTTTACCTTTGGGGATGTTTCCCGCACCATCGGATCGGTGCGCAGCCCCTCGGTGCATAACCTTGACTTTGTGCTGGATAAGGAGACTCAGCTCACCGAGCGGCTGCACATGCAGTTTCGGGCGGAGGCTTTCAACCTGACGAACACGACACATTTCGGCCTGCCGAATACAAGCTTGAATAGCGCTTCGTTCGGTCAACTAACGAGCGTTCTTCCTTCTCCACCGCCGCGCCAGATCCAGTTCGCGGTCAAACTGTCTTTTTAGCGCGTCTCTCAACTCAGGGGCATTCACTTTATGAACCGTCGCGATCTCATCAAATCATCTCTGCTAACCGCCGGCGCGCTTGCAGCTCCCCAGTCACGGGCCCAGGACCGCGTGCAGGCCCCGCAACCAGGCGCGCATAGCTTTCCCGAGGCTCCACATGAGCTCAACGGCGGCAGAATGCCGAACATTCTCTGGATATGCCCGGACATGCAGCGTTTCGACACCATCGAGGGTTTGAACAACGACGTCATCCATACGCCCAACCTGCGCAAGTTCATGGCCGAGTCGGTAACTTTCACTCATGCATATGTGCAGAATCCGGTGTGTTCCCCTTCGCGGGCGAGCTTTTTGACCGGCCGCTATCCTCACACTACAGGTCTACGGGCGCTGGGCCAGAGAATCCGTCCGGATGAGCGCCTGGTTACGCGGATACTCGCCGACGAAGGCTACGCCTGCGCGCTCTCCGGGAAGCTTCATCTTTCGCCGACTTTCGGCGGCCGCCTTGAGGACCGGATCGACGATGGTTATTGTGTTTTCAACTGGAGCCACGATATCAGCAATCTATGGCCGGGACATAATATGTGGCGGGTATGGCTGAACGAGGAAGGGGTTAAGTGGCCGGAGCATCCCAAGGGAAGCGAGGCTTTGGCGTGGGGAGTGCCGATCGATCCAAAATATACGCAGACGGCATGGTGTTCCGACAAAGCGATCCAGTTTATCCGGGGACAGAGAGATTTCAACCCGTGGCTGATGTCTGTAAATATCTACCAGCCTCATGCTCCATATTGGCCCACTGAGCAATACCTTGACCACTATCGTCCTGAGAATATGCCCAGCCCGAACTATCGCGAGGGAGAGCTTGAGAATAAGCCCGTTTATCAGCAGGTCGACAATCAAGGCGCGAGCGGAGGCCATGGCGTTTCCTTTGCGAAGACCAGCGACCTTGAGCATCGCGAGATGAAGGCCGCCTATTACGCCATGATCGAGCAGGTCGACACCGAAGTAGGCAGAATGCTGCAGGCGCTGGAGGAGACCGGACAAGCGGAGAACACGATCGTCATCTACATGAGCGACCACGGAGAGATGCTTGGCGATCATGGCATTTTCCTGAAAGGGCCGTACTTCTATGAAGGGGCGATCCGCGTTCCTCTGATCATTCGCTGGCCGGGAAAATACAAGGCCGGACTGCGCAGCGATGCGCTGGTCGAGATGATGGATCTCACGCCTACTTTGCTTGAAGCCGCGGGTCTCTCGATTCCGGCCGGGGTACAGGGAAGGTCGTTGACCCCGGTGCTCACCGGGCAAACTACGCAGCACCGCGATTCAATCTACTGCGAGTACTTCGACTCACTTGCGCTCTATAACCCTCCGCCGATGGCAACCTGCGTCAGGAACGAACGATACAAGATCGTCTATTACCACAAGTTGAATATCGGCGAGCTCTACGATCTCGAGAAGGATCCCACCGAGACCAATAATTTGTGGGAGTTCTGCCAGCGCCCGTCCTGCCCGCGAGGAGATGCTGCACAAAACGATCGGGCGTATGGTGGATACCATCGATCCGATCCCGGAACGCAAGTGCTTGTGGTGATCCTAGAGGATTACCGTTCACCAGAAAAGCCGGCGAACGGTTACGCCTGGCTTGTTCTTGCACCCTGCTCGTGAGCTTGGTCTGCTAGCCTAATAGGAGCACGGCATCTCCGCTTCCCAAGGCTGCCCAAATGACGACTCCAGAACATAAGCTCTATTTCTTTGAAAGGTTTGGCTTGACCGAGCGCCTGCTCGAGCGCTGCCTGGGCGAGGCGCTCTCGGCCGGCGGGGACTATGCCGACCTCTATTTTGAATCGGTCGCGTCGACTTCGATCTCGGTGGATGAGTCTTTGGTGAAATCCGCGAGCCAGGGCGTCAGCAGCGGCTGTGGCATCCGCGTCGTCTCCGGAGACCGCACCGGTTATGCCTACACTGACGATCTCTCCTCGGAGCGGCTTCTGCGCGCGGCGCGCACCGCGGCCTCAATCGCCAGCGGGCCGGCCAAGCAACCGGTTGCCGGTTTCCGTGAGACATCCAAGTCAAGCCTCTACCCCGTTCCAGCAGCCGAGATCGATTCCGGCATTGCGCAAAGGCTGGAGCTGGTCATGCGCGCCGACCGGGCGGCTCGCGCCTATGATCCCCGCATCGTGCAGGTGCGCGCCGGATATACCGATGAGCTGCGCCACATCCTCGTAGCGGCTTCGGATGGCGCCTATGCCAGCGACACCCAGCCGTTGGCCCGCTTCAGCGTCTTCGTCATTGCCCGCGACCAAGAGCGGAGCTCGCGCGGCAGCTCGGGCGGCGGCGGGCGGGTTGAGATCGATTTCTTCCGCGAGGAAAAGACCCCTGAGCACTTTGCCCGCGAGGCGGCGCGCCAGGCCATTCTGCAGCTTAAGGCCGTACCCGCGCCGGCGGGAGAGATGGAAGTGGTTCTGGGCCCGGGCTGGCCGGGCGTTCTGCTGCATGAGGCTGTCGGCCACGGTCTCGAAGCCGACTTCAACCGCAAGAAAACATCGGCTTTCGCGGGCCTGATCGGCAGCCAGGTGGCCGGCTCCAAGGTCACGGTAGTAGATAACGGCACCTTGCCCTCGCGCCGCGGCTCGCTGAACGTAGATGATGAAGGCTCGCCCACGCAAGAGACGGTACTCATCGAGAATGGCATCCTCAAGGGCTATCTCAGCGATAAGCTTTCGGCACGCCTCATGGGCATGGCCGATACCGGGAACGGGCGCCGGGAGAGCTACCAGCATATCCCCATGCCGCGCATGACCAATACCTATATGCTCTCGGGCGACGACGCTCCGGAGGACATTTTGCGCAGCGTGCGCCGCGGACTTTACGCGGTGAACTTTGGCGGCGGCCAGGTGGATATCACCAGCGGCAAGTTCGTCTTCTCAGCGTCTGAAGCCTACCTGATCGAGGACGGCAAGGTTACCGCGCCGGTTCGCGACGCCACTCTGATTGGCAACGGTCCGGAGGCGCTCAAATACGTCTCCATGGTGGGTAACGACCTTGCCCTCGACGAAGGCATAGGAACCTGCGGCAAAGATGGACAGAGCGTGCCTGTGGGCGTAGGTATGCCTACGGTCAAGCTCGACCGCATGACTGTGGGCGGCACAGGCCATTGAAGCAGGCAGGGTACAAGGAATGAGTCGACGTTATCTGGTTGTCTACGAGAGCGGTCTAAATAATCTCAGCGGCTTTGCGCCTGATTTGTCAGGCTGTGCCAGCACGGGGTCTTCCATAGAGGAGATGAGAATCAATCTGCGCGAGGCTCTCGAATTCCATTTAGAGGGCCTGCTGCTCGATCGCCAGCCGATCCCTCCCGCTGCGACCCATATGGTTGAAGTACCCGAGCAGGGTTTCGCAGAGTGGCTTGACGTGACACTTCCAGTTGGAGAAGCGATCTCAGCGTAAATAGGCCGCATAACTAACTTTGTCATCTCGACCGGAGCGCAGCGGAGTGGAGAGATCTGCGGTTTCTCACATCTGATTGAGACTAATTCGGAGTGACAGGGGATCCGCGGTGACACACACAAACCACAGATCTCTCCACTCCGCTGCGCTCCGGTCGAGATGACAAAATCATAGCAGTGGCTATAGCGTTTTCACAATTGGTGTATCCCAAGAAACAACACTCTACGCAGGCGTTCCATCAAAGAACGCCTGCACATAGCCAACTCTAACCAGGACACAGTAATTGTGAAAACGCTATAAAGATTGATGGCCAGTTTCCCGAAATGATTTTCGAGAGAGTGAAGCGAAGTGGACAGATGACAAATCAGAGCGTTTTCGCCAACCAGGCCTTCCTCAACCCGATTTCCATCCGCTTTTGGGTTGCCCTGAATCGAGGAGATCATGACGACTGAGATTGCAACAAACATCAGGCCTTCCAATCTTCAGCAACTCGCCCAGGATGTAGTGCGCCGCGCCTTGCGGGCTGGGGCGACCGACGCTGAAGTGGTAGTGCGCGAAGGCGATGAATTTTCCACCCTTGTCCGGCTGGGGCAGGTGGAGACGTTGAAGGAGTCAGGCTCGCGCGGCATCGGGCTCCGGGTCTTTGCCGGCGCGCGCACCGCCAGCACCTCGTCGAGCGACTTCTCCACCGAGGGTCTTGACCTGCTCGTCTCGGGAGCGATGGGCCTGGTTCGCATCACCTCCGAGGATCCCTTCGCCGGACTGCCGGAGACGGGCGCCTTCGGACAGCTCACGGCCGACCTCGATCTTTATTACGACGATGTTTACTCACTGCCCGCCGCCGAGCGTATCGAGTACGCGCGCCGCGCCGAAGCCGCCGCGCTGGCCGCGGATACCCGCGTTCAGAACAGTGACGGTGGCAGCTTCGACGCTGCTACCGGGCACAGAATCCTGGTCAATTCCCGCGGTTTTGCCGGGGAGTATCGCCGCTCCTACTGCTCGCTTTCCGCCATGCCCATCGCCCAAGCTGAGGAAGGGGGCATGCAGCGCGATTATTGGTATTCCGTCGCCCGCACGCTTGGCCGTTTGGAATCGCCGGAAAGCATCGGCGCTGAAGCCGCGCGCCGGACGCTCCGCCGCCTGCACGCCCGCCGTGTCCCTACACAGCGCGTCCCCATTGTCTTCGCGCCGGAGACTGCGCGGTCGATCGTGGGCCACATCTTCGAGGCCGCCAACGGCGACAGCATTTATCGCGGAGCATCCTTCTGGGCCAACCAGCTGGGCCAGAAGGTCGCCTCATCCAGCATCACGGTCGTGGACGATGGAACCATGCGCGGCGGCTTCGGCACGATGCCCTTCGACGGAGAAGGTCTGCCGACGCGCCGCACCACGGTCATCGAACAAGGAGTGCTCAAGAATTACCTGCTCAACACCTACACCGCGCGCAAATTGAATATGCAGAGCACGGGGAATGCTTCGCGCGGCCTCACCGGCAATCCCGGTATTGGAGCGGGAAATCTGTTCCTCGAGAACGGATCGATCTCTCCCCGGGAGCTTCTTGGGGATGTGAAATCGGGTCTCTACGTGACTGGGTTGATGGGCTTCGGCGTAAACATGGTCACAGGCGACTACTCCCGTGGCGCAACCGGCCTATGGATTGAAAATGGCGAATTGGCCTACGCCGTGGAAGAGATCACCGTCGCCGGCAACCTGAAGGAGATGCTCAATAACATCACCGCCTTTGCCAACGATCTGGAATTCCGCGGTTCCATCGCTTCACCCACTCTGCGCATCGACGGAATGACCATCGCAGGAGAATAATTTCTCCGTGGCGCTACGCAATTCCCTACCCTTCGATTCCGCCGACCCGCTGGCCAGCCTGCAGGGGTTGCCGCAGGTGGCCGGTGTTTTCGCGCTCTACGGCACCCAACGCCAGGGTGAAGCGGCGGCTGAGCCATACCTGAGCAAGACGCCGAATCTGCGCCGGCGGCTGATGCGCTTTCTGCGCGATGGGGGAGCCGGCGGCACCCCGCCGCAAACCCGGCGGCTGCGGCTGGCGCACATGGTCCGCCGCATTGAATACACCGTTACCGGATCGGAGTTTGAGTCCTCGCTGTGCCTCTATGAGGCTTCGCTGGCTGCTTTTGGCAATCGCGGCCGCAGCCGCCTTCGCTTGCGCCCCCCAGCTTTCCTGCGCATGTCGCTGGACAATCCCTATCCTCGCGTCTATGCCACAGCGAGAATCGGCAAATCGGCCTCCAAGGCGCTCTTTGGCCCATTCCCTTCCCGCGCCGCGGCGGAGCGCTATGGGGAAGAGATGCTTAATCTCTTTCTTCTGCGCCGCTGCACCGACGACCTCAATCCCGATCCTGCCTTCCCCGGCTGCCCTTATTCAGAAATGAAGATGTGCCTGGCTCCCTGCTTCAGGGGTTGTACGGATGAGCGCTACGCAGAGGAGTCGGCCGGCGTGCTGGCGTTCCTCTCCACCCGCGGCACATCCCTGATGGCAAAGCTTGAGGCGGAGCGCGACCGCGCATCGGAGGGGCTTGAGTTTGAACAGGCCCAAGCCCTGCATCAGCGCATGCAAAAAGTCCAGGCAGTCACTCATCTGGCAAGCGAAGCGGTTCGGCCGTTGGCCGAGCTCAGCGGGATCATCGTCCAGCCCGCGGCTGAACCCGGCGAGGTAGCTCTTTTCCAATTGCGCAGCGGATTCTTAAGCGGTCCGGCTCTCTATTCCACTGCCGGCATGCGCCTGGCGAACGAACGCTCCGGCTCGACCTCGCTCTTCGCGCAACCGGTCGCCATTGAAGCTGTTCCCCTTGACAGTTCCCCAACCACCCAGGCTGGGGACACATTCTCAAGCAAAGATGTGCTGGAATCGCGACTTGATGAGGCGCTGACGCAGCTTGCCCGGTCCGCGCCAAAATCCGCTTCTTCGCAGGTCTTGGCGGACCACCTGGCGCTGTTCACGCGGTGGTTCTATCGCCCGGCAGCGCGGCGTGTGGGAGAGATTCTCTTCATGGAGAGCGGGACGGAAAGCGGCGGCGGAGTTCCCCGCAAGGCGCTGCTGCGCGCCATTTCCCGGGTCGCAGTCCGGGCCGCTAGCGAAGAGCGCCCCCAGATGGAACAGGCTCCGCTGATACACTAGAGGCTGGGGAGCGTCCAAGTGGTCCAACTCGCGCCATCCATCCTCTCCGCGGACTTTGCTCATCTGGCTCGCGACATCCAGGCTGCCGAGCGCGGGGGCGGCTCAGTCATCCACATTGACATCATGGACGGCCATTTCGTTCCCAACATCACCATGGGACCGCCCGTGGTCAAGTCATTGCGCAAGGTCACGCAACTGCCGCTTGATTGTCATCTGATGATCGAGAACCCGGACAACTTCATCCCGGATTTTGCCGAGGCGGGAGCCAACTGGATCGGGGTACATTATGAGGCTTGCCGCCACCTGCATCGAACCCTGGAGCTGATTGGCGAGCACGGAATGGAGCCGGCGGTGGTTATCAACCCGGCAACCAGGGTCGATTTTCTCATCGACATTCTGCCTATGGTTCACCACGTGCTTGTAATGAGCGTGAATCCGGGTTTCGGAGGACAAAGGTTCATCGGCTTCTCCTTGGACAAGATTCGACGGTTGGCCGAACTCCGTGAGGAGCTTGAACTTGGCTTCGCAATCGAGGTCGACGGCGGGGTGGCTCACGATACCATCGCCGCTGTGGTCCAAGCAGGAGCCGACCTGCTGGTGGCGGGGAGCGCTGTCTACGATGGCGACGATCCGGAACGGGCGGCACGCGAATTGCTTGCGGCGGCTCGCGAGGCGGAACGGCGCAAGTCAAGCCAAAATTTTCATCCATCGCGGGCCGCGGCAATTTAGACTTTAGAGAGCCGTTGTGGCTGCGCGTATCACAACCGGCAGGCGGCTGAGTCGCTGCCAATGGGGTGCTAATGAATCGTTTGTTTTTCCAGGTCTCTACCGCGTGCCTTCTGATCGGAATGGCCGTCCCGGCTCCAGCCGGCCTCTTCAAGAAAACCCAGACCAGTAACAAGCCGACGCCCGAAAATCCGCTTGCCGGGAACGCGTCCAAGCAGCCGGACAAGGAACTTTTTGACAAGGCTATGGTCGCCATGAAAAAGGGCCGGTTCGACGTCGCCCGCCTGGATCTCCAGACCTTGCTGAACACCTATCCCGAGTCCGAGTACCAGATGCGAGCCAAGCTCGCCGTCGGCGATAGCTGGTTCAGGGAGGGCGGAACGGCTGCTTTGACCCAGGCTGAGGGGGAGTATAAGGACTTCATCACCTTCTTCCCTAACCAACCCGAAGCCGCCGAGGCGCAGATGCGGGTCGCCGATATTTATTACATGCAGATGGAGAAGCCTGACCGCGATCATACGAATGCGGACCGGGCCGAGCAGGAATACCGGACGATGATCGAGCAGTTCCCCAATTCGCCGCTGGTGCCGCGGGCAAAACAGAAATTACGCGAAGTGCAAGAAGTGCTCGCCGAGCGCCAATACGACGTCGGCACCTTTTACGCGAGCCATGAGAACTGGCCGGCCACAATAGCCCGGCTGGAGACGGTCGCGGACCGCTATCCCTTGTTCAGCCATAGCGATCTTGCGCTGATCGGCCTGGGCGACGCCTACGCTGCGGAAGCGCGCTACGCGCAATCGCTCAATATCAATCCCAAGGCAAAACAAGAGCTGATGAAGGCCTACGATGACCAGGCGGCCGATGCTTATGCCAAGGTAGTGACCCAGTATTCTGCAGCCCCGCACGTAGAGGATGCCCGGGAGCGCCTGATCGCTCTCAACCGTCCCGTTCCGGAACCGACTCAGCAGGAACTTGCCCAGAGCGAGACGGAAGAACAGAGCCGCGCCGCCATAACTTTGAAAGATCGGGCTTTGTTCCTGGTGAAGCATGGGCCGAGCACGGTGAGCGCGGCGCGCGTTGGTGAGCCAACCATGACCGATACCGCGCAGATAATCGCGCCGCAGATCAACCAGCAAAACAGGGACTTGTTCACAGCCGCATTGAATGACAAGCCGCTGCCCCCGTTGGGTGAAAGCGCGACGCCGGCTGGTGCGGAAGCTGCGGCCAACAACGGCGCAGCGCCGGCAGCCGCGGGCGACAGCGGCAGCGCGCCTCTGCAACTGGAGAGCGTGCCAACAGCCAGCGGCGGAGCGGCTGGCGCCTCCATCGGAGCCAGCATCGTGGATCAAGGCGAAGGCTCGAATAGCACAGCCGCCCCGCAAGGGCAGACGGCGCCGCCGGCTTCAGCACCCGCAGGAGCAGCAGCCGCCGGCACAGCGCAGCAGAATTACGGTATCGCGCCTGTACGGCCGCCGAATACCACACTCCCGCCAGTAGATAAGCCAGCCGAAGCTGCCGCGCAGATTAACGACGTCCATGGCAATAACACGCCTCAGGTACAAACCGGGACCAATGCCGGAGTAGGCAAAGGGAAGAAGAAGAAGACGCCCGCACCCAAATACGATTCGAGCTCCGAGTCCTCCAGCAAGCACAAGAAGAAGACAGGCCTGGACAAGATCAATCCGTTTTAGGGCTGCGGCGGTAGTCTAAAATTGTCGGCAAGATGAAGATACTGACCAACGAAATGCGGAGCTGCCGCAAAGGCTCTGAAGACTGGTTTACCGGCACGGTATGGCTGGACGAGATCATAACCGGCGGCCCTTCCGGGGTTAAGGCGATCCGGGTCTCATTTGAGCCTCGTGCGCGCACTGCGTGGCACTCGCACCCATTGGGACAGACGCTGCACGTATTGACTGGCTTGGGCCGGGTTCAGCTCAAGGGGCAACCACCCCGGGAGATTCGTCCAGGGGACACAGTCTGGATCGAGCCCGACGAGGTCCACTGGCACGGCGCTGCTTCAGGCCATACCATGGTTCACTTGGCAATCCAGCAAGTCGATGAGCACGGTGGGGATGTGCTGTGGCTGGACCACGTCACCGACGAGGAATACTCCGTCTCCTGGACCTGAAGAAACTCAAGCCGCCTGCCCTTGCTTGTTTCGTCTTTGCCTTTCTTTCTGTCATTCCCGAAGAGAATCTGCTTGCGCTTCAAGCATTGGATTCGCGCGAAAAAACCCGACCGAGTAAGCCCGAAAAGCAGATTCCCTGCGGGAATGACAGAAAGAAAAGAAGAGAAAAGCGGGGCCTTTGGGTGGAAGCCCCCGCATTTATGCGGGGGTAGGAGCGCTTCAGCGCTCCGGGAAGTTCGACTCTGATCATGATGCGCTTTAGCGCTGGCATCGGTAAATCCAGGGCTAAAGCACATCTTAAGATCAAGCCCTTTCCGCTGGACTTCAAGTCCAGCTTCCCCCTGCTAAAGCAGGGGGCTTCCACCAAGAAGTACGCTTCCGCTCTGGTTCAGGGGATCGGCACTCGAAAAACAAGTCCTGTGCTGAGCATCTGCTGCTGGGGGCCGCCTGCGAACCAGGAGTATTGGTATTCCACAACCCGCCAATCGAACCGGGGAAAGATTGTGAGGTCGTAGCGCCCCCAACGCGGCATACTCGAAAGCGGTCTTGTCGGTGGCGGCAAATCCCTGGTTCGCCTGGACATGGGCTGCGCCTATCAGCAGTTCCCCGTAAGGCTTGATGGGCAGCAAAGGAGCGTGGATGACGGCTCGCGCTCCAATCAACCCGCTATCGATCTTATTGCCGCCACTGCCTAGAATCGAAGCGCGGAGATCCGCGCCGAAATTCACCACAGGCAGATGCACTCCATCATAATAGGCTCCAAAGGTTGGACCATAAATCCAGGGAGCGTTCGGGCTGCTCAGATTGGATGCGCTGAAGCTCGCATAAACCCCGACCTGGCCCTTGGCTGCTGGAAGGAATAAAAGGAACAATGAGATGCACAATACGATTTGAAATCGTTTCATCGTTAATGGGTTCTCCTCAAAGGGTGGACAAATTCCGGTTTCCGCCGCGCAAACCGCACCTGAGCCGCCGTGGCTCGCAGTAGAGTAGCCATGGCGGACAGTGGCGAATACTTTGGTGAGATGCCGGATGCTTGAAAGAACGTCCCTCAAATTTAGATTTGAGAAAACGACGTTGGGGTGAGAATCAGGTTCGAGATATTGCTCACGGTAGGCTCGAAGGAGAACTTCGGCATGGCCGATAGTTTTTTCCAGTCGGGATTCGACCGGAAGGCGTCCCAGCCTTTATCCATCGCCGCCAGATCGGGAAAGGTCAGCATATAGGTCAGGCAGGGCCGTCCGCGGCCGATGAGGACGTCGCTGTAAAAAACGCTTCCGCAGCCGGACTGTTTGAAGATTTCAAACTCGCCGCTGTGGAACATCTCCACCTTGCGAATGTGATCCTGATAGCTGGGGCTTTGATAAGTGCGCAACTGGAAAATCCTTTTTTCGCGCGCCGGCGGAGTGATCTTCGGCCAACCCTCAAAGGCAATCAAAAGCTCGTTTTCTATGCGGACAAAGGCAGGCTCCTTGGCCGGAGCATTCCAGAAAGGCGCAGCAGCCTTCAGGAACTCCTCATCCTGCGCCAGGCGCAACTCGGCGGTGACCAATGTCTCCAGGGAGGAGCTTGGAATAAGCACGTAAATGGCCGGCGTTTCCGGCCCATAGGTGAGCTCGAACGCGCCAATGGGCGTCATGCCCAGGCGGTTGAGCGCGGGTATCAAGGCTTCAGACAAATATTGCGCGGTAAGCTTGGTTTGAGGGCCGGATTCAAGTTGATATTTCTGCAGTTGATAATACTCACGAGATTTGCTTGCTGGCGCCTGCCCCCTGGACTTGCTGGTCAAAGCAAAGGCGGATGCGGCAAGGGATGAAGTCAAAAAACGGCGTCTTTCCAAAAGTTCCTCCTGGCTATAGCGTTTTCACAATTACTGTGTCCTGGTGAGAGTCGGCTATGTGCAGGCGTTCTTTGATGGAACGCCTGCGTGGAGTGTTGTTTCTTGGGATACACCGATTGTGAAAACGCTATAACGAGCATTTTATAGCTTTTTTGCTTCGGGCGATCTCTTCGCAAATGCTCTGTCGAGCGAATAGCGATTGTAATTGAGCAGAAAGAGCAGCCCAAAATATGCGATCGCGTAGGTCAACTGCAGGCCCGCGATTCCCCAGTCCTGCACTAGGCATGAGCCGAAGGTGAGAACCAGCATCAAGAGGCTTCCGGCAATCAGAGCGAACCGCGTCCATAGACCAAGCAGGAGCAGGAGCCCGAGCAAAGCCTCCACCCACGGCAGAAGAATCGCAAAGGCGACAAGGCTCCAATGAGGCAGCGGGGTGTGTGCAAACTGTGCGGTTATCTTTGCAACGAAGACGGAGGGGCCTGCAAGCAGCCGGCTCACCCCGTGCATGAGAATATTCACGCCGAGGATAATGCGCAGAAGCGCATAGGCCGTATGCTTATCCTTCAACTCTCGGGTTTCCGTCATTTCTCACGGTCTCTCTCACCTGCTTTGAGCACCTGAGGACATCGCTGTCCAACAGATGCGTTGGAACCCATCCCTCAAGACCCGGTGCTCGGGTGAGCGGCGACGCTAAGTTGTCAACGAAGGATGCGGTGTCACTACATAGAGTCACTAGGTTCGCTCCAAGCGCCAAAATGCGAGTTTGAACAAATTCCCTTGAAATCCTCGTCGTTCCCCCGCTGTCAGGCCGATCTTCCACAATATGCCCGCCGTTGCGGAAACCCATACCACAAGCAACGCGGGTGACGCCGGGACCATGTTGAGACTTCTCCAGAAAGGATAAAGCAACAGTGAAGGCGCGATACTCACCATCGGGCGCAGCAATCCCTCCAACAAAAAACGGGAGCGGCGAATGGGGATGGCCGATTGGGTGTAATGCATACTTACGGTCAGATGCACGCCCACGCTCACGAACGCACCCACAAGCGTGCCAAGCGCCACCCCGATCGCTCCCATTCGCTGCGCCAGGCAAATGCTCAATGCGAAATTTACCATTGCCTCCGCAATCGCCGCACCCGTGGCCAGATGTTGTTTGCCCGTCGCCGCTACAAACAGGGCGTAGGGATAACCAAGCTGGCGAACCATGTTGCCGGCCACCAGTATTTCGAGGAAAAGAGCGCTGCGCGCGGCATATTGGTGTCCAACCCATAAGCTGAGCAGCGGATAGGCGCCGGCAATCATGGGCAATCCGAGCCCCCAAATGAACAAAGCGCAATAACGGGTGGCTCTGATAGAAAGTTCCCCGATCCGGCTTGGCACAGTGGACGACTGCATCGAGGATATGGCCGGAAGGAGCGGACCAAACAAGCTGGAGATGACGACCACCATAAAAGTGGTTGCGCTGCTGGCAATGGCGTAAAAACCTGTGTTCTTGTAGTCGTAGTGGCCGACGATCAGCGTATCCAAGCCACTGATGAAGAGCATCGCCACGGTTGAAACCGAGAGGCCGCCACAGTACTTTGCCAGACGGACCGCGGAGCGCCGATCGAATAGAAAAAACGAAAACTCGACTCGCTCGCTCGCGTACTTCCTCCAGCCAAGGAATTGGGCGGCCGCCGTTGCGATGTTGAATCCAGCCATTATCAGCGCCAATTGCACCAGACTGCCGTTCGCAAGCAGGACAACAATCAGCGTGACCGCCGATGCGATTCGGCTCACCATAGCCACGACCGTGGGAAAACCATACTGTTGCAGACCGGTAAAAATGGAAAGGAAAGCGCCAAACGGCAGGCATAGGGCGGTGGATAAACCAACGGCTAAGATGCCAAGACGGACCATGGGTATCAAGGCTACCGGCATCTGATGAAAGAGCTGGGGCACGCGCCAAGCCACCACGCCGATTGCGGCAGAACCGACGAGCGCAGCCACCGCGAGCGCGGTGAACGACGTGCTTACCAGACGGTAATTGGACTCGCGGTCGTTTGCCGCATCATATTCCGCGACAAATTTGCCGATTGCCGTTTGCACCCCGAGTTCGAGAAAGTTGACGTATGCGCTGACCTGCAGGATCAGGACCCATGCACTGTACTCGGTCGCCGACATGCGATGCACAAGGAAAGGCGGCAGCACCAGCGCGACCAATGTCGACAGCAGCAACCGCACTGTGTTCGAGGCGGAACCTTGCAGTACTTTTTTTTTGAAATGCAATAAAGGCGGCCTCAGTGTCCCTCGTTTTGCAAGCAGCGGGGTTGCTTGACGGCAGTGATCTCAATGGCATCCGCAACATGGAGAGCATTCTGAATATGGGAAACCCAACTGGCGAGCACCCGGCCCACTCGGCTTCTGGAAATGCGGCCCTGAGAGCTGGGTGAAGCGTCATTCCGGTTGACCCAGATCTGCATGCTGCCTAGAATTCCCTGGTGGTCTGTGTTGAAGGTCACTTTCTCTATCTTGAAGTTATGCTTTACGAGCATGCGAGAGAGAGTTTCAGTGGAGTAGCTGAACGGGTGCAGGGGCAATGCGAGATGCCACCAATAGGGTCCGAATATTCGGGCATTGAAGCCTTCTCTGTTGGGCACACCGATCATCACTTTTCCATCCCGCGCCACAACCCGGTAGATTTCATCGAGGACTTGATTGGGATTCTCAATGTGCTCGAATGAGTGATTCAAGCGTACATAGTCAAAGTGCTCGGACGGCAGCTTTGCATCCAGGAGCGATCCGGGAAAGATAAGCAGTCCCTTTGTTCTTGTGCCGAATTCTGCGGCGGCGCGGTTAGGCTCGACCCCTTGCACTTCCCAGCCCCGGTCTCTCATCCTGGAAATGAACCAGCCGGAACCGCAGCCGATATCGAGCAGTCTTCCAGTCCGTTCAAATTTCGGGTCCTTCGACGGATGCCCCTGCCGTACACCCAGGAGCTTCCAGACGTTCGCTTTGAACGCGCGAAAGCCTTTTGGACCCGTAAATTGGTCTGCGAAGGCATAATAATCCTTGGGATAGAAAGTCGATAGTTCGGTTTGATCGTACATGGGATCCAGAAAACTGAGGGTGCAAGCGGTACACTGAACCAACTCGTATTCGCCGGCATTTCCGTAATGGTAATCCTTGGCGCAGAAGAGCGGGGCGTACTCCGTCCCTCCACACAATGGACACTCGCGAAGCCTGTAGCTCATTCTGACCCAGTATATCTGCTAATAAGGCGATGCCGGCAACGGCTTGCCTCGGGCAGAACAGACGAAGTAGAAAACGAAAGAGAAAAATGGCGGCCTGGAGCGTTTCTCCTATTGTGTAGACCGGAGCCGCACTGTAAATACAGCTTCGACAGCAGAGGGAGCAGAGAAGCAGCGGGATTTCCTCTCGGCGGAAATACGGAAGATGGAAGCACTCTGCAATGCCCCCTCGGATCTGCCTTTGGATGAAGAGGGGCGTGCCCGTCTCTCTTCTTATCGAGACTACTTGCAGTCTCTCTCGTTCCGCTCCAGGCTGCCCCGGCATCGGCTCGCGCGTCTATATCCTATTTCTCAGCAACCGGTTCCGTTACTGGCAACATTTTAGGGGGTGGAAATCCATGGTGAAAGACCTGTTTCTAATCGGCCATGCTGCGAGCGGCGCTGATTCAGATCGTTGAAATGCGATGCATTGGGGCGTGAGTCTCCATGATGATCGTGTCCCCGTCTTTTAGGACATCTGCCTCCTGGCAGACCATCTCGTATTCTTGACCTTCAATATCACAAATGAGCGTGAAGGCGGTGAATCCACGACCGCGTACAAGGTCATGAAGCCGCGCCGTTTCAACGATGACAGGTGGCTGGTCGCCCTTCGTCGTTAGCGAACTCCCACACATTTCCGACGGCGGGTGGAACACGATGGACTCGACGCCATACGCGATTGCCCGGTTTTCGATCTCAAACTCGCACCCGTTCATTTCTTTGCTTAGCTGCAAGTGTGGTATTGCGAGAGGATTCGCCTCCACGACCAGGTGAGCCATCGGATCGCTTAAGAGTTTATTCGTTATGCAAGCTACGGCTCCCATGGAGCCACCCAGCTCGACCACGGGGATATCGCGCCGAAGATGCCGGGCAACTGCACGACGCTCAGAGACCTCATAGCGATCCGCCAGAAGGGTCATTTTCACTATGCCGTCAGGAATTCCCTCCAAGCTAAAGGTGCATCCATCGATACGCGCCTTTGTTTCGTGAGCCGTAATTAAGAAGTTCAGCTTTAACCCATGCCAAATCGGCGAGGGCCAGAACCCCCTTCTTGCGAAAAAGTCGATATGCAGTCACAATTTTCTTCTGAAGCAGAAGACTCGGTTTCTCTGAAAGAAAATTTCGGGCAATCTGCTCTTAGCCAGTATAGCGAGCGGGATTCACACTTCGCAGTAAGTTCTTGCTACTCACCGCTGCCGTGATCTGCTCGAGAAGCGCGCTCCTTGACGTAAACTATGATACGCGGTTGCAAAAAACGGCACCGCGATGATCGACAGATTCTGAAGGCGTGAGCCGGCTGAGAAGACTATGGAACCAACTCATGAGACCTTCTTCAACCCGCGGTGGACAAGCTGAATGGAGGGCAATTCGTTGGCTTCGGGCCGGGCACGGATTTCGATCGCGTTGTGCACCTATAACGGAGAGAGATTTCTTCCCAAGCAGCTGGAGAGTATTGAGAACCAGACCCGGTTGCCGGATGAAGTGATCGTTTGCGACGACCGATCGAGCGATGGGACGATTGGCATTCTCGAAGAGTTTGCTGCCTCGGCCCCTCTTTCCGTGAAAATTATCGTGAACCGGGAAAACCTTGGATCGACGAAGAATTTTGAACAGGCAATTCGAGCGTGCACTGGAGACCTAATTGCACTGAGCGATCAAGACGACATATGGCATCAGACGCGTCTTGAATGCTCGGAGCTGGAGCTTCTGGCACACCCCGAAGCTACACTTGTCTTTTCCGACGGAGATATCATCGACTATCAAGACCGCCCCACGGGAACCAGGCTGTGGCAAACATTTGAATTTACCGACAGCCAAAGGCAGCAGTTGTTGCTTGGAAATCATGATCTCTGCGTGAAGAGCCGGTTTGCGACTGGAGCGACAATGATGTTTCGCGCAAGTTTGCGCGATCGATGCCTTCCTGTGGGGCCGGGTTGGATTCACGATGAATGGATAGCTGCTACCGCCGCAGTATTTGGGGACCTGAGGCCAATCGATGCGCCGCTGATCTTCTACCGCAAACATGCCTCGCAGCAAAAAGGACCGAATCGGCAACTTTCCGCCTGGGGGAGAACAACTGCGCGCTGGACCATGTTTTCCAACGAAAAGGAAGCAAGAAACTACTGGGACCAACTCGCCAAGGACACCAGAGTCCTTAAAACACTCTGTAATGCGCTCTCGGTTCTGCCCTTAGAGGAACTGGGACGCGCCCGCCTCTGTTCCTATCAGGACTACTTAAAGTTTCTCTCGTTCCGCGTCAATTTACCCCGCCATCGGCTCGCGCGCTTGTATCCCGTTCTCAGCAACTATCGTGAGTACTCTCGATACGTTAGAGGATGGAGAACCGTGGTGAAAGACGCATTACTCAGCCAGTAGTTCCTATCGCTTCGCGATGCGGACCGCTTTATCACCTGCAGGCTATTTCACCGATGTATCAAAGAGGCGGAGCAAGTTGGTGTGACGGACTCAAACGGTAAGGTGCTTGGAATAGTAATGACGTTGCTCACCTTCGGTATGGCGATCGGAGTGGCGGGCTGCGGATTTAGCTTTGGGCCCCTGCCTAGGCGCGCGGTCGCCGGTAGAGCCGGAGGCTATGATTATTCCCCGTCGGTTCTGCAGTCAGGAAGCACGCAACAGTTCTGGTGGTGTGGCGGCGACTTCAACCCGAACAACATGAATCAGATCTCCGACACTATTCAGTACGAGTCGATCGACCTCTCGACCGGCGTGAGATACGGACCGGTAACCGTTTTGGGGGAAACTCCACACGCATGGGACTCGGCCTACACCTGCAACCCAAAAGTCATTCGCGGCTCCTTCGACAATCCACTCGGAGATGGTCAGACCTACACTTACGCCATGTACTACGTGGGATTGGCGCTCACCCCAGGCACCAACAATAGCGTCGGTGTTGCCTTCTCCAATGACGGCGTCGCCTGGAAAAAATATCCCGAGCCGGTAATTCCCTCGACTTCTCCAATCGGATATGGCATCGCTCAGCCCGCCCTTTACAACGCCGACCACAAAGCAGGGATCTGGATGTTTTATGAGAACGACACCCCGACACAACACCACATCGAAGCGATCTCAACCGACGGAATTCACTTTACTGTGCAGGGAACGCTGACCACGGCCGGACTGGATCCGAACAATCCGCAACCGACTTGGGGAGATATGGCATACGATTCAAAGACCGGATATTGGTATGCCGTATTTAATCTTCCATGTCGCAATCCCGCTACCACGGGAGGCAATACGGAGCGCGGACAATATGGCATCGAACTTTACCGGATTCCGAGCGCCTCGCTCTTGTCGGGCGCCACCCCTTGGCAGCAGCTCATGACAGTCGATACCAATCTGACCGGCTACGAGTCGAATTTTATTGCCGGATTGCTACGCGATTCGTACGGCAATGTCAATGTCGGGCCGTACCCGGCGATCCAGATGTACGTGTCGATATCCAATCCGCAACCGGCATGGAATGCGTCTCCGGCTGCCGCCGGCTGGTCAGGGCGAATTGCAAAATGGGATATCGGGCTGGCTACCTGGACGCCGGGCAACACCATGCTTGCCTTCAATCGATATACCAACGGCGCCCTACACGAGGTCACTACGGGATGGATTGATCCCAACGGGCATTTCCGTCTTGAATCCACTCTCGGTCACCTTTACGAAAGTCGGCAGCAGGGCGCCAGCGTGGCATTTTATGGCTGCAAGGACGGGTCCACGGGTTACTTCGTCTCCCTGGATAGCGCATGCGAGGGTAAGCGTATCCTTGGAATCGATGGCTATGCCTACTCCCAACCAGTCGCGGGCCTCAACCTGGTGGCTCTCTACCGCTGCTACAGCGGTCACGATCATTTCGTCAGCCGGGATCCAAACTGCGAAGGCGATAAAACCGACGAACTGCTCGGCTACGTACCGCTTTAGACTAGTCTTTTAAGAACTCACCAAGTCCAGGTTTTTTGAATCTCGTTCTGGGAGAAGATGCGGCTTGAAGTATTTGCTCCAGACGTACCAATCGGCCGCGATCGCTCCCGACACGAGCACGAACAGGCCAATTTGTGATGGATGCACAGCTTCAAGAAGATAGAACAACCAGGACATGACGGCGCCCACTGTGGCGATTCCCAGCTTGACCTTTGTCGAGATTTCTGACCAAACCTGACCGGCAAGGATCGGGACCGCAATTAGGAAGAGTGGCCAGCTATACGAAACCGCTTCCACGGGAAGCATGGGGCCGACGCCCAATCGTGCCCCATTCTGCACGCGCCGCCGGTATCTATCCAAGGCCGCTACCGACAGGCCCCGCTGCTGACAAAACCCATCCCGTGTCAACACGCTGGCTTCATACTCCGCAACCAGCTTCTCCACCTCGACCCGATTCCGCTGCCTCCGCACCGCTCCCACTTCGCTCATAACTCAAGTCCACCGCTCAACCAGGCGGCACAACAGGTGCGTTGCTCAGACGGATACCTTTAAAAACCAAAAGATCGCCCAAACCGGAATCGTCGTTGCAACAGGTGTCGGTAAGGTGAATATCAGCGTTGCGTTCAACGGCTTCGATGAAGTGAATGCAGGAAAGGCAAATCAGAGAGCGTTTCCATACGCCGGAATAACCTAGGGCGGGTCATCGGATCCGGAGACCCGCGGTCCATCAGCTGGCACCTGATGAAAACGTTCGGTAGGGAACATCAGTTGAGCATTTCTGGCTCTGTTGACATGCTCGATACGCGTCTGCGGAAGTGAACTCCGTTCCTGACTACACTACGCTGTATCGCTTTCTGGCCCGGCTCGATCCTGCCGATGTGGCGGGGGTGATGAACGAGATCGTACGCCGCATGCCCGGGAGGTGGCGAAGTCCGGCCACAGTAGCCGTCGATGTCACGGGTTTGGCACAGAGCGCAGCAAGCAGTTACTTCATCCCCCGGATAGAGCACTTTGGTCAGCCGCAGCGCACCTGGAAGCATTGGCTGAAATGGCTGGCAGTGGTCGATGTGGAGCGGCAACTGATTCTGGCCCAACACGCCCGCCAGGCCCCGTGGAACGACTGTGCCACTCTGCCCGTTCTGGTAGCGCACGCGCATCAGCATACTCCGGTGGGCTGTGTGCTGGCCGACGCCGAATTTGATTCTGAACGCAACCTTATCTTTTGTCGCTAGCAACTGAAGGCCGATAGCGTCATCCCCGCCAAGCGCCGCTCCAGTTGCAGGGCATCTGGAGTGCGCCTTGAGATGCGAGAACATTTCCCCACCGAGCAGTATGCGAAGCGCTCTCTGATCGAAAGTGTCTTCTCGGCGGTAAAACGCAAACTCTCTTGCTGCGCACCAGGCAGAACCATCGATACTCAATCCCGCCAAGCCCTGCTGCTCGGCCTCGCCTTCAACCTCTACCGCCTCCGACTGCCTGCCCGATGACCAACTGCGGAGAGCATGTCAACAGAGCCAGCATTTCTCTATAGAGTGCCATCGTCAGCTCAGCCATCACATCCGCGGTAAGTTTGGTGCAGGCCCTTCTTTGGCGGCTTCGCCGAACTGGTCGTCGCAGATCTTTTGATCTTTTCGATTGACGTCGTGTGGGTGCGACGGTCAGTCCTGTTTCGCCAAGGATCGAAACTTCCGGCATACCTGAGTCAGTAAGTTGCCTTGATGAGCAAATGCTATGCGGTTGCTCACCGGCCGTGGACGGCGTATACACCTGTATCGTACGATTGATGATAGTGGATTGTTGCGTCAAGACAATGACCGTCTCTCCGACTGGAGAGAGTGGGAGGGCGTGGGCGCTTCGCATTTGTTTGGGAGCTCTTCTCACAAGTATCCTGAGTTTTGTCCCTCATCTCTTTATGCAACTATTTAAATATCGTTATCGACCGGTTCATGCCATTTCCGAGTGGTTTTTCGAGATCCTTGCGCCACTGCTACCCTCCGTCGAAAGCAAGACCGTGGCTGAGTCACCCCGAAAAATCCTGGTACTCAAATTTGGAGGAATGGGCGAAGCGATTCTCGCACGTTCTGTGGTTGAACATCTACGCCACCGTAATCCATTTATGAATTTTGATTTTTTGGTCGAAAACCGCACTTTAGAGGCCATGACCTGTGGCAGCCGGTCCAATTCGTTCGTTTACCATCCGGGAAAAGATGGCCTGAGCCAGGCGCTGAGGATGCTTCGAGAAATCAGGAGCCGTCGATATGATGCGATCCTTGACTTCGAGCAACGCTCGTTACTGACCGCGGCCTTCACCTGGGCAACGTCGATTCCGGTTCGAATCGGTTTCGTCCCCCCGGAGCCTGGGCCCCGGGATCGGTTGTTCACGCATTCCATTAAGTTGCAAGAGCGAGAATCGATGTGGACGGGTTTTGTCAAATTGGGCCGCGTCGTTGATCCACACCTGCCGGAGAGCTTGACGACGAGTCCGCTGCCCTATTCTTCCGAGACAGAACGCTGGATCGAGGGATGGTGGAGTACAAAGGTCAGTAGTAATCACGCCAGGAGCCCAGTAGTGGCCATGCATCTTGGTGTCGGGCCGAGCGCTCAGTATCGACGGTGGCCGATGGAGCGCTTTGCGGAGTTAGCCACCCGGCTCTTTTCGCTTCGAAAGGACCTGACTGTGGTGCTGACAGGAGGCAGCAGTGAGCAGCCTCTGATGGCGGATTTCAAAAGCCGCTGGGACGGCCGGACTGTTGATGCCTCCGATCTGGGAGGTATCGAACGGACTGCTGCCCTCCTGCAACGCTGCGACCTCCTCATTAGCTGCGATACGGGAATCATGCATTTAGGAGCTGCAATGGGAACTCCAACCGTGGGATTATTTGGGCCCAATACGCCTCACTGCTGGGCTCCGGTCGGACCGCGCGCTACCTACGTTTACACAACACGCCAACCGTGCAGTCCATGCATGAACAGTTATATACGGCATATTCCGGACAAATGCATCGCCTCTCGGGAAAGTGCATGTATGTGGGACATTGACGCATCCGACGTTCTGGAAACGGCGCGAACCGTCATTCGTGATTCATGGCTCGGATAAAGCTCAGCATCCAACTGTCTCATGCATGCTGGTTG
Organism: uncultured Acidobacteriaceae bacterium; assembly: GCA_963705665.1. Classification (GTDB taxonomy): domain Bacteria; phylum Acidobacteriota; class Terriglobia; order Terriglobales; family Acidobacteriaceae; genus PALSA-350. The sequence goes on along the minus strand of CAVPKQ010000015.1, from coordinate 113,557 downwards.
CTTCGAGGCCGCGCTATCAAAACATGCTCTAATCCTAATACTTGGCGATTCGAGAGCCGAAATATTCGCGCAACCAAAACCTTGCTGCCGCGCCAACCAGGTGCGCTCGCCCCTGGACCTGACGCATGAAAGAGAGCTTGCGGATTCCGGTTGCGGCTGCGTCATGCCTCCGGTAGCGGACCAGAGGTTCGGCAAGATAAAGAGTCTTGCCTCCTAATAACCGGTTAACAGTTCCGATCCAAATATCATGCAGAACTAGCTTTAAGCCGGGAAATGGAAGCGCCCTACGCAACGTTGCAACTCGGAAGGCCATGGTGCAGCCTAAATACTTACAGCGGATGAGGTTCGCAAATAAACCATCGCTGAATCTCCCTCGGTGCTCGTAATAGGAATTAGCCAGTGGCGCTCCCTCGCGATCCACTAGACTGGCATCGCTCACAACCAATGAAATGCCGGGATGGGTGCAAAAAGCCTCGAGGACCATTTTGACCTTTCCGGGTTCCCAGATATCATCCTGGTCGCTCAAAAAAATAATCTCTCCCCTGGCCTGGAGGAGAGCGCGCTCAAAGGTTTGGCTCACACCAAGATTCGAGGTATTCCGGAACAATCTGATTCTTTTATCAAGAAAAGACTTGATGATCTCAGCAGTATCATCCGTAGATCCATCATCGACGATGATAAGCTCGTCAGCTTGCCTAAGCTGTGAAAGTATCGATAGGATCTGCTCCGAGATAAATTGGCCTCCGTTATAAGCAGCCATGCACACTGAAATAACGAGGTTTTGAGCTTGCTCTGACAATTACCCCTCTAGCAATGCTAAATCCAGGGTTTCACGGGTGAAGCCCTATATCTGGACAGGCCCGCCACAGAAGGAAAAACAGGCAGTGACGAATCAGTTCCTTAGTGGCGTCCCGGGCGAGGGTACGAAGCGCGGTTGTGAATAAATCATCAACGGCTGGTCGTTAACCCCCAATGTTTCATCAGTCTGGCTTAATGAAATCTCAAGGCACAAAAGTACATAGGTGCCATAAAGATATCGAGGTTGGACAAAAGGAGTGACGGCCTCGCATATCACGGTGATAGCGACCAGAAATGCAATTGGCCGGCGCAGATCCATCTTGCCCCTTATGACTGCCAGAGTAAACACAATCAGGAAGGAGGCGCACCCCAATGGCTGAAAGATCTGCTGCTGAATATCCTCAAACCCCTCAGCCAAGAATTGACCACTCCAGTAAATCCAAGGTGCACCCAGCCTTCCAGCGAACGCCATGAAAGTCTTGGGTATCAGTACGAAAGGAAAACCGTAGTGTGCTTGAATATTGTTCAAAAAGGTAATTGTATTTCCATTTTCCCCTTGAAGCGTGAGCGCTCTCAAATCAATTCCCGCAGCATTTATAGCCAGAGGATACGCGACGGTGATCGCCGCGATGATTACCGCGAGCGTCAGTTTTGGACGTTTCCAGCGGTATAGGACAAGAAACATGATCAGTATTGCCAATTCCTCCCATCGGGCAAAAAGACAGGCAGCGGAAACCAGAACCAGAAGGAGCTTTGAACGCACTCCTGAGTAGATATACTTGGCGGTCAGAACTGCGGCAAAAAGCGCTAGGATTTCCTTATTGAGGGTAGTCAGAGAAGGAAAGAGTTCCGCGTTCAATAGCATAAGGAAACCAAAGAGACTTTTGTTTATCCCGGGGAATGAGAACGCTACCTTCAGAGCCACGCAGAACAGAAAGATATTGAAGCACATAACCGCGAACCCATTCTTTAATAAAAGCCCTAATGTCACTGGGCCCAACTGATTCGAGGTAAGACCTAGGAAATTGGCCGGGATGCCATATCTCTGCGCCGACCTTACAAATTCCCAATAGATGTCAGAATCGGCTCCTATGCGAACATCGATTTGCCCGCTGATCCATGGCTCTACCAGCCAGAAATAGACGAAAACGCAGACTATTACATAAAAGAAGATTGTGATGAATAATGCCCATTCCGAGCCTGGCCGTCTCGTCAGCAAGCGAAAACGCGGCATACGCGGAAGCTGCCAATTTGGGATGAGAAACACCATTATCCAGTATATCCTTACTTTCCCGCAATCAGACTTTGACCTAGTGCGAGCCGCTCCTCTCCTGATTCGCGCAGGGAAGTGGTGGAACTCAGACTTGGGCTGAGTAGTTGGGCGATGAGCTAAGCTCACGGGGCCGCTGTCACCGCGGGACAGCACACGCGGTTGGCGTCTATGCTACCCAGTCTGGGCGCGATGAGAAGATCACTCCGAAGCGTTTGCTCCTGCTTATTCCGATCCCCGGAGATGAACTGGACGGGGTGACAGACGTTAATGTAGGTGTCAGGCCAGCAACGGATCGTGGCGCCGGCGTCACTCGTCGCCCTTGGAAAAAGGAACCTGTGGGGACGGCATTAGACAAAGGAAAACTGGGGGCCGCTTCCGTATCGCGCTTATTGCGTTTGACTCAGGAGCATCATAGTCGCGTTGCCGCTGTAGCGATATGACGATGGTGGCGATCTGAGGATCCGAAATTATGTGTCAAATGGGCTCAAAGGCCGGTGGGAACCGCGTCAGCAAACCCCATGCTGGAGACACATAAAACTAAACTTCTTGATTCTTCCTAGCGCAACAACCGCCTCACAAGTCAAAGCGGCGTATGCATCTTAGCACTTGGTTTCGCGGATTGATCAAATAGGCGATTCTCTACCCCTGTTTTCCACTGAGCAATACGCTGTCTCCTGGAATGAAAAATTCGCCTCTTCAGCATTCTTAGAGTCACTCCGCGCAGGGCTGGGTCATCTCCGCGCGTCCAATGTTTGTAGACGCGGTACGCCAAGCATGCTGTATGGTAAAGCCCAGCAAGCGTCCCTAACTCCAAATCCCAAAAGGCGCATCCGGCATCTACTATGTTCTGATAGCGCTCAAGGCTAACTCGTTCTTTGATATTGAACATTGAAAACTCGTGTTCAACCTGAATATTCCCCGCCACAAAAACCTGTTTGCTATGAAGGTGAAGCTGGCGGAACATACAGGCGTCGCTGTTATCGAGCCAGAACCAGGGGCTATAGCCGCCGACCTCGCGCAGAGTCCTCACCCTCAGGGTGGAAGCGGAATTGAACGCATAAGTCGCTCGTGGGGAGATGCCGATGAACCCCTTCGGGAAGAATCTGGGAAGGGTGCTGAAAAGGAAGTAATTCGGAGATAACATTCTTCCTTCGCCCATGATTTGCGGAACAACGGCAGCTACTCTTGGGTTGTCTCTGACACCAGCCACGCCTTCAGCCAGCCCGCTTAAGAAATTTGATGGTAAAACGGAATCCTGGTCGAGGGTAAGCAGCCACTCAAAGCCTTCTGCTTGTGCAATCTCCAAGGCGCGGTTGTAAGCTTCAGCCAAGCCACGATTTTCCGGGGCTGCTTCATACTGCGCGCCTTCCGGCAAGACCCCGGGATCCTGTCCGCCGGGCGTATTATCGTAGAAAAAAATCTTCATCTGGAGTTGGCCGTTATTCACTTGTTCATGCGCCGTCTGCAGCGTTTGAAAACTGATGGACTCGGCCGGCGCCAACTTATACAGCACGATCACGGCCAACAGCAGAACAGGGGATGCCTGCGGGGGATGCGCGTTTTGTTTATCGGTGTGCAGTTGCTACTCCTCCACTGCGGAACGTGTTCTTCTCCAGAACGGCTCTACCGGCTCAGCCTGAGTTCACTCTTCAGCGCGGCCAGCCGTGCTCCATGCGTCTCGTGATTTTCCAGACGATGGTAGGCGTGGGCTGCGAGTACCCAGGCCGAGCTAAAGCAGAATGCGAGGAACCCGCCGATCAACGTCCACAGCAGCCGATGCGGCCCGGATTTCCTCTCCGGCACCAACGCGGGATCGACTACCTGGATCACCGGGGCAGCCTTCGCCTCGTCGATCCGGGCTGCCTCGTACTGGCGCGCAAGAAGATCGTACAGCAACTGGTGATATCTCACATCGCGCTCTTTGCGGATGTATTCAAGCCCCACTTGAGGCACATTGGCCGCAGTTATCGAGATATCACCGGGCGCATGCTTGCCATGGCCGCTTTCCAGGTCCCGCAACTGGCCGCGCAAACTGTCGAGCTCAGTGCCGAGCCGGACAACATCGGGATTCTGCTCTGTCGAAGACATGTGGAGCGCGTCGAGTTGTACTTCTCGTGATGTGATCTCCGCCTGCAGGTCTGCAATCTGCCGGATGATGGTTTGCGTTTGACCGTTGGGTGCGATAGCGCCCGTCGACTCTTCCGTCTGCTTTAAGGCAACCTCTGCGTCGGCCAGCCTATCCTTTTCCTGTGCGAGTTGCTGCCCAAAGAAAACCCTTCGCTGCGAGGCTTGGGTAATTGCCAGGTGGTCGTTGAGATTATGCAATTCGGAAACATAGGCGTTGGCCATGGCCGCGGCCCGATGCGGATCGTGGTCCTCGACCGAGATGCTGATGAGGTTGTCTTTCCCGCTGACGAATTTCGACCTGTTTGCCAGGTCATTGCGAGCGTCGCTTAACAGCTTCACATGGTAAAGCTGCATGAGATTGAATCGCTTGATCAGTCTATCGGCGATGGTCTCGCTCTTAAGAATGCCAATATAGAGGTCATTAGGACTCTTAAGCCCCAGAGAACTACCCACGCCTGTCATGGATGCCAGTGCGCCGAATTGTCCCAGCAGCGCGGAGGCGCTCGACTGCTCCTGTTGCGGAGGCATGATGACCGCCTTGCCGGTGAACGTTGGGCGAATCACGAAATAAAACAGCACGGCCCCAATCGCGAGGCCCAGCGCAGTGGCCAGAAGAATTGTGCGCTTGCGGGCGGCAACAATCAACAGCAAATCCAGAAGATCGAGCTCCCATTGGCGCGGGTAGCGGCTTGCTCGTCTCCAGCGGAACTTCCCGGGTAATTTCATTCACAGGAGTCATGTTGTGACCTCCGTCATCGCACCACAGCAATCGCCGCCGCGCCCAGGGCAAGCTGCGAGAAGATCTGCGTATAGTTCACCAGGTTCCGCAGAACCGTGGCCCGCGGCACCTTTTCCGGAATCACAAGCGTGTCTCCGGGATCGAGCCGCGTCGATTCAAAGGTATTGCCGAAGATGCCGGTCTCCGACTGCCGGCTGACGACCGAACCATCCGCCCGGATGACAAAGGCATGCTTTCCGTCCGCATCTCCCGTAGCTCCGCCGGCCAACCGAAGATAACCTCCTACCGGCTTGCTCCGCTGGTAGATAAAGGAGTTCTGGTTATACACCGAGCCCACCACATTGATCGTACTGGGCCGGGAGGGAATTGTGAACCGGTCACCGTCCTCCAATGGAATCGGGGGAAGGCTGGCAATTCCCGTCGCATTCGGCGGAATGTTGAGCACAATTCGCCCGGTGGCGCGCAGTAGCCGGAACCTGGCCACCAGGCTTCGCGATGCGGCAACCGAAGCCTGCGTCGCCGTCGCGTCCTGGGGAGTGACGCTGTTAGCGGCGGAAAGCGCAGTGGATGCATCAATCTCAACTTCCAAATGCGACAGATAATCGTTCAGGCGCTGCTGCTGGAGCACGCGAGTCGATTCACGGGTAAAGTCGGAGCCGAAGAGATACGCATCGGGCGTCAGTCCGCCGGCCCGGGCCACCAGTTCGCTCAAGGTCTCACCCGGCCGTACGCTCTAGAATCCCTGCGTGCTTGAATTCCCCCTCCAGGCGAACATACTTCGTCCGCTCCGCCTGGGGTACTGTGATATCGGCTTGGGAAAAGATGGTGACCACATCTCCCGGTTCCAACGTGAGATCCTCAGCGGCATTGTGGTCCAAAACAAGCTGTCCCAGATTGACCGGCACCAGAGTGGTGGTCAAGGTCTGCGGGTTGAACCGCTCGATCGCCGCATACGACCAATCGATCTCGGGGACGGGAAGCTCCACCTTCAGCGGCGGCCGGGGAAGATTGCGCTCGCGCGATGAGGTCAGGTTCCCATTAGGCATAGTATTGGCGCCGGGAGGGCATGGCTCCAGGCCCTGTTGCCCGTTCTCAGGATTGCCGGCGCTATAGCCTTGCTCGTTGGCGCCCTGATTCTGATCCTCGTTTCCGCTGTAGTAGGAATCGCAATTCTGGTTGGGATATTGATCGCTATATTGATAGCTGTTCTGATTTACGTTTTGGTCCGGATTGCCACCGGAGATGGGACTGGAATTGGGATAAGCGTTGGAATTGCTATTGGGATTGTTTTGATTATTGTAGTTTTGATTCCCGTTGGTTTGCGGCTGGCCGTTCGAGTAAGGTCGAGGCCCATAATTCTGAGCCCGGCGGTAGCCGTTAGGAGTCCTGGGATAGAGAATCCGGGTTCACCGCATACTCCGGTTTGAACTCCGGTCCGGGGATTCCCAACTGGTTCCTGCGTTCCCAGTAGTCTCTAGTAATAAGCGACTTACTGTCCGGGATAATCTCGCTCAGCTTCATGCCTGGATGCCAGGTGAAGCGGCCCGGGACGGCGACATTGCCGCGCAGAGTCACTGTATTCTGAAACTGCGGTGAAATCGGGAGCACGTTGAGAATATCGCCCTGCCGCAGCGCTGTCTGCAATCCCGCGCCCTCCAGCGATATATCCAATGTTGTCCGGTCGTTATGAGCGTCGATGCGCTCGATCGAGGCGCGCTGCAACGACGCAGTAGGAGAAAGCCCTCCCGCAAAGCGCAGGACCTCGCTGACCGAAGTAGGCCCCTTGAGCTCATAGATCGCGGGAACGCGTACGCTCCCGCCAACCGCTATTTGCGGCCCAACAGGAGGAATATAGATTACGTCTCCTGACACCAGTGGGACATCCTTCGATTTGTCTCCATCGATGAGCAAATCGTAAAGGTCGAAATGGGTGACGATCTGGCCCCCCCGCTTCACCTGAATATCCCGCAGGGAGCCTTGAACCGAAGGTCCCCCGGTAGCGAAGAGGGCGGTGACCAGGGTGCTGAGCGAGCTGACGGTATAGGTTCCCGGCCGCCGCGCCTGCCCCACCAGAAAGACTTGGATGGAACGAAGCTGGCCTAACTCCACGCTGAGATTGAAATTGCGGTAGATTCGGCCTACGGCGTCATGGAGGTGCTGCTGGAGGTCCGAATACGGCAGGCCTGCTACGTGAACTTCCCCCACCTTGGGCAGGTACACCGACCCGGAGCGGTCAATGGTAAGCTCCGCATTGAAATTGACCTGGCCCCAGATGCGGATCACCAATTGATCTCCCGGCCCTAGAACATAATCCGGGGTGACCGGGGTAAACCACAAAGGAGCAAAGGTCGATGGCACCCGGCGAAAAAGCGAGTCGCCATACACCGGAAGCATTTTCCCCAAGGAGCCCCGGACAAGTTGTTGAAATTCCGTAGGCGGCTGATAGGTCTGCATGGCCAGCGCCTGAGCCTCATAGAGGGCCTGCTGCCGGGCTTGCCATGAAGTAAGGCCGCTCCGGTCATTGAAGGTGGGGATCCTGCCGTTCATCCCCTGGGATCCAAGCCCCGGATACTGTTGCAAAAGTTGATCTTGGGAGAGGGACAGATTTTGCCCGGAGTATCCTGCGCCGGGGTTGGATTGGGTAGGATTCTGGCCCGTCAGCGACTGGTCGGCGCCCACGCAGCTTCCGTCGACCGGGGAGGTAATACCCGATGGGCAGTCGGAAACATCCGCATCCGACATCTGAGCCGCAGCTACCGGAAGTCTCACCTGCACAATGCTCGCGACCAACAGGATCGCCAGGAAAAAAGCCGAGCGCTTACCCATAGTTTTTGAGAGCAGGAAGCCCCGGTCGCAAACAGAATTGCGCGCAACCCAAGGTCCCTGCCATGCCCTGCTCCTTTGCAACCGGGTGCAATCGGCACACCGATCCCTGTCCGGAACGACCGTTCGGATTTCTTATCCTAGTGTAGAGGTTCTTTGCCGATGTGCAAACATCAAGTATCTGGCTGGTCCTGCCGGCAGCCCGGCGATTTCCGCAGATCCGAGGACTACTGCTGAGGGTCGATTTGCGGCCCCTGTTCTTAGAGAATCGACCTTACTACGCCGCCATCAACCCGCAGCGCCGCTCCGTTGGTGGCCGAAGAGAGTCGCCGGCAACGTACGTTGCCATTGCAGCGACTTCATCCACAGTGGCAAAACGCTTCAGCAAGGACGAAGGCCGCACATGCTCGAAGAATTCCTTCTCTACCTCTTTCTTCGACTTGTTTTGCTGTTTCGCCATCGCTTCGACAAAACCTCCCACTCCTTCCGATTCGGTCGGCCCGGCAAGTATGCTGTTCACGGTCACGCCGGTCCCAGCCACCGACTCGGCAACCCCGCGCGCCAGGGCAATCTGCGCCGTCTTGGTCATCCCGTAGTGCACCATCTCCGCCGGAATCTGTACGGCGGACTCGCTCGATATGAAAAGAATACGGCCCCAGTTCTTCTTCAGCATTGCTGGGAGAAAGTGGCGCGTAAGCCGCACTCCGCTCATGACGTTGATTTCGAAAAAGCGGAACCAGTCCGCATCGGGAATCTCTGTAAACGGCTTGGGCTCAAAGATGCCTACGTTGTTCACCAGCACATCCACCGCAGGCAGTTTCGCAATCACCGCCTCGGCTCCGGCTGGGCTCGAAAAATCGGCTGCCAGGCCCTCTAGCTTTGCCCCTGGGAGATGCGACCGGATCTCCGTCATCGCCCTATTGACGCGCTCTTGGGTGCGCCCATTCAGATACACATGCGCGCCTTCCCTAGCCAGGCTCTCGGTGATCGCAAACCCGATCCCGGCGGTGGATCCCGTTACCAATGCGGTTTTTCCAGTAAGCCTTAAGTCCACATCATCCTCCTATAGGGAAAGCAACACCCGCTCCAAGATAATCAGAGCTTGTTTAAGCCGTCTAAGGCAGCTACCTTGTACGCGTCGGCCAGGGTTGGATAGTTCGACCAATCTTGGGTGCCCCACGTCCGGATTCTCGGACGTGGGATTCCGCAAATCTCGACGGACATTGTTGTCATTACGAAAGAGCGACGACGCTGTCCCTGGAGATCCGTGGAATCCCAGGTCCCAGAATCGGGACCTGGGGCACCCAGTATTTGCTGACGGGACGAGATCCAGGAACCGAACGCTATCGGACATTGAAGTCATTGATGTCGTACCGATCAACTCAGCAGCGTAGAACGTCTAGAATCGAAATCCCCCGCTAATTTTGGACAGGTTTGGAATGCTCTAACATCGCACAATCTTGTCCGAATCGATTCCGCGGGTGGCGTTGCGCGAATCAATCACGAGCCGCGCTTCGCGCACGATGCGGGCGTAATCGTAGCTGGAATGATCGGTCACAATCAACACGCAGTCATAAGCGGCAAGCTGCTGGAGCGGCTGGGAGGTCATATTTAAGCGGTATTTTCGCCCCTGGCCGACCGTTGGGAAGAATGGATCGTTGTAGCTGACCTCCGCTCCCTCGCGTTGGAGCATTTCTATGATCGCAAGCGATGGAGATTCGCGCAGATCGTCCACGTCCTTCTTGTATGCCAATCCCAGCACCAGGACCTTCGATCCCTTTACCGGCTTGCCTCGATCATTGAGAGCGGAAGAGAGCGAGCGCACTACGTGATACGGCATGGCCTCGTTGACCTCGCCCGCGAGTTCGATGAAGCGCGTGCTGAAGTCGAATTCCTTCGCTTTCCAGCTGAGATAGAAGGGATCGATGGGAATACAGTGGCCGCCCAGTCCAGGGCCGGGATAAAACGCCTGGAAGCCGAAAGGCTTGGTTGCTGCCGCTTCGATAACTTCCCAAATATCGATGCCCATGCGCAGGCAGAGAAGCTTGAGTTCATTCACCAGCGCGATGTTCACGCAGCGATAGATATTCTCCAGCAATTTGGTCATCTCCGCCGCGGCTGGACTGGAGACCCGGATCACCTGCCGGAACGCAGCCGCGTAGAGAGCGCTGGCGGCTTCCTGCGCCAGCGGCCCGATTCCGCCGACTACTTTGGGAATCTCCCGCCGGTCGATCCGGGTATTTCCCGGGTCCTCGCGCTCCGGAGAAAAGGCCACCAGGACGCCGTCTTTCATCTCTCCATCGCGAGCGACCCTCAGCCTGCCCGCCCGCTCGATCGCCGGGGCCACCAACTCCTCAGTCGTACCGGGATACGTGGTGCTCTCCAGGACCACCAATTGGCCCGGGCGCAGATGGTCCACAATCGAGTCCATGGTGGCGGTGATATAGCTGACATCGGGGGTGCGGTGGTCGCTCAGAGGCGTAGGCACACAGATCAAAATCGCATCCACGGCGGCAATTTTCGAAAAGTCGGCAGTCGAGAAAAATCCCTGCGCCTGGGCATTTACGATCTGCTCCGCTTCGATGCGGTGGATATACGATCCGCCCGCATTGAGCGTGTCGACCTTCACCTGGTCGATATCGAAACCGGTGACGCGAAACCCCGCCCGGCTGAAGAGCAGGACCAGGGGAAGGCCGACATAACCCAAGCCGATGATGCCGATTCGCAGCTTGCGGTTCTCTACAAGCGATAGCCACTCTTCAATGCCTTGCCGATCGGACACCAATTCTCCTATACCGTACCCACCGGCGCCGCAAGCATCTCGCGGTACCATCGGACGGTGCGTTCCAGCCCATCCTCGAAGCCAACGACGGGCCGATATCCAAACGCCTCCGCCGCCGCTGTAATGTCAGCCTGGGAGTTTAAAATATCCCCGTTTCGGTGCGGACCGTAGAGCGGCTCCCGGTCGAACCCGATGATCTCCGCCAGCGCCCGATAGACATCCTCAAGCGTGTGCCGGCCGCCGCAGGCGATATTGAAGACCTTGCCCGCTACCCTCTCCGCCGGGGCCACGGATGCCAGCAAATTGGCGGAGACCACATTGTCTATATACGTGAAGTCGCGTCCTTGTTGGCCGGTACCGAAGATCGTGGGCCGCTCTCCCATGAGCATCTGCCCGATGAACTTGGCCAGCACTCCACTATAGGGAGAGTCGGCGGCCTGGCGCGGTCCAAAGATGTTGAAGTAGCGCAGGGAGACCGTCTCCAAGCCGTAGACCCGCCAATAGGAGCTCATGTAATATTCGCCGGTCAATTTCTGTACTGCGTAGGGCGAGATGGGCATGGGGCGCATCGACTCCTGGCGCAGCAATATCGGTTGGTCGCCATAGGCTGAAGAGGAGGCGGCATAGATGACGCGCTTGACTTGAGCGGCCCGCGCGCCTTCAAGCACGTTGAAGGTGCCGTCGACATTGCACTTATGACTGGGCTCCGGTTCTTTTACCGAACGTGGAACGGAAGGCAAGGCTCCCTGGTGTAAGACATAGTCAATGCCTTCACATGCCTCCCGCATGGCTCGGGCGTCGCGCAGGTCGGCCTCGCGAAAGTCGATCCGGCCGGTCAGGCCGTGAAGGTTGGCCCGTTTGCCGGTCAGGAAGTTATCGATCCCGCGAACCTGCTCACCCCGCTCAACTAAGGCCAGCGCTAAGGACGAGCCGATAAAACCCGCAGCGCCGGTGATCAGGTATTTTGCCATCGGGAAGGACTTGCCTACCAAAGACCCCAGGAACGGCTGATGTAGTCGGTGAGCGTCATGGTGATGAGCACCAGGAAGGTGAAGAGGCCGGAAAAAAGGGTCAGCTTGAGTAATCTGGAACTGTAGCGCAGATGCATGAAAAACAGAATGACCAGCGAGGCTTTGATGCAGGCAATGGCCAGCGCCACAATGGGGTTCAGAATGCCGAGATCCAGGAAGGCTACGCCGGTCGTAGTCGCGGTGAGCACCAGAAGCGCAACCAGAATCAGAGCGTAGGTCTTCGGTTTGACGATGTGATGCTCATGCAGTGTGGGAGTCGACATAACCGTTCCTTTTACCTCTCCAATTATCTCTCCAGGCCTCCCAATTGCCGAACCGGGAGCCTTCATCGTTCATAATTAACCTGCCGGCGATCACTTCAGAGGGTGCCGGCTGATGAGATACAACAGCGGGAAAAGAAAGATCCACACAATATCGACGAAGTGCCAATAAAGCCCGAAATTCTGGATCATGCTGGTATGCCCGGTGGTATACGCCCCCGCTCTCGCCCGGAAGAGAAGAACCAGTAAGACGCTGCAGCCGACGATCATGTGCAGCGCGTGCACCCCGGTCAACGCGAAGTAGAGAAAAAAGAAGATCTGCGCATGTTGCGCCATGTCCGGAGCAAGCGGCACATCGCGCTTGTCGGTCGGATGGATAAACTGCTCAACGCTGAAGCTGGCGCCGGGAATATGGTGCTCGACATACTCGCCATGCCACTCGTTTCCCTTCATGAAAAGAAAGATCACCCCTAGCACAAGGGTCAGCGACAGCGACAGCACCAATCCTTTCCGGTTGCGCATTTCGGCGCAATACACACCCATGGCCACGGTGAAGCTGGAGACGATCAGCACCACGGTCATGATGGTTCCCGACTGGATGCTGAGCATGTTGCTGCCCGCCACAAAGGCATCGTAGTACCAGTTGCGATAGAGCAGGTAGGCCATAAACAGGCCGCCGAAAAACATGATTTCGGTCAGCAGGAACAGCCACATTCCAAAGCTGGCGGACTCGACCTGTTGCCCTATGGTCGCGAAATGGTGCACCAGATAGGGAGGATGTTCAGCCGCCTCTTCGGTTCCGTGAGCGTGCACGGGCCCGGTTTCAATCGCTTGGCTATCCAATGGTCGTTACCTCGTGTTGATGCTTGTTCGCAAGCCAATCGTAGTCGTATGCCTCATAATTCACCACCGGCGTCTCCAAAAAGTTCTCCTTGAGCGGCGGCGACTGCACCTGCCATTCGAGGCCGGTCGCGTTCCATGGGTTATCCCCAGCGATCTTGCCATACTTGAGCGACCAAAGGAGATACATCGCCGGCATCAGATAGCCCAAGGCTAGAATCGAGGCGCCGGCAGTGGAGAGGACGTTCAAAACCTGGAACTCCGGAGGATATGCATGGTAGCGCCTGGGCATTCCCAGGTAGCCGACAATGAACTGCGGGAAAAATGTGAGATTGAATCCAATGAACAGAGTCGCGGCAGCCAATCTTCCCAATACCTCGGAATACATCCTGCCGGTAATCTTGGGCCACCAGAAGTGCAGGCCGGCCATATAGGCGCTCACCATTCCGCCTACCATCACGTAGTGGAAGTGGGCCACGATAAAGTACGTCTCGGTCAAGTGGATGTCCATGCCGAGCGAAGCCAGGAAGACTCCAGTCAACCCGCCCATGGTGAACAGACCCATGAACCCCAGCGAATAGAGCATGGGAGTATCGAAGGAGATCGAGCCTTTGTACATGGTCGCCGACCAGTTGAAGATCTTGATCGCGGAGGGCACGGCGACGAGCATGCTGAACATGGAAAAGACCAGCGCGGAATAGTTCGATATGCCCATGATGAACATGTGATGGGCCCAGACAAAGAAGCTGAAGACGGCGATGCCCACGGATGAGAAAGCCACCGCGGTATAGCCGAAAACCCGCTTCCTGGTAAAGCAGGAGATTACTTCCGAGATCACGCCCATCCCCGGCAGGATCATGACATATACAGCCGGATGAGAATAGAACCAGAAAAGATGCTGAAAAAGGATGGGATCTCCGCCCTTGGCCGGATCGAAGACTCCAATACCGAAGACCCGCTCGAGCATCAGAAGCACCATGGTGATCGCGACCACCGGGGTAGCCAGGAGAAAGATGATGGACGTCGCGTAATAGGACCAGATGAAGAGCGGCAGCCGGAACCACGTCATGCCCGGAGCGCGCATCCGGTGAATGGTGACGATGAAATTGAGCCCGGTCAATATCGACGAAAAGCCGGTAATGAAAACGCCCATAGCGGCAGCGATGACATGGGTATTCGCATAATGCGTGCTCAGCGGCGTAGTAAATGTCCACCCTGTATCCATTCCGCCGGTCATGATGGCGTAAAGTTCGACGCATCCGCCGGTCATGAAGAGATACCAGCTCAACAAATTGAGCTTAGGGAAGGCGACGTCCTTGGCTCCGATCATCAGCGGAATCAAAAAATTCCCCAGCACGGCGGGCGCCACCGGCACCAGGAAGAAAAACACCATGATGATGCCGTGGATGGAAAACAGTTTGTTATAGGTATCCGAGCTCACCAGATCGCCGGCAGGAGTCAACAATTCCAAGCGGATCAACGCCGCCGCCGTGCCGCCGATCACGAAGAAGAAGCTTGTGCTCAGCATGTACAGGATGGCGATGCGCTTGTGGTCGAGCGTGAGCAGCCAGCTCTTCAAGCCATAGTCGGCGTTCAGATAATTCGACTTCGGCAGCGTCGCCCCTTGCTGGTTCGGAAGACTGACGAGCGTACTCATTTGTTCACCTTCCCCGGCGCCTTTCTGCGCCCCTGTACTTGGCTCCGCGCCAGAGCCGTTGTCCAGCACCTGCCCGGTGCTGGTCTGGACCGGTGTCGGGATCACCCCCGAGGTGGACGATTTTGCCGCCCCCGGGCTGAGATCGCTCGCGGTCTCTGTTTGCTGGATGCGGTAGTTGGATTTAAGAGTCTTCAGAAATTCCACCAGATCAATCAGCCCTTCCTCACTGATCTGGCCCTGATAGGTTGGCATAATTGGAACATATCCGGCTATCAGGTGAGTCGACGGGTTAAGAATCTTTTCCCGCAGATAGGCGTCGTCCGCCGTTATGTATGATCCGTCTATCAGCGCCACCCTGGCGCCGTAGATCCCACCAAGATTGGGCCCGCGGTTCGAGGGGCCACCCGTATGGCAGGAGCTGCAGCCGAGGCTGGCGAACAATCGCTCGCCATTTTGCGCCAACGATCTCCCGCTGGTGCTGCTGGCCGTCCATGCCTGGTAGTCCTCCGGAGTCATAGCGACAACGTCGCCGATCATCGCCGAATGGTTGGTGCCGCAGTACTGGGTGCAAAACAGGTGGTAAGTTCCCGGCGTGGTGGCTTGAAACCAGACGGTCGAGTAGCGGCCGGGGATCACTTCCCTTTTCACGCGAAAAGCCGGAATGGAGAAGCTATGGAATACGTCCTGGGAGATCATGGTCAACTGCACCGGCCTGTTGATCGGGATGTGCAGCGAATCGATCTCGTGCTGGCCGCCCGGATGCTCCACTTTCCACATCCACTGCTTGCCCACGACGTAAATGTTCATGGCGTTGGTTGGCGGATCGTAGATGCGGAAATAGAGCAGCGCGCCCCAGACGAAGCAGACCATGAAGAGCGCTGTCGGGATAAGCGTCCATGTCGCCTCAAGCAGCGTGGAGCCTTCGATCTGGGTGGCTACCGGGTTCTTGTCCTTGCGGTACGCGATGGAGAAGCCAATCATCAGGCAGGCAACGATCAAGACGCCGGTTGCGGCGAGCCCGAGCAGGAAGAAGTAGAAGGCGTCCATGTGGGCCGACATGGTAGAGGCTTCCGGCGGAAAAAGGGCGAAGCTGGTCAGCCATTTTACGAGAAACTGCCACAGGACTGGACTTATAAAGTGGGTCATTACCCTTTATCCGTGTGCGTTGATGCAGCCCGCATTTCTGCTGCTTGTTTTATGTCGCGGCGGAAATTCACCATCAGGAAGCCGCCCAATCCAAAGGCGAAAAGTATGCAAGTAGCCTGAATAACTCTCACCACAATCAAGCTGTGCCGGTTCGACTTGGGATCGTAGCGGTAACAATACGTAATGATATTGTCCACCACACTGCCGATTTGATGATGCGATGCCTCCACCAATCCCAGCCGCAAGTCGTTCGGCGAATAATCCACACCCATGTAGTATTGCGCGATTCGTCCCTCGGGAGTGATGATCTGGATCGAGCTGGCGTGGGCAAATTGATTGAGCTTGCCATCCGGGCCGGGAGCGCGCGTATACCCGAAACCGACGGCCTTGGTCAGGGCCGTGATCGAAGAGGCGGGGCCGGTCAGGAAATGCCATCCGTCCCCTGTACCCGGCCGGCCATAGAGCTTGAGATACCTGGCCTTATTGGCTCGGGCCAGCGCCGGCCCTTCAGTCGGGTCGAAGCTCACCACCACGATGTTGTAGTCCTTGCCCGGAGTGAACTTCAACATCATCAGGGCGCCAGTCAACCCCTTTAACTCCTCCGAACAGAGGATCGGGCAGTGATAGTAAACCAGCGCGAGGATGGCCGGACGATGACCGAAATAATCTCCCAGCTTGACCTGCTTGCCGTTCTCATCGACAAAAGGCAGCTCGAGAGGCAGTTGCTGGTCTAACCGTTGATCGACCTGGACATGGTCCAGAATCGACGGAAGATGGTCGTCAGCCGGCTCGCCCATGGTCTTCTCTCCCAGAGGAGCTACCTGCGCGCAGGCGGACGCGCCCACAAGCATCGTCAGCGCGCAAATTCCGCTGAGAGCAACCTGTATCATCCTCCGGATTGGATCGGCTTTTTGCATAATCTACACAAGAATCGCTCTAGCGGTTGGTCCTCAAGGACGCCTGGGTGGCCGGCGTTTCTCCGCGCTCGCGCTGCTGCTCCAGCGTCTCCAACTCCTGCTGCTCATAGCCGGTACGGGCAAATCCGTCGGTCAGCGGCGCGGGCACGACCGGGGCCTTGTCCCCCATCATCAGCGGTTCTTTTGTCCCAGTCTGGGGAGCGACCGGCAAACCATACTTGACGATCAGTTCCATGGCGCGGGCAATGGGGATGCGCACCTTACCCTGCTGGCGGTCGATCCAACTGTAATGGTCGAGCAGCAAGTCTTCCCGCGCATGGAGGTCCGCGATGTCCTGATCGCCGTCGTCGGTCTGCAGCCTTGGCGTAGGGAAGCGCTGGGTCATCAGACTGAGTTCCTTTTGCTCCATGGCCGGATCGGAGGTCATGTCCTCGCGCTTGCCGGGAGGCATCTTTACGCCCGCCGCATTCCATTGATTCAGCGGCCCGTCGCGCTTCACGATGGCATGGTTGATCACCTTGCCCATGCCAAAGCAGAAGATGAAAAGCACTACGCTGAAGACCGCCAGCGAGGTCAGGAAGATGATGATGTTAGGCACGCTGGCGTCGGTGATCTCATATCCCTGAGAAGTATCCGGCTGCGAGCCGTGTGGATCAGGCGTGTGCATGCTCAGCCTCCAAAATCTGATCCAGGTGGGGATCGTTGGTCTGCAACACCGGACGCTGCTGGAGCTTGGTGAAGTAGTACCACATCCAGAGCGCGATCACTGCAACCGGCACGGTTGCGTATTCCAGGATTCCGAAGCTGAAGTGCAAATTGCGCGCCGCGTCGGGAAAGTTGGGCTCTATCAGCCAGAAAGTGTCCCAATAGCGGGCGAAAATCATAATCCCGCAGACCATCATCAGGCGCTTCTTATTGCGTTTGATATCGCGCGAGAGCAGCAGGGTGAATGGAATCAGCCAGTGGAAGGCGAAATCAAGGGTCGCGATTACGCCCCAGCCACCGCGAATCCGATCCAGATACCACGGAATCTCATCCGGCAGGTTTCCCGACCAGATGATCAGGAACTGCGAGTAGGCGATGTAGATATTGAGCATCACGAAGGCAAACGCGAGCTTGCCCAGATCGTGCTGTTCGGTCACCCGTAGAACTGTCTTGATCGGGTCCGCCTTGGACAGCTTGAGGGTTGTGAAGATGACCAGCGCAAAGGCCGCATACCCCTGGCCTACCAGGAAAAGGAAGCCGTACATTGATGAATACCAGGTGACGTTCAGCGACATCACCCAATCGATGGCGACCGCCGTCATGGTCAGCGAATAAATGACGATGCCGATGCCGCTGATGTTCTCAAACCGTTTCTGCCAAAAGCGGACATTGGGCAGCGGGTCGGCATCGCGCTGGAGCGACCAGCGGCTCAGGAAGTACAGGAAGAGGAACCAGATAGCAAAACAGATCGCGGTCTGAATCCACACGCTTGGGATGCTTAGCATGGGACGCTTCCAGGCGATGGCGTGCGCCTGATCATGGCTGATCAAGTGGGCTTTGAAGGCGGCTCCCGGGTCGCTGATTCTGGCCCACAGATAGAGCTTCTTCATACCCAGACCGATGGGCAGGAACATCAACGCCACCAGCGGCAGGGTACGCGCCATGGCTTCCAGTGGACGGCGCACTAACAGCCCCCACTTGCCGCCGGTCAGGTACTGGAGCATTAATAGCGCCATTCCGCCGATGGCGAAGCTCCAGCACATGATAAAGCCGAGCAGGTAGGAGCGCAGCAGGTGGGCAATGCCGTCGTGATCGACCGTGGCGGCAAGAAATGCCAGGATGATCGATAGGACGGTGAACACTGCGGCCACCAGCAGAGCCCGGCTGCGCCAGCCGTTTACGAATGGCGGGGCGCTCAAGTCGGCAGGTAGCGAATTTGCAGGGTGGTGTTCGTGAGCCATGAGTTCTTCCTGGTCCTATTTCACGCCGTGTTTTGCGCCCTGCGGCGGCGCTGTCGTCGTGCCACTGGTCGCGGATGGAGCCGGTTGAGCGTTCCCGATAAGCGGAGCATCCAGGCTTGCCGGAGCCATTCCCGGCGTGCCTTGGCTGGTATCGATCGGCTCGGTCGTGATAGCCGTCGAGGATGGCAACTTCCAGGGCTCGGCGAAACTCTCCGGATAGCCTTCGCGCTGCGCGATATCTTTCAGATTTTCAATCTGTACGCCCTGAGGAACGCTGCTTGCAGTCGAGTTCTGGCTCAACTGAAGCGCCCGGATATAGGCCGCGACCGACCAGCGGTCGGCAGGCGTCAACTGCGCCGAATAATCCGGCATCGCGCCATAGCCGTTGGTCATTACAAAGAAATAATGGCTCAACGGGGCGGTCAAAAGCCGCCCCTCGTGGAAGTTGGCAGCGGGTTTATAACCTCGCTGGACAATCATTCCGTCGCCGTTGCCAACCCTGGAGTGGCAAGGCGAGCAATAGATATTGAAGCGTTCCTGGCCCCGGGCCAAAACCTTCATCGAAACCGGGAAAGGCAGCACGTCGGCTTCCTTGCCATTCAACAGCCCGGTGGTGAAGTAGTCTCCCTCGTCCAGCTGGCCGCGGGCCACCGTGTGCTCCACTTGAGGACGGACCGAGCGCATGTCGGCAAAAAAGTCCGTTCCCCGCTGGGGTACGAATTTTGGCTGGTTGTGCATGTCCTGGCGGCAGCCGGCAAGCAGCAACAGCATGGCCGCCGCGCCCAAAACCAGGGGCCCGGCTTGCCGCCGGAATGACGTGTTCGCGTTAATACTCCACCTCCACCACCGACGCCGGCCGGAGTTCCTCGAGGAAAGCACGTGATTCCTCTATCGAAAACTTGGGATCGGCCGCTTCGAGGCATAGGAAAAATTTGTCAGTTGAAGCGCCGTTGCGGAAATTAGGCGCGTTGAACAGCGGATGATAGAGCGACGGCAGTCCACAGAGCGCCAGCATTCCAAATGCAGCCGAGAGGCCTGCCCACAGGATCGTCCACTCATAAGCGGGCACGACAAACGCAGGCCAGGAGAAGAGCGGGCGGCCCGCGATGTTCAGCGGATAGGCGAAGACCGCAATCCATATCTCCATCAGGAACATGGTTGACAGTCCCATGAGGCCGCCAACCAGACAGACCAGGGGCACATAATTGCGATGGAAGCCGATAGCCTCGGCCGCCTCTTCCAACGCGTAAGGCGAGTAGCAATCCAGCCGGCGCCAGCCGGAGGCGTAAGCAGCCTTGGCTGCCACAACCAATTCGGTGGGCGTATCAAACTCGGCCAGCAATCCGTATACTCCTTCGCGTACAGGCATCAGTCACCTGCCTCCAACGGTTCTGGTTCCGCCCTTACCTTAGCCTGAGGCAGCATCGCTCTGATCTCAGACATGGGGATCATGGGCAGGAGCCGGATAAACAGGAAAAACAGGGCCGTGAACAGGCCCAAGGTCCCACCGAAGGTCATGTAGTCCCAGCGGGTCGCGCGATAGGTTCCCCAGGATGAGGGCAGAAAGTCGCGGGTAAGGCTGACGACGATGATGACAAAGCGCTCGAACCACATGCCCGAATTGACGATCAGGGACATGATGAACAGTCTGCCCGGATGGATACGGAAGCTGCGCAGCCATAGCAACTGGGGCAGAGCGATGTTGCAGGTAATCAGAACCCAATAGGACCATCCTATGGGGCCGAAGGCGCGATTCCACATCATGAACCATTCAAAATGGCTGGCCGAATACCAGGACATGAAGACGTCCATGCCGTAGCCGTAGGCGATGATCAGGCCGGTCGCCAGCATGACCTTGCCCATGCAGTCGAGATGGCGGAGAGTGATCAGATCTTCCAGGTGATAGAACTGGCGAATCGGAATGGCCAGGGTAAGCACCATAGCGAAGCCGGAATAGATAGCGCCGGCGACGAAGTAGGGAGGAAAGATGGTGGTGTGCCAGCCGGGAAGGACGGCGACCGCAAAGTCGAAGCTGATGACGGTATGCACGGAGAGCACCAAGGGCGTGGCTAAACCCGCGAGCAGCAAGGATGCAGTCTCATAGCGCGCCCAGTGCCGCACCGAACCGCGCCATCCCAGGGCCATCAGGCCATAGGAAAACTGGGCAAACTTCGACTGGGCGCGGTCGCGCATCGTGCCCAGGTCGGGGATCATGCCGATGTACCAGAAAACCACCGAGATTGTGGCGTAAGTGGAAACCGCGAAAACGTCCCATAGCAGTGGGGAACGGAAGTTCGGCCACACCTCCATCGTGACCGGAAGAGGAAAGAGCCAATATCCCAGCCAGGGGCGGCCGACGTGGATCAAGGGGAAGGTTCCGGCGCAGATCACCGCGAAGATCGTCATCGCCTCGGCAAAGCGGTTGATCGAGTTCCGCCACTGTTGCTTGAAGAGCAATAGAATGGCCGAGATCAGAGTACCGGCGTGGCCGATACCGATCCACCAGACGAAATTGATGATGGCGAATCCCCAACCTACAGGAATGTCCACGCCCCAGATGCCGACACCCTTCAGGAATAGCCAGGTAAGCGCGGTCAGCAGCATGATGACGGCGCTGCCGGCGATCATAAAACCGAAGTACCACCCCAGAGGCGTATGCCCGGTGAGGACAATGCGGGAAACTTCCTCGGTAACCGACTTGAAGGAGTGTCCGGGCGCGATGACCGCATATTCGCCCGTCCGCGGCTCCAGCATCGGATCGTTTACCGGTAATTCTGGTTTGGTCGCCATGCTCCGCTAGCCTTTCAGCTGTTTTCCGGCGCTTGCCGCGCCTCGATCAATTCCGGATTGGGGTTGATGACTTCCGCGATATAAGTAGTCCGCGGCTTTACGTTGAGATCGGCAAGCACTCCGTAATTGCGCCGCTGCGCCTTTATCCTGGATACGCGGCTGGCTTTATCGTTGATGTTGCCGAAGACGATGGCTTCCGTGGGACATGCCTGCTGGCAGGCGGTCACGATTTCGCCATCGCGTACCTCGCGGTTTTCCTTATCCGCGGCGATCTTGGCGGCCACGATCCTCTGCGTGCAGTAAGTGCATTTCTCCATCACGCCGCGGCTGCGCACCGTAACGTCGGGATTGCGCATGAGCTTGAGGCTCTCCGTCTCATAATCGGAGTACAGAAGGAAGTTGAAGCGCCGCACCTTATAGGGGCAGTTGTTGGAGCAGTAGCGCACGCCCACGCAACGGTTATAGATCATCAGATTCAGGCCTTCGGGCGAGTGTACGGTAGCCCCTACCGGGCAGACCTGCTCACAGGGCGCATTCTCGCACTGCTGGCAGGTCATGGGCTGGAAGTGCGCCCGCGGCGCTTCCAGATCGCCCTCGAAATAGGTGTCGATGCGAATCCACTGCATGATGCGGCCGGTCTGGGTTTGATGCTTGCCCACCACGGCAATGTTATTTTCCGCATAACAGGCCACGATGCAGGCATTGCAGCCGACGCAGGAGTTCATGTCGATGGACATGGCCCAGGCGTTCTTGTCATAGCGCCAGTTGCTGAAGATAGTCTCATCCGGCTCAGGATCTTCCGGAATATTCTCTTCATGGGCGAAATTGGGATTCTGCTTGAATTCCTCGATGGTCGCGTAGCGAATGATTCCCCGATTGAACGCTTCGTTGCCTTCAAGGGAGTGCGTGCCTGAACCGTCTCCGCCGGCCAACGCCCCGCGATGATCGGTGTAGTGGCTCTTGGTCACGGCAAACTCGAAGCTCTTCCCCGTCTTGGTCAGCTTGGCCCCCGGAGCGAACAGCAAAGCATTGGAAGCGCGGATGGCGTAGGCGTTGAAGCCAATGCCGGCGCCTACACGTCCGACGTTGCGGCGTCCATAGCCGAGATACAGCGTCACCGCGTCGTCGGGGTGCCCGGGAATGGCGAATACCGGGGCCAGGACCTTGTTGCCGTTGGACTCGATGGTCACTACATCCTGCTCCGCGAATCCCAATTTGCCCAGAGTGTTGTAGCTCATCAGCGCGGCGTTGTCCCAGGACATGCTGGTTAGCGGCTTGGGAATCTCCTGCAGCCAGCCCACATTCGCATAGCGGCCGTCATAGATATTCGGATCGGCGCGGAAGATCACCTCAATGCCACCCTGCCCGCCGCCCTGATTTTCCCCCGGAGCCAGAGAGATCTGGTCGAGCTTGGAGGAGACCGTCTTCGGCTCAAAAGCGCTGCCGGAGACAAATCCGTCGTGGAGGACTTTGCGCCAGG
Source organism: uncultured Acidobacteriaceae bacterium (assembly GCA_963705665.1). Classification (GTDB taxonomy): domain Bacteria; phylum Acidobacteriota; class Terriglobia; order Terriglobales; family Acidobacteriaceae; genus PALSA-350. The sequence goes on along the minus strand of CAVPKQ010000015.1, from coordinate 90,948 downwards.
CAAACTCCTGATCGCCGCCCGGGTGCGCCGCGCTCCAGGTGTTGCGCACCGCCTGGTAAGCCGTGAGATTGGGTTCGTCCAACAGCGACTGGATGATTTCATGAGCCGATTTCCCGCCATAGAGCGGATCGATCATGGGCTGCACCACGCTCAGTGTTCCGTCATAGGCCCGGGTGTCCGACCATGACTCCAGATAATGCGCGCTGTTGACATGCCACTGCGCCCGCACCGCGGTCTCATCCAGATGCGAACCAAGGTGGGCTACCGTATTTACCTTGTCCATGGCGTCTTCAAAATGCAGGTCGACCGGCGCCGTGTACGCGGGATTGGCGTTCAAAATCAACATCCAATCGACCTTACCCGCCTGCATATCGTTTACCAGCGTTCGGATATCGTCGCTTTGGATCGATGGCATGGGGTTCACGGTCGGGGTATAGACCACGGTCTTGCCCACATTGCCCAGGACCTGATTGATGGCAATCGCCGCCAAATGCACCTGCGGCGGCTGCTGTTCGCCGGGAATAACCACGCACTTGCCGCCATTGGCCTTCAAATCCGCAGCCAAGGTGGAAAGGAACTTCTGCTGCGGGCCGGTTCCCCACCCGCTTGACGACCCACTGGAAGGCGCGCCCACCGCGGCGGCCAGCGCTGCGGCGAAGCCGGCCACCTCGCTGGCCTTGAGCATCAAGCGGTGCTCGGCCTTAAAGCCGGTGGTAGTCGGGGTGCTCTCGACCGCATACAGCCGGTTCATTTGCGGATTGGGGTTGGCCGCTGTGGGGAGTAGCCTGCGCCGGCTGGCGTAGTCGCCCGCCAATCGCAGAAAGCCGGGATGGGCGATGCCGGAGAGGAAATCGGCATCCAGCGAGACGATGACATCGGCCCCTTGCAGGCGATATTGCGCGTCATAGTAGTCGCCAAAGGCAGTCTTCGATGCTGTGTACGCCGAATCGCGATTCAGCGGATCCCACTGCATCCACTTGGCGTTGGGGTAGTTTCGCTGCGCGTCCTTCCACTGTGCGGCCAAGGTGGGCGAGGTTACCGTGTCGCTGAGAATATAGAGCCCGCTCCCGCCGCTAGCCCTTTTATCCGATGCCATGGCGCGGAACGCGGCCAGAAATGCAGTCCATTCCCGAACCTCGCCGCGATAGAGAACCCGCTGTGAACGGTCGGGATCGTAGAGGTCGAGCAAAGTTCCCTGGGTGATCGGGTCCGAGGTTCCACGATTGAAAGGATGCTCCGGATTTCCGTCCAGCTTGATGGGACGATAGGCATCGCTCTTCACCAGCAAAGGAATAGCGCCTGTAGGGAAAGGAAATGCAGTCGCAAAATAAACCGGGCGGCCGAGCACCAGATCTTCCGGTTGCTTGACGTAGGGATAAATTGTCTCGTCCGGCTGCTTGGTGCAGCCAGAAAGGCCTGCCAGAGCCAGCGATGCGCCCATCACCTTGAGAAAGCCGCGCCGGGAAACCGGATCGATCCACTCCGCAGCTTGCCCAGGAAACTCGCGCTCCAGGCTCTCCCGAAAAGCCGGCGTATCCGCCAACTCATCTACGCTGCGCCAATATTTCTTTCCTGTCTTGCCGGCAAGTTTGGCTCTGGCCTGCTCGAGCGTTAGGGCTTGCCCAGCAGCCGCATCGGCCGTAATTTTCTGGGTCTGGGTCCCGCTCTGACCCTCGACCGCTTGTTTTCCCATGTGTGCCTCGCGTATTCCCTGACTCAGCTCCTGGTTCGGGCTTGGGTTCGGCTCTTGCTGCAAATCTTGCGAATGCAAACCTGCCAAGCCATCCCGGGTTGCCGCCGCCGTTCGCCCTGAGGCCTCTCGGTCCCCGCTCCCTGGTGTTTCGTTCATCGGTGACATGTCTCGCAACTGCTCAACTCCTGCGGGGTCCGGATGTGGTACTGGTCCACCAGGAACTTACCCAGCGCTTCCTGATTCGTAAACTTCACGTAATTCAGCGTTGCCGGGGTCGCCATGGCGGGAACCTCGCTGTTCATCTCCCCCTGGAAGGTGGCGGGAAGCATATTGAGCGAGGCCGCTTCGGCTCCCGCATGGCTGGGGTCGACGGTGGTGCAGCTCACGGTTTGCGCTGTGGGCACGCCGTCCTTGTCGCCGGCCGTACCGCACCATACCGGCTTTTCGCGCGATGGTCCCTGCCATGCCATGTTGTAAATCTCAGCTGTCGGCCGAATATTTTTAGCCGGATCGCGATGGCAGTTGAGACACCACTCCATCTGCAGTGTGTTCTCCGCATACATCAACGGCATCAAATCCACACGGCCATGACAGGAGGAGCACCCGATGCCCTTGTTGACGTGAATTTCATGATTGAAATAGACAAAATCGGGAAGATCGTGCACCTTGATCCACGGGATCGATTGACCGGTGGCCCAACTTTCCCTCACCGGCTCAAGCAGCCCGGCGTTGGTCCATATCTGCGCATGACAATTCATGCAGGTCTTGGTTGGCGGAATGCCCGCATAGCCTGACTTCTCAACCGAGGTATGACAGTACTGGCATTGCAATCCCAGTCCCATCACATGATGCTCATGACTGAACGGCACCGGCTGATCCGCTCGCTGTCCTTGCCTGGTCACCCACGGAGAGCGCTGCAACTGGTCCAGCGTTACTCCCAAGGCGATGACGATCAACCCTGTCAAGACCAAGCTCATGCGAACAAGCGAGTTCGAGCTGCGGTCAAAAATCTGCGCCATTGAATGAGTCCCTGCTTCCTCGAATTCCGTGCTGGTTTGGAGGTTGTCGTTGCGGCTAGCGTGAGCTCAAGCTGAAGGAAGAATTTCTCCGCCAGAGCGGTTCTGTAATCCAGAGTCTTACCGTAAAAAATGAATATAACAGCAATCGCGCTCCCGAGGAAGATACAACCGCTCTCGAAACGTTGCCGTGACAAAGGTTATCGAAGATAAAGGAGCGCATCGCGCACGCTCACTCTCCGCTGCTGGCGCGGCTTCCGCCGCATTCGATCTATGGGTCGGCCCTAGAAACCCGGATCCCGGAATCGAGACCTCGGGGCGCCCGCCGTAGGTACAACGACTCTGGAATAGGAGATCTACCCAAACATATTCCAAGGAATTGGGCACCCCACGTCCACGTAGATTCACCCCTCGGGCGTTGGCCGCAATGCTAACGTATTTAGTTACGGAACAAAGCGATGAGCGATGGACGAAGACCTGTTCGCTACGATGCCGATGCCGCTTGCCGGCAGCTAGCGGAGTCAGATGCAAAGCTCGGCACGCTGATAGAGCGTGCAGGCCCTTTCATGCTCCGGGTCAAGAGCTCGCATTCGCCGTTTGAGGCGCTGCTCGAATCCATTCTTTACCAACAGCTTCACGGCAAGGCGGCGGCCGCTATCCTGCGCCGCTTGATCGCCATCTTCGGCGACCTTCATCCTCAACCGCAACAGTTGCTGGCTGTTCCGGACGAGCTTCTGCGCGGCGCGGGTGTCTCCAGAAACAAAATTCTCGCGCTGCGCGATCTCGCGGAAAAGACAGTGGACGGGACCGTTCCATCACTGGCCCGCATCCACCGCATGCCGGATGCGGAGATCCTTAAGCGGCTCACACAGGTGCGGGGCATCGGCGCGTGGACGGTGGAGATGCTGCTCATCTTTCGACTGGGCCGGCCCGACGTATTTCCGTTCACCGATTACGGAGTGCGCAAAGGATTCCTGCTCACCTTCGGCAAGAAGATGAATGGAATGCCGATCACGGCCGCGATGCTCCCCAAACCGGAGCAGATGTTGCGCCGAGCCGACCGTTGGAAACCTTGGCGTTCGGTGGCCAGTTGGTATCTCTGGCGGGCTTGCGACCTTAACAGGGATCAGGGCTCAGGGATCAGGGGCCAGACCGGGAATCAGGCTTCAGCAATCCCTCTGTCACCCGACACCTGATCCCTGATACCTGTTTATCATCTAGAGATGGCCGATTCTATGTCTCTGCCTGAACGCTATATCTGCATTCACGGCCACTTCTATCAACCGCCGCGAGAAAATCCCTGGCTGGAGGCCGTGGAGACGCAAGACTCAGCCGCGCCTTACCATGACTGGAATGATCGCATCACTGCCGAGTGCTATGCGCCCAATGGCGCTTCCCGCATCGTCAATGGACTCGATCAGATCATCCGTATTGTCAACAACTACTCCCGCATCAGCTTCAATTTCGGGCCTACGCTGCTTTCCTGGCTGGAGGAGAACGCGCCGCGCACCTATCGCATGATCCGCGCAGGCGACCAGCAAAGCGCCGCCAGGTATGGAGGACATGGATCCGCCCTGGCGCAGGTCTACAACCACATCATCATGCCCTTGGCCAACCAGCGCGATCGCGAAACACAGGTTCGCTGGGGCATCGCCGACTTCGAGCAACGTTTTAATCGCAAGCCCGAAGGCATGTGGCTGCCGGAAACCGCCGTCTCCCGCGAAACCTTGAGCATGCTCGCCCAGAATGGCATTCGCTTCACCATCCTCGCTCCTCATCAGTGTTTGCGGGTGCGCGAATTTCCCGAGAACCGCCTGCAGCCCTCTCTGCCCGACTTCGACGGAGCAGGCGGCGCCTGGATGGCGACTCCCCAGAGTTCAGTCAACACCCACCGCCCTTACCTGGTGCGCCTGGATGAGGGCCTCAGCATCGCCGTTTTTTTCTACGACGGCCCCATCTCGCGCGCGATCGCCTTCGAAGGGTTGTTGAACAGCGGAGAAAACTTCGCCATGCGGCTGACCGGCGGCTTTGACCACAATTCCGCTGAGGCGCAACTGGTGCATGTGGCTACCGACGGGGAGAGCTACGGCCATCACCATCGTCACGGCGAAATGGCTCTGTCCTACGCGTTGAAATTTATCGAAGACCGGCAACTGGCTACCCTGACCAATTACAGCGAGTACCTGACCAAATTCCCGCCTACCTGGGAAGCGGAGGTGGTGGAGGATACCTCCTGGAGCTGCGTCCATGGCATCGAGCGCTGGAATTCCAATTGTGGCTGCGGCGGCGGGCGCCCGGCTGGCACCAGCAATGGCGGGCGCCGCTTCGCGCCGCTCTGGACTGGCTGCGCGACACCATCGCGCCGCTGACGGAGAAGACTGCAGAGGGTCTGCTCAAAGATGTCTGGGAAGCTCGCAACGCATATATCTCCGTGGTGCTGGCTCCTCCCCCGGAGCGCAGCAAGGCAGCCGACCAATTCTTCCTGAAGCATGGAGTGCGCGTGCTTTCGCCCGCGGAGCGTATCGATTTACTTAAGCTGATGGAAATGCAGCGCCATGCGCAGCTCATGTACACCAGTTGCGGCTGGTTTTTCGACGATATATCCGGCATCGAAACCGTCCAGGTCATCGCCTACGCGGCGCGCGCCATTCAACTCGCCGCGGAGGTGTTCTTGATCGATCGCGCGCAGATGGAAGAGCATTTCCTGGAGATTCTCAGCCAGGCGCAGAGCAATGTCCCGGAGTGGAAGAATGGCGCGGAAATCTACAGGCGCCTGGTCAAGCCGCTGGAGGTGACCCTGGAGCAGGTTGCCGCCCATTACGCAATCTCCTCCTTCTTCAGCAACTATTCCGAGGAAACAACTCTCTTCTGCTATGCCGCTCGCCGCATGGATTACGATGTTCTCGCTTCCGGCCATGGACGGTTGGCTATCGGGCGGGTGCGGATCACTTCCAACATCACCGAAGAAAGCGAAGAGTTTTCCTTTGCGGCGCTTAACTTTGGCGATCAGAACGTTACCGCGGCGGTCAAGAGCTTTGCGCCCAAGAACCTCTCCGCCTTCAACGCGCTTAAGAAGAAGTGCGCCGCGGCCGTTACCCTGGGCAATTTGCCAGACGTCGTTCGCCTGATCGACAGATATTTCGGCGGCAGCCCCTACTCCCTGGTCTCTGTCTTCGGCGACGATCAGCGTCGTATTTTGAAGGTCATTCTGCAGTCCACACTAGGCGAGGTGGAACGCAGCCTGGCCAGCATTTACGAGCAGCATGCCTCGCTGCTGCGTTTTCTCAGCGCGGCAAAACTGCCCCGGCCCCCGGCCCTCAACATGGCCGCCGGATTCGCCATCAACGCCGGATTGCGCCGCGCCTTGGAAGACGACCCTATGGATCTAGCGCGGGTGCACTCCCTGATCACGCTGGCTAAAGAGGACAAAGTCTCTCTCGACCAGTACGAGCTCAGCTATCTCGCCGATCAACATATGAAGCGCGCCATGGTCAGCCTGCAAGCCAACCCGCTGGATATCGACCTGCTGGAACGAACCCTGGCCATGGCCCGCACGCTGCGCGAGCTTCCTTTCCGGCTCAATCTTTGGCAAGCGCAAAACATCTGGGACGACATGCTGAACGCATCGCTCAAACTTCTCAAGCCGCTCGATGCTTCGAGCGCCGAACGCTGGCGCGAGCTTTTTTTCGAACTCGGCCGCCAGCTTTGGATCGCAGTCGAAGAGCTTGTGGTCGAGGATGCATCGGTAGAGACAGAGGATGAGAGTCCGGCTCAGGAAGTTGCGTCGGCCCCATAAGCCGGGATGAAGTTGCCTCTTATTGGAAAACGAATGGATAAAATCCGTGGTTAAGTCCCGCAGGGACTCGATTCATCGCCAATCTTTACATGATTCCAAAGTTTTTCCAGCTTCGAGGTGAAACGCGAGCCCGATACCGGCAGGAAAATCAATCTGTGAACAGCGCGCTTCCAATATCTACTATCTGCTCGACAAGTGGTATGCGTTTCAGTGGGGCTTTGCTTCCTCGCGCTATCGCCTGCAGTGATTGATATTACTTCCTGGCTGCCTCCGCAGTGGTTCTCTTCTTCGGTCTACCGCCCAACCGCCCATTCTTCTTTGCGGCGGAGGTCTTCGCCGCGCTCCTGGAACTGCCTCCTCTTGAGCCAAGTCTGCTGGCCATCCATCTCTCGGAGCCAAGCAATCCCTGTAAGAGCGAAGGCAGGTAAAGATCTGCATCCAGCTCTGGGAAGTGGATGCCGAAGCCCGAGGGAGAGATCTCGATACGATCGAGACTGCGCCGGCGTCGCGCTTTCCAGACCCTCTGCGTCCCGCGGTGAGAAGGTCACATCTAGTTTGGAATTGAGATGGATCACGATGCGCCCGCTTCTGCGGTCATAATGAGCGCTCATCGCCCGAGGAAGCGATGCCTGGAGCTCTCGTGCCCTTTCGTTCGCCAGATCAAAATTGTCATCAAGTTCCATGAATGCCCTCCCATGCACTGCAGAGCGCGGCCAGATTTTGAACTAATGCATCTTGGAAACGAGCTAGATCCCGTCGGAAAGTCCATAATTCTCCCGCAACCCGACCGAGTTTCCCAGACATCTCAGCTCGAAAACCGCCTCATGGCCGTGCCCAATTACGTGAACGTGCGCCGGGCGATGGTCGTTGGGATAAATGACAACCCTCAGCCCACCAAACCTCAGAACGGTCGGCACAGGGTGATTTTAGCACAAACCGAAACGCTTGGGTTAAGCCGAGTTGCTCTCTTCACGAACGCCAGCGGAGGGTTACTGGTCCGTCCATGGGGTGCTCCATGGGACGGCCCGTCTCCTCTGCTTCCAGGCGAGCGCGCTTCAAGGCGAAATACCACTTCGCCGGACGATCTGCATCGTCGATCAGCATCAGGCCGGGATTGAACTTCAGGCCGCGGGCCTGCTGAATCATAGTGAGCTGGTCCTGGCGCACGAAGCGGTTGCCGAAAAACCTGGCCAGCGAAGTTACAAATGGAATGCCGTGGAAGACGTTCCAGGCCCCGTACACATCGATGCGGCACTCGTTCGCTGTCGTCGGGGTGACCGTGGTTAAGCTAGAAAACCACTTGGAGCCGCAGCGCAGCGTCTCATAGCGGCGGTTAGGCAGCACAAAATCGATCGTGGTCTCAATTGGCTGGCCATAGACGCCCAGCAACTTGTATGGCGCGCTGTTGGCCGAAGGCACGTGGGCCGACATGCGGAAGCCTTGCGCTATCGGCTCGAAATGCTTTTCCTTTTCGTGAATGCTGTGCCGGGATCGCCACCACCACGCCTGGTGGACAAAGGGACCGTGCGCCGGGTCCATGAGTCCGATGATGCCATGATCCACATTGCAGGGCAGATCCGCCGTCAGGTGCGCACTGCGATAGCGGCTGCCGAACTTAGGCGTCTCAGGCACCATCGGCAGCGCCTCCCTGGCCTCCATGCGCACTCGCCCGCTGCCCGGCTTAGGGACGTAGACCCAGGCATAGCCATCGGCCTCGCGGCAAGGAAAGGCGGCGGCGTAGATGCGGCTGGGAAAGGCATCCCGGCTGGTGAGGGAAGGAATCTCCATGCACTGGCCGGACTCCGGCTCGAAGGCCCAGCCATGATACTTGCAGGTCACGGCGCTGCCGTCGAACCAACCACAGGAAAGCGGAATGCCGCGATGGGGGCAACTGTCGCGCAGGGCGAAGAGACTGCCATCCTCCTTGCGGCCCAGCACCAGCGGGATGCCCAGAAGCATCGCCGTCGCCATCTTGCGCCCACGCAGAGCCTTGCTGCGTAAGGCGGGATACCAATCGTTGTAGAGCAGGGCCGTGCCCGGCGACGCCAGCTCGTCACCCGCTCTCGTAGCTGCCATGTTGTCTGACGCCATGACTCGCAACTCAGGAAGCCCTTTCTCACTATAGCTCTCTGGACAGGGATCGGGCGTCAGGCGTCAGGATTCCGATATTCTCTTCGCTGACCGCTTCTTAGCTGACCGCTTTTTAGCTAAGGTTCAGAGATAAGCTATTCCCAGTGTCCACGCATTCATCCAGGAAATTCATTGTCGCTCTGATCTCCCTTTGGATCTTGCTCTATGCGAGCTTCACCTTATTCAGCCCGCCGTTGCTCGACGACGCCGACTCTGTACATTCCGAGGTGGCGCGGGAAATGATCGTCCGGCACGATTGGATTACGCTCCACGCCAACGGCATCCGTTATCTGGAAAAGGCCCCGTTGATGTACTGGAGCATGGGCCTTAGCTTCGCTCTTTTCGGTCCGCGAGACTGGGCTGCGCGCCTGCCGCTCGCGCTCTACACGCTCGCTCTCATTCTTGTTGCCTACGGGTTCGGCCGCCGCCTTTTCGCCTCCCCTATCGCCGGGTTCTATTCCGCGCTCATTCTGCTTACTTCATTCGGAATCTTTCTCTACACCCGCATCATGATTCCCGATGTCATTGTCTGTTTGTGGCTGACCTTGGCGGTGTATTTTTTCTGGCGTTCTCTCGAGCGGGAGCGGCCCTCCAGGGCGACGGCGTGGGGATTCGCGGCCGCCTGTGCGCTCAACGTTTTGACCAAGGGCCTGATCGGCATCGTTTTTCCTCTCGCCATTGTCGTCTTCTTCCTCCTGCTCACCCGCAATCTCGGCCATCTCCGGCGCTGGCATCCATATTCGAGCCTGCTTGTCTTTCTTGCCATTGCCGTTCCCTGGCATATCGCCGCAGGCCTGGCCAACCCGGCGCAAGGCCATCCCGCGGGCGTCCCTCCCACCCAGGGCAATGTCCACGGCTTCTTCTGGTTCTACTTTGTCAATGAACAATATCTGCGTTATCTGAACCGGCGAGTCCCACGCGACTATGGCACTGTTCCCCTGGCGCTCTTCTGGGGTCTGCTCTTGGTTTGGTTGATGCCCTGGATTGCGTATGTGTTTAAGGCCGCCGGGGAGATTCCGCTATGGGCCGCGCTCAAGCGCCGCCCGCTTTCAAAGAGCGATAAGGCATGGACGCTGCTCGCCATCTGGGCGGCGTTCGTCATGCTCTTCTTCAGCTTCTCCACCAGGCAGGAATACTATGCGCTGCCGGCGCTGCCGCCGATCGCCATGATGATCGGCGGGTGGCTGGCGGCGGAAGAGGGCAGCCCGATAGGAGACGCGCGGCACGCCGCCGCTCAACGCATTGCCGGCGTGCTGCTTTTCTTAGGCGCGATAGCTGCCGGCCTGGCCGCCTTCTTCGCCTGGCGCGGTCAGACTCCTGCGCCCGGCGCAGATCTCGCCCGCCTGCTGTCACAGAATCCAGGAGACTACGTTCTTTCGCTTGGCCATTTTCTCGACCTCAGCACCCGCGCCATGGGCTTCTTCCGTGTGCCCCTCATCCTCACCAGCCTTGCGCTGCTGGCGGGTACCCTGGCCAACCTACTCCTGCACCGCAGGGGGAATGCCAGGCTGGCAAACTATTCCCTGGCCGCGATGATGGTTGTCTTTCTCATCGCCGCGCACATGGCGCTGGTGACTTTCTCGCCCGTGCTCTCCTCGAAGCTCCTGGCCGATGCCATTCGCCCCAATCTTCAGAGCGGCGATATCGTTGAAATCAATGGGGAGTATGAAGCCGGATCTACACTCGGCTTTTATCTTCGCCGCCAGGTCCGCATCCTTAACGGACGCTCCTCAGACCTTTGGTACGGCTCTTTCTTTGCTGACGCTCCGCATATATTCGACGACGATCGATCTTTCCGCCTCCTGTGGACTGGACCCGCACGGATCTTTCTCTGGACCGAACTGGATAATGTTCCCAAGTTGCCTGGAGGCGTCTATGTCCTAGCCAAAAGCGGCGGCAAAGAAATCATCAGCAATCAGAAGTAGATTGCCCCTTAGCGGCTAAACAGGCTGCGGAAAAAGGCCCGTGAGGAGCCTTTGGGTGGAAGCCCCTTACTTATGAGGGGGTGAACTCGAAAAGCAGATTCCCTTCGGGAATGACAGAAAGAAAAACAAAGAAAGAGAAGAGGGCCTGCTACCCTCCGGTCGTTTCGTATTTGCAGTTGCCTTTCTTTCTGTCATTCCCGAAGGGAATCTGCTTCTGGTCTTTCTTCAGCTATCAAAGGGCGGCGCCCCCAGGGTTAAAGTTTCGGTACCGAACAAAAATTGTTCTTGACATTCGTTATCACCTTGCGTTTGATGGATATGGTTTTCTGTGAACTGTAGGTTTTGAGCGCCGTGGCAAGCAAACCTTAGAAACGCGCAAGATACCCAATCCCGGGTTAGCAGTCGATCCAACCAACTTCCGCGCCACTTCCTGATTGACGAACGACGCTCAAGATTTCTATAGTTCCGGCAAATTGACGATAACAGCGCCAAATGTAAGCGTTTGCTGGATATTCAGTTGCGCGAACGTTTAGGCCCTTCAGATCAAGACACAATTGCGGTTATTTAGGAGAGGAAACAGATGCGACGCGCCAATCAACCCCTTCATGCCCATTTATTCCTGCAGTCTGCGCTGGCGGCAATGCTAGCCGTCTGCCTGGGATCCGCAACGCTCTTCGCCCAGGCCACCGGGTCGATTCAGGGCACCGTCGTCGATCCGAGCGGCGCCGTGATTCCGGGAGCCTCGGTCCAAGTCACCGATCAGGCGCAAGGGGCCGTAATCCGCGACGTAAAGACGGATGCCAGCGGCACTTTCAGGGCCTTAAACCTGACGCCCGGAACCTACAGCGTCAAAATCAGCGCGACTGGGATGAAGGATCTCCAGCGCGGCAATATCGTGCTGGATCAGGATCAGACCCTCGGCCTGGGCCAGATACCGCTGTCTCTGGGCGAGGCGTCACAAATTGTCACTGTCACCGGCCAGACGCCGTTGATCGAAACCGCCACGTCCAACAATTCGGCTGTCATCACGACACGTCAGGTGACCGAACAGCCTCTGAATGGACGCGACTTCGAATCGCTCATGACGACTTTGCCAGGAGTGGTCACGAACGATACGTCGCAATTCCGATTGGTCTTCAACCAGACAAACGATTTCTACGTCAATGGAATGCGCGGGACATCGAATAATTTCTTCCTCGATGGCGTGATCAACACCGATGTGGGTGCCAACGACGGAGAATATACCAACCTGAGCATTGACGCGGTGGGTGAGTTTAAGACGCTGACCGGCAACTTTAACGCGGAATACGGCCGCAGCCCAGGCGTGATGATCCTGGTCAACACCAAAGCCGGCGGCGACCGCTTCCATGGTACGGCCTGGGAATTCGACCGCAATACGGACTTCGACGCCAACGGCTGGTTCAACAACCACACGGGGTCACCGAGGTCTGTTCTGAGATTCAATCAATTTGGCGGCAATATCGGCGGTTATATCCCCATCCCCAAGATCTCACCCAGAACCAACAAGAAGGCGTTTTTCTTCTTTAACTATGAGGGGACTCGCTCCAGCCGCCCCAATGGCAACACCTTCTACACGATGCCGCTACCCAGCATGCTTGGCATCGGGACCCCCAATGGCCAAGCCAATTTATCGCCTCTCTACCGAACGGGCAATATGTGCGATTTGAACGGCACGAATACTTGCACGCCGATTCACGACACCCACGGGAACCTGGTACAGAACGGGCAGGTTTTCATACCCGGAACCATCAAGTACAACTCGTTCGGTGAGGTCCTGACCGGAACGCCTTACCCAGGCAATATCATTCCTGCCTCGCAATTCAGCTCTCAGTATCCGGCGATGATCAAGTACTTCACTCCCGGTTACAAGGGCAACTTGAATCGCCCCATTTACAACAATGGATTCAACGACGAACAACAGGTCAATTTTCAGGATACCTACAATTTCTACAAGAACCAGTATGTCGTCCGCGTCGATTACAACTTCGGCCCTAAGGCCAATGCCTTCTTCCGCTATGTGGACGACCGGCAACAGGAGAGCGATAGCTTCGGTATCTTCTCCGGCAACAGTTTCCCCGTTCTTCCGCAATACCGCAAAAAGCCCGGAAAGAGCTGGGCATGGAGCCTGGTGAACGTCATATCTCCGACGCTCACCAATGAGGCAACAGTGGGCTGGATGCATCTGACGCAGGTCGTAGACATCGTGCCCGGCACCTCGAAATCTCTCTACGACAAAACGGCCCTGGGCTTTAGCTTCCAAGATCTCTATCCCGGGACTAACACCCACGACCTTGCTCCGAATATCAACACCGGCGACGGCTACATTAACATCAGCCCCTTTGCGTCCGGATGGACGTCCACTGGAAACACCCTCGTCGCCACGGATGACGTAACTAAGATTCTAGGCAACCATGTCATCAAATTCGGTCTCTTTGCCGACCTGAACGAAAATGGGCAGGAGGGCAACTGGACTGAAAGTCCACATCTGAATTTCGCCGCCGATAATCGCAACAGCAATAACAGCAACTCGGGAATCGCGAATACGCTTCTGGGGAACTATACATCAGTAACCCAATCGAACATCTATGCCTACGGCCACTTTCACTTCTTCCAATATGAAGGATATGTTCAGGACACCTGGAAAGCCACGCCAAGACTCACTCTCGATTATGGCCTTCGCTATGAGTTCATTGGTCCGACCTATACCGTCGCTCCCTTCCATCAGTACTACTTCGAGCCGAGCGCCTACAACCCGGCCAATGCCGTAAGTATTAACACCGCGCCCAACACACCTGGCCAAGCCCCAACCCAAGGCACTATCATTTCCGGCTCGGGCAACCCTTACAATGGCATGATTCAGGAAGGAACGAATGGATTGCCTAAAGGCGGATTGAACTATCGCTGGAACAATTTCGGTCCGCGGATCGGGTTTGCGGACGATGTCTTTGGCAATGGCAAGACCGCTCTTCGCGGCGGCTTTGGCATCTTTTACGAACGCTATCAACAGAACGTGTTCAATTTTGGAGGCATCAGCAATCCTCCTCTTGTCTACACACCGACCGTGTATGGCGGAAATGTCGACAATATCTCACCCTCCATCGTTAACGGCGCTCCGCTTACACCGGCAAGCGGAGTTCTATCGGCAGATCGAGCAGGCCAGATTCCGACTACCTACGGATACAACCTCGGCATACAGCAGGAGTTGCCCGACCGGGTCGCATTCGAGATTACCTATATCGGCAACGTCAGCCGGCACCAGATGTACAACCAGGCCCTGGAGCAGTTGCCTTTAGGATTAACCACCAATACGCCGATCTTATCCACGGTCAATAATGTCGTTCCAGCAATCGTGCCATACAAGGGCTATAGCTCTATCTACTACAACCGGTTCGGAGCCAGCTCCAGTTACAACGGCCTGCAAGTGAAGCTGCTGCGCAGATTCAGCGACAAATTCACCCTCAATGCGGATTACACCTTCTCCAAGGCGATCGATTTGGATGACGTCGACAACGATCAGAATGCCTTCCCCGACTACACGCAGCTCAAACGGTTCTACGCGCCTGCGGGTTTCGACCGCCGCAATGTCTTCAACATCCAGTATGTCTACAACCTCCCCGATTTCCGTGGAAGCAACAAACTTGTACAGCTTACTGCTGGGGGATGGGAGATCTCAGGCGTCTCGCAGTTCTGGAGCGGCAGTCCTTGCCTCTCCAGCAGCAATCCCACCAACGATTCCTGTGATCTCTTCTCCAGCGGCAACTTAGGGACTGGAGGCGGCGCGCAAAAGCCTGGCAATTCACAGACCAGCGGCCAAACTGGCGGCCACATCCGTCCCGACTATGTTGGGGGTCAAATTCTTGCAAGCCACAGCCACAACGTCCCTGCGGGCAAAAACCCGATGTGGTATAACCCAGGCGTCTTCGCCCAGCCTGTCAATGGCAGCTTCGGCAGCTTCCACCGCAATTCTATCTACGGTCCCGGAGTCGATAACTGGAACGTGTCGCTGTTTAAGAACTTCAACTTCAACGAAAACGTTCGCGTGCAGTTGCGGTTCGAAGCCTATAACATCTTCAACCATACGCAGTGGGCAGGTATGAACAACGGTCTGATCGCGCCGATCGCTGGACCCCAAACGCAGTTCTCTGGTTCGAATGCCGGCAGCTCCGGCCAGATCACTTCTGCACGCGATCCTCGCGAGTTGCAGCTTGGAGGGAAGTTCTACTTCTAACTCCATCTGATTTGCTGGGCCGGATTCAACGTCAAGTTGAATCCGGCCCTTTTGTTTTTCTCTCCACTCCGCTTCCCACGGCTCGATATTCGCGGTTGCTTTTCTTTCTGTCATTCCCGAAGGGAATCTGCTTCTACTCTCTCGTGTGAATGGCGAAATGCCGGTGTGGGCGATAGAAAAGCAGATTCCCTGCGGGAATGACAGAAAGAAAGGCAAAGACAGACAAGAATCCTCTAACATATCTAGACGTGCTTCACACCGACCATGAAACTCTCCGCGCTTGTTCTTGCGATTACTTTGCTGGTTTCGCCCTTATACGGCGCGGACTCCGCTAAGCAAATCTTCGATGCGGCCATGCAATCGCTTCAATCGGGCGACTATACGCAGGCGGAAGCCGGCTTCCGCAAAGTTCTCGAGCTTGATCCGCGCAACATCGGCGCCATGGCGAATCTCGGTGTCGTCTATTCCCATACTCACCGGTACGCCAAAGCGATCGAGACCTACCAGCGTGTGCTCCGCATCAGCCCGCAACAGCGGCAAGTCGAGCTGGACCTTGGACTCGCTTATCTCAAGCAGGAAGATTACAGCCTGGCGGCCCCGTATTTCCGGCGGTTACACGACCGTTATCCCAATGACCGCCAGGCGGCGATGCTTCTCGGCACCTGCCTGGTATTTAGCGGTCATGCCCGGGATGGCCTTACCCTGTTGAAGCCTCTGGCCGAAAAAGCGATCCGGATCCCGCCGCGCTGTATCTTTTGGGTGTCGGGTACGCACGCGCGGGACAAGCGCAGGCTGCCCGCCAGGTATTCGCCAAGCTGCTTTCGAGCGCTGCCACTCCCGCACAGGCGAATTTTTTGCTGGGGAAGGCCTATTACGACGCCGCCCAATTCGAGCAATCGGAGAGCGCGTTCCAAGCGGTGATTCAAGCCGATCCGGCTTTTCCCGGTGTTCACCTGGAGTTGGGAAAGGTTTATCTCTCCTTAAGGAAAAACACGCAGGCAGAGGAAGAATTGAAGACGGCAATCCGGCAGGATCCCGAGGACGCGAGCTCCTTATTATTTTCTGGGTGCGCTTTTGGTGCAAACCGGACGCTACCAGGACGGCCTTCGCGATCTCGAGAAGGCACAAGCCATGGCGCCCGATTCATGGGCGACTTATTTTTATATGGGAAAGGCCAAGCTGGAGCTGAAAGACGCCGCTGCGGCCATTGGCCTGCTCCGCCAAGCGGCTGAGATGAATTCCGACGATCCCGGAGTCTTTTATCTGTTGGGCAGAGCGCTCCGCTCAGAAGGCCGAACGCAAGAAGCGGAAACGGCATTCCGGCGCGTGGCGGCGCTTCACAGCACCGCCCTCGACGCCGAAAAACGCGCATTGCAGAGTGCCGATATCGTCGGAACACGCTGACAGATGCGCTTCCCCCAACTTCGTGGCGGCTTTACCACGTAACCACGCCGGTGCTTTGATCCTTGCTCGTTTCGGTTTTACCGGCGCGCTCCG
Source organism: uncultured Acidobacteriaceae bacterium (assembly GCA_963705665.1). GTDB lineage: Bacteria > Acidobacteriota > Terriglobia > Terriglobales > Acidobacteriaceae > PALSA-350. The sequence continues at coordinate 74,642 of CAVPKQ010000015.1, read as the reverse complement.
CAGCCTTGTCGGCTATGCGGTCCAGTCTTTTGTCCGCTGCTTCCTTGGGATCCTTCGCGCGATCCTGCTCTCTCGGGGTTTCGGGGTTTTCCATTGTTTCGGGCATGATTCACCTCAGCATAAAGGGATGCCGGTTGATTCAACGGAGTTATCCGCGCGGCGCATCCCTACAAGCCGCATCCCTATAAAATGAGATTTGGAATGAGAGGTGTATGAGCGAAGAGCGTTGGGTTTTATTGATTGCCAGTGAAGTAGGGGGTACCGATTCGGTTTCCGACCGGGCCATGGAGCGCCTGGTTGACGCGATCAGCGAAGAAGGCTACGAGGTTGTCCGAACAACCACGCCTGAAGACGGCTTATCGCTGGTAGGATCGGATCCTTCGCACAGCGCAATCCTCCTGGACTGGGATCTCGAAGAGGATCATCAGTTCGATGAGAGGGCGGCGCTCAGGATCCTGCGCGCGGTTCGCCGGCGCAACAAGAAGGTGCCGATCTTTCTCATCGCCGACCGCACGCTGGTCAGCGAGCTCCCGCTGGAAGTGGTAAAGCAGGTCCATGAATACATTCACCTTTTCGGCGACACCCCGGCGTTTATTGCCAATCGGGTGGACTTTGCAGTGGAGCGGTACAACGAGCAACTGCTGCCGCCCTATTTTCGCGAGCTGAAAAAATATACCGACCAGGGCGCCTACTCGTGGGACGCCCCCGGGCACATGGGTGGCGTCGCCTTTCTCAAGCATCCGGTGGGCATGGAGTTTCACCGCTTCTTCGGCGAGAACCTGATGCGCTCCGATCTGGGCATTTCGACCTCGCCTCTCGGCTCCTGGCTGGACCACATCGGGCCTCCCGGCGAATCCGAGCGTAACGCGGCGCGCATCTTCGGCGCCGATTGGACCTTTTACGTGCTCGGAGGCTCTTCGACCTCCAACCAGATTGTCGGACATGGAGTGATTGGCCAGGACGACATCGTTCTCGCGGACGCGAACTGCCACAAGTCAATATGCCATTCGCTGACAATCACCGGAGCCCGTCCGGTTTATTTCAAGCCCACTCGCAATGGCTACGGAATGATCGGGTTGGTTCCCCTCAAGCGCTTCAGCCCTGAGTCCATTCAGCGCCTGATCGAGAAGAGTCCCTTCGCCGCCGGAGCGGCTTCCAAGGAGCCGACTTATGCCGTGGTCACCAACTCCACGTATGACGGGCTCTGCTACGACGTAAACCGCGTGGTCAAGGAACTGGCGCAGAGCGTACCCCGGGTTCATTTCGATGAAGCCTGGTACGCCTATGCCAAGTTCCACCAGATTTATCGTGGCCGCTTCGCCATGGATGTTCCGGACGAGATGCCAAACCGTCCCGCTCTCTTTGCCGTGCAGTCCACGCACAAGATGCTGGCCGCTTTTTCTATGGCCTCCATGGTCCATATCAAGCTGAGCCCGCGCGCGCCGCTGGACTTCGACCAGTTCAACGAATCGTTCATGATGCACGGGACAACCTCACCTTTCTATCCCCTGATAGCTTCCCTCGACGTGGCCGCGGCCATGATGGATGAGCCGGCCGGGCCCACCCTGATGAATGAGACCATCCAGGACGCCATCAGCTTCCGCAAGGCGATGTCCTCCGTGGCCCATCGCTTGCGCGCAGCGGAAGATGGAGACGGGTGGTTCTTTCGCCTCTTTCAACCGGACCGGGTGACTGACTTGACCGAAGAGAAGAGCTACCTCTTTGAAGAAGCCCCCGACCGCCTTTTGGCTACGAATTCCAGTTGCTGGACGCTCAAGCCGGGTGAGGATTGGCATGGCTTTCAAGATGAAGACATCGCAGATGAATACTGTATGCTCGATCCCACCAAAGTTACGATTCTCATGCCGGGAGTGAATGCCCAAGGACAAACCTCGGATTGGGGCATTCCAGCGGCGATTCTCACCGAGTTTCTGGATGGGCGCAGAGTCGAGATCGCCCGCACCGGCGACTATACCGTCCTGGTGTTGTTCTCCGTGGGAACCAGCAAGGGCAAGTGGGGCAGTTTGCTCGAAAATCTCTTTGAGTTCAAACGCCTGTACGACACGGAAGCTCCTCTGGAAGAGGCGCTCCCCGACCTGGTGCTCAAATACCCCACCCGCTATCGCAACGTCTCACTGAAGGAGCTGAGCGATGAAATGAACACGGCCATGAAGCAAATGAACCTTGCCGGCCTGGTCAATGAAGCGTGCGATGAAGACTTCGACCCGGTGCTGACGCCCGCGCAGACCTACCAGAAGCTCTTGCGCAATGGGACGGAACGGATCAGATTCAATGAGATGGCGGGACGGATCACCGCCGTGATGCTGGTTCCCTATCCTCCAGGCATTCCGATGAGCATGCCCGGCGAGCGGCTTGGCGGACCGGAGAGTCCGGTAATCCGGTTGATTTTGGCGATGGAGGAGTTTGGCAAGCGCTTCCCCGGTTTTGAGCGTGAAGTGCATGGAATCGAGGTCGATCTTCATGGAGACTACTGGATGCGCAGCGTGATTGAGTCGCCGGGGGCCAGGAAAAACGGCAATAGCAAACACCGGCCGCCAAATTCAGCGCCGCCGGTGAAAAAGCGCAAGCGCTCCCCGTCGCCGGTCAGACCGCCTGAATAAGCTTGGCCTTCGGTTCGTGATCTCGTCCCGTCAGCAAATACCGGGTGCCCCAGGTCCCGATTCTGGGACCTGGGATTCCACGGATCTCGATAAATAGCGTTGTCGCTCTTATGTGATGACAACATCCGTCCAGGGGGGAGCCTCAAAAAGCAACCCACCTTTGCCCCGATTATTTCTGCGCATGGTTGTCCATCACCATGGCGTCCACTTTGCCATCTGGATTGATATAAACCCAAGCGGTGAGAGGCGTCGAACCGTTGCTTGCGCGGCCCCGATTCAGAAATGAGTAGGCGAAGCGCAGGTCGCGGAACTCGACAGCGGTGTCGAACGGGTTGGACGCGAGGCTATTCAATGCCGTTAGATTGGCGCTGCCACGGTCCGTGACTACGGGAAACTCCGCCCAATCCAGATAGACCCGTCCGAGCAGGGAGCGCTTGGCCGCCATCACGGCAGGTGTTACCGGCGGCTTGAAGATGACGTCATCGCGATCACTGGTATCAACTTCCCCGGTGCGGGTATCAACCGAGCCAGTCTGGTAGTAATCCTTTGTCTCCGCGATGAGGAACCAGTGGAAGGGATTGACGGGATAAGGCTCGGCGGCCATGCGCATCACGGGTTCGCGGCCAAAGCGAGCGTTGCCCGCAAATTGGAGCGCCCGGGCGTGCTCGCCCCAGCGGACAGCCCACACCAGGACCATCAGGCCCAGAGCCGCAATCGCCCACCCCTGGCCGCGGAAACAACCCGGGCCTTGAGCGCCAGCTTTGCGGACGCCAATCTCACGATCGGTCAAACCCAGGATGGCTGGGATGAGTAAGGCAAAGAGCAACCCGGCAAAGATCACCGGTTCAAGGATGAAGACGAGATCGAGTGAATACCAGTGGGAGTTGAAGGGAAAGAAAGGCCGCACGCCGTAATTGTTGGTCCAATCGAGCAGGATATGGCTCAACGCAGCAACGAGCGAAAAGAGCCAGACCAAAAACCAGCGCACCGGAATTGGCGGCCGCTTGCGTCGCCAGCGGTGGAAGAGCCAGACCGCGCCGGTTACCACGATTGCCACGACAGGGGCGCCCAGCAGAGTGTGCGTGAAGCCGCGGTGATGCTTGAAACCTACAACCGGCCCGCGGAAACCCCAGAGAATATCCAGATCGGGCGCCTCAGCGGCGAGAGTCATCGCCAGGGTGGCATAGGCTGTCTTACGATTGAACCCGGAGCGAGCCAGGCAAGCTCCCGTCAGAAAATGCGTAACTGGTTCCATCCGCTCCTTTTGGAACTCCCGAGCTTATCCGCTCGCCGTTTTACCGGACACACTATCCTTACCATCACGTTAACCGGGAAAATGTTTAAATGCACGATATGTCCAAAGCTGAAACCTCACAGCGCGACAGCGAACAAGCCAGCCAGCAAATCGACAAGCTGCGTGAAGAGATCCGCCACCATGAGTATCAGTATCATGTGCTGGATTCGCCGGAAGATCTCGGATGCGGCCTACGACGCGCTCATGCGCGAACTGCGCGCCCTGGAAGCAGCATATCCCGAATTGGTGACGGCCGACTCCCCCACCCAACGGGTTGGCGGGAAGCCGAAAGAAGGCTTCGCCAAGGTAGAACATTCGCGGCCCATGTTGTCGCTCGACAATGTCAACAATGCGGAGGAGCTGAGCGATTGGGAGCGGCGCGTGCGCTCACTCGCCGGCAACGCGGAGGTGAGCTATGTGTGCGAGCTGAAGCTGGACGGCGTTTCGCTGGCGCTGCACTATTCCGATGGCGAGGCTGGCGGCGCCATGCTCAGCCGGGCAATCACGCGCGGCAATGGAGTCATCGGCGAGGATGTAACCACGAATATACGCACCATCCGTACCGTGCCCCTGTCGGTCTCCGCCGAGCGGCTCAAACAGGCAAAGATGCCGCGGAAGTTCGAGGTGCGCGGTGAAGTCGTCATGCCGGTAAAGGCCTTTTTGAAGCTCAATGAGGAGCGCGAGGAGCAAGGCCTGGCTCCGGCGGCAAATCCGAGAAATGCGGCGGCGGGCACTATCCGCACATTGGAGCCAAACATCGTCGCCCAGCGGCGGCTGGATTTTTATGGCTACTTCCTTCTCCAAAACGGCGAGAACGTTTTCGCTGAGCAGCTAGAGGCTCTTGATGCGCTCACCCATGCCGGCTTCCGGGTGAATCCTCACCGGCAGGCCTTGCATACCAGGGAAGAGCTGCTGGCCTTTATATCCCGTGCAGAGGAGGAGCGCGAGAAGTTAGCCTACGAGATCGACGGAGTAGTCATCAAGGTGAATCAGAGCGCGCTGCAGCAGCGGCTCGGCTACACCGGGCGAGCGCCGCGTTGGGCCGTGGCCTATAAATTCGCGGCCCGCTCGGGGATTACCCGCGTGGAAGATATCTCAGTCCAGGTGGGGCGCACCGGCAAATTGACGCCCGTCGCCAACCTGCGGCCGGTCGAGATCGGGGGAACCACAGTCAGCCGCGCCACTCTGCACAACGCCGGCGAAATTGCCCGGTTAGGATTGATGATCGGCGACTCGGTGCTGGTTGAGCGCGGCGGAGACGTGATTCCCAAGATTGTCGAAGTGGTTGTGGATAAGGACCATCCTCGCGGTCACAAGAGCTTTGTCTTTCCCAGCCATTGTCCGGCATGCGGTAGCGAGGTGGTGCGCGATGAGGGCGAAGCAGACTATCGCTGCGTCAATGCGGACTGCCCGGCGCGACTCAAAGAGAGCCTGCTGCACTTTGCCTCGCGCGGCATAATGAACATCGAAGGCTTAGGCGAAGCTTTGGTGACCCAGCTTCTGGAGCGGGGACTGGTGACCGGAATTGCCGACCTCTATTCGCTCACCGAGGAGCAACTGCTCTCCCTCGAACGCATAGGCAAGAAATCGGCGGAGACGCTCCTCAGCGAAATCGAGAATTCGAAAAAGGCGCCTCTCAACCGCGTGCTCTTTGGATTGGGAATCCGTTTTGTCGGGGAGCGCACCGCGCAGTTACTGGCCCAATCCTTCGGCTCCATGGATGCCTTGATGGAGGCATCCCCGGAAGAACTCGAGCGGGTGAATGAGGTTGGCCCTCGGGTCGCTCAGGCCATCGCTGAATTTTTTGCCGAGCCTCGCAATCGCGAGCTGGTCGAGCAACTGCGTAAAGCCGGACTTACCTTCACTGCGGAGAAAAAGCAAAAATCCTCCGAGCTCGAAGGCCTGACCTTTGTGCTGACGGGCGCCATGGCGGGACTGACGCGAGACGAGGCCAAGACGCGGATCGAAGCCGCGGGCGGGCGTGTTTCAGGCTCTGTCAGCAGGAAGACGAATTACGTGGTGGCGGGGGACGACGCCGGATCGAAACTCGAGAAGGCGCGCGAGTTAAAGGTCCCGGTAATCGACGAAGCACAACTGCTGGCGATGCTGAGCGGGCGCGGCTGAGCCCCGCGCTCAAAACTTGGTAGCGAAGTAACCCTTGCTGGCGCGCACGACATAGCGCCGATCGAGAGCAACCAGATAGATGGAGCGGAACGCTCCGTCCGGCTTAAAGTCGGCGGGACGATAAGCAAGAGAGTATTGGCTCCGTAGCTCGTCCTCGATGCCGCGAAAGCTGGTGGACATATCTTCGAGCCGCTTGGGGAAGAACGCCGTGCCTCCAGTCGCCACCGCCATCTTGTTCAGAACGTCATCGCCGCGATCGCGGCTGGGACTCACGTTGGTGCTGATGGCGTAGATGAGAGTCTGAGCCCGCTGGCACATCTTGATTGCGTCGTCGGGGTAGGCGCGGCTCTGGTTGTCATCCCCATCGGAGATGACGATCAAGGCTTTCCTCACCGTGCCCTGCAGAGTGTTCGGCACATTCAACAGTTGATCCCGGCAGGCGGTATAAACGGCGTCAAACAGAGCGGTGCCGCCACCGGGGCGAAGCTTGTTGATACCAGCCTCCAACTTATCTTGGTCATTGGTATAGGGCTGGGTGACATAACTGGTTACGTCGAAGCCCATGACGAAAGCTTGATCTCCATGAGGACGGGAAACGACCTGCTGCAGAAACTGGATCGCCGCGCTTTGCTCGAATTCAAAGCGTTGCCGTATGGAGGTGCTGGAGTCGATCAGGACCCCGACGCGCAGGGGCAGATTGGTCTGCTGCGTAAAACTGAAGACCTGCGCCGGCGCCTTCTGATCGTCCAAGAGAGCAAAATCTTTTTGCTGCAGGTTCTGAATGAACCGGCCATGGCGGTCGGTAACCGTGAAAATGAGGTTAACCTCATCGACGTTAGTCTGAATGGTGAACTGCCCATCGTTCTTGCCATTGCTGGTGGCCGGGGGCAACGGCTTCGGGGGCGTAGGCGCAGTTTTCTGTCCCAGGGCGGTCCCAACAGCAAAAAGCAGCGTCAGTCCCAAAACGGCAAGATTTAAATTCAGCGGGGATCCGGAGCGCAACAGGGGAGACGCCTTGCTCAGGGAGAGATTCCAGGATCGGAAAGATGGGAGCCACTTCATACGTTTTCTTCTATTCTACAACCCGATTCTTTGCGCCTACCCGATTCTGCCTTTTGAGCGGCTCCTGCGCTATCCCCACTCCGAGGGATGTCTGGGTGCGCCTGAACATCGGGCATATAGATCTGTGGAATCCCAGGTCCCAGAATCGGGACCTGGGCACCCTCGATTCGCGGTGGTTTTAGAATTCATCTCCAAACAGATTTTCGGGTGCCCGGCTCTTGCCTTATTCGCCGGAGAGAAGCGCCAAAAAAGCCTTAAGATCGGCGGGCAGTTCCGACGTCAAGCTGATGCGCTCTCCGGTTCGTGGATGGGCAAACTCAAGTTCCGCCGCGTGCAGAAAGTTACGCTCCAAAGTTAGAGGAGCTAGCATCCCAGGCCGGTGCTTGGCGGCGACCGAAACAATTACGGTGGGCGCGCCATAGAGCGTGTCTCCGACCACCGGGTGCCCTAAAGAGGCCAGGTGGACGCGGATCTGGTGCGTGCGGCCAGTCTCGATACGAACGGCGAGCAAGGTGAATGCGCCGTATGGGCCGTGAACGCGGCCAATGACTTTCCAATGGGAGACCGCGGTGCGGCCGCCTTCCCGCTTTGTGGTCATCCGGGTTCGCCGTATCGCGTCCCGGCTGATGGGCGCATTCACCGTCCCCGAGTCCCGCTCGAAAGCGCCCTTCACCAGCGTGAGATAGGTTTTGCGCACCTGGCGGCGAGCGAATAACTCGGCCAGCTTGGAATGCGCAGCGTCGTTCTTGGCCACTACAATCAGGCCGCTGGTTTGCTTATCGAGACGGTGAACGATACCTGGGCGAAGCGGCCCACTGGAGTTGGAAAGCTGGTTCATATGATGGAGCAGTGCGTTTACCAAGGTGCCCCGGTTGCGCGCCTCCTCGGTGCTGCCCGACCCGGCGTGGACCATCATCCCCGCGGGCTTGTTGACTACGGCAAGGTCGTTGTCCTCGTAAACGATCTCCAGCGGGATATCCTCCGCCATAGCACGCAAAGCGGGCGGATGGGGGTCGCCGAGAATCGAGATGGTCTCGCCCCCGCGCAATTTCAACGATGCTTTGACTGCTTCGCCATCGACATGGACTCCTCCCTGACGAAGCAAGAGCTGCACGCGCGAGCGGCTCACATTTTCAAGCTGTGCGCAAAGGAACTGGTCGAGACGCGAGCCCTTGGCAACCGCGGGAACAGTAAGCGTGCGCAGTGGCGGCGTCTCAGCCGGCACGGCGCGAATCCAAAGCTGAAGGCTGGGCTGAGGACTGAATGGGTTCCCGGCGCAGCCACAGAAATCCTCCGAGCAGGACCATGAAAACCGCCACGAGCTGCATGACATTCACCAAGCCGCCAAACATCTCGTAGAGGCTGGCGTCTCCGCGCAGGAACATAAGGAAGAAGTCGCCCAATCCGCCTAGAAAGAGCCATGCGCCCATAACTTCTCCGTCGCGATGAGGGCGAAAGAGCAGCCAGAGCAAAAACACAAAGATTACGAACTCCAACAGTGCTGAGTAGATCTGCGTGGGATGCAGCGGCACTCCAAGCGGGGTATCCGGTGAACTAAGCGGGCTGGTAAAGACAATGCTCCACGGCGCGCGCGTGGGCGTGCCATAGTTGCAGCCGGCTTCCAGGCAGGCAATGGATGCGGCGGAGCTGACCAGCGCAAGCGAGGGCGCCACGACGTCCGCTGAACGCCGAATGGGCAAACCTACCCGCCGTGCATAGAGCCAACACGCGGCGAGTGCGATCAAGCTTCCACCCAGCACGGCCCGGTGGGAGTCGATGAGACTTAAGGCTAAGGCGTGAGCTCCGTAGCGCGGCCATTTGGATGCGGCCATCAAGAGCTTGGCGGCGGCGATCGTCAGAGCGATCGCCAACAGGCCAAGATTCCAGATCTTCTCCGCATCGAGAGCGAGTAAGCGGGCTAAATGAAGGCACAACAGTAAGGAAGCGATCAGGCCAATGGCAAGCACCACTCCATAGGTCGGCAGAACGAGATGGCCGAACTGGAATAGTCGCGGATGCACAAAAGAAAAAAGATGAAACCGGCCCACGGGGCCGTGCAGCAGCGCGCCGGTGAACCCGTCCTAAGACGTTGGGACTCCCCGCAGCTCTTTAGGCATTCCGGACTGGCGGACACTGCGCACGGAGCCGATTTTTCGAGTCGAGTCCCGGTTCAATGAATGTTGGTTCAACCAGCGTTAACTGCTGCACCTGCTTTGCAGGTCGGTCTCTAACTGGATGCTAGCGGCAGAGAGGCAGGTTGGCAAGTGGTCAAAGGAGGAATCGACAGCCAGGAGCAATTTTCAATGCCGGCGTAACAAACGTATTTTGGGGCCAGGTCCTTCTTGTCCGTCTTTGTCTTTCTTTCTGTCATTCCCGAAGGGAATCTGCTCGCTCGTATCGCTCTAGCGCAAAAGATCGAATTCATCGAGCGAGTAAACCCGGCCTGGGATGACCTATTCCCGGCTCTCCGGAAACCGAGGACGCCCGAGAGGCCAGAAGCAGATTCCCTGCGGGAATGACAGAAAGAAAAGCAAGTGCGAATACAAACTGCGGAAACCGCTCAGCCGGTCTTGCGGGAATCGGCAAGGACGGAGTCGAGCAGGCCGGAAAGATTGTCGGCGCGCTCGCGAATCGTCGCCGAATCGCTAGCTGCGCCGCTCAGCGCGCGGTACTTCTCCTCCAGCCTGGCCAACTCATCGGCAATGTTGACCGCAGCCAGAACGGCAACCCGCAGCGAATCCACGGTACTGCCGCTGGCGGCAACCGCGCGCATCTTGCTGTCGACAATGGTGGCAAGCTTCTGGATGTATTCAGGGTCGGAGCCGCGCAGGTGATACATCTGATCGTAGATATCCACACCTATGCTGGACACCGTGTTCCGGCCCTCGTTGTCGGATTCTGCCATTGCAAAACCTGCTCTCACACTTCGTCGAGCTGTTTCAGAAGCCGCTCAATGCGCTGGCGCACCCCGTCGCGCTCACTCTTGAGCCCGGAGAGTTCTTCTTCAAGCCGGGAAACGTGGGCTGTCTGCTCTTCCACACGATGCGAAAGTTCGGCAGCCTGTTGTTCGGCTGAAAGGCGGAATGCGCGCTCTGTTTTCAGCAGTTCGATGGCGCGTATCACGCGTTCCTCAAGCGCCTGGAAATAGTCGTTTTGGGCGGTTGGCATCTCAGTGGCATTTTCTGCGAGCGCGGACATCTGACCTCGTATCACGAAAGGGGGATTGCGTTCTTCAGGAAAGTATAACCTCTTTCTTGGCGCAAATTTTCTACTATAGGATCACGCCCGCTGTCTGCCGCCGAGCGATTCCAACGTCCGGACCACGGACTGTGAATAACTCTGCAGTTCGTCGTCGCGCAGCGTGCGCTCCAAGGACTGGAACGTTACCCCAATCAGAATGGAGTAGTGCCCGGGAGGCAGATTTCCCTTCATCTCGCCCTTTATTCCGCGAAAGATTTCCCGCGGCGCAAAGTTTGCCAAGTCGGTGAGACGCAGACTCTCCAGCGCCTCTGCAATATCACGCCAAAGTACCCGCTCCGGGAAGATGAAAGAAAAATCCCGATGCACGGGCTGGAAGCGTGAAAGCTCCCCCGCGATCACTTGACGTAAAGGCAGCCGGCACAAACGATCGAGATAAATCTCCCCTACATAGACGCTCTGGCGAAGCTTATATCGCTGCGCCTGGCTGGGATGCAGTTGACCGAACCATGCAACTGTCGAGCCATCGGCTACAGCGCGCGCCGAGCGCAAGGGATGGAGCCACTTGGGCATCAAACCCGATTCGGCGGGGAAGGCGTCGAAATACAAGGAGCGGGTTGAGAATCCCCTCATCAGCTCTTCGATGGCGCCTTTAAGGTCGTAGAAATCAAAGGTCCGATCCGAAACGTGCGGCCCGGCGGAGCTCGATCCGGTGGCGCCGATAGCGAGCGCCGGATGCTCGTCGACCCGTTCCGTCGTGCCGCTGAAGACGGCGCCGATCTCAAAGAGCTGAACGTCGTTCACATCGCGATTGAGATTGTTTCCCAGCATGGCGAGCATGCCGGGCGCCAGCGAGGGACGCAACACTCCCGCCTCCTCATTGAGCGGATTGCCAATGGGCACGGCGAGACCAGGCAACGGGGCAAACGTATCCGCCTCGGTAGCAGAACAGAAGGTATTCGATACCGCTTCGCTCCAGCCAAGGGCCAATAGCGTGCGCCGGACTTGAGCCTCCTTGGCGAGCTGCGGCGGTTCGACCACGGCGCCGGAGAAGACAGGCAGAGTATTGGCGAAGCGGTTATAGCCGTACACACGGGCAATCTCCTCGATCAGGTCGATCTCCCGTTCCAAATCCAGCCGCCAGCTTGGCAGAGCGACGGCATATACGCCTTCCCGGGTCTGTTCGAGCGAACAGCCCAAGGCCTTGAGAACCGACTCGGAGCTCTCCTGCCCTATGCCCTGCCCGTCTTCGGTTTCGCCCAGGATGCGGCGAACCTCGCTTTGACAAAGAGAAATTCTGGGCCGGAGAGCAGTTCCCGCCGCCGCCTCAGGAACCATCGCGTCCGCCAATTCGCCTTCGACCGAGCCGCCGCCCATGAGCAGAAGCTGGCAAACTAGGGCCGAAGCAATAGCCGGAGCGTTGAAGTCGGCTCCGCGCTCGAAGCGGTGCGAAGCATCGGTGTGCAGGCCGTGCCGCTTGCTGCTGCGGCGAATGGAGAGAGGATCGAACCATGCGGCTTCCACCAGAACGTTCTTTGTTTCCGGCGTGATCATCGTGTCCCAGCCCCCCATCACGCCGGCTATCGAGAGCGCCTTCGCTTCGTCGGCCACGACCAGGTCTTCGGGATCGAGTACACGCTCGACGCCATCGAGTGTTCTCAGCTTTTCCCCTTTGCGGGCGCGGCGCAGGATAATGCCGCCCTGCACTTTGTCGCGATCGAAGGCATGCGTGGGATGCCCCATGGCCAGGGTGACGTAGTTGGTAGCGTCCACGGCATTGGAGATGAGCTTCTGCTCCAGCAGCTTAAAGCGATCCTGAACGATCCCGGAAGAAGGCTGGATGCGAATCCCGCCCAAAGCCCGCGCGGTAAAGCGGCCGCAAAGGCCGGGAGCTTCAATCAGCACCTTGACCGGCTCGGCCGGGACGGGAGCTGGAAGCGTGGCATCGAGCGGAATCAACGGTAACCCATAGATGGCGGCGATCTCGCGCGCGATGCCGTAGTGGTTCATGGCGTCGACACGGTTGGTCGTGATGTCCATCTCGAAGAGCGAGCCGTTGCCGGGGCCGAGGTCAAAGACGCCGTCAACCGCAATGCCGCGCAAGGTAAGCGCATCGGCCAATTCGCGATCGCCGGCTGGGAGGCCGGAGAGATAGGAGCGGAGCCAGTTGGAGAGGATCTTCATATTTGAGCGAGTCAGCAGGTCAGCGAGTCAGCAAGTCAGCGGTTAAGCTGGCCGGCAGCCTAGACTTCTTCTTTCAAGGTACGCAACAAGCCGTTAAGCATGCGAGCAAGTTCTTCGCAATTGTGGCCGAGATTGGCGGCAACCTCAGCGTTGAGATAACCAAAGCTAGCCGCAAGCTCTAACTGCGTTTGCAGCTCAAAGAGTGAACCACGCGCATGACCCAGAAAAACGCGAAAGGCGCCGTCAGAAAGTCTACCGTGTCCTTCGGCAATGTTACTGGGGATAGAGACGACGGCGCGCCTTATTTGACTTCTAATACCGAAAATTTCTTGCTTCGGAAACGAGTCGGTTGCGGCGTAGGTATCCCGGGCAAGCTGCATTCCTCGCTGCCAAACTTGAAGGTCACGAAAATGCCGCGTCCTATTGGCAGATGCTGACTGGCTAGCTGGCTTACTCGCTGCTTTCATCGCTGACTCGCTGACTCGCTGACTGGCTGACTCGCTGACTCGCTGACTCGCTTCCTAGATGAACTGTGCCAAGAACCGCATATCTCCCGAGTAGAACTGGCTGATATCGCCGATGCCGTACTTCATCATGGCGATGCGTTCTACTCCCATGCCGAAGGCGAAGCCGCTGATGGTTTTGGAGGCGTAGGCTGGCTGTTTTTGCGCGGCGAAGGCGAAGACCGCGGGATCGACCATGCCGCATCCCAGCAGCTCAATCCATCCGGAGTGCTTGCATTTGCGGCAGCCGGAGCCCCCGCAGAAGATGCAACTGATCTGCACATCCGCCGAGGGTTCGGTAAAAGGAAAGAAGGATGGGAAAAAGCGTGTCTTAACACTGGAACCGAAGAAGGCCTTCATGGCGTGGTCGAGCGTGCCCTTAAGATCGGAAAACGTGATGTTTTCATCCACGCAGAGACCCTCGACCTGGTGAAAGATCGGGGAATGGGTCGCGTCCGCCGCATCATTGCGATGCACCTTGCCGGGAATAACAATGCGCAGCGGCGGCGGCTGCCGCTCCATGGTGCGCATCTGCACCGGCGAGGTGTGGGTGCGCAGCAAAAGCCTCTCGCGCAGCGGCTTGCGCTCCTGTTGAGCGACCACCAGCGTATCCTGCGTATCACGCGCCGGATGGTTAGGCGGAAAGTTCAGCGATTCGAAATTGTAATAGTCAGTTTCTACCTCGGGCCCCAGTCCGATCGAGTAGCCCATCGCCGTAAAAACGGCAACGATCTCGTTCATCGTCTTGATCAGCGGATGTTCGGCGCCGAGGGAGCGGCGGACTCCCGGCAGAGTAATGTCTATTGCCTCACCGGCGAATCGGGCATCACTTCCCTGGCTGGAAATCACTTCATCCAACTTCGCCTCAATGTGCTGTTTGAGATCGTTGAAGCGCGTGCCGACTTCCTTTTTGGCTTCGACGGAGGGAGCCTTCGCCATGTATGTCGAGCTATAGCGGGCGAGTTGACCTTGCTTGCGGCCCAGCCAGCGGATCCGGAGTGCCTCTCGCTCTTTCTCGTTCGAGGCGATCGCAAGATCCCGGTCGAACTCTAAACGAAGTGTCTCGAAACGCCGATCGAGTGCGCTGGGAGAAAAATCAAGGGTTACGTCGTACTCGGGATCGGACATAGATATCGGTTCGGCTGGCGGGATTTTGTCCGGAAAGAGCTATGCCGGGTGCCCCACATCTGACGCGCTCTTTGCGTCAGATGTGGGAGACCGCGAACGTCAATGGGCGCCTTTGGCGGGATCCGCTGCTCGACTTTCAGGCTGCGGCGGGGGACTTCAGCGCGTTCTTGGCCTGCTCGGCCAGGGCGGTAAATCCAGCCGCGTCGCGCACCGCGATGTCGGCCAGGACCTTGCGGTCGAGCTCCACGCCTGCCATCTTGAGACCGTGAATGAACTGCGAATAACTGAGGCCGTTCATTTTGGCGGCTGCGCCGATGCGCACGATCCAAAGCGAGCGGAACTGGCGTTTCTTCTGCCGGCGGCCGGTGTAAGCAAATTTCAAGCCGCGCTCGACCGCTTCCTGCGCAGCCTGGTAGAGCTTGGATTTGGTTAGGAAGTAGCCGCTTGCTCGTTTGAGGATTTTTTTGCGGCGGTCGTTGCGCTTGGTTCCACGTTTTACGCGGGGCATGGTTCTTTCTCCTTTTTTTCTTTCGTCTTGCGGCTGGAGGCAGGAACCGCCTCTTCACTCGCTGGCTTTGAAATCTCCCACTGCGAAATTACTGCAAAAATTTTCGCGGGCAAACTTCAGGAATTGTCCTTCCCGGGCCGTTCAGGCGTAGGGGATCATGCGCAGCACTTTGGGCAAGTCGGCCTCGGAAACCAGGACGCTGCCGCCCAGCTTGCGCTTGGTCTTCTTCAACTTCGAGGTCAGGATGTGGCGCATCTTGGTCTGGCCGCGCAAAACCTTTCCTGTCCCGGTTTTTTTAAAGCGCTTGGCTGCGCCCTTGTGAGTCTTGAGTTTAGGCATGGCTTTCCTGCTTGCGAATCTCTCTTGAGTTCAAATTGTCCTAGTATGCCGAGCTATCCACAGTATACGGGAGAAGAGGCGGGCGCGCTACACTCCGCCGCCTTGGCAGTGCCCTAAGAGTGCGCTGCTGGACCGGAGGGAGGGTTGCGCAAAGGATACGACGATGGCCTTCCCCTGTGAAATCGCCTTTACGGCG
The DNA here is from genome assembly GCA_963705665.1 of uncultured Acidobacteriaceae bacterium. Lineage (GTDB taxonomy): Bacteria > Acidobacteriota > Terriglobia > Terriglobales > Acidobacteriaceae > PALSA-350. The sequence goes on along the minus strand of CAVPKQ010000015.1, from coordinate 59,485 downwards.
TGCAGCATATTGGGTGGAACAATTGCAACGAAGCCGGGACCTGAACGCTGAGCAACGCCACCGACGGTTATTTCCAATTCGCCTTCGATAATTTGCCAAACCTCTTCCTGAGGGTGAGAATGCTCATGGATCGACGAGCCGGCATCGAACTCGTAATGCCCAAATGTCATGCTGGCCGAGTCGAAATACCGGCCTCTCCACCCGGGCAAGCGTTCGACAGATGGTAGTTTGTTGATATCGATGAATGTCATGCTCGACCCTCGGATGTAGGTCTCTATCCTCAACCTGGGGGCTACTGCTGTACCTGGCTGGGCGGCTGTGGCTGCTGGCCGACTGCGCCCGGTGCAGGGGGCTTCGGAGACTGTTTCTTCGGCGGCTCCACTTTTTTACCCGGAGCGAGGATTGCGTGCAGCGTTGTGCCTTCCATACGTGGCATGAATTCGACCACCCCGGCATCGCCCATGTCCTGAATCAGCCGGTTTACGATCGCATAGCCAAGCTCGCGGTGAGCCATCTGGCGGCCTTTGAAGCGCAGCGACGCCTTCACCTTGTCGCCTTCGTTCAGAAAGCGAACCGCCTGGTTCTTCTTGGTCTGGTAATCGTGCTCGTCGACGGTGACAGAAAACTTGACCTCCTTGACGACGATCACCTTTTGTTTCTTGCGCGCGGCCCGATCGCTCTTGTCTTTCTCATAAAGGAACTTGCCGTAATCCTGAATGCGGCAGACCGGAGGCTGAGCTGTCGGTGAGACCTCTACCAAATCCAAGCCCCGCTCACGGGCAATTTTTAACGCTTCAAAGGGGGGCAGGATTCCGAGTTGTTCGCCGTTTTCGTCGATGACGCGGATTTCCCGCGCGCGGATCCTGTCGTTGATACGGATGAATGACTTTGCTGAACGTTTGTCGATGGCTCCTCCTGAAACCGAGGGACACTTCCCCGGGGTTTAAGCATAGCACTGAACGGTGCAGCCGGACCATCCCCGGCGGATGCGCTGCAAGATCCGGACCAGCCGCGAAAACTAACCTCGCAAAGCGGCATATCCGGCCAAACCGTCACCCTCGACTGCTGTGATGCCCGCCAATACGCTCTGGTTGGAGGGAAATTTTCCCTGGATTTGCACTTCAAGGAAATTGTCACTCAGAGCGCGAGTGAGCCCCGCCCGGCGCTCGATTTCGGGTGTTTCCAAAGTGACGGCTGGGATTTCACGGCCTATAAAACTCTGCCGGAAAGCCAGGTTTTTCCCGGCAATCAATTGCCGCAGGCGCGTCATGCGCTCCGCCACTGTCTCCGGCGCAACAGGAGATTGCTGGTTGAGCCCCCAGGCAGGCGTCCCAGGACGCGCGGAAAAAGGAAACAAATGCAGGTACGTGAACGGCTGAGCTGCGATGAACGCGAAACTCTCCTCAAATAAGGCCTCAGTCTCCCCGGGAAAGCCCACCATCACATCCCCACCGATGGCGGCATCGGGCATCCGCTCACGAATGGCGGAGAGCTTATCCGCATAGTGCCAGGGACGATAGCGGCGGTGCATGGCGCGCAGAATTGCATCCGCTCCGGATTGCAGGGGCAGGTGCGCGTGGCGCGCGAGCCGCCGCCCGAAAGGCTCTACCTGGTTGTGGAAGAGAGACAGCAATTGGGTGGTCCAGTCCATGGGCTCGATGGAGCTCAGGCGGAGGCGTGGGAGCGAGGTCTGCGACAAGATCGCGCTCACCAGCTCCTCAAGGGTGCGCGATGGTGTAAGGTCGCGCCCCCATCGGCCGAGATTGATCCCGGAAAGCACCAGCTCGACGCCCCCGCCCGCAGCGAACTCCTCAATCGAGCGCAGGCATGTCTGCAGAGACATTGAACGGCTGTGGCCGCGCGTGGCAGGGATTACACAGAACGCGCAGCGGTTCCCGCAGCCGTCCTGTACCTTGAGATTAGGGCGCGTCTGGCCACGCCCCGGCCCAACCTGCGGCATGGCCAACATCGAATGAGCGAAAGCGTCATCTACATAGACGCTTGCAGGGTGGTGTGGGGGCTGCAGGGCGTGTATGGGAACGAAGGCCGCCTGGCTCGCCGCGGTCTCTGCAACCAGAGCCTTGTGGCTGTTGCCTAGAACGGAATGGATGCCGGGAAGAGCGGCCACTTCCCTGGCCGCGCGTTGCGCATAGCAACCTGTCACCAGGATGCGTGCGGACGGATTCTCGCGATGTACGCGGCGCAGATAAGCGCGGGCGGTCCGGTCGGCTTGCGCTGTTACGCTGCAGGTATTCACCACCACTACATCGGCAGTGGCAGGGCTCACGGCTCGGGACAGACCGCGGCGGCGCAGTTCGAGGCCAATGGCTTCCCCATCCGCCTGGTTGGCGCGGCACCCGAAGTTCTCCACGTGGTATTCTGCCACGTTGTCAGTCTACCAACAGGGTTCTATGCTTATGCCTGAGTAGAATGTTTTTACCCCCGTCCCCTGGTATGTCATTGCATTGAACAAACAGCTTCACCTGGGAGTTTTCGCTTATGAAACGTCGCATCTTATTGGTGGATGATGAGTTGGCGATTTTGCTCACGCTCAAGGCGATCCTTGAGATCAATGAGTTCGAAGTTGACACCGCAGCCTCGGCTCGGGAGGCGAAAGCCAAGCTGCGGACCGGTATATATCACATGGTAATCACCGACATGCGCATGGAGAGTGAGAACGCAGGTATAGAAGTAGCGCGCGCAGCCAAAAAATCCACCGGCCAGCCGGCGGTCGCCATGCTGACGGCGTTTCCCCTGCGGGATATCGAATGGCAGGAATACGAGATGGATCAGATGCTGGTCAAGCCCATGAACACCGAGGAGTTGCTGCGGCAGATAGAAGCGCTGCTGGTGGCGCACGAGGACAAGAAACACAAGCCGGCGATGGTAGTTGGTAAACCCTCACCACAAAAGCCGGCGGCGCGCTCAGCCTCGCCAAGAATGGTCAGGGCAAGATAGAAGCTCGAGCTCCCCACCTGCCTATGGAATTTGTGAAATCCCACGTCCGAGAATCCCGGGCACACAAAGATCTATAGAAAACCCGAAGCTAAAAAATCAGCCTGGGTGCCCCAAGTCCCAATTCTGGGACCTGGGATTCCACCCAATCTCTATCGATAGTGCCTGTAGTTCGGAAAAAAGGCCCAAGCTAGCCGCGCGCAAAGGCCGCGCAGCGCGACCGGCCTAGACCAGACCAAAGCCCTTCAAGATGCGGCGCCGGCAGCCGATACAGCCGGGGGCGCCGGACGCTTCTGCTGAAAGCAAGAGCGGCAGAGCACTGGACGCCCTTGTGTAGGCTTGAACGGAACCGTCGTTTCAGCCCCGCATTCAGAGCAAACGGTGCGGGTTTCCGTTCGTACCCCGCTGCCCGAGCCGGAAGCCCGCTTGACCTTGCACTGTTTGCAGCGCTTGGGGTCGTTCTTAAATTGTTTGTCATGGAAAAAGAGCTGCTCACCAGCGGTGAAAACGAAGTCGTTCCCGCAGTCCACACATTTCAAGACCTTGTCGATGAACTCCATACGCGTACCTGACCCTCCCTGGAATTTCCACACTCCGAGGCAAAGCACTGTATTGGAGCATCCGCCAGCCAGCGCTTCATCCCCGTTCAACCAAGAGCCCAAGCGACAGAATGAAATTGGCGGAGGGAGAGAAAAAGGCCCTATCTCTTGCTTTGAGCCGCCATTCGCGGCTCACTGAGACGTCTGGCCTACCGCATTGGTGAGATCACAGTAGGCCAGTATGTTAGTCCTGCTCTTTACGAGCTTTTTTGCGATTCCGCTTGCGCGCCAGCGCTTCTTTTACTCGACGGCGCTCGCCCGGCTTAAGGTAAAAGGAGTGACGCTTTACTTCTTTGATAATGTCTTCCTGTTGAACCTTACGCTTAAACCGACGTAATGCGTTTTCAAGCGGCTCGCCTTCTTGAACGCGAACCTCTGCCAAAGAGAACTACACCTCGCAATCGACCCAATTGGGTCATACTAGAGTACGTTACTTTTAACGTCACGCTCAAGTTTAATTGGCATAAGCAACAGTCTTTTTCATCACGCAGACACAAACTCGATCTCAGAGCACGTTTTTGCCTGATTTAGCGGGTTAGACGTCATTCTTCAGGAGCTGCCGCAGCATGATTCGCTCGTATCAAGGCCATTTACCCATCATCCCCTCCTCCTGTTATGTCGATCATTCCGCCCAGGTGCTGGGCGACGTCAGGCTGGGCGAGAACTCGAGCGTTTGGATGAATGCGGTTCTGCGGGGAGACGTTAACTCCATCCGGATCGGCGCCAACAGCAATATACAAGACTGCGCCGTTCTCCATGGCATGCGTTACAAATATCCGGTAATTGTTGGCGATTGGGTGACGATTGGCCACAACGCGACAGTTCACGGCTGCGTGATCGGGGATGCTTGCTTGATCGGTATTGGAGCCACCGTGCTTAACAATTCGACCATCGGCGAAGGCTCGATCATCGCGGCGGGCGCGCTTATCCCGGAGAACACCCTGGTGCCGGCCAATACCCTCTGGACGGGAGTTCCGGGCAGGCAGCGCCGGAGCCTCGATCCCAAGGATCGGGAGCTAATCCTGCAATACGCGCGCAATTATCTCGACTACACCGCCATCTACCGCGAAGAGAGCAAAGCCTGGTAACGTGCGCGCGGCCTGCCCTCCCCAGCGCACTTATCCCCTGTATTCTGATAGAAAGCGTACTTATGGCTATTTTGAAAGCTATCCGCGGCACGCGGGACTTACTCCCCCCTGAAACCACCCTATGGAACCGGATCGAGAACACGGCGAGGCGGGTTTTCGAGCGTTATGGGTTCAACGAGATCCGCACCCCCATCTTTGAAGAGACGCAGCTCTTTTTGCGCGGCGTTGGAGAAGAAACGGACATCGTTTCCAAGGAAATGTACACCTTCACCCCAGCCGAGGACCAGGGGCGGGGAGCGCAGTCCATCACTCTGCGGCCGGAGAATACTGCTGGCGTGGTCCGGGCCTACATCGAGCACCAGCTTGGAGAGGCCGGCCTGCTGCAGAAGCTCTACTACATCGGGCCGCAGTTCCGCCGCGAGCGCCCGCAAAAGGGCCGCTACCGCCAGTTCTTCCAAATCGGGGCCGAGGTCATAGGTCCGCCCAGCGCGGGCAGCGAGTCTCCACTGCGCGACGCGGAAGTGTTGGAGATGCTGGCCACCTTTCTCGGCGAATTGGGCATCCCTTCCTGGAAGCTAAAGATCAACTCTATCGGTTCCACGGATGATCGCGTCCGATACGTCGCCAAGCTGCGCCAGGCGCTCGAACCCGTCGTTGGCCAAATGTGCGAGGATTGCCAGCGCCGCGCGGAGACTAATCCCTTGCGCGTGCTCGACTGCAAAACACCGGAAGACCAGCCCATAATCGCGGGGTTGCCGCGTATCTGGGATTCTCTGGAGCTTGCCTCCCAGGCACACTTTGCCGCGGTGTGCGCCGCGCTGGATGCCTGCGGAGTGCCCTTCGAACAGGATCACCGCTTGGTGCGCGGCCTGGATTACTACACCAGAACAACCTTTGAATTTGTCGAAGACGGCGCGGGCGCGCTGGGCGCGCAAAATGCTCTGCTCGGCGGCGGCCGCTATGACGGGCTCTCCGAGGCGATTGGCGGCCCCAAGGCTCCCGGAATCGGCTTTGCCATTGGCGAGGACCGGCTGGTGCTTGCGCTCCAGGGCCAAGCCGTAGAGGAAACGGCTGTCGCGGATGCTTTTGTCGCGCCTCTGGGGGAGAAGATGAACGCTCCGGCGCTGGCTTTAGCCAAGGAACTGCGCGCTCACGGCCTGCGCATCGAGTTGGGAGACGGAACATTCCGGCTCAAGAAGTCCTTGGAGACGGCGGATAAGCTGGCTCGCGTCATCGTGATTCTCGGCGAGGATGAATTGGCATCCGGTATCCTCACAGTAAAGCAGTTTGCAACCGGCCAGCAGTTCAAGGTTCCCAGAGGCCAGCTCGGCCGACAGCTTGGAACCCTTGCCAAATGACTGAGCCTCCATCTTCAAATTAGGGAATCCTCATTTGCTCGACTTTCTAGGCAATCTTCAGCGCACGCATACCTGTGGCCAGCTCCGCGCGCAGCAGGCCGGCGAAACAGTGGTCCTGATGGGTTGGGTGAACCGCCGCCGCGACCACGGCAACCTGATCTTCCTCGATCTGCGGGACCGCACCGGAATCACGCAAATCGTCCTCGACAAAGACCTGACCCCCGAGGGGCACGCCAAGGCCGAACAGGTGCGGCCGGAGTTTGTAGTCGCGGTCACCGGCAAGGTGCGCCTGCGCGACAAGGACGTGATCAATCCCAAGATGACCACCGGCGAGATCGAAATCGCCGCCGAGCAACTGCTGCTCTTGAACGATTCGAAGACGCCGCCCTTCTCCCCCGCGGAGGATGCGATCGGCAATGAAGAGCTGCGCCTCAAATATCGCTACATCGATCTGCGCCGGCAGCAGATGCAGCAGAACTTCGAGCTCCGCCACAAGATCGCCTTAGCGGTGCGCGAGGACCTCTCCCGTCAGGGCTTTCTTGAAATTGAAACTCCGTTCATGACCCGCTCGACTCCCGAGGGCGCGCGCGATTATCTGGTGCCCAGCCGCGTGCATGCAGGGCAGTTCTATGCCTTGCCCCAGTCGCCGCAGCTCTTCAAGCAGATCCTGATGATCTCCGGCTTCGACCGCTATTTCCAGATTGCGCGCTGCTTCCGCGATGAAGACCTACGCGCCGACCGGCAGCCGGAATTCACGCAGATCGATCTTGAGATCTCCTTTCCTCAGCAGGAAACGGTCTTTCGCATCGTGGAGAGCTTTCTCTCGGCGGCATTCAAGGCCGCGGGCATTGCCCTGCCCACGCCGTTCCCGCAGATCACCTATGACGAGGCGATGCGGCGCTACGGCATCGACAAGCCCGATCTGCGCCTGCCTGGACTCACCGATGTGCGTTCCGCCTTCAGCGAAGACGACTTGAAGGCGCTCGCCATCGATCCCGCTTTGCCTGTGGTAGTGGTGCGCATTCCGGGTGTGGGCGAACTCTCCCGCAAGGAACGCGACGACAACCGCCCCCTGTTTGACTCGAAAAAAGGCGCGAAGCTGATCGACGACTGGAAGCGGCTGGAAAAGGGATTTCCGGAGGCAGCCAGGAAGGCCCGCGTGGCGAGCGGTGCGGTGGACGCGGAAGACCTGTTGGTCATCGTGGCGGGAGATGCAACCGTGCATGCCCAGGCCAGCGACACCAAGATACCTGGACGGCTCTCCGAGCGCGAGATTCTGGATCTACTCGGCGGCGGGAAATCTTCGCGTGGAGTTGGCCAAGCGCTATGCCGACCGGCACGGAGCCTTTGCCGTCACCGAGGAGGTGACCGCTTCTCCCCAACGTCAAGGAGGCGAACTGGTGGCCGGCGATCGGGCCTTTCGCCCCATCTGGGTGACCGACTTCCCTATGTTCGAGTTCGACCAGGAGTCGAAGCACTGGCTTCCGGCGCACCACCCGTTCACGTCGCCGCATGAGGAAGACATGGAGCGGCTGGTATCGGACCCCGCCTCGGTTCGCGCGCGCTACTACGACCTTGCGATGAATGGATTGGAGCTGGGCTCGGGCTCCATCCGTATTCATCGCCAGGATGTACAGCGGGAGATCTTCCGCGCGCTGGGCATGAGCGAGGAGGAAGCCCGGTCGCGCTTTGGATTCTTTCTGGAGGCGCTCACTCTGGGCACTCCTCCCCACGGCGGCATAGCTCTGGGATTGGATCGCATCGCCATGATCCTGGCCGGAGCGCAAAGCCTGCGCGAGGTCATCGCCTTCCCCAAGACCGCCAAGGCGATCGACCTCATGGTCGATGCGCCGACCCCGGTAAGCCAGCAGCAGCTCAAGGAACTGCACATCCGCACAGTGCTGAAGGAGTAGCGAGCCCCGATTTGCCTGGGTGCCCCATATCTGGCGCGCTTTTTGCGCCAGATGTGGGAAACCGCAGATCTCTCCACTACGCTTCGCTCCGGTCGAGATGACAAATTAGACGGAGTTGGCCCCAGCCGGCCTTCTGTATTCGCACTTGCTTTTCTTTCTGTCATTCCCGCAGGGAATCTGCTTTTCCTAACGCCTTGTCTATTCCCCCGTCGCTCCAGAAACTGAGTATGCCCGAGAGACCAGAAGCAGATTCCCTGCGGGAATGACAGAAAGAAAGGCAAATGCGGTGCTGTAACCGCAGTGCTGATGGGCCGCTAGATGAAAACGATTCAGATGCTGACAAAAAGATCTGTCATCTCGACCGAAGCACACCCGTCTTACTGCTGCTGTGGCATGGTAACTAGATACACGTGCTTGGCTATATAGGGAGTAGCTTCCGAAATATATGGCGTTGCATAGGAGATGTGGGGACCTTCCAGCGGGATTTCCGGAGTTGGATCCGAGATGCGAGGAGTTGCGCCCGGAACGTAGGGCGCCCCACTTGAAAATCCCAAGACCAAGGTGAACTTGGCCCCATCCTGCTGCAGCTTGAGCGGAAGCCACTCGTCCGGATCGGCGTAGATGAGGAATTGCCGGTGCTGCGCGATGAAGTCGGAATAGGGGTCGATGTTCCCATGGAAGGGAAAGCCGGCCCGCTTCATGTCGTCGAGCGCTTCGAAATCGTAGTAGTAATTGGTGCCGTCGTACTTGAGCGCGGCGGCGCGGTCTTTCAAATAATAGAGGCGGGCGATAACCTGCGGCGACTCATGATGGTTCATCTCGACGAAGGTTGCGCCATTGCTGACCGCAATGGGCAGGTCCGGCCGCAGCGATCTCATGACGTTCGGGTCGAGCTCCCGCGGCCGCTTGATCCAGTCACGCTGCACGCTATGCGCCAGCAGAATCAACATCACCAGCATAGCCGCGTAGCTGGTGACGCGGCTGAAGCGCAAGCGAACGGCAAACAGCACGGCGAGAAAACCATAGATCAGCACATCGGTGGTCAACGTATAGCGATCAAAAAAATCGCCTTTCCGCAGCATCAACAGCAGGTTTAAAAGCACCGGGTTCAGCAGCACGCAGACGAAGAGCGCCCAGTCTTCAGGAGCGAATTGAGGCCTCCGCCGGGCTTTGCCCCTAAATGCAGGCAGGAGCAACATTGCTACCAGGCTGACGACAAACAACGCTCGAGCTACGCAATCCAGCGCATGATAATAAAATGTCCCGGCCATTCCTAAGGATGCGTGAAACTGCGGCCAAAGGATCAATCCGCGATATACCTTGATCAGAGGTATGTAGAGCAGCATGACCACCATGGGAAGCGCCAAGGCTGCATAAAGCGGATAATCCGGCTTGCGCCGGCGCAGATAGCGAACGAACTCCGCAATTAGAACTGCGAACAGGCACAGAGACGCAAAGACGTGCGACCCAAGAAGAACCAGATTCGAAATCGCTACGCACCACAGCGCCAGAGTACGATTGTCTTTCTTGGTTGCCGTGTCCCAGGAGAGGACGAGGCAGGAGAAGCTCAGGAACACGAGGGCATAGACCCGAGCCTCGGTGGCGTAATAGAAGCTGGCGCTGGACCAGAGCATGGCCACCCCAAAGGCTGCGACTGAAGTACTCATCTTCCGCCGCAGGTAGATCAACAGGGCAACGCTTCCCAAGTAAAACTCGACCATGGAGGGCAAGCGGAGGCCAAGTGGAGTCGGCCCGAAAATCCACATTGAAAAACGGCTGAGCAGGTAGACAGTTGGGGGATTGTTGTCGAATTTGAGGACCCACTGCCAAAGTTGGTGAAGGGATGCTGCCCGGGCAATATCGAATGTGCACAATTCGTCAAACCAGACGAACCGTTGGCCCTCGAAGAAGAGGGCGGCCACGTAGATCGGCGTCAAAATGGCGAGAACGACCCAGAACTCACGGTCTTCCCAAAAATGAGGAGCCGAGCGGGCGGAAGCGATCCTCTCTCTGGCTTCTACGACAGCGGAACTCATGAAGTAAGGTCTCTAAGTTCTTGTGATCGATTGTCTCGTGCTTGATTGCGGAAGAGCCGATTCGGCTGCGAAATACTCCGAAAAAAGCGCCGGTTAAAACCGACGGCACAATTGAATCGGCGCCCCGCCCCGGGGTATGGGGGATTCAAGGGCCTTGAGATTTGATGGTAACAGGCAGGTGCTCAAAAACCAATTGCCTCTGCGCGGCCTCGCCCGCGAAACCATTCAACAATAGGATTTCCTAAATAGCGAGTCCTAGTTCATCCACTTGCGGTCGTTGGGGTCGCGCCGCTCGTCGGGATCGATGTAACGTCCTTCGCTGTCGAAGCGGACGTCGCGGTTCTGCTTGCGCATGTAGACCTCGAACTTCCGTGCGGCGCGGCGGCGCTTCCAGCGGTAATAGCTGTTGCGTAAACCGAAGAGGCGCTCGCTGAGAGCTGGTCCGGCGGTCCGGCGCCGCGGAGCCCGCTTGCTGTAAAGAAAGCCCACCAGCGCGCCGCCCAGAATGGTGAAGTAGGTAAGCGCGGGTCCGCCGGCCAGCAGGAACGCAATATCGATCAGCATGTAAACGATGACCAGATAGCGCGCCTTGATCCCGACCGGCAGCGGAAACATAATCATCTCAAGGTCGCCAAAGAGCACCGCGAAAGCGGCCAGAACACCGAAGATTGCCGCATCCGAACCGACGGTAGACGTTCCCGGTTGAGAGTGGAACAGGCGGGTAAAGCTCAGCGCGCTGCCAATCAGGGCGCCGCCGATGGCGCTCACGAAGTAGACGTTCAGGAGCCAGCGGCCCCTCTCGACGTCTCGAGAAATCCGCCGATAAACCACAATGTGAGCATGTCGAATGCGACGTGCAGCACCCCGGTATGGAGAAAACTGTAGGTAACCAACTGCCACACCCAGCCATGAACCAACAACACGGGGGTGAGCGAAGCATAGCTGAGCGCCAGAAAGGCAGCCCGCGGCGCCACATATTGCATCAGCAATAGCAGAAAGAAGACGGCCACGTTGGCGATGATCAGCCGGCTGGTGACCCCGCTGAAACTGGGGAAGGACATCATGGTCGAGCTGCTGCGAAAACGTGGCATAGTCTCTTGAGAGAACCGGTACTCTAGGTAAGCCTAACTCTTTTTCAGTGCCTCGCGTAGCGCGGGAGACGGCTTGAAGAAGAAGCAAAGGCTCGGAAGCCTGCCGCACCGGGCAGACCCAAGTAGCGGATTAGCCATAGAATTGTTGATGAAGGGAGGCGGTTTTCTATTCTTTTTCATCCGTCTTCTTCCGCCTAGGATACGATTTTGTAAGCACCAGTTGCGTGCCGCCAAGCGCGGCCATTATCCAAACTCCGGTTATGGAGGAGGCAGGAATGCCAATTTGCACAGAATGCGAGACCGTTCTCGACTTCGATGCTGATGAAGTTGAAGAAGGCGACGTTATCGTTTGCGATGAGTGCGGCACTGAGTTTGAAGTTGTCGCTACCGAACCCCTCGAACTCTCGAAGGTGGACGAAGCGGCCTACGAGGATGAGGAAGAGGAACTCAAAGATGAGGAAGAGGAATGAGGCTGCCGGAAGAGGTTCCGTGTAGCGGCGTGCAGCCCTGCGCGGAGTCTGGAACGGATTTCCCTCGGGCGTTCTTTTTGACAGCCTTATGCCTGCTGGTCCTGTTTGTCTTTCCTGTGGCGAAAAGCCATGCACAGGGCTTGGGACAGTGGGCTCGCGTGATCCAGGGCAAGGTGGTCGACTCTGACGATAAGCCCCAGCCCAACGCCGTCGTCTACTTGCAAAATGAGAAGACTCAGGAGATTAAAACCTACATCACGGCGGCGGATGGGAGCTACCGGTTTGGCCAGCTTTCCACCGACATGGACTATCAGGTCTGGGCCAAGTACCAGAAAGGGAAGAGCAAGACGAGGACCATCAGCTCCTTCGACAGCAAAAAGCAATTTACCTTCATCCTGAAGCTCGAACCATCCAAATAGTTGCGGTTGGCGCGCCCTTTGCGCCAGATGTGGGAAGCCGCAGATTTCGCTCCACTCCGCTGCGCTCCGGTCGAGATGACAAAGTTGGGTGCAATTGCCAACCTAGGCTTCTGTATTTGCACTTGCCTTTCTTTTCTGTCATTCCCTGCGGGAATGACAGAAAGAAGGCAAAGGCAGAAACAAAAACGCCGCCTTGTGGAGGGCGGCGTTCCTGTTTGGCTTGTTTCGTTCCCTACTGCTCCGAGCGCTTCCAGTTCACCAGGTCGCCCAGGGTTGTGGTAGAGTCGAGACCGGCTGTTTGTAAGCTTCCACATCGGCACGGCTGGCTTCCTCGCCCACCGCGCGCAAGCTGAGGCCGACTTTCTTCTCATCCTGGTTCATCTTGATGATCTTAAAGTCGTGTTCCTGGCCTGCTTCGAGCTTGACCGGAGCGCCCAGCGCATCGGCAGCTTCCGAGACGTGGCAAAGGGCTTCGACTCCCTCGGCGATCTCGACGAAGGCTCCGAACTGCGCGGTGCGGAGCACCTTGCCTTTGAGCACATCGCCTACCCGGTGCTGGGCAAAGAAGGTTTCCCATACGTCCGGCAGCAACTGCTTGATCCCCAGCGAGAGGCGGCGGTTCTCCGCCTCGACACCCAGAACCACAGCGCGCACTTTCTCTCCCTTTTTCAGAATCTCGGAAGGGTGCTTGACCCGCTTGGTCCAACTCAGATTGCTGACATGCACCAGACCGTCGATGCCGTCTTCAATTTCGATAAAGGCGCCGAAATCGGTTAGATTCCGCACCCGGCCCTCCACGATCGTTCCCGCAGGATAGCGCTCGGAGAGGTGCTCCCAGGGATTTTCCAGAAGCTGCTTCATGCCCAGGGAGATGCGGCGATCGCTGGGATTGACACTGAGTACGACGGTCTCTACATCGTCGCCCGGCTTGACCAACTTGGAGGGATGCTTCATCCGCTTGGACCAGGTCATCTCGGAAACGTGCACCAGGCCTTCGATGCCCTGCTCCAGCTCGACAAAAGAACCGTAGTCGGTCACGCTAAGCACCCTGCCGCGCACCCGGGCCCCGGTGGGATAGCGTTCCACAGCGTCCAGCCACGGATCGGGCGTAAGCTGTTTGAAGCCGAGAGACACGCGCTGCTTCTCGCGATCGAACTTAAGCACCTTGACCTGGATCTCGTCGCCGACATTGACAAGATCGCGGGGATGAGTAAGGCGGCCCCAGGACATATCGGTAATGTGCAGCAGCCCGTCTATGCCACCCAGGTCCACGAAGGCGCCGTAATCCGTCAGGTTCTTGACCGTGCCGGTGAGGATCGCCCCTTCTTCAAGATGCTCCAAGGTCAGGCTGCGCTTGGCCAACTGCTCTTCTTCGAGCAGCTCTTTGCGCGACACGACCACGTTGCCGCGTTTTTTGTTGAGCTTGATGACCCGGACTTCAATCTGCTGGCCAATGTAGCCATCGAGGTTGCGCACCGGGCGGATCTCAAGTTGAGATCCGGGCAGGAAGGCCTTGATGCCGATGTCGACTGTAACCCCGCCCTTCACCCGTCCGAGAACCGTGCCGGTGACTGGCGTCTTATCGTTGGCCGCCTTCTCGATCACATCCCACACCCGGTGGCGCTGCGCCTTGTCATAGCTGAGCAGGAAGCCGCCCTCGGCTTCTTCACGCTCAACCACAACTTCGACGGCGTCGCCCGGCTTGAGCTTAGACTGGCCAGCATGGTCGAGCACCTGCTCCAGCGGGATCAGCCCTTCGGACTTGAGACCGACGTCGACGACGACGTGCTTATCCGTCAGCTTAATGACCGTGCCGGTGACAATATTGTCGTCGTAGGCTTGTGCCGCGGCTTCGGCAGCCTGCTCGCGGTCAAAAGACTCCAAGGCGGCGGCGAAATCTTCCATGCCGCTCAGGTCGGGCTCCTCTGCTGCTGGATGGCTGGCAAGAGCCGCATGCGAATCCTGGTGCGAGGCTTGATGGGAATCGGGGGATGGCTGACGATAGCTCTGGGACCGCGGGTTAGAGGTTGAATCGGGGGACGGCTCTGGGTGATCCGTCGCTGTTTCCAAGGTTGGGGCTTCTAGTGGGGTATTCAGGGGTGCGCTCTCGGTTTGTTCGGGATTAAGGACGTCTGCCATGACTTCCAGCTCCGGATTCGTGGTCGGCGGGCCCGATCGTTCCGCCGCCGCAGGTCTTTCTCGACTTCGCAACCAAGGCCGTCAAGTCTTCTCGACCAGAGTTCCGGCTCATTCCTGCAGCTCGCTTCGCTGGACCGTCCTTTAGATAGGCTTGTTCCGCGAAAGCTTCGGGCGCCGTAGAATTTGCTTACCCCCCTTGGCGCCAGTCAGATTCTCAGGGAGACAGCGAGTCGGCTCACTCGAGTGAGCCCTCACTACCTTGGTCTCCGGTCGGGACCTTACCGGCTGGCGGGATGAGCAAGAGCGGCGATGAAAGACTACGTCGAATCCGCTACGTAGCCCCTCATATCAACTATAGCAATGACCTAGAAAACATGTCAACGAAAAGACCGCTCTACCTCGGGAGACCTGCGCGCCGATTCTCATTGTTGAGTCTCCATCCTTATACTTGAGCCGTGGATCATCTTTGGACTCCGTGGCGATATGCATATCTGGCCAATGCTTCGAGCCGATTACGCAAAGGCGTGCCGGAGGAACTGGCGGCGTGGCCCGGAGATCTCGGCTGTGTCTTCTGCAATCTGCTCGCGGCCGCCAATTACGCAGTGGAACATGGCAAATCCCTCGAGGAAGCCGACCGGGCCGCGGGCATAGTGCTGCGCGCCACACACACCTTCGTCTGCCTGAACAAGTTCCCTTACACCTCCGGTCACGTGATGATTTTGCCCTATGCGCATCAAGGCTCGCTCGCCGCCTTGGCTTCCGATGCGGCTCAGGAAATGATGACGCTTGCACAGCGGACAGCCGCCGTGCTCGACCAGGTCTATTCCCCTGACGGCCTCAATCTGGGAATGAACCTGGGACATGCCGCCGGAGCGGGGGTTGCTGGACATTTGCATTTGCATGCGCTGCCGCGCTGGACGGGAGACGTGAACTTCATGACTTCCGTCGCCGAAACCCGAGTTCTGCCCGAGACCCTGGAAACGACTTGGGAACGGCTGCGGGCGGCTTTTCCGGCTGAAGGGAAATGAAGCCGCCGCCTTCCATATCTTCATCCAGTGTTGTCCCGCTCCCGCCGATACGCATCTGACAAGCCATGAGGAGAAAAACTCAAAAGCCGGCCGGTACGCATGTCAAAGAGGACAAGCCGTCGGATCAGCCGGGACCAGCGGCTTCCAATTCGGCGCAGTCCGTCGAGCCCGAGGACAAATCCCGCGACACGCAAAACCCCACAGATCAGCGACGCAGTCTTAAGCCGAATGTGCATGGAAGCCACCCGCAGTCCAAGCCCATCCCCGGACAGCCGGCAGCCCAACACGCCACCGGATCGTTTACCGGTGATGCCAAGAAATCCGACGAATAGGAAACCTGAGAGGCAGGATGGACTATTTTCAGAGCAAACCATGCCCCGCAGGGCACTGGTAGGAACAAAAATAACGGGATGGTTTCGTAGTTTCCCACCCTTCGCACGAAACGGCCGTGCGAAGGATGGGTGGGAAACCACAAACCTCCGCAGCGGAAAGTTTCATTCCCGCGCGCCCGTCACATCAGGCGCTTCCCCCAGTTCCAGTGTTTCCTGCTGCGCCACCTCTACCAGGCCCTGGGGCAGTTGTTTTGCCGGTTTGACTCCGAGCCCTTTGAGCCTTTCCGCCTGCCGGATCACGTTGTTCCGTCCGGTGCTCAGCTTGCCCAGTGCGCTGTCATAGCTCCGGTGCGCCTGTTCCAGCCGCTCTCCGACATCGGTGAGGTCGCTCACAAAACCGGCCAGCTTGTTATAAAGTTCCGCTCCCAGCCTGGCGATCTCCTCTACATTCCGCTCCTGCTGCTCCTGCCTCCATAGGTAGGAGACCGTCCGCAGCACGAAGAGCAGGGTACTGGGGCTGACCAGCAGGATGCTTTTTTTCCACGCCTGCTCCCAAAGCTTGTCGTCGTGGGAAAGGGCCAGCATGAATGCCGGCTCAATGGGGAGAAACATGATGACGAAGTCCAGAGAGTTCAATCCATACAGCGTCTGGTAGTTCTTCTCCGCCAGTCCCTTGATATGGCTGCGCACCGAGGCCAGGTGATCGCCGGAAGCGGTAGCCCGGGCCGCATCGCTTTCGGCATTGCAGTGCGCTTCATACGCGGCCAGCGATACTTTCGAATCGATCACCAGGTGGCGGGAGCCGGGCAGATGAATCACCACATCCGGCTGGCCTCGCCTGCCGTTTTCCGCGGGATAGTTCTGCTGAGTCTCGTATTCGTGGCCTCTGCGCAGGCCGGCGCTCTCCAGAATTCGCTCCAGTACAAACTCTCCCCAATTGCCCTGGGTCTTATTGGATCCCTTGAGCGCATTGGCAAGGCTATTGGCCTCGGCCCCGACCTTTGTGGTGGAGTCGATCATCCTCCTCACCTCCGCCTGCAGAGCCGCCTCTCCCCTTGCCTGCTGCAGACGCGCCGCTTCTATCTCCTTCTGGAAATCTTCCAGCCGGCCCTTCAAGGGATTGAGCAGAGTGCCTAAGCTGGTCTGGTTCTGCGCAGCAAGCAGCTGGGACTTCTCTTCCAGAATCTGGCCGGCCAGTGATTTAAATGTATGCGGCAGGCTGGCGCGCATCTCGTCGAAGGCACGCTTCTCCGCCAGATTGCGCTCTTCCAACCGGGCAATCTCCGCTTGCTGGGCTGCGGCCTGCTCCCGTGCCCGTTCCAGGCTCTCCCGCGCCTCCAGCCACTGCGCCTGGTGGGTTCTGGAAGCTTTCTCCAGGGCCGCGATCTCCGGTTGGCTGCGGCTGTGTTCGAACCACCGGGCAAGGACCGCGCCCGCGGCAAAAGCGATAACGGCTATCAGCAAGACACTCAGCATAGGGGAAAATCAGGCATCACTCTTCCTGACTCTACTCCGTCTCCGGCGAAAAAGAGGCCGCGAAATCGCCGCCGAATCCCGGCCGGGGAAAAGCATAACCGATTCCGGCACGTGCCACGCTTTACACCACTTGGGGGCCTCAGTAGACTGAAATTCTTAGCGTTCCGAACCGCGCGGCTACCCCGCATAGCCGCTCCAGCCCCAATTATCGGGAGAAATGCTCTATATTTTCACAGGAACACTGAGAATCTTCTAAACCGTCGCATTGCGCTCAACGGCTGGTAGTCTGCTCCCTGGTAGCGGTGCAGGCGATTGAACGAGTTTGTGTTTTCTATCATTGGACAGGAGATGGGCATGGCAGCAGTGGAAGACAAGGTAAAGCAAATTATCGTCGAGCAACTTCAGGTGGATGAAGCCGAGGTTACTCCCAGCGCATCGTTCCAGGAAGACCTCGGAGCGGACTCACTCGACGTGGTCGAACTGGTAATGCAGTTCGAGGAAGCCTTTGACCTGGAAATTCCGGATGAAGATGCGGAAAAGATCAAGACCGTGAAGGACGCAACAGATTACATCGAGAAGAACGCGAAAGGTGGCAAGTAGTTTGGCCAGAAGGGTCGTCGTAACAGGCATCGGGCTGATGTGCGGGGTAGGCAATACCACGTCCGAGGTCTGGAAGAATCTGCTGGCAGGCAAGAGCGGCATGGCGCCGATTACCGGCTTCGACGCCACGGGATTTTCCGTGACGTTCGCCGCTGAGGTAAAGAACTTCGATCCGCTGAACTTTGTGGAAAAGAAGGAATCGCGCAAAATGGGACGTTTTATCCATTTCGCTCTTGCCGCGGCTCATGAAGCGATAGCCTGTTCCAGACTGAAGATCGGACCCCACAATGCCGAGCGCGTGGGCGTACACATCGGATCGGGCATTGGCGGATTCGACGTCATCGAACGTGAGCACAGCGCGATGCTCAAGGGCGGTCCGCGCAAAATCTCACCGTTCTTTATTCCCGCGGCCATCGTCAACCTGGCGGCGGGCCAAGTGAGTATCCGCTATGGCGCCAAGGGACCGAACGAGGCTACAGCGACGGCTTGCACCACCAGCGCACACTCCATTGGCGATGCCTACCGCATCATCGAGCGCGACGATGCGGACGTCATGATTGCCGGCGGGGCCGAGGCGGCTATCACGCCTATGGGCGTAGGCGGCTTTGCCGCCATGCGCGCCCTTTCCACCCGCAACGACGACCCGGAACATGCGTCCCGCCCTTTCGACATCGACAGGGATGGCTTTGTGGTGGGCGAAGGAGCGGGCATTCTGATCCTGGAAGAGCTGGATCACGCCCGGGCCCGCGGGGCTGAAATCCTGGCGGAAATCATCGGCTACGGCATGAGCGCCGACGCTTACCACATCACCAGCATGGCGCCGGAAGGCGAGGGCTGCCTGCGCGCCATGAAAAACGCCCTGCGCACGGCCAAGCTTGAGCCGTCGGCGGTCGACTACATCAATGCCCATGCTACTTCAACGCCGCTGGGAGATGCCTTGGAAACGGCAGCCATTAAATCCCTCTTTGGGCAGCGCGCGCTCAGCCAGGAATTGCTGGTGAGCTCCACTAAATCAATGACCGGGCACCTGCTCGGCGGCGCGGGAGGACTGGAGGCGGGCATCACCATCATGGCTCTGCGAGACCAGATCGTCCCCCCCACCACCAACCTCGGCGATCCCGATCCTGTCTGCGATCTCAACTATGTTCCCAACAAGCCGATAGCCGCCAAACTGGATGTGGCGCTCTCCAACTCCTTCGGCTTCGGCGGGACCAACGGAGCATTGATCTTTCGCCGTTGGACGGAGTGAGGAGGACAGGATTGAGCAAAGGCCGCAATCCAGCTATCGGCAATTCAGATCGATCTGGATCCTATTCTCCTGGACGCGACTCGCAAAATCCTTTATTAACTGGAACCCTCATTTTCTCTTCGGCACATGCAGCAGTTCTGCCAGCAGCCGGTGCTCTTTTCCGGCCTCAAGCCACTTAAGACAAGTGGCGAGGTCATCGGTCCAAACATCGTTTGGAGTAGCAGCAACGGGCTGAAATATTTCGATGAGGGATTCATCCTTCTGCCGGGGCAGCAGCCATGCGCCCAGCGTGTATCGGAAGCTCTGCCAATCCCCTGAAGACGGATGCATGTTCACCGCGAGGATATCAAAGTCACCGAAACGGTAAGGTCTCGTTTTTACAGCGATAGCCTTGGTTGCCGTTATCTCAGTGCTGGTTCCTTGGAGAGTTTTCGTTGTAGTCTTTTCTCCGCTGCGAGTCTTCTGAACCTCCACCACATAGAGGAGACGCTCTTTATAGTGCTTTGGGTAGTAGAGTTTTGGAGTGCCTTTCTCAAGGCGTTGCAACTTGATTTGAATACGTGCCGAAAGATCGCCTTTCTGCAAGAGCACATCGTAGAACAGGTCACCTGCAACAGGGGCCGAGTGCCATCCCGAAGCCACCAAATTGGGAACGACATAGTTCTCAAAAATGGCCTCAGCAATGATGCCCCGAACGCCTCGTTTGGTGAGGTCAGTCGATCTGCGAATCGCACTCAGAATCGTATCAGCATCGATGCCCCACTCGATCTCTAGTGGGTGCGGTAGAAGTCTTTGCAGGTGAACCTTCAGCGCCTTTCGCTCATCGGCCGAGCACTCGTCAATGAGCTTGCTGATTGTTTCGAGCGATTGCCTCATTCGCGGGTCGTCCCGGTCGCTCAGGCGCAAAAGTCTCAATTTCAGAGCGATTCAACAGAACCTTTCCTCCGATCTTGAGCACCCGGAACCGTCCTTTCTTTATGAGTCGTGAAATGGCCTGCCGAGAGACGCCGCGAATGCGTGCTGCTTCCGCTTGTGAAACCCATTCATTCCCGTTTTGAAATTGGGTTGACAATGTAAACCTATTTTGTCTATCATTCGTTCTGAACGAAGCCTTACTATGGCAACAACGATGTCATCGAAACCGCAAGTCGTAAATGTCCCCAAAGAGACGTTGCTCTCACGCGATGACCACATCGCGAACGATCTCAAGCCCGATCATCCCGCGCGATTGATCAAAAAAGAACCCTATTTCGCGTCAACTCGAGGGGTCGCATATCTTGGGGATTCTTTAGAGCTGCTCCGATCCCTTCCGTCGGATAGCGTGAATCTGGTGGTGACGTCCCCACCCTATGCGTTGCACTTCAAAAAAGCATACGGCAATGAGCACAAGGATCGCTACGTGGAGTGGTTTCGGCCGTTTGCAAAGGAGATTCAGCGCGTCCTTACTCAAGATGGCAGTTTCGTTTTAAATATAGGTGGCAGCTACAATCAGGGCACGCCCACGCGGTCCATCTATCATTTCAAGCTGTTGATTGCGTTGGTCGAAGAGATCGGCTTTTATCTCGCGCAGGAGTGCTTCTGGCACAATCCTGCTAAGATGCCAGTTCCTGCCGAATGGGTGACCGTACGCCGCATTCGTGTCCGCGATTCAGTTGAATATGTTTGGTGGCTTTCGAAGACGCCCCATCCCAAGGCGTCGAACCTCAACGTGCTGAAAGAGTACAGCGAAGACATGATTCGGCTGAACCGAAATGGGGTGCGCGGGACGGTGAGGCCGTCAGGCCACGTCATCCGAAATTCCTTTGACAAGATTCATGCCGGCGGCTCGATTCCATCGAATGTGACAGAGGCCGACTATGAGATCCCTGAAAGCATGATGAAGATGGGGAACAACGCTGCCAATGATCTCTATACCAAGCGTTGTAAGGAAGAAGGTATCAAGATTCACCCAGCCCGCTTCCCGGCGCTCTTGCCCAAGTTCTTTATCAAATTGCTGACAGATCCAGACGATTTAATTCTCGATCCGTTTGCCGGTTCACTTACCGCTGGAGCAGTTGCCGAGGGACTGGAGCGCCGCTGGATTGCGGGAGAAGCCGTCGAAGAATATCTGAGGTCCGGCGTTTTCCGGTTTGAAGAGTCGACCCGAAATCCTTCTCTGTTCTAGGCTTCTGATGAAGGTAGCCCAGGATCTCGTAGCCCCACAGTCCATCGCAGATGCGGAATCGGGTTTTCTCTTAGCTAAGCGCTGTCCATCCAACCGTGACCAGCACCAGCAAAATCCACCAACCGACCACGGCTACTGCTGCTTGGCCGCGTTTTACCCTGGCGACGATCGCCGAGCCCAGCGAAAGAAGGATCAGGAGCCACAGCGTAAAAATGCCCAGGTGAGCGGCTAGAGTAGTCAACCACACCGGCGTGTCGGGACTCAAATAGTAACCGAGGTTGCTTCCAACCGGGTTTTGGATCCTGAATTGAGCGGGATTCATACCCGCAAAGAGAACGATAATTCCCAGCAGATATTTTAGATTGAGAGGAAAGGTGGCATAGAAGTAGACGGCCATCATCTGCCCGAATTTCGCTCTTCCCGCGAAGATGAAATTAAGCGTCCCCAGCAGCAGGGCGGAGACGATAGCAGCCACCGCCAGCGCGAACAGCGGAGTGGCGTAGGAGATGTAGCGGAAGAACATCTGCATCCCCCGCTTCATCGCGGCCACCTGCTCCGGCGTCATGTTGGCGATACGCTCCTGCTGCTGAGGCGACTGCTGGATCGCATTCTCGACCACCTGTCCCCATCCGACCTGCCTCTCGACGGCATAGGTAAACCCGTAACCCACCAGCGCAGTTAAGACGAAGGGCAGCCACCAGTCCGCATTGCGCAGAACGTCCGCGAAGGTTTTGCCGGGCGAGACAAAGATGTAGAGAAGCCGCTGCCATTGCGACAGCGGCCGATCGACGGGCTGTGCGTCGGAGGGAGAAGCGGCGGCAACCGGGTCGGTCATACTTTCCTCGTAAGGATTCCTCGCCAGCGGGAGTTTTTCGCTGGCCGAATTGTACTCGCAGGAGCGGCTTGGCATCCTCCCGCCGTTGTTAACAACTTGCGGGAATCAAATTCGCCACTTCTGCCGCCGCCCCAGGGAAGGCTAACCTCAAATCTCTGGCAGTTTTTGCGCACTTGCTATGCGGGGCCCCAATTTTCCCGGTTTCCCCCGACTGAGCGCGCTGAGCACGACAGCGTTCTTGGCCATCGTCCTTTTGCTGAACGCCATGCCTTGCCACGGCGCCCGCGCTCACGCACGCGCGCATCGCCGTCACCATTCGTCCGCCGGTCTCCGCCGCTCCGTTATCCATAGCCAGCATAGCGGATCGCGTTATGCGAGCTATCGCTCCAGGCGGGAGAGGCGGAGGCGCGAGGCCCTGGAAACCAACTACACCACTCCCCGAGTGGAGCTCGCACGCTTGCCACTGGAGCATTTCCGCATGCTGTCTCCGTTGCGAGGGTCGCGCGAGTCGTTGCTGCGGCAGAACGAACGCGCCGACCGCGAAGACTTGACTCGAATCGAAGACAGTCGAACGCTCGCGGCCATGTCGCAGGACAAAGAACTGGTGGCTCTCCCGGTGACCGTGGGGCTGCGCGTGGACCCGCGTTTGCAGCCGAGCCTGCGCTATTGCCGCCCTTGGACAGCACGCTTTCTCCTGGACCTGGCGCAGCGGCACTATGCCCGCTTCCACACCTCTCTGCAAGTGAACTCCGCGGTGCGCACGGTTACCTATCAGAAGCATCTGCTGCTGATCAATGGCAATGCGGCTCCGGCTGTAGGGGACACCCGATCGCCCCACTTGACCGGCGAGGCGGTCGATATCGGGAAAAAAGGTCTTCCCGCATCGGAAATCAGCTGGATGAGGGCCTATCTCTTTGCTCTCCAGGCGGCGGGCAAACTCGACGTTGAGGAAGAATTTGCCCAAGCCTGCTTCCATATATCGGTATACCGGTCCTATATGCCGGCAAACCGCACACAGCCGCCCGTCCACGCAAATCCTCTGCCCCACCCGAAACAGCGCCATCGCGCTACGGCCCTTTTAGCGGCTCGATTGCGATAGGGCGCTCATGGTCGTTGTCGCATTTCAAACTGTTACCTTTGTGTAATGTCAGGATGGGACCTTTGGTGCGTAATCTGTTACAGGACTGCCCAATGCGGAACTCGCGAGAATCGCGGGAATGATCGGCCAAATCCGCGTAGCAGAAGGCGAGGCGAATTGAAGCGAGTGGCTACAGCTCTGGCCTGCATGGCCTGCACACTTCTTGCGGCGACTTCACTCGCTGAGTGCGCCCAGCCTATGCCGGTTCGCCAGGAATATAAGCAATCCGAGGCCGTTCTTATCGTTACCGTGCAGTCATCGCGGCCTGTTCCCCAATCCTGGGATACCCTG
Organism: uncultured Acidobacteriaceae bacterium; assembly: GCA_963705665.1. Lineage (GTDB taxonomy): Bacteria > Acidobacteriota > Terriglobia > Terriglobales > Acidobacteriaceae > PALSA-350. The sequence continues at coordinate 36,304 of CAVPKQ010000015.1, read as the reverse complement.
GACGGAACGAATTACACCGTCCACATCGACCAGAAAGTCAAGGGCAAGCAATCGGGAGAGATCGTCATCTTCGACGAGCACAGCGCAGATGGATTCAAGCTGCAGGTGGGCCAACAGTATTTGTTGTTTCTCGGCAACAACTACCAGCACTGGGTAGTTAACAAGTGCGGGAATTCAGGCCCTCTGGATCAGGAGGGCGCCATCATCAAGCAATTGGCCCATATGTTTGGCAATGACTGACTTGGTCTGGCCCGTTCAAAAAATCTCAAGGTTTTAAAAAGTAAGCGTCTCGGCTGCATTTCCGTTCTGCGCTTTCCATAGCCATTCCCGTTCTAACCCGCCTGGGATGTGTGCGCCGGCATGGATTCATTACCATAGGCACACATTCGGCGCACTCCGGTGCACCTCTTTTTCCTCTGAAGTAAGGGCTTCAACTCCATCCTTTTATTGCCATCCTACGCGGCTCGGGAGAAGCTACCACTTAAGTCGTAGGTCATACAACCTAAGTATCAGTGGTTGTGGAAAATTGAAGCCCCGAACCCCGAGGAGTACACATTGAAAAATATTGCAATTGTCCTGGTTCTCATTCTTGGCGCGGCCACTGGCTTTTCGCAGTGCAATGCGCATCGTGTCACGGCTCGCAATGAGATGCATTCTTCATCTGTAGTGATTGTGGGCACGGTGACGGCAATTGTACCGGTCGCTGAGTCGTGGGATTTTCTGAATGGCGTTAACTACATTGTGCGTGTAGATTCCGTTCTCCATGGCAAGACCCACCGCAATGAATACACAGTCTTCAGCGAAGATGTCCCAAACGCTTTTAATATGACGGTGGGCAGCCACTATGTGCTCTATGTGCAGCCTCACTACGACCGCTACGAGGTCGATAACTGTGGTAATTCGCATCCGACTGAGGAACAGGAGGCATCAGTCAGGCAAATCTCCGCGAAAGGTTACTAGCAAAATCGTCTTCTGTTTCATTTGAACAATTTGCCGTACCTTGGTTCTCACTCGAAAAGGGGCATCGCGACCACGATGCCCCTTTCTGTATCAAGTGGTGGTGAAGGAGATTCTTCGTTTCTGATGGAGAGTGTCCATCCAACGGCCTATTGCAGCAGTGAACCATTCTCCGGTTCGATCTTAGCCTCTTCAGGCGGAATAACCACCGCAGCCGCGATCTTGTCTTCCTCTTCCAGGTGGAGCAGCCGGACGCCTTGCGTGGAGCGCCCAGCGGCCCGGATGGTCTTGGTGTCGATGCGGATGATCTTGCCATACTGACTGATGGCCATCAGCTCCGAGCTATCATCGACCAGCAGGATGGCCGCGACTTTGCCGTTGCGGGCAGTGGTTTTGACGTTGATTACGCCCTTGCCGCCCCGTGTCTGCAAACGGTACTCATCGACGTCGGTGCGCTTGCCGTAGCCCTGCGTGGTGACGGAGAGGATAAGGCTTGGCGTGTCCCCTCCATTGCCGTTCTTCTTCCGCTCGCGGGGAGTGGCGGCGAGCCCGACCAGATAGTCCCCCTTGACGAGGTCGATTCCGCGAACCCCATAGGCCGGCCGGCCCATGGAGCGGACATCATTCTCATCGAAGCGGATGGCCATGCCCTCGTGGGTGGCCAGAAAAATAATCTGGTTACCGTCCGTATGGCAGGCTCCAATCAGCTCGTCGTCGTTATCGATGCCGATGGCGATAATGCCCCGAGCCATTACGTTGGAAAAGTCCTTGAGCGGCGTCTTTTTGACCGTGCCCTTGCGGGTAGCGAAGAAGATATACGCTCCGTCGGTTTCAAGATCGCGCACCGGCACAATAGTGCGAACGCTCTCTCCCTGCTGCAGGTTCAGCAGGCTGGCCATGGATTTCCCTTTGCCGGCGGCGCCGACGTCGGGAATCTCATAGACCTTGAGCCAGTAGACGCGCCCCGCATTGGTAAAGCAGAGCAGATAGGCATGGGTCGAATCGACGATAAGCTGGGAAACAAAATCTTCCTCGCGTGTCTTCATGCCCAGCCGTCCCGTACCTCCGCGCCTCTGCTGGCGGTAGGTGGAGATAGGCGTCCGCTTCAGATAGCCGGAATGCGACACAGTGACGGCGACCTGTTCGTCGGCGATCAGGTCTTCCAGTTGCAGCTCCGCCGTCTCATCCAGGATTTGCGTGCGCCGCGCATCACCAAAATCTTTGCGGATCGCTTCCAGCTCCTTGACGATTACCGAACGCAGCTTCTTCTCCGACGCCAGGATAGATTCATACTCGGAGATGTGCTCACGGACATCGGCCAGCTCCTTGAGCAGCTCGTCGATCGAAAGCTGGGTAAGCCGATAGAGCTGCAGCTCAAGGATAGCGTCGATCTGGCGATAGCTTAGGCCGGCCTGTCCCTCGACCAGTGGCGTCGCCGGGTCCAGCTTGATAACGATTTCCTTGCCCAGCGAGAAGACGCGTAAATTTTCCCGTGCTTCGGCGCGGGATGCGGAGCCGCGAATAATGCGGATAACACGGTCGAGATTGTCCAGCGCGATCTTGTAGCCTTCGAGGATATGCTCCCGCTCGCGCGCCTTCCTGAGCAGAAAGGCGGTGCGGCGGCGAACCACATCCACGCGGTGATCGATGAAATGACGGATGGCCTCGTGCAGAGGGAGCTCGCGCGGCTGGCCGTTGACCACCGCGAGAAAGATCATGGAAAAGCTCTCCTGCATCTGCGTGTGCTTGTGCAGCTGGTTTAACACGATCTGAGCCTCGGCGCCGCGCTTGAGGCCGATCACAATCCGCATTCCATCGCGATCGCTCTCATCGCGGAAGTCGTCTTCGGCGATATCGGTGATGATCTTCTCGTTGACCAACTCGGCGATGCGCTCGATCAGCTTTGCCTTGTTGACCTGGTAGGGAATCTCGGTGACGACGATCGCGGTCCTTCCACCCTTGAGCTGCTCCACCGCCGCCTTGGCGCGCATCAGAAAGCGCCCCCGGCCGGTGGCATAGGCCTGGGCAATTCCGCTTCGTCCGTAAATGAACCCTCCGGTAGGAAAGTCCGGGCCTTGGACGTGCTTGAGCACTTCAACCAGCCCGCCGGCCGGATTGTTCACCAACGCGATGGTGGCATCGATCACTTCGGTGAGGTTATGCGGGGGAATATTGGTCGCCATGCCCACGGCGATTCCATTGGAGCCGTTCACGATGAGATTGGGGATGCGGGTCGGCAGGACACTCGGCTCAGAGGTGCTCTCGTCGTAATTGGGAACGAAATCGACAGTATCCTGATCGATGTCGGCCATCATCTGGCCGGCAATCCGCGTCATCCTGCTCTCGGTGTAACGCATGGCCGCCGGCGGATCGCCATCCACCGAGCCGAAGTTTCCCTGGCCGTCCACCATGGGATAACGCAAGCTGAAGGGCTGGGCCAGGCGCACCAGTGTGTCGTAGATCGCCGAATCGCCGTGTGGGTGATACACGCCCATCGCCTGACCCACAACCTTGGCGCACTTGGTGTACTTCTTGTTGTACTCAAGTCCCATCTCGTGCATGGTGTAGAGAATGCGCCGATGCACCGGCTTGAACCCGTCGCGGATATCCGGCAGCGCGCGCCCGATGATGACCGACATCGAATAGTCGAGATAGGAGCGCCGCATCTCCTCTTCAATGTTGATGGGAATGAGGTTGCCGCCGCGCCCGGCAGGCGGATTGCCGTCACTGCCGTTCGGATTGCCTAAAGGAAGCTGTGGATTCTGATCGTCTGCCATAGGTGTGAATCGTCACCAGGGATGAAGCGTCCGGCCGCCGAGGCGGCCGTACTCCGGCAAAGGCCATTCCGAGGGGGGACTATTTCTAATGATACGTTGTCAGGAGCCGTGCAGCAAGCGGCGAGTGAGGCCATAAGCCGATTTATTTCAGATAGTTACGGGTAAACTGCCGGACCCTTGAATGGTTACCCCTCCGCCCGACGAAAACGCCCGATTCCTACCCTACCGAGGGGAGGGACAGAATGCTGATCACAACCTCTAAAACCAGCACCGAACCCGTGGCCCAGAAGAAGATACGCCGGTAGCGTGTTTCCAGGACATCGGCAAAGACGCCTGCGATAAAGGCGAGCAGAAAGGGAAGACCCCACAGAGTGGGTTCACTGGCCGTGCCGGGGGTCATCAGCGGAAACAGCAAGAGAGCGATCAGCAGCGGGAGCGTGTTGCCAAAATAGCGCGAGCGGCGAATCAGAATATAGAGCAACAAGGCCGCAGCGGTGGCGATGGTCACGGCAGCGTTGGGCAGGCTAAAAAACCAGGCCAGAGCCGTGCCCGGCGAAAGCCACAGTCTTCCCGCGCTGCTGCGGAAATAGTAGCTGAACGCATCAGGGTTGAAGGCATAGGAGGCGAAGACCAGCACCATAAATCCGAAGATGGCCACCATCATGATAGGAATGATGCTGGCGCGGTGACCCTCGGCCAGATACGCCATAAAGATGACGGCCAGCACGATGGCCAACAAAAATGCGGCCACGTGGGCGGCGGCCGTCACACCAAAAGCGACAGTGAGCAATAGTATGCGCGAGCGCCACTTGCGCCGTGGACCTTGCACGGCGTGAGCCACTCCGATGGCGGTATAGATGGCGGCGAATAACCCAAACGCGGTCAGGATCTCATTGTTCGGATAGGTGCAGGCGTGAATCACCGGCGGAGAAAAACAGTAAAGCGCGAGCGCGATGAAGCCGCCCGTATTGCCATAGAGACGGCGGGTAACCCACCACAGCGCGGCGCCCAGGCCCAGCCCCGCGAATAAAAATGCGCTGTGCAGAAGGAACAGCACATGGGTCAACTCATGGCGCATCTCCCAGGTTGAAGTAGCCGTACTCTGTCCGGCGAGAATACGCTGGATGGTCAGCGGCAGAGCGGCAGCGCGATACGCCAGCGTTCCATCGTGGAAGTTGCCGCAACTGGTGAAGTATCCGGCCAGCGGCGAGGGCTTTTCCCACATCTCGCGGCCGCAACGGGCAAAATCATAATCCCGAGTGGTAAGCGTTTGATGCCGCATCACCCAGACGCACTGCGCCAAAAGCATCAGCAGCAATATCGACGCGAGTTGTTGGGGACGCTTGAAACTGAAGAGGCTGGTCTTGGGCATCGATCGGGTTCAGAACTCTCAGTGTAAACCGGGGGGACTCGCCGTCCAGGCACATGCCGCGGTGCGGCGGTTTGTTATGCCGTCCCGCTTTTTGCGCCAGATATTACTTTGTCATCTCGACCGGAGCGCAGCGAAGTGGAGAGATCTGTGGTTTGCGCGTGTCACCGTGGATCCCTGTCATTCCGCTTCACCCTCACTCAGATGTGGAAAACCGCAGATCTCTCCACTTCGCTTCGCTTCGGTCGAGATGACAAATTAAATAGAGTTGCCGATAGCATCGCGGCGGCAAGAACAGCAGATTCCCTTCGGGAATGACAGAAAGAAAAGGCAAAGATGGACAAGACGCGCAGAGGAGCAACGGCGGCGGGAGAAATGCGATAGTATGCGATGCAAATGCCTGTGAGTGGAAGTAACCCGGATCGGCTGGTCTCCGCCACCCGAGAAGATGAAGACAGCTCGTTTGAATTGAAGTTGCGCCCCAAGCGTCTGGCGGAGTTTATTGGCCAGGAAAAGGCGAAGGAGCAATTGGCGATTGCGCTTGCGGCCGCCAAATCGCGCGGCGAAGCCCTGGACCACGTGCTCTTGTTCGGGCCGCCGGGCCTGGGCAAGACGACATTAGCGACGATTATCGCCAATGAGTTGGATGTCGGCTTTCAACAAACCTCTGGCCCGACTTTGCAGATCCAAGGTGATCTGACCGCTATTTTGACCAATCTGCGCGAGCGCCAGGTACTGTTCCTGGACGAGATTCACCGGCTGCAGCCGGTGCTCGAAGAAAAACTCTACACCGCGCTCGAAGACTATAAGCTGGACATCATTATCGGACAGGGTCCGGCGGCCCGCACCCATGTGATGGATGTCAAGCCCTTTACCTTTGTCGCGGCGACGACGCGGCCCGGCCTCTTGTCTTCTCCGCTGCGCTCGCGTTTTGGAATTCTCCTGCGGCTGGAGTTCTACACCGACGCTGAGCTGCGTTACGTTGTCGAACGGTCTTCCGAGGTGCTGAATGTGCCCATCGACCATGACGGAGCGGCGGAGATCGCCTTGCGCTCGCGGGGAACGCCGCGCATCGCCAATCGCCTGCTGCGCCGGGTGCGCGATTACGCACAGGTGCGCGGCACCGGCGCCATTGACCGCGAAATAGCCGAAGCGGCCCTCAAGTTGCACGGGGTCGACGCGCATGGATTCGATGAGCTGGATCGCCGTCTGCTCTTGACCATTATCGAAAAGTACGACGGAGGCCCAGTAGGATTGAATACTTTGGCGGCTTCGCTAGCGGAGGAGGAAGACGCGCTCGAGGAGGTTTATGAGCCGTTTCTGATCCAAATCGGATTTCTCGATCGCACTCCACGAGGACGCGTAGCCACCCGCCTGGCTTACGACCATTTCGGCTTGCCGCTGCCGCGCAAGCAGACCAACCTCTTCTGATCCCCTGTTTTGGGAGCATATTTTTTCTTTGGCCCCGCTGCTCGAAGTCGATCATCTTTCGATCTCTTTCCGCGATCAACCCGCGGTCCGCGATCTGAGTTTCTCTATCGAGCAGGGAGAGGTGCTCGGGCTGGTGGGCGAATCGGGCTCGGGAAAATCCGTATCGGCGCTGGCCATTTTGCGTTTGCTGGACGCGGCGGCGCGGGTGCAAGGATCAATCCGTTTCGCTGGCCGGGATTTACTCAAGTTGACTCCGGAAGAGATGCGCCGCTACCGCGGGCGGCAGATCGCCATGATCTTCCAGGAGCCGATGACAGCGCTGAATCCGGTGATGCCGATCGGCAGGCAGATAGCCGAGGCGCTGGAGACCCATCAATCGAGACTCAGCCGCAGGCAGGTGCGCGAACAGGTGGTCCAGGCGCTCCATGCGGTCGCGATCGCCGAACCGGAACGCCGGATGCGGGACTATCCACACCAGTTCTCCGGCGGCCAACGTCAGCGCATCCTGATCGCCATGGCCCTGGTCAATCGCCCCGAGCTCTTGATTGCGGACGAACCGACAACAGCTTTGGACGTCACGGTACAGGCGCAGATTCTGGAACTTCTCAAGAACTTGCAACAACAATTCGGTTTGGGGCTGCTGTTCATATCCCATGACTTGGCGGTGGTGGCGCAGGTTGCCGGCCGGGTTGCCGTCATGCGCCACGGGCTGCTCTTGGAGACGGGCTCGCGCGATCAGATCTTTCTCCACCCCGGACACGCCTACACGCGGAGTCTCCTGGGTGCGGTCCCAACTCTTGAAACCGACCGCAGCCATCCACTCGCTACGTTAGCTGTGACTGCCGGCGAGGCCGGAGGCATGGTCGAGCAGGCCCCTGGACATTGGGTGCGGTCCACCAGCTAGGAATTCAATGCTTGCCTTGGTGCTTTCGGACATCCACGCGAATATCGACGCACTGGAAGCGGTCCTGGCGGCAGCGCCGGATCACGACCAGGTGTGGAACCTGGGCGATGTTGTCGGCTACGGGGCGATGCCCAACGAGGTCATCGAGCAGGTGCGCGGGCTGGGCAAGACCTTCGTGCGCGGCAATCATGACCGCGCCTGCTGCGGACAAGCCTCGCTTGAAGACTTCAGCCCATTGGCCAGCAGCGCGGCGCGCTGGACCCGGCGAGTGCTCACCCCGCAGCACGTGCAGTGGCTTCAATGTATGTCTGCCGGGCCGGTTGTACCCAAAGGCTCCGGGGTAAGTTGCATGCATGGCTCCTATTTCGATGAAGATGAGTATCTGTTTTCCATCGAGGAAGCGTGGCTGCCGCTCCAGCAGTCGCAAACGCGGATCAATTTCTTTGGGCACACCCATGTGCAAGGCGGTTTTGCCGCCAGCCGCGAGGAGTCGTTCGAACTTGATCCGATCTACGCGAGCGATGACGGGCAAGATACGTCGGAGCTGGTCTTGAGGGCGGGAGCGCGCTACTTCATCAATCCCGGTTCCGTGGGCCAGCCGCGCGACGGCGATTGGCGGGCCGCCTTTGCCGTTTATGACGACCAGCGAATGATGGTCGAGTTTCATCGCGTGCCTTATAACGTCCGCATGGCGCAGATGCGCATCCGGCGCGCCGGGCTGCCGGATCGTCTTGCCACGCGCCTGCGCGAAGGACGTTGAAGAGCCCTCCTTGTTTCGTCTTTGCCTTTCTTTCTGTCATTCCCGGAGGGAATCCGCTTCTACCCTTCAAGCATTGGATTCTTCCCGCAGCGCTGAAGCGCTCCTACCCCGATGAATGCGGGGCTTCCACCCGGGCTATTCCGGAATTATCTTGACGTATATACCGTCGGGAAGTTCATCCCCCAGCAAATGCACTACTCCATCCTTGGTGAGGCCGCGAAGCATCTTCGCCCCGGAAGCCGGCATCCTGGAAACGGGCGGCGCGGGTGTGGAGGTTTTCCTCATCCCGCGATCCATGGCCAAGTTGGCCAGCCGGTCCGCGTGATGGTTCTTCTCCCGCAATACGTGGCGAATTTCAAATGCTTCGAGCTGCGAAGCCAGCCGCTTGGCACGCTCGTAGAGCGGGCGCAGTTCCGGGCTTTTTACGCGGTATTGGCCCTTCATCTGCTTGACCATCAGTTCGGAATCGGAAATCACGCGCAAGCGTGGATACCCCTGGGCGAGGGCGAAATTGATTGCGGCAAGAAGCCCGGAATATTCCGCATAGTTGTTGGTTTGCGCGCCTAGGTACTCGCTCAGCTCACCCAAAACCTTCCCCGAATCACCCTGGATGTAGACGCCAAATCCGGCCGGCCCAGGGTTGCCTCGTGATCCGCCGTCGCAATAGGCAGTTATCCAGCCAGAGACCGGCGAAGGGAAAAGGCTATTCTCGGGATCGGCGGCGTCATCATTTGAGGCTTGGAGAATCATGGCATCAGTTTATCCGAGGCGTCACAATATGAATTTGGGTCTCGGATTGCTACCCGATTGACGGCAAATTCGTCGTATCCTTGGCCCCGGGTTTTGACCCTGCCCGGAGTTGGAGCGTGCAATGCCGGCGGACGTGCTTCCCGTTTATCCTCAAAGAATGTACCAGGCGGGGAGCCGCGCCGTTCATCCACGGCGAACGATACAATCCTCTCCAGGCATGGCCAGCGAAACATGGACGCGTGCTAATGAAACGGAGCTGATTCGCGAGGCTCAGAATGGATCGCGCACAGCTTTCGACGCACTGGTGCGCCAATATGATCATGCAGTTTTACGCTTGGCCCTGCATCTGACCGGGTCCGAACAGGATGCGCAGGACATCCACCAGGAAGCTTTCCTGAAGGCTTACCGTTATCTGGGTAAGTTCCGCTTCGAATGCTCCTTCTATACGTGGATCTATCGCATTGTCACGAACTTATGTCTCGACCACCTGCGCCGTCGCAAATCCCGGCGAGAGGAGCAATCCGTGGTGCTCGACTCCGGCGGCGAGGAGATGGATCTGCTGAATAACCTCTCCGATAACCGCTCGATGGCCGACCCGGCCCGGGAGCTTGACCGGAAGATTTTGGGGGAGAGAATTCAGGAGGCGCTAGGGAAGCTGACACCGCGCGAACGCATGGTGTTCGAGTTGAAGCATTACCAGGGACTGCGGCTGAGAACGATCGGTGAAATGTTGAACACCACGGAAGAGACGGCCAAAAACACGCTCTTCCGGGCAACTAAAAAACTAAGGACAAGTTTGGCGGAATTACGGTGAGGCGAGAGGTTTTAAATGAGATGCGAACTAGCTCAGCAGGAGATAGCTTTAGCTGCGTATGGAGAGCTCGCTGACGACGAGCGCGATGCGCTGGAGCAGCACATCGGAACGTGTGCCCGATGCCAGGAGGAGCTTGAAGCGGTAAAAGCGCTGCAACAGGCAATGGCATTTGCCCCAGCCGAAGAACCCTCGGCCAACCTGTTGGCCAAAACGCGAATGCGGCTGGAAACAGCCCTCGATGAGATGCCGCAAAACGGTTGGCTGGTGCGCGCCAGGCAATCGATTCTGGGTGGCTTCACGGCTCTTGGCCGCGCTCCCGTGGCGGCCTCGGCGTTGCTGGTTTTAGGCCTTGGATTTGGCTCCTTCGCGGGCTACCATGCGGCCCGGCGGAATCAGCGGGTTCAGCCCACTCCACCTTCCACTTCTACCCTGGCCGCTTCAAGCAACGCTCCGCTCGCGATTGCGAACGTCAGCAGCATCGTGCGCGACCCCAACTCCGAGAACGTCCAAGTGCAATTCAATCGCCTGGTTCCGGAGACGGTCAGCGGGTCCTTAGACGATCCGGCGATCCGCCAGCTCCTGTTGCTTGCCGCCAAAAGTCCGGCGGATCCCGGAGTGCAGCAGAATTCTGTCAGCCTGCTGGCCGAAGAGTGCCTGGCGGGGCACCAATGCTCTGCCGGCTCCATCCGCAAGCAACTTCTGGTAGCCTTGCGCTACGATAAAAGCCCGGAGGTGCGGCTGAAGGCGCTCAACGGCCTGGAGCCCTATGTGGCGGAAGATATGCGGGTACGCGACTCGGTGCTTGAATCCCTGATGAACGATCCGGACCCAGCCGTGCGCTCACGGGCCATCGAGCTGCTTCAGCCGGTGCAAGCCGACAGCAGCGTCCGGGAAGTCCTGCATACCGTGGCCTCGGAGGATGACAATCCTCACATTCGTACGGTTTCACGCGAGGTTTTGGACCAGATGCCTCAGATCCAGTAGCCAATGAGTTGACAGGTTTTCTAAAAGCGCAAGTCCCAACCGGTGGCAGTTTCTTGAGGGTTTCCGATGAAGCAACTTCCAAGACTGGGTTCGCTGACCGTGGTTCTGGGCTGCGTCCTGGCGGCGCCCGCCGCCTGGGCGGGCGGGGGTCCATTCGAGTTTCTGCACAGCATTTCTCAACATTTTTTCTTGCATAGCTCTCAGGGATATCTGGGAGTGGATCTCGAGAACGTCGGCTCGGACGCCGATCAACTCAAGTTAAAGGACCAGCACGGAGTGGAGGTCGTGGCCGTGGACCATGACGCTCCCGCCGCCAAGGCCGGGCTCAAGATCCATGACGTAATCCTGCAAATGAACGGAGAGAAGATTGGGGGCTGCGACCAAATGCGGCGCATGCTGCGAAAGCAGCCCCCCGGCCGGACTGTCAGGTTCCTCATAAGCCGGGATGGCGCAACGATGGTCCTAACCGTGCAGCTCGCCGACCGCGTCTTGCTCGCGCAGCAGGCATGGTCGCAACACTTCAGCGTCCCAAAGCCGGATGAGCCCGAGGCAGCGGGAGGGGGACAAAATTTTGCACCCGGCTCATCGGGGGGCTCCCATTTCCTGGGCACGCTCATTCCGAGTTCGCTTTACGTCGGCGCCGACGTGAATCCCGTACGCACTCAACTGGCCGACTACTTTGGGGTAAGCAGCGGCACCGGACTGCTGGTGGAGAACGTGGATAGCCAAAGCCCCGCTGCCCGCGCCGGTTTACGGGCCGGAGATGTGATTCTCAAGGTTAATAACGCCTCTATGGCCAGCCGCGGCGATTGGCAGAAGGCTATCCGCAGCAACCGTGGAAGGCCGGTCCAGGTGACCATCATGCGAAACAAGCGGGAGCAGACATTGACCATGTCCGCCGGCCAACCTAAAAAGGGCAGCTAGGCGGGTACGTCCAAATTTGTCGGGCGTTACCCTTCGGGTAACTCGCGCCCGCCTGCACCCTGTGGTTCAATAAAAAGATGGCTGCACGGAAGCGCTCCTGGAAGAGCCGATTGAATGCCGCGGAACGCAAACGCCGTGAGCTGGCGGTCGTGGGGCAGGCTTTTGTGTCGACCCGGCATGTCGTGATGGCGCAAATCGTGCCCATGCGATTCTGCAATCTCTCCTGCGCCTACTGCAATGAATATGACAAAGTCTCCGATCCGGTGCCGCTCAAGGAGATGCTGCAGCGCATCGACCATTTGAACCGCCTGGGCACGGCTATTATCACCATCTCAGGCGGTGAGCCCTTCACGCATCCCGAGTTGGACGAGATTATCCGCCGCATACGCTATCACGGCCGGATGGCCGGCATCATCACCAACGGCTATCTTCTGACTCCGGAGCGCATCGAGCGGTTGAATAGCGCCGGCCTCGACCACATGCAGATCTCCATCGATAACGTGCAGCCGGATGAGATATCGAAGAAGAGCTTGAAGGTCCTGGACAAAAAGCTGCAGTTCCTCGCCGAATACGCCGAGTTTCACGTCAACATCAACTCGGTAGTCGGAGGAGGGATCAAGACCCCGCAGGATGCCCTGGTCATCGGCAAGCGGGCAGTAGAACTCGGCTTTACCTCAACCATCGGGATCATTCACGACGGCGATGGCCAGTTGAAGCCGCTCAAAGACGAAGAGCGGCGCGTTTACTATGAGATGGCCGGTATGAAGAAGAGGAACTACTCGCGCTTCAATCACTTCCAGAGAGCGATTGCCAATGGCGAGCCGAATGAATGGCGCTGCCGGGCCGGTTCACGCTACCTCTATATCTGCGAAGACGGGCTGGTGCATTATTGTTCACAGCAGCGCGGCTGGCCGGCCATTCCCCTGGCGGAATATACCCAGGCCGATTTAGACCGCGAATACCTTACCGAGAAGAGTTGCGCGCCAAACTGCACCGTCTCCTGCGTTCACCAAATCTCCTACATCGACCATTGGCGCTCGCCGCAAACACGTCAAATCACACCCAGCGGGCGGCAAGAGGAGCTGGTCAAGATTCAACTGTAATTAGTGCGCGCGTGAGCTAAGCAGATGTGCCGTATAAGAGCGAATGTCTCATCGGCAATTGCAGCTTATTTGTCATCTCGACCGGAGTGTTCATGGGCCTGCGGCCCACCCAAGGGAATGAAAATCGGGTTGAGGAAGGCTGGGTTGGCAACTACACCTAACTTTGTCATCTCGACCGGAGCGCAGCGGAGTGGAGAGATCTGCGGTTAATGCGTATGTAACCGCGGATCTCGTTCACTCCGCTTTACTGCTCTGTCGAAAATCATTCTGGGCCATCTGCTCTGTCAATGGTTGTGGTGTCCCACCCTTGCTGCGCAAGGATGGGACACCACAAATCTCCTTGAAGTATGAATCCAAAACCGCCACCAATCGAGGGTTTCCCATATCTGGCGCGCTTTTTGCGCCAGATGGTCGCGGTAGGGATACCAGTCGCCTGGTACCCCCCGCACGGATCCGTACAAGCGCTCATTAGCGCATACGGCTCTTATCGAAGATGAGTAACGGCAGTAGTGCTTGCCGCACAATCGCCCATCGATGGAACACGCAAGTCTCGCTCAGTGTCGAGGCGTGCTCGATTTGCGGTTGTTCTCCCCGATCAGCAGCCTTCCCTCCTCACTCTCCGCTCTCGGTTTCCCGTCTTTGTTCGAGTGATTCATAGGTACTATGCCACTGTCCGACTCCTCGCAGGCGTACATGCGGGCCGTACGGCCTGGGCCTTCTCCCGCCGTCCTGCGGTTTGCTTCAACCGCAGGAGCCTCCGAGGTCTCCCGGTTCTCGTGCATGAAGTGTCTAGGCGTGTCTGGGGTCTACGACTACGCAGGACTGAACAGAGACTCGCGCTTGCGCCTCTGCCCATGTTGCCTTCCGCCTTCCCAACAGCGTCGGCGTCCCGATGGGCGTTTTCGAAGCTCAATACCCACCCCGCCTATTCCCCTGTTTACGCTTCGCATTGCACCTCGCGGTGCACTACGCAAAACTCGGGGCCGAGTGGTTCGCTACTCCTTCCTCGTAAGAATTTTTCATCCTCTGCTTCATGCCGGTTTATCCCGGCGCACTGGGAACCCGCAGATCTCTCCACTCCGCTGCGCTCCGGTCGAGATGACAAAGTTAGGTGTAGTTGCCAACCCAGCCTTCCTCAACTCAATTCTCATATCCTTGGGTGAGTGTAAGCGGGAGGCTACAGCGGAGATGGAGCCGCTTGCCTCAATTGCACGACTTCGGTCTGAACTCTTAGCCATGCTTTGGGCTTGCGCTTGGTCGAGTAGGGAGCATCCGGCGATGCGTAGAACTTCAAGAGTTCGGCCCGAATATCCGGGGAAGCTCCGGTGAACTTTCGCTTTGCGAGCTCGCCGAGTAGCTTCGCATGAGTCTCATCGCTCAACCGGTACTCGCCCGGAGCCGTCGGTTTCCCGGTATCGAAATTGTAGTCCGGAACATCCGGCTGGCCGGCCGCCACCTGCGCTAATAACTTCCGGTAGCGGGAGAGAGTTGCATTGAAGCTGGCTTCAAACATGTGTTCCGTCTCCGGCGTGGGGGTCCGCAGCTCAAGTACTCTGAGCGGACCGATTTTGGGAATAATCCTCACCAGGAAGGCGATTGACCTTTCACCCGCTGTAGGGGGTTGATATTCCGTTCCCCAGTTCTTTTCATAACTCGCGCGGGAAAGGTTATAGAGAAATTTTCGCTTGGTAATGCTGGGCTGGTCCTTCATGATCTGGCTCTTCTTCAAGCTCCAGGCAATGCGCGTCGCTTTAGGGATGAGTGTGCTGACGTCACGGCGATAGGAGCCGAGCGCTTGATTTTCGTGGGGAAGGACAACCTTCAAATCCAGACCGTAGGTCTCCTGAAAGGCCTGTTCCAAAAGCGGGACGGAGACCGCGAAGCCGATAAAGTCATGATAACTATTGGGGGCATAGCGTCCCTGCGCTACTTCCAGAACATCGAATCCGAACTCCGTCTTTACGTGCGCCAGCGGATCTTGTTCGTAGGTGATGGGTACACCATATTTCTTTTTCAGCTTAGGGTATAAAACCGGAACCGCGACGTTCGTGCCGATGCGGTGACCGTCATTGTCGGCGGCATAGTGAGCCAGCGCTCCAAGCGCGAAGGCATAGCCATCGAGGTCTTTGGCATCGTGCAGCAGGGCGAGAACGAAGTCTCCACTGCGCACGTAGTGAGTCAAATCACTAAAAAATTTGCTTCCGTGCGGGTAATAGCCCATGTCCTGGATAATGGCTCCGCCATAGGCATAGCTATGAGCTTCTCTGACTCCGGCCCGGTAGCCAGGGGGAAGCGTTGCAAGAGGAGCGGCCGTATGTTCGTGTCCCAGGCGCTGTCGATGATGGCTTCGTGCGCCAGGACCGCATAGGCTGAGCTTTGCGCCGGGAATCCCAGAATCAGGACAAACACCAGAACCAGCGCGCAAGCTTTCGTGAGCAGCAGACTCTGGCTGCAATCTCCCAAGTTCGCGGATACCTTAGTGGTCTGTTCCGCCGATTGCCGATTGTCTGACGCTTCGATGGACAGAAGTTCCTCATCTCTGGTCTCCGCGAGAGCTCGATCGATAATGTCGTACAGCCGGTCACGGTCGACAACTTCCACAAAAGGTACTCCGCTCTTTTGATTTGTCACTACCCAGATGGTGGGAGTGTGTTCGAAGGGCAGACCTCTACCAATAGGAGCTTGCGACCACATCCGGCGCAGCGGGAACGCCGCTCACCAATGAGGTGTGGAGCACGACTTGAAGGTTCTTCTTGTCCCAACCTTTGGGCGCCGTTTTGATCAAGTCGGAAATAGCACGGGGATTTGTCAGGAAGCTCCCAGCGGCGTGCGTTCCGGCCTGGCCGATTCCTGCGACGGTAACCAGAACCTGGCCGGTCTTCGAATTCAAAATTCGCGACACTATAGCGTAGTCTTCCAGGGAATCGTCTGTGACTGTCCAGGAGCGGCGCTTGTCGAAACGGTCTTCGATCTTATGATCGTAGGCGAAGACAAATCTCAGGTTATTCGTCATCTCCAGCGTCCAGGAATTATTGAACGCCCCAATGAGGATCGCCGGGCTCCGTTGGAGATCGCCGAAGACGATATCGCCTCCGTAGCGGATGTCATAAGGCTTGTTGTGCTGCGTCAGGATCGAGGTGATTTCCGTGCTAGCAGCTACGTCTCCAATGGTTACGTAAGTATCTTTGACGGCAACAAGGTCGCTTCCATCCAGTTTTTCGCCAGGACGCAGCGGGATGAAGAACTCCCGCCCCATGTGCTCGTCAGGGCTGAGGTCATGTTGTTGCCGGTATTTCTGCACGAACGACGGCGAGAGGGCGTATGCAGCATTGCTGCCGACATAAATCAAGGTAGGAGCCGAGCCCTTGAGAACGGGCGCCCAAAAGAGGTCGAAATCTCGTTGCTCGGGCGATCGCCAAAGCCGGGGCACGAACAGCGCGATCAGGCAGACGCAAACAATCATGGCCGCTAGCCATCGCCATTTGATCCACCTTGACCGGGGCTTGCTGGGCAAGATAGACGCCGGCAGGGCCTCTATATCCGCAGCGGCTGGCGCCGCATTTGGGGGCTTGACTTCCTGTTGCTCCGCATTACCCGGCGCCGCGGCATGGCTCTGCGCAGTCCAGTCAAAGTAAACCCGATAGGAGCCATGTGGAATATCGATGCGAACCGGAGCTATGCTTGCGCTGCTCGATTGGTAGTAGAGGGCAATGCGTTTTCGAACATCTGCGGCCCGTATGCGGACCACCGGGTCTTCCGCGGTATCGTAATCGGGGCGCCTTCCGAAAACGTGAATCCCGATGACTCGTTCGCGCAGCGACTCTTCTTCCTGGGTCAAACTGTGCTCAACCACGTAGCGAAGCAGATCCTGGCATTGCCGGCTGGTACGAAACGGCACGCTGCGCAAGATGTCTTCGACTGCTTCTCGGATCAGCAACTTTGCTGAGTCGGGTATTTGTTGGTCCGGCAGCAAAAAATCCGAAGCCCTATGCACGTCTTCCTCTTCATCCCCGTGTTTCGGAAAGCCCCAAATTCTGCGCAGCATCTACCCTGAGCCGGCTGCGGCACCCTTGCGCCCCGGGGTGGCGCATCGCGAGAAAGCACTGTCCTGGTCCGTAGAATTTTCCCGGCCAAGGGCTTTGCATGGGAGCAATCCCTTCGCCGTCGAGATCGGGAAGGCCCAGCATCAGGTATTTTACCTACTTTTCACATCGTTGCAAATGAGGTATTTAGGGGCTTTGGTGCGGCAGACTACCGTAGCAAACCTAGCCAAGGCAATAGGGCGCGATTTCCCTTTGCATCCGTAAACAAGACCGCGCTTCCCCGGCGGCTTGAAACAGTTTTGGAAGTCCAGAAGAATCTGGCTTCACGGCAGCTCGTGTATTTGGAGGCTCAGATGTACGCACAATATTCAAAATGGCTGGCTACGGCGTCGAGAAAGGCAGCTTTCGTAACCTGCCTCTTGATGGCGTTCTGCGCTGGGCGCGCTAAGGCGCAAAACATCAACGCCGGTGAAATCCGGGGTACGGTGACGGACTCGACGGGAGCGACCGTGCCTGGAGCCGCCGTAACGATAACGAATACAGAAACCGGGGTGCAGACCACCACCAAAGCCGATTCCGGCGGCGTCTACGATGTTCCGTCGCTGACTCCGGGAATATATACCGTGGCAATCAGCGGTGCTTCCTTCAAGACGGTAGTTCAAACAAACGTTCTGCTGCGCACCGCGCCCATTACGGTCAACGCCACTTTGCAAATCGGATCGGTCTCCCAGCAAGTTACGGTCAATGCCGATTTCAATCAGCTACAGACAGAAAACCCCACGCAAAGCGTAACCCTCGACGCTACGACCGTTACTGGAGTGCCGAATGTAGGCGCAAGCTGGTTCAACGAAACAGTCCTGATTCCGGGAGTCAATGGCGGAGGCGGCCAGAATACGAACGGGTCCGGCGTCGGTATCAACGGCACTCAGCCCTACGAGGAAAGCTTTCTGCTCAACGGCGGAACGGCGACGCAGATCGGAAGCCAGAACCCGGACTGGATCGTAACCCCTACAGACTTCATCTCCGAGATCGATTTCGACACTCATACCTTCAGCGCAGCCTCAGGCAATGGGTCAGCGATCTTCAATGTCATCACCAAGAGCGGCACCAACCGATTTCACGGGTCGCTTTTCGAATATAACCAGAACAGCCAGCTTTCCGCGCGGAACTACTTCAGTATCGGCGTGCCGCCAAACTCATCGAACCAGTATGGCGGCACCATTGGCGGACCCATCCGGCGTGACAAGCTCTTCTTTTTCTTCGGGTATCAGGAGCTTGATTCCACAGCGGGAGCCACCGGCTATTTCACAGTTCCAACCGCAGCGGAGAAGGCGGGCAATTTTTCCGGTCTGCCCACCATCTATGATCCGAGCACGACCACGCAACAAAACGGGAAGACGGTTCGCACTGCGTTCCCAGGCAATGCCATCCCGGCGCAAGATATTAGCTCTCAGGCACAGAAAATTCAGGGCTTCTTCTCCGCTCCCAATCTGCCAGGCATCGTAAATAACTACTACTACTCGCAGCGTGTCTTCGACACCACTCGCTGGTATAACGGAAAGGTCGATTACAACCTTTCCGGCACCAATCACGTGAACGGATCGGTCACTTTCGGGACCGTCAACTTTCCTACGCCATCGGCCACGGCTCCAATTGGCACCTATACCGAAGTGGGCCGCGAAGGCGCCTATCAAATAACAGATACGTGGTCTCCCTCGCCGACGCTCATCAACGAATTTCGCTATGCCTTTCTCCGCTTCATCGGAGTCTGGACCGGCGGCGATTTCGATAAGGGATATCCTGAGCAGATCGGAATCCCCAATCCTGTTAGCAACGTCTTTCCAAACATCTCCATTGGTGGAACCGTCTCCACCGGTTTTAACAGCGGATTGGATGCCAACTTCTCTGAGAACACTTTCGTGCCCTCCGATGTTCTTACTCTTGTCCGCGGCAAGAACATTCTGAAATTCGGAGGCGAGTGGGATAAATATCAGGCGAACATCAACTTTGGGGGATACTCGGACGGCAATTTTTCATTCACAGGCATCGCCACCCGCAATCCCTCGGATGCCGGCAGCAGCGGCATTGGATATGCCGACTTTCTTCTTGGAGATGTAGCCAACTGGAGTGTAGCCATCTCGCCTGAGACTGGCTCCCGCCTCTCCTCGATTCAGCTTTTCGCCCAGGACGACTATAAGCTAATGCCCAATCTCACACTGAATCTGGGGTTGCGCTACCAGATTCAACCCGGGTGGACGGAGGCAAACAATAAGCTCGGTAACTTCGATCCTGGGTTGATCAATCCTGCAACCCAAACTCTGGGCGCCTTGTGGTTCGCGCCCAACGGGGGCCGCAGAGCGGCGGAAGCAACGCAGTACAATCTCGTCAGTCCGAGGGTCGGGTTTGCGTGGTCGCCGAAGCCAAATTGGTCCGTTCGAGGAGGGTTCGGAATTTATGATGAGCTGTACGGTTACAACACATATGCAGGGTCTCCCGGTCTCGGCTACACGGCGCAGAATTCAGACAGCTCGACAGATCTCATAACACCGGTCTTCAGCTTAGCTCAAGGTCCTCCGCCGCCCATATATCCTACCGATGCTACCCGCACTCCGAGTCTTCTCAACGGCCAGAGTATTTCCTATATCCCGTACAACACGCCGGTCACCTCGGTTGACCAATGGCAACTCGATATCCAGCACCAACTGCCACAGAGAATTCTGCTGGATGTGGCGTACAGTTGGCACCAGAGGCGTACACATACCGCTGGCGGCGAATCAAAATCAAGTTCCAGCGAATCTGATCTACCATGCTGCATCGGGCGCCAACATGCAGCAATACAGGCCCTATCTCCAGTACCAAGGCATCTCGTCTACCCTGGCCCAGGGAATATCTCACTATGATGCCCTCCAGGTGAGCGCGCAAAAACAATATTCCAGCGGGCTGCAGTTCATTGCAAACTTCACATACTCCCACACGTTGGACATGGGAACGGGCAGCGGCTACGGCGGTCCCGGTGCTCTGAGTTCGCTCTGGCAGAACGGCTATGACCCACAAAGCAGCTATGGAAACTCACTGCTGAATGTACCTTATACGTTCAACGGCGACGTTATCTATGAGCTTCCAGTAGGGAAAGGCAAGCGTTTCCTCAACGAAGGCGGCGTATTGAATGGGGTCTTAGGAGGCTGGGTAACCTCGGCGCTATGGCAGGTTCATGCCGGCATCCCCTTCACGCCGTATGTAGGCACCGCGAATCTTGACGGATCGTTAGCGGGAACATGGTTCCCCAATAGGATTGGCGCCGGTAAAGTGGCGAATCCCACGATTCAAAAGTGGTTCGATCCCGGCGCCTTCGAGATTCCCTCTGTAGGGAGCTATGGGAACTCAGGGAGAAATATCCTGTCTGGCCCTTCGTGGCGAGAACTGGATCTTAGCCTGGCCAAGCGCTGGGCGGTTCACAAATTGGGCGAAGCGGCAAATCTTCAAGTCAGACTCGATGCGTTCGATGCCTTGAACAACCCCAACTTTGCTAACCCGAACGCGGCAATCGGCACTCCGGCTGTAGGCATCATCAACGGCGCAAACACCAGCAGGGATCTCCAGGTTGGCGCGAAGTTTGTCTTCTAGGCAACGGTTAGTGACGCGAATGGACCAGAGAAACGTTCAAGTCCGCAGAATCCCAGGTCCTAAAAGCGGACCCGGGGCACCCGAGTTCGGCCGTAAGTGATTTGACCTCACACCGGCATTTATCAATGTGTCGAATTTCCATCACCTATGAGAGCCCTGAATGTACAGAGCGCAGTTGCTGGTCTATCTTCTTGTCTTAAGCATCCTAAGTTCGGCACACTCTTTCGCGGAACAAAACCGAATCTTTCCGATCGAATCGTATGTTCGGGACGCGCAGGGCGTCACTCTACGCTCCCCGAACGGGACAATTCGCGTCACCGTTTGCTCGGATCGGATCATTCACGTGATCGCAAGTCCGACGACGGAGATTCCGGCAGCAAAAGTCCCTATCGTGATCGAGTCGTGGCCTCCGGTAAAGTTTAATGTGAACCAAGATGCGGCAACCATCCGCCTGCAGACGCAGACAATGCGAGTTGATATTAAGCGGAGCACCGGAGCGCTGGCTTTTCTCGACAAATCCGGCAGAGTGATTCTCTCCGAACCGGAAGCCGGTGGAAAATCTTTCCATCCCGCGGAGATTCTGGGCGTCAAGAGTTGGCGCGTCGGACAGAACTTTCTGTCTCCCGCAGACGAGTCCCTTTACGGGTTGGGCCAGCATCAGGAGGGCTTGTTCAATCTGCGGGGAATCCCTTTGCGCCTTGAGCAGGAGAACACGAACATCTCAATTCCCTTTCTGCTCTCGACCGAGGGCTATGGACTTCTATGGAACAACGCGTCGGTGACTGACTACGATGCGGCAGATCAGCCGATAGCACTCGATGCGGCTACGGGAGAAGGCCACTTTAAAACAACCGCCGGCGGGGATTATGGCTTTCTGCTCAGCAGCGATGGAACCGGACAGCTTAGCCTCAAGGTGGCCAATCAATCCATCATCGACTTGCACAATATATGGACTCCCTATACCGAGGGCGGACAAATGCACCTGAAGGCTGCGACGGACTACACGGTCGTGGCCAAAGGAGGAAAGACGGGTGTGAAACTATTCCTCCGTCCGCCTTCCGATCGGACGGACTTTCGTTCTGCTGCCGGCAGCGCCATTGATTACTATTTTTTTTATGGTGGACAACCGGATGAGACCATCAAGCTCTACCGCGAAGCCACCGGGCAGGCGCCGCTTTTCCCGAAGTGGGCCTATGGGTTTTGGCAGTGCCGGGAGCGTTATTCAAGCCAGCAGCAGATCCTGGACGTTGCGGCAGAGTTCCGGCGCCGCCATATTCCCGTCGACGCACTCGTACAGGATTGGCAATATTGGGGCAAGTACGGTTGGAATGCGCTACGCTTCGATGAAAGCTCCTATCCCGACCCGGCATTGATGATGCGCTTGCTTCATCAGGAAGATCTGCATCTGGTTATCTCCGTCTGGCCCAAATTCGGAACGGACACGGCGGTCGATAAGGAGCTGCGCAAACAGGTCGATATGATTCCCGGAAAGGATGGCGCAAAAGAGGAGTGGTTGGACGCATTCAATCCCACTGCGCAGAAGTTGTTCTGGCAAGCCATGGACAAATCCCTATTCTCAGCGGGAATCGACGGCTGGTGGCTCGACGCCAGCGAGCCTGAAGGGGACCCGCTGAAGGGCGTCGAAACCTTTCTAGGTCCGGGAAGCCTGATTCAGAATGCATATCCTCTCTACGAGACAACCGCCGTCTATCAAGGTCAGCGAAGCACAAGCGAAGAGAAACGAGTGGTGATCCTGACTCGATCGGCCTTCGCAGGTCAGCAAAGGAATAGCGCGGCCTCCTGGTCGGGGGACATCGGCGGGAACTGGGAAACCCTCCGGCGGCAGATCCCGGCTGGGTTGAACTTCAGCATGTCCGGCATACCCTACTGGACAACAGACATTGGAGGATTTTTTCGGCCAAAGGATCAGTACACTTCCATGCCTTATCATGAGCTCCTGATTCGTTGGTTTGAGTACGGTGTATTCTGTCCGATTTTCAGAATTCACGGATATCAATCGGAAACGGAGATGTGGAAGTTTGGTCCTCAGGTTGAAACGATTCTGCATGACTACGACAACCTGCGTTACCGGCTGCTGCCCTACACGTACTCGATAGCGTGGAGTGTGACCAATCAAGGGGAGACCATGATGCGGGGCCTGCCCCTGGAATTTCCAGCAGATCCTAAGGTGCGTAATATCGGGGACGAGTTTCTCTTCGGGCCTTCTTTGCTCATCAGCCCGGTTACCCAGGCGGGGGCGATAACCCGGCCCGTCTATCTTCCCGCCGGTTCCAAGTGGATAAACTTCTGGAGCGGAAAATGCAACCGTGGCGGACAGACTATCATGGCGCAAGCGCCCATCGATCGGATGCCGATTTATGTCAAGGCCGGGTCCATTGTTCCCTTCGAGCCCATAGTTCAGTCCACAGCGGAGACCGCAGACCCCATCGATCTTCGCATTTACGGCGGCAAAGATGCAGACTTCATCCTCTATGAAGATCAGGGTGACGGCTACGATTACGAGAAGGGGGAGCGCAGCACTATCAGGCTCCACTGGGACGAGGCCCGGCATGTGCTCGTGATCGGAACGAGGCAAGGCAGTTTCCCTGGGATGCTTCAAGAGCACACGTTCAGGATCTTCAGCGTAGGTATGGGGCGCGCGGGAGGCATCGAACCTGAGACTGCGCCGGATGCGGTCGTGAAGTATTCCGGGAAAGAGATCCGCGTGCCTCTGCGTTCCCTATAGAATTTCCCGGCTGCTCCGGTAAAGCCGCGATGCGCTCAAAACGTGAAGGAGATGGATGGATCGCCGGCAGTTTCTCGCAAATGCAGGTTTGCTGGGCTTTGCTCTGAATTGGCATGATGTTCTTTCTGGCAGGATGGGATATGCGCTAGAGGGAAATGCTACCAAAGAGCAGGGACGGCTCTCCATCTGGTATAACCAGCCGGCGGCACAATGGAACGAAGCCCTGCCTCTCGGAAACGGCTTCATGGGAGCCATGGTCTATGGAGGTATCGATCAAGAAAGGGTCCAACTCAACGAATCCACCTTATGGACCGGCGGCCCACACGATTACGCCAATCGCGAGGCACTCAAAAACCTGGGAAAAATCAGGGAACTGATCTTCAACGAAGCGGTTGTTGAGGCCGATACGCTGTCGGCGCATCTGCTCGGGAGTCCGAGCCAGCAGCAAGCTTATCAGCCGTTCTGTGACCTGCAGCTTGCTTTCCATCATGACGTAAAGCCGTTCGACTATAGACGCTCTCTCAACCTTAGCGACGCCACGGCGAAGGTCACCTATCAGGCAGACGATGTCCGCTTTGAAAGGCATTCCTTCCTCTCTTATCCGGACAAAGTATTTGTTCTCCATCTCAGTGCAAGCAAGCCGGCGCAACATTCGCTGACCCTTTCCTTCAATAGCCTTCATCCCAACGTCGCAGTCCGGGCCGATACCTCTCGATCTCTCTTGCTGACCGGGCAAATGGAATTGGATACTCCTCCGGCCGGATCGTGGATTGCACCCTGGAGCGAGCCCGGGCTGACGTTCGCCGCAAGAGCTAAAGTCATTTTGCAAGGAGGGCAAGCGAGCCCGGAGGAGAATGCGTTAACTATTTACGGAGCCGACAGCGTCACCATTCTTGTCAATTGCGCGACAAGCTTCGTCAGTTACAACGATATCGGAGCGGATCCGCGGGCCCGGACCGGCAACGCTATCCGCGCCGCATCACGGCGGGCATTTGGCGATCTGCTTGCGCGGCATGTCGAAGACTATCAAGCCCTTTTCCACCGCGTCTCGCTTCAGCTAGGGGGAGACGAGGTTGCTCAAGACCCAACAAATGCGAGGATTCGAACATTCGCCTCGAAGCCCGACTCCGGTTTCATTGCTCTCTTCTACCAGTTTGGCCGCTACATGCTTATCTCTTCGTCGCGCCCCGGCGGCCAGCCGGCAAACCTCCAGGGGATTTGGAACGGGCGCTTGTGGCCATGGTGGGGCAGCAAGTGGACCACCAACATCAACCTGGAAATGAACTACTGGGTTGCTGAGACGGGCAATTTGGCCGAATGTGTTGAACCACTCTACGGCCTTATCGACGATCTCAGAGTCACAGGCGCTGAGATAGCCAGAGTTCATTATGGGTGCAAAGGTTTTGTTTTCCACCACAACGCCGATCTATGGCGGGCGGCTGCGCCGGCCGATGGATCGTGGGGGCTCTGGCCGGTGGGGGGCGTCTGGCTGGTCCAGCAATTGTGGGATCATTATGACTTTAGCGGAGATGAGGAGTTCTTGCGCCAGCGGGCCTATCCGGCACTGAAGCAGGCTGCGGAATTCATGCTCGATTTTCTGGTGGAGATCCCGCGGGGCAATCCCTTTGCCGGCCGCCTTGCCACCAATCCCACCTCCTCGCCGGAGAATGCATTTGTGTTGTCGAATGGCCAGCGGGGACGGCTTACCTACGCAACTACGATGGACATCGAATTGATCGGCGCTCTCTTCGATCGATGCGTTCGGGCTGCTGAGATCTTGGGTGTCGATATGGAGTTCAGATCCTCGGTGAGCAAAGCGCGGCGTCGATTGCCTCCCCTGCAGATAGGCGCGAGAGGCCAATTACAGGAGTGGATCAAAGACTACCGCGAAGTGGAGATCGAGCACCGCCATCTATCCCATCTGTGGGCGCTCTATCCGGGCAATGCCATCAGCCTGCGGGGAACTCCCGAATTCGCTGCCGCAGCCAGAAAGAGCCTGGGGCTTCGAGGTGACGCAGACGGACCAGGAAGTTGCTTTAAGGCGTGGAGGATGGCCTGTTGGGCGCGATTGGGAGACGGAAACCATGCCAACCTGATCCTGCAGAAGTTGATCTCACAGAGCACTTCGGAGGACATGCTGAACGACTCGTACGATCAGGTTGACGGCCACCTAGGCGGCCCGGCCGCGATCGCAGAGATGTTGATACAGAGCCAGACGGGGGAGATCGTACTGCTCCCTGCTCTTCCTGAAGGGTGGCCGTCAGGCAGCCTCCGAGGCTTCTGCGCCCGCGGGGGGGCAGCCCTTGATCTGAGTTGGAGCCAAGGAAATCTTGAGTATGTCAACGTCAAGACTAAGCTCGCTCGAAGCCTGACGATCCGCTACAGATCTTTGAAGAAAGAGATTCTGGCAGAGCCTGAAATGGAGTATCGCCTGAATGGGGACCTGGCGTTGCTGAGCCGAAGGCCTGCCGGCTAGAGCGTTTTCACTATAGATGCAAACGGAACCGAACTGGACGGCGTACTAGTGGGCCGTCCCTCCCAATGCCGCCCGGCTGGAGCTTCGATGTGCAGGGGTTCCCTCACCTTTCGTCTCGGCGAGCGCCTGATCGATAATGTCGTACAGCCGGTCACGGTCGACAACTTCCACAAAAGGTACTCCGCTCTTTTGATTTGTCACAACCCAGATGGTGGGAGTGTGCTCAATGCCAACCCGCTTCCCTAAATCGACATCCGCCTGGACAAGAGCGGCGAGCTTCTTTTGCGGATCGACTATGAAAGGAAGAGCAATGCCGTGCGATTGCGCGAACTTCTGCGCGAAGGCGTGAATGGCGGCGGCAGCTTGGGCCGTGGGACCAGCCGCGGTCTCCGGGGAAGATTGCGCGGAGGCGTCAATGGCATCCTGATTGGCGAAAACCGTATCGCGGAACTCATCCCCGATCTTCTTGGATTTGGTGTCAAACCAGCGGGCATAGACCGCCGCATCGAAGCTCCAGGCGTGAAAAGGCAGAGGAAAATCGTGACGGACCCAGGGAATGTGATATTGCGCCGCGGCTGCCTTGAGCAATGGATTGGCGCGGGCGCAATCCGGACATTCCATGTCCTCGAACTCGACAATGGCTACCCGCGCTCCCGGCGGCGGCTTCAAAGCGGCAGGATCGTGCACCGTGGTTGTCGGTGCGGCTCCTGAAAACTGGGCGCGGGCCATGGTCCCGCTCAGCAGCAGAATTGCAGCCAAGGCGAGGAGATGGCGCGCGAGGGAAGAACTATAACGGGATTCGTGCATAGATCGTTGGACCTTGGGAGCCCTCTATTTGTTAATTGTATCTGGAGGCTGGCCCGGTTTGGGCGGCAATTGCGATCTGGGAGCCTCAGTCCCCTTCCCTTCCGCGCCCCGCGGTGTAATCCTCGTTTCAGGTGCAATGGGGCGGGAGAGCTTCAAAATCGTTCTGAGCGTACTCGGAGCCGGGGCGGCGGCGTTCTGCGCATTTTTGCTACTTGAGGCATTTCTGCCCGGCAGGAACAGGCAGAGCGACGGCGCCGTGCTCTTTCGCTTTCAGACCAGCGCTATGCTGGCAATGGCGATATTTGCCGGACTGGCCATTGTTATCTACGCGCGAATCTCGCGTTAGCCGGATATGCAGCGCGCCGAGGTTTTGCGGGAAAGGGACTTGTGAAGGATCGGGCGGAGTGGCTGACGTTTGGCATTTTCGTGGTCGTGGTGCTGGGGGCGATGTACTTTCTGCTGCGTCACGGAGTCCACGGCCAGTCGGCGGCATTGGCATTTGCCTTGCTCGTAATCCTGGTTCTGCGCATTGGGATGTTTGTCTGGAACTTGCGGCGGCAACGGAGATCCATCGAGCGAAGCTAGGGTTTTTGTTCGTGAAATGAGTCCCGCAGGGACGGCCCGATAATAGCCCAACACGCCGGGCGCCCAGGGTCGCGAAACCGGGGTCCCCGGCAAGCGAAGCTTGCTGGGGTGGGAAGCAAGCCTGGTCTTTTTTCCCGAGCCACAAGCAATTCTTGGCGCAGCCGGCGTGATTAGAACTCTCTGCATCGAGATTTCTGGAATCCCACATCTGACGCAGAGAACGCGTCAGATATGGGGCACCCAGGATTTGTTGAAAGGGGAGGCTTCAAGAACCAAAAGTTTTCGCAGACCGATGCCGTTCTAATCAACTCAGCAACTTAGATTGTCTAAAATCGATATCCGCCGCTAATTTGAACAGTTCTGATTTTCTTGCCGTCCCTCGCGGGACTTGCTTCGCAGCCCATCTTCACGTGATTCCAGCCCTCTACGGGATTCGTGTTTGACTCCCTCTTGGGCAACCGCTATGATTCCATTCCCGAGGGGCGGTGATGACTGAATTCAGCGCCACAATTGAAGCGATGCTGCAGCGGAAGGGGCGGCAAGTCTGGTTTACGGCTCCGGAAGCTTCGGTCTACCAGGCCATAGAGATCATGGCCGACAAACAGGTGGGGGCGCTCTTAGTCATCGACCAGGGAAAATTGCTTGGCATCATTTCAGAGCGCGATTACGCCCGCAAAGTCATCCTCAAAGGGAGGTCATCCAAAGAGACGGCTGTTAAGGAGATTATGAGCAGCCCGGTCATCTTTGTATCTCCCCGGCATACGGTGGGCGATTGTATGCGCATCATCACGGAAAACCGAATCCGGCATCTTCCGGTCCTGGAGAATGACGTGGTTTCCGGCATTGTCTCGATCGGGGACGTGGTGAACTGGGTGATTTCAGAACAACAGGAAACCATTCGGCATCTCGAAGCCTATATCACCGGGAACACGGCTGGGAACGCGGCATAGCTTAGAGCGCCATCAATACCAATCGAAGGCTCCGCGGAACAGTTCAAATTGGGCGGCCTTGCCGGTTTCAAAGTAAATCGACAAAATGTCGAAGCGTGTCTGCTCCGGCGCGGAGGGCAGGCCCCGAATATACTGGCGGCCCATGCGGCGCAGCATGCGGCTCTTATCCTCATCGACAGCCGATTCCGCGGTAGCGACACTCCGGCTGGTGCGGGTCTTGACTTCAATGAAGCAGAGAGTCGAATCTTCCCAGGCGATCAGGTCGAGATCTCCATGGAGTTTTCCACTCCTCCACGCCCTGGCCACAACGATAAAGCCGCGGCGGCGCAAGTAAAAGTAAGCCGCTTCTTCTCCTCGCCTGCCCACATCCAAGTGTTTTGGCCGCGGGGCTTGCCGTCCCAGGCAGAGGGCGATGCGGTCGGCAGCATGAAGGAAATCCTCCAACAGCTTGATCCGTTGCGACTGGAACCTGGGCATACGCGCTATTGTCTATAGTTGCAGGGTGATTGCCAATGTTACTTTTTGGCTAAGGAAACGAATGCCGTGAAGACCCCAATCACCATCTCGAAAGAGGACTATCTGAAGGCCGTCCTCGAAGCGGAGAGCGAAGGCCAGTCTGTCATCCCCGCGACCCTGGCGCATTGGCTCTCTGTTTCCGCCCCCGCAGTTACCATGGCGCTCAAACGGTTACGGCGGGATGGCTATCTGGAGGTGAAACCGGATGGAATCGTGCGTCTTACACCTAAGGGCAAAGAGACGGCCTACCGCACCGCGCTGCGGCACCATCTCATAGAACGTATGCTTGCGGAAATGTTTGCCATGGAGTGGTATGAAGTCCATGATGAGGCCGAGAGGCTGGAACATGCGGTCTCTCCGGCTTTCGAAGCCAAGCTGCTGGAAAAGCTGGGCGAGAGGGGGACCTGTCCCCACGGAAACGGGGTGCTCCCGGAGACTCCGGAGCAGCGGGCGAAGCGAGGCATGCTCTTGCTCTCAGATGCGAAGGAGGAGACTGAGTATACCGTCGTGAGCCTCTATGAGCGCGATCCCAAGTTGCTGCTTTTTCTACATCATGCGGGTATTGCGCCCGGTGGCCGCGTCTACGTGGCTCGAAGGAACTATGACAAGACGCTCTCGATCGAAACCGGGGCCGGCGCTTCCACCCTCGGTCATCCAGCGGCGGATAAAGTCTGGGTGAAACGCAGGGCGTCCCAAAAAGCTTGAGTCTGGCGCGGAAGAACTCAAGATAAGTACCCGAAGTAATGGATCGATCAGCAAGTTGTCGGTTATCGGGACACGTCTCTAAGGTAGCCTCAAATGCGAATGAGGAATTTCTCCTTTATCTGGTTTGTCGGGGCCGTGGTTTGGTGGATCGATGCCGCGATGGCTCTCCACTATGGCCACAAATCCCACGCCCTTGCGGCCCTGGCGGTCGCGTGCGTCTTCTTCGCGGCGGGGAGAATACAGATCAAGATCGGCGAGAAGCACCGGTAGGGCCTGCGGCGCCAGGGTTCTGTATTCGCCTTTGCTTTTCCTTCTGTCATTCCCGAAGGGAATCTGCTTCTGGACTCTGGCAAGAAAAGAAGAGGAAGACTAGAACCGCTTATGAACGCGTGAAGCGAGCCTCGCTGAGGTCCAGCTCGCGCTCCAGCTTTCGCAGCAGCTCGTCGTTAATCTTGTTCTCATTGCGCAGGGCAATCGCTGTGCTTCGCTCCAGACTCCGAAGCTCCTGGGAAAGATTGCGGTAATAGCGGGCCGGCGCCAAGCCGGTGTCCGATTGCAGCTGCTCGTCGCCCTCTTCCAGCAACGCTAGCCGTCCCCGGTAATGACGGAGCAAGTCCTCGTAAATCGGAGTGTGCTCCTCCTTCTCTCGCGATCTGAGATCCTTGAGATAGCCGATGACGGTTTTCAGGATCTCGCGGCGCGCCGCCCGCTCTTCCGTGTCGGAACCTTTTCTACTCGCGAAACCCAGCCGGCGGATCAGCCATGGCAAGCTTAAGCCCTGGAAGACCAAGGTCACAAAGATCACGCAAAAAGCAAAAAAGATGATGATGTTCCGGTTAGGAAAGGGATCGCCGTCAGAGAGCAGATTGGGCAGTGAGATCGCCGCCGCCAGCGCCAGAACTCCACGCATTCCCGTCCACCCGATGATGAACACCTCTCTCGTCTCCGGCTCCGGCTCCGGCTCCTGGTGGTGGAGCAGTTTGACGTGAACGAAATAGGTAAGCCACGCGTCAAGGAAGACCCAGAGCAGCCTCAGGGCGATCACAAATGCCGTAAATGCCGCCCCGCCCCAGAGCAGCTGAGCCATCGACCGGTTGTGAATGCCCTCCAGGATAAATGGAAGCTGTAGCCCAATCAGAATAAAGACTACGCCGTTCAAGACGAAGTCCAATGTCTTCCATACCGCGGAGCTATCCAGGCGCGCGTTGACGGAAAGAGTTTCCGAGTGCTTGCGCCCCATGTAGAGGCCACAGGCGACAGCCGCGAGAACTCCCGATGCGCGGACGCCTTCCGCCGTCAGGTAGGCGACGTAAGGAGTCAACAGGGAGAGAGTAATCTCGATCGGCGGATCCGTGATATCCAGCGAGATGCGATGGATGAAAAAGGCGACGATAAGGCCGGTCGCCAGTCCCCCGCTCACCAGCCAGAGCAGTTGGAGCACGGCCATCCCGACCGTAGGATGTTCCCCGGTCACCACCAATGCCACGGTGAATTGCAGAGCGAGGAGGCCACTGGCGTCGTTGACCAGGCTCTCGCCTTCGAGAACATCGACGATCTTCCGGGGCAATCCCACGCGCGTGGCGATGGCGGTGGCGGCAATGGCATCTGTGGTCGCGACCACTGCGCCCATTACGGCGCCTAGCCGGTAGTCAAACCCGGGGAGCAGCCAGCCCGTACCCAGCGCAACGCCCAAGACGGTAAAACCCACCAAGCCAAAGGCGAGAGTGAGAATGCTGGTGAGGTTGGCGCGGAAGTCCCGCCACGAGGTGTTAAACGCGCCGACATACAACAGTGGAGGTAGAAAGACCAGGAAAACAACATCCGGCCGCAGGGAGATGCGCGGCAGATGGGGAACCAGAGAGAGAATAACCCCGCCAATGACCAGCACAATGGGATAGGGAGTCTGGAAGCGGCGTGCGAGAGTGGCCAAACCCGCCACCACAATGAGCAGGAAAAGGATGATGAGCTCGAGGTGGTGAATGCCGGCACGTTCCAATGAGACCTCCTACCGCACCTAAGCACGATAGTCCATGGCACAAAGCGCAACAAAGCCCGGGCGCCCCATATCCGACGTGGTTTTTGCGCCAGATATGGGAAACGCGGATGGTGAAAGCCAGATCAAATCGAAGATGAAAGCAGCGAATTCCGTCTGGCATGTTCCCGCTCCACCTCGACGATGCACTCCTCGAGAATCTGAAGAGCGACATTCGCTTCCTGCTGGTTGAGGACGAGCGGCGGGGAGAGCCGGAAGGAGGTTTCGCCGCAACCCAGAATAGCCAGGCCGCGCTCAAAGGCAAGGTCCACGATACGATTGCGCAGCGCGGGAGCCGCTTCGCGGGTCTTCCGGTCCTTGACGATCTCAACGCCGATCATCAAGCCCCGGCCGCGAACGTCGCCCACGATGGCATGACTCGAGGGCCACTCTCGCAAGCGCGTGAGCATGGCCTCGCCCACAGTAGCGGCATTGGCGATCAACCCATCTTCCAGAAGATCCATGGTGGCGAGAGCGGCGGCAATGCAAACCGGATTGCCTCCAAAGGTAGAAGCATGAGAGCCGGGCTGCCAGTCCATTAGCTCGGCGCGGGTCATGCAGATGCCGAGAGGCATTCCAGAGGCGATGCCCTTGGCCATGCAAACGATGTCCGGTTGAACACCGGAATGTTCAATAGCCCACCACTTGCCGGTGCGGCCAGCTCCGCATTGGACCTCATCGACAACTAACAGAATGCCGTGCTCGTCACAGATACGGCGCAGTTCGCGGAGAAAGATGGTGGGGGCGACAACGTAGCCGCTTTCTCCCTGGATGGGCTCGACAAAGATCGCAGCGACCTCTTCAGCAGGAAGTTGGGTTTTGAAAAGCTTCTCCTCAATGTAGCGAGCGCAACCCAGGGCGAAGCTCTCCTCTTCCTGTGGGTCCCTGCAATCGCGGTAGGCGTAGGGAAAGGGGACGTGGGTGACGCCGGGCATGAAAGGACCGAAGCGGCGGCGCTGCTGGGGCTTGGAAGCAGTGAGCGAGAGGGCGCCCATGGTGCGACCATGGAATGCTCCCAGAAAGGCAATGAAGTTCTGCCTGCCCGTATGATAGCGAGCGACCTTGAGGGCTGCTTCAATCGCTTCGGCGCCTGAATTGCCAAAGTAGAAGCGATGCGGGCCAGGCATGGGGGCGACCGCGGAAAGCCGCTCCGCCATCGTAACCATGTGCTCGTAATAAAAATCGGTTCCGGAGACGTGAATCAGTTCGGCAGCCTGCTTCTGGATGGCGGAAACCACTTCCGGGTGGCAGTGGCCGGTCGAACAAACGGCGATACCGGCGGCGAAGTCGAGAAACTCATTGCCATCCACATCGGTCAAGCGGATGCCGCGCCCGCTCTTGGCCACTAACGGATAGGAGCGCGTGTAACTGGGGGAGACCAGGCGGTGATCGGCTTCCACGATCGCCCTCGCCTTCGGCCCTGGCAGTGGGCCGGCAATGCGTGGTCCGTATTGTGCGAAAACCTCCGCGCTTATATCTCGAGTGTCGGTCTGCATGATGGTGTCTCTGCTTTCTCAGCGCTTCTTGAGCGCCGCGCTTATCCACTTGTGCATTGGATCGATGGCGAAAACAAGTCCGCTGCCTGTCCACCGGCGAAACGGATGGATGCGGGGCAGAGCTTCGGCGGTGGAAAGCTAATCGCCGCCGAAGAGACTAGGTCGCGTGCGGGTGGGCAGGACGCGCAGATGCTTGCGCGGGGCGAGTTGCCGCGAGACAGAACCGGAAGAGAACAAGCGCGCGGCCGATCCTGCGATCCCTTGAAAGCGCTGCTCTCGCCGGAGGCCGGTCTCACCGATCTCCAAGAATGATCGGAGCGAAAAGAGCAATCCGCTGCGCGCCGCTTGGATTTCCCGATACATTTCTGCAGTTTTCCCCGAAGATCAAGGGTAGCACGGGGCCTCGGGACCGGAAAAGATCTCCGCTTGAGTCTAATTCGAGCGTTAGGGAGCTGTGGATGCGGATTGCGGAATGGATACAGATTGGGTTTGCCATCATTCTCGCGGCGACCGCCTGGCTCACGGTCTTGCTGCGGGCTCTTCCCCCGCACTCCATTCACCCGCTTCCGGCCCGGCGCCGCTGGAACATTACCCTGCTTGCCGTGGTGCCTTTAGTTGCTGTGGCCTTGGCCCGATCCACCGCGCACTTTCTTCCGCCGCTCTATGTCTCGGTAATTCGCGACTGGCTCACCGTGGCTCTCCTGCTGGTCCCGTATTGGCAGACCGGCCAATTTTTTCAAAGGCCGAACCCCCGGATTGAACAATGGCTCATGGCCTTTGATCGCTGGTTATGGCCCGGCTTGGCCGCCGCCTCCGGGACACCGCGCACTCCTCTCGGCTTGTCCTTGGAAGTGGCCTACCTCTTCTGCTACCCGCTGGTGCCGCTCGGCTTGTTGGGGCTTTACCTCGCCGGGGAGCGGCGCCACGTGGACGGTTTTTGGTTTGTGGTCCTGATCTCTACCTATATCTGTTACGCGATCACACCGTTTTTTCCGGCATACCCGCCCCGCGATCTCGCCGGCGGTCAACCACCCTCCGCCGCCGTAGGAAAGACCCGTATCTTCAATCGCTGGATTCTCAAGCACGGAAGCATCCACGCCATCTCCTTCCCCAGCGCCCACGTCGCCTCGACCCTCGCGGTCTCATTGGTTCTGCTGCGGTTTGTGCCGCTCGCCGGCCTGGTTTTTCTCGTCGTCTCCATTTGGATTGCGGTGGGGGCGGTGATGGGCCGATACCACTATGCTCTGGACGTGCTGCTCGGTGCGGTGGTCGCTCTGGTCGTTTTCATCTTTAGTTTCAAGTATTTCTGAGGCGACCCCGCAGTCCGGCTGAGAAAAAGCACGCCGGCAAGCAACTCATGGTCGGCCTTGCGGCATTCTTAATAACCATCGGGAGGAATTAAGACCATGATTTCTGATGGATTCCGCAACAAGCTGCTGATGTTTTCCGGCATGGTGCTCCTGACAGGCGCAACTGTATTTGCTCAGGTACAACCGGGCGGTGGCGGCCAGCCGGGTGGCCAGCAGCCTACCCCGAATTCGCCTACCGCCGGCTCACCGGAAGGAAACATGCCGTCGGCCATGGGTGAAAACTCCACCGCGCAAACCATGGATGATAAGGCGTTTGTAAAGGAAGCATTGCAAGGCGGAATGGCCGAAGTGCAACTCGGGCAACTGGCGGCCCAAAAAGCATCGAGCCCGGACGTGAAGCAGTTTGGCCAGAAAATGGTGGACGACCACACCAAACTGGGAGATCAAATGGGAATGGTGGCGCAACAGGTAGGGGTGAAGCCGCCCAAGGACCTCGCAAAGAAAGATAAGCAGCTATTGGCCAAACTCCAGGGATTGTCCGGCGAGGAATTCGACAAAGCCTATATAGCCGCCATGGTGAAGGATCACAAGAAGGACGAGGGCGCCTTTAAGTCGGAGGCGCAAATGGCCCAGATACCGGCTGTGAAGCAAGCGGCGGCGCAAGGAGCGCCGGTGATTGCCAGTCACCTTCAGATGATCCAGCAGATCGCCCAAGCCCATAGCGTGAAGTCCTGAGCGCCGCGATTTCGTCGATCATTTGACTATCGAGACCGGCTATCCGGGTCTTCACGTTAACCGGGGTAGCCGGTTTCGTCAAGCGAAAGTGCAGGTACCGATAAGATTCGCAAGGTCTGGTGACGCTGTAGTCCGTCAGACGTTGTCCAAATTAAGGTATCGATATAGTTGACGCATCAGCGGTTAACACTTGAAAGAGAACCTGACGGCGGTTGGCGATTCAACTGCCGCTATTCCAGAAATCAGTAAGCACACGCGCGCATTCCTCAAGCAATGCCTGCGCGGCAGAATCGAACGCATTCAGATGTTCGCTTTCCACATCAAGCGTACCCATCACACGGTCGCCAGCAGCGTCCAGTACAGGGACAATGATTTCCGCTCGTGTGCTATCGAGAGCCGTCAGGTAGCTTGAGTCGTTTGCGATGTCACCCACATTGACGGTTCTTCGTGCAGCGATTGCCTTTGAAGTGAGACCCTTCGTAACGGGGAAAGTCGGGTGGGCGGGCGCGTTTGGTCCACTCCATGCAATGTTCGACACCAGGCCCGACTGAACATCCACGTCATAAATCCCTACCCAGCGATAAGCTCGGTCATCTCGAATTGCTGCCGCGATGCGCGCGGCTTTTGCCGTTCGGTCCACACTCTGCGCAAGAATGCTCTTCAACTTGTGCGGAAGTTTGCTGTCCGGCATCTCGCTAAGCCTCGGGATGTGTCCAGCATATAGTTACCCTACTTTGGTATCGGTTGAGAAGGGGAAGAGGGCCAAGCGCGTCTTCCATATCGATTAAGCAACTTTAGACAGGAGCGGTTGGAAAATGTGCGAACTAAGCGAACTAAGCGAACTATGCGTACTAAGTCATTCCTGCACAAGCTGCGGATCTTCGATTGCCGACCAGAGCATGGAGGGGCGACCTAGCCCGAAGGCGGCGAGAAGCTGGAGGAGAATCGCGGCCGGATCCGCCTCGGTATGAGGCGCGATGGTGCGGACGATCAGCCCGGCGAAGCCATAGAGTGCGGGCCCGTCTATAGCATTTTCACAATTACCGTGTCCTGGTGAGAGTTGGCTATGTGCAGGCGTTCTTTGATGGAACGCCTGCGTGGAGTGTTGTTTCTTGGGATACACCAATTGTGAAAACGCTATAGTGTGGGCCAGGGGGGAGCCTGGCGCGGCGGTGAGGTGGCACCCAGCGGAGGGGCTTGCTCCTCCGGCCGGTAATCAGGCTGGCCGCCGAGCAGCTCGGTCTTTCGGCGTTTTATGTCCTCAAGGGTAGGCAGGACGGGCCGGGCTAATCCCATGCTGGTGTTGTGCGCCATGCTTTGACACTATTACGGTTTCTAATATCTGTCGAAAACCATTAGTCACCCGGACAGTGTGACTTTTAATAGTTGAACTTTTTAGGAAACCGAGAAGTGTCAAATTTGGACAAGTCTGGGGTCAGCACCTTACCCTTTCAACGGTAATCGGCAGCGAAGAGGTCCGCAGCACGGTCGATCTCCTCCGCCGAC
>CAVPKQ010000014.1:0-28674 GCA_963705665.1 uncultured Acidobacteriaceae bacterium | reverse complement strand
ATAAAAAGATACAACAGAAGGTCAGAATTCCAGGCGCATGGAGATCTGGCCCGTTCTGCTTCCGGCAAAATCGGAGCCGCGTGCCGCAGTGATTTTGCCGAAGTTGCCGTTGGTGAAGTTTAGGTTGGGATCGGCAAGATTCGCGTGGTTGGGGATATTAGTGAAGGTGCCCTCCGCTCGCAGCCGTAAACCCTCCGTGAGCGTGAAGATTTTGCTCAAGCCGGAAGAAAGATTGATAGTTCCCGGCCCCTCCAAATTTCCAACGCCCGAGGTCCCGAAGCGTCCGATCGGAGCGGAACTGACGCCCACTGTGCAGGCATCTCCGGCGTAGATTCGGTTGGTGGGATTATTGGACGGGCAGACGAAAGAACTCGCGTCCACCCAGGCGTTGCGCGTACGGTCAAGAGGTACACCGCTGCCGATCCGGTCCGGACGCTGCGGACGTCCTGTGATGATTCCGGAACCAGTCCCAGAGGGATCGGCATCCCCCCCGGGGATATACGGCGTCAGCCACGGGCCGCTCTGCCAGAGGAAGATATTGCTGAGCCGCCAGCCGCCCAGAACAGCATCCTCGAAACGGTTCATTCCGGAGCCGATCAGTCTTCCGCGACCGAACGGCAGATCGTAGGTCGATGTCGTGATCCAGCGATGCCGCCTGGTTCCGTAAACATTGCCATAGTCGAGAGCCTGATCCTGCGAATAGGTCGCCCGTCCTCCGTTTTCTGTAGCGAAGGCGGAGGGGTTTGTACCCGCGTTATCGGCGAGGTTCTTAGCGAAGGTGTATGCGGAGTTGAATTCCAGTCCGTTTGACAGCCGGCGGGACGCTTCAAGCTGGAGCGAGTGGTAGCTCGCCTGGGCTCCTGTTTCTCGCATGTTGATGATGCCCCAGTTGGGGAACGGGCGATCGCTGAGGGGGCGCTTTTCCGCAGGCGTCGTGCTGGAGTACGACATGTTGTTCGCGTCCGGACCCCACACCAGATCGTCGGTCTTCATCCCGATATACGAGATACGCGCCCCGATTCCTTTTCCGAGGTCGTGATCGATCGACAAATCCCACTGCATGGAGTAAGGGTCTTTCCAATTGACGCTGTTCCCGGTCCCAAAATACGCGGTTCCGTACACCGGTGGGCTGATCGCGACACCGCCTCCGTTGGTGCTCGGCCACTGAAACTGGGGACCGCTTGCGCTCTGGGTATTCGTGAAGACCCGGGTATTCGCCTGCAATGCCGCGGTCATGGAGTCATACCCGCTACCCAAAGTGGTGATGTTATACACGCCAAAGCCAGCCCGGACTGCAGTCGAGCCGTTGCCGAAGGGACGCCAGGCAAATCCGATGCGCGGCGAGAAGCGAAGCTTGGGATAGTTGCGCAGACCCGCAGGCAGTCCAGCCTGGGTGTTGGAAAGGACAGGGGTGCACGGCGCTCCGTTCTGGGGCTGGCCCGTGGCATAGGGGTTGTTCACGCCGGCCGTGGGGCAGGCATTGAAGTCCGCAAGGAAGGCCGGAGCCAGAATTGACGCGTGTCCCGCCGGATAGAGAGCGCGACCGGAGAGCGGCACGCTCGTATCGAAATTGCCGATATCTCCATTGGGATCGGAGTAAGGCGGGTGGAGTTCGTAACGAATGCCGTACACCGCGGTGAAGTTGGGGGTCACCTTCCAGTTGTCCTGGGCATAGAGGGCGTAGGAAGTCGTCTGTCCGCCATACTCGCCGGGCAGGTTGTCCACCTCGCTCTGGTAGGGAGTGCCAAGCAGGAAATCCGCAAATTCATTGCCAGTAAACATGCCGTTGAAGGTGAAGGTTCCGTAGTTGTCCGCTCCGTAGAAGCTGGTCGGAGGAGCGGCGCGCACGTAGCGGATGTCCATGCCGAACTTCAGTGTGTGCGCTCCCCGCACCCAGGTAAGATTGTCATTGTATTGAAAGAGCCTTCCGGCCGAGTTGTCGGTGAGACGCGCGGCATTGAGGGAGGTGAGATTGGTGAAGCTGAGCTCCGTGATGCCGTTGAACGGATACGTAGGACCGACGCCGTTAAAGCCTGCTGCGTTGGTGATGGAAGCGCCGTCAAACGAATTGCTCTTGCCATAGGCTTCCAGGGTGAATCCGAAGCGGAACTCGTTGATGAGGTTCGGAGTGAAGTTGTAGCTGAAGGATGTAACGAGAATCCGGTACCGGTCGTACAACGTGCTCTCCGGGACAAGCAGGTTGTTCGGGCTCAGCAGGACGATATTCTTCCACGTGTAGCGCCCGAAGAGCAGCGCCTTCTGCCCGAAGTAATGGTCCACGCGGGCATCGAACTGATTGGAGCTGTAGTTGTTGGGAAGATTTGCAATGTAGTTGTACCCGGCCCCCTTTTCCGCGGCCGCCACGCTTGTCGTGTTGCCGTAATTCGGAGAAGGAAAGAGCTTCAGAAAAGCCTGCGCCGAGGGACTGATGGACGAGAGCGTATTGTTGGGATAAGTGCCCCCATAGGGATTCTTGAGAGCCGGTTCCTGGCTGAAGTTTCCCTGCTTCATCAGGCCGGTCGGCACCAGCCATTGCACGGTTTTGGCCTGAGGATACTGGAATCCTTCATAGGTTGCGAAGAAGAAGGTCTTATCGTGGCCGTTGTACAGGTGCGGCAAAACCACGGGACCGCCGAGGCTACCGCCGTAGTCGTTGCCGACTTTCTTGGGCTTAACCAGCGATCCGAAGGGCTTAGCATCGAAGCCGCTGTTCTGGAAGTACCAGAAGCCCGCGCCATGAAGCCGGTTCGTACCGCTTTTGGAGATGGTGGTGATTTCGCCGGGCTGGCCGAACTCAGCGTTGTTGGCTACACCATCGACGCGAATCTCGGAGATCGATTCGGCAGAGGGAAACGCATCCGAGAGTGGCACGTTGCTGAGCACATTCTGCGCGGAGATACCATCCACCGTAGTCTCGGACTGCGAAGGAAGTCCGCCTTGAATCGAGAAGTTAATGGAGGGTGTCCCGCTGGCTGTCGGAGTCGGTGGAAACGGACCCGAGTCGGCCTGAACGCCGGGTAGCGCCTGAATCACGTTCAGCGGGCTGGTGCTTCCCGCGCCCCGATAGTTGGCCGGCAAGCTCAGCACCTCGCGAGCGTCGAGGCTTGCGGCAATGCTCGGCGTATCGGTGGTGATGGCTCCGGCATCGGCGGCGTTCACCGTCACCTGCTGTTTGAGATTATCGACATGCAGCACGACATCCACGCGGAGTTCCTGACGCGCGGAAAGCTGCAGGTTCTCTTCCGTATTCGTGCCAAACCCCGGAGCTACCACCTGCAACCGGTAGCGTCCCGGCTCCAGGTTCAACACCTGGTAAGCTCCCTTCGCGCCGGTCACCGCCGTATGCTGCGTCGCAGAATCCTGATTCATCACTTGAACCTGGGCCGCGGTCACCACGGCGCCGCTGCTGTCTCGCACCGTTCCGACGATCGAGCCCTGCGTCGACTGGGCTTCGGCGCAAACTCCTTCGATCAGCAGGCCGGCGAATACGATCACCAATACGCGTATCCAATTTCTGGGCATTTCTAACCTCTTGAAGACTCTGGAAGTCAACTCAGTTGGATTTCATAGAATGGGCACTGTTCGCATTCACACCTGGAAGCAGTGCAGGCCTGGGCGCGGCTATAGCGTTTTCACAATTACTGTGTCCTGGTGAGAGTTGACTATGTGCAGGCGTTCTTTGATGGAACGCCTGCGCGGAATGTTGTTTCTTGGGATACACCGATTGTGAAAACGCTATAGCGGGACTCCGGACTGAAGGTCCGGTCATCCTGCGGATTGAAGCAGAGGTTTTGGTTTCAGCGCACGGGACCGGTGGAAGCGCGCACCGTGAGAGTTGGGTCGAAGACGGTCGAAGAACGAACCGCTGTTGTCTTGTTTTTCTGATCAATCCCCGTGAGTAGGATTTCGACCGCGAGTTTCCCCATGTCTTCCAGGGGCTGACGCATGGTCGTTAGCGCGGGGCTTATAAATTCCGCGTTGGAAATATCGTCGAAACCGATCACCGAACAACGCCCCGGAACATCCCATCCGGATTCGTGGAGGGCGCGGATCGCCCCCGCCGCTGCGAGGTCATCGAAGGCCGCCAACGCGGTGAAGGGGCGATTGCCGCCAATCAGATCAAGAGTGAGGCGGTAACCTTCGAAAAACGTCGAGTTGGCCTCGGGAAGACTCCGGATCTCCGCCACAAGTTCCGGACGGATGGCGAGATTCACCTGCTTGGCGAAGCTCTGCATCCCCTTCCAACGCTCCACACCGTCGTGAATATGTTCCGGACCGCGCAGAACCGCAATGTTCCGGTGCCCCAGCCGATACAGATGCTCCATCGCACGGAACCCGCCGCCGACGTTATCGATCAAAACGCTGTGTATATTCGCCGCAGAAATCCTGTACCCGATCGTCACGCAAGGCACCTGTGCAAAGCCGTCGAATAGCTTGCGATCGAAGCTCGTCCAGTTAGGAACAAGGATCAGGCCCTCGATCCTGCGCTCCCGCACCAGCTTGGAATAGCGTTGAAAGAGCTCTGTTTTGTTCTGCACGCTCATGATCAAGGGCAGGAACGCGGTTGGTTCAATCGATGATTGGATCCCCTTCAGCAGCCGTGTGCAATAGGGATCCGCAATATCGAAGATCATCACTCCTATGGTCTGACTGTGGCGGTTTTTCAGGCTTCGCGCCATCAGGTCCGGCGAATACTTCAGCCTGCGTGCCGTCTCTTCCACGCGTCGTCGGGTCGCAGGAGAAAGATTTTGCGCAAACGGCGAACGGTTGAGCACAATCGATACCGTTGCGATGGAGACACCGCTCTCGCTAGCGATGTCGCGCAGCGTGACATTGCCGCGCGCATGCTTCGGCGCCGGAATTCTCTTCGGCCGCTTCACAGCCTCAACTCCTTGGTCGGAACAGTTTCCACTGTGTCCCTCAAAAAAACATAAGAGAAAAGACCAGACGGGTGGTTAAGGCCGCATGAAATTAAAACGTTTTAATCAGCAATTAAAACGATTTAATCAGCCATTTGCGATAGTTATGTCATCTTATTTGATAGAACAAGCCTGAGGAATAGCCCCTTGCAGATGAAATCTCTCGTTACCTGTGCGCTGATCGCCGGCAGTCTCGGGATTGGCTTCTTTCAAAAAGCAGGAGGCGAGGAGCGCTCTACAGCCGGCTCCATCCAAGCGAGGCTACCCAACGGCCGCATGGTGACCCCTCAGGGCAAATGGATTCCGCTTGCTCCCTATCCCTTCGCTCTTGCCATGCGTCCGGATGGCGAACAGATTACCGTGCCCGCGATCGGCTTTCCTTTTTCTCTCAATGTTGTCGATGGTGTTGAGACAGCGACGCCTCAGGTCACCCGATATCCTCACGTTCGAAAGAATGATCCCGACGTGCAGGTTCACACCGGCGTGGTTTATTCACCGGATGGCAGCCTGCTCTACGATGCCACCGGCAATAGCGGCGCAGTTGACATCTGGTCCGTCCAGGGCTGGCGCCGCATGGGGCGGATTTCGCTCGACGGCCTTACCGCAGGAAAGAATTATGCGAAGAGCTTCGCTGCATCCCTTGTACTTTCCCCGGATGGTTCCACTCTCTATGTTCTCGACCAGGGAAACTGGCGCGTGGTGGTCATTGACGTCAAATCGCGGGCACGAATGTCCTCATGCCCAACCGGCTCTAACCCTTTCGCCCTTGCACTCTCTCCCGATGCGACTCACCTTTATGTAACCAACTCGGGGCTTTTCGAATACAAGACAGTTCCAGGCGTGGATGCGAGCGATATCATCGGCACGGGTCTGCACTTTCCTCCCTTTGGCTATCCTTCCCGGCAGGCTCGCGAAGGTGCAAGAGTTGAGGGCCGTTCGATTCCCGGCCTGGGTAGCGAGAACGATCTTCGTGGAAGCTCACTCTGGACCTATGATGTCGCCCATCCGAAGGCCATTCAAGTGGCGGCCAAGCTTCGTCTTGGAGGCTTCATTCGTGCGGGCGCTCGCGGCATGATCGGCGGAGCATCGCCCTCCGGCGTCGCGGCCGATGCCAACGGCGTCTACGTGGCGCTGGCGCACGACGATGCGGTCGCGGTGATCTCTCCGGACGGCAAAACCCTGCGCAATCAGATCATGCTGACTCCGTTCCACGACCCTGAGTTTCACGACGCGCAGGGCAGGCCTCTTCGAGGTGTCATGCCTGCGGCAATTGCACTCGGCGGCGAACGAATGTATGTCGCCGAAGCCGGAATCAACGCGGTCGCGGTAGTGGACATGGCCAACAAAAGAGTCCTCGGACATATTCCGACTGGATGGTATCCCGCGGCACTCGCCGTATCGAAAAATGGCCAGTCTCTCTACGTCGTGAACAGTAAAGGAAAGGGTTCCGGTCCGAACGGAGGGAACTCGTTCCCCGCCAGTGCTCCGGGGCACTATATCGGCGAGCTCGAATACGGCAGTCTCTCGGTCGTCCCGCTCCCGGTCACTGCGGAGGCGCTCGCGGCTGACACCACGACGGTGATCCGGAACAACGAAGCGGCGTTGGTTACCGACCGCCATCTCCCTCGCCTGCATCACGTATTCCTGATTGTTCGCGAAAATCGCACCTTCGACGAAATTCTAGGCGACCTGCCCAATGTCAACGGCGATCCGGCCCTAGGCCGCTACGGCATGCAC
Source organism: uncultured Acidobacteriaceae bacterium (assembly GCA_963705665.1). Lineage (GTDB taxonomy): Bacteria > Acidobacteriota > Terriglobia > Terriglobales > Acidobacteriaceae > PALSA-350. Next base: position 22,018 of record CAVPKQ010000014.1, on the reverse strand, counting down.
GGATGGGCGCAGGAAAACACCGCATTGCATGATCTGCATGTAACTCCCAATGCGCACGCGATAGCGCAAAGGTTTGCCATCAGCGATGCCTTTTCCACTGACAGCGACGTCTCCGCAGACGGGCACCGCTGGGCTGTCGGCGTTGCGCCCACACCTTGGCTGGACGTGGCCTGGACCTCCCGCTATGGCGGACGTAGAACGGACGACTTCTTTGGACCCGCGCCGGGACGCCGCGCGCTGGGTGGAGGAGCCGACGCCCCCATGCCGGAAGACGAACCGCAGTTTGGAACCCTCTGGGAACACCTCGCAGGATCCGGCCTCACGCTCCGCAATTATGGGGAAAGCCTGGAGGTTGAAGGAAACGACGAGCGCTTTGGCACAGAGCCCGAAGGGCAGCGCCTCATCCTGAATTCTCCGGTGCTGGAGCCGGTCTTTTTGTCCACCGATCGGGCGTATGCCACCATTAACCTCGGTATTCCCGATCAGTTCCGATATCAGGAATTCGCAAAGGATTTCTCATCGCTGGTCGCAAAAGGCAGAGCGCCGGCGGTTACCATGATCCGGCTGGGGAACGATCACACGGGTGCACCCCGCCCCGGCGATGGCTATCCGTACCGGGCCTCGTATGTAGCCGACAACGATCTGGCGTTGGGAAAGATCATCGAGACGATTTCGCACAGCACCATCTGGAAAGACAGCGCCATCTTTGTGACGGAAGATGATGCACAGGGAGGAGTCGATCATGTGGACGCCCATCGGAGCGTCCTGCTGGTGATCAGTCCCTGGGTGCGTCAAGGTTACGTTTCGCACCGTTACAGCAGCATGCCGAGCATCCAGAAGACGATGTATGAGCTCCTGGGATTAGGCCCGCTCAATCTGGAAGACGCCCTCGCCGCAGACCTCGGCGATATGTTCGCCGATGCTCCCGACCTGCGGCCGTTTACCGCCGAGCCGTCAGATCTCCGCGTCTTCGATCCGAGTCAGGCGCGGATCGCCCGCCCCAAGACTGCCGCGGAAGCGCACGCCCTGCTGGATATCGACGATGCCCGCGAGATTCGGGCCGATTTTCATAAGAAACAAACGCAAAAGGGTTTGACTCGGAAGCCCTCTGAAGAAAATTCGCCGCTCTCCGTATTGAGAACCACACCTTCCCGGTGATGTATTCCAAGGGGCCCTTGGCAATCTACACCATTTTGAATGGCTTGTTCGGGGTTGTTGAACCGAGGAACGATGATTGTACCCATGGGAAATCTTTTCTGGTAAAGATGTGTACTGCGCTCTGGTCCTTGCATTCTTGGGTTCCGCCTCAGGGAAGAGCGAAGCTGACAAAAGATGAACGCCGGCGGGAGTGGCTGGATCCAGACTCATTCCTCCGGTAGCGCAGTGCCGGATAAAGCTATTCGAAACGATAAAGCATAGCGCGCTCGATTTGAATGGTTCGCTCATCGAAACGCCAGAACTCTCCCTGATCGCTCTCGTCGCCATTGAGCCGGCGTCCCGGAACGAACCGCCCATTCTGATAGGTTCCCTCATCGATTGCCACCAACCCTACTTTCTTCGCACCGGGCTGGCGAACGTGGAAGCCGACGCGGAAGCCCTTACCCGCACCGAGAAAGCTGTCCGGTCCCGTCGCCACAATCAGTCCAAAGCCGCGATCGGCACGATGACCGAAGATCCGATCCAGGCTAACGTCGACGGTGTAGCCATTCATCTCGAATTCCACCGACGGATGATTGTTATCGAGTTGGAAGCCGTGCATCATGCCCGGCTCGGTCGTTGCAAGCAACAAAGGAGCAATGTCTCCGAGCGTTTGGTAGGCATCGCTCAATTCGTGCTCCGGATCATTCTTCGCCGCCGAGCCTCCGGGAGCCCAGCCATCGATGGCGAAAGGGCAGATGCCGATTGCCTGGTGTTCGCCGAACGCATAGAAGGCGCCCGAAGCCGCCGCCGGCCCTCCATTTGTCTCCGGAATGAAGAGCGGATTGCCGGCGCGGTGGTAGCGCGCGGTCCAGCCGGCAAAGTCCGGCGCATAGAGATCGGGCGAGTAGATATCGATCGCCGACCCTGCCGCCTTCCATATATCGACTACCCGTGGCTGCGCTCCGCCGCTGGGATAGTTGCCTGGCTTCGTGTCTCCGCCGCCCAGCCAGGTGTTCACATACATTGGCAGGGGATATACTGCCTTTCCCGCGGCGGCAACGGCCTGCACGAATTGCGCATAATGCCAGGCCATAAAAATCTCGTCGGTTCGCGACGACGCGCCGAAGATTTGCTCCCAGGTTCCGCTGGTTTTCGCGCCATTTTCTTCCCATAGCGCGAGCAGGTCTGGATAGAGCGTTTCACGATGGCTCGAAAGATAGCGCGTCAGTTCCTCCGGCACCGCTCCGGCGAACTCCTTCTCTGCTAGAGGGGAGTGGTCGCGCGATGCGCCCAGCACGCCGACTTCGTTCTCGACTTGCATCATCAGCACCGTATGTTGTTGTCCATCCACTTGCTTGAGGTGGCTCATCAGTGCGGCGAAGGCGCGGGCATCGGCGTCACGGGTAGCGCGTCCGAAGGTGCTCAGGATATTGACCTCATTGCCATCGATCATTACCCGCGGAAAGCGCTTTGTATCGCTCTTCACCCAGGCCGGCGGATAACTCGACATGCCGTTCTTCCATGATGCGAGCCAAAGAAAGATAACGTGCTCATGATTCTCGCGTGCCTGCGCAAGCAATCCGTCCACAAGCGAAAAATCGTATTTGCCTTCTTCGGGCTCAATCAATTCCCACGAAAGGGGAGTTAGAACAGTATTCAGGTTCATTGCAGCAAGCTTCGGCCAGATGGGTTTCATATAGTCGAGGCTCGACGAGCTTGAGTTATGCAACTCGCCTCCCAGGATGAGGAAGGGCTTGCCCTCTACCACGAGCTGGGTGACCGTGCCATGCGTTTCGAGATGCGGCGTGCTGTCCGCGGATTGAGCCCATGACAATCGAAATGTGGATGAGCAAGTGAGCACAAGCGCGACGGGTAGAAGCAGAGAGAGCAACCGATATCTGCGATTCATGGCGCTCCCAATTTACCATCAGGCAAGCGATTCATGATGCTGTGCCCATTGTCATGTCGCTTGGCCGCTCTTCGGTCTCACCTCCGACGAATGACGGCGAGTGTGCATGTCGCAACGGAACCGCGATAGCCGCTCCCGGTGTGCAGGCAACAGACTGAATTATTTTTCGGGAGCGGTAACGCCGTGAAAACTTACATTGGCACTTCTTGGAATACAGTTCCGCACGAGTGACAAATCGTCAACGCACTCAAGCAGTCCTCGAAGTGCACCAATGGCTCCAATGGAAGGATAGCGGACGAGTGACGGGCAAACCGGAAGTGATTCACTTGGACAAAAGGGGGCTTCTCGGACAAATTGGAGCGGGCCATGACGGCTCCGTGTTTTGTGCTTACTGGCTCAGATAGAAACTCAGCCCCTTGCCGCCAAAGTCCGACCAGCCAGCCCAGCTTCCGCCGGGAGCCGACTGCCAGTTGGACCAGACATCGTTCGCCTGGCCGGCGCCGAAGATCTGTATCCGGCCATCTGCAGTATTGCTCACCGTCAATTGCGGACCGATATGGCCTCCCAGGTCTGTCCAGGCTCCCCAGTCGCCGCCGGGGCTTTGTTGGGAGGCGGTCCAGACGCCCCCGCCGAGACCTTGATTGCTGCACGCCGAATTGCCGCTCGCTTCGACTCCGAAGAGCGCCAGTTGTCCGCCTGCATTCTGGCCAACGACGAAGCCAGACTCCAATTGCTGTCCAAGAATCTCCGACCAACCGTTCCAGGCGCCTCCTGGCGTCTGCTGCGCGTTGTGCCACACTCCGCCGCGGCAATCGTTCCCGAATATCTCCAGGCGGCCGTCTATATTTCTAGCAACTGCCAACCCGGGGCTAAGCTGCGCTCCAGTCAAGGAGGTCCAACCACTCCAGCCGCCGGCGGCCGTTTGCGAGTTGCTCCAGACGTTGGATTGAGGGTCCACACCGAAAATTTCCAGTTGCCCGGTGAGGTTCTGGCCCACTACAAAGCCCGGCTGAATTGTCTGTCCGGTTAGATCGGTCCAGCCGGACCAGCCCACGCCAGGGGCGTTTTGGCTCGCGTACCATACATCTCCGTTGCTTCCTATGCCAAACACGCTCAGGCTGCCATCGGCGTTGTTTGCCGCCCGCAGACTGGCGATCCCGTTCCCACCCAGGTCGGCCCAGCCATTCCAATTGCCTCCGGGTGTCAGTTGCCAATTGTGATAGACATCGCCAGTGCTGCTGGGGACGAATACTTCCAGGGTGTTATTCAGATTCTTGACCACCGCTGCGCCGCCACGGGAAAGAACTCCGCTCAGGTCGTCTGTCCAGCCATTCCAATTGGTCAGGCTGCTGTTAGGAACATCGGCGGCCAGTTGCCAGTCGTGCCAGATATTGCCGCCGCCATCGATGGAAAACATTTCCAGGGCGCCATCTTGATTGATTTGGATCGGCGCGGCATACGCGCTCGCTGCATGAATCTTCACCACGGCGGCGGTTGTGGCTTGTACTGTCAACGTTACTGAGCCGCTGGTGTCCGGATTCAGCGGCGTCCATTGCCCAGACCAGCGTGCATTGTTGGAGATCGAAGCGCCGCCGATGGTTGCAGTCAGCAGCGCGGCGTTGCCGGGTGTCCCGTCGGTCAGCACCATCGACGCGGCGCTCGCCGCTGGAAAACCGTTCGGCTGGATGGTCACAACGGCGTCGGTGGAGTCATTCGTACTGCTGTGCGTTTTATTGATGATGGTGACGTAGAGGTCCTGCCCCTCGCCCACGGCGTAAGCAGTCAGGTTCATATTGTCTGGATTGGAAATCGCGACCGGCTCCGCATAGCCGTGCCCGCCGAGATCGAATGCCTTAATGCCGTAACCCTTCGGGCTGGTCTGGTAGTCTCCGCAGGTCGTAACGCAGGGATTCGGATTGGGAACAATTGTGTCCGTATAAATCCACTGTTTGTTATGAAAATTAACCCCTCCAGAGCTATTTTCCGCCCACCAGTGCATGTAATCGAGCGCCCACAGCGCCGAGGAGAAGGCATTGCTGGCGCCGTTCACTCCGCCGAGAAAGTCATCCGATTCAGTCAGCCGGTAGGGAAAATTGTCTTCCGCCACCGCGGCTAAACCATTCGTATAGAGCCATGGATAGGGAGTATAGGTAGACGATGTAGGCGATCCTTCAGGTTCAGTCGATAGTTCAGTGCTGCTCACCCACCCCGCCGACAACATATCGTCGATCGCTTGCTGAGCGGTAATGGTGCCCGGGCTCCCGCCGACATAAAGGTGCTGCGTAATATCCGCAATCATTCCCGAGGCCTTTTCGGCATTGGCGAAGCTGATCGTCCAGGGCACGCCGTTGTAGTCGATGGTGCCGTTATACGAGCCTGAATCTGGTCCGGAGAACGGCGCTCCCGGCGCGGAGGCCTCGATCGCGGCAGCGAAGTTTTGCCAGTCCGCCAGATATGACGGAAACGCTGTGCCCGCATTGGCGCGTCCAGGAAGTGTTTGATAGATCAATGGATCTACGATGTGGTAGCTGTAAAAGTCCGGCTCATTGCCTATCGCGAAACTGTGAAGATTGGCCCGGTAGTTGCTCCAAATATACCCTCCGGCGGCTGCGTCATCTGCCATCAGGTTGGGAATGGGACTAGAAGCCGGATTGAGTAGACGCACTGAGTAAAGCACTTTTGCCCCGGAGGCCTGAGAGAAACCAAACAGACTGTCTATTCCCGCGTAGCCGTCGCTTCCCGTACCTACCGGACTCTCGTCGTCCACCGAACCCCCGCCGATGCGCAGGTTCTTAATGCCGAGATTCTGAAATAGAGTAACGAGTTGAGTATTCACCGGAGAAAAGAGATATCCGGATGCTCCAGCGTTGCCGGAATTCAATGTTCCCCTTTCGAAGCCCAGCCCGCTGAAGTCGATTGGGATGGCGGCGCCGTGGGATGTTGTCGTAACAGTGACAGTAACGGGAGTGCTCTGCGCCATGGCAACGCCGGTCAGAAGATATCCGGTCAGGATCAAAGCTGAGATTTGCTGGGCGAGTTTCATTAAAGGCCTCCGCTCCTGTCCATGCGGGGTTTCTCGAAAAGCTTAACTTCCCCTGACAGGAGAAATCATTGCGGCGAAAGTATAAGCGGTCTATTTTTAGACTGTCAAGAGAACGGTCTCTGAAATGGGAGTAAGGTCATTGGGCGCTCAAAGCGCAGAAGTGTCAAATTTCAGGTGACCAATATTTCCGGAAGAGAACTGTTAATCGTCAGTGGCTTGAATCAGCTCCGCCTGAAACTGCCCCTTCTGAGGCAGGGGAAATTCATATTCGCCAGGCTGATGGTAGTTGAAATACCGGAGATACAGTTCGTTCGGCGTAGCGGCGGATAAATAGTACGATCCGTCAAATTCGTTGAGCCCAACCCGCGTGCTCTCTTCGACGATCTTGCGCGGGACTCGGCATTGCCCGGCACGCGGAGCATGGAGCGAGGCTGCCCTCCATGCTTTCCACGATGCATCTCTATCCGGTGAACGGCGCCGCCCAGCAAATGGGCAGGAACGATACGGCCTATAGCTTCCGCGAGGCGTTGTTCGCCGAGGTCATCGTCGGCGTCGATCCAGACCCGGCGAACGCAGACAAGATTACGCAACGGTGCAAGGACTATTGGGAGGCGCTGCATCCGTTCTCAGCCGGCGGCGCCTACCTGAACTTCATGACGGAAGAAGGCCAGGAACACGTCCAGGCCGCTTATCGCGACAACTATCGGCGGCTGGCCGCGATCAAGGAGAAGTGCGTGAATCAGAAGATCCGGCCGGCTAAATGAATTTCCGTTGGTCAACATCGCACCTTTTCCGATTGACTTGCAATGCGGCGAGCGATAGCATTGGCTGCCTTTGCTGAGCATTTTCAGAGGACGGGCATGATCGATTTTATTGCCTCCGGCGGCTGCGTCTTGCTTCTTGATCAGTGGAGCAAGAGGATGGTCGAAGTATGCGCCGCTTATGGTTGTCGTTCATCCGGATACTTCCTGCGTATCCCTCCTGTGAGGAACGTAAGCAAGAGCGGTAAATCAAACAGGGATAGAGTGATTCTTGTCTTCGTCTGGGCAATAGCTGCGGTTTCAACGCTTGTGTTGTACCGCAGCGGTGCGAGGTTTAACAGTCACATCGGGCGTATCGGTATCGGTTCTGCGCTAGGTGGCGCGGCGGGGAATCTTTTGGACATATGGCGACGCCGTTTCATAGTCGACTTCATCGACTTGCGCCTGTGGCCGGTGTTCAACTTGGCCGATATAGCGATTACGGCCGGTATCGCTTTGAGTTTCTGGCCGGGAAATCACTGAGAGCAAGGAAATGCGACCTGTGCTTTTTCATGTGCGTGGTGTTCCTATCCATAGCTATCCGGCGATGCTCTATTTGGGGATGGTGGCCGGAGTGGAGGCTGGAGATATCGCGGCGCACGCCGCCGGGATGGATTCATTCCGGGTGTTATTGGCCCTGTTGCTGCTTTTGGGTCCGGCACTTGTAGGCGCGCGGTTGCTTTTTGTAGCCTACCACTGGCGAATTTACCGAGAAAATCCGCACCGCATCTGGAACACGAAAGAAGCCGGCGCCGCACAGTTTGGAGGGCTACTCCTCGCTCTTCCACTCTCTGTACCTCTGGTGCAGGTGCTTCATCTGTCGTGGGGTGGGTTCTGGGATGTGGCGGTGTTTACCGCCATAGTCGGTGTGATTTTCGGGCGTTTCGGCTGTTTGTTGAATGGATGTTGCGCAGGCCGCCGATCGAGTTCCCTTCTCGCCCTATACTTGCCCAACGCCAACGGCGTGCGAGCCCGGCGCCTCCCCACTCAATTCCTGGAGGCAGGGTGGGCCGCGGCAATGCTGATTACGGCCGTGCTGATAAGGTCGAAGATGCCATTCCAGGGCGCGCTGTTCTGGGTGATTGCGGCGGGCTATGCCGCGGGCCGGTTTGTGCTTTTGTCAATGCGGGAGCCGGAACCGGGCGCGCGCAAGTTCACGATCCAGCATGGTGTTTCAGCCGGCCTGATCTCGTTGTCGCTCGCGATGCTGGCGTACCGATGGCCGAACTCTTAGAAATTGAGTGTTCCGAGGAAAATCAAATGATCGATTGGTATGCCCTGTTAGTCCCTCTTGCTGTACTTGGGGTGCTGCTGTTATTTCGACTTGTGGGATGCGGTTTCAACCCCCGTTTGTTGACTAGCCAACAGTATGCCGACGATGTTACGCAGGACAATCCCATCGTTTACTATCGCCTTCAGGAAGCGTCCGGCGCCACGACAGCGACTGACGACACCGGCCACGTGCCGGCGCAATACGGCATCGCGCCCAGCGCATTGAACAATGCCGCGTACCTTTCCCTGCCGATTGCTTCTCCCAGTCAGCAGTTGGGAGCCGCTTCGGTGATGCAGACTGACTCGAGTGATCTATCTGTCCGCTTCAATGGAAGTTTTGTCTCGACACAGGGACAAGGATCGCTGGGAGACCTATCACAATTTACGGCGGATGTTCTGGTGCATCCGGAATGGGACATCGCCAATGAGCGCAATTATTACTGCGTGCTGGACTACTCGATTTTTGTGCCGGGATTCCCCTCACCTGGGCCGCAACGCAATGCCGGTTTTGCGATTTATGCAGGTCCCGATGTTTATAACGATCCCACCTCGCCGATATGCTGGCAACTTTGGATCGGCACAGGTGACGAATTCGCTCGCGCCAATCCCGTCAACGGCGGTCCTGGACCGCTTGTCTCGGCTCAGGATACCTATCTTGCCGTTCAGTTCGGCGATACGAACGCGTTCCTGTGGGCTTACACTGTCGGTGCGGATGTCGATCAGGTGGAGTTCGCAGTAATCCGGCGGCCTTACGTACAGGCGGCTGGTCCTAATCCAGCGAATCTCGCGTTTAACGTCGGCATCAGCCAGAACTTCGCGGCCTTGATTCCGCCTACTCCCGGTCCGTCGGGCTTCATTTATCCATTTGTAGGGAGGATCGCGGAAGTGGCCGTTTACAATACGATGCTGGATGGGGGAAGAATAATGTCCCACATCATGAATGCATTCAACACGACTTAAGGAGATAGAATGGCTAGCGGCGATGACTTTTACCAGCAGTTGAAACAAGCCAACGATAAGTTGAGCGACCTGGCGCCGCTGCGTGCGGACGTAGAACAACTGGCTAATGTTGTTTCTTCGAGCCTTAGCCAACTAACTACGCTCATTACGTACGATAATCAGGCGCTTTTTCAAAATGCGCTACAGAACGCCACCATCATCTGTATTCTAGAGAAGATTTCCCAACAAACCTGCGAGCTATTAAGCCAGGCTTGCCTACAGACAGCGTTACAAACTCAGATTGCGAAGAACACAACAGCACTAGCTGAGATTGTCGCGACGGCCCATCCCGAGGCTGCGCTGATACGCGAACGCGAGCAGGCATTGCGGATGGAACTGGAGAAATGCTGCCCACCGGTCCAACCCAAGCCATGTTGCCATTACGAGCCGTGCCAGGCGCCGCCACAGATCCCTCCACCACCCACAAATGTAGTGATCGAGACCGCCGGGAAGAAACGGTGATCCATCGCGTTTGGTCGGTCAAGAAGCAAGTAGCGATGGATTCATTGGTATCGGAGTCTATCTGCAGAATCTTGACGAGCGCGAAATCGCCGATGTGTTTTTTGAGGCAGTCCGATTCTCGAAATGTGCTGGAACCGGCAGTCCAAAAGACCCCTGCGGAGTGCGGCGGGGCTGTAAGCATTCAGACCTGTCCAAATCAGCGGCGGATTTCGATTTTATATACAGTCTAAGTTGCTGAGTTGATTAGAACGACATCGGTCTGCGAAAACTTTTGGTTCTTGAAGCCTCTCCTTTCAACAAATCCTGGGTGCCCCATATCTGACACGTTCTTTGCTCAGGTGTGGCATTCCACAAATCTCGATGGAGAGTGTTCTAGTCACATCGGCTGCGCCAAGGATCGCTTGTAGCTACGGCGGCGGGGCAGAACTAGTCCGCTTTGCACGTGGCTGCGGACTCATTCGTGGCGAGTGGATCGCCGTCGATGGCACAAAGTTTCCAGGCTCAGGCGGTCTTCCGGAAGCGAATCGCCTGGTACGGAGCGCCCGGCAATTGCAGCTTCGTCTTTCCTGAGGACGTGTTGCCTAGGGGTGTTATCTTCATTTCCCAGGGATCGATCAGCTCCGCCTGAAACTGCCCCTTCTCCGGCAGCGGAAATTCATATTCGCCAGGCTGATGGTAGTCGAAGTACCAGAGATACAGTTCGTTCGGCGTACCGGCGGATAGATAGTAAGATCCGTCAAATTCGTTGAGTCCGACCCGCGTGCTCTCTTCGATGATCTTGCGGAGAAAACCAATTCGCGCGGGACTCGCGCCATGCAGGGCACCACCGTCAGACCACACTGGCTTTCCGTCCTTGCTGATATAAGTCTCGCCGTGTGTGGCATAAGCTCCGGCCACTGTAGCCAGCCAGAAGCGGCGGGTCATCTCCTGCGGAGACAGATTGCCCCAGCGCCGGGCGATGTTTCCTTCATATTGAATTTCGTCATAGATGATCGGCTTGTTCCATGCCGCGCGCCATTCGGCAGCCTTCTCGAACTCGAAGTTCTGAAGACTGGCATGCGTCACCCAGGATTTCGAGTAGTCGTAAAACACGCGGCTATAGTGGATCGAGCGCAGGTGCGAATAGGGGTCCGAGGCCACTACAATCCGGAAGAAGCGATCCCAGTCTGACGGCGTCTTGGTCTTGATGAGGTCATACTCATTCGCCAGCGACCACCATACATTCCGATACGCCGAAAGACGCGCAATCGTGTAGCGCAGGTAATGATCGTCTGCCTCTGCTGGCATCGCCTTATAACCCCACGCATCGTAAGGATGAAACAAAATCACATCCGCCTCGATACCCAGCTTCCGCAGATCCTGGATTCGCTGGTCGATGTGCCGAAAGTATGCCGGAACGGGCCGCATATAGTCATTCCTGCCCGACGCATCGCGTTCGAAGGGATACGCAAAGAGACCGCCGGAGCCAACCGGTTTGGGCAGCAGACACATACGAACCTTATTGAAGGGCGCGCCCCTTAGGGTCTGCAGGGTCTCGTTCTCCAGCTCCTCTCCCAGGAATGCAAGCGAGTAGCATGTGGTCCCGAAGGGAAAATAGGGAGTCCCGTTCGCATACTGGAAGTGATACTGATGTGCCACCTGCACCGGCCCGTGATTACCGGCCGAGGCCGCCACACACTGGAAGCTTCCGCGCCTGCCCCGAAGCTCCGCCGCGTTGCTGTCTGTCTCGTAGGTCCAGGCGCCGTTCATATCGGGCATGAAGCGAATCCGGTAGGCGCCCTCTCCGTCATAAAACCCAGTGACCTCCACGGTCCGGTGCTCGAGCGTAAATCGCGCTGTGAGCTTCGTATCCACGAATGGATTCCCGTCCGAAGGTCCAATAAATGAAGCCTCAAACGTGTCCCACTGCTCTACTTCATCGCCATCACGTCGCTCGGTTGGCAAAGCGGTTGTAATCGCCGAACGCATCCCGAAGGCGGCACTCGCACCCAACTTCATCAGATCTCGCCTATTCATAATTTTCTGTCTCGGCGTTTCCGGACCGTGCGTCTTGCCCCACGGCCAGCAGCCTCGCTGCTGTGCCTTCCCTGCGCCTCGCTGAGCGCGTTGCAAAAACCATTCACTGGAAGCTTTCACTTCATATTTCGACGTAAATTACCATTTACATAAGAAACTTGCAAATAAGTAGAACATTTTTCATCAACCTGGCAGAAACCAGCCCCCCGACGGGGAGCTCACTTCCGCCCATCTTCAGTGCCCCCGCATCGGATTCCATCCGTCGTCTCCCGCCAGCACCTTCTCCGGCGACCATTCCGCCGCCTGGGCCGCTGTCAGCTGATGCGAATAGGCTTCGCGGGCTGCGGGATCAGCCCCAGACCCGGTCGAATCGAACTCTGCAAAATACGCCAGCGGCAGGCTCGGCATCCCGAATCGCGGCCACTCCGTCCACCCGGCCGGAATCACCGGCGCCTCGATCCGCGTATGCAGATACACCACTGTCGCGTAGGGTCGCCAGGGTCTTCCCAAGGTGATCGCCTGCGAAGCAGGATCAGCGGTCAGGCGGCAGTGGTCGAGCACATACGCGCTGCGCTGTTCCGCCACGTGCCGGCTTTGCGCTGTGTACATCACGCGTCCGGGAATTCCATGCAGTTCGCAGCGATCGAAGACCGTGGTCCCATCTCCGAAGATGAAATCCACGTTGCCCACCACATAGCAATCGTGAAAGTACTGCCGCGCCGGCATACACGGTCCATAATCCCCATAGCAATACCGGCTGGCCGCAAACAGCGTATCCTGTGCGCCCAGAATCCTCAGATTGCGAAAGACCGCTCGATCACCGGTTACGGCAAGCGCCACCGCCTGACCTTGGCCGCTCCCCGCATCGTTAGCGATCGTTAAGTGATTGATGCTGTCGTTATTCGACTCCACAAAAACTGTCGCGCTGTTGAAGGTTCCGCCGTTGCGCGGCCCGGTGTTGTTGAAGACGATCTCCGTCTTCTGCGGATCGGCATCCGCGCCGTACAGATGCACATGCGGCTTGCGAATCGTGATCACCTCGCGGTACGTCCCCGGCTTTACCGCAATCTCGCCGCCCGTCCTGGGAAGCGCCTCGACCGCTTCCTCGATGGTGCGGAAATCGCCGCTGCCGTCCTGCGCAACCACCAGCTTCGAGCGCGTGCCCGGCAGGCTGACGGTGCTGGTGTTCACGGCCCACTGAGCCGGTGGCGCCGCTGCGGACATCTCCGGACACGCCGCGTCCTGAGCCCCTCGTACGCCCCCCGCCGTCAGTTCACCCCGGCCTTTGACGATAACTTGGTTGAACTCCACGCTGTGCACGGCCGGCAGAGCCGCGCTGCTCCCGCTCTCCGACTCCACAGTCAGCGGAGCTGCCGTTCCCGACAGACACACATTATCTATTTGCACATCATGCAGACGGCCGCCGCGGGTCCCACGCAAATCGAAGGTCAGCCCCGCATTCTTGAGCACCGCATGATCGATGCGAACCGCGTGCACATCGGCGAAGACCGAATCGCCCAACCGAATCCCCTCTCCCCCACTCACGCGCAGATCGCTGATATCGGCCTTCGAAGTCCCTCCCAGAATGCTGGCCCGCAGATCCACCGCAGCGCCACCCACGCGAAGATCCAGCTGATTCAGCGACGCACCCGGAGAATTGCTCAGCAGCACACCGTCGCCGCCTCGCATCGAAACAATCTTCAGGTCCTCTCCGCGAAACCCGATCGTCTTGTACATCGCCACACTGTCGCCCGCCGCATCCTTCAGGTAAACGCCGCGCACACTGAAGCTCTGGGACTGGTACGACGCCACCAGATCGGGCGCGGCGCCCTGCGCGTTCCCCTCATGGGCAGGCCGCTTCGCCTGCTCACGGATCCGCCACCAGGAACTTCCCCTTCCCAACAGCGGCTGACCGCCTTGGCCGTCAATCGTTCCGTCCCCGGCGACGCCGCTGAAGGCTGCCTGGTACGCATACAGAAACGGCTTGCACCCCGGCTTCTTCACATCCGCAACGCCGCAGCTTCCCGGCCATAAATCGTAGTCTTTGGGATTGCGCGAGGCGTACAGAGTTACACCGCGCCCCACGAACAACGTCACACCCCGCGGGATCAGCAGCGGACCGGACAAAAACGCAACCTCACTCCCGGCGCTCTCCAGCACCACAGCCTTGCCCGGATCGCACTCGCTGAGCGCTGTCTGGATCCGCCCGGTATCCGCGGCCGCTTTCGCCCGAACCACCTGGCTGCTGGTGCGCACTGCTGTGAGCACCCCACATGCATTCACCGCTGTCTGTGCATGCGTCGCTCCTGCCGCGCCTAGCAGCAGCAGCGCCGCGCCTGCGCGAAGCCCTATTTTCACCCTCAACCGTCTGTCATTTCTCATTCAGCTTGGCGTTCTTCAGCAGCGTGACAGGCTTGCCCTCGGCGGCCTGCACGCTGAACTTGTGGGCAGTCACCGTCGCATCGCTGATCGTCATGCCCTGCTTCGCGCTGATCTGCACGTTGTCCAGACGAATCGTGGTAATAGGCGCCTCCGGCAGCCCCACAATCACGCCCGCCTCCTTCGCCCCGGTGGCCTTTACATTCGTGATCCGAATGTCATGAAACCGCGGCCTCAACCGCGTCAACGGATGCGCTGTGTCGTTCTGCGGAATCTTCGGGTAGTACTCGGTGATCAGAATCGCGGTGCCGACATTCTCCATCGTCAGGTCGCGGAAATCGAAGTTGCCGATATCTCCCCCGCGATCCCGGTTCGACTTCACGCGCACTCCGTTACCGGTGTTCTCAAAATGTACCCGCGAGACCCGCACATTCTGTACCCCTCCGGAAACCTCGCTGCCGATCGACATCCCGTGCCCATGCAGAAAGGTGCAGTCTTTCACCGTGATATCCGTGCTGGGATCGTCCGGCCCCGGCGATCCCGGCTGTCCGGACTTGATCGCCACGTTGTCGTCACCCACATCGATCGTCATGTGCGAAATCGTCACGTGATGCGACGAAAACGGATCCACGCCATCCGTGTTGGGCGAACGCGCCGGAGCGAGAATCTTCCCATCCCGGATCGTCACATCGTCGGAGTAGTACGGCACCACCTGCCACGATGCTGAGTTCTGAATCGTCACGCCCTCGATCAGCACGTGCCTGCAATGGTCCAGCAACACCAGCCGGGGCCGCTTCGCCGCGACAAAATCCGGCATGTGCCGGTGCGAATACACCTCATCCCACCACGGCTTTCCGTTCCCATCGATCGTGCCGCCGCCCCGGATGGTGATGTCTTCAGCGTCCTTGGCTCCAATCAGCGGCTCTACCGACGCCTCGCGCAACTCCTGCGCCTCCGGATAGTCTGTCTTGTCCTGGCTCCCCAGCAGCGTCGCCCCGGGATCGACCTGGAGCGTAATGTGGCTCTTCAACTGGATGGGCCCGGTGAGAAATATTCCCTTTTGCAGAGGAACTGTCCCTCCGCCCTTCGCCTCGCAGCTATCGATCGCCTTTTGAATGGCCTTTGTATCCTTCGTCTGCCCATCGGCCTTCGCGCCGTAGGTAAGCGGATCGCAGATCGTGGCCGCCGTCGCCACCGACGCCGTTCCGAGCGCCGCCGCGCCCATCATGGCAACCTGAAACACTAGCCTCGCAGCACGCGCCCTGGCAGCCGCGTCCCTGATCCTTCCCATTCTCATCGTGCTTCTCTCCGCTTTAACCTGCTCCATGGAGGTCTGACCTTTGCTGCCTCAGGATAGTGAGAATATCATCGGTGCGTAACCCTCTTTCCCAAGGACTCCATCGTTGATATCTCCGATATCTGCTCCTAGCGCCCGCACCTTGCGACGATTCTCATGCGCGGCCGCCATTGTCCTTGTGGCCCTGGCTGTGGTCATGCCTTCGTCCGCCCAAGTCTCGCGCAAGCAGGTCGATACATGGCGTAAAGAGATTCGCCGCGCGCTCTTTATCCCCGACCCGCTTCCCGCTCTCGACGCGAAAACCTGGAGCAGTTTCTCTCCCGCACCCGGAGTCATCGCCACTCGCGTCACCTATGCCACGGAATACAACATGCGCATTCCCGCGATCGTCTATCGGCCCACCGCCATTCACGGCAAGGCGCCCGGCATCGTCGTGGTCAACGGCCACGGCGCCGACAAGACCAAGCTGGTACTCCTGGTACACCGGTGTTCTTTATGCCAAGGCCGGCGCGGTGGTCGTCACTTATGATCCGATTGGCGAAGGCGAACGCAACGACGATCACAAGGACGGCACCGGAGAACACGACAAGATCATCGATGTGCCGGGTGTGGCGCAGCGGATGGGCGGAGTGATGCAGACGGACGTGATGCAGGGCGTCTCCTACCTCCGCAGTTTGCCCCAGGTGGATAAGGGGCGGATCGCGGTCCTCGGCTTCTCGATGGGCTCCTTTGTCAGTTCCATTACTGGAGCCGTCGATCCGCGCATCAACGCGCTGTTTCTGACCGGCGGAGGCGACCTCGACGGCCCAGGCGGATATTGGGATTCGAGTCATGACATCATGTGCCAGGCCGGACCCTGGCACGCGCTCGAATTCCTGGGCGACCGGCCTGCCGCCATCTTCACCATGAACGCCCGGCGCGGGCCAACCTTCATCCTGAATGGCACCAACGACACCGTGGTGGCCATCCCCACGCATGGTCCCCAGTTCTTTCAGGATCTGCGCCAACGCGCGATCGCGATGAATGGCTCGGAAAAGAACGTGTTTGAGACGTACTTCGATCCCGGGGCCAGCCATCGCCCCGCATGGGTGCTGCCAGTCGCCGCGGAATGGTTGGACAAAACGCTCCATTTTCCCCAATGGCCGCCGGCCGAGATGGCAAAACTCCGGGTAATACTCATCGGCGACTGGGCGGCGGCAAACGGCGTTCATCTCACCAAGAGTCAAATGCGCCAGGATCGCGATGCGGGCCTTGGAGCCATCGACGCCGGCGTGCCCCGGCTCACTCCTGAGCAACTCAGCGTCCTTCCTCTGAACGAATGGCAGCAGCAACGAGACCGGTTCGTCTATTCAGCCTGGGCTCGGCAGGCCATTGCGAGTGCGCACGCGACGCACTAACCGGCAGCGCCTCCACGCCTGATTTCCGATTGCCCTCACTCTCTGCCGGAGTCGCGTCCTCGTATTCCACCGGACCGGCAGAAGCTTCAATTCCGGCATTCTGCATCACCTGCCGTGCCTCAGCAGGCCAATGGCCGCCGGTGACCAGGTGATCATCCAGAATCAGGTCGTTCTCGTAATTCGTCCACATCCCGCCTGTCCTGCTGCTGTCGTGCCAGTTACCGATGGCAGTATTGCCGATTGAGATTCGCAGTGGATATGCGTGGCGCACCGTATTGATGTTGAGCCATTCGCCATTCGGATCCTGCACAACGTTTTTTCGCACGGTGATGTATCGCGAGCCCTCGTCCAGATACAACGCAATGTGCTGGTGATTGTCATAGATATAGTTCTCGGTAATCAGGGTTCCCGGACTGGCGGAAAGGTTATATATGGCGCCGCCGTCCTGAAACAACTGCTTCGCATCGTGAATGCGATTGCCGGCGACGACGGCATCGTGATAGGTCGTGGGTGTCTGGTATACCCGATTCTGCGGAAAGTCGTAGCCGTGCATGTAGACGCGGTAATTGGGATTGCCACCCTGGTCCTGGATGCCCCAGCCATAGCCAATATCGATGGCGTCATAAGGCACGTCCGCTACCTCGTTGTGCAGGATGATCGCGCCCGCAATGTAAGTACTGAGGATCGCGCTGTTATCCAGATACTCTTTGCTGACAGAACGGATGAGGTTATCGCGCACGATCAGTTGCCGATTGATCATCCGCGGATCCCGGGGATGGTGCGCATCCGGCCGCACTCCACCCGCCAGAATTGCCCCTCCCGCGTCGTCGGTGAACACATCGGCGGTCACGGTGATGTCGCTCGCTCCCAGCCCCGTTCCCGACAGGACCGCGTCCGAATCGTTGCCGATGCCTAACGCATACTGGCCCAGGTGCGCGAAGACATCATGGTCAAAGGTAATCCGATTCGCGGCCGATACCTGAACCGACGCCGGCATCTGACTCCACTGGTTTCTCACACTCTCGAATGCAGAACAGCCACGGGCGCAACTGACGAGTGGATCAGGCGGATACAGAGTCGCATGTCCCGTGAGGTACGATCCACTCTGCTGGCTTGCATAACCCTGATTCGTCGACGGTCCGAGCCAGCTTGTGTGCGAGAAGCGAATCCCTCGAAACTCCAGGTCTTCGACCGGTTTGTCCAGGCTGTCGCCAATCGACATCAGCACTACGATGCGCGGCAACTCCACATCCATCTGTTCCGGATCGATACCGGCAGGGGGATGAAGATAGAGCTTCCCCGCCACCGGATCGAGATACCATTGCCCCGGTTTAGTCAGAAATGCGAGCGAATTCGCGAGGTACAGGTGCGCCGATTCAGGATGATATGGCGCTTCGATCGTGTCGTATCCCCAGATGTTGTTGGACCAGGCAGGCTGCTGCATGACCAGCTTGAGACCGCTCATCTTCTCGACCGGCGAAATCCGCATGGTGAAAAATCCAGTCGCCCTGATCTCCATCCGCTTCTGTTCCGGAAGTTTGCTCAGATACTGGTACTTCGAATCCTTCAGAAGGATGCCATCCGGGCCAAACTCCACCGACGAGCGCGGAATCTCAATCGCCCCGACCTGAGCCAGCCGGTCATTGACCCACAGCTGACGGCTGTCCAGCCCCACGGGAGTATCTGCAACGTAGATCTGCTTCGCCCGGTTGAAGAGCTTCCAGCCCGTCACCGGAATCGCTCCGGAGATCACCGGATGCGCTCCGGGACCGGCGTCCCACACAACACGATGACCGTTGCGCCCGCCGTCCATGGCCGTCAAGATGAGGGGCTGCGCCAGCCGATAGATCCCATCCCCCAGCTGCACCTCCACGTCATGCGCATCATTCGACAGCCGCACCGCTTTCTGGGCTCGCTCGAGCGTACGGAAGGGATGCTGCGGCGTACCGTACGCAAGATCGCTGCCGGTGGGTGAAACGGCAATCGTCACCCGGTCCCACGCTTTCGTCTGTGCAGCAGAAAGAGGCGCCGCACTGAGCATCGCCAGCACAAGAGAGATCCCGATCGCTCTTTGCGCCAGATGTGGGAAACCGCAGATCTCTCCACTGCGCTTCGCTCCGGTCGAGATGACAAAGTTAGGTGTAATCGCCAACCACGCCTTCCTCAACCCGATTTTCATCCCCTTGGGTGGGCAGCAGGCCCATGAAAACTCCGGTAAGATCGCCTCGTTCTCAGCGGGCCCGGCCGACAAGCAGCAGTTCAGCCGAGTTTCTGACGAACTTCAAGGTATTTGCATTTCCGCCGCTGCTATTTTGTTAGCCTTCATTTCTGAGTCTAGTATGAAAATTGTATTAGTATTTCGAAGTCTATGCCGATGAGTCCCTTGCTATCTCACCTTCGCTCCTATAAGGCGGCGATCTTTCTTGGCGCACTCGTAATCCTGAGCGGCGCAACTGCTTCTGCCGCGATCCGCGTCCGTACCGCGCCCGATGCCACCCCGCGGGAACAATACGCGGCCCTGCGGCTCAGGACGGCCGTCGATGGGATCCAGGGAGATGCAAGGATCCTGCTGGCGCAGCGCTCCTCTCCGCTTCTCAGGCATTACGGCAGCCGGCTGGAGACCTTCTGGCCGAAGGCTGACGAGGCTTTCGTCCTCCATCGCTTCGGGTCAACCATCGTTGTGGCGGGCTACGATGCCTCTGGCGTGCTGTACGGCGCTCTCGAACTCGCAGGCCGCATCAGCGCCGCGCACGCTCTCCCTGCAACTCTCGACTACGAAGACCACCCGTCGCTCAAGCTTCGCGGTTTCTGCATCGGCATGCAGAAGCCCGAGATTACCTACGAGGGCGCCGAATACGATTATCCTTACACCCCGCGGAATTTCCCTTTCTTCTACGACAAGGCTGCCTGGACGCGCTACCTCGATATGCTGGCCGATGAGCGCATCAACACGCTCTACCTCTGGAACGGCCATCCGTTTACCTCGCTTTTGAAGCTCCCACGCTATCCAGAAGCGCAGGAGCTTTCCGACGCGCAGTTGCAGCAGAACATCGAGATGTTCCGCTGGCTAACTGCGGAAGCCGACCGCCGCGGGATCTGGATTCTCCAGGGCTTCTACAACATCCATCTCTCGCACGCCTTTGCGCGCGCGCACCATTTGCCGTACCACCTCTCCGCGCCCAATCCACTGGCGATTGCATATACGCGCTATGCCATCTCCGAATTCATCCGGCAATACCCGCACGTTGGATTGATGATGACGCTCGGCGAGGCGCTTTCGCCCCACCAGGGCGCAGCGTGGCTCACCCAGGCCATCATCCCTGGCGTAAAAGACGGTCTTGCCGAGATCCATTCCACCGTCGAGCCCCCCATCGTGGTCCGCGCGCATGCGACCGATATCGACGACGACCTGAAAGCAGCAATGCCGCTCTACAGCAACATCGACACAATGTTCAAATGGAACGGTGAATCGCTGACGTGGACCAACGTGCGCGGCCCGGTCCGCGACCGCTTCAAAGACCTCGTCGCGCACTCCAACGTTGCTGTTGCCAACGTCCATCTGCTCTCGAATCTCGAGCCGTTCCGCTGGGGCGATCCCGGCTTCATCCGCCAGATCGTTCTCAACTTTCAGCGCATTGGCATCGCAGGCGTCCACATATATCCACTTCGCTATTGGGACTGGCCTGTTTCCGCCGACAAAACAACGCCGCTCCTGCAGCAGATCGACCGCGACTGGATCTGGTTCGATGCCTGGGGCCGCTACGCCTGGAATCCCAATCGCGACCCGGAAAAGGAGCACACGTTCTGGGCGGAGCAATTCGCTGATCGTTTTGGAACGCCGGCTGCCGGAGAAGATCTTCTACGCGCTTACACGCTCGCGGGCCCCTGCCAACCGCGGCTGCTGCCGCGCATCGGCATCACCGAGGGCAACCGGCAGGCGTTCGCGCTGGGTATGACCATGCCCCAGCTCATTGATGCTGCCCGCTTCGCTCCGGCGCAGACCCTGTGGATCGGAGACGCGCCCTCCGGCGAGCGCCTCGACGAATATGTGGAGAAGGAAGTGAAGGAACTTCCACACCAGGGCGAAACGCCCCTGCAAGTTGCCGATGAGGCGGCAGACGCGTCGGCACAGGCTCTTGCCGCCGCCGAAGCCGCTGCGCCCGGCATCACGAAGAATTATTCCGAATACGAACGCATCGTCAATGATATGCGGGCGATTCATCTTCTCATGCTGTTTTACCAGGCAAAGACGCACGCCGCCGAACAGATCATGCTCTACGGCTACGACCATAATGAAGCGCATCTCGAGAAGGCTCTGCCGCTGCTCGTAGAGAGCGTAGCCGATTTCCAGAAGCTCACGGACCTGACGGACCGCACCTACCGCGACGCCGCCGGGCTCCAGACCTCGCAGCGCAGAATTCCGGTTCCAGGTGGTCCTGATTCCGACCACTGGCGCGACCTGCTGCCCGTTTATCAAAAGGAGTTAGCGATCTTCCGCAGTCGCCTGGCAGACCTGCATCAGGGTGGTGGCGCCACGCACCCGCAATACGCGGACAAGTTGGCGCAAATTGCGTTTACGCTGGCGCCCACCTCGGATGCGCAGCAGTTCCCGCTTCACGACGGCGAGGACCTCCAGATCGGAGGCCGCAAACAGACGGCCGTTGCCAGCATCGCCCCGGAGCTTAAGGGCATGAAGGGCATCCGGTTGAGCCCCTCGCTCAGCTCTCCCATCCACGTCACCCTTTCCGCGCCGGCGCAGATCCTCGTCGGCTTTTTCCATGGCGCTCCGGACAACAGCGATGCGGAAAGCTGGAATCCGGTGCTGTTCAATGCGATAACGACGTCCAGGAGAGTCCCGCTCACGGCGTGGGCAAAGCCGCTGCCCGCAGGTGAAAACGACGTCGATCTCAGCCACGGCGCTGGCGTCGTCCTTGGCTTCATTCCGCAGGACCTTCACGTTCAGCCACACGCGGCTCCCGCGTCGCCCGGCGGACCAGCTAATCTCGACTGGTTGTTTGAAAACTGAGCTTAGTGGAATCCCACATCTGACGCAAAGAGCGCGTCAGATATGGGCCACCCTAGATCTGTTTGAAGTATGGATCCGAAACCGCCACCAATCGAGGGTGCCCCAGGTCCACCCGACTCTGGGACCTGGGATTCCACAGATCGCGAAAAAGACCCAGGTTAGCTTCAATACTGTTCACTTAAGAAAGAAAGTGTTACCCTGCGCGAAGGGGACGCAGGAGGAGCAATGGCGCGTACGGTTGCCGAACTTCCCTCGGGGACGCGGATCAGCGATTACAT
>CAVPKQ010000013.1:0-162927 GCA_963705665.1 uncultured Acidobacteriaceae bacterium | reverse complement strand
ATCCTTCGAAGGTCTATATTCTTCTTCAGAAAACGTTTCCCACATTATGCGAGTGCATATTATGAATCCGGGTAACGTTTGCCTCGGGAGTGGAGCCATGATCAACAGGCGGAACTTTGTTAAGGGTGCTGCAACAGCCGGCGTTGCGGCACTGACGAGTTTTAGCGCGCAAGGTGAGAAGGCGGAGCTGCCGAGCATCCAGAAGCCGTCCCCACGGAGTGCCGCTCCTGGCTCCCCGAATGTACTGATCTTTATGCCGGATCAACAGAACGGAGCCACTGTCTTGCCGGGAAGTCCTGTCATCAAACCAAACATGGACCGCTTCCTCCGAGAATCCGTGGCTTTCAACTCAGCCTATTGTCCTGCACCGCACTGCTGTCCATCTCGAGCAAGCTTCATGACGGGCCGTTACCCTTCCGAGCACGGCGTCTATAACAACGTGGATAATGCCGCGGCGATCCATCCGAACCCGTACCCAGGAACCGAATATTGGGGTCAATGGCTGCGCGCAGCCGGCTATGCAATGGGCTATTCCGGAAAGCTACACGTCGGTCGAGATGTTACTCCGGAAGATTGCGGTTTCGACACACTTAGTCCACTCGAAGAAGCCCACCATGAATCGACGGGCATGGGCGACTTGTCGGAGCAAGCAATCGAACGCGCCCGGATCGAAACCGCGAGCCTCGCAAACCGAAAGCCCGGTCAGATTCTGCGTCCCGACTGGACCAATCTGCAGCTTTACAGAACTGCACCCGATCATGGTCCTAAGGGGTATGAGGATCTTCCCGACTATAAGGTCATGCAGGCTGGCATCGCCGGCATCAAGAAAATGGCAGCAGATAAAAAGCCGTGGTGCATCATGATCTCCAACCTGGGAGCTCACGACACCTATGTCGCTCCGAAGAAATTTGTTGACATGTACGACGTTGCAAAGATCGAGTTGCCCGCGAGCTTCAAGGATACGATGGACGACAAGCCGCGCGTGTACCAGCGCCAGAGATATGAGTACTGGTCGCAGTTGTCGGACGACGAAACAGGCGACTGTTTGCGCCATTATTATGCAAAATGCACCATGCAGGACGCTATCTTTGGCGAGATGCTGGAAGCCCTCGAAGCAACCGGCCAGGCCGACAATACGATCGTGATTTACGTTTCCGACCACGGGGACTATCGAGCTGCTCACGGGCTTTGGATGAAGGGGGTTCCGTCCTTCCGGGAGGCTTATCACATCCCCGCCGTGATTCGCTGGCCCAAGGCAGTCAAGCAACCCGGCCGGCAAGTGGATGCATTCGTAGCGCAAGTCGATTGGGCCTCCACAATTCTGGAAGCCTGCGGCGTGTCCCCGCACAAAAAGATTTCCGGCTTGAGCCTCGTCCCGTGGCTCAAGGATGAAACGCCGAGTGATTGGCGCGACACCATCTTCTCGCAGATGAATGGCGTGGAGCTTTATTACTCCCAGCGCATCACGATGACCAAGGATTGGAAGTATGTCTACAACGGATTCGATCATGACGAGTTGTACGACCTTCGGAACGATCCTCACGAGATGCACAATCTTGCCTTCCCTGACCTCGCGGCGAAGCGAGCGCAAGTGCTCGCCGGAGAAGGTCTCCCACCCAACGACCGCGTACCATGGCCAGCGCTTCAAGAAGAGCTTGCAGCCGCGCGGAAGCAACTTCTGGAGAAGATGTGGTCGTTTGTCGAGGAACATCACGACATCATCACAAACCAGTACGGTACCGTCGCCCTGGCCCCGTTTGGTCCGGCACTGCGTAACCTGCCGTAACGGCTGGAGACGCTCACTGTCCGGTAAGAGATCGCGAGTGTATAAGCCGCCGCCCTAGAGGAACGATGAAAATGATTCAGCGTACTGCGCTCTTAGTTCTTGCTCTAAGCAGTCTCCCTGCTGCCTTCGCACAATCAAGTCTTGACGGATATTGGGAATTCCGTGTTCCTAACGGCGGCGTCAGCTTTTTCTCGATGAAACAGTCTGGCGAGACGGTGACGTCAGGGAATAATGATCGCCATACGGGATACTCTGGCACCCTCCACGGCAATAAGCTGCACATGACGGCTACGATTCAATACAAGGATGAGCCCTTCACTCTGGTACTGGACGCTACGCGCAAGTCTGCGAACGAATTCGAAGCGACCATGGAGACGCCCGGCGTAAAACCCAGCGAAACTTTTCATCGGGTAGGGATTTTGCGTCGCGTGAACCGTGAAGCCGAATATCCTGCGCGTCTTCCGTTGCCGCCGCTGGTGGATCTACCGGACAACGGTCTTGTTCGTACACCGCCGATGGGCTGGAACAGTTGGAACCACTATCACGATAACTTTAGCGATGCGACGATCCGCGCAACGGCCGATGCGCTGGTCGCCAGTGGTATGGCCGCTGCGGGATATAAGTACGTCATCGTGGATGAAGGCTGGTCCGGCCCCCGCGATGCAAAAGGCAATATTCAGGGAAATGCCCGATTCCCGGACATGAAGGCCCTTGCAGACTACGTTCACTCGAAGGGACTCGAGATCGGGATTTACAGCTCACCCGGCCCGGAAGTCTGCGGGGGTTATCCAGGCAGCTATGGTCACGAAGAGCAGGATGCAAAGACGTTCGCGGATTGGGGTTATGACTATCTCAAATACGACTGGTGCAGCGCGAGGCGTATCTACCAACCTACTCAGGCAGATCTACGAGGCGCTTATCAGAAGATGGCTCAAGCCATCGCAAAGACTGGCCGGCCCATGGTTCTCAGCATGTGTGAGTACGGCTTAGGAGATGTTTGGAAGTGGGGAGCAAAGGCAGGCGGAAATCTTTGGCGTACTACCTACGATATCGGCGATTATTGGAAGTCTCTGGATAACATCGGATTCGCCCAGCTAGCCATCGCCCAATACGCTAAACCTGGACATTGGAATGATCCTGACATGCTGGAAATCGGTAACGGCGGCATGACGGCCGAGGAGTACCGCACCCAAATGAGCCTTTGGGCGTTGCTGGCAGCTCCCCTCATCGCCGGTAACGATGTGCGCACGATGACGGACGAGACGAAGTCGATCCTGATGAACACTGAAGTCATTGCCATCGATCAGGATCCTGCTGCCATGCCGGTAAAACGGCTACCGCCAAATGGAACATCGGAGGTCCTGATTCGGCCGCTGGACAACGATGCTGTAGCGGTAGGCCTTTTCAATCGTGCTTCCACACCATCCCAGATCAGTTTTCGCTGGGACAGTCTCTCCATGAACCCGATTCTCAGCGGCAGAACTCTCGAAGCCCGCGATCTGTGGAAGCATGAGCCAATCCAAGTCAAGGGTGACTCCTATACCGCTACGGTGCCGCCTCATGGCGTCGTAATGATCCGGGTCTCCGTCAAGCCGGCCAGGCAATAATCATCCTCAGCATCGCTGACAAGCAAAGCCTCTGCAAGTGGAATACCGATAATAAGTCCAGAAAAAGTAAAGGAATGGGAATGTCAGCAATGAATCGTAGAACCTTTCTCCACGGGACAGGAATGCTAACTGCCGGCGCATTAAGTTCAAAACTGCAGGCAAATACGCCGGTGCGCATGGATGCTGACCAAGCGGCGGACCGCGCCAAGAGCGTAGTCACTCCGCCAGTCTATGAAGCGTTTGAGTGGACCGCGCCGGATATGGTTTTCTCTTTTGAATTTCTGGGCAAGCGGATCCGTTCGAGGACAGTATTGCCTGCAGGGATCGCGCCTCCCGAAGGGATACCTGCTCCGGCCGCTGTTTCAGGAATTGAAACGTCTCTCCACTGCACGGGCGAAAATCCCAACGACCATCATGGCCTGAAGTTTACGGGAGGCAATCCCGGGGGCAGACTGATCTACATGGGGCGACGGGAGGATTCAAGTTCTTCTGGAAAACGTTTAACCATATATCAGTCCGATCCGGTGCTAGGCTTGGATGTGGAGTCGATCTATGAGACCTTCGCAGGTGTACCCGTAGTACGCAGAAGCGCTCGCGTTACCAATGCCGGCCGTCAAGATGTGGGCATTGAATATCTAAGTTCGGCAATGCTTTACAATCTCGCCTCGCCTCGCCGGTTTGAACAGGATCTTCGCATTCACTTTGCTCGCAATACCTGGAAAGCTGAAGCACAATGGCAAACGGTCAAGCCCTCGCAAGCAGGCTTCATCGATAATGGCAACTTCACTCTTTCTCCAGCGTCATTTGACAGTATCGGCACATGGTCAACGCAACGGTATCTACCCGTAGGCATCGTCGAAAATACGAAGCTTGGGGTCACTTGGTTCTGGCAGATAGAACACAATGGCACGTGGCATTGGGAGATCGCAAATACCAAAGCCGGAGCGGTCTATGTCTATGCCGGCGGACCGGATGAACTTCACGGTCATGCGTGGATGAACCTGAAGCCAGGAGAGACTTATTCCACCGTCCCCGCGGCGATAGGTTGTGTTCGCGGTGGCTTTGAACAGGCCGTCGACGCTCTCACGCGTTATCGTCGCGTGGCGTGTCTGCGTCCGCGTGACGACACCCGCCAACTTCCGGTGATTTTCAACGATTATATGAACTGTTTGAAAGGCGATCCGACGACCGCCAAGGAGTTGCCTCTGATTGAAGCGGCCGCTGCGGCCGGCTGCGAATACTATGTGATCGACGCGGGCTGGTATGCAGAGTTGCATGAGAATTGGTGGGGATCGGTGGGAATCTGGCAGCCCTCCAAGACACGTTGGCCTGGCGGTCTTCAACAGGTATTGAACCAGATTCGAGCGAAGGGCATGGTACCGGGGTTGTGGCTTGAACCGGAAGTGATTGGCATCAATTCGCCGCTCAAGAACAAGCCCGATGCGTGGTTTTTCCAGCGCCACGGCAAGCGGGTCATCGACAATTCCCGTTACCTACTCGACCTGCGCAACCTGCAAGTTCGCGCCTATCTTAATAGCGTGATCGACCGCATAGTTGGTGAGTACAAGGTCGGATATATCAAGATGGATTACAACGTCGATGGCCTTGAGGGCACGGAATATCTGGCGGACAGTCCCGGGCAAGGGCTATTGGGCCACAACCGGGCGCTCCTTTCGTGGCTGGATGATGTACTCGCCCGCTATCCGCACCTGACGATCGAAAACTGCGGTAGCGGAGGTGGACGGATGGACTACGCCATGTTGTCACACTTGCAGCTCCAGTCCTCGAGCGATCAAGAAGATTACCGTCTCTATCCGGCGATCGCGGTTGGTGCGTCAGCTGCCGTGTTGCCGGAACAACTAGCCATCTGGTCTTATCCGACGGAGGACGGCGATGTAGATGCTGCAGCATTCAACATGGTGAATGCCCTATTGTTCAGGATTCATCAGAGTGGTCATTTGTCAGAGCTGAGTCCAGCCAGTTTTGCACAAGTAAAAGCTGGTTTGAAGATATACAAGGACAGGATCCGGTCTCACATAGGCGCAGCAAGTCCCTATTATCCGCTTGGTCTCCCCGATATGACAGACACGATCTCCCCAATATCTGTCGGCATGCGTTCGCCGCATGGCAGCTTCATTGCGGTATGGCGGTTGAACGGCGAAGAAAGAGTGCATTTGCCCAAGACGGATCCGAGGATGAAAATTCTTTATCCTACTGACTTGGGAATACGGCTTGAGACAAAAGGAGATGGAATCAGCATAATTTTCCCGCGTAGGATGATGGCTTGCGTTCTAGCCGTAGATAGCTAAATCATTGCTGCTGGTCCAGGGTAGCCCGGACTCCGGATTCGCTAGTCCAATGGGGTGGGGGCGCCTGCAGTTGTATTCCTTATGCAGGCAGCCAGGAACGAGCAATGGACGGTTTTTATCCCTAAGATGGGTTTAGGTTTCAAGCGAACACGCCGATGAGGACCAGAGGTTTCGGAGACGATTCAATGATTTCTCACGGTGGCCCCGCACAAAAAATCAGTTGACACCTATGGGATAGTGGGCGTAGCTTTATCCGTGTTCCTGAGAAAACGTTATCCAGGAAGGGCCCGTTTTGAGGATCCGAGAGCATCTCCCCGCAGTATCGGCAGCCCGCAAAGCTTCAGGCTCTGTCTGATGATGACTGATTGCAGGAGGTACAGGGAGTGAAGCAGGATCTTAGCGGCGGGACATCCCGGCGAACATTCCTTCGAGCCGCTGTCGCCGCCGGTATTTCGACGAAATTCAATGCCACGCTGTTGAAAGCGGAATCAACCGCTCAAGCTCGACCGAATATCCTATACATCCACTCGCATGACTCGGGCCGTTACCTGCAGCCCTACGGCTATTCAGTCCCTACCGCGAGTCTCACCAAGTTGGCGAGCGAGGGAATCCTTTTCAGGCAGGCATTCTCTGGGGCTCCCACGTGCTCACCGAGTCGGGCGTGCTTGTTGACTGGCGAATCCGCTCACAACAACGGAATGCTGGGCCTTGCCAATAATGGATTCCAGATGAGCGACTACCGGAAGACCCTCATCCGAACATTAGGAGATGCCGGTTACAGTACAGTTCTGGCGGGCCTGCAGCACATTGCTCCCAAAGCAGAAATAATCGGATATGACAAAGTGCTGCCACACAAGACCACCAGTGCCGTCGATGTGGCCCCGGCAGCAGTCAATTTTCTGAACAGCAAGCCACGCGAGCCATTTTTCCTCGACGTCGGTTTCTTCGAAACTCACAGGCAATATACACCGGAACAGCCAAATGGGTATTCCGATCCAACGCCTCACGACAATCCGAATCACATTATCCCTCCGGGGACGCTTCCAGATACACCGGAGACACGCAAGGACATAGCGGGTTTCTGCGCCAGCGCCCGTGTTCTGGATGCGGGGATCGCAGCGGTTCTCTCAGCACTGGAGGCCAATGGATATGCAGACAATACGCTGATCATCAGCACGACGGATCATGGAATAGCGTTCCCGAATATGAAGTGCAATTTGAACGATGGCGGCATGGGTGTATCCCTCATCATGCGGGGGCCGGGAGAATTTAGCGGCGGAAAAGTCTGCAGCGCGTTGATCTCCCATCTCGATCTCTTTCCCACGCTGTGCGAGCTTCTGGGTGTTCCAAGGCCATCCTGGCTCCAGGGCAATTCGTTTCTCCCGGTGCTCCGAGGGGAAAAGGAACAGGTGAATGAGGAAGTATTCGCAGAGGTTAATTATCACGCTTCGTATGAGCCTAAGAGAGCGGTAAGAACAGCCCGTTGGAAGTACATCAGGCGCTTCGACGGTAGGAAAACCCCAGTTCTGCCAAATTGCGATGATGGCTGGAGCAAGACCCTGTGGATGGAGAACCGTTGGAGAACTGAACCACTGGAATGCGAGGAAAGCCTGTACGACCTGGTGTTTGATCCAGCTGAGCACAACAATCTAGTCAACACTGCGGAGCACCATGACGTGCTACAGGATATGCGATCGAGGCTGCAACGCTGGATGATCAGGACGGAAGATCCATTGTTGCGGGGACCCATAGCCTTACCGCGCGGGGCAAAGGCATGCAATCCGGACGCCCTTTCGTTCAGGGATAAGTCAGCTTGGGTAGTAGGTACTTAACTGCTGACGCCTGACCTACGAACTCTTGAGGACGAGTCGATGGCACTGCCATAGCCAGGCGCGGATGTGCTTAAGAGCAGGCCAGGTTCGGAGTGAACCGATCCTTTGGATCGCCGGCAGCGCCGGAGGCATGCCCCACGGCAGCGTGGACGGCGACTACAAGCGAATTTGCAGGAAATGGAGACCAGATGAGAACCCGATTACTGAGGCCAGCAGTGTGGTGCAGAGACTCTTTGTGGAAGACGGCATTCCTTGTTGGACTATTTCTTTCGCATGGTGCGCCAGCATTTGCCCAGATGGATCAAGGGACTATAGCCGGTGTCGTGCAGGATATAAGTGGCGCGATCATCCCCGGTGCACAGGTTACATTGACGGACCTAGATACTGGTCTGGTTTTGCGGAGCAACGCCGATAGCAGCGGAGTCTACGTCTTTTCGCCGGTGAAGATCGGCAACTACGAAGTCAGCGCGAGCGCGCCGGGCTTTGAGAAAACGACCCAGGAGCACTTGCAATTGCACCTGCAGGAACGCCTGAATGTCGTGGTGAAATTGACGCCGGGCAATGTAACCGAAACGGTCACGGTGACCACGGCGCCGCCGTTGCTGCAAACTCAGGACGCATCTTCGGGACAAGTAGTGAGCGCTCGCACCATCAATAATACGCCGCTGAATGGTCGAAATTGGGTCTATATCGCCCAGTTGACGGCTGGGGTGACTTCAGGAAGCGCAGCACGTGGAGGTGGGACTGGCGATTTCGATGCCAATGGGCAACGCGCCGAGCAGAACAATTTCATTCTGGACGGCGTCGATAATAACGTGAATGTCGTGGACTTTTTTAATGGCGCTTCGTATGTTGTCAGGCCTCCGCCCGACGCCCTGTCCGAATTCAAAATCCAGACTGGGGACTATAGCGCCGAGTTCGGACATTCGGCCGGCGCTGTCGTCAACGCCAGCATCAAGTCCGGCACCAACCAGATTCATGGCGATCTGTGGGAATATCTCCGCAATGATGCTCTCGATGCCCGGAATTTCAATGCAACCTCGGTTCCGAAATATCGGGAGAACCAATTCGGTGCGACACTTGGATTTCCGATCGTTCGAAACAAGCTCTTTTTCTTCGGCGATACCGAGGCCAATCGCATCATTTACGGCCAAACCCTTACCCAATCAGTTCCCACACCGTTGATGCGCCAGGGAAATTTCAGCGAGCTGCTGAATACCTCCCTAACCGGTGCAAGCGAGCCGACGCAACTTTATCAGCCGAATTCCGGCGGTACCGCCAAGTTGCAATGCAAGGGCCAGAACAACGTCTTTTGTGCAAGCCAGATCGACTCAGTCGCGCAAAACCTTCTGAACCTCTACCCCCTCCCCAACGCGAACAATGGCAAAACCTATGATAACTACATAGCCAACTTCAATAATTCGGACAACACCTTCCAGTGGGACACCCGTGTGGATTGGGACCTCAGTTCCAAAGACCAGGCTTTCTCTCGCCTTAGCTATACCCATGAGCAAATTTACATACCTCCACCGCTGGGCCAGATTCTCGGTGGCGGAGCATTTAAAGGTGCTGGAAACATAAATGGTCTGGGCGAAAACCTTGTCCTAAGCGAGACACATATCTTCAATCCCAATCTTGTCAATGAGTTCCGCTTCGGCTATAACTATGCTCATTTTGATGGTCTGCAGCCTAACTTTAACAGAAACATCGCGCCCACCCTGGGTCTAGGAGGGATCCCCTATGATGCCGCTCAAAATACTGGCGGACTGCCTCAGGTAATCGTGGGCGGAATTGCTACCTTCGGCACCAACCCTTCGACGCCTACCAATGAATTTGAAGACGTCTATCAAATACTGGACAACCTGACCAAAATCATCGGCAATCATACTTTGCATTTTGGTAGCAACTTGCAGAGCATCCGCTTTGCCACCTCTCAGGCAACTCCTCTCGGCTCGTACAGCTATAACGGTCTGTACACCAGCGATCTGAGTGCGACTTTCACCGGCTATGGGGTGGCGGATTTTCTAGCTAACCAGATGAGTTCGGCGCATATCACGCCAATCTACCCCGCCAACAATGTGCGCTGGTACAGAGCTGCCTACTTCCAGGACGACTGGAAAGTCAGCTCACAGCTCACCTTGAACCTCGGTCTCCGATACGAGTACACGCAGCCTTATAGGGAAATGGCGGGCCGACAGGCCAACCTTATAACCACTGCGCTGGGTCCTGGGATAGGTACTGGAACCTATCTGCTGCCCGCTCAAAGCCGAAATATACCCCTTTCTCCGCAATTCCTGAGCATCCTGGCTAAGGACAACATCACACTTCAGTATGACAACAATCCCGCACTAGTAAACGCCCAGAAAACAAACTTTGCGCCGCGTGTCGGCGTTGCATATCAGGTGGACGCGAAGACGGTCGTCCGCAGCGGCTTCGGGATGTTTTTTGGCGGTTTAGAGAATCGGGGAGGTACGTCAAACCTGGCCGATAACTATCCATTCACGATCTCCAGCTCTTTTCCAGCCTCAAATTGTAAGGCCGGCTATGGCAACTGCGTCAGCAACGGACTGACGCTCGAGACCGGATTCCCAACCGGCAGCGTCTTATCAACCCCTGTTCTACAAGGGTATGATGCCCTAATCAAAACTTCGTATTCGATGGAATACAACCTCACCGTAGAACGCAGCCTATCCAACAACCTCGTCGCTTCTGCGGGATATGTGGGCTCGGTCGCCAGGCATCTTCAGGTGCCCACAACTCCTAACCAGCCGGAAGCCCTCTTGAATCCAGCCAACAGCGTACAGAATGTTCGCCCGTTCCCTGACTTCGGGAGTGGCCAATTCACCGCGGCAGCGGCGGATTCCAACTATAACTCACTGCAGACGCGCCTCGAAAAGCGCTACGCAGGCGGTTTCGATTTTCTGGCTACCTACACCTGGTCGCATTCATTGGACGATGCACCCACACAACTCACGACTGACACAGTCTACTCCAACACAAATCTGGTTCCGATTAGTTACAGTTACAGCAACTCGATCTTCGATGTCCGCCAGCGTTTCACCTTGAATGGCTTTTACCAGCTACCCTTCGGTAGAGGCCGGCGGTGGATGAACGGTGGCCGCATCGCCGATTTGGTTGCTGGCGGATGGGCCTCCAGCTTAACGTTCGTTGCCCAGACGGGATCGCCTTTTACCGTGACCACGGCGAACATCACTGGCGCCGCGGGAATTACTCCCTTAGCTCAACTGGTTCGAGATCCCTTCAAGGCGGGCGGCTCTCCGGACCCCTCCAATCCAACGGTCACCTGCGCGGCCAAAACCCACACATTACAAAACTGGTACAACCCGTGCGCATTCGCCAATCCTCTTAACGGAACCACGATTCCGCGGTCCGGTGCGAATTTTCAGGTTACTGACCGCTCCCAAGTGCTCGAGTATCTGGGGGGCAGGCGCAATGAGGTTCCCGGCCCGGGCTACGAGCGAATTAATATGTCTATGTTCAAGGATTTTGTCACCTATAGAGAGCAGCTCCTGCAGTTTCGTGTCGATGTCTTCAATCTGCTCAACACTCCGGCATATGGCAATCCCAGCACAAGCAACGACAGCAATAAAGGAGGCTTGATTACGAGTCCGCAAACCTTCCAAAACAACACACCCGATGCCCGCTTCTTCCAACTTTCGGCGAAATACATCTTCTAAGTCGACCGAACCAACTGCTTCCTCGACCGATAGCGATAGCCGGGCGGGATTTCAGGTCTTTTGCGCTCGGCGAGGAGCTAGTGGAGGCCCTTGTCCCGGACAGGGGCCTCCAAATGATCAAAACAGCAGCTTAAGCGCGAACTGCAATTCTCTTGGAGAGTTGACCTGGGTAGAAATCGTACCAGTAGTGTTATCGCCAAGTGCTGTATCTGGCGGTCCAAATTGAGGATGATTGAATAGGTTGAATGCCTCGGCGCGGAACTGTAGCGTCAACCCTTCAAGAAGCTCCGTATTTTTTACGCCGGAAAGGTCCAGATTGACCAGTCCGGGAGCGCGCAGAGATCCCAGCGTGCGCGGGGAATTGCCATAGGTAAACGCTCCGGGCGCGCTGAAGGCGCCGGTGTTGAAGTACTGATTCAGCCGCTTCTTAATGGGCGTATTGGGTATTGGATTTCGGCCATTCCAATTTGCGCGTTGTGTTCCTCCATAATTGAACAGCGTGTTTGCTGCCATAAAGACTTGCTGAGGAGTCCCGCTCAATACCGTGCCGATACCATTCACCTGCCATCCGCCGATTAAGTAATTGGCGAAACTATTCTCGTGGAACCATCTCCTTCCCTTGCCAAAGGGCAGATCATAAATACCATTAACGGCCAGATAGTTCGGCGTATCGAAGGTAGCCAGAGACCATTCCGCAGGAAGGTTGTCCCAGTCCTGGATTCCTCCCCCTGCGAAGGAACCGCCGGGGAAGCCGGTGGTCGTGGGCCCGACGTTGTCCATCAGCTTGGACCAGGTATAGGAGCCCAAAATACTGGCTCCGTCGCTGAAGCGCCGCTCGACCTTCAATTCAAGCGCATTGTAAACCGATGCGCCATAGCTTGATCCATCGCCCAGGGTAACTCCTGTAAATTGAGGGTATGGAACCAATAACTGGCTTTGTGCGACTGTGGAGCCGCTAAGTCCTCCTGTGGTGATCTTGCCGAAAAATGGATTCGCGACCTGCGCGTTCAATTGGCTGCCAAGGCCAAGATAGTGATCGGGTAACTGGTTCGCAGTGTAGTCGCCATATAAATGCACTCCATGGCTGCCAGCATAGGCCAGGTCAAAAAGCAGATTCTTAAAAAACGTGTGCTGAAGATCGAGATTCCACTGCTCCGCATAGGAGGTGGAACGATGACGGGCCATGGCGACAACGGACTGACCAAGGTCGGTGGCAAGCCCCAGACTACTTCCCGTCGCATAGACAAATCCAGTGGGAAACGGGTTGCGCAGCAGGTTGAGCGGATTCACGCCGTTGAGCGTTGTCACCCAGGGAGTGCTGCCGACGAACCCGGTGCCGGGAACACCATTGCCGTTATACCCGCTGCCTACCGTCGGTCCCATGAATAGGCCAAAACCGCCGCGCAGAGCGGTAGAATCGGTTACCGCATATGCAAATCCCAGGCGTGGTTGCACGCCGGTCTTTTTGTCAGGATTGAAATGATAGCGGGATAAGCCGTTTGTACCGGGGAAGTCCAGACCACCCACTAGGTTCAGCCCAGGAAGCTGCAAGGGCGACGGTGAATTCGGATCCCAACCCGTAATCCTGTTAAACCGTTCACTCCATGGCGTGTTGTAGTCGTAGCGAATCCCCAGATTCAAGGTCAGGCTCGGTGTGAGCTTCCAGTCGTCCTGAAAATAACCGCCATAGTAGCGGAAGCTGTTGATTTCGTCCGGTCCTCCCGTGTAGTTAAAACCGGAGTCGCCAACGCCCATGAGAAACGATGCGAAACCGACCCCTGAATTTTGCGAATCGGCGCCCGACAACGGATTCGGCCCCACCGTCCAATCCGGGCCAAAACTGTAGTCCCCGGCCCCATTATTAAAGCGCGCCGTGGTAAACATCCCAATTCCAAAATCGCCGCCCATTTTGAGCGTGTGCGTTCTCACTACTTTCGTCAGGTTGGCCTCTTCGTGATAATCCTGGTTCGCATCGTTCAGGATTCCAATCCAGCACAACTGACCCAGCAATCCGCCCCAGCCGATGTTTGGGATCGACTCGCCGGTCCCAAGGCCGCCGATCGTCGCTGTTGGAAAGCATGGGACGGTCCTCGTTGCCAGATCGGAAAAGTAAGAGGGGAACCCGAGACTGCGTAGGATCGAAGCCCAACCCAGGCGGCGTCCGCGCCAGGTGAAAGCGAATGAAGCTGGAATTGAGTTCCAGAACCGTGCTTGGGCTCAATACGGTGGTGTCGTCAATCGTCACCTGCATCTGCCGCAGTGTGTCGGGCCCCAGAATCGGCGAGCTGACTTTGAAATTAGCAGTATTTCCAAAGATCGGCGGCCGCACCTGGTGCGTGGTCGAGATGGAAAATCGTCCGAAGAGCTTGGAAGCGTGGGTCAGGGTATGGTCGATGCGGATCGAAAAATCATCTTTGTTGATTGGGGCGCTCGTATTGGAGATAAAGTTGTTCACCCCGGCGCCCTTTCCCGGCTGGTTCGGCAAGGGAATATAGGCCAGCAGATTCTGAGCCACTGGATCCATCTCCCCAGAAGGTATCTTATTGCCGGCAAACTGCGATCTGATGTATTGCCCGGGATGCGCTGGATCGGGAATGGTAGAAAATGGATCATAAATTGGGATGGGCTGACCGCTCGAATTCAGCGGCCCCGCAGAGAAATCCCCCGATCGCTCAGCCGCCGAGGGCAGCGTTGCGGTTGTGGTCACTGACTGCGTCCACCGTAGACCCTCATAAGAGAAGAAGAAGAAGGTTTTGTCACGGATGATCGGTCCGCCAACCGTCGCGCCGAACTGGTTATATCGGAATGGCGCGCGCGCAAGGCCTGCCTGGTTGGCGAAGAAGTCATTCGCGTTGAGTCCGGTGCTGCGGTAGAACTCGTAGGCGGACCCATGCACTTGGTTCGTACCCGACTTGGTGATCACGTTGATGATCCCGCCAGAAGTATTAGAAAATTCCGCGCTGTAGTTGTTGGTCTGGACCTTGTATTGGTCGACCATATCAATGCTCGGGTAAAACCCAGGGCCGTTCAGCGCCGGCTGCGTGTTCATTCCACCGTCTAGCAGAAAGATATTCTGGTTCGGGCGGGAACCGTTGATCGAAATGAACTGGTCGTTATATTCGTCAAATGCTGTTTGCGTAAACCCGGCTGAAGGAAGCACTCCGGGGACCAGGGCGGCAAAGCTGTAGCTGTTTCGGCCATTTACGGGAAGGTCGACAATGGTTTTGTTGGGGATCACCTGTCCCAGCGAGGAAGTCTCGGTTTGCAGCGCCGATGGCTGGCCGGTTACGGTGACCTGCTGAGAGACCGTGCCAACCTGGAGTGTGGCATTGATGGTGAGGGCGTCGCCGACATTCAGGCGGAAATTGTTTTGCTTGAACCCGCTGAATCCCGGCGCCTCAACATCCAGGCTGTAACTCGCAGGCGGCAGAAGCGACAAAGCATAATAACCGCTGCCATTTGTGGTAACAGTCCTCACTTCGTTGGTCCCGGTGTTCGACAGGCTGACGCGGGCGCCGCGTACGACATTGCCCGACTTGTCCGTAACCGTTCCTACGATCGAACCCGTCGCAGTTTGCGCCATGAGTGGCGCGGCGGAAAGGAGAACCAGCGGCACAAGGAAAATGCCGAGCGGCCGAATGGTGAAAAAGGACAAGAGTCGCGTGAGCAGCCATTTGGACAGGATTGGCCTGCTTTCGCCAGTTGTGAGAATCGACTCAGCTTGTCGTTGCGTTACAAAATTGGTCAACACTTGAGGCCTCCATGAAAATACATTTGCGGGCGCCCGTGTCGATGGATTTAAACCTTTAACCGGTTAAAGGTTTAAATCTTGGGAGCCTTTATAGCCCCACGATCAAAAGAATGTCAAGAAGGATTTTGACCCTTATGATAAGGGTCGGCCAGTAGCGTCGCGGTTACCATTCCCTTGCGCCCCGCGCGAATGCGGCTCTGTCGATTCCCGGATCACTAGCCTGGGCACAATCCGCATAACAAAGGGTTCCGCAGTCAGCTTACCTTCGATCCGGTCCATGAGGATAGTGGCTGCCCGCGCCCCTATCTCATAGCTCGGCTGCACGATCGCCGTCAGATGAGGATGAAAGACACGGTCGACCGCGAGATCGTCAAAGGTCGCCAATGCAATGTCTTGAGGACACTGCACTCCCATCTCCTCAAAAGCCTTCAATACACCAAGCGTCATGACGCCATTACAGACAAAAATGGCCGAAGGTCTCTTCCGTTTGTGCAGCAGACTTGCTTGCCAAGCCGGTAGCCCGATTCATCACGAAAATCTCCTTCGAGGATCAGATTGGGGTCGGCTTTAATGTCTGATTCGCGTAACGCGTCCTCATATCCTTGCAGGCGTTCGCGCGCATTTTCTGTTTTTAAAGAACCAGTGATGATTGCAATCCTGCGGTGGCCTGCCTGGATCAGGTGGCGCACGCACTCGCGGCCGCCGCGAACATTGTCCAGCAGTACGGCATCGGTATGAACGCCGGAAACCGGCCGGTCCAGGCACACCACCGAGACTCCCGATGCGATCGTGCTTCGAATGTGACTCGTATCGTTGCCTGGGGCCGACGCCAGCAGTATTCCATCCACGCGATAGGATCGTAGCGCGGCCACGATCCGTCTCTCTCTTCCAATTTGCTCATCCGTATTCGCCGTGACTAGAAAATAGCCGCGTTCGAAGGCACTATCTTCCGCGCCCCGGATGATCTCGGGAAAAAACGGATTGGTGATATCCGGGAGCACGAGCCCCAGCATCCTCGTCTGCTTCACTTTCAAACTACGTGCGATTTCGTTCGGGTAATAGTCCAGCTCGCGAATCGCGGCCTGTACCCGCTTCTGCAGCTTGGGACTTACCCGTCTCGTGCCGCGGATAACATTGGAAACAGTCGCAATCGATACCTTCGCGCGTTTCGCGACTTCTATGATGGTTGGCATCCGTCTGGTCTCGCTCCGCATGCACTGATCGCAATTGGCCTGATGTAACCCGCTATCCCACAACCGCGGCCTCTTGCTCGCCCCTCGGATGCGCCGGATCGTCGAGAGACTGCCTTGGCAGCAGCCCGGTCGATTTCGATGATCGTGGCGCTCGAGCCGGCGTTTTTGGCCATTCGTTAACAACGCTCTTATCGCATGTTTTTCCTTTCGCGTCCAGTAAAAGGTTTAATTAACAGCTTCAATGCCCCGGTGGACTGGGCCGCAGAAGCTCGCACTGCAACAAATGGAAAGTCCGTCAGTCGTGCATGTCAATAACATCGCTATTTGCGACTCAACACTGTTCAATGACCGCTGGGGCGGACTACCCTGGGTTGGTGTAGTCTGATGTCCTATCACGCATCCAATAGCGATACTGCGAAGAACAGCATAGGATGTCTGATCGTTGCCGGAACCAGGCTGCTGGTTGCAAAAGGGGTACAGCCTACGCAAGTCAAGAGGTTTCCTTATGGAGCCGACCGCAAGCCCGACACCAAGTGAACCTAAGCAACTGCCCGCCGCAAACGGGCTAGCGCTGGTGCGTGTGACCATCGGCGCGATGTTTGTAGGGGTCTTTTTTGAGAATCTGGGAAAAGGCCTCTACAGACCGGGGGGTTACGCAGGTCTGATCCATTACTACATCAAGGCGGGCCACTCTCCGGCTGCCTGGAAGGCGGTGATGGGCCTGGCGGCAAACCACGCCGCCACGGCGGCTCCTATGCAGGCCACGACCGAGATCTCTCTTGGTATCCTGCTCGTCATCGGTCTGGTTACCCGGCCGGCCGCATTTGTGGCCTTTCTGCTTCTCGGCAGCCTTTGGATCTCGGAGTGGGGCACCTCGTGGATCTGGGAACTGCTGGTTCCGGTGCTCGCATCGCTGGGGCTTGCTATCGGACGCGCCGGCCGGAGATGGGGCGTTGACGCGTCGCTGTCGCAACGGTGGCCATCTTCTCCGTGGTGGTGAACGGGTTCAGGTGCGAGTGTCCGTCATCATCCCCACCCATAATGAAGCGCAGGCGATTGAGCGCGTTTTAGCGGATCTGCCAACCGATCTCACGACCGAGGTCATCGTTGTCGACAGCAACTCGAATGACGGGACGGCCGAGATCGCCGCAAGAATGGGAGCCCGCGTCATTCAGGAGCCGCGCCGCGGCTATGGGCGAGCGTGCCTTACCGGGCTGGCCGCGGCAAGTTCTCCCGACGTGGTTGTGTTCCTTGATGGCGACTATAGCGACCGGCCCTCTGAACTGCCGATTCTCTTAGCGCCAATCGCTGAGGGGCGTGCGGACATCGTGCTCGGTTCCCGCCTGCGGGAGCGGCGTTCTTTTGGCGCGTTGCCTTGGCATCAGGTGTTCGGGAATCGTCTCGCCGCTGGCCTGATCAGGCGCCTCTATGGACTGGAAATCAGTGATCTTGGCCCGTTTCGAGCTGGCCGCGCAGATGTACTACGCGCGCTCGCCCTCGAAGAGACCACCTATGGCTGGGCGGTTGAGATGATCCTCAAAGGCGCCCTGGCTGGATTCCGCGTGGTCGAAGTCCCGGTGAGCTACTACCCGCGTATCGGAAAATCGAAGATCAGCGGTACGCTCAAGGGCACGGTCGGCGCCGCTTGGTTCATCCTCAGCTTGATAGTGTGCTACTATTTTCGGCACCGAAAAGCCGGGACACGGCCAGCGTAGGTCTCCCGGTCAAAGGTTTATGAAATTTTCAAACGAGACGGTGGTGCGTTCGTCAGTCAGCGACCGTGTGCTGGTAATCATGGCAAAAGCACCGAGGCTCGGCGCGGTGAAGACTCGCCTCACTCCCAGCCTTTCTCCTGAGGCTGTCACTGCTTTCTATCGCTGTCTTCTTGAGGACACGCTCGCGCTGGCGCAGTCATTGCGGGATGTGGAGGTTGCCATCATGTGCCCTGACCCGGACGTAAACGAGCTGGCGCGGTTGGCAGGCAAGGAAGTGAGCGTAGTCGCGCAGAAAGGTGAAGGTCTTGCCGCAGGTCTCAATTCGGTATTCGCCCACTTCGCAGAAAGTCATCGACGACGCATCATTGCATTCAACGGCGACAGCCCACATCTGCCGCGTTCTGTTCTCGAAGACGCGTTCGAAACGCTGGCCGCACATGACGTGGTCGTGGGACCAACGCACGACGGAGGCTACTATCTCGTAGGGGCAAAGGCTTCCCATCCTGCACTTTTCGCCCGCGACGGAATGGGCACCAGCAGTGCGCTGGAGAGACTTCTATCGCGCGTGCGAGCGCTTGAGCTATCCGTAGGCTTCGCAGATCCTTTTTACGATATTGATGTAGCTGACGACCTGACTCGCTTGGCAGCGGAGTTGCGTCTGGCTCCGATAAGGGCGCCACGCACGGCGCGGTGGCTTAAAGAGTGGGAGATTGTGGCAGCCCAATCAAGGCCACGCACGGGAGAATTGTGACGATCATCCCCGAGTGGAGAGTATACGTACTCGGCGCCATGTTGTGCGTGGCGCTAACCATCTGCTCACGAAACTTCGGCGACAGAGGCGGACCTTACTTCATGGCCTCTTTGGCGCTTGCAGGCGTCGTGTACCTCTTGGCGATCCGTGAATTACTCGCTACGCCAACATTCGCCCGGCGCGTTGTCGTCGTTGGGCTCGTCCTGGCTGCTGTGTGGCACATTGGATTTCTTCGGGCGCCCGTGGGCGCCGACGATGATATTCGCCGATATGTTTGGGATGGCCACCTGCAGAGGCTCGGCTACAACCCCTATCTCGTCGTCCCCAGCGATCGCGCCGCTAAGTGGCTGCATACGCCGGAAACCCGCAACTTGAACAACCCGGATCTACCGAGCCCATATCCGGCAGGAGCGCTGCTGTTTTTCCGAGCAGTGACCGCGATTCATGAGTCCATTTTTGCACTGAAGATAGCATTTGCGGTTTGCGAGCTAGCAATTGTTTTCGTGCTGCTCGATGTGTTGCGTTTTAACCGGCAGGGAGCGCACCTGGTTCTGGCGTTCGCTTGGAACCCATTGTTGGCCATTGAAGTGGCGGGCAACGGTCACATTGACATTCTTGGCGCGCTTCTGTTGCTCCTGTCCGCCGCTGCGCTAGGGCGCCGATGGCGGACGGCTGCGGCCGTCGCATTTGGGCTGGCTGTAGCAGTGAAATTGCTGCCTATCGTACTCTTGCCTCTCTACTGGAAGCGGGTTCGCGTTCGCGACGCTGCGCTGGCCGCAGTCGTGGTGGGACTCCTCTACGCGCCATTTCTTCATCACGGCCGCATTCCGATAGGCTCGCTTGGCACGTATGTCCAAAATTGGCGCTTTAATGGTCCCGTGTTTGCGCTGCTCGATCAAGTGGCGCCTCCGCAGTTGCTAGCTGGGCTCGCGGTGCTCGTCGGATTAGTGACTGCAACCTGGCTAAGAAGCGCAGCGCCCGTGTGGGCTCCGGAGATATTTGCCTGGCCAATGGCAGCATCGCTTTTGTGCGCACCCGCCGTATTTCCATGGTATCTTCTCTGGCTACTGCCTTTTCTGAGATCGGCCTCGACGCTGCTGATCATGGTCTGGACTGTGAGCATTATTCCCACTTACGTCATGTGGCACTTGCGCCCACCTGGGCGTCCGTGGGGGCCCCTTCCTGGTTGGGTAATGCCGCTGGAATACGGATGCGTGGCAATAGCTGCCGCGATGATCGCTTTGCGCCGGATCAGCCGGCCGGTCGCCCTACAATGCTCGGCGGACCGGTAGAGTGACCAACCTGACTACTTACGATTTGTACCTGGGAGCGTTTGTCGGCATCTAGCAATGGACAGTTCGTCT
Source organism: uncultured Acidobacteriaceae bacterium (assembly GCA_963705665.1). Lineage (GTDB taxonomy): Bacteria > Acidobacteriota > Terriglobia > Terriglobales > Acidobacteriaceae > PALSA-350. The sequence continues at coordinate 142,921 of CAVPKQ010000013.1, read as the reverse complement.
GAAAGGAGTTCCCCATGACTCAACTCGATCACGCAACCGAATCCCACATCACCCCGATAGAGAAAGTGCTCTACACCGCAAAAGTTCACACCACGGTCGCCAAAGGAAGACCCTCCATGGCAAGGTTGGGCAGTTCAACAACGATCTGTTGCCTGCTTTTTGGCGTGTTAGGCCTTGCTCCAAGCTCCTCGGCGCAGAATCGCCCGCCAATTCTCGAACAGATCGCCAAAACCTATGGTCTCGATTCGTATGGGCAAATTGATGCGATCCGTTACACCTGGAATGCACAGTTCCCTGGAGTGAATGTGTCCCATTCGTGGGAGTGGGAGCCCAAAACCGGGAAGATTTCCTACGAAGGCAAGGATAAGGAAGGCAAGCCGGTTAAGGCTACCTATGTTCAGTCTCAGCTCAACAGCGCACCTGCCAACGTGAAGGACGAAATTGCGCCGGCTTTCGTCAATGACAACTATTGGCTTCTGTTCCCCTTGCATGCTTATTGGGACACCAGCGCCACCGTGACCGATCAAGGAATGCATAAACTGCCGATTGGCAACGGATCGGCCGAGCTGGTCGTGGTGAAGTATCCCAAGGAAGCCGGCGGTTACACGCCTGGCGACACCTGGGAACTCTACGTCGGCAAGGACAAGCGCGTCGAGCAATTTGTCTACCACCGCGGCGGGCCCAAGAAGCCGAGCGTCGTCATCGCAACCTGGGCAGGCTACAAAAAAGCGGGTCCTCTGCTGATCTCAACGGAGCACCGCGGCACCGCCGACGGCAAGCCTCTGCACCTCTTCATTACTGACGTGTCCGTTAAGCTGACCGGCTCGGATACCTGGATGAAAGCGCAATAAGCCGCGCACAGGACGAAGCGCTCTGAGAACTGTAAAATGCACGCAGTGGGATGAGAGCTGACGTCAATCTGGATATTGGGCGAAAGACCTTTGCGTCCGGTCTGCTGCCAGAGTTGATCGCTGTGCTGCGCCGCAGCCACGCAGGCGATTTGGTTGCGGTGGTCGGTGACGAAGAAGGCGTCGGCCCTGAATTGGAAACATGGTGCCGGTTTACCGGGAATCCACTGCTCGAAACCGCAATCGAAAACGGGCGCGCGCGGTTCGTCTTTCGGTGCGGGGCTGTTCCGGCGCCCGAAAACAGTCGGCCGGTGGGCTCGCGGCTTTGGCTCTACACGAATTTCGACTGTAACCTGCGTTGCGACTACTGCTGCGTGCGTTCGTCGCCCGCCGTGCCGCGCCGGGAGCTAGGGCTTGCGCGGGTACAGCGGATCGCTCGTGAAGCGCCAGAGCTTGGCGTCAAAGAAATCTTCCTTACCGGGGGCGAGCCGTTTCTGCTCGAAAACATAGGCGAGATCCTGGCTTGTTGCGCTGCGGCCGCACCGACCACGGTGCTGACCAACGGAATGCTATTTGCCGGCCGACGCGTGGAAAGCTTGGGAGCATTGCCCCGCGATCGAATTGTCCTGCAAATCAGCTTGGACAGCGCTACACCAGAACTGCATGACCTCCATCGTGGGCGCGGCACGTGGGCGCGCGCGCGTGAAGGGATCCAGCGCGCTCGTGCGCAAGGTTTTCGCGTGCGCATGGCGGCCACAGTTTCAACCGATACCGATGCTGATCAGTTCCGTCACTTCCTGGATGAGGAGAAGATTGCTGCAGAAGACCGGGTAATACGCCGGATTGCTTTGCGCGGTTCTGCAACCGAAGGTGTCGCCCTTAGCCGCGCCGATCTCGTGCCGGAAGTTACCATTACATCGGAGGGTGTGTACTGGCATCCCGTCGGAGCACAGGACTCCGATCTGCTTGTCACGCGCGAGATTTTTCCCCTGTCCGAGGCGTTCGCTGCGGTTCGCCGCGCCTTCGACCGCGAAGGCGAACACGCGAATAAGCTGGCAAGAATCTTCAACTGCGCATGAGTGTTCTCCGAGCGCCCAGCGAATTCGCGGTCGGCTGAGCCTGGTTGACTTCATCTCTCAAACCGGCTTGGCCAATAACTGGTTGAAGAATCCCTGTTGGGCCGCAGCCTGCCGCAATTCAGCGTAACCATCGAGGTGAGGCGGCAGCCAACGCTGAAGTCCTTCGGCGTCGAGTATCGAGCGATGAACAGGGTTGTCGTAGCTCATTGCCGAGAGCGCGTCGGCGAACCGCCGCTCCCGCTCAGGGTCAAGATCGGGCCGTGCCGTGAACATGCAATGGTTGTATGCAGGAGAGGACCATACCTCACGAAGGGCGCCTTCAGGCGCCAGGCGCTCGCTGCGAACCGTGTTCCAGAAGGGGCTGCCGATTGCTCCGGCGTCGGCTCGCCCATCGAGGACGGCGCGCATCACTTCAACTTCGCTGGTCCCGGTATCACCATGTTTGCCTACGTCACTGTCGAAGCGCAGCGCGCGGTAGTCCCTGCCCTCGCGCATGCCTTGCTGCTCTAAAAAGTAAACGGGCAGGATAGCTGCATGTCCGCTGTCCCGGCTGCCCAGCGCGAGCGTTCGATTTTTCAAATCAGCGAGCGTAGAAATCGGACCTCCACTAACGGCGACGATCTTCGTCATCCAGCCGAGATCTGTGTCGCGCATGGCAACCGCGCGGCAGGAGTGGCCGCTCAACTCATCCGCCTGTAGGTAGGCAAGGTTCGTATTCCAGGCGATATCGATACGCGGCAGGGCATCGTCCGGCCGGGCGAGGAGCGCAGTGACCTGGGCCTCGTAGCTCTGAAAGAGTACGATCTCAACCGGCAGATGCGCTTCTTCGTGAAAATAGCGCCGCATCCCCTCCCAAATCGTAACCACTTTCGGATTGTATGCAACAGCTCCCACCCAGATTGCCTGGCTCATAAAAACACTCGCTCCGCGTTCGCAGCCCGGTCTCAGAAGAGCGGCATTCCCAAGAGCGACTTCCCGATGAACTCACGCAGAACATCGCCCGTTGGAGCCATGACAGCCCCCGCGTGCGCATCGCGGAATAGGCGTTCGATGCTCAAATGCTTTGAGAACGCCGCACCGCCGCAAACGCGCATTGCTGTTGAGGTAACGCTGATAGCGACCTCGCCTGCTGCCGCTTTGGTCTCAAGGACGCGCAGCATGGTCGTCTCGCGCGGTTTTTCGAGATGCTCGATCAAATCGTCGATGCGCGCCGATAGCCCGTCCGTATCAATCTGCATCGTCGCGAGTTGCGCGCGTAGAGTAGGCAGGCTCTCGCCGAGGCTCTGGCCGAGATGCTCGAATTTCGCGCTTTTGAGGTGCGACGCAGTGGCTGCGACTGCCGCTCGGCACAATCCCAAAGCCACCGCAGCTGTCCCCAAACAGAAAAGCGGGAGCACCACGTTCAACATTGCCGGAAAGCCTGCACCGTCATCCGTAAGCTGAAAATCGGAGGGGATTTGACAGTCGTCCAGCGCGATCGGCGCAGAAGCGTTGGCGCGAAGTCCCAAACCGTCCCAGGGCCCCGCTACTGAAAGGCCGCTTGTATCCGCCGCAAGAAGATAGAGGGTCGAATCGGTAGGTCCCGTCCCTTCAGGGGCAAGCGCAGAAACGACATAGCTCTGCGCATGACCCGCGCTGGTCACCCACGATTTCTTGGCGCTTACGCGCACGCCGTTACCATTCCGATGGGCGCGGGATATAGGCGCCCAGAAATGACTGCGCGACCCGGCTTCACTGAAAGCCAGAGTGGATAAATGGCGGCCCGCGCCAATCTCCTGCAGTATGGGCGCGAGTGCCCGAGCCGCGCTGGGGCGCGCTGCCGAGATAGTCGCGGTACCGAGGATGTGCATCAGGTAAACCATGGCGACAGAAGCGTCTACCTCGGCGAGCGTCGCCGTCACTTCGGCAAACGTGCGGGGACCTAAACCTGAACCGCCAAAATCCACGGATAGCAACAGCCCAAGCAGTCCAGACTCGCCAAGGGCCTTGACAGCGTCGGTAGAGAATCGTCCGGCTTTGTCATTTTGCCCTGCGGATGGCGCCAGCACGTGACTGGCGATCTCGCGGGCTTTCAAAACGGCCACGTCATGAGTCACGATCCCACCAATCATCCACAAATAACTGGATCGAAGCAGAATTGTCGCCGGAAATGCGCGGAGGTGTCAAACAGTCTCTGGCGATTGCCGGGCCGCCAAATGCACAGTGACGATTTCATGCCTCAACGATCGATCATGTGTATAACCAATTTAAATTAAATGATCTTATTGGTTCCGATGGCGGGATTGAGCATCCTTGAACATGTAAAAATCCTATGAAAACGCGCCTCCCACGTCCGGGCGCCTCCTGAGCACGCAAGCCCCATTCAGACCTCTGCCGATATTCGGCGAAGGTTCCCACAACGTTCCGACTGAACGGAGGGACCACTCACGATCAAAACCCTACACCTACCCATGCCCGTTGCACTGCATCACGCCGAGGTATTGAGTCCAGGGACCCACGTCCTCGCGGTACTGGTGCGCCAGGATGCGGGAGATTTGGTGTAGATGCGTCAGATCGTGGGCGGCCCAGGTAGAGAGCAGCTTGCGACAGCGTCACGACGCCGAGGGCGGGATGGCGGCCGCGCTTTTCCAGGTCGGCCGTGCTCAGGTTCAACGCGCGCAACTCGTCGAGGTTGGCGGAACGCAGGCGCGCGAACTCGTCCAATAGCTGATCGAGCGTCTTGCCCCCAACTTCCTTTACGTGTCCCCAGCGGTCGAAGGCGTCGAAGGGGCGGGATTCGCCGCATTCGAGGATGATCTTCGTGCGCGGCAACCAGTCGGTGCGCTCGCCGTGGATCAGATGGCCAACGACATCGAACGCACTCCAGGTATTCTCGGCTTCGTTGCGGAGCGTCCACGCATCGGGCAGATCGCGCAGCAGGGCGTCGAGTGTGGCAGGCGTGCGAGTGAGCAGGGCGATGGTGAGGTCGATGGGCATGGAAACAGGGTACACGGTGTAAGGTCTAGGGGCGTAAAGGTCTAGCGTTTAGCAGCCTGCGGCAAGAGTCGAGATTTCGAGAGAACCATCCCATCGGGCTGAGAGCCCCATTTGTTTCTGAGACTATACGGCACGACTAACTCGTGCGCTTTCAAGACAAGACTTCCACCCCAGGCTGTTAAGCCTGTGCAGGTCGCGCGAGAACTAACGCGCTAGGATTGACCGAGCGCCTGCGACTTCATCTTCTCCACCGTTTCCACCATTTGCTTGGGCGTGGGCTCTGATACGTGAGTCGTCACATCCACACAAGCGATCCGGAGCCACAATCGTCCCACAGCGGCCGGCCCAAAAGAGAAACGGCGGAGATCCGTGGAGATTCCATATAGCGGAGATGCCGCCCGCCGGCTCTAACCGCTTGTTCCATATGAAAAACAAAAATATTCCTATTGACGTCTAATCGGTTTCGCGCTTATATGAATACAACGTAAAGCCAAGCTGTGATCTAAGGGCGATCAATCGCGCTGAGTCAGGCTCAACCGGCTGCTGATTAACCAAACCTCACCTGAATCTCTTTGGGAGACACGAGCATGAGACTCTTAGCCAAAGGCGCCTTTGTCACAGGTTTGGTCGCTGTGATTCTCTCGTCCGCTGCACTTGTCTTGGTACACGCACAGAATCTCACCGGTGAAATCGACGGCATTGTTCACGACTCTTCGGGCGCCGCAGTGCCCGGTGCGACCGTAACCATCAGGAACGTCGGGGAAAACATCGTCAAGCGCCAGGTGACGACCGATAATCAGGGCCAGTTCGTCGCTCCGCTGTTGGCCACGGGCACGTACTCGGTTACCGTCGACGCACCCTCATTTCGCAGCGAGACCGTGACCGGAGTCGTGGTTCACCTGGACCAGCCGGTCAAGCTTCCCCTTGTGCTCAGGCCCGGCACGGTCAGCTCGTCGGTCACCGTCTCAGTCCCGGAAGTAGCACCGGAGATTGAAAACGCGTCGGCGGGAACGTTGATCACCGGCACCCAGGTCCGCGAGCTCTCCTTGAGCAGCCGCAATTATCAGCAACTGCTGACGCTCCAGCCGGGCATCACGAGTGTCGTCCCGGGCACCATCGATCGCGGCATCATCAGCCCGACCGGCGGAGCGAACGCCGCCAACTTCTCAGTGAATGGCCAGCGCGTCAGCCAGAACGGCTACTTCCTCGATGGCGTCGATATGGTTGGCCACGGCGCCAGCCAGCAGTCGCAGTTCTTTCCCAGCCTCGATTCCATTCAGGAAATGAACATCCTGCGTAATACATTCGGGGCTCAGTATGGCGGTGAAGGAAGCGCGATCGTCAGCATGACGACCAAGCAGGGAACTGAAGAGTTTCACGGCGGCGCGTACGGATTCTTCCGCAGCCAGGTGCTCAACGCCAACAACTACTTCAATAAGCTGGCCGGGATTCCCCGCCCCGGCAACCGTTATGCCGACTTCGGCTACCAGGTCGGTGGGTTCGTGCCGATTCCAAAGGACCATCGCAGGACCTTCTTCTTTGTAGGCCAGGAGTTTCTCCGCGAGGAGACACCGACTACCCAGCAGGACCCCAACGTGCCCGCCGCGCAGCAGCGCATGGGCATCTTTACCACCGCGGTCTGCGTGCAATACAACGTCAACGGCACGTGCGCCAAAACCTCCAAGACTATCACCACCATTGACCCGACTGCCCAGGCATACCTGACCGACATCATCGACAAAGTTCCAGCTCCCTCCGGCGTCACCGCGACCGGCGATCCTCTTCCGCTGACCTTCTCCACCGCCAGCTTCGACAACGAGACGCAGACGTTTTTACGCGTCGATCACAACTTCAATGACAAGTTGAGCGTATTCTTCCGCTACATCCATGAGCCATTCAACCAAACCGTTCCCTTCGGTCTATACGGGACATCGGGTGTGCCAGGGGTGGGTACGTCCACCCTCCACAACGGCTCTACCAATTACCTCGGCCACGTAACCTATGTGCTCAGCCCGAAGACCATCATCGAGGGCGGTTACGCCCAGGCGAGACCCTTCAACACAGCCACTCCGATCGGCTTGATCGCCTCATCGAACTCGCCTGACATCCATCCAACGCTTCCTTATGTCTCGACGTTGGCGCAAGTGCCGAACTTCAGCATCAATGGCCTCGGTTTCGGTGCGACCGGCCCGTACTACAACCCCGGCACCTATCTCATCATGTTCGGCAACGTCATTCACACGCTAGGCCGGCACACGATTCGCGTAGGCGCGAACTTTGAGGACCTGCATCTCGGCGGAAACTCCGGGGGAAACAATACCGGCAACTTCGCCTTCACCGCGGGGCAGCTGCCGGCAGGAACGACAACGTTTCAACAAGCCTTTGCCAACTTCCTGCTCGGCAACCCTTCATCCTTCACCCAGCTGTCGGTGGACGCGATCGCGTGGGTCCACGGCAACCTGTACGAGGCCTACGTCCAGGACGACTTTCACGTGTCTTCGCGGCTGACGCTCAATGGCGGCGTTCGTTATACCCTGATCGGCGCGCCGGTTGAAGACGCATACAAGAACAATCGGTTCTTCCCCCTGGTCAACTTCGACCCGAACACCTACAACCCCGCCAATGCGCCGGCGCTTACCGCGACCGGTCAGATCTGCACAGCTTCCCCTTGCTACGGCGGCGCAGCCCCGACCCCAAGTTACAACGCTCTCAATGGAATCATCCAGGGCGGTTCAACTTCGCCGTTTGGCGACGCTGTAGCCAGCCAGCCGAAACTGAACTTTGCGCCGCGTCTTGGCTTCGCTCTCGATGTCTTCGGCAACGGGAAGACGGCGTTGCGCGGCGGCTACGGCATCTACTACATCCAGACGCTTTACGGAAATTTCCAGAACATGGTGTTTCAGAATCCGCCTAACGTCCGCAACATCACCATCAATCCGGCCCCCGGAACACCGAACTACACCTTCTTCGACAATCCAGGGCTCGGCGTCACTCTCGCCAATGTGCCCATCACTCCCTATGGAATGGCCCCGAAGAACATCACGCCCTACGTCCAGGACTTCAGCCTCGACGTGCAGCAGGAGCTTGCTTCGAACTTCCGCGTCGATGTCGGCTACTACGGCAACGGATCTGTCCATCAGATCGGCGAAGAGGACTTCAACCAGCCTGCGCAAGGAGCCTACGTTGCAGCCGGAGTCATTCCCGGGAATGTTGTTACCGGCGGCAATAGCTCAAACCTGAATCTGCTCCGGCCGTACAAAGGTTATGGGCCAATCAACATCCTGGCTCCGCGCTTCGTGGGGAATTACAATTCGCTGCAGACCTCTTTGTCGAAGAGGCTCCACGACGGCTCAGTTCTGAACGTTAGCTACACCTGGGCCAAGGCGCTGACCAACAGCCAGTCGGACCGCAGCAACGCGCCTGCGAACATCAACAACATCGCTGCTGAGTACGGCCCCACTCTCTACAACCGCAAGAACGTATTCAACGCCAATTTCGTTTACTTCGTGCCGTTCTTCCGGAATCAAAGGGGAATTGTAGGGCACATTCTCGGTGGATACGAGTTCACCGGAATTATTTCCGCGGCTTCCGGTCTGCCAGTCACAGTCGTGACGTCAAGTGTCGATCCCGGCGGCCTGGGCTTACTCGCGGGCGGAGTCGTAGGCGCCGCCAACCGGCCCGATCAAATCGCGAACCCGAACCTTGGCGCCGCCCACACGCGGCTGCACTGGTTCAACGTCGCTGCCTTCGCCAAAGTGCCGGTGGGCCAGTACCGCCCGGGCGACGCTTCTGTCGGCAGCATCGCCGGACCCGGCTATCAGACTTGGGATCTCAGTGCCTTCAAGAACGTGAGAGTCTGGCGCGAGACCGAGCTGCAGTTCCGCGCCGAAGCATTCAATACCTTCAACCACACAAACTTTGTCGGGGTCTCTTCCAACACGACCGCCAGCACGTTCGGTCAGGTCACAAGTGCGGCCAGCGCGCGCGTTCTGCAGGTGGGATCGAAGTTCAACTTCTAGAGCATTTTCATAGCTGCCGCCATCGAGTCCCGTAGGGACGGCAAGAAATCGACCAATTGGAGAGTCTTTGTTTCTGGTGCAGAGCCGGGTACCCAGGCTCGCGAAGCTATTGATCCGGCCTATAAGCAATGGAGTCAAGCCGCATAGACGACATCTTTCTGAGCGAAGTATTTGCGGACGCGAGCGGGTTGTTTCTGGATGCTGCGCATAGTCCGGGATGCGGTGTGGGTGAGAGCCTGTTTGGTTCGCATGGGCGCTCTGGTGGTGACGGCCCGTTTCAAATCGGCATTGAGCAACTCATCGGGGTTCAACTCCGGCGAGTAACTGGGCAGGTAAAAGATTTCGATTTGCTCACCATGGAGGGCCAGCCATTGTTTGACCAGCTTGCCGTGATGGACTCTGAGATTATCCAGGATCAGAAAATCTTCCGTCCGGCATGGTGGATCAGCCGTTTTAAAAAATCGATAAGGATGCGGGCATTGAGCGCCCCGGAAAAGATGCGCCAGCGCATCTGGCCCTTATTGGTGACGGTGGAAATGATGCTGAGCGATTCATGCTTGCTCTTGATACGCACCCGCGGCGTTTCCCCTTTCAACGCGTAGCCGCGGCCGCGCACATCGTTGGTGCGCAGACCGGTTTCATCGCCCCACTGGATCTCGGCACCCTCGTTTCTGGCTCGCTCGGCGATCGCTGGATATTGCTCGGTGAGCCACTTGCCCACTGCAGCGGGGGATTGTTCAAAAGCCTTCTTGAGCGGTTTCTGCGGGGTAAAGCCCCAGCGCGCTAGATACTTGCCCATGGTGCGAACCTGCAGCTTGATCTGCCAGCGTCCGGCAATCCATTCGCTCACTGCCTGCCGGGTCCACAACGCGTAAGCCATCTTGAGTTGGTCCGGGGTATGGTCGCGGATGATGCGCCGCACCTCCGCTTCCTGTTCCGCGCTGAGCCTTCTGCCCGAGCCCACCGGGCGATGCCCACGCTTCACCCCTACCGCTTTCCATCCCCCTGCCAGATAAGCCTTGTGCGCCTTGATCACCGTACCGATCGCCATTTCGCACTGCCTGGCTGTCTCGCGCACCGTTGCACCTCCCAGCCGCAGCTTCACCGCTCGCCGCCGCCGCTCATTGATCGCCTCTATCGGCAAACTCCGCGTATCCACTCGTTCCATACACTACAGATGTTTCCATCTCAGAATAGATCCATTACTTATAGGCCGGATCAATAGCCTGGGTCTTTTCAACAATCGAGATTTATGGAATCCCACATCTGACGCAGAGAACGCGTCAGATATGGGGCACCCAAGATTTGTCGAAAGTAGAGACGGCTGACACATATTCACTTGCGGTTCATCGACTGCGCAAAGGCCCGCGTTAGCTCGGTGGTCCCCTTCAGCAGCGAGGCGATCACCGGGGAGTCCTTCTTCGGATTGAATCGCGAAGCCGGGCCGGAAATGCTCATCGCTGCGATCGCGTTGCCGCTCGCGCCGAGGATTGGCGCACCAACGCAGACGGCCAGCAGCGAGCCTTCGCCGCGGTCGAAGGCGAAGCCCGCGTTGCGCACGCGTTTGAGTTCCTGCAGAAAAGCCTCCGGATCGGAAATCGTATGCTCTGTCACGCTCTCCAGCTTGTGGCCGCGAAGCAACTCCTGCACGACATCCTGCGGTGAAAAGGCCAGAATCGCTTTTCCCAGGGCGCTGGCATGCGCCGGTACCGAGGCCCCGCGCCTCTCCTGAAGCCGCAACGCAAACTCGCTCGGCACCACCTCGACATAGGTCACCTTGTCGAACTGCTGCACGCCCAGGTTTACCGTCTCGCCGTACTTGTCTCGTAGATCATGCATCAACGGCAATGCGAGCCGGCGAAGCGTCTCGTGCACCGCCCCGTCACTCACCAGAAGCCCCAGGCTCCGACTGATCCGGTAGTTCCGGTTGGCTTCCCGCGTAACGTACCCCAGGTCCACCAACGTGCTCAGAATACGGAAGACCGTCGACTTCGGAATGCCCGTCGTCTGCGTGACTTCTCTTAGCCCAAGAAGCTCAGAGCGTGACAGCTCTTCCAGAATCATGAACGTGCTCCGCACCACGGGGACGGAGTATTTACTTTGTGATTCAGTGCTCTTCTTGACCAGCTTCTTAGCCGCAGTGGCCTTGATATTGGCGATCCTCACGTCCGCTAGCATCTCATCTTCTCAGCTCTTGTTTCAATTGAAATACACGTTTTCACGATGCGCCGCTGAGCAGCGCAGTCGCGGCCTGGCCGTTCCGATACACCGCATGGATGCCGAGCGGCGGCAGCTGGGCGACTCGTACGTCGCCGGGCTATCGATCGCCTCCGCCTGAAAGAGCACAAGATCGGCAAAATACCCCGGAGCGAGTACCCCGCGATCTCTCAAACCATAGCGGCGCGCTGGCTTCGCCGTGATCTTATGCACCGCCTCCGCTAGCCGCAGCCACTGCTTCTCTCGCGTGTACGTGCCGAGAAGCAGTGGAAATGTCCCATGCAGCCGCGGATGCGGCCTCCCCTTCACATAAAAGCCGTCGCTGATGATCGTCGCAAAAGGGTGCTGCAAGGACGCTCGCAGATTATCCGCGCTCTGGTTGAAGCACAGCATGTTTACATCGCCGTCTTCTTCGTCCAGCAGCGCCAGCACAGCCTCAGACGGCTCCACGCCGCGCTCATCCGCAATCTGCTCGATCGTCTTCCCGATCGCGTTCAGGTTGCCTTCAGAACCGACCGAGGACACGTAGATGTCTGGCCATCGCCACGGGTTCCTTCGCGCAAGCTCGTCTCGAATTTGCAGCCGCTGCGACGGTGTACGCAGCCGCTCCATAAGCTTCGGCACACCACCATCGAGCGCCGCCTGCGGCAGCAGCTGGGTTAGCACGCTCGAGCCCGCCACGTACGGATAGCAGTCGAACTCCACATCGATTCCTTCGCGATGCGCTTCTTCGATCCTGCCGATCGCCTTGCTTTGCAGATGCCAGTTGGCCGCCCCGACAGCTTGCAAATGCGAAATCTGCAGCGGTCCTCCACTGTGCCGCGCCAGGTCGATCTGCTCTTCCACCGCGTCTACCAGCTCAGCAAAATAGGACCGTATGTGGCTGGTATAGATCTTGCCTTTTCGCGCCGTCACGTTGCACAGGCGCTGCAACTCCGTAGCCGGCGCGCTCGATCCCGGCGCATACATTAACCCGGTCGAAAATCCCGCCGCGCCTGCGTCGAGCGCCTCCGCGAGCAGAGCCTCCATCGAAGCGACCTGGGCTTCGCTTAGTTCTCCCTGCTTGTTCCCCGCCACAGCAATCCGCAGCGATCCGTGTCCCACCAGCGAAATGACGTTGGCCGTGCGGCTCTTCTCAATCGCGCGTAGATAGGCCTCTGTGCTGGGCCATCCCCACTGCTCGTCTCCACAGAAGATCCCATTCGCAAACGAGCGGAGATCGGCAGGATCGCGCGCCGGCGGATAGGCTGAGAACCCGCAGTTGCCAACAACCTCCGTAGTCACTCCCTGGCGCAGCTTTTCGGTTCGTCCCTCCACCACTTGGAGGTCGGAGTGTGTATGTGAGTCGATGAAGCCCGGCGTAATCGTCAGGCCCGTGCAATCCACCACGGTTGCGCCGGTTGCCGTCAATTCCGGCCCCATTCGCACAATACGTTCGCCTTCGATCAGGATGTCCGTCCGGACCGGTTCACTTCCCTTGCCATCCACGACCGACCCGTTGCGGAAGAGAATCTCAGCCAAAACCGCCCTCGCAGTCTTTCTAATGAACGTAGTATATATCTAATGGCATGATGTGCTGTCCAAGCACAGTTGTGAAGGGAAGACTATGAGCGAAGTTGAGCGTATCAGTATTGAAGACGCGCCCTTGCCTAAAGGCGCATATTCACAGGCCGTCCGTGCGGGTGACTTCCTGTTCGTCTCCGGCCAGGGGCCTATCGATCCCGAGACCCAGGAGTTCGTCTTCAGCGGCATACGCGCCGAAACGCAACTCACACTCGAAAATGTCGAGCGCGCCCTGCGAGGCTGCGGCGCCAGCCGCCGCAACATCGTCAAATGCAGCGTCTTTCTGGCCGCGGCTTCCGACTTCAGCGCGATGAACGAAGTTTACGGCGCATTCTTCGATGGCAGCGCGCCCGCCCGCACTACCGTTCAAGCCGCGCTGGTTGAGCCTGGAATGAAAGTCGAGATCGACTGCATCGCCTATCTGCCGCAAAAGTGAGAGTGCTAGCGCAGGGCACGTCCCACCGCCTCAAGCGTATGGTCGATGTCCCGGTCCGTATGTGCCGTCGACAAGTACCACCGCCCATCAGGCAGGGCCAGGACACCTTCGTCCAGCAGGGCCAGCGCGAAATCGTTGTACTTCTGCTTGTCGCTGGCAAGCAGGTCTCGATAGTTTTTCGGCTGCTTGGCAGTAAACGAAAGATGAAACACCGGCCCTTCACCTGCCGCACAAACTTCGTGCCCGTGGCTGCGCAACACGGAGGCCATCTCGTCCCTCAGAGTTTCCCCGCGGCGGAACAACTCACCATAGATGACATCAGGAGCCTGCATCAGAAGGGTGAGCGCCGCCCGCGCCGCTGAAAGCGCAATCGGATTCCCATTCAGCGTCCCCGCGTGGATCACGTCTCCACGGTCGATTAGCTCCATAAACTCAAGCTTGCCGGCCAGTACGCTCAGTGGGGTGCCGGCGCCTACCGCCTTAGCATAGGTGGCCAGATCGGGCAGCACACCGTAAAACCCTTGCGCGCCTGAAAGCCCCAGCCTGAACCCCGTAATCACCTCATCGAAGATCAGCAGCGCTCCGTTCTCCCGTGTGATCGTCCTCAGGAAATCGAGAAAACCGGGCGCCGGGGCGATGCACCCGTTGTTGCACATCAACGGTTCACAGATGAGTGCGGAGATTTCACCCTCATGACGCGAAAAGATACTCCGCACGCTGTCCATATCGTTCCATTGAGCGACGATCGTGGTCGTGGCGGGCAGCTGGCCTTTGCCCTCGTGGATGGGCTCTGTCGGTTCCGCAGCGAGTTGCGCACCCGAAGGATGGTAACTCAGCAGCACACTGTCATCCCATCCGTGATAGTGGCCTTCAAACTTGATGAACTTCTGCCGTCCCGTCGCAGCGCGCGCCAGCCGCAACGCAACCTGCACAATCTCCGTTCCGCTATTGGCGAAGCACACCCGGTCGGCGCAGGGAATCGTCTGCTTCAGCAGCTCGGCGACTTCATACTCCAGATCGTGCTGCGCGCCGAACGTCAGCCCCTTCCCCACCGTCGCCCGGACCGCTTCCACGATTTCGGCCGGCGCATTGCCCAGGATGTTCGGCCCCCATCCCAGGGTGTAATCCAGGTATGAGTTTCCATCCACATCGATGAGGGTGGCCCCGCGGCCCTCACGGAAATAGAGTGGATACGGCCGGGCCGATCGCCTCAAACCACTGGAAACTCCGCCGGCCAGACTGCGCGAAGCCCGGCGCCATCGCTCCAGGGACCCGGCGGTCTTGCGGCGGATGTTCTCCTCACTGAAGGAGGGGGAAAACGTTTGCGACCGCTCGATAGGCTTACCCACACCAACCCTCTAGTGTATTTTTGTAATGAACCGCGTATGTTTCAATTGGTTCAGGGACGTACCTATAGTGAGGTGTGCGCTTGCCCAAAGTCAAGCAGCAGATTCGCGTCCTCGGCGGATTGTTCGACCCGCCGCTGCACGCGGTAAGGAGATCAACTTGACCAGCACGGCTGATGCTTCGGAACTCAAACGGGTCCTCGGCCTTTGGGATCTCGTTTTCTACGGCATCGTCCTCATCCAGCCGATTGCGGCCGTAGGCCTCTTCGGCATCGCCCAGCAATTGTCCAGGGGTCACATGGTGACTACCGTCCTGATAGCCATGTGCGCCATGATGCTCACCGCCGTCAGCTATGGCAGGATGGCGTCGATCTATCCATCCGCAGGCTCCGCCTACACCTTTGTCTCGCGCGGCTTGAACCCTCACCTCGGCTTCCTCGCCGGCTGGGCCATGGTTCTGGATTATCTGATCCTCCCTATCGTCAGCACGGTGTATGCAGCCCTCACGCTGACCCGCATCGTTCCCCACGTTCCTTTCGGAGCCTGGGTCGTTTTCCTGATCGCTTCGATCACCTGGCTGAACCTCCGCGGCATGCGTTCCACGGCAAGATCGAATGTCATTCTGCTGATGGCGATGTGCGTCGTCATCGCCGCATTCTTTATCTGCTCCATTCGCTATCTCATCCTGCACGGCGGTGCGCACGCGCTGTTCAGCCTCGCGCCCATCTACAATCCCGCGACCTTTCGCTTAGGCAGCATCATGACCGCGACCTCGTTCGCCGCCCTCACTTACATCGGCTTCGACGGAGTGACCACACTCTCTGAAGACGTCAAGAACCCGCGCCGGAACGTCCTGATTGCGACCGTGCTGGTCTGCGCGTTCACCGGCGTATTCAGCGCTGTGCAGATCTATCTCGCCGCCCGGGTATGGCCAGCGTATAACAACTTTCCCAACGTCGAAACAGCTTTCCTCGATGTCTGCGGCCGCGCCGGCGGTGTATGGCTCTTCCAGGCCATGGCCATCACGCTGTTCGTCGCCTGCGTCGGAAGCGCGCTCACCGGGCAGATCGGAGCGGCGCGGCTGCTCTATGGCATGGGCCGCGATGGCGTCCTGCCTCGCCGCGCCTTCGGCCGCCTCAACGCCAAGACCAACGCTCCCGACTTCAACATCGTGCTCATCGGCCTCATCACCATCGGCGGCGCCTTCACGCTCAGTTATGAGCACTCCGCGGAAGTCCTGAACTTCGGCGCCTTCCTCGCCTTCATGGGCGTCAACGCAGCCGTGGTCAAGACGTTCTACTCCCAAAGACTTCAGCACAATCTCTTGCGCGACGTTCTCGCGCCGGTAGCGGGATTTCTGTTCTGCGCGGGAATCTGGTGGAGTCTGCCCTCTTTGGCCAAGTGGATCGGCGGCATCTGGATCACTCTCGGCCTCATCTATCTCGCCGTCCTCACCCGCGGCTTTCGCCGTCCGCCGGCGCAACTGGATTTCGCGGAACAACCGCCTATGGAGAATCCTCTATGAACACGCAAACTGAACTCGGTCCTGTCGCTGTCATCGGCCTGGGATTGATGGGCCGCAGCATCGCCGCTTGTCTTCTCGCCGCCGGTCATCGCGTCACCGGCGTCACCAACGAGCTTGCCGCCAGTGCCTCGGTTCCCCAGCGCATCCACGATCTGCTGCGGGAGATGCACGCGCAGAATCTGCTCCTGGAAGATGCCGCCGGCGCCATGCAGCGCTTCCAACTCACGCAGGACCTCAACACCGCCGCCGGCTCCATCATCGTCTTCGAGTCGGTCACCGAAGACCTCGCCCTCAAACGGTCCCTTCTCTACGACGCCGAGCGCATCGTCTCTCCCACCTGCGTCCTGGCGACCAACACCTCAGCGCTGCCTCTATCCTTGCTTCAGGAAGGCGCCGCCCACCCCGAGCGCATCCTGGGCATCCATTGGGATGAGCCCGCGCACGTCACCCGCTTCATGGAGATCATTCCCGGCCCTGCCACCTCGCAGCGGTATCTCGACCAAGTCGCCGCGCTCGCTCCGATATGGGGTAAGGAGCCTTCCACTCTCCGTAAGGAGATTCGCGGCTTCATCGCCAACCGCATCTCCTACGCCATGTTTCGCGAAGCCTGCCATCTGGTCGACTCCGGAGTCTGCAGCGTCGAGGACGTCGACCGCTCCCTGCGCAATGACGTCGGCTGGTGGAGTCCGTTCGTTGGACCCTTCCGCTACATGGACCTCATGGGTGTAGAGGCCTACCACCGTGTGATGGCAGACCTCCTTCCCGATCTCTCCTGCGAAAAAGAGATTCCCAAGCTCATGCGCGAGGTGGTCGGCAGCGGCGGACGCGGAATCGCCAACGGTCGAGGCTTCTACCGCTACACGCCGGAAGAAGCCAAAGCATGGGAGGCCCGCTTTCTCGAGTTCAATTACGAAATCCGCCGCCTCACGACCGAATACTCCGGCGTGCCCGCTATCGCGCGGGAAAAGCCGGCGAAGTAATCTGCTGCAGGGTCGGAAGCGAGTCGCCCGTCTTGAATCCCGTTCGCAGCATCTCGAAATTCGCCTGCGCGCGCCGCCAGAACTCATACTCCGCATCCCATCGTCCGAGCGCGGTTCCTAAGCGATAGGGCGTGTACTGCTCGAGCCACGCAGCCTTATAGGCCAGCTTCGTCTCCGTCAACCCGTCCATCATGTCCATGGTGCGGCTGTGGGTCTCATTCGAGATCCCCTGAGCCAGCACGTCCATCAACTGCTCGCGCGTCGGATGCGGCGGCAGCGTCTTCCACGCCTCCGCAATCTCGCCCGCATACTGGAACTTCATCCCTGCCAGGTCGATCATCTGCGCGCCGACGATGAACGAATCGATCGCCCGAGCCTGCGGCGCAGAAGCCTTGACCGCATAGAAATGTTCGAGCGCGTCTTCGGCCTGCATTCGCGCCTGGTGAAGCTCCTCGTGCTTGCCTGGCAACGCCGCGAGCGAGCTGGGCAGAAACGGGTCTTTCCAGAACGCAATCTGCGTTTCCGCTCCGATGGCCTTCTGCAGGCTGCCCTCTGCTTCATTCAGATGGCTCAATCCCTCAGCAAAATCCGCGGCAATCTCAGGTGGATACTCAATCCTGGCATAATCCGCAAAGAACGCCGCCGGCTGCATCGGAGCTGCCTGCCACGCCGCCGCCGCGCCATACGCGATCCCCGGCCACGACATCACCAGCAGGTTCTGACCGTCATCGGTCCACAGAGTATTCAGCAATCCAAGCGAATGCGATTTGCGGCCCGCCGCCAGGAACGTATCGATGTTGGCAAAGCTCAGCGTGAAGTCCGGCGCAATCTGGTCCCAGCTCGAAACCCCCGTCGTCACAATGTGCGGCACGTGCTCCGCGATCAGCGGATCCATCCAGCGCTTGTACTCCGGATCGGGGCTGGGGTCATACCACCACGGCAGCGCAATCAAATCCTTGGGAAGCTCGGAAACAATCCCAGGAAACTTCACCATAATGTCCGCATAGGCCATTACGGTCTTTCCCTGCGCCTGGAACAAGCCGGTCACAAACTTCAGTTGTTGGATGAAAAGTTGCACGGGCGTCGAATTCGCGCCGCTCGCCGCCGCCGCCTTGGCCAGGCTCCACGTCTCGTCGAATCCGACGTCCACAAACTTGCTGGGAAACAACTCGCCGATCTGCTTTGCCCAGTCCCGCAAGATCGCCTGCGCGCGCGGGCTGTTTGGATTGAACTCTCCCCCATGCGGAAAGTCGGCAAGATCGGAGTACTTCTCGATTCGGAATAGGTCGTGCAGGTGGCCGTACATCTCGATGGCCGGAATCACATCCACATGACGCTCGCGCGCATACGCCACAATCTCCCGTATCTCGGCTTGTGTGAACCGGGCATTCGGGTTCAGCAGCGGATACCCGCGAAGCTCGATGTTACCTTCGGAATAAAAGAAATATTGGTTACCCTTCCACCTGGCGACAAGATCGATCTGCCGCTTCACTTCGGGCACGGTCAGCATCGCCCCTTCGCTGCCTGCGTCCATCAGCGTCCCGCGATAGCTTAGCGCCGGCCAGTCATGTACCACCGCAAACGGAAGCCGCGCCTGTTGGTGGCTATCGCGCTCGACCATCTGCAGCAGCGTCAGCACGCCGTAATAAACACCCGCCGACGATCGCGCCTGAACCACCGCGCCGTCCCGCGAAATGGTGAGCGAATACGCCTCGCGCGAATTGGGCCCAGGAGACTCGTCCGGTTCCGGCAGCGCCGCCACCGGCCCGTTCCTCTCCAATCGTACTGCCGGCTTTTGTGCGCCGATGCACGTGGGAAGCGCCTCTCCCAAACCCTTTCGCAGCGTCTCCAGGGCAAAGATGTCTTCAGGCGCCGCCTGCGGAATCCTCGCCGCGCAAAGGTTCTTCAGCCCGAGCCAGCCCTCTTCGTACCGAATCTCCGCCGGTGCCGGAAGCAGCCGAGGATGCTGCCCCTGCGCATGAGCGGCTACGCAGCCGCAGCCCAGAGCGGCAAACGCCAGAATGGGTCCTGCAATCACTCGCATATTGGTTCACCTATTGTTGCCGAAGGGCGTAATGCTGTGCCATATGAGAGACAAATATATCGCTATTGACATCCTACCCCACGATGAATATAGATGAATCATCGGCAACGGATGCTTCTGTGCTCGGCCCTCGTGCCGGAAGATCAAGTCCCGGAAGAATCGAGTCTTGGTCACGCTGTCCTCCTGCTCCTGAGTGATCGGGCCTATCGACCGCGGCACAGCCCGAAATCTCTTTGACGATCGCCTCGGCCCGGGCGCACGCTGCTAAGTGACGCTTTGCTGCACACACCGTCACGATCTGCCCTCACGATCTACCCTGGAGTCTGGATGAGACGTTTGGCGCTCCTCTTCTTTTTCTTCCTGGTTGGGACCGTATCCGCGCAAAGTCTTCGTATCGGAGTCTCCCAAGTCGACATCACGCCTCCGGTGGGCGCGCCCCTCGCCGGCTACTACACCAATCGCCTGGCCACCGGAACGCACGATCCGCTTCACGCCAAGGCGATGGTCATCGAGCAGGGAAGTACGAAGGTGGCGATGGTCGCCTGCGATCTTGTCTCCCTGCCTCGCGACCTCTCGCAGCAGGCGCGGACCATCGTCGAAAAGAAAATCGGACTCGCCGGCGATCACATCATGATCACCGCGACGCACGCGCACACCACGCCGGTAATTCTCACCAACCCGTCGCGCTACAACCTCGAAGGCGAGCCCAAGCGTATCGCGGCAGAATACACGAAAGCCCTTCCCGAAAAGATCGCCCAGGCCATTCTGCTGGCCAACGCCGCCCTGGTCCCCGCACAGATGCGTGCCGCTGTCGGCGAAGAGGACACGCTCGGCTTCAATCGCCGCTACTTCATGAAAGACGGATCCGTCGGCTGGAACCCGGGAAAGCTGAATCCCAATATCGTGCGGCCTGCCGGTCCCGTCGACCACGCTGTCCCCGTCCTCTTCTTCGAGTCTCCCGACGGCGCGAAGCACCTTGCCGCCTATGTCAACTTCGGCGTGCATCAGGACACCACCGGCGGCCTCGAATTCTCCGCGGATTACTCCTATACCCTCGGCCGCATCCTCAAGATGGCCGAAGGCGACAGCTTCTTTACTCTCTTCACCATCGGCGCCGCAGGGAATGTCAACCACCTCGACGTCTCCCGCAAGGGGCCGCAGATGGGATTTAACGAAGCCGCGCGCATCGGCGCGGTTCTCGCTGGCCAAGTTCTCAAGACGATCCAAACCGCCCCCGTCGTATCCGACCCTGTCATCCGCGTCAGCGACAAGATCATCTCTATCCCGGTGCCTCGCTACAGCGACGCCGAGGTGCAGCAAGCCGAACGTATTCAGGCGACCTACGGAAAGCCCAACGCCGCGCCGTTCCTCGATCTGGTCAAAGCCGCGCGCGAGCTGGAGCTCAACGCCCGTCACGGAAAACCCCTCGATGCGGAAGTGCAGGTCTTCACCTTCGGAAACCAGGTCGCTATCGTCGGCTTTCCCGGCGAGATGTTCGCGGAGTTCGGCCTCATGCTCCACGAGGACTCGCCCTTCCCGGTCACCGTTGTCGCCGAGCTGGCCAACGGAGCCTACACCTATATCCCCAACCTGGTCGCTTACAAAGAAGGGAACTACGAGCCCACGGCTTCGCGCCTGCCCGCGGGCAGCGGCGAAAAGCTGGTGGACTCAGCTTTCGATCAGCTCCTGGCTCTCGCCCGCAGGAAGCCTGATGAACACTGAGATTGGATTGCCGCGGCAGCAGGTCTCGACGCCGGCCGTGGTCGTCGACCTCGACGTGATGGAGCGCAACCTCATGCGCATGGCCGCGCGGAAAGCCGCTGCCCGGGGAAAAGTCTGTTGAGCACGATCGCTTCTTCCGCTGCGAGGCCTCGAATGCCTCTGCTCGGCCTGCTTCTGCTCGCCGCATATTATCCTGCACCGGCTCAAACCGCGCAGCTATGGTGGCAGCGTGAAACTGCCATGACCCCGCGGGGCAGGCTCACATTCCTCGACAAGGCCTGGTGGCCGCGGGCCCGCGGCTTGAAGGATGGCGAACAGTTCACCCTCGACCTCAACCGCGATGGCCGCCCCGACACGATCATCGCTCGCAACGATGGAGATATCGTCGAGGCCATCGACGACACGGGCCACGCTGGCAAGATCTGGAACCAGGTCAGCACCACCTACGTGGTCAGCTACAACGCCACCGGCCTGGTCGATCGCATGGTCTCCTATATCGACGCCAATCACACCGGCCGCGCGAGCGAAGTCGATATCCGCTACTTCCGCGACGGCTATCTGCGGTACGCCTGGTTCGCCAACAGCTTCGGCGGCGACGCCGCGAAGATCTTCGCCCTCAAGCGCTGGCAATACGCCGGCAACGACCATGGCAGCCAGTTCCGCGGCAACGCGCAGATCTACCTCAACAAGTACGACCCGGTACATCATGCCTGGAGCCCGCTCTCCGAGTGCCCGTTCTCCTTCTGGGATACCGACCACGACGGCCGCACCGACGTGACCCTGCGCGTCAGCGCGGCGCCGCTTGGAACTCTCCACGGCCCTGACACCGACTACGCCAACAATTACGACTACATGTTGGCGCCGGAAGCCACACCGCCTGACCGGATTGGCGTTCTCAACATGCGTCTCAGCTTCAACATCGACGAGGCTCCGCGCACCGATCCTCTGGACAAGCCGCACTCAAACTTCAGCTTCACCCTAGTGGGAGAGCAGCCCTATCGCTACGCCGGCATGCGCGATTTCAACCCGCTGCGCCGTGCTCCGCAGACGACCGTACACATGCCCTGGCAAGCTCGCTGGAATGCCGCTCTGGTCTATCCCGCGACCGCAACCGGCTTCTCCTGGGATGAAGCGCGCACGAACTTTCGCTGGGAAGGCCAGTTCTGGATCTATGAGCGAGCCTATCTCTCCAACACCGGAAGCCCCACCGAGCGCTGGAACATGCGCCGCGAGTTTTCCTCCGCGCCCTCAAGCCGGCGCGAAATGTACTTTTCTGCAGCCGACGGCCGTTTCCATCTGAAGGGCGCGCAGGAAGCATGGCTCGAGGCCGGCCATCTTGTCTCCGATGGGAAGGATCTCGAGTTTCGCTGGTGGGACACTGACGGCGATGGGTACCTCGACACCGTCGAGGTCTACCGCGGCAATTCGACCACCCCATCGCGTGTCAGCCACTTCAATCCGCGCGCAACACCCGCCCCTCTGGTCCCCGCCGAGCTCGCCAGAAATTACAACAAGAAGGTTCTGCCGCAAAGCATCGCTGACGATATCGCCGTGATCGCCGCGCTCAAGTCCATTACCTCCGACGCCACCGCGAAAAAGTATGAGCAGGCCGCGGCCGCGGCTCCGCTCGAGCGCAAGCGCTACTGCCTCGACATCGCACGTGAGTTGCTTTACCTTCGCGTGCGCGATCTCCTGCTCGCGCAGGAAGCAGCCGTTCCTTATCCCGCCGGTCGGGTGAATGAAAAGCGTTTTCGCGATCCCGCGCCCGGCGATGCATCCGGGTACACGCTCGGCGATACGCTGCAGTTCTGGTCGCGGGTCCGTCTGCTGCACCAGCTCGATGAAGAGTACTCCTCGGGAGAGTTCAAGCAGTTCATCTCCACAGTCGCGCAGTTCGCATCCGAGCCGAGGTCTCATGTTCAAGCTCACTAATTCATGGCCTGTGGCGACGCTGCTTTGCATCGGAGTGCTGGCGTACGCCCAAGCTCCCTCCCGGCAGAACGCTTCGGGCTTCGAGCTCCTCGGCCGCTATCGCGCGCTCGGTGGCCTCATGGCGTCGACTGTGGCGCCCGGACCTACTCCCGGTTCCGAGCGTCTCTACGCCAGCTATCTCTACGCCGACAACACACTCGACGTCGTCGCCATCAATCCCGCCAATGGCGCGGCGGAGGTCTTTCACAACCCGGTCCCGGGCGAGTACGGAGCACGCAACATCGCTGTCGGGCCTGACGGCGATGTCTACCTCGGAAGCTTGCCCCACGCGCACTTTCTCCGCGTCGACCGCCTGCACCATCGCCTGGTCGACCTCGGCCGCCCCAGCCCTTCCGAGGAGTACATCTGGGATGTCGCTTTCGGCGCCGATCACCGCCTCTACGGCGTCACTTATCCCGGATGCCGTCTGGTCCGCTACGACCCGGCCACGCACAAGCTCGGAGACCTGGGCAGGATGGACCCCACCGAGAAATATGGCCGCTGGATCGTGGCCGGCAAGGACGGCTTCCTCTATATCGGCATCGGAACGGCGAAGGCGAACATTGCCGTCTTCAACACCAGGACCGGCGAGCTTCGCGAGGTGCTTCCTCGCGACGATCAGGTTGTCGGCACGCCTAAGCCGTACATCGGCGTCGATGGACAAGCCTATGCCACGCTGGGCGACCGCCTGTTTCAGCTCAATGGATTCAGTATTCGCGAACTTCCACCATCGGCCGCCGTCAAACCGGTCGACGCCGACACGCTCAAAGACGGCCGCACGCTGGCACTCTCCGAGTCAGGTGGAACGCTCACCATCACGGATCCGGCAACGCAGAAACGCACCACGATACAGATCTCCTATAAGGGAGAAGACCTTCAGGTTTTTCGCATTCGCTTCGGCTCCGACGGAGTCCTCTACGGAAGCTCCATCCTTCCCATCCACTTCCTCAAGGTTGACCTCGTCCATCGTCAAATCCAGCAACTCGGCGATCTCGGCGGCGGCGAGAATCTACTCGTTCCTTCCTCATGCCGGCCGCCTCTTCATGGGCGCGTATTCCGGTCTCGCGCCGCTGATGTCCTATCTCCCCAGCCAGCCTTTCAAGCCTGCGCCAAACGGCAATCCCGCGCTCGTCGACTATCCCGGCTCCGACCACGCCTGGCGTCCGCAGGCCATGATCCAAGGCCCCGACGGCCTTGTCTATGTCGGCGCAACGGCAGGCTACGGCCAGCTCGAAGGCCCGCTGCTTTCCTGGGACGGCTCGGCCGGCACCGTTCATCTGCACAACAACATCGTTCACGATCAGAGCGTCGTCTCCCTCGCCGTGTGGAAGCAATTCATCGTCGGCGGAACCACCACCACCGGCGGCGGCGGAAGCCATCCGACGCAGACCGATGCGCGCCTCTTTCTCTGGGACACAAAGACCCAGGCCAAAGACTTCGACGTCATTCCCGTTGCCGGGGCCGATCTCATCAGCGACCTGATCGCCGCTCCCAATGGGCTCATCTATGGAATTGCCGTGTCCCACGGGGGAATCGCCGCCTCCCACGGAGCGCACACCCTCTTCGCTTTTAATCCCAAGACCCGCTCCATCCCCTCGCGTCAGCTGCTCCCATTTCACGATGTCGTCTACAACAGCATCGGTCTCCTGCCGGACTCGACCATCGTCGGCCTGGCCGAGGAGGGCATCTTCACCATCGACCAAGCAACAAACCAGGCCCGTCTCATCGCACCCTCTCCGGTCAAGATCACCGGCGGCTTCGATCTGCTCGACGGCGCTGTCTACTTCATCTCCAACTCCGAGATCTATCGCTATCGGAAGGCGGCTCCGCATGCGCGCTAGCATCGCCGTCTTGGCCGGGCTCATCGCCTTTGCGCCGGCGGCGCAGCCGTCTGCCGTCTGGGAGCTGCCCAACTTCTCCGATCGCGTCGATCTCCTGGTTCAGAATCCGACCGGACGCGCTATGAACACAGTCGCGGTTCTCAACATTCCCGACGTGCGCTCGATCGCGCCAGGTTTTCCCGGAACACTCGCGATCGTCACCGCGTCCAGGCAGCCCACTCACCTTCTGCCTTCGCAGGTGGACGATCTCGAAGGCGACGGCCAACCCGGAGAGTTTGCCATCTCGGTGAAGCTCGCAGCATACGAAACGCAATCGCTCTCCATCTACTACTCCTCGGCCTTGCACGAGCTCTTACCGTTCGCGAAGCGGGTCCACGCCGTCCATAGCTATGGCTACAACCACGCGACTGCGGCGCTTGAGTCGGAGCTGATCGGCTACCGCACCTACGGTGGCTTCTTCTTCGACGTCCAGGCCCACGCGCATCATCAGCTCGGCTTTTTCAACTCTTTCATCGGATACTCCCGCATCTCCGCGCCGCCCCTCGAAGGTCAGGACGTCGTCCATCTCGGCGATACCCTCGGACTCGCCGGTCTCTTCCTTCGCGCCGGAGCCACAACCTACCGGCCGCCCCTCAATACGCCCAGCTACACCCATCGCCCACCCCAGCCCGAAGAGCCGGTCTATCGCATCGTCGCCGACGGGCCGCTGCGCGCCGTCGTTGAAGCCCGTCTTGTTCACTGGACCATCGGCGGCGACGCCGTTTCTCTGCGTGCTCTCTATGAAATTCGTGCCGGTGAGGAACTCGTGCGCTGTCACTGGTGGCTAAAGCCGATCCATCTCACGCGCAGCTATGAGGTCGGCGCCGGAGTGCGCGATCTTCCGCAGATGCACATCCTCGAAGCTCCGCACGCCTTCGTCACCAGCGGAACCCAGGAAGCGAAGGTTGGCCCGATTGCGCTCGGTCTGTCTTTCCCTCCGGCGCAAGCCCGCCGCGCCGGCCGATTGATCACGCCCGACGGCCCCAACGAGATCGTTGCCTTCGTCCATCAACTCACACCGGCAACTCCCGCCTCGGGCGAGTACGCCTTCGCCGCAGCCTGGAGCGGCTCCGGCTGGAAGGATCCCGCCACTCACCTGCTCAGCATCCTCGATGACGGCCTCGCTCGACCGGACGTCAGGATCCTCGCGCACTTCACCAATCCCCAGCCGCAGCGTCTCGCAGGAGAACCCCAATGATCGTCGACGGCCACGTCCACATCGGCAAATCCACGCGCCTGCAGATCGACGTCGACGGCGAGACACTCGTCCGCATCGCCGACGATCTTGCCATCGATAAGCTCTGTTGCACTGATCTCACCGCGCTCTTCTACGACATGCACGAAGGCAATCGCCTTCTCTACACCGAGATGCAGCGCTTCCCCGATCGCATTCTCGGCTACGCCAGCCTTCACTCCACTCGCTTCGGCTTCGAGGCTATCGATGAAATCAAACGCTGCCGCCACGACTACAAAATGCACGGCCTCAAGATCTATTCCACTCCGGAGATGAGCATCGCCGAGCCCGCCGTCATTCCCATTCTGGAGACCTGCGCTGAGCTCAAGATGCCAATCCTCGCGCACACTACTCCCGCCGAGTGTGAATACATCATGGAGCGCGTCCCCGAGGTCCACTTCATCATGGCCCATGCCGGAGGCCAGCCTTACGCTCACGGCGATTGGAACCGCGCCATCATGGTCGCCCGGAAATACCCTAACCTTTATCTCGATACAGCCTGCTCCACCGTGGACAGCGGCTTTGTCGAAGCCTGCGTCGAGGCCCTCGGCGCCGATCGCATCATATTCGGGACCGACATCCCGCTTCTCGATCCCTGGCCTCAGCTGGCAAAGGTCGCAGAAACCAACTTCACCGCCGGGCAGCGCGCCCTGATCATGGGCGGCAACATCCTCCGCCTGATGGGAGTTGCCGCATGATCATCGACGCCAACGGCTTCATCGGCAAATGGCCCTATTGGCCAGTCGCATCCAGCAGTGCGCCCGAAGTCGTATCGGAGCTGCATCGTTACAAGATCGACGCCGCCGCCATCTGCTCCACGCGCTCCGTCTTTGTCCATTGGGAAGACGGAAACTGCGAAGTCGAAGCTGCTGTCGCCTTGTTCCCCGGCAGCCTCATTCCTTTCGCCTGCCTGGGGACCCGCGACTCAGCCACACCCTCTGCGATCGGCCCTATGACTTTGAGGCCTATGCTGCCCGCGGCTTCCGTGGCATCAGGCTTTATCCGCAGCATCACAGCTACCACCTGCTCTTCCAGCCGTTCGTCGACGAGATCCTCGAGGCCACCGCCCCGCGTCGCTGGCCCGTTCTTCTGCCCCTGAGAATCATCATGAACTGGGGAATGCCGTCGCTCGATCCATCCATATTCCCGGCCATTGTCGAGCGCCACCCGAACGTGCAGTGGATCCTCGCCGGTATCAACTATCTGCACGAGCTGCAGATGGCCACGTGGCTCATGCGCCGCCATCCCAACGTCTTCCTAGAGACCTCGTGCGTCATGGGCTACGCGGCCATCGAGAAAACCGTGCAGGCCTGCGGCCATGCGCAGCTTCTCTTCGGCAGCGGCGCTCCTCTACAACACGCCGGCGCAGGCCTCAGCAAAATCCTTCACGCGCGCATCGCCGACGATGCCCGCTCCGCCATCCTCGGTGGAAATCTTCATCGCCTTCTGGGAGAGTGCAAAACATGAGATGGCTCCCCTTCTTTCACCCCGACGGCACAACCCATACCGGCCTTCGCGACGGAACCAGCGTGTTGGACCCCGGCGATCACATGCGCGTCGAAATCGAGGGCCTCGGCGCTCTCGACACCCACATCGGAGAAACCCGATGAAGCCCATTGAAATCGGCCTCATCGGTGCAGGCTTTATGGGCCGCACCAACGCGGAGACCGTAACCCGCTACCTGCACGACGCTCGCCTGGTCGCCATTACCGGCGGCAGCCGCGCCCCCGCATTGGCCCACGATTACGGAGTTGACAGCGAGCCCGACATCCATGCGCTCCTCTCGCGCAGCGACGTCGACGCAGTCATGATCAGCACACCGCACGCTGCTCATGCCGGCGAAGCGGTCGCTGCCGCACGGGCGGGCAAGCACATCCTTCTCGACAAACCCATGGCCACCACGGTCGAGGACTGCGACCGGATTCTCGCCGCCGCTGCATCCGCCGGCGTCAAGGTCATGATCATGTTCGGCCAGCGATTTCGCAGCTGCAATATGGAGGCCTACCGCCTTGTCCGCGAAGGAGCGATCGGCGAAGTGCGAATGATCCAAGAGCAAATCCTTGCCGGCGGCGGCCTCGCTTCTCTTCCGCCATGGCAGTCGTTTGCTGAGAACGTTGGCATCTTCATCGGTCATGCGGTGCACAATATCGACCGCATCCGCTGGCTCACCGGCGCCGAAATCGCCTCTGTCAGCGCGCAGATGCAGCGCGACCCGGTCAGCGGAAACGAAGTCTCGACCATGGCGCTGCTCTCACTCACCAGCGGAGCCATGGGCACGATCTGGGCCTCTTGGCAGATCGCATCGCCCGCCTTCCCGCGCACCGCGTCGGCTGCGTTGATCTCAGGCGATCGCGGGAATCTCGGCCTTGACGCGTACGGCGAGCTTCGCCTCGGACGCGGCGGCGAGTGGTCTGTCGCCGCTGTGCAGCGGCCGGTCGACTGGGCCGGTAGCGGCGCTCTCTCTCCCATCCGCATGGAGGCATACAGCCGTCAGCACCAGGAGTTCATCGACGCCATTCGCGAAGATCGCCAGCCTTCCGTCACTGGAGAAGACGGAAGGGCCGCGGTCGAAGTCGCGGCCGCGGCCTATCAATCGGCCGCGGAAGGCCGCACCATTCATCTCCGCACCAGCCATCTCGGCAAGGGAGCAACACAATGACCACACAACCGCTCGCAATCGACGGCGGACCCAGGGCCATCACTGAACCGCCGCCATCCTTCCTCTCCGCCGCAGGCCGCACTTTTGATGCCGCCGAAGAAGAGCTCGTGCTGCAGGCTCTGCGCAGCGGCTGTCTCAGCCGCAACGGCGGCCGCATGGTCAAAGGCCTGGAGCGCGACTTTGCCGCCGCGATCGGAGTCAGGCACGCCGTCGCCTGCTCCAGTGGAACCGCATGCGTCCACCTCGCTATTGCTGCGCTGGACCTCGATCCGGGCGACGAAATCATCGTTCCTCCCATCACCGACATCGGCAGCATCCTCCCCATCCTCTGGCAGAACGCCATTCCCGTATTCGCCGACGTCGACCCGCTCACCATGCTGCTCGACCCCGCGTCCGTCGAAGCCAGAATTACGCCGCGCACACGTGCCATCATCGCCGTCCATCTTGCCGGACTTCCATGCCCGATGAGCGAGTTGCGCGGCATCGCCGCCCGGCATCAGCTAGTGCTCATCGAAGATTGTGCCCAGGCCTTCTGGGCGGAGTATCGAGGCGCACTGGTCGGCAGCCTAAGCGACATGGCCTGCTTCAGCCTGCAGCAGAGCAAGCACATGACCTGCGGCGAAGGCGGCCTCATGGTCACCTCGGTCGACGCCTACGCGCACCGTGCTCTGCTGTTCTCTGACAAAGCATGGCCGCGCGAATCCGGCAGCCTGGGTTCGTGGCGCTTCCTTTTTCTTTCCCAGAACTATCGAATGAACGAGCTCTCCGGAGCGGTCGCCTGGGCTCAATTGAAGAAAATCGCCGATATCGTTCACCGCCGCCGGGTCGCGGCCGAAGCGCTCACCAGCAAAATCGGCGGTCTCAAAGGTGTCTCGCCACCTCATCTTCCATCGGGCGTCAATCCTGCCTACTGGCTTTACATGCTGCGCATTGATGGAGATTCAGGAACGGACGCCAAAGCTTTCGGCGATGCGCTGGTAGCGGAAGGTGTTGCCGCCTGGGTTCAGTACATCGTCGACCCGCTCTACCTATCGCCCATCTTCACTGAGAGGAAGACCTACGGTATCAGTGGATATCCGTTCATCGCATACCCATCGCAAAACTTCGCGCGCGGCCTGTGCCCCAATGCAGAGGCCGCTCTGCGTAGCTGCATCGCGATCCACTGGAACGAAAACTACTCCAGCCGCAATGTCGATCAGATCGCAGCAGCCATCCACAAAGTAGCCTCTCATTTCGCTTTGAAAAGCTGACCATGGCGATAAAGACAGTCGGAAGAGCTCCTGTGCATGGGCCCGGTCGCCTTGGACCGCATCGAAGCGACGCGTCTCTCCATCCCCATGCTCGAGCCTTTCCGCATCAGCTCGGGCGAGGTCTCCCGCAAAGATGCGATCGTGCTTCGCATCAGCAACCGGGATTCCTTCGGCTGGGGTGAATCGTCCGCCATGCCCGGCGCCTTTTACTCCGAGGACACTCCGGATAGCTGCCAGCGGCAGCTCATCGAAGAGGCCCTGCCCCAACTTGCCGGAAAAGAGTTTCCCACCGCGCAGCACCTCGAAGCCGCCTTGCTCGAGTTGTGCCTCTCGCCGTTCGTGCGCGTTGCCATTGAAACTGCTGTGTGGGAAATGCTCGCCCGCGCACGCGGCCTGTCCTTGCGGTCGCTCTTCGGCCTTCCGCAGAAGCCTGTCCCCTCCGGTCTCGCGAGCGGCCTTTACCCC
The DNA here is from genome assembly GCA_963705665.1 of uncultured Acidobacteriaceae bacterium. Taxonomy (GTDB): domain Bacteria; phylum Acidobacteriota; class Terriglobia; order Terriglobales; family Acidobacteriaceae; genus PALSA-350. The sequence goes on along the minus strand of CAVPKQ010000013.1, from coordinate 112,707 downwards.
ACGCTCGAGGAGCTGCACGCCGCTCTCGAGCGCTTCCGTGTGCTCGACTACACGCGTCTCAAAATCAAGATCAAACAAAGCCACGACGTCGCGCTGGTCACCGCCATACGTCAGTGGTACGGCTCCATCCCGCTCTTCGTTGACGCCAACGCGGACTACACGCACGAACATCTTCACGTATTTCGCACTCTCGACGCCTTTAACCTGATGATGTTCGAGCAGCCCTTCAAGCGCGATGACATCGAAACCTCCGCCGCACTGCAAGCTCAGGTCGGGACTCCCATCTGCTTCGACGAGGGCATCGAGTCCGCCGAAGACGTGGATCGCGCCGCCGGCCTCGATGCCTGCCGTATCGTCAATATCAAGCTACAGCGCGTCGGCGGTTTTCTCGAGGCCTTCCGCATCATTGAGGCCTGCGAGCAGTGCGGCCTGCCGTTCTGGATGGGCACCATGCCCGAGCTCGGCATCGGCAGCGCGCAGGCTCTGGTGCTGGCCAGCCATCCTTCCTGTGCCTATCCAACCGACGTCGAGCCAAGCGCCCGTTGGTATTGCGATGACATCCTCAGCCCACACCTTCGCCTCGAGCGTGGCTCTCTTGAACTTCCTGCCGGCCCGGGTCTCGGCTTCGTCGTCGACCCCGAGTGTCTTGACCGCTACACCATAGCGCGTTGGAGCTTCTGACGTGCCGGCCCGCTTCTCGCTCACGCTCTCCGACTACATCGTTGTGGCCGGCTATTTCCTTCTCGTCCTTTGGATCGGTCTCTGGTTTCGCACGCGCTTGACCAATATTGGCGAGTACTTTGCCGGCGGAAATCAGATTCCCTGGTGGATGGCCGGAATCTCGCATTACATGTCGAGCTTCAGCGCCTTCGCATTCATCGCCTACGCGCAGATCGGCTACATGTACGGCTGGGTCGCGGTCACGCTCTTCTGGGCCGCCGTCCCCGCTTGCATCGCCGGCGGACTTCTCTTTGCTCGCCGCTGGCGTCGCGCGCGAGTCCTCACTCCGGTCGAGTTTCTCGAGGATCGCTACAACTCGACCCTCCGTCAGCTCTTCGCCTGGGCGGGCATTCCGATGAAAATCTTTGATGACGCCCTCAAGCTCTTCGCCACCGGGGTCTTCATCTCTGTCGCCTCCGGCCTCACGCTGTCGTGGTCGATCGTCGCCTGCGGAATCGTCATGGTGGCTTATTCCTTCTTCGGCGGCCTATGGGCGCTGGTCGTAACCGACTACGTCCAGTTCCTCATGAAGTCGCTGGCCATCCTCCTGATGGTCCCCTTGGCCATCCATGCATCCGGCGGAATCAGGCGGGGCCTCGCCGGTCTGCCTCCCGGATTCACCTCGCCGGTGAACGGTCCTTACAACTGGGTCTACGTCGTCGGCTTCTTTTGCATCATGTTCGTCAGCTACAACGCCAGCTGGTCTCTAGCGCAGAAGTATTACTCCGTCGCCGACGAGCGTGCCGCCTCTAAAGCAGCGTATCTTTCCGGCGCGCTCAATCTGCTCGGCGCCCCGCTGATGATCCTGCCGGCGATCCTCGGCCGGCACTTCCTTCCTGACCTCACCGCCGGCGCAAGATCGGCGGATACCTATGTGCTTCTGGTCATGCGCCTCCTCCCCGAAGGCATGGTCGGGATCATCCTCGCAGCCATGCTCTCGGCCACCATGGCCGCGGTCAGCTCCGATTTCAACGCCATCGCCAGCGTTCTTACTGAAGACATTTATCACCGCCTCATAGGCGCCGGCGCATCTCCTCGCCGTCTGCTGAACATGGGCCGCTGGATGACGCTCGCTCTCGGTTCGCTCACCATCGTCCTCAGCCTTTGGATCGTCTTCAGCCATCGCCAGGCTCTCTTCGGTCTCATGGTCACCGTCTTCGGGCTCTTCATGGCTCCCACGCTCTTGCCTCTGCTGGCCGGCCTCACCGTTAGACGCGTCACCGCGCGCGGAGCCCTCTGCGGCTTTATCGCGGGCTTCTCGACCGGCCTGGTCATGCTCCTCATCAAGACGTTCTGGAAGCCTGCCTCCACCATCTTCGGCAGCTCCTTCGGCTTCGAAGGCGTATCGCTCATCACCAACACGCTGATGACTGTCCTCGGACTCATCATCGGCAGCCTGCTCTGGACGCGCCCGCTCTCCGAGCAGCTTCGCGTGCAGAGCTTCTTCGAAAAGATGGACCGTCCCGTGGTCAGCGAAGGCGCAGCCACCAGCGCCGCTTCCAGTTCAACTCCGATGCTGGCCATTTCGACACTCGGTGTCGGTCTGCTGCTCGGCATCGCAGGCGTTCTCAGCCACTCGCGCTTGGCCGCTGTGCTTGACCTAGGCGCCGCCCTCGTCCTCATGTTCATCGCGCTGAGTCTCTATCTCCGCCAGCACGGCAACGCTTGATTTGAATTTTGTCCCTTCAACAAATCCTGGGTGCCCCACCCGATTCTGGGACCTGGGATTCCACAGATCGCGACACTGCCGTCGCCATCGTTGTGCGAAGACTTCGCATCGATTGAAGCGTCAGAGCACCGCCGAACTGAACCTGGCGCGGGTCGTACACCGCCCGCCTCACCGAAGTTCGCCGCTCTGCTGCTGAATGTGCTGCTCACAATCTGAAACTGCGTGTGGTTGAAAGCGTTAAATGTGTCCCCGCGCGCTGCCGGAGTGCAACGATGATTGGTCCAGCGTCTGAACGTTCAGAGGTCGATAGCTGATATATATTGATCGCTTATTGCTGACGCCTCCACGCGACCGAAGGTCAGGGTAGCGGTTTCGATCGAATTTAGGAGATTTTCCGGGCTAACTTGTTTTCTCACGTGGCCCCGGGCTAACGGCTTCTGGGGGGATTAAGGACTGCGATGGTAGTCACGTTCTTTGAACGAGTGTTCCTTAACTATAATAAAAACATAAGTTATGGGATATGCCGAGAAAGCCGGAGCATAGTTGAGAGCTCAGGCCTTGCCTCAACCTCAGGTGAGCGACCATAAGCAGACCTCTGAGGCCGTTCGGCACGGAGCAGAATCCCTACCATCGGAGGTTTCCGGCCCGACAGATGGAATACCTCTGACGTCGTAAGCATGCGACTATGATATATTTGCAAGCATCCCTGATGCTCCAGCCAGCCGCCCGCTACTAGATCAGGGTTTTTCTGCCGCATAACGAACAGTTGGAGGAATCGCAAAAATGCGAGGAAATTGCCGCAAAACTTATACCGGCTTAACCTCTCTCAAATGGCTTCTTGTACTGCTGTTTTCCGCCGGCGTATGTTTTGGCTCGAACACCCGAATTTTCGATACAGCACATTACACAATTACCTTGGATTCCTCTTGCAATCTTGTAGGTCTTCATTCCAAGGATCCCGATCTCGAGCCTCATTCAAGAACCCCGACTGGGAGAAAGCTTCCGCATTCTGCTTCCGGAACCCGGCTACGAGGCAAACTACTTCAAAGGATCTGAACAAAAGGGCGTGCGCATCGAAGGCGGTCCCGGCGGCGTAACTTGCATCTTCGACCGGCTGACCAACGATCGTGAAACGCTGCCCGTTTCGGTCCGTTATCACATCCGCGCTGTCGCGGAGCATATCGAGTTTTCAATTGATGTTCACAATCCGACAGAGCGGCCGCTCGCGGAAGTATATTTTGGTCTCATCGGCGGACAAAAGGGCATTGGCGATCGCCTGAATACCGAGTCATTGGCGCCGGGAGCAAATACAAACGCCATCCCAAATCTCTATAAAGCATTTCAAGGAGGCGGCTATGGAGGAGGCAACCTTGGCATTCGTTACTCGGCCGGGGGCTTTACCTATCCCAGTTGGCAACTTTCAATGCCTTGGATGGATGTCTTCAACAGGCAGGCGAACATTGGCTTTTACTATGGGAATCACGATTCTGAAACCCGCCTAAGCACCTTGTATTTCGAACTGCGCCCTTTCACCAAATCGGGCGTGATGGGCGACACTTGGCCCTCGCAAAAGGACTTGGCTGTCAACGAGCCGATCGGATTGACCTTCGGCTGGCTTAATTTTCCTTATACCAAGAATGGCGATTATCATGGTGGTCCGATTGTGCTTCAGGTCCACCCGGGAGACTGGCGGGCCGGCAGCAAGATCTACAGAGCGTTTTTCGATAAGCAGTTTCCCCTGATCCTGCGCACTCCGGATTGGCTGCGGAACGAGATGGCTTGGCAATCCATCATCATGTCGAACAGTGAGGATGTGGTTCACTACCGCTTCAAAGACCTTCCCAGACTTGCCGCCGACGCAAAGAAATATGGCGTAACCACCTTTGAAATCCTTGGCTGGGACATCGGTGGAATCGATCGTGGATATCCTCAATACACTCCGAATCCCAATCTCGGCACACTACAGGAATTTAAAGATGCGCTGCGTCAGATACGCGCAATGGGCGTCCATCCGCTTATTTTTGCAAACATTCAATTCGCAGATACCGCTACAACGGTCTACAAGCAACAACTGCATGCCTATGACGTCGTGGGAAGGTGGGCGCCGGACCTAAAGCTCTCTGGCTGGGGTGAAGGCACGATCGGCGCCCGCTTGGGCTTTACCCGGTCGAATATGACGCTGGTCAGTCCGTCCCATCCGGCGTTCCGGCGCTATCTGCTAAACCAATTTCTTGACCTCGTCAGGGACGGAGCCGAGGGTTTTCAGTTCGACAAGGCCATCGCCGTGTCTTCTTTGGACTTCAATCCAAATATCCCTGTCTCGCCCGATCGGTCTCTCCCCGCAGGAGTTCTTGAGACCTATCGCGAGGTATTAGCGGAAGGCCGTAAGATTGATCCAAATCTCGCAGTGGCGTCTGAAACCTCGTGGGATCGAGCTTTTCCCTATGTCGATGTTTCCTATCTGCGGATGAACAGCATCGATATGCCCTCCACAGCGTTGCGCTATACATTTCCGGAGTGGACGGCAACGATTTTTGCCGAGAATCCGGGCGACAGAAACGTAATGAACAACGGCATGCGATATGGCTTCGTATGGGCTCTGGCGCCCCGGCACTATAACAGCTCCATGGACGACCCTCTCACTCGCCCGCTCTCCCGCTACGTCCAGCAGCTCATTCGCATACGTAAGGAATATCCCGGCCTCTTATTTCACGGGCGCTTTGTCGATACCGAAGGAGCTACGGCGACGGCAAACGCCATGGTCCGTTACTCGGTCTTCGAGGGCATGCATGATTCGACCCATAAGGGCGTTGTCGTTGTTAATTATGGAAGCAGCCCGGTGGATGTTACCGTGAGTGTTCCACATTCGCTGCATGGAAAGGTTCTCGTTCCCTTTGAGGCGGATAGGAGCGAGAGTCTGCCGGCGCACATACGACTGCCTGCCCAAACCTGCGCCGTGGTTGTAACGGAGTAAGGATCATAAATTTGTCATCGCGACCGGAGCGAAACCGGGTCCCCGGCTTCGCTCTGTCGAAAATCACTCTAGGCAGATCTCGTTCATAGGGAGTCATGCCCCTGCAGGGTCAATTGTTAGGAGTTTGATGTCAACTTGATAGCCGAGCCTGCGCAGATTTTGTGCCAGTTTACGAGCGCGTTGTTGTTTCGCTCTGGGGTTGGGTTCGCTGCCTTGCTCCACATAGTGAACTCGTTCGTGCAAGATCTTCCAGACCACTGTCGAAAATCACTCTAGGCAGATCTCGTTCATAGGGAGTCATGCCCCTGCAGGGTCAATTGTTAGGAGTTTGATGTCAACTTGATAGCCGAGCCTGCGCAGATTTTGTGCCAGTTTACGAGCGCGTTGTTGTTTCGCTCTGGGGTTGGGTTCGCTGCCTTGCTCCACATAGTGAACTCGTTCGTGCAAGATCTTCCAGACCAGTCGGCAGAGGCGGTGGGCCACGGCCCAGATGGCTCCCTTATAGCCCAGCCGTGGCAGAAGACGCCGGAACACGGCTTGAAAGTGGCAGCCCTGTTTCTTCACCGCCGCGTGCGCGGCTTGGTTGAGGATGCGGCGTAGATAGCGATTGCCTTTGGCTGAGCGGCTGCTGTGGTTCTGTTCCGCGCTCTCCTCCCGCCCTGGGTTGGTTCCCGCCCACGAGGTCAGGTTGGCGGGTGAATCGAAGGTGCTGGCCTGCTCTCCTATTTCGGCGATTACCTGCTGGGCGGAGTCGACTCCGAAACCAGGAACCTGCGCCAGGCGCTCCACTGCCTCCTGATGCTTCTGCATGGATTCCGCGGTCATGCGGTTGATCTGCTCGATCTGTGTGGCTATCAGATCGTAACGATCCAGATAGAGCGCCAGCAACTGCTGGTGATAGGGTTGGGCATCCCCGCTCAGCGCATCTATCAGTTGCTCCTCACTGCAACGCAGCCGCTCGTCTCTTAGAGCGGCTAATTTCTTCGCCTCGGTCTCCCCTTTAGCCAAGGCGCGTAAGATACGGTACCCGCTGACCCCCAGCAGATCGCTGACTACACTGGACAACTTGATGCGCATCTCCTCCAGCAGACACTCGATTTGGGAATGCAGCCGCGACTGGTCCTGGGTGAGATGAGTCTTCATACGCGTCATCGTGCGCCAACTGCGCTGTTCGCCGCTAGGCACGAAGCTTAGGGTCAGCTCGTCGGCTAGCAACCGCCGCACCAGACGTTCGGCATCACGAAAATCGTGCTTGCGCCCGCGCGGGGCACGGTTGGAAAATGCTTGCGCCAGATGCATCCGCATATGCGTTTCCAACTCATACCACACAGGCTTCCAGTACTGGGCGGTCGATTCCATCACCGCTTCCTCAACCCCTAGCTCCCGCAGCCAGCCCGACAAAGCACGCAACTCGCTAGCGATCGTGCCGAATCGTTTGCGCTTCACGGTCTCACCCTGTTCGCTTATTTCAACCACCACTACCATCAGCACTTTCTTATGCACGTCAATCCCTGCTACCCTACCTAACATAGTCCCTCCTTGAACGTGGAAGGGTAGGACGCGCGGCTAAAGACATTACGCACTGTCACGAGCTACTACCCTTCCCCAGGAGGACGGGCAGCGCACAATCATAGGTCCAAAACGCACATCCCGGACCAGACTCCGGTACGGTCTCAACTCACCCAAAGCGAAGAGGGTCTTCACCGTTCCACGCCAAATCCAGCTTAGCTAATTCACCTGCTGCTTGCCCAACAAGCCGATTTTCATCCCCTTGGGTGGGCCGCAGGCCCATGAACACTCCGGTCGAGATGACGAAATTAGGTGTAGTTGCCAACCAAGCCTTCCTCAACTCCGCTTCGCTCTCTCGAAAACCTCCTGCAAAACCTGGGTGCCCCATATCTGGCGCGCTTTTTGTGCCAGATGTGGGAAACCGCGAGATCTCTCCATTTCGCCGCTCTCCGGTGGCGAGGACAAAGTGGCGTGAATAGGGATGCCGTTCGCTTTAACGTTTGTCCTGAAGTTGTTTGCCGGTCTCTAAAGCTCCACTCCATCGCATAAGATAAGAATCGTCCATAAACAGAAAGCGTTCCAGGCTCAACATCAGCTCCTCCAGCCGGTTACGAATGTGTTTTCGCATTGCCGCATCCGCAAGCTCCTCCGGCCCTTCGGCAAGAGAAGTAGCAAGCTGCTCATGCCAGTGCGCGGGCAGCCTGCGGCCGCCATACAGTTGGTGGTCATAAAACCAGCTAAAGACAAGTAATTGATTTTTTTCAATTGCATCGCGGAGGAAAGGCAGATTGGTGCATTCCGCAATTCGCGTATGGAAGCGCATATGCGCCACGCGCCATTCATAAAGGGCACTGCGGTCCGGCTCATCCGCACTGGTGCTGGAGATGTGCAGCAGATCCACTTCTTTTGCCAGCCGAATGAGCTCCGCCCGCTCTTTCCCGCTTGCCGTGCGAGTGAAAATTCGAGCGGCCTGCGTTTCCAGTCCCTCTCGCACTGCCCAGAATCCGCGGATTTCCTGCGGAGTCGGAGTTCGCACCTTAGTGCCGACTCTAGGTGTGTTCTCAATCAGATACTCGTTTTCCAACCGAGCCATCGCCTCATTGATGGGCACCAGGCTCATCCCTAATTCGCTAGCCAGATCGCGGCGAGAGACTACCGTTCCGAAGGTGTAATCCCCCTTCAGAATCCTCTCGCGAATGATCCGGTACGCTCGATCGGCCAGCGTCTGGTTCTTATCGGTTATTGCCGTCATTCTCATTTCGCTTGACAAACGATATCACAAACTGTTAATTTCAGGGCGACACTCTGATATTGCAAACAATCTTTGTGAAATGTTAACTCCATAGCGAGAACAGAGGAAACAGTGGATTCTCCCCTCGGGCTGGGCGTAGTCCTCTTCAGTGGCATGCTCACGGCCAGCTTCGCTGCGCCCATGAAGCTTTCCCGCAGATGGAACTGGGAGAATACCTGGCTGATCTACGCAACCTTCGCTCTGGTCGTCATCCCGCTTGCTCTTGTCTTCTGGACTATTCCTCACCCTGCGGCCTTGTATGCTTCAATTCCTTTCAAGGCTTTGTTGCCCGCTCTTCTCTTCGGCTTTGGCTGGGGCATTGCTCAAACCACATTCGGTCTTGCCATCGCGCGCGTCGGCATGGCGATGGCCTTCGCCATTGTCATTGGCCTGAGTTCTCTCCTCGGCAGCATCATTCCTCTCAGTGTTTTTCATCCGGAAGACCTGATCGGCCTTCCAGGTATCGCACTTTTTGTGAGTGGAATCCTTCTGGTCGTCGGCCTGGTTCTCTACGCTCACGCCGGTCATGAACGCGAATCCATCGCAATTCCCGCAGCCGAGCCGCGCAGCAGTTTCCGCGCCGGCATATTGCTTTGTATCTTCACCGGCTGCTTCGGATCCATGATCAACATGGGATTCGTCTTCGGCAGCAATATCTTGCAGCAGGCTGTCCGGCAGGGCGTTTCAGCGCTTAGCGCCACTCTCGCAGTCTGGCTCGTCGTCCTCGCGGCCGGGTATATTCCAAATCTTGCATACACACTTTTTCTGCTGCGCAGGAATCGCACCCTGGGCCTCTTCGGCCGCTCCTGGCCGTGGGAATTTATGCTGGCCTTCGCAGCCGCCATCCTTTGGCTTTTTGGAATGCTCGGCTATGGGATTGGCGCCGGCATGATGGGCAAGTATGGCAACTCACTCGGCTTCGCTGTTTGCATGGCTGCACTTCTTCTCTGGTCCAGCGCTCTCGGTCTGATGGCAGGCGAATGGAAATCCGCGCCCGCCGCTGCCCGCCGGCGCATGCGGACCGGTCTGCTTTTCATCATCGCCTCTGTCACCGTGCTCGGCATCAGCGGCATACTTCGCAAGTGAATCCTGGAAGGATAGTTATGCGCATTAAAAAGGTACGTGCGGAACTTTATCGGATTCCGGTACATCGCGAGATGCACGACGCCATCCGGCACTTCAGCAAGATGGATCTTATCTTGGCTCACATTGAAACGGAGGACGGCCTGGTCGGCCATGGCTTCACCTACAGCATCATCCCCCATGGCGCGCGCGAGATCTGTTCGATCATCAATCACAGCTTTGATGAGTTAATCTGCGGCATGGACCCGCGTGACCACGAACTCATCTGGTCTACCATGTGGCGGCGGGTTGACTGGGTTGGCCGCGGCGGCATCGCCGTCCTCGCGGTCTCCGCCGTGGATATTGCCATTTGGGATCTCAAGGCCAAGCTTGCGGGAATGCCGCTGTATCGCATGCTTGGAGGCTCGCGCAACCGCGTTCCCGTCTATAACACCGACGGAGGTTGGCTCAACCACAGCATCGATCAGCTTGTTGCCGAGACAAAAGAGATCGCCGAGGCCGGCTTTCGCGGAACTAAGATTAAAGTCGGCAAAGACGATCCCGCCGAAGACGCCGAACGGATCGCCGCCGTACGCGAGGTACTAGGACCTCATCGCAATTTGATGGTGGATGCTAACGAAGGTTTCACCGTTGCCGAAGCTATCAAACGGGCGCATATGTGGGAGCCCTATAATCTTTTTTGGTTTGAAGAACCGCTGCCGGCGGAAGACCTGCTCGGCCATGCCAGCGTACGCTCCCATACCTCTATACCAATCGCCGTGGGTGAATCCCTGTTCACGCGCTTCCAGTTTCGCGACTACATCGCCACCGGCGGAGCTTCCATTCTCCAGGCCGATGTCTGCCGTTGCGGCGGTATTACGGAATGGCTCAAGATCGCGCACCTTGCCGACTGCCATAACATGAAGGTCAGTCCGCACTTCGTTATGGAACTGCACCTCCCCCTCGTTGCCGCTATCCCAAACGGGCTCTTTGTCGAATACATTCCTTCGCTCGATCCCATCCTCACCGAGCCGCTCGAGCTGCTGGATGGGTACTTTCATGTGAATGAGGACACAGGCTACGGCCTCTCCATCGATTGGGAACGTCTCCAGCAATTCAAGGCGCCCCATGAGAATTGATAGTCATCAACATTTCTGGCGTGCGGACCGCGGTGACTATCACTGGATGGACGCGACTGTTTCTCTTCTGTGCCGGGATTATCTTCCCCGCGATCTCCGGCCGCATTTGGCAAAACATGCCATTGACTACACCATTCTGGTACAGGCCGCGCAGACGGTCGCGGAAACCGACTTCCTTTTGGACCTTGCCGCGCAAAATGATTTCATCGCGGGCGTCGTAGGCTGGCTCGATATGGATAGCCCCGACTTTGCTGTCCAGTTCGAAAAATATCGTCGAAATCCCAAATTCATCGGATTACGCCCAATGCTTCAGGACATTCCCGATGACGCATGGATTTTGACCCCTCAGGTTATGAAGTCGCTCCAATTGGTTGCCGAGGCGGACTTTCCATTTGAGTTTCTTACTTACACCCGCCATCTTCCCTTTGTGCTTCAATCCCTTGACGCCGTTGGTCCAATGCGTGCCGTCATCGATCATATCTCCAAACCGGAGATTCGCTCACAAATTTTGGAGCCGTGGAAGAGCTACATCGCGCAGCTTGCGAAACACCAGAATCTCTTCTGCAAGCTTTCCGGCATGATAACGGAAGCCGACCACCGGAACTGGTCGGCGAAGACGTTGCAGCCTTATGTCGAACATGTGGTTGATTCCTTCGGGTGGGATCGTCTTCTCTTTGGCAGCGACTGGCCCGTCTGCTTGCTCGCCGGAAGTTATGACCAGGTCGTGCAGTTAATCAAAGATATTCTAGGCTCCCGCATGGACGAGACAATAGAAAGTAAACTCTTTGGCGGCAATGCAGCCCGCTTTTATAAATTAGATCTTCGAGGCGAGTGATGCGCAATCAGGTCGGGATCGCCTTTGCCGGGGCGGGAATTGTTGCGGAGATGCACGCTCGCGGCGTCTCTGCGAACCAAAGTGCGACGCTGGCCGGGGTCTACGATCCTGACACAAGCAAGGCGGCAGCTATCGCGGCAAAATTCGGCGGCCGCGTCTTCTCCTCGCTCGAAGAGCTTCTCGCCGACTCCTCTGTCGACGCCGTCGACGTCCTCACGCCTACCCAACATCATGTTCCAATTGCTATCGCCTGCCTCGATGCCGGTAAACATGTCCTTGTTGAAAAGCCCGTGGCCTCGAGCCGGAAAGAGCTTGACCTGCTGCAGGAGGCAGCAAAGCGTTCCGGACGTGTCTGTATGCCCGCACACAACTATATCTATGTGCCTTCGCTGCAACGCGCCAAGCGCCTGGTCGAAAGCGGTAAGCTGGGCAAGATCGCCAGTCTCTGGGTGCTCTACAACATCTTCCACCCGGAAGAAGTCGCCGCCATTTACGGAGGCGTTCTACGCGCTGTATGTATGCACCATGTCTACTCCTTGCTCTATCTCATCGGCCGTCCCCTTCGTCTCTCTAGTATGACCTCACGCGTGCATTATAAGAACCTGCAATGTGAAGACCAGGCTATGATCACCTGCGAGATGGCGGAGGGAGCTATCGCCAACCTCTGGTGCAGCTTTGCCGCGAGCGATCCGACCAATGATCCCTGGACGGTTCTCTACAAGATCCTGGGCACGAAGGGGGCAATCAGCTACTCATGGAATGAAGCGCAATTTGAAGATCACGGCGGTCCTGCCTGGGGAATGCCCTGCTATGAGGAGGGTTTCATCGAGGAAATCGGATATTTTGTAACTCAGTGCATTCTCGAAGGCAAACCGCCGCTTTCTACTCTCGACGATGCCGCTGATGCGCTCTCCGTTTTGGAGGCCGCCGAGCGTTCCGCGCAAGCAACTTCCGCCTTCGAAACGGTGCAGTACTGATAAAGTGAACTTCCACCCTATCGCCTGAGATGCGCACAAATGCCGGCGGAATCAAGAGACCGGTTGCTAAATAAAATCACCAACTATATTGAGATCAAAACCTGTCAATCGATCGTGCCGCCCGCCAGATGTCCGGAAGCCGGAAAGACGGCGTGAGAATGCAGATTCTCCATTGTCATGAATGCGGGTGCCCAGGTTCGCGAAGCTATAACAACCTGGGTCTTTTCCCGCCTCGATTGGTGGTGGTTTTGGTCCCTACTTGAGACAGATTTAGGGTGCCCCGTCCTTGCGTAGCAAGGGTGGGAGACCAGTGCGCCGGGATAAACCGGCATGAAGCAGAGAATGGAAAATTCTTACGAGGAAGGAGTAGCGAACCACTCGGCCCCGAGTTTTGCGTAGTGCACCGTGAGGTGTAAGACGAAGCGTAAACAGGGGAATAGGTGGGCTGGGTATCGAGCTTCGAAAACACCAAATCAGGATGCCGACGCTGTTGGTCTAGCGGAAGGCAACATGGGCAGAGGCGCAAGCGCGAGTCTCTGTTCAGTCCTGCGTAGTCGTAGACCCCAGACACGCCTAGACACTTCATGCACGAGAACCGGGAGACCTCGGAGGCTTCTGCGGTTGCAGCCGACCACAGGACGGCGGGAGAAGGCCCAGGCCGTACGGCCCGCATGTACGCCTGCGAGGAGTCGGACAGTGGCGTAGTACCAATGAATCACTCGAACAAAGACGGGAAACCGAGGGCGGAGAGTGAGGAGGGAAGGCTGCTGATCGGGGAGAACAACCGCAAATCGAGCACGCCTCGACACCGAGCGAGACCAGCGTGTTCCATCGATGGGCGGCTGTGCGGCAAGCATTACTGCCGTTACTCATCTTCGATAAGAGCCGTATGCGCTAATGAGCGCTCGTACGGATCTGTGCGGGGGGTACCAGGCGACTGGTATCCCTACCGCGACCAACCGCTGGCAGATGAAAGTCATTGGATTGACAGGGTAATGTCTTCCCGTGTACGTTGAATGTCGCGAACAAGAGACCGCTCTCTCGTGCTCCGGCGATGGGCATTGAGAGCGGATATTTGAGAGGTTTCAACACCGATGAAAATGGAGGCTGTGGTGAAGACCGGGACGTCGGTTAATCGGATGGTTCACGATGCGCTTGAAACGGGGGAAGGAATTTTGCGCCTCGCTCCCACTTGGGTTCCCCGTTCCTATCTTGTCCCCGGAAGGAGGCTGAAGCTCGATCCCAGGGACTTATATGCTTACGGCGCAGATCGTGGAGGCATCGACGAACGTTGGATAGCTTCCACTACCATGGCAATGAACGAAAACCGCACGCGCGACGAAGGACTCAGCTTTGTGCAATCCGAAGACAGCGGCTTTACTCTGAAGGAAGCGGTCGAAGCTGAGGGCAAGCGCATGGTTGGAAGGGAGATCTGGGAGAAGTATCATCGCTGGCCGGTCTACAGTAAATTCTTCGATAACCTCGGACCCATTCCGCATCATCTTCATCAGAGTGACGAGCAGGCCAGGCTGGTGGGCCGGGAAGGCAAGCCGGAAGGCTACTACTTTCCTCCGCAGCTCAATGCCACCGAGGGGAATTTCCCGCATACCTACTTTGGGCTCGAGCCGGGCACTACAAAAGAGGAGATCCGGAAGTGCCTGGCTCAGTGGAATAAGGGCGACAACAATATTCTGGATTTCGCCAAGGCGTACCGCCTGCGGCCCGGGACAGGATGGATGGTCCCTACCCGCGTGCTGCACGCGCCGGGATCACTGCTGACTTACGAGCCCCAGTGGGGCAGCGACGTTCTTTCCATGTTCCAGTCAATGGTCGATGGACGCTACGTCAAGCGCGAGCTTCTTGTCCAGGATGTTCCGGAATACGAGCACGACAACCTGGATTTCCTGGTGGATCTTCTGGATTGGCAACGCAACACGGAGGCCAGCTTCAAAAGCAAGCACTACATTGAGCCCATTGCAGCAGAGGATTCAGAGAGTGAAGGCTTTGCGGACAAATGGGTGGTCTATGGGACCTTCGGCGGCGAGCAACGCTTCAGCGCGAAGGAGCTGACGTTACAGCCGGGTGCGCGCTGCGTCCTCCACGACAAAGGAGCTTCGGGTCTGATTGTGACCCAGGGCCATGGCAAAATCGGCAAATTAAAGATTGATTGCCCAGCCCTGATACGCTTCGGGCAGATGACGCAGGACGAGGTCTTTATCTCCGCGGAGGCAGCCGCCGGGGGAGTCGCCATCGAGAACCACTCCGCAACCGATCCCCTAATCACACTACGCTATTTCGGCCCGGAGATTCACAGCAACATGCCGGAAGTGAGAGATCATACCCGGCGCTGATGTATCTTAACCGGCATGGATTCAGTCTGCGTAAAGGAGCAGGGCGATGCGCCAGCAACACTTCGAAGCCAGTAATGAAGAGATCAAAGAGCAGTTTCGGAAACTCAAGCGGAACTCGCCGGAGAAGCTCAAACTCCGCATGAACCTGTCTTGGAGCAATTGGGGATTTGGACGGGAGAGTTTGGCCGACTCCGCCAGGCGGCTCGAAGACGCGGAAATGTCCTTCATCGAGCTGCATGGAAATCACTACGGGCCCGACCTTGGATACAAGGTGGACGAGACGCTGAAGATTCTCGGCGATCACGGTCTTCGCGTCTCAGGGGTATGCGGCATGTTCTCGGCCGATAATGACCTAGCCAGCAACCGGGCCGTCAGCCGCCAGGCGGCCATTGACTATATACGAAGAGAGCTTCCTTTCACGCAGCAGGTCGGCGGCCATTACCTGCTGGTCGTGCCGGGCGCCGTCGGACGTCCCAAAGCATACGACGATGTTGAGGAAGACCGTTCCGTAGAGACCCTGAGCATGTGCGCGGAGTGGTTTACGCAGCATAACATTCAAGGCGCAATCGAACCTATCCGCGCAGCCGAGGTAAGCCTCATTCACACCGTGAAAGACGCCAAACGTTACATCGGCGAGGTGAATCATCCCGGCGTCGCATCGATTAATGGTGATATCTATCACATGCAATCCGAGGAGAGTCACATTGGCAAGGCAATCCTGGAGGCTGGAGAAATGCTGGTCAACCTTCATTTTGCGGACAGCAATCGTTCCGCTCTGGGAGAGGGTTCGATAGACGCCGCCACTATCATTCGGGCGCTCTATGTTATCGGGCATAATCGGGAGGGCCGGTTCGTCACCTTCGAGCCGCTCGGTCCCGGCAGCGATCCGTATCCGGCAATGTACGGCAGACCGGATAAGGCGAACCTGGATGCGCTGGTAATGAACAGCATCCGTTATTTCCGCGAATGCGAAGAGATGGTGCTCGCCGAATAATTTCCCAAAGGACCTTTGAACTCTGATAAGAGGAAGGGAGGCCGCCGGGAAGATTCTTAAGTACACTCGTCACGAATGGACATTCTGTAGAGAGGGAGGGAATCCGTGAGCTTTACCATGTTGGCGGTATGGTTCGCCACCGGCAATAGACTCATCTCCCTCTCGGCTCCGGATATTGCGATCATCGTAATTTATTTCGTTACGGTGCTCGGAATCGGCTTCTATCTGAAGAAGTTCGCCGGCACCAGCGAGGATTTCTTCATGGCCGGCCGCGATATGTCTGCGTGGGTCGCCGGCCTGAGCTTCTTGTCTGCGAATCTTGGTGCGCTCGAGCTCATGGGGTGGGCCGCAGCAGCCTACCAGTACGGCATTCTTGCTACACACTTCTATTGGATCGCCGCCTTTCCCTCCATGGTGTTCCTCGGCCTGGTGATGATGCCGTTCTACTACATCTCTAATACGCATTCCGTTCCAGGTTATTTGCAACTGCGCTACGGTGAGGCGACACGCGCGCTCAGCGGCATCTCCTTTGCCGTTATGACGGTTCTGATGTCCGGGATCAATATGTATGCGATGGCACTGGTGATGAAAGTCGTTCTCGGCTGGAACATCCATTTCAGCATCTGGGTATCTTCGATTACCGTAGCCGTGTACGTTACGCTGGGAGGCTTGTACTCGGCGATCTTCAACGAAGTGCTTCAATTTTTTCTCATCTGGCTCGGAGCGCTGACTATTCCAATAGCGGGAATGATCGAGGCCGGGGGATGGCCGGGCCTGGTAGCAAAAATCAACCAACGCGTCCAAGGAGACTACGTTCACCTGTGGAGAACGATGGGCAGCTTCTCCGGCAATCCCATGGGCGTGCATTGGACAGGCATCGTCTTCGGGCTGGGCGGCGTCATCGCCTTCGGCTATTGGACGACGGACTTCCTGGTTGTCCAGCGCGCCATGGCGGCAAAGGATCTTCGATCGGCCAAGATGGCGCCTATCATCGCCTCGTATTTCAAGATGATCGTTCCGGCAATTGTCATCCTTCCCGGGCTTCTGGCTCTTGGGGTCCTGCCCTTCAAACTGGTTCCGGAGAGCGCCGGTCAGACCGGGTCTGCACAGCTATAACGAAGTTCTTCCGCTGATGCTGGCTCGTTATTGTGGGCCAGGATTGCTCGGGCTGGGCGTCACCGTGCTCATCGCAGGGTTTATGTCCGGCATGGCGGGCAACGTCAGCGCTTTTGCCACTGTATGGACCTACGATATCTACCGTCCTTATATCCATAAACGTGGCTCCGACAGGCACTATCTTCTCGTGGGCCGCTGGTGCACCATCCTCGGCGTCATCGTGAGTATTGGCACCGCTTACCTGGTGACCCATTTCAAGAGCATCATGGATTACATGCAGGCTTTGGTCAGCTTCTTCATCGCGCCGCTCTTCGCCACGGTCATACTCGGCATGCTGTGGAAGCGGACGACGCCCAAGGCCGGCTTTTGGGGTCTGCTTGCGGGAACGGTTTCCTCTGTCGCCATGTATACCGCGGTTGCCCTGCATCCCGAGTGGCTGCACTACGTTGCCTTGTCTCCGGATGCGAAACCAATGGCTGAGAACCTTTACCGCGCGCTCTGGTCGTGGCTCATCTGTGTCTTGGTCACGGTCATTGTCAGCCTCTTCACTGCGCCGAAGCCTGCAACTGAACTGGCCGGCCTAGTCTACGGCTATACCGATATTCCCGGAGATGGCGACCTCCCATACTACAAGCGGCCCATCTTTTGGGCAGCCGGCGTTGCCCTTCTTTTTGCCGCTTTACAATACATTTTCTGGTAATTCAGCCGCCGGAGCCGGAGGGCAAGTCCAATGAAGCACCACCACCATGAGATGCTGCCGGTATGGTTCTTCATCGGCGTGCTGCTGCTGGTCTATGGCATCATCATCCTGACGGTCGGCATCACGGAGTTCTCGCATCCGGCTCCCGTTGTGCTGGCAAAGGACCACTTCAATATCTGGGGGGGCGTTATTCTCATCGTGCTGGGTGGTTTCTATGCGCTCCGGTTTCGGCCAGGGCGCAGGCGTCGCTAATATTTTTGCCGCTATCATCTCGGCGGTGGTCCGCGGTAGTGGGTTGCCCCATTGGTCCGGGAATGCGGCGTGGTTCTGTGGATGATCGTATGGGTTATACTTTATCTTATAATTTTCAGTCTGTGGATGGAATGGAAGTCCGCAAAAGTTGACGCAAGCTGTCAACCGGCCGAGTTATATTTTTGCAGTTATCGCGAGGGATACTATTGAACATTCGAGAAATTGCCCGCAGGGCGCGAGTATCCCATTCCACTGTGTCGCGAGTAATCAACAAGGTCGAAACCGTTGATCCGAAACTAGCCCGGCGCGTTAACGCTGTGATCGAAGAAGTGGGTTATCGGCCCAACTATCAGGCCCAGGCCCTAGCGCGGGGCCGTAGCCATACAGTAGGCCTTATCGTTTCCGAACTGAGCGGCGGTAATCCATTTTTCGCTGAAATTATCCTGTACTTTGAAAGGGCAGCTGTCGCCCAGGGCTTTGAGGTGCTGATCAGCTTTGCCGATCCTGAGACTGTCCCCAACCATGTCACGGTGTGCGCCAATAGGATGAAAGAGCGCCAGGTCGAAGGCATCGCCGTTCTTACCTTTGGAATGGAACAACATCTTGACAACAAAGCTAACTCTCATTCTATTCCCATGGTCTTTGCCGGCGCGGACCGTCCTCTCCCAGGTGTGCGTAACATACGCATCAACTATCTTAGTGGCATGCGGGATGCGGTAAAGCACCTGGTCGATTTCGGACATCGTCGCATTGGATACCTGAGTGGCAAGTTGACATGGAGTAGTATGCGTACTCGCTATGATGCCTTGCGCAGGGCAATGAAGCTGGCTGGAATTCCATTCGACAGGGACTCTTGGCGCAATGCGATCACACTCTCGAAGGCGGCGCACAGGGTATGGCGAATCTGTTGAACCTGCCAAAGCCCCCCACTGCGGTTCTAAGCTGTAACGACATTGCCGCCATCGGAGCCCTGAAGACTCTAAGCGTCCGAGGCCTGCAGTTAGGCAAGGATATCTCCCTCATCGGCCTTGACGATCTGCCTCTCTGCAATTTCATGCAGCCATCTTTGAGCACGATCCGGTTTTCCCCAAGCGAACTGGCCAAACTAGCCTTCCGCGCTCTCATGGAAGAGATTCAGGGGACGGAGCACAAAGCAGAGTACGAGTACAAAACTCAGTTCGTCCTGCGCGAATCAACCGGGCCGCCGAAGGCTTGATTTCCCGAATCAACCGCAGAGAATCAGGACAAATTAAAGGTTAGCCTGCGGCGGCTCGCTGGATAGTACGACGTTTTCCACCTCAGAAGCCAGAGCACCCACAGGATTTGTTATCGTTCTTCTCGCGATTGCTCCTAACGACTCGCCCCGCCGGTACATCAGGTACGCTGCTGCAACTCCACAAATCACGGTGGCCAGAACGAACAGCCTTCTCAGTCTCTCCTGTTTCATCACTTTCTCCCTTTTTTGTAGCCGTCGAGGGCTTCTGATTTCAGCTTTCCGGATGCCGGAGATTATCGCAAAAGCCTATAGATGCCCCGGCTGAAGCAGGAGTTGGCCGCTTAACTGGGATCCACGCGGAGTAGAAGCAAAGACTCGCAGGATGCACTCTAACTGCGATACGAAAAGCAGATTCCCTTCGGGAATGACAGAAAGAAAAGCAGAGGCGCCAAGCTGGATGCGGCATGGGACTGTGAAGGCTTGATCTGCAACTAACACCCACTTTGTCATCTCGACCGGAGCGCAGCGGAGTGGAGAGATTTGCGGTTTGTGGGTACCTAACCGCGGATCCCTTTCACTCCGCTTTACTCTCACTCAGATGTGGAAAACCGCAGACTCTCCACTCCGCTGCGCTCCGGTCGAGATGACAAAGTTGGGGCCAGAGACGGATGCTCGGGCCTTGCAGGAGGATTTTAGGAGGTACAGCCTGAAGGCCGCACCTCTCGATTGGGGATGCTCCTGTCTTGGGGCAAATCAGTTGACTTTATCGAAGATGCCGCTGTTTACGATTGCCAGGTTCTCGATTAGAACCTGCTTTCCGCCGTCGAGGAATTTTACCCCTCGGCGGCCTACGCCCGTGTTCTCGCTCGCGAAGTAATAAGTAAAGGTATCGCCATCCCAGTGCGTCAGCTCATAGTACGCATCGCGCGGAGGAAGACGAAGGATAAGCTGATTTCCTTCGACTTGGATCTGGAGCTTACCGTAATAGGGGCTGAAGTAGGTGCCCGCGTAAGCGGAGAGCTGCCCGGGAGCCGAAGGATTCTGCGGCGGATGGAGCTTTGAGTAATCCGGTGACGACTCTTGCGTCTTGCGCACTACATCTTCAAAGATTGGCCCGAAGACCGCGAGGTAGTCATTCTTGGCGTAGCCGTAGCGGAAGTAATCCAGAAACGAGAGGCTGACCGATTCTGGCACGCCGGTGGGAGTGCCATTCACCAGCACTACAATTCCGATCTGTTCACTGGGGAGCATGTAGATGGCAGTGCTGCTTCCCAGATCAAATCCTCCGCTATGGCTGAGGCTCAGGCGGCCTTCAGTATCATGGCTGACGTTCCAACCCAGGCCATAGAAGCGATTGCCCGGACACTGCCCCGGTGGAAACGGACCAGCACCCGCCGAACAAATCTGCGGTTTGTGCGTCTCTTCAAGCGCTGCCTTGTCCACAACCTGCTGGCCGTCGAATACGCCGTCGCCGAACTGCAGCCGCACAAAGTTGGCAAGATCGCGCACATTCGAGTTAACACCGCCGGCCGGCGCTTCGGAATCCGCTTCGCGAATGAACCAGTTCTTATAAACTCCATCCTGAAGATAATGGAGCGCCGCCTTGTCTGGATTGTTCTCATAGTCGGAGTAGCGGGAGCTGGTCGACCGCATTCTGATTTTTGTGTAAAGCCGCTGCTCGGCGATCTCTTCCCAGGTGTTGCCGGTCCTGAGCGTCGCCGCAATGGCTCCTTCCGTCAGCCCGAAGTTGCTGTAGTGATAAGTTTCGCGAAATTGGCCTGCAAGCGGAACCAAGCGGATTCGAGGGAGAATTTCCGGCCGGCTGTAGCCCAGGTCTTCCAAAACGTCGCCCGCCCCTGTGGGCAGGCCGCTGCGATGGGCGAATAGGTCGCGGACCGTCACCTGCTCTGTAGCCGATGGGCTGGAAAGCTGGAAGTCGGGATCGAGCGATTCGATCCGGTCGTCCCAGCTCACCTCCCCGGTTCCAACCAGCGACGCTACGATCGTCGAAGCGATAGGCTTCGATACTGAGGCAATCTCGAAGACGGTGTCCGGATCGATCTTCGCCGGCTCGCCGACCTTGCGGACTCCATACCCCTTGATGAAGACGACCTGATCCTTATAGACGACCGCTACCGCAAGACCGGGAATGTTGGTCTTCTGCATGGCTTGGCAGATGAACGTATCCAACTTGGTTAGGGCTGTGCGGATGTTGCCCGAAGCATCCGATTCCGTTTGAGCTGGGGTGCAGAGCAGGATCGTGAGCGCGGCAAAAAGCAAGGCTTTCTTGACCATCAGCTTCCTCGAATGGCTTGTCGTTTTTATTTCCGGGGGAGGGAATTCGCTGCAATGGCCCGTACGCAAGCCCTTTTCTGCGCCAGCCAACCAACGGTCACTAAGCTTATCAATGGCCCAGCCGATGAGACAAGTTAAATTTACAGAAGATTCCAGGGCAGGCTCTGGAGCGCCCGCCCGTTCAGTTATTCCCGGAAGATTCCCAACTTACCGGAATATCCTCCAGATCAAGCCGCTGCTAAGTGTGACTCCCCACGGCTCATTTGGTCCGAATACATGGCTGTACATCACTTCGCCAGTTCTCCAAGAGAATCGAGGACTCAACCAGAGATCTACGCCTCCGCCGACCTCCAGAGCGGGATCGGTTGAAGCGGTGAGCGTATCCAGACCGTTCGGATACGCCGAAGGCGCCGAAGCCGGGTAGTCGTAATGTGATACTCCGCCCAGGACAATGCCATCCGCTCTGAACCGTTTGCGAGTGGCGGTAAAGCGGGGTCCAAAGAAGAGAGCTCTGTTGATGCTCTTCATTGGCAGGTTGACTGGTTGATTCGAGGAACGAAGCCCGTGCTTCGAGTCCAAGCCATGGGCGGGTCTGTAGGTAGCCTCCAATCACGGCCCCATAAAGGTTACCGTAATGGGCGGGGTCGGGCTTGTACCCGAATGTGTTGGCAGAACCCTCAGCGAATATGGCAAGTCGCGGAGCCATAGTGGCGGCTGGGATTGCCTGTGAACGAGCACTTGATGTCAGCAAGGAAATCGCGATCAACAACCAGGTAGATTTCGTAACGCTCATGTTTGGATACTGCTCCAGGGCATAATATTTATTGCACAACTGCAAGAGTTACCAATGCTTAGAATATGGCGCTTTTCTCTGCCTCGGTCCGCCAATTTGATGGAGCGCCAACCGCAGGTAACGCTAATCTATATGACGAGTGGGATGAGATGATGTCTCTCGTTGCGTCCGAGGCGCGGCCCAGTCTCGAAACGCGACAGCTTGAGGCGCACGGCGCCGTAGCGGCTTTAGCATCCATACTTCAAAAGATCTCAGATGCTATAAGTCTCGTGGGCCGCTGCCTGGAGCATTTCTCCTGATGAGTGTAAGGCAAAGAGCAAAACTCAACGTAGCCCTTTTCGAGCGTCGGCATTAAGATTGATAGCCATGCGGCCGAAAGCGAAATGGGTTCGCGTCGAACGGATTTTTTTCTACTTCGTCATCTCCTTTGGAACGCTCTTCCTTTATACCTTCGGTAGCCCATTTTGCCTGGAAGACAACCATCAAAGCCGCCTGGTCGTAATTGCGCGTCTGGCCTTAGCCTGCGCCGCCTGGGACATGTTCGCGAGCGCTTGCGGAGTCTTCGCTGCTGCCGCGATCAAAAGGCCGGAATACACTCCCGTGACCGCTCCTCTAGCGAGCGCGCTCGTCGCAGGATTGGGGGTTGCTTCGATTCCGTTCTGGATTTATCAAGGCGTGTATAGGTTCATGTTGAAGAACACCTGGGCGGATGTGAGTTGTTTCTTCGCCGCCGGTTACGGGAGGGCCTTTCCCTTTGTCGTGGCTCCCATTCTGGCCGCGGCGACTCTCCTCTGTGAATGGTTCATCTGGGCAATGGAGTAAACAGGTTGCGGGTAATGGCACCCGCATTCTAGCCGCGGTTGCGGCACCGTCTTTGCCTTTCTTTCTGTCATTTCCGAAGGGAATCTGCCCTGAAAATTTAAGCGGCTATGGGTGTAAGCACAACTTGCAATCCGAGCTGTTGCAATCCTCGAACCATTTTCATGTTTTCTGGGTGGAGCGTCAGTTCCATTCGAGACTGCTTTTGATGTCCGAGAAGCAGATTCCCTGCGGGAATGACAGAAAGAAACGCAAAGACGGACAAGAAGACCAGAAGCAGATTCCCATGCTTATTCTCCAGCGTGGCCCGGGGACCAGCCCGGTGGGGCTAGGGTGAAGCCGGCAAACTCGAAGGCCGGGGCAACGATGCACGAGACCAGGCTCCAGGCGCCCATACTTTCGGCGGATTGCCACACACCTTCGGGGACTATGGCTTGTGGGCGCTGCCCCGCAGCAATAGCGGAGCCGAGCAGGATAGTTTCGGTTTGCTGACCGTCGGGGCTGAGGTGCAGCTGCATGAGCGAGCCGGCATGCCATAGCCAGATCTCAGAAGCGTCGACTCTATGCCAGTGAGATCGTTGGCCTTCCTGAAGCAGGAAGTAGATGGCGGTAACGGCGGATCGTGTGCCGGGCTGGGCAGCGGCGCGAAAGGTCTCTACATACCAGCCGCCTTCAGGATGCGGAGCCATCCCCAACGTGCGGATGATGAATTGCGCGTCTGATTGAGATTCGAGTGGCATGGGGGAAGCGCTTTTACGCTCCACTATTTGTACCCCAGGGCGAAGGAGATAACGTTGCTGCCGTCGATCCCTGCCACATATTGCCGCCCGTCCACCGTGTAGGTCATGGGTGAAGCGCGCCAGGAATCGTTGCCGCGGAAGGTCCAGAGCGTCCTGCCGGTCTTGGAATCGACCGCGGCGAAATCGCCGCCGGTCTCACCGTGGAAGACCAATCCGCCGGCGGTCGCCAGCACCCCGGTGTAGTTGGTTTCTTGCGGACCAACCAGAGGCTTTTCCCAGACAACTTGCCCTGTCTCGATGTTAAGGGCGCGGACATAACGGGCGCCGATATCGCTAGGGTCGGGATTGTTGTCCCAAATACGGCCGGTCTTGCGATAGATGCCACAATCTTCAGCGGCCATCACGTAAAACAGCTTAGTATGAGCATCGAAGGCGGTGGAGTACCAGTTCGTGGCGCCGCGTACCCCGGGACAGGTCTTAGTCCCTTCTACTGTGGGCGTTTGGCCGGGGATCAGTATAGGCGAACCGTCCGGCTTGAATCCGCTGGCCCATGTCATCTTTTTCACGAAGGGTTTGGCGAGTAAGAACTGCCCGTCGGTTCGGTCCAGCACATAGAAGATTCCGCTGCGCTGCGCCGAAAGCAGCAGCTTGCGCGGCTTGCCATGCCAAGTCGCATCCACCAGCAGGAGTGGCTCGCTCGCATCCCAGTCATGCGTGTCATGGGGAGTGAACTGAAAATACCATTTCAGTTTGCCCGTCTTGGCGTCCAATGCGATCACTGAATTGGTGTAGAGGTTGATACCCTCACGCTGATCGGCATCGGTGTCGGGATACGGATTGCCAACTGCCCAATAAAGCGTCCCTGTCTCGACATCATAGGAGCCGGTAGTCCAGGTGGCGCCACCGCCTGTAGGCAGGGCACGGCCGGTCCAGGTTTCAGCTGGGTGTTCGCCGGGTTTGGGAATGGTGTAAAAGCGCCAGGCGAGCTCGCCTGTCGTGGCATGGAAAGCCACGATGAACCCGCGCATCGGAGAGTCACCGCCCGAGACGCCGGAAATAACAAGGCCGCCGACGACCAGCGGCGCGCTCGAGTTGTGGAATTTGCCCTCCGCTCCTGCTTCGGCCAGCGGCTGCGACCACATCACCGCGCCGGTGAGGCGGTTGAGGCAAACCATGAACGCGTCGTCGGAAACGTAATAGACGCGGTCGCCCAAGACTGCAACGCCGCGGTTGGGACCCTTGGGCGCGGTTGCCGCTTGGCGCTTGCGATCGCGCGGCACACCTGAGCCCAGGCCGTTGGTTCGCGGCGTACACCATATGCGGCTGCCGGTGCGCGCATTGATGGCGCAGGTTTGCGGGTCGCCGGTCACATACATGATGCCGTCCATCACCACGGGAGTGCCCTCCAGGCCGCTGCCCCCCGGGGAGAAGATAAATTGCGGCTGCAGTTGGCGCACATTCGCCGTGTCGATCTGGTTTAGAGGACTGTAACGGTTGCCATTGAGCGTGCCGTTATACGTGGGCCATTCGCCCTTCTTGGGATCGATGACCTTATCAATGTCGGCCTGTGGTACCGGAGACAAGGAATCTGTCACCGGACCGGGTTCTATTCCGCCCAGGCTGGAGAGATAAGCGAGCAGATCCCGGCGTTGCTCCGGGGCAGCCCTCAGCGGCGGCATAAAGGATTGCTTCTCCTGGCGGACAGCGGTGTATTCGCCGGCGTCCAGCAAATGCAGCTTGCCGTCGAAGGACTGAAGCTGCATCTCATGCTCGGTGCGGTTGCGCTGCAATCCGCGGAGCGTGGCGCCGTTCTTCAGCGTCACGTCCACCACCGCCCAGGAGAAGTCGGGGCAGAAGGCCCAAGGCGGACAGACAGTGAGCGAATGTACTCCCATTTGAGAGGTCGGATTGTCCAGAACCTTTTCCAGCTCCGGCATGGTCGAACGGGCCGCTACGTTGGATAGATCTGGACCATTCACCGCGCCCCGGCCGCGAACCATATGGCAGCCTGAGCAGCCGCCTTCCCCAAAGAAGAATCGCTCCCCCGCTCGAACCTGTTCCGGCGGCGCCTCGGCAAGCGCGGACTGGTTCATGGAATGAATCCATTGCGCCAGCCGCGCCACATCGCTCCCCGGCAGCGATGAGAAGGCCGGCATGCCACCCGAGGTGCCTTGCTTAATAATGTTTCCGATCTCTGGAGCATTCAGCTTGCGCAGATCCGGATTGTCGTTCAATGCGGGCGCCCGGTCGCCGCCTGCTCCGCCAGGCCCATGACAACCGGCGCAATTGGTCTCAAACGTCTGTCTCGCTGCGGCAAAATCGCCGGCTCCCGCCGGCACAGGCGCATTCTGGGCATAGACATGGAAAAACATTGCCAATGCCGCGACGCTGGCGGCGAAAGCAACAAGGCGGCTTCTCTTCATCGCATATCCAGGATCGAGTGTCGTCTGTTACGCAGCACCTACGACCTCCAAATCCAAGCCCCAGCCAGGCTTGCGTGGCGGGTGCATGTAGAGACCTTCCGGGCCCTTGGTAATCTCATAATTCTCGTCGAAGAGGGTGTATACCTCTTTCGGTCCGCCTGGCGGAGGCATGAACAACTCCGCCCAAGGCCCATTCACATGCGAGATGGACCACTGTGCGGCGCCGTTGATTCCTCCGGCATGGGGAATTACGGGAATGTCGTACGCCGATGCAAGCGCGCCGATGCGCCGCAGTTCGCTCACCCCGCCGCACCAGGTAACATCCGGCTGCCAAATCGAGGCGCCGTCCGCCTCGAGCAGCCGGCGAAAACCATAGCGGCCATAAATATGCTCGCCGGTGGCGATTAAGGTCGAGCTGATCTTCTTCTTGAGCCGGCCGAAGCCTTCCATATCGTAAGGAGGCAGCACCTCCTCCACCCACTTCACGTGATAGGGCTCCATCAGCTTGCACATGTCAATGGTGTAGGGCTCATTCCAGGACATCCAACAATCACACATCACATCGCCGTCCGGACCCACCGCTTTGCGGGCGCGCTCCACCAAAGCGAGATTGCCGCGCATGCCTTCATTGCCGCTTGGCGGCCCATAGGGCATAGCGACTTTGACCCGCTTGAAACCGTGGGCTACATGTTGTTCAATGTCGTTCCCGGTGCAATAGGCGGGGATGCGCGGCTTGGTCTCGCCGCCGAGAAGAACATAGATAGGCAGATCCAGCGCCTTGCCAACGATATCCCAAAGCGCATTGTCGAAGCCGCTGATGGCGTTCATGGTGACGCCTTCCTGGCCATAGGACTCGGTAGCGCGCCAGTTAATGTCCCAGTTGCGCTCGATGTCGAATGGATCGCGGCCCATCATCAGTTGCGCCAGGTGGCCCATTACGATCGGGCCGCCACCGGGACCGCCGTCCCCATAGCCCGTGATGCCCTTGTCGGTGGTTACTTCGACTGTGAAGCTCTGGACTCCCTTGGCCGCGAAGAGGCTGCGCGACGGCTTGTATTCCGGATAGATATTGAGCGGAGCGGATACTTCCACGCCCTGCGTCGACCAGCTATTAGGATCGGGCTTGTAGTCGGGATAGGGGCGCTTCGGCTTGGTCTTGACCAGGCGAATTCCTGTGATCTTAAGCTTGGATTTTTCCTGAGCCCAGGCCAGCGGCGGCAGGACGACCGCTGTGGCCAGCGCTGCCGCGCCTTGCAAAAAGTCACGACGCTTCAAGTTGCTCTCCCTTTTTCCTGCTGCCCGAAATACTCAACCAACTTATCCCAGCCGCAGGAGTTGTGGAAAGCGGAAAACCGAAGGCAATCCCGAGCCTGAAGAATCCCAGTCTTTCAACTTTGGTGAGAAATGCGGGTATCTTTACTTTGACTTCGACCCTTGAGCCGAGCCGATTGATGGTCGAAATCAAACGATCCAAAGTGAACCTGCCGAGGTTGGCATTGCGAATGCGTGAAAAGTCCGCCGCTGCAATTCCGGTGCGAGCGTGAGCAGTACGTACGGTCAGGCCTTCACGGTCCAGCATCTTTATAATTTCCGTTGCAAAGATGGCCTTCAGTTGCTCCACATCCGGGTTTGCATGTCCAAAATCGCGAAATACATTGCCGCTGCCACACACGATTTGCAGAGTTTCACTTTTCACCTGAGCACCTCCTTTAGCCGCTTCAGCCGTTCTTCCACCAGAACCGGGTGCCCCACGTCCGGATTTTCGGACGTGGGATTTAGGGAGCCAAACCCCTTCACCAATCCAGGGTGCCTCATATCTGGCGCGCTCTTTGCGCCAGATATGGGAAACTACAAACCTTCGCAGCGGCACGGCTTATTTTCAGAGCCTGTAAAAGCCCGGTAATTGCCTTACAGTGGTATATCCACTTCCTTGCCTCCGCGCTCTGCGGATAGATAGCCTGTGTAAAGGGTGGCGATTGTATCCCGCGCCAACTCTGCTCCTGAAAGAGGCGCTCGCCCAGCGGAGATACTCTCCATGAAATCCTGAAACTCCTGCGGATACCCGTGCTGCCAGTCTTCATCCGGAGCGGGATTACTCCAGCCCTGCTTGGTCCCGAGCTTCTCCGTTAGATAGACATCTTTGAGCAGCTCTTCCTTGGGGTTGAAGGTTTCAAGCGCGTCGGTGGGATTCAGATTGCAGCGGGTTCGGTGATTGTTAGCAAAGACTTCGAGCCAGTTGTGAACTCCGCCAAGAACGAGTTCACATGAAAAGATATCCGCTATAGTTCCGTCGCTAAAGGTTATGTGAATCTGCACAAAGTCTTCTACGTCTTCATAAGCAGTCCGCAGGAAGCCCTCGTCCCGATAACTTGGCAAACGCGTGATCTCGTGGGTGCGAGCGCTTGCTGTTGCCGGACGGATGGGCGCTCCGTTCCTGGATTCCCCTTCAACCCTTTTCAAGTAGAGGGCCGCGCTCAGGGGATGACAGGCCTTGCCGACCATCGAGCCGCCTCCGGAGAATTTCCAGGAGCCATAATAGGGCGAATGCGATCCGCTGTGAGACTCGTCCCCTATTATCCAGAGGGCTTGGCCGCCGCTCTTGGAGAGGATCTCCCGCTCCTTCTGAATAGCCGGGGCATAGACCCAGTTTTCGGCATAGCACACGGTCTTGCCGCTGTCCTTTGCGGCAGCAAGGATCCTGTCGCAGCTCGCCATGGCTTCGCGGAGCATTTGCTCCTTGGGGAAGGTATTGCCGCGAAACTCGCTGATACCGGCGCCGTAAAACCCGGTGAAGGGCTTTTCAATGATTACGTGCTTGCCTCGCCGGAGCGCCTGGACTGCAAGTTGCTCGTGGGTTGAGGGAGGACTGCAGAGGTCCACGACATCTACGGCATCGCAGAGCTGGTCGAAGGTCGCGAAAGACCGGATGCCCTTGTCTCGCGCGAACCCGTCTCGCGCTTCGGCGGTTTTTGAAGTTACTCCCACAAGCTGAACCGGGACTCCGTATACCCGGTGAAGTCCTTCCCAATGGAACCTGGCTGCAAACCGTGCTCCGACGATGCCGACACGAATTGGTTCTGCCATCCACTACTCCCTTTCAAATGAGATTCACTGCGTCCAGTTATATCGTGTTGAGATCGCGCCCGCGCCTCTCCGGTCCGAACCCGAAGATCAGCAGCAGAATACCAATCATACAAATCTCGAACGAGGCGAGCGCCAAAGGATATCCGAACTGGCGCTGCAGCAGGTTCAGGACGGGTATGAATGGAGCGGAGATAAGCACTCCCATCTGGTAGACAAAACCTGGAAGCAGGCTGCGCACAGCAGACGGCGAGAGTTCGTTGAGATGAGCGGGAATCACGCCATAAGCCCCTTGCACTCCCATTTGCATCAGGCAGGAGCCAAAGACCAGGGCCGGCAGAGTCCCGCCAAAGGCCCAGCCCGGAATTGCCACCAGGCACACAAACAAGGCGAGGATGACGGCATATCGCCTCCCGATCTTCTCCGATAGATTCCCGAAGACCAGCGCGCCGGTAATCCCGCCAATGTTATAAAGCACAGGTATTCCGTACATAGCCTTCATGCCCAGCAGGCTCGATCCCGCCATCCAATGGAGATTCTTAAGAAAATCGGGATAGAGGTCCTGGCTTCCATGTGCCAGGCAATTCAAGGCCGTCATCAGGAGAAGCAGGTAAACAAACATCATGCGGTGTTCGACCAGAGTTCCAACCATCGCTTTCAGTGAACGCCGGCCCGGCTGCTTCAAAGTTCTCGACTCCGGCGCCTTCCACGCGATAAGGACGATTGCCACCGCGACCAGCGAGCCCACCACAAACATAGCCTGCCATCCAAAGACGGGAACGATGGTTTGAATGCCGATGGCCGCCAGCAGGTAGCCGACAGAGTATCCGCTTTGCATCATCCCGGAGAGAAAGCCCCTGCTGCGCCGTGGCGCGCTCTCCATCGCGTAAGAGGCGCCGATGCCCCAATATCCTCCCATCCCGATGCCGTAGAAACCGCGCAGCACCAGAAATAAGAGGTAGTGATGCGCGTACCCGCTGAGCAAGGTCATGGTGGAAAAGAAAAGGACGCAGGCAATCAGCGGTCTCTTCCGCCCCGACCGGTCGGCCCAGGCGCCAAACAGGAGAGCGCCAACGGGCCGCATGGCGAGGGTCAAGGTCAACGACCATACGATCGCCGGCTTGCCTACATGAAGCCTGGCCATCAGCTCGTTGAAGAGGAAAACGATGACAAAGAAGTCGAATGCGTCGAGCACCCAGCCAAGAACAGCGGAGGCGACAGCCAATCGCCAACGAGGCTTCTCTTCCTCTAAAAGTGGAGTATCAACCGGCGGCAAACTCGCCTGATCCATCGGCTTGGCATCCTCGAACTGGAACCACTGTGGGCAATCTTATAACCGGGGCAGGGTCATTCCTCCGTCCAGCGTCAGAACCGAGCCGGAGGCGTACGGGAGATCCCCTCGAGCCAGCATCGCGGCCGCGCGGCCGACATCGTCGGGAGTGCCCCATCGTTTTTCGAGCAGGAGATCACCGCCGATCATCTTGTCATACTTGGGCTTGACCGCACTGGTCATGCTGGTGAGGACAATACCTGGCCGGATCTCGTAGACGTCGATTCCGAATTCCGCGAGGCGTACGGCCCAAAGTCTCGTCGCCATTGCGACCCCAGCCTTTGAAATGCAGTAATCTCCCCGGTTCACACTGGCTACCGTAGCCGAGATCGAGCCTATGTTGATAATGCAGCCGCGGTATGACTCCTCCTGCTTCCGCTGCTCGATCATCCACTTGGCAATCGTCTGCGTGAGGAAATAAGGTCCCTTGGTGTTGATGGAAAACAGCTCGTCGAAGCTTTCTTCGCTGGCCTCCAGGATGTCCGCCCGCACTCGCGGCGCAATGCCTGCATTGTTCACCAGAACATCTATCCGTCCGAAGCGAGTCCGCGTTTCACTCAACAAAACATTCCGATCGGAGGCAAGCGAAACATCGCTTTGCACGTACAATGCCTCGACCTTGTGTGCCCGCAGTTGTGACAATACGTCTTCGACCTCTGCTTGCGGGCGGCGCCCGGTAATCACAATGTCGTAATTGCTTTGCGCAAGGGCCACGGCGACGCCAAATCCAATGCCGCGCGATCCGCCGGTGATGACCGCAACCATTTTCATCAATCGTTCTGCCTTACTGCAAAGAATGTGTAGTACTTGCCTTGAGAGATGCGAAGCACCGTCAGTCCCAGTTCCAGTAAATGGTAGTCTCCCCACATACTCGATTCACCGCAGGGTATCTTTTCTGCTGGAGGAATATAGTCCCAGCCATTCGGCCGGTGATAGACGCTATGCAGCAGAATGCCTTCGTGATTTGGGTCGCAGGAGAGATATTCCTCGTCTAACAGACGCGTTGTAATGCTAAGCCCAGCCGCGGAGTACCTCGCTCCTTTGTTTCCCAAAGCTCGTCCCAGGCGCAGCAGCCCCTGCGCCGCAATCGCACTAGCTGAGGCATCGACCGGTTCAAAATCATTGTGCGGATCGGCGGGAGCGGATTTCCAGTCGCCAAGCCTGTATAAGTTGGGTGCACCCGTATCCCAGTAGCAGATCCCGTCGGCCGCGCCGGCTTGCTCGATGTAAAAATCGCATGTAGCCCGGGCAGAAGCTTCGAGCAGTAGCAGCACCTCCGACTTGCTGGGAATACTCCCGCCGACAAATTGATCTTCAGGGAGCGACTGGAAGAATTCGAGTTGTTCGGCAAAGCCGAGCATCGCCCAGGCGAGACCTCGCGTCCAGGTGCTGAATGGACTATAGCCCTGTTGCGACGATGGGCAACGGAAGCTCCCGCTAGCCGTGTTGAAAATGGCTTCATGCGCCGTTCTACCCCGGAGTTCGGGTGTGTCATAGATATCGCGCCCTTCGCCGTAGTAGACGTTATATTTGGCTGTAGTCGTCAGGTGGACGAGGGCGCGCTCAAGCAGATTGATCCTGCGGTCCTGTTCTCCAAACAGATCGTGCCCCAGTTGATGAGCCAGGCAACAAATCCGCAGAGTGCGAATAGTATCGATAAAGAGCGAGTGCTGCCCATTGAAAGAGTAGATATAGCCTGAGTAACCGGGAAGGCTGGTCCATCGGGTAGCTTGAACCGCGCCGCTCACCTTCAAGGCTAACTCGTAGAAGCGCAACTCCCAGTTATCATGGGGGATCCGCTGTTCGAGCATGAGGCGCCGCAAATGACCATAAGTGGATAGGATATTGAAGCCGTGATCGTGAACTCCGGTATGAGTCAGATGCTCCGCCATGTGGTTCAGTGTGCGTTCGCGCCCTATCCGCAGCATCTGTTGATCCCCGGCCGCATCGAAGCAGAGAAGGGCATTGCCGTATTGGAAACCTTGCGTCCACTGCGTCCACGCCCTCGCGATATATTTGCCGCGAACGGTAACCACGGGAGCGCCGCTCTCTATCCGCCATCGCGCATTCAGAGCGAGCGTCTTAGAGGAGGCAACCTCGAAGAGCCGGTTGAGCTGCGGGCTCAGATCGTGAGTGGAAACTCCCGTCTGTATCTTCAAGATAAGAAATTCATCCTTAGGTCACGCCCCAGCTCCTGATTCTGAGACCTGGGATTCTCTGCATTGGTCTTCTGATTTAGCTATGCCTGATTTAGCTATGCTGCATTGATTGCAATCAATTGTCGAGCTCTTACAGGCTGCAGAAAAACTATTGTTCTGTATCAGGGCACGACTTCAGTCGCGCCGTTAGTGGCTGAAAATTCGATCGGCTTTAGCCGCTGAGAAACTCAAGCAAAGTGTAGCAGGGGCTAAAAGCCCGATTCCTTCGGCAAACTCTGCGGCATGGTTAAAGCCATGCCCTGATACAAAGCCAAAGAGCCATTCTCCTGCGGAGCTGGACTCAAAACGCTATCAGCTAAACATACTGCTCGAACCGTTCCACCACCTTCGTCAGAAGTTCGTCGCCCGGCATCTCCAGCAGAGCCTTGTTGAATATCTCTACTTCGATCGGTCCTCTATAACCCGCTGCATCTACCGCCTCGCGAATGCTCCTGATTTCGATGATGCCATCTCCCATCAGTCCGCGTCCCATCAGAAAGTCGGGCAAGGGCGCCAGCCAATCCGATACATGGAATCCAAAGATGCGGCCGTTCGCTTGCGTCAATAGAGAGAAAAGCTTCGGATCCCACCAGACGTGGAAGACGTCGACGATTACGCCCACGTGTCCAGCCCGGTTCCTGCTTGCCAGTTGCAGCGCATGTTCCAACGTCAGCAACACGGAACGATCGGCGGCATACATCGGATGGAGAGGCTCCAGCCCCAGCCGCACGCCTCTCGGTTGAGCGTACTCCGCCAGCCGGTCCACTCCCTCCTCAACCATCTTTCGGGCATCCTCCAGGCTCGCTCCGTTTGCCGGCCCGACCACGAGCACCAGCGAATCTGCGCCCAGCGCCGCCGCCTCATCCACGGCGCGGAAGTTGTCTTCCATTCGTTCGGCTCTCTCGGTGGCGCTGACTGCGGCGAACATGCCGCCGCGGCATACGCTCGAAACGTGAATTCCGGATTCATTTACCATGCGCACGCTGGCTTCGAGCCCGGCCTCCTGGATCTTGTGTCGCCACAATCCGATGGATGGAATTCCATGCCGCATGCATCCCTCGACTGCCTGCCGCAGAGACAATCTATCCCCGGTCATTTGGTTGAAGCTAAGCCGCTCGATCGACGCCATCGCTCCTCACGTTATTGCGCTACTCATACAGCTCGGGAACATCGATCCAACGCCGCTCATGCCAGGATTGGGCGCCAAGCTCGGCCAGTTGAACGCCACGAGCGCCCTCCAGAAAGTTATGAGGGAAAGGCTCATCCAGAACGACATGGCGCAGGAAGCCTTCCCACTGCACCTTGAACGCATTGTCGAAGACCATATTATCCGGAACTTCCTGCCATTGTTCCCGAAACGAGAACGGACTGGGAAGATCGGGGTTCCACGTGGGCCGAGGAGTATTCACGCGATGTTGCGCCCGGCAGTCTCGCAGTCCGGCCACGGCGCTGCCCTCCGTTCCTTCTACCTGCATGCTGAAGAGTTCATCCCGGTATACCCGAACTGCCCAGGAAGAGTTGATCTGTGCGAGGATGCCGCCCTCGAGCAGAAATGTTCCATAGGCGCTATCCTCAGCGGTCGCGCGGTAACGCTTGCCCTGCTCATCCACTCTCTCGGGTATGTCGGTGGCCGCGACACAGGAGACGGCGCGCACCTTGGCAATGGTGTGGTCTAAGACATAGCGCCAATGGCAGAACATATCGAGCAGGATGCCGCCGCCATCTTCCTTGCGATAGTTCCACGAGGGGCGCTGGGCCGGCTGCCAGTCTCCTTCAAAGACCCAGTACCCAAACTCGCACCGGACAGACAGGATGCGGCCAAAGAAGCCGCTGTCTACCAGCCGCCTTAGTTTGCGGATGCCGGGCAGGAACAGTTTGTCCTGCACTACACCTTGCTTTACCCCAGCCTCGGTGGCCAGGCGCGCCAGTCTCAACGCCTCCGCCGTGCTGCCCGCCAAAGGCTTCTCGCAGTAGACGTGTTTGCCGGCCTTGATCGCCTGCTCCACACTCTGCGCCCGCATGGCTGTGGTCTGTGCGTCGAAGTAGATAACGTCTTCGGGGTTGGCAAGGCACTCCGCCAGGTCTGTGCTCCAGCGGCTCAATCCATGCTCTTGCGCAATATCTCGAAGCTTCTGCGCGCTGCGTCCCACCAGGATGGGGTCGGGCAACAGAGCGGAGCCGTCCGGCAGGGGGATGCCGCCTTGTTTGCGAATCGCCAGAATGGAGCGAATCAAATGCTGGTTGAGCCCCATCCTTCCCGTGACTCCGTTTAGGATGACGCCAATTCTCTTCTCGTCCATGACCGATCTTCACATACTATCCGAGGCTCGATGACGGGCGGGCCGCTCGCGTTCTACGAAGCGGAAGGCCTGTACCGGACAGCGGGACAAAGGCGCAGCTTATGCCAAACATTTCGACATTTACATTGATTGCCAGTATTAGCTTCTGATAAATCTAGTCAGCGCAGATTAGCGCTGACTTAAGCGCATCCTGCGCGCGAATTTGGGAATCGGGAAAAATTTGGAGGCTGGTCATGACATCGCAAAGACGCACCAAGCCGGGATGGCTGTCGAGGAAGCAGCTCATGTGGGGATTGGCTTTGTATTTCAATCTATTCCTATTTTTTCCGGATGGGTTGGAAACGTTTTCCTACGGCCAGGGAACGACCGCGACTATCTCCGGATCGATAACGGATCCGACCGGAGCGGCTCTGCCCGGAGCTAAGATCACGGTGCGGAACGTGGACACAAATTTAACCCGCACAATCGCGACGCTGGCCAACGGCAGCTATGCTCTGACCCAACTCCCGCCGGGACACTACAGCCTCACGGTGGATCAACCAGGCTTCAAATCCTATGAACAAAACGACATTGTGCTGGTGATCGGGCAACTCGCCCAGATCAATGTTCAACTGCAGGTCGGCTCGGAGCAGCAGCGGGTGACCGTCACGGCGAACGCTCCCATCATTCAAACCCAGGATTCCTCCATTGGGTCTGTGGTCGACGCCGCCACCATCGTCAATACGCCATTGAATGGACGTTTGAGCATCATGGGATTGATGGCGCTGGCGCCCGGCGTGCAGGGCGCAGGGTCGCAGGATCAGATTCCAGTTTTCGGAGTCACACCCTCGATCGGCACAGGTTCGCGTAATTCCTATGGCGGTGTGGGCTACACTCTCGACGGCGCGGTCAACATGGAGGTCACCCTGGAGCGCGGCGAGGGCGAGGTTCCTCCGTTAGATGGCATAGCCGAGTTCAAGCTCCTCACCTCGGCCGTTCCCGCGGAATTCAACCAGCCGAGCCAAGTCGTCGTTGTGAGCAAGAGCGGCACGAACCAGGTTCATGGAATGCTCTTGGAATTCAATCGAGTGGCAGCCACCGCGGCCAAGAGCTATTTCGGGGGCGCTCTGCCGAAGCCGAAATACATCCGGAACGAATACGGCGGCAATTTCTCCGGACCGATTTTCATCCCCAAAATCTACAACGGCAAAGATCGCTCCTTCTTCTTCTTCAATTATGAAGGATTCCGCCTAAGTCAAGCGGCCAGCTTGAACAGCCAGATGCCAACGCAGGCGGAGAGGTCGGGCAACTTTAATGGGGTCGGCACAATTGTCGATCCACTCACCGGCTCGCCGTTTCCCAACGACACTATCCCCGCCAATCGAATCAACTCGGTAGACGTGGCTTTGCAGAACCTGCTTTATCCACTGCCCACCGCTCCCGGAACCGGCACGAATACCTTTGAGCTAGTGCCTTATGTAAGCACTGCTTCGAGATATGCGGTTCGAATCGACCACAAAATCGGCCAGAGCGACCAGCTTCGCGGGACATTCATGAGGGCCTTTTACGGCCCCAACCCGTCAGTACCGGCGAATGGCTCGGGTTCGAGCAAGTCTGGCGGGATGGCAGGCATCGGGGAGCATAATACAAATACCATCGTCGGCTGGACACATATCTTTTCCGCAACTTTGCTCACCGATACGACTCTGTCATACCTCCATATCCCGATCTACCGTACTCCACAAAACTACAATGTTCCCTTCTCTTCGATTATCCCCGGTTTGGGTCCGGAACTGATCGAGGGAGCGCCCCAACTCACGGTAAAGAACATCACGAATGTGGCTGAACAGGGATCGAAAGACCTCGAGCAGGTTGCGCAACTCAACACCTCCGTCACTAAAGTACTCGCCTCACATACGATCAAAGCCGGATTTTCCTATCTATACGATAACCACTGGAATGATGGCGCGGTCAGCCCGCAGCGGGGCACATATACTTTTACCGGCCAATACTCGGGTGTGGGCTATGCCGACTTCTTGCTGGGATATCCCTCAACGACAGGAAAGCCCACGCCGAACAACTTCATCTCCAGAAATATCTCGAGCCAATACGGTTTGTTTCTCCAGGACGACTGGAAGGCGACACAACGCCTCACCATTAATGCAGGGATTCGCTATGACTTACAGTGGTTTAGGCCCAGCCCATACGGCAACGGAGCGTTGTATGTTCCAAGCCTGCAGAAAGACGTCGTATTTGCCAACAGCTATCCCCCCGCCAATGCGACGATTCCGGTCATTCCCGCGTTCCTGAACCTTCCCGTCGTTTTAGCGCCGTCTGTGGGTCTTACCACCAGCCTTTGGAGCTATCTCGGCCAAGATACCAACAATGTGGCGCCGCGTCTTGGATTTGCCTACCAGGTTAGGCCAAACACCGTCGTGCGGGGGGCCTTTGGCATCTTCTATAACCTGCTTCCCGCCTCTTATGTAGGGAGCGCTTTTGGCAACATTCCCTTCGAGGGAGCCGAGACCTTTTCTCAGCCGGCGGGTCATCCTACGATCACTATGAACGCTCCTTTCTCGGCAACTGGAGCCTACGCCGCCAATCCCTCAGTCAACGCTCAACACTCCACGGTGACGCCATATACAGAACAAGAAAACCTTACCCTCGAACATGAACTAGGGAAGGGCTTTGCGGTGCGCGTCGGCTATGTAGGCCAGCACAACGTAAAGCAAAACAACGCGAGCGGACCGGGCAATGTCGCCCCGGATATCAACCTGCCGAATCAGGCGCCTGGCCCGGTGCAGCCACGCCGCTTTGTCCAGCCGTGGTCAACCATCAGCATGTTTATCGATCCGATTTTTCATTCCACGATGAATTCTCTCCAGGTTGGAGTTCATAAGCAGTATGGCTCCGGACTCATGATCAATGCCGAGTACCAATACACACGAATTCTGGGAACAGAAAACTTCATGAATCCACTCACGGTGAACGATTCCTACGGCAACATCGGAGGGATAACCCCGCAGGTCCTCGAAGTCAGTTACTCCTATCTCCTGCCTCTGGGGAATGGGCAACTGCTCTTTTCGGGCATGA
Source organism: uncultured Acidobacteriaceae bacterium (assembly GCA_963705665.1). Classification (GTDB taxonomy): domain Bacteria; phylum Acidobacteriota; class Terriglobia; order Terriglobales; family Acidobacteriaceae; genus PALSA-350. Next base: position 74,851 of record CAVPKQ010000013.1, on the reverse strand, counting down.
GCAGCTTTGCCAATAAACTCATCAGTGGCTGGCAGCTTCTCCGGAATCACGGCATATCAAGGCGGCCAACCTTTTTCTGTTAGTTTCACAGCCACTCTCCAGGGCGCTCAAAATGGCCGCGCAAACCGGGTACCCGGAATCAATCTCTATCCCCAAGAAGACTCGCGCGCAGTGGTTCAATCCCGCGGCGTTCACCGCTCCGGCTCCTTATGCCTACGGCAACTCGGGATACAACATGCTCCGGGGACCTCGCTACCAGGACTGGGACATGAGCCTGGAAAAAAACACCGTCTTGAAGGAAAGACTTAACCTCCAACTTCGCATGGATGCTTTCAACGTCTTCAATCACCCGAACTTCAGCACTCCAAACGCCGCTGTCAGCAATCCAGCAAATTTTGGACAGATAACTGCACTTGCAAGCGGTGCAGAAAATCGCACCATCGAATTCGCCGGCAAGCTGTCGTTTTAGGACAGATCACAAATCCGGGTGCCCCAGGTTCGCGAAGCTAACCTGGGTCTTTTCCTTCCAAATTTAGCCCTGGACTTTATACAACCTGTTTGGGGCAATGCGGCTTAGCCATATTGGAAAGGTATCGATCACGATGTATCTCCCGCGGCGACTCAGCCTATTCCTGATCCTTTGCGCGAGTGCAACTCCGGCCCTGGCTGCTGGGCCGCCCACGATTACGGTCGCGTCAATGCACGCGAACACGCGCGATCTTTTTGAAGCCTCGATGGAGTGGGGAGATAGATACTTCGACCCCGCGGTCAACCTGGTTCTCGCCCCTGGCTATACACCGGGGTCCGCTAACCCGGCGCCTCCGAGACAATATCACATGGTGCGCGAGTCAAGCTGGTATGCCCTGGGCCTGCTCATGCGCGGCCGGCAGGGAGATCGCGAACGCGCCGGTAAGATTCTGGAAACGGTGTTGGCTCAACAGTACCACGAGCCAGGCAAGCCGTACGACGGCACTTTTCGCCGCGCGCCGGAGGAGCCACATCCTCCACAGGGCGCCACAATGTGGCATGAATTCGATCCTAACTGGCGGGAGTTTATTGGAACTACATTCGAGGTGATTCTCTCCGCATACGGAGAGGAGCTTCCGGCGGATTTAAAAGGCAAACTCGAAACCTCCATTCAACAGGCTCTGGCTGGCGAGATGCAAGAGAAACGCCTTTCGCCCAGTTACACCAATATTGCGCTTATGTATGGCAGCCTCCTCGACTTTGCCGGCGCGCGTCTCCACCGGCAGGATTGGATGAGCGCTGCAGCCGAGTGGAATGACTCGGTATATCGCCTCTTCAAGAAGCATGATGCGTTTAACGAATACAATTCCCCAACTTATTGCGGGGTCGATCTGTACGGCCTGGCTCTGTGGCGCAATTACGGTTCAACGCCGCAGATGCGTGCCCGGGGCACGGAAATGGAAGCAACTCTGTGGCGCGATACGGCTGCTCTTTATAATCCGAGGTTGAGGAACATCTCCGGACCGTATGACCGCTCCTACGGAATGGATATGGAAAGTTACATAAGCGTCGTTGGGCTATGGCTGCGAACCGAATTGGATGCACTTGCAGCGCCTTTGCCGAAGCTTGTACAGCCGCTCGACCACAACGGCGACCTGTTTTTTGCGCCGATGATCGTCCAGTCCGGCACAAGGATTCCCCCGGACGCCATGCTGCGCTTCCGGTCTTTCCAGGGAGAGAGAGAATTCAGGCGGCAAATCACGGATGACCGAGTCGCCACGGCCTGGATTGGTAAAGATATTATCTACGGCGGTCAAACTACCAACAAGACGCGCGACTCCGGTCCACAAACCAAATTTCATCAGTTCCATCCTGCGACCGTGCAATGGCGCACCCCGAGCGGGCAAATCGGTTGGATACTGGTCGTTGAGTCGCCTCCCATCGATGCGTCCGCGGATAAAAGCGGACTCACCATCTCGGCGTCCGGAGACCTTCGCATTCAAATCAGCGCACCCTTCGCCGCGGCTGCTGCTGTCGGACAACACACATGGAAATTACCCGGGCTGACGGTCCAGGTGGCATCCGATGCGAAAGGTTTTACGGTTGATTCCGAAGGCGGCTTCGTCTATGCAACTTACAAAGGAATGACGAAGATGAAGCTTACGTTCGATTAGGCGAGGCCTGTACCGGATAGCGGGACGCGGGTGCGACTTGTGTCAAATATTCCGACATTTACGTTGATCGACAAAATCGCTTCTGATAAATCTGGTTTGCGTAGTTCAGCCTGCTCTATGGGGAAGCAGATTCCCTTCGGGAATGACAGAGAGAAAAGAAGAGGCAAAGCGGCGCCGGAACCCAGCTAGACGTACTCGATCTGATCAAGCCCGATTTCGGTTCAACTGTCTTACCTTAGCGCTTATGAAAGTCGAGCTAAGCGCAAAAAAGCGCGCGTCAGTACCAATTCTTTGGAGGACCTCATGCAGTTTTGTTTTACCGGCATCTATTCACGAGCTAAGCATTCCTGTCGAACAACATCGTCCTGGATGTTGTCCTGTTTGGGTCTGTTCCTTCTGGTTTTCTGTGCAGGAACGGATTCGCTGCATGCACAGGCCATAGGCAGCGGACAGATTCAAGGAACCATTACCGATCCTTCCGGTTCGGCTGTCCCCGGAGCAACGGTTGAGGCGGTGCAGCAGGAATCGCAGCTTCGGCGTACCGTAACAACTTCCCCGGATGGAGGCTATAGTCTGCCTGACCTTCCGGTCGGTCCTTATCAGCTCAATGTCACCGCGGCGGGATTCAGCCCATATCACCAGTCCGGAATCGTCATCCAGGTCGGTAACAACCTGCGCATCGACGTAAAGCTCCAAGTAGGGGCGGTTTCACAAACCGTCCAGGTCAATTCGGCTGCGTCCATGGTTCAGACGCAGGATCAGTCCATCTCCCAGGTCATCGACCGGCGGCGGACCATCGATCTGCCTTTGAACGGGCGCCAAGCCACGCAGCTGATCCTCCTCACCGGTGCGGCATCTACGGCTCCGAGCGCCGACCTGGTTGGCAGCAAGAATTATCCCAGTTCGGTTGCACTCTCGGTGGCCGGCGGCCAGGCGACAAATATCAACTACCTGATGGATGGCGCGGACAACAACGACGCATTTACCAACGTCAATCTACCTTTTCCTTTTCCCGATGCTTTGCAGGAATTTAGCGTGCAAACTACGGGCCTTTCCGCGCAGTACGGTCTGCACCCGGGCGCCGTCGTCAATATCGTTACCAGATCGGGGACGAATGCCTTTCATGGCACGGTGTTCAACTTCTTTCGCAACGGAGTCATGAACGCCCGCAATCACTTTTCCAAGACGCAGGATTCCCTGAAACGCAATCAGTTCGGGGGCACGATTGGGGGGCCGATTCGCCGCGACAAGCTCTTCTTTTTCGGTGGCTACCAGGGAACCCGGACGCGCCAGGAAACAAACGCAATCACAAGCTTTGTTCCCACCCAGGCCATGTTGAAGGGCGACTTCAGCGCATACAACAGCAGCCCTTGCAAGAAGACGCTGTACGTACCCGGGACGAATCCAAAGGTTCCTTATCCCAATAATCAGATACCGGCGGGCACGTTCAACTCCTCAGCCCTGCAGTTGATCAATAACTATCTTCCGCGCGCCACCGATCCTTGCGGGAAGATAATTTACGGAATTCCTCAGCCCCAGAACGAAGATCAGTTTATCGGCCGGATCGATTGGACCGTCAATCAGAAGCAGACCCTTTTCGGAAGATACTTTATCACTCACTTTACTCAGCCCGGGTTCTTCAACAATAATCTCCTGCTGACGGCGAATCCTTCGCTGAACGACCAGGCGCAGTCGTTTGTTCTCGGGCATACTTATACCATCAGCTCAAACCTGGTGAACTCCCTGCACATCAATGGGACCAGGAACTTTATCACTCGCAGCGCAGCTTCCGATCTGATCAATCCCAATACCGTAGGCATCCAGGTAAGCGCTCCGGTCAAAAATTATATCTACATCAATCTTCCCGGCGATTTTACCGCCTCCTGCGGGACCTGCGAAAACACAGACATCACTACAAATTCAGTAAACCTGGTAGAAGACATATTCTGGACGAAGGGCAAGAATCACTGGTCGTTCGGCGCCAACTATATACACAATTACCTGGTATACGACGGCACCAACAACGCGAATTCCCAAATTAACTTCAATGGAACCTATACCGGCGACGCGATTGCCGATTTTATGCTCGGTGCTATCCAGTCCCTCTACCAGGGAAATAACACCGGCGTCGACTTCAGCAAAAATTACACGGCGCTCTATGCCCAGGACAGCATCCAGATAAGCCCCCGGCTGACGATCAATGCGGGGCTCCGCTGGTCAACCGGGCTTCCGGCAATTGAAACGAGTGGGCGAGGAGCGAGTTTTTCGCTCGCCAACTATTCTGCTGGCGTGAGGTCCGTTGTTTACCCGACGGCTCCTCCCGGAGTACTTTTTTACGGGGACAAGGGGATCCCCCACGGTTACTACCAGGCCAAGTACGATCACTTTGAACCGCGGATCGGGTTTGCCTTCGATCCTCGCGGATTGGGCGAGGAAAGTATCCGGGGATCGTATACCTTGGGGTATCAGGAGCCGCCTCTTTACTATCAATCGCACTACGAGGCCATGGCCCCCTGGGGTGATTCGATCACTCTAACCCCCCCGCCGGGCAATTTGAGTAATCCCTATCTTGGCTACCCTGGCGGAAATCCGTTTCCCAAGCCATTTCCGCCTACTCCGGGGAACGCGTTTTTTCCCACCTCCGGATCATACTTCGTCGTTCCTACTAATTTAAAACAGAGCTATACGCAGACGTGGAACCTAAGCGTTGAAAAGCAGTTTCTCAAGAACTGGGTGCTCACCGCGTCCTATCTGGGAAACCATGTCTTGCATTCATCGGCGGGGAACGAGCTGAACCCAGCCGTCTATATACCGGGCCAATCTACCATTGCGAATACAAACGCGCGCCGTAAGCTTAGCTTGATCAATCAGGCGCAAGGAGCATATTACACTCAGGTCACACAGGCCTATGATGGCTTGGGTACGAGTTACAACGCTCTGCTGGTGTCGGTCGAGCATCGCTTCGCCGACTATTTCACTTTATTGACCAACTACACCTATTCTCATTGTCTCTCCGGACCGCCGGAGAATGGAGACAATGCCGGGGGATCAATTTCAAGATCCATCCAATCCCAATGCCGATTACAGCAACTGCGGGTCCGACTTGCGGCATAACTTTGTAACGTCAATCATTGCGAAAAGCGCTTTTGGCGGCGGTCCTATGAAGCGCGCACTGCTGAGCGATTGGCAGATTGCGCCGATTATTTCGCTTACTTCCGGAGTTCCGTTCACCACCACGACCGGCACCGACGCATCTTTAACCGGGGTTAACAATGACCGGCCAAATCTTATTGGAAGTCCTTATATGCATGGAGTTGCGACGACACAGTGGCTGAATTCCAAATCATTTGCCGCCAACGCTCCAGGAACTTATGGAAATATCCGCCCCTTTGCCTTCTATGGCCCTCACTACACGGATATCGATGGAGCCATCACCAAATTTGTTCCTTTACGCGAACAGGTGCAGCTCGAAGCGCGGGCGGAATGCTTCAATTGCTTGAATCACACTAATTTCGCGAACCCCGGAGGGAGCGTATCTTCGACCGGCGCCGTCTCTAATCCTGGAACGTCTCTGAGCAACACTGCGACCTTCGGTGTGATTACAGCTGCGAATCCGCCTAGAATTCTGCAACTGAGTCTGAAGATAGATTTCTAGCGCGACTTAATAGGGAGATTCTAAGTGAGGTTGAAAGATCCGGGTTTTCGCATCTCTGTACTGGTGATGATGGCGTTGCTGGCCGGCATGCGTTCGAGCAGCGCGCAGTCCGGTTCGTTTTCCAATTGGCCAGCGGGGTTCTCGCCCCAGGAGGTGGGCAAGCGAGTGGCGGAGCATTTTGTGGTTAGTCCGCACCAGAGTCCGACCAAGATTATCTATCCTGAAGTATGCGCATGGTACGGCGCGTTTTCCTTCGCCGAGGTAACCGGTGACAAAGATTTGATGGCCAAGCTGGTGGCCCGGTTCGATCCCCTGATGACTCCAGCGGAGAGCGCCATGGTTCCCACCCGGCGGCATGTCGACGATGAAATCTTCGGTGTGCTGCCGCTGGAGATTTACCGGCAGACGAAGGATGCGAAGTATCTTGATTTCGGCAAGACGTTTGCCGACCGGCAGTGGGAGTCGCCGCGCAGCGATGGATTATCGGCCGAGACGCGTTTCTGGATCGACGATATGTATATGCTCACCATGCTGCAGTTGGAGGCCTATCGCGCCACCGGTGACCGCAAGTACATCGACCGGGCGGCGCTCGAGATGTCGGTCTATTTGGATAAGCTGCAGCAGCCGAATGGGCTCTTTTATCACGCGCCGGATGTGCCATTCTTTTGGGGCCGCGGCGATGGTTGGGTAGCAGCCGGAATGACGGAGATGCTTCGCTCTTTGCCGCAGGACAATCCCCATCGCGCCCACATTCTCGAGAGCTATCGAAAAATGATGAAAGCTCTCTTGCAATTTCAAGCCAAGGATGGGACTTGGCGCCAGTTGATAGACCATGAAGAGGCGTGGCCGGAGACTTCGGGGTCTGGCATGTTTACGTTTGCAATGATTTCCGGCGTCAAGAATGGATGGCTCGATGAGGCGACCTATGGGCCAGCGGCGCGCAGAGCATGGATCGCGCTGGTGGGCTATATCGACCAGAATGACAACGTAACCAGCATCTGCGAGGGCACGAATAAGAAGGACGATTTGCAGTATTACCTGATGCGGAAACGCAGAACCGGCGATTTCCACGGTCAGGCTACGGTCATGTGGGCGGCCGCCGCGCTGCTACGTTGATTGGTCGCCGCACCGAGGGCGCTTGCGGTGAAGATTTGTGCCTTCGATTCGTGCTGGTTTTAGGATCCACACTTCAATCACGCACAAGAGAGCACCGGGTAATCAAAATGGTATCTAAACTCAAGTTGCTGCAATTGATTCGTTCTTCGGCGCTCGCCTTTTCCGCCATGGGCTCGACACTCTGCATCGCGTCAACGGTATACGCGCAACAGCTATCGTTACCTGTCCGGGCAGCGAATTCGGCGATCGAGCGCTGGCCCGGGGGCCGCTCGGTTCCGCCGGGCGCCCCGCTTGTATGGAATTACGAAACCGGAACTCTTCTGCAAGGGATGGATGCCCTCTGGTATGGCACGGCAAATGGCGCCTATTTCCGTTACATAAAGCAATCTATCGACGACCTGATTACCCCGGACGGATCGATTCCGACCTATCGCCCGCAAGAGAATTCGCTGGACAATATTCTGCTGGGGCGGCAGCTGCTCCTGCTTTACCGGGTAACCCAGCAGGCGAAGTACTACAAGGCTGCGTTGCTATTAAGAGAGCAGCTCTCCACTCAACCGCGCAACCCATCCGGTGGCTTTTGGCATAAGCAAATCTATCCCGATCAGATGTGGCTGGATGGGCTGTACATGGCAGAGCCGTTTTATGCCGAATATGCCGCAACCTTTGAAGAGCCAAAAGACTTTGCCGACATTACCAGGCAGTTTGTGCTCATCGAAGAACACGCGCTGGACGCGCGCACAGGGCTCTTCTACCACGCGTGGGATGCCTCGAAGAAGCAAGCTTGGGCGAGCAAGAAAACCGGGTTGTCATCGATCTTCTGGGCGCGCGGAATGGGTTGGTACATGATGGCGCTGGTCGATACGCTGCCATATTACAGCCACGACGATCCTGGCCGCGCAAAGCTGTTGGGTATCCTCAACCAGGTGGCCACCTCCGTGGCGCGCTACCAGGACAAGCAAACCGGTCTCTGGTATCAGGTTCTGGATAGACCGGGAGCTAAGGGAAACTACTTCGAGTCTTCAGCCGCCTGCATGTTTACCTATGCCCTGGCGAAGGGCGTCCGCCTCGGCTATTTGCCGGCACGGTATTCCCGGAATGCAACCCAAGCCTGGCAGGGAATCCAGAAGCGGTTTGTTCGGGTTGGAACCGGCGGTCAAGTAACGATTACTGGAACAGTCAAAGGCATCGGCCTGGGAGGCGTTCCTTACCGCGATGGAAGCTACTCCTATTATGTAAGCGCCCCGGTCGTCGACAACGATCCCAAGGGTGTGGGAGCTTTTCTTCTAGCGGGCAGCGAAATGCGCATGGCGCCTGACGCTACTCTGGGACGCGGTCAGAAAGTTGTAGTAGATGCGTGGTTCAACAGCCAGCAGCGCGAAAATGCCGCAGGGCATACCGTTTATTTCCATTACAAGTGGGACGATTTCAGCAATGATGGATTTTCTTTATTCGGTCACATCTTTCGCGGTTACGGAGTGGCGACCGATACCCTCTACAGCACCCCAACCGTGGAGAAACTGAAGGGCGCGCAGTTTTACATCATTGTCTCCCCGGATAACCCAGCTAAGAATCCCCACCCGCACTATGTGCAGCCGGAGGATGGGGCCGAGGTAGCCCGATGGGTGGAGCGCGGGGGCGTGCTCCTTATGATGGAGAACGATCCAGCCAACGCCGACATTGAGCACCTGGACCTGCTGGCGGATCGTTTCGACATCCATTTCAATCCGGTGCTTAGCCATCACGTGATCGGCCGCGATCATGCCATGGGCCGGATTCCCGTAGCCGGCAACGGGCCTCTCTTTCATAGCCCACACACACTATTTATGAAGGACACTTGCACCATCTCGTTGAAAGGCCGGGCCGTCTCGCTGCTTGAAGATCGGGGAGACATCCTGATGGCTACCGTGAAGTATGGAAGAGGCACGGTCTTCGCGGTCGTCGATCCCTGGGTTTACAACGAATACACAGATGGGCGAAACCTTCCCCCGGAGTACGACAATTTCGCCGGAGGCGAGGAACTGGTGCGCTGGCTGCTCAAACAAGTTCCACGTGAAACAATTTCGCGTATGACTCGAATCCCGGTGAAGGAGAATCAATGAAGACCCGCCTTTTAGCTGATCCTGTACGCTACCCGAATATGACCACCGCCCAGATTCGGGAAACGTTCCTGATCGATTCCCTCTATGATCCGGGCGCACTTCATCTCACCTATATCGATCTGGACCGCACCGTTGTGGGAATGGCGGCGCCGATGAAGACTCCCATCGCGTTGGCCTCCGACGCAGCCCTGCGCGCGCAGTATTTTACCGAGCGCCGGGAGCTTGGAGCGCTGAACATCGGCGGCAGCGGCTCGATCACCGTGAATGGCGACAGCTATGCGCTCAAGAACCTCGACTGCCTTTACATTGGCCGCGGCAATACCGAAGTTGCCTTCGCATCGCAAGATCCATCCTCTCCGGCGGTCTTTTATCTCCTTAGTTACACGGCGCAAGCGGATTATCCAGTCACCCTGGTGCGCAGGGAAGAGGCCAGCCCAACGTTATTGGGGAGCGCCGAAGCCTGCAATCTGCGTACTGTATGCAAGTATATCCATCTGGGCGGCGCCAAGAGCTGTCAACTGGTGATGGGGGTGACGCATCTGCATGCCGGCAGCGCCTGGAATACGATGCCTCCCCATACACACATGCGGCGCTCTGAAGTTTATATGTATTTCAATCTGGGCGGCGACGCGGGAGTATTTCATCTTATGGGGCCGCCGGAAGAGACACGCCACATCTTCATGAAGGATAAGGAAGTGGTTATCTCCCCTGGATGGTCGATCCATGCCGGCATGGGCACGCGGGCGTACAACTTCTGTTGGGGCATGGGCGGCGAAAACCAGGATTATGCCGACATGGACGCTCTTTCGATATGCAGCCTGCGCTAGCTGTGGTAGTGCTGTTCGAAGGCCGAAATCAGATGCGGCCGTTTCTTCGAGTGCACTCCTAGAGAGGCGGAGATCTCGCGGCAGCAAAGCAGCAGACGCTCGGCAATCTCCGGCATGCTTTGCGCCGTGATACGCGAGGTTGGTCCCGAGACGCTCACCGCGGCAATGGCGCGATGTTTCTCATCGAAGATAGGAGTCTCCGATGCAGCGGACGCCCACCTCGATCTCCTGATCGTCGATTGCGTAACCACGGCGGCGGATTCGCTCGAGCGCCTTCAGCAGCGCTTCCTTCGAGCCCAATGTTTTCGGTGTGTAGCGTACAAAGCGGATGATCGAAATGATCTGCTCGGCCGCTTGAGGGGGTTGAAAGGCCAGCATCGCCTTGCCCATCGATGTGCAGTAGACCGGGTTGGAAGTTCCAGTCTTCGAGCTGATACATACCCTGCGGTTCGGTTCCACCTTGTCCAGGTATACGACCGAGGTTTTCTGCAGAACGCCAAGATGGACGGTTTCTCCCACTTGGGACGCGAGCCTGCGGAAAAAGGGATGTACACGCGTGCGCAGGTCGATTTGTTCCACGGCGCGGTTGCCTAGCTCATAGAGCTTAAGGCCAAGACGGTAGCGGTTCTCCGCAGTGCGCTCGATCAGCGCACTGCGTTCCAGCACCATGAGGGAGCGGTGCGCGGTGCTCTTATGCAGACTCATGCGTTGGCATACTTCCGCCAGGCTGAGCGGGGCATCGCTCTCGCCCAGCATTTCCAGCACGGCGACGGCGCGGTCCAGGCTGTGTAGCTGATACGGGCCGCCGTCCTTGGCCGGGGATTCCGCGATAGGTGTGGTAAATGGGTCTGCCAGTGAATTTTCCATGGAAAACGGCCTCGAAGATGAAAGTCCCGGTCGCCGGTGCCGGTGGAGCAAATGTTCCTCTTTGCGGTATTGCTTACTCCTATGCGAACCGGGCAAGGATCATTTTCATTCGCGGGCCGGGATTGTCAATCTTTCCGTTGCCGGAACCCGCAAAAAAGGAGCATTCTGTACCACAATCAGGTACGGGATGCTGCCGGCCCTGGTTTCGCCCTCCGGAGAGGCGTAGACTTGTCCATCCGGCCGATCCTCGCGGCCAACTCAAGCAAGTATGAAGTCATCTGTACAAGTATGAAGTCATCTGTATATGCAAAGGATTAGCGATGATGACAGAGAAAGTCACTATGCGAGCAGATCCCCAGGGAGACCCCCTGGTGGCGGCGGGATTTTCGGATGTAGTCGCAGCCCGCTTCATGGACTCAAAATCGGCGCACGGAGCTATTGCCGACCTCAAGCTCGCCGGGTTCCGAGGAGATAAGATCGCCGTCGCCTTCTCCGCTGAAGGTAAGCAAGCCCACTGGGACGAGTTTCAACCGCTCAAGCCCACACAGGGCGGCCTGCCGAAGGACTGCTACAGTTTCGTCTGGAGACTGAGACGAGGCTTCCAGCAGGATTTGCATCATCGCGGCCCCGAAGTACTGGCGGGTGGGAGGAATGAATCCCCCGCGGACGACGTGGTGGCCTCACACTGCGAGGTCGACCTTCAGGAGACTCTGCGAGCAATGGGAGTGGCAGAAGATAGAATCCAGCTGCTGGATCGAATACTGGGGCCGAAGGGCGTGCTTATCCTGGTAGATTCCGGAGACCGTTCAAGAGAGGTGCAGTCGATCTTGGAGCGCAATACAGGCCAGATCCGCACCGATAGCGCGACCGAGCGGGCGCCTTCGTCTGCCCATTGAGGAAATTTGCAGAAGCAGATTCCCTGCGGGAATGACAGAAAGAAAAGCAAAGGCTTGGTCTGCAAGTACCCTTAACTTTGTCGTCTCGACCGCAGTGGAGAGATCTGTTGGTTACGCACGCATAAACCACAGACTTCTCCGCTCACGAATTATTTCCGCAGACGACATTTCGATCGAGCGTCGCATCTATTAGTTGATAAGCGGAGTAGCACCCGGTGAGTAGAGGAGCGGAGTTTTCGCGATTTCGTTTGCTTGCCGCCGGCGAAGGAGAATCGCGTCAGCCGGCGGACTCTACCTGGCGCGGTCGGCTATTTCCGTCCGAGGATTACGAGCGTAACCCCGATCACCACCAGCAGCACGCCGAGCCAGCGCTGCGAGCTCACGCGTTCGCCTAAAAGGAACTTGCCCCCGCAGGCCCCAATCAGATAGCTGAGGGCCGTCACCGGCACGACAAAGCTGACATTGTCAACCGAAAGCGCACCCAGCAGCGCGAAAAAGGCGATGGCCATCATGGTCAAGCCTGCCCACATCCATCCCACCCGCAGAGCCCGCAAAACCACTCTGAGGATCGCACCCGGGCGAAAGTCCTTGACTTCGCCCACGGTCTTCATCGCCCGCGAGACGCACATTTCGCCGCAGGTGCCGAGCACGATGATCAACGCAAAAAGAATGAACTCGCGCAAGCTTAGCTACGCACCCCCGCCTGCGAATTGGTTTGCGGACTGGTTCGCCCTACGACCAGGACGCCCATGCAGATGATGCCGATGCCAAGACAGCGCAGCGGCGAGACAGATTCCCCCAGCAGCAAATATCCCAGAACCGCTACCACCGCATATGAGAATGAAGACGCAGGCTGGACATAGCTGTAGTCTGCCCAGGAAAGAACCAGAATATAAGCCAGAAAAAAGGTGGCGAGCGAGGCGACGCCGAGCCAGATAGTACCTGAGGTGAAGACCCGCACTGCGACATGAAACAGCGCCGCCGGCGGCCACGCGGTTACCTTGCCCACATGCTGCATGCCCTTCCCCAGCAGGACGTTGCCCAGGGGAGCCGCCACGACGATGACCAGGATAAGGAGAAATGTTTTAAGGTGGAGCGGTTTCTGGGACTTCATTCGCTCGTACGTGGTGCAAGAGATTTGAACCCCTGATTTTGCAACCCCTGGTTTTGCAACCGGCCGCAAGGTATTTAGATTCTCCCCCCTCTTTAGTCATGCTTCTGTTTCGATTGTACAGGCCGTCTAGATCTATCCTTGGGTACTCGACAAGGGTGAGCGCTTGCATCGGCCTGAGAACGGATATATAGGTAAGTATTAGCCTTTTAAGACAGTTTTTCTTGGCTGCCGGGGCCTCATAAGCGCCGGTGACGGAAATTGGCTATATCATAAGGCTTGGTAGATCGGGCTACAGGTCGCGGGCAAGATGGACAGGGCCGGCGGTCTAATATCTGAGTTTTCGAGAGGTGTTTCCACCTTGTGTGGTATTGCTGGGTTTACCCAAAAGGGCTGGACTCCCGATCCCGATCGGATTCGTAGCGCCACCGCGACCCTGAGACATCGTGGTCCTGACCACCAGGGAGTTTTCCAGTCGAGGCTGTGCTCCCTGGGCGGGGCCCGCTTGAAAATTCTCGATCTGGATTCAGGCGATCAACCGATCGTCTCCGACGATCGCGGCACGGTCATCGTATTCAACGGCGAAATCTATAACCATCTTGAATTGCGGGCTGAGCTCGAAGCATGCGGCCACCGCTTTCAAACCCACTGCGATACCGAGACGGTTCTTTGCGCGTTTCTCGAATGGGATACAGACTGCTTCCGCCGTATGCGCGGGATGTTCGGCGTCGCCCTTTGGCAGAAGGCGACGCGGCGCCTGGTGTTGGCTCGCGACCGCATGGGTATCAAGCCGCTTTACCTGGCGAGATATGGCGACGACGTCCTTTTCGGTTCAGAGCTGAAGGCGATTCTCATTCATCCCGAGATCGATCGCAGCCTGAGCATGGAAGGCCTGAATTGTTACCTGTCACTGAACTATGTTCCGTGTCCGTGGACCCTGGTCGAAGGGGTGGAAAAGCTTCCGCCCGGCCATTGGTATGAATGGCGCGACGGGCGAGTGCGTTCCGAGCCTTATTGGGAGCTGCCGGTTCCCAGCGAGACTCGCCGCACTGTGGATGAAGCCAAGGAGGAGCTGGATTTTCTCTTGCAGCAGTCCGTTCGCGAGCACCTACTCTCCGATGTGCCCCTGGGCATATGGCTGAGCGGAGGAGTCGATTCCTCCACCATTCTGCACTATGCCGCGAATGCCAGGCATTCACGCCTGAAGACGTTCTCCATCTCCTTTCGCGGGCGCAGCTTCGATGAGACGGAACAAATTCAGCAGGTGGTCTCACGCTATGGCGCGGAACACGAACAACTGGACCTGAACCCCGGAGAGGATCTGGCGGGGGCTATATCGGAATTTGCCTATTACTCCGACGAGCCGAATGCCGATGCGGGAGCCTTGCCTGTCTGGTTCCTTTCAAAGTTATCCAAGACGCACGCGACCGTGGCGCTGAGCGGAGAGGGAGCCGACGAGATCTTTGCCGGGTATCTGACCTACCGGGCCAACCAGTTGGCGCAACGCGCACGCGCCGTTCCGGCAAGCATTCTACGCATAGCGCTTGCGGGCATGCGCCTCTGGCCCGTCTCCGACGAGAAGATAAGTCTGGAGTACAAGCTAAAGCGCTTTCTTTCCGGCTGCCTGCTCACCCCGGAGCGCGCCCATATTCATTGGAATGGAACTTTCTCTGAGGCAGAAAAGGCTGCGATGCTCAAGCGTCCGCTGCCCGACTCCTTGGCAGAGATTCTCAAAAGCTTGGGTGGCTCACTTTCAACGAACGATGGCCTGAGCTCTTATCTCAGCTTCGATCAGAAGTATTTCCTGGCGGACGATATCCTGGTCAAGTCAGACCGCATGAGCATGGCGCATGCCGTCGAAGTCCGGCCGCCGTTTCTGGATCATCGCATCGTCGAGTTTGCGGCTACCCTGCCTGATTCATTCAAAATAAGAGGCTCGCGGCAGAAGTTCCTGCTTAAGGAATTGATGAAGGACAAACTCCCGGCGCAGATCCTTGGCCGCCGGAAGGTCGGCTTCGATATTCCCGCGCACGAATGGCTCCGGGGACCTCTGCGTTCACTTCTGGTTGATACATTGAGAGAAGGTGTTTCCGAGCATGCTGGCTTGTTCCGATCGGACACAATCGAACGATATTTAAGTCTCCACCTGGAAAAGCGAGCCAATCTTGGATATCACCTATGGGGTTTGATGATCCTGTTCTTATGGATGAAAAAGTGGCGCATTCAGTCGACGCCCTCCTCGACAGCAAAGCTGCCAATGCTGGTAGCCGAAGAAGCTGGTATACCTATTTAGCTGTTCTGCTCCTGTTTGCCGCCGCGGTGCATCTGTGCTGCATCCTCTCTCCTCCCTCGCTGATGGACGACGTAGACTCGGTGCAGGCGCAGATCGCGCGCAACATGCTCAGCTCCGGCGATTGGGTGACGGCCCGCCTGGATGGAGTGGCCTACCTCGAAAAATCCCCCCTCGTCTATTGGCTGATCGCCGTCTCCTACAAAATCTTCGGCGCCTATGATTGGGCCGCGCGCCTCCCCATCGCGCTTTCCTCCATTGCTCTTGCCTGGCTGACCGCCGCCTTCGGTAAGTGGGCCTTCGGCAAGCAGGCTGGTTTTTATGCCGGGTTATGCATGGCGACATGCATCGGATTATGGCTGTTCACGCGCATCCTCATACCCGACGTCATGCTCACCTTCACTATCGCATTGGCGATGTGGGCGTTTCTGCGGGCGTTGGATGACGACGAACCTCATCCGCGCCGTTGGACCGCGATTCTGGGCGCGAGCCTCGGAATCGGCCTGCTGCTCAAGAGCCTGATAGCTTTGGTCTTTCCCTTGGGCGCGGCCATTCTGTATCTGCTGCTTACCCGCAGGCTTTTCTCCGCCGAGACCTGGAAGCGCCTGCATCCGCTGACCACGGCAGTCATTATGCTGGTGATAGCCGTGCCCTGGCATGTTCTCGCGGCTCTTCGCAATCCGCCGCTCTTCTCCTTATCCATGCACAGCGGTCCGGGCGAGTATCACGGGTTCCTGTGGTTTTACTTCATCAACGAACAGCTCCTGCGCTTTTTGAATTTGCGTTACCCGCGCGACTACAGCACCGTTCCCCGTCTTTATTTCTGGCTCTTTCACCTGGTGTGGCTTTTTCCCTGGAGCGTCTATCTCCCGGCGGTCGCCAAGCTCTCCTATAAGCCTGTAGATCGCGCCGGGCGCACGCGGCTGCTGGCGCTCTGCTGGATCGGATTCATCCTGGTGTTCTTCACTTTTTCGACCACCCAGGAGTATTACTCCATGCCTTGTTACCCGGCCTTCGCTTTGCTTTTGGGTTCGGCAATGGCGCTGGGCGGGAGAAGGATCCGCTGGGGAAATTGGGCTCTGGCGGCAATCGCCACGTCTTCGGCTGTCGCCGCAATTGCCATTCTGATCGCCGTGCGCCATGTGCCTGTGCCGGGTGACATTTCGAGCGCGCTCAGCAAGCATCCAAATGCATACAAGCTATCTCTGGGGCACATGGAAGATCTCACCCTGGACTCTTTTGCCTATCTGCGCCTGCCCCTGGCTCTGGCTGCGCTGGCTTTTTTTGTTGGCGCGGCGGGCGCCATTCGGGCCAGCAACCGGCGCGCCTTCTTCGGCGCCGCTGTGATGATGGTGCTGTTCTTTCAGGCGGCGCGGCTGGCCATGGTCTCCTTCGATCCGTTTCTTTCTTCGCGGCCATTGAGCGAAGCAATCCTCAAGTCGCCGCCGGGAACCATCATTTTGGACAGTCAATATTACACATATTCTTCGATCGCCTTTTATACCAACCGCTCTGAGCTGCTCTTGAACGGCCGCTTCAACAATCTCCTATACGGCTCCTACGCTCCCGGCGCGCCGCACGTTTTTATCAGTGATGCCGATCTGGAGCGGCTTTGGTCCAAGCCTGCCCGCTTTTACCTGGTGACCAAGGAATCGGGCGTGCCCCGGCTGGAGCGCTTGGTGGGCAGGAAGAATCTTAATCTGATCGCCAAGAGCGGAGGCAAGGCCGTTTATACTAACTCTCCCGTAAGCCAAGCCGCCGCCTCCATGCGCGGCGAGTGAGAGTTTGTGGTGCTTGGACCCCATGAGAGGCATCTAAAGAACGTCCGGTGGAGTTGAATTACCGCAACTAAATGACTTTCTTCGGGTTATTTGCAACTGGAAGCCTTTTCCTTACGTCTCTTTACAAGCTGCACTTTGAACGGAGGAACTATGAAGATCGCCGTGCTAGGCGGAGACGGCTACTGTGGCTGGGCGACAGCGCTTTATTTGTCGAACCGGGGCCATTCAGTCGCTATTGTGGATAATTTTGTGCGCCGCCTGTGGGATCACGAGCTAGGGGTCCAGACGCTTACGCCTATCCAGCCGCTGGCCAATCGGCTGAGAGTGTGGCAGGAGATAACCGGCAAATCGATCGAGCTGTTTGCCGGTGATGTAACCGACTACGAGTTTCTCGCGTCGGTCATCAAGGACTTTGAACCGGAAGCGGTGGTTCATTTTGCCGAGCAGCGCTCCGCACCGTTTTCGATGATCGACCGCAAGCACGCGGTTGGCACCCAGGTAAACAATGTTGTCGGCACGCTCAATCTGCTCTTCGCTCTACGCGAGTTTCAACCCGATTGCCACCTGGTCAAGCTGGGAACGATGGGCGAGTATGGAACGCCCAACATCGATATCGAAGAGGGCTACATCGCGATCGAGCACAACGGACGCAAAGACGTGCTTCCGTTCCCCAAGCAGCCGGGGTCGTTCTACCACCTCTCCAAGGTGCATGATAGCCACAACATGATGTTTTGCTGCAAGATCTGGGGACTTCGTGCTACCGATCTGAACCAGGGTGTCGTCTATGGCACGGTTACCGATGAAGTCGCAATGGATGAAGCGCTCATCAACCGTTTTGATTATGACGAAGTATTCGGCACGGTTCTTAACCGATTCTGCGCGCAGGCGGCCATTGGCCATCCGCTCACGGTATACGGTACGGGCGGTCAGACACGTGGCTTTCTCGATATTCGCGATACCGTGCGCTGTGTTGAGCTTGCCTGCCTGAATCCCGCCGCCCGCGGGGAATTCCGCGTCTTCAATCAGTTCACCGAGCAATTTTCCGTCTTGCAATTAGCCCAACTTGTCGAACAGGTCGGCAGTCAAATGGGTCTGGGCGTCGAGATCGATTATTTGCCTGATCCTCGCGTCGAGGCGGAAGAGCATTACTACAACGCGAAGCACTCGAAACTGATCGATCTTGGCCTCAAGCCGCATCTTCTTTCCGAGTCGCTGCTCGATTCGTTGATCGAGATCTCGGTTCAGTATCGCAACCGAATCGATCCTGCGCTTTTCATTCCCCAGGTGAGCTGGCGGGAGCCGCGCAACGAGCGGCGTTCGCAACATCAATCTCCGCTCGCCTTCGCCAAGGCCGCTCGCTAGTCAGTCCCATGAACACTCTGGGCCCTTATATTCGCCTTCGCCTTTGCCTTTCTTTCTGTCATTCCCGCAGGGAATGACAGAAAGAAAGGCAAAGGCGGTGCTGCAGCCGAGAAACCGCAGACGCTCCACTCTGCTTTCGCTCCGTCGAAAATCATCCCGGTAGGGCCTGCTCTGCCAACGGTGGTGGTTCCCACCCTTGCTGCGCAAGGATGGGGCACCCTAAATCTGCTTGAAGTACGGATCCAAAACCGCCGATCTCTCCACTGCGCTTCGCTCCGGTCGCGATGACAACGTTAGGTGTAATTGCCAACCAAGCCTTCTATTGCACAGGAACGAGCATTCCTTCACGGATACGATATCGGACTTTGCGCCAGGTTATGCTGCGGCGGCAGAAACTCAGCAGCCATGTCATTGACGCGGTCGCATCCCAGATAGGGATGATCGGCAGGCTCTTCCACAGGCCCTTCTGATGGAGGCCCCAGGAACCGATACTTAGCGTCATGGCGAAGCGCAGCACCAGATAGACGCCAAAGTAAACCAACGCCGTTCCCCAGGTCGGATGGAGCGCAACGGCCAAAATCGCCCATAGCAGTCCCTGCGTAAACACTAATCCCAGATGCCCCCATGGCCGCATATGGCGCATGACCGTCATCCATCTCAGGCGTTTAATAAGAAGGTCCCGCATGGATTGAAAATCCGCGACGCTCTCAACCGGACGCGCGAGCAGGACAACTTCAAATCCCTGCTCTTCAATCAAGCGGCCTACCAGGAGGTCGTCCCCGGGACGATTCTCAATGGCCTCATATCCGCCAAATCCTTCCAGATGCCGCCGAGTGGTGACGATCGTCTGTCCTAGAGCGAATTTCACTCCGTCCAGTTGACGGGCGACCAGTATCCCCGGATAGAAATCGGAGATCATGCCGATGGACTGGAGCCGTTGCGTGAATGTCGTGTCGCAATAAGAGGTGTACATGCAGGTGACAGCGCCTACCTTCGGATTGCTTAGAGGCGCGACGACTGACCTGAGATAATCAGGCCGCACGCGAACGTCACTGTCACTGATCACCAGGGTCTCATACTTGGCTTCGGCGGCCATCCGGGCCAATTTGGCGACTTTGTCATTGGCCGCCACGCGGCCGGACCCGATCAGCACGCGGATCTGGCGCTCGGGGAAATCGTGGATCAGCTTTTGCAGCGTCGGGTAGGCGGGATCGGAAGTGTCGCCAACGCAGAAGACGATCTCATACTCGGGATAATCCTGCCGGCAAAAGCTCGCGAAGTTTTCGTATGCTTCCGGGTCGAGGCCGCGGACCGGCTTCAGATTGCTCACCGGCGGGGTAAAGCCGGTATTAACGGGCTGGCTCGAATCGCGCGAGCGCCGGAAGAACCGCCAACTGCTGTAGATGGCGAGGGCGTAATAGATCGACGGGAAAAAAGCCATCCCCAATACCGCAAAATAAACGAGCCTCAAGATCATTCAGCCTCTGCCATGAAAATAAACACGCTGACCCTTGCTTCCCTGGATTCAAAACTGCCACAAATAAAATAAAAAGACGTCCCATCATCCCTTGCACAACAGTCCCTGCGCAGAGCGGTAGAACGCAAATCCCCACCCGCCCGCTTTCATCTCCCGCTGCACTCGCCGGGGTATGTCAACCTGCTCTATGCCATTGTCTCAGAGAAACCAAGCTCCCAAAATCGGACCCTTCGACCGGCTCAGGGCATACCGGGTACCCCGCGACTCTGGCATATACGACTCTTTTGGTCGTAAATTTATTTTATATACGACTAGTTTAGTCGCAATCTTGATGTACTATTGAAAAGTCTCGGACCAAATAGGTCGTATATCTGAAAGGGTGGTCGTTCAAATCAAGGGATGAAGCTAAGCGAAAGAATCTGGCATTCCCGTCCGGCGCGTCTGATGGCTCTGGGCACACTGGCTGCCTATGCAACGGCAAGCTGCAAAATAGGGTCTGTCGCATGGGCCCGGCAGGCTGATGGCAAGAGCAAAAGCCAGCCCCAACATTCGCAATTGTCGGTGCGGCGGTTCAAGATCGCGGCCGGCCCGTTAGATGGGGCACTCGATCAGTTCCACTCTATTACCGGCGTCGCCATCGTGTTGAATCTGCCGAAGGAGAGCATCGCCGGTTTCCAAACCGCAGGCGTGAACGGGCTGCTAACGACTCAGCAGGCCATCCGCCAGTTCTTGCTGGGCACGGGCCTCACGTATACGTTCATTGCCCCGGATACAGTCAGCATCGCCATCCGCGACACGGAGTCGGTTTCGGTGACGGAATCAAGCGTGCCCAACTCGATTGCGCTCACCCAACTCCCCCAGCCTTTGCTTGATACGCCGCAATCGGTGGATGTGGTGCCGCGCTATGTAATGGAGCAACAGGGTATCTCCACGCTGCGCGACGCGCTGCGTAATGTTCCCGGCATCAGCCTCGCCGCGGGAGAATCGGGAGCGCAGGGCGACAACCTGACGGTCCGCGGCTTCACGGCGCGCAACGACATCTTTCTCGATGGCATTCGCGATTACGGCAGCTACTATCGCGACACGTTCGACTACCAGCAGGTGGACGTGTTGGAAGGCCCGGCGGCCATTGAGTTTGGGCGCGGGTCGACGGGCGGGGTGATCAACCAGGAGAGCAAAGTGCCTGGGATGAAACCGTTCGTGAATGTGCAAGCACAGTTCGGCACTGATCTGACTCGGCGCTTGACCGCGGACATCAATCAGCCGCTGTCCAATCCAGCCAACGGATCGGCGTTTCGCTTCAATGCAATGGGGCAGGAGGCTCGAGTTTCGGAGCGGGACTATGCAGAGGTGCGCCGCTTTGGCATGGCGCCGTCACTGACCCTGGGAATGAACTCGTCGACGCCGCTCACCTTCAGCTACGTCCATCTTTCAGAAGGCGATACGCCCGACTACGGGCTTCCGTGGCTTTTCAACAAACAGGCTCCGGCTCCACGGCAGAAATACTACGGCTTTCCCGATGAGAACTACCTGAAAACCAGTGACGATATCGTGTCGGCAACGGTAAACCACCCTTTCACTCCAGGAGTCCTGCTGCACAGCACCGCCCGGTGGGCGAACTATCCAAGAAATGTGCAGATTACCGAGCCTCAGATTTGTTCCAATTCGGCAACTCCGAGCCAACTACCTATGGATGCCTACAATACCGCCTTGCCGTGTCCTTATTCTCCCAATTCCGACCCCCGCACGATTTTGATCAATCGCAACCAGATCCAGATCAAAAGCGTGGAGAGCGATCTGTGGGACCAGACGGACCTGTCGCTGCACTTTGCGGCAGCCGGCATGCGGCACGACCTTGTGGCAGGAATAGAGGGCGGCCAGGAAACATCGAATCCCATCAAGACCAGCTACACCATCGGCAACATCAACACCGTCCCGGCGACCTCGCTTGTCGCGCCCAATGAGCAGCAGCCCTTTTCCGGCACCGGTTACGTTGCGTCGATTGTCCATGCCAAGGCGCAGAGCCTCGGGTTATACCTTATCGATACGGTCCATCTGGGACAGCTTTTTGAGCTAAGCGGAGGAGTGCGCTGGGACCGCTTTGGCGCGAACTACAGCATTTATCAGCCCACTCCACCCGCGGGCGGAGCGGTGACATCGACAGCGGGCTCCCCTTACAGCCGCATCGATGAGCAGCCGAGCTACCGGGCGGCCTTTGTTTATAAGCCGTCACCGCATGGCAGCGTGTACTTCGACTATGGGACATCATTCAATCCCTCGGCGGAGTCTCTGGCGCTAACCCAAAGCACCCAGAACGTGCCGCCGGAGGAAAACGAGACCTATGAGGCAGGCGCAAAATGGAACTTCCTGAATGAGCGATTGATGATGGAAGGGGCATTATTCCGCACGCAGAAAGACAATGCCCGGGAAACTTCGCCTACCGACTCGAGGGTAACCGTTGTGGCCGGCAACCAGCGAGTGAAAGGCGCGCAGTTCAGCGCCGTAGGCAGGCTGCCCGAAGGGACGGACCTGATCGCCGGCTACGCCTACCTGGATAGCTCGGTGGTCTCCTCGCCGTTTTACCCGTGGTCTATCGGATATCCGCTAGCCAATGTGCCCCGGCAGACCTTCAACGCCTTTATTACCCAGCGCCTGCCCGGCCGCTTCAGTGCGGGATTCGGGGGAAATTATGTAGGCAGCAGGACAGCGAGCTCGACCGCGCCCTATGTTCCGCTGACCGCGATTGAGGGTGGAAAACAGGTAATTATCGGAACCGCCGTCAAACAGGCGCCGGGATACTGGGTCTTCAATGCAATGCTGAAGCGGCCAGTTACCGACCGGCTGGATTTCCAGGTGAATGTCAATAACATCATGAACCGGTTCTATATCGACCTGCCCCATCCCAGTCACTTGATTCCGGGAGCGGGCGTCACCGCACTGATGGGCTTGAACTTCAGGTTCTGAAACGAAGATGCAAGAAGATGAAAATGGGCTGAGGAAGGCTTGGTTTGCAATTACACCTAACTTTGTCATCTCGACCGGAGCGAAGCGGAGTGGAGAGATCTGCGGTCAAAAATCATCCCGGGAACCCTACTCTGCCAGCAGTTGTGGTCTCCCACCCCTTGCTAGGGGGCACCCTAGATCTGCTTGAAGGATGGATCCAAAACCACCACCAATCGAGGGTGCCCCATATCTGGCGCGCTCTTTGCGCCAGATGTGGGAAACCGCAGATCTCTCCGCTCCGCTTCGCTCCGGTCGAGATGACAAATAAAGCGCAATTTCCGATCAACCTTGCGCAGTCCGATTCCGCATAGAGAAGCGACTTAAGAAAATGCTAATTACTATTCCCGACGTTTTGAACGCTGAACAGGTAATTGAGGGCCGCCGCCTGCTCGACTCCACTGAATGGGTGGATGGCCGCATCACCGCGGGTTACCAGGCCCGCTCGACAAAAAACAACGCGCAGATTCCCGAAGGCCATCCTATCGCGGAGAGGTTAGGCGAGATGATCCTGAAGGCGCTCGGGGCAAATCCCCTGTTTATCTCGGCTGCGCTTCCGCTTCGTGTTTTCCCGCCTATGTTCAACCGCTACGTGGGTGGCCAGGCTTTCGGCACGCATGTAGACACGGCGATCCGCCAGTCGGCGGCGACCGCGCAACGCATCCGCACCGACATCTCCGCGACACTCTTCTTCAGTAGTCCCGAGGAATACGAGGGAGGAGAATTGAACGTGGAGGATACCTATGGCATCCACAGCGTCAAACTTCCGGCGGGGCACATGGTGCTCTATCCGGGCAGCAGTCTGCATCATGTGCGGCCGGTGACGCGCGGGGCGCGAGTTGCTTCCTTCTTCTGGGTGCAAAGCATGATCCGGCAGGATATACAGCGCACCCTCCTCTTCGATCTCGACCAGGGTATCCAGCGCATCGCGATCGATCTTCCGGAGCATCCCTCCGCCGTTCAACTTACAGGCGTGTATCACAACTTGCTGCGCCAATGGGCGGAGGTGTGAAAAACTTCGAACGCGGGGAAACAAACGATGCAGAGAATCTGTTTCTTGCTCAAGGTCAAACAAAACATGCTCGAGGATTACAAACGAGCGCACGAGAACGTATGGCCGGAGATGCTCGACGCACTCCGCCAGAGCGGATGGCACAACTACTCTCTCTTCCTTCGGCCTGACGGGCTGCTGGCCGGCTATCTGGAAACGGATGACTTCGACCGGGCATTGGCGGGGATGAAGGAACGTCCCATTAACGAAAAATGGCAGAAGGAGATGGCTGCCTACTTCGAAGGACTCGACGGCGGTCCTGACGACAGCATGGTCAGCCTGGAAGAGGTCTTCCACTTGGAGTAGCACGAACCGCAGATCTCTTTACTCCGCTTGAGAGACCAGAAGCAGATTCCCTTCGGGAATGACAGAAAGAAAGACAAAGACTGCGCCGCAACCACATCTGACTTATCTTCTCGGCAAGCGTATTCGCAGTTGCCTCTCTTGCTGTCATTCCCGAAGGGAATCTGCTTCTGCCTTTCTTGTCCTGAAAGCCCGGTTGGCAATTACACCTAACCTTGTCATCTCGACCGGAGCGCAGCGAAGTGGAGAGATCTGCGGTCTCCCACATCTGGCGCAAAGAGCGCGCCAGATATGGGCACCCTCGATTGGTGGCGTTTTTCTAACCCTGCTGGGAGATGCAGGCTAAGCTCTCCTGCTGGAACATCTGCTTGATGCCGCGCAACGCCTGCCGTGTGCGGGCTTCATTCTCAATCAGAGCGAAGCGCACATGGTTGTCACCGTATTCTCCGAAGCCAATCCCCGGGCTGACAGCGACTTTGGCCTCGGTTAAGAGCTTCTTCGAGAACTCCAGCGATCCCAGGCATTGGTATCGCTCCGGGATCTGCGCCCATACAAACATAGTGGCTTTGGGCAGCGCTACCGGCCAGTTCGCCGAATTCAGGCCCTTCACCAGAACATCGCGCCGGGCGCGATAGGTATCGCAGATCTCCTGCACGCACTCCTGCGGCCCCTCCAGCGCCAGAATGGAGGCAACCTGGATCGGCGTGAAGGTGCCGTAGTCGAAGTAGCTCTTGATGCGTCCCAGCGCCGCGACCAGCTCGCGGTTGCCCACCATGAAGCCGACGCGCCACCCGGGCATGTTGTAGCTCTTGGACAAGGTGAAGAACTCGACGGCGACATCCTTTGCACCCGCGACCTCGAAGATCGACGGTGCGCGATATCCATCGAAGACGATGTCCGCATAGGCGAGATCGTGGACCAGATAGATGTTGAACTCCTTGCACAGCGCCACTACGCGCTCGAAGAACGAGAGATCGACACACTGCGTCGTCGGATTCGCGGGGAAGTTGAGGATCAGCATCTTGGGACGCGGATACATCAGCGGGATGCTGTGCTCGAGCTCAGCCAAAAAATCCTCAGTACTGTGCACGGAAATTCCATGAACGTTGGCTCCGGCGATCACCGGGCCGTAAATATGGATGGGATAGCTCGGGCTGGGGACCACCACCACGTCCCCCAGTTCCAGGGTGGCGAGGCATAGATGCGCGATCCCCTCCTTGGAGCCGATGGTTACGATCGCCTCGGTTTGCGGATCGAGATCGATCTGGTAGCGCTTGCCGTACCAGTTGCAAATTGCTTTCCGCAAGCGCGGAATACCTTTGGACAAGGAGTAGCGGTGGGTCGCCGTCTTACCCGCCGCTTCGATCATTTTGTCGACAATATGCTTCGGTGTCGCCCCATCGGGGTTGCCCATGCCGAAATCGATGATATCTTCGCCGCGGGCCCGCGCCGCAGTCTTCAGCTCTCCGGTTATGTTGAACACATAAGGCGGCAATCGCTTCAATCTTGAAAAATCCTGCATGCTCATTCCTGTCGTGGACCTCGTGGGACCTCTATTGAATCCGCTCGTATCTATAGTGCGCGTCGTTGAGAGCCTTTCCAATGGATGTGATGTGAGTGACGCCCCGCGTCTCCAGGGTAATGTCGATGACTGTGTCCCCTAGGTTGACGCCATAATAGGCCCGGTTATGCAGAGTCTCGACGATGTTCGCCCGCTGGTCGGCGAGAATCTTTGTCAATTGATGAAGAGCTCCCGGCCGGTCGGTGAGGTGAACCCGGATGCGCACCCGGCGTCCGTCCTTGACCAGTCCGCGTTCGATGATCCTGGCCAGAAGGCTTACGTCGATGTTGCCTCCACAAACCAGGACCGCAGTTTTTTGGCCGTTTAGGGAGGTCTTCCTTTGCAGCAAGGCGGCAAGCGCTACCGCCCCCGCGCCTTCGGCTAGGGTCTTCTCTCTTTCGAGCAACGCCAAAATCGCATTCGCGATTTCCTCTTCGTCCACCGTGACCAACTCGTCGACAAAGCGCTCGACCAGGGGCAAAGTCAAATCTCCGGCGCGGCGGACAGCGATTCCATCGGCGATGGTCGCCTCCGCCGCCAGTGTAACCGGCTCTCCCTTTTCACGCGCGCGCAGCATGGAGGGAAGCCGTTCCGTCTGTACGCCGATCACGCGAATCTTCGGGTTGCTCTGCTTGAGGGCGCAAGCTACACCGCTGATCAAACCGCCGCCGCCGATGGGCACGACCACCGCTTCGAGATCCGGAACCTGTTCCAGAAGCTCGAGACCGATGGTTCCTTGACCGTTGATCACTGCGGCATCGTCGAAGGGATGGAGAAAGGTCGCTCCCTCTTCCGCCGATAGCCGAAGCGCCTCCCGGCACGCTTCGTCATAATCTGCGCCGTAGAGGACGACCTCGGCGCCGAATTCGCTGGTTGCGGAAGTCTTGACCAGCGGTGTCATCAGCGGCATTACAATTTGCGCCCGGATGCCGCGCCGGGTTGCGTGGTAGGCAACGGCTTGAGCGTGATTTCCGGCGCTGGCCGCGATTACTCCGCGCCTTTTTTCCTGCTCGCTCAGGGTGAGGATTTTATTGAGGGCGCCCCGCTCCTTGAAGGCCCCCGTCCGCTGCAGGTTGTCCAACTTGAGATAGACTTCCTGGCCGGTCATCTTAGAGAGGTCAGCCGAGCGTGGGCAGGGAGAGAAGTAGATCAGGCTCCTGATTCGTTCTTCCGCGCGTTTTATTTCATCCAGGGAGACTTCCGGGGACGTCACTTGCATAGCGGTTAATTTCTCCTTCGCTCAAACCGTGTTTTACGCAAAAAGAGAAAGCCGCCAACCTTGGGTGCGGGTGGCGGCTTTCATTCGGAACTTGATTTTGTTCTGAAGCCTACATGCCCGCATCCGCCGTTGGGCCGCTAATCGGCGCTGCAATAATAATAATCGCGGTAGCCAATTGGGCTGCGCGAGGCTGCGGCGCCCGAGGTGACAGGGACGCTCGCATTGCCAGGCTGAGAGACATGACTATTTGAATGGATATCAAACCGGTGGCCGGGCGTCAAGGTCAGCCGCTTGATTCGATCTGGTCGCGATGTCCGCGGAAAGCCTTTTTCCTAGGCCGGATCTCCCGATGACTCTCATTCGGTTCATATTCGGCTGGTGTCGCAGGGCTACAAACCCGACATTCAAGTATTCGTTTCGCAGCCGCAAATGAGTATTTGCGGGCTCCCCTCGGCAACGCATTGAGGCGAGCAAATGCGGAAGCCGAGGCGAAACAAAATCAGCAGCGCGCCCGTCTGTCAAAACGTCGTGGCGCACAGACGAGTTGCTCTTTTTTCCGCTCTCACTCTCTTGCTGGGCTCGCTATTGTCCGGGTGCTACCTGGCCTCTCCTTCGAGCGGGTTGGTGTTGAGCGGCACCTCCTTCGACTTCGGTTCGACAGTGGTTTCGCAGACAGCGACGCGGGTTGTCGTCACTGTGACGAATACCGGGACTGCGGCAGCAACGTTGACCGCGGCACTTAGCGGGGATCCAAGCCTGAGTCTTTCCTCGGACCTCTCCTGCGGCTCGCCGCTGGCTGGGGGTGGCGCTTGCTCGATGGTGGTGAGCTTTGCGCCGGTAGAGGCGGGCGGGATAACCGGTTCGCTGACTCTGACGCTTGTGGGCGCGAGCGGCTCGATGCAGAAGATCGTGCAGTTGGCGGGCACGGGCGTGCGGTTGTCGGGAGGCGAGGCGCTAGTGACGCAGACCGCGAACCCGCTGGTCGCGCTATACAGCTTCCAACCCGAGGAACGAGGCACGATGGCGGTCGAGTTCGGAACCGACACAGCCTACGGCCGCCAGACGGCGCCAATCGCAACACCGATGGATGGAAGTCCAGTCGAGATCCTGGTCGGGGGTATGAAACAAAATACCATCTACCATATGCGTGCCGTGGTGACGGCGAGTGATGGTACGGTGACCGACGACCAGGACCACACATTCACCACTGGCAGCTTCCCCTCTGCTATGCTGCCGGATCTGGTAGCAACGACAAGTCCAGGTCAGACGCCACAGCCCGGCATTGAGTTGGCTAACGCCATCTGCAGCACGGCCAACAGCAACTGTCTTGAAGCCTATGCTACTGACCTTGCCGGCAACATCATCTGGGGTTACGACTTTCCAGACCGGCCCACTGCCAACACGATCATCCAACCCATCAAGCTCCTATCGAATGGCAATTTCCTGCTCGTGCTGTCTTTCGCTTCGCAGTATGTGCTGCCGGACCAGGGGGTAACACTGACGCCAGCGGATGAAAGTGTAGATCTGATCCGGGAGATTGACTTGGCAGGCGACCCGGTGGCCCAGATCACGCTGGCCACTCTGAATGCGAAGCTGGCCGCAGCCGGGTACAGCAATATCACGCTGACCGATCTTCACCACGATGTGACCATGCTGCCGAATGGCCACATCATCGTGATTGCTAACATGCTGAAGCCCTATACCAACCTGCCGGGCTACCCGGGAACGACGAATGTGCTTGGCGACTTGCTGATCGACCTGGATACGAACTTCAAAGTTACCTGGGTATGGAGCGAGTTCGATTACCTGGATGTGAATCGTCAACCGATCAGCTTCCCGGACTGGACGCACACCAATGCGGTGGTCTACTCGCCCGACGATGGAGACCTGCTGGTGTCGATACGACACCAGAGCTGGATCATCAAGATCGACTACAACAACGGCGAGGGGACGGGAAATATTGTGTGGAGACTGGGCAATGGAGGCGACTTCACACTGGTGAACGGGACGTCGCCGCAGGATTGGTTCTACGGTCAACACGATCCATCGTTTGCCAGCAACGCGACCGCAGGGCAGTTTTCGCTGGCGATGATGGACAACGGGTTCGGCCGGATTCTTGCGAGTGGTGCGCTGTGCGGCACGGCCGGGGGAACGGCCTGTTATACGACGGCGCCGATCCTTGCAATCGATGAGGCGGCAAAGACAGCGACGATTACGTTTCGGCAAACGCCTGCTTCAACGCTTTACTCGGAATGGGGGGGCAGCGCATCGGTGCTCGCTGATGCTCACCTGGAATACGATCTTTGCGCGGAGCCCACCGGCTCCGAGGTCGACGAGATAACGACGGCTACCCCGCCACAGACGGTATGGACGCTGAAGGAAAGTGGCGCGAATCTGTACCGGGCGCACCGCATCCCGAGCCTCTATCCTGGCATCCAGTGGTAAGCATGTCCTCGGTCTAAAACACAAAGCATGTCCCGGCCCGCTCATGCTCACTCTGACGCCGTATATGATGTGCATGACGCCATCTTTTGAGGACTCTCGTTTGCCTTCAGGTCACTCCAGTCTCTTTGTTCCTTCCACTTGGCAGACGGCCCCAGGGATGATCCTGTTTTGTTTCCCTTATGCGGGCGGTAGCCCCTATATCTTCAGGAACTGGAAAGCCCGGCTGCAACCCGAGATAGCGATGGTCGCGCTGCAAACGCCGGGACGAGCCATGCGCATTGCAGAGAATCCGCACGGCAGCGTTCAGGAAATCGTCGCCGAGATAGCGCGGAATTTCCCCCAGATAGAGAACCGGCCATTTGCTTTTTATGGGCACAGTCTGGGAGCGCTCATTGCATTTGAGCTGGCAAGAGAACTGCGAAGAGCAGGCGGGCCGCAGCCTCGCCACCTTTTTGTGGGCGCGGCCCGGCCTCCTCATATCGGACCGATCCTGCCTCGGCTCCACGGACTGGACGAACAGGCCTTTCTGGAAGCAGTGGAAGCTCGTTACTCCGGCCTGCCCGCTGCTATCCTGGAAAATCCCGAGGCCCTGGCTCTCTTCCTGCCGGCCTTGCGCGCCGATTTTACCGCCTATGAGAGCCACGCGTTTGAAAACGAAGCTCCGCTAAGCTGCCCCATCAGCGGATTTGCCGGTGAGCGGGACACGCTTGTCCCTGCTGGCACCGTGGCCGGCTGGGAGATGCATACCAGCTCGGCTTTCGATCTTCAGGTTCTGCGCGGCGGGCATTTCTTTCTCGAAGAGAGCTGCGACGAGCTCACCGAGACCATCAAACGCGAGCTGATGGCGGCCTGCTGAATTACCGTTGGCTCAGGGAGTCCTGACCACCGGCAGTTCGACAAAGCTCGCCTGGCCGGGCGCATGGTAGATCCGCTGCGTCGCCTTTCGGTAATCCCCCGGCTTAGCCCAGAAGATGCTCGGAACGAAGGTCTGGGGATTGCGGTCATACAATGGAAACCAGCTTGACTGGACTTGCACCATGATGCGATGTCCTGGGAGAAAGACGTGGTTTGCCGTAGGTAGCGCGAAACGATAGAGCAGAGGTTGATTGGGCGTGATGGGTTTGGCCGTCTCCAGGCTCTCCCGATAGCGGCCGCGAAAGATGTCGGCCGAGATCATCAACTGATAGCTGCCCATATTGGGCTGAGCGGCGACCTCCGGGGGATAAACGTCGATCAGCTTGACCACCCAGTCGGAATCGCTGCCGCTGGTGGAAGCAACCAGGTTGGCTATAGGTTGACCGCTGATCTTCACCGGCGAGGTCAGGACGGCGGATTCGAATACCTCGACATCCTGCCTGCCGGAGGCCTCGCGCTGGTCATCGACCAGCCATTCAGACCAGGTCATCCCGTCGTCGTAGCCGATAGGCTGAATGGGCCGCGCGCGGAAGGGCACAGGCTTGGCCGGATCGGAGATGTATTCATCGAAGGCCTTGTCGCCGGGCTGTGGCCCGGTGAAGCTCAGCTTCAATCCGGCCGTCAGGTAGAGAGGCGTGGGCTGGATAGAGCAGCCGGCCGCGCAGCCCGCCGGCCAGGAGGGAAGTTGGCGCCAGGTATTCGTCCCGGTTTCAAACGCCGAGACGGCCGGGATCTCCGCGGAGGCGCCCCATCCTTGAGATACCGGGCCAGGAACGGACGCAGGATCTTCTGCCGGAAATAAAGTCCGGTGTCGCCGCCGAACTTCAAAGCCCCCAGGCTGCTGGCATCGTCAATCTCCTGGCCATGATGCCACGGCCCGATCACCAGGAATACTTTGTCATTGTCATTGTCTTTCGGCTTGATGGCCTTATAGACCGCGATGGCGCCGTAAATATCCTCCTGGTCCCAGAGACTATGCACCAGCATTACGGGCACCTTTAACGGCTCCTTCGCCAACACCTTATCCACTGCCTGATCGCGCCAGAAAGCGTCATAGCTGGGGTGGGCGAGAATCTTCCGCCAGAAGCCCGTCTGTTCAAGGCCATGGCTGCGGCCAAGCTCTCCGGCCGATCCTGCCTGCATGAACAGATCGTAATCGTCAAAGGTGCTTGTCCACCACTTGTCATCGTTCTTGCGCGTCGCTTCCTGCTCGTAGATGTAGGACATGTTCTGCTCACGGAAGGCGCCGTAGTGGAACCAGTCGTCACCCATCCAGCCGTCGACCATGGGTTCATGGGCACGGCTACTTTGAGTGCGGGGTGAGGATGGACAAGCGCCATCAAGGGCAGAAATCCGTCATAGGAAATGCCTAGTATGCCCACCTTGCCGTTGCTCTCCGGGATGTTCTTTACCAGCCAGTCGATGGTGTCGTAAGTATCGGTGGATTCATCGACCGGAGTGGGATTCTGCGGGCCATGCAAAGGGCGGTTCATCACGTAGTCGCCCTCGGAGCCATACTTTCCCCGGATGTCCTGGATCACGCGAATGTAACCGTCTTCGACGATCACGTCGGTGGCATTGTCATACCCTTCGAGAATCGGCCCCAAGTGGGAGCTGGCGGCATAGCTGGTCATCGCGGTGGCATCGTAGGGTGTGCGCGTAAGCAGGATCGGCGCTCCCTTGGCCCCCTTCGGGATCAAGATGACGGTGTGCAGCTTGATGCCGTCGCGCATGGCGATCATGACGTCGCGCCTGGTGTAGTTCCAACTGCTGGTGTCGGGTTTGAAATGGGCCGGGATCTCGCTGGGTAGCGCCGGATAGTGGGATTGCCCCGCGACGGAAATCGAGAACAATGGAGAACCGATCACCGCGAGGAGACCGGCGGCGATTCTGAGGCGGTAGAGCAGATGCATAGCGCTTCTCCTGTTTTGCAGACCGCGGAATCTTAGGCTAGCGCATTTCTCGAACGAACATGCGAACTGCGAGTCCTCAATTTGCGGAGGAAAGGGGACCGAAGCCAACGGTCGTGGCCTCCCACCCTTGCTCCGCAAGGATGGGGCACCCTAAAACCGTAGATCTCTCCACTGCGCTTCGCTCCGGTCGAGATGACAAAGGAAGGTGTAGTTGCCAACCAAGCCTTCCTCAACCTGATTTTCGTTCCTTTGGGTGGGCCCGCAGGCCCATGAGCGCTTCGGTCGAGATGACAAAGTTGGTTCGGGTGCCCTATGTCCGGATTTTCGTACCGGGAGTTATTTGGTTTCTTCCACGGGAACGCGATCCCAGCATTCATGGTGCAGGACAGCATCCAGGGGGATTCGCTTTTCCCAGCGCAGCCTCTCCAACTCCGGCACATCGCAAAAGCGATCGACATAGCCGATGCAGAGATAGGCCACAAGGGTCATGCGGGGAGGGATGCCAAGAACTGCTTCACTCGGGCCGGCTCGATGATGCTGACCCAGCCGACGCCGACTCCTTCGGCGCGAGCCGCCAGCCACAGATTCTGCACCGCGCAAACCGCCGAATAGATCGCCGTCTCGGGCATCGTCTGGCGGCCCAAACCGTGTCCCCGCGATAGCGTTTCATCGCACACCACGCACAGGTTGTGGGGCGCTTCCAGGATGCCCGCTAGCTTGAGGGCGTCATAGGCTTCGGCGGCGGCTCCGTGGTAGATGCTGCTTGCCGCCCGGTTCGCTTCCAGGAACAAGTCGTGGACTGCCTGCCGGGTTGCGGGCCGCTGGATGAGAATGAAATGCCAGGGCTGCATCAGTCCGACCGACGGAGCTTGGTGCGCCGCGCAGAGCAATTGACGGAGAAGGCTATCCGCCAACGGCTCCGGCCGGAATCCCGAGCGGACATCGCGCCGCTCCCGGATAGCGCGGTAGACGGACTCCTTTTCCTCATTAGAGAAGCTCGTTTGCGGCGGCATCACCAGGCCCTCGACCAGCGCGGACCGCCCTTTTCCTGATCCCGCAACTGTGAATTCACTCCCGCTTCAAGCTCGAGAAGCCTGCCAAAGAGCCAGATAGCATCGGAGAGCCGGTTGACGTAGGGCAATACCGGGGCCTCAACAGGAGCTCCACTCTCCATCAGGCGAACGATGTGACGCTCGGCGCGCCGGCAAACAGTCCGCGCGATATCGTATGCAGATGCGGCGGTATGAACGCCGGGAACCGACCAATCCGAGAGGATGCCTTCGCGGGCTTCAATCAGATGGACGATCTCCGTTAGTTTGTCCACATCCTCCGTCTTCATGACCGGCGCGTGTTTCTTGCCTTCAGGGGGAGTCGCCAGCCCGCCTCCGACGCGAAAGAGCGTCTTTTCAATCTCCTCTGTCCACTCTTTGATTTGTTCGTCGGCGCAGATGCTGCGAGCGAAACCCAGATGCGCGTTGAGCTCGTCGATGGTTCCGTAGGCCTCGACACGGAGACTCGCTCTTGGAGACGCGAACTCCACCGGCCAGCGATGTCTGGCCGCCATCACCATGCTTGGTTGCGATGCTCGATTTTTCTCTCTCCTGCCGGCTGACCTCGATTGGCCGGCCATATGCTCTTGTCCAGGCCCAGGCATTCTCTTCGCTTACTCCGAAGAGCCTGGTCAATGCAACACGAATCACGCCGCCGTGGCTCACGATGCATACCGGATCGGCGGGTTGCTCCAGAATGCGTTGAATACCGCGAAGCACCCGTTGGTTGAAGTCACTGAAGCTCTCTCCTCCCGGTGCAGGCCGATTAGGATACTGTGCTGGCCACAGCCGGGCCTCTCCCGGATACAGGCGTTCAATCTCATTCCATCGCAGCCCCTCCCATGCTCCGAATGCGATCTCGCGGAGGTCGGAGGAGAGATGGAGGGCGGCGCCCGAACGCGCGGCAATGGCCTCAGCAGTCCTTCGGGCGCGGCGTAGATCGCTCGAGTAAATAGCCCGTATGTCAGTCAGCCGCGAGTCTCGTGAAATCTCTTCTGCCTGGCGCTCGCCGGTCGCGTTCAGATCCGGATCGATCTGTCCGCAGAACCTTCCCACACAATCCGTCTTCCCGTGACGAACAAAAATGATCCGGCTCATGCTTGCCCCACGCACAGTCAAAGGACAGCGTCTAGATGTGGTCGTTCGCATCCGGCGCGACATTGGGAGCTTTTTTCAGGAACTCGATCAGGCCCTTGCCGTCTGCCGTGCCGGCTTTGCGAGCGAAGAATTCCGCTGCCGTCTCTGAGACTCCTACCTTTTGAGCCACGGCCACTGCGATCCACTGATTCAAGGAAACGCCATCCTCTTTGGCAAGCCGTTGCGCGGCTTTCTTGATCGATGCGGGCAATTTCAGGGGATAGGTTGATCTATTCATCAGGCAATCTCCATAAAAACTTGCTGGGAGTGAGAAGACTCGGGTTTTAGTCTAATCCTTAACGGATGCAGAATCGTGGTAGTTTAGGGTCCCCGCTCCAGGGATCGAAGTGAGGAATCGGCAGCTCATACCTTCCATACCCCACAAAAATACACTGCGATCTCGCAGAGATTGTTGGCCGCGCCGAAGCAATCGCCGGTAATCCCTCCCAGGCGGCGCTGAAAGTATGCTCCACTCAAAACCGTCACCAGTAGCACGGCGGCGGTGGGCTGCCACCAATGGCCGCGGAGCAGGATTCCCGTAAACACTGCCGTAAGCAGTGAACCCAGCAGGAGATTGGATGGAGAGGTTCTTTGCGCCACGCGGGAGGCCTGCCCATCCTGCTCCCGAGCCGGCTTAAGGAAGTAGCCCAGCGGAAGCGTGGACCAGCGGCACAAGACGTTCGCGGCCAGGGCATAGCGGGCGAAGTTCGCCGGTGGCAGACTGGACAGGAGCAAGAGCCGTGCCAGCAAGGAGAGGATTACCGCGACGGCTCCGTAACTCCCGATGCGGCTGTCGCGCATGATCGCGAGCGATCGCTCGCGGGTCCACCCGCCGCCCAGTCCATCGGCGGTGTCCGCCAGCCCATCTTCGTGAAGAGCTCCAGTAATCGCCACCAGATAGATGAGCGTAACCAGCGCGGCGAGTAAGGAGGACAGTCCCTTCGCCGCAAGCGCATGCACGCCGACCGCGCCCGCGCCGATGAGCAGCCCCACCAATGGGAACCAGACTAGAGCGTTGGCCAGTGAATCGGGATAATAGGCAACGCGAGGCAGCGGCAGGCGGGTAAGAAACTCGAGCGCGGTGAGCAAACCGTTCCAGCTTCGACGGATTCTCCGGCTTGAAGTCTGCTGCGTCATTGCGCCTGGCTCACTCCGGCCGAGGTAAAGCTCGCCATCTCCCGGTAGACGGCCGCGGCGGATTCTATGACGGGCATGGCCAGCACTGCCCCTGAACCTTCGCCGAGCCTCATTTGCAACTGAAGAATCGGTTGGAGCTGGAGCAATTCGAGCAGGTAGCGATGTCCGGGCTCTTCCGACTGATGTCCGGCGAAGAGGTATTGGTGAACTCGCGGTTCAATGCTCGCTGCGATGGCCGCCGCGGCAGTGGAGATAAAGCCGTCGCAGACCAAAGCAGTGCTGTGAGCCGCCGCCGCCAGATAAAATCCAGCCATGGCGGCGATCTCCAACCCTCCGACACAGCGCAAGATTGAAAGCGGAGAGCGGGGAAGGGAACCGTCGCCGAAGTGAAGGTTGATCGCGGCTTCGACGACCTGCGCTTTGCGCAGCCGGGCCTGGTCGTCCAGGCCTGTTCCAGCTCCGGTTACAGCGACTGCCGGCTGAGCCGCCAGCAGGACGGTAAGCGCGCTTGCCGCAGTGGTATTTCCAATTCCCATTTCCCCAACCGCAACCAGGCGCTGTCCTTTCTCCCGCGCGAGATCGGCGAGATCGACTCCCACGCGCAGCGCGGCATGCGATTCCTCTTCTGTCATGGCAGGCTCTTTCGCCATGTTGCGGCTCCCCTGGCGAACCTTGCGATGCTCCACCAGCGCGAGTTCGGTGAGGCCGGCATTTACACCGGCATCGATCACGGTCAACTCACACTGGTGCAGTCTGCAGAGCGCATTGATAGCGGCCCCGCCCTCAGCAAAGTTGCGCACCATCTGTGCAGTGACTTCCTGCGGATAAAGGCTTACGCCTTCGCAGCACACGCCGTGGTCGGCGGCGAAGATGTAGGCCGCCTTATGGAATTTCTGGGGGATCGAGCCGCCAAAAACAACCGCAAGCTGCTCCGCGATGGACTCGAGCATCCCGAGGCTTCCCTTGGGCTTGGTGAGGCAATTCAGGCGATCGCGCGCCTGGAGGCGTAGCTGCGGATCAGGCAACG
The DNA here is from genome assembly GCA_963705665.1 of uncultured Acidobacteriaceae bacterium. GTDB lineage: Bacteria > Acidobacteriota > Terriglobia > Terriglobales > Acidobacteriaceae > PALSA-350. The sequence goes on along the minus strand of CAVPKQ010000013.1, from coordinate 38,469 downwards.
GTATTTGTGCCGCGCGCTGGGCGAGGAACGGCGGTAGGTCATTGAGATCGTTGCGGCCATTAGAAGTCATGGCGCAAGCCTCCGCTTGGCCGGGGAAACAAGCGTGGGCTGGTGGCGCGGGGGACAATTGAAGGCTATTTCCAGAAGCTCCGGGCGCAGCATTTCCGCGGGTGTGCCCCGCCTCGGGGGCGCGTCCGGACTGAGCAGCACGACCGACCGAAAGGTGCTCTCCACCAATGAGAGTTCGTGGATGGCGGCGATAATCGTCATGCCATTCAAATGGAGCTGGCGTATCAGGTCCGCGATCTCGTACTGGCGCCCTATATCGAGCTGCTGGGTCGGTTCATCGAGAAGCAGAAGCTTGGGTTCTTGTGTAACCGCGATAGCCAGCTTAACCCGCTGCTGCTCGCCGCCGCTCAAGCGGTGAAATATCCTGGAGCGCAAGCTGGCCGTGTCTGTCAGCCGCAGCGCGGTATTGACCGCTCGCTCGTCACTCTCGCTCCAGCCGCGGCGCAGTCCGATATACGGCCTGCGCCCCTGGCGCACGATCTCTTCGACGGTGAATTCAAATGGGATCTGCATCATCTGCGGCACGAATGCAACTGAGCGGGCGAGCGCGCGATCGACTCCGCGAATCACTCGTCCGCAGAATCGCACCTCGCCTTCTGCCGGCTTCAATGCTCCGGAAAGAAGGCGCAGCAACGTCGTCTTGCCTACGCCGTTAGGGCCGATGATGGCCAGGGCATCCCCGCTGTGGACGGTCAGGTCCAACCCATGAAGAATCTCCCGGTCGCCGTAGCGGAAGCCAAGATTTTCGGCAGTGAGCATTGCTGTCATATCGAGTTTGCGCCTCCGGTTCTGCGCAGGACGAAGAGAAAAAACGGCCCTCCGATGAAGACCATGAGCACGCCGACGGGGATTTCCGCCGGGGTCAGCAGCGTGCGCGCTAGCGTATCGGTAACAATCAGGAACACGGCCCCGGCTACCGCCACGATGGGCAACAGGCGCGAGTGGTCGGGGCCTGCGATCATCCGCGCCAGGTGGGGAACAATCAGGCCGACAAAGCTGATGAGGCCGCCCAGGGAGACGGCAGCCGCGGTCAAAAGAGAGCCGGCAATGATCAAGCCGCCGCGCGTCAGCTCCACATTCACTCCCAGGTGCTGCGCGTATTCTTCGCCCAAGGCCATGGTGTTGAGCAGGCGGCAGAGAGGAATGCTGGCGGCGATTCCCACCGCTGTGAGGCAGGCAATAGCGGAAAGCTGAGTCCAGGTCGGAGTGGAGATTGCTCCGCGAAGCCAGGATGCCAGGATGCGCGTTCCGGTACCGAAGTCGCGGTCGAGAATCTCCAGGAAATACGACGAGTAGATTCCCATCATGCTGATGGAAAAGCCGGCAAGGAGCAAAGAGACGACGGGCACACGGCCGTTTTTTCTGGCAATGAAGTAGACCAGCGCCAGGGAAGCCAATGCTCCAACGAAGGCGAGCAGAGCCGTCGCGCTGAAGCCGGCAAAGGTGAAAGCGGGCAACAGGAAGACTCCTAAGGATGCGCCAAGAACCGCGCCCCCGGATGAGCCGATCACGTAAGGATCGGCCAAGGGGTTCCGAAAGAGTCCTTGAAAGAGCAGGCCCGCTACGGAGAGTCCGCTGCCTACGAGGGCCGCAGCGAAGATTCGCGGCAGCCGGATGGCCAGCAGGATGGTGCGCTGCTCGGGAGAAAGGCTCTCCCGCCCCAGCAGTGCCGAGGCCATTGTCCCCATCGGAATGTGTACCGCTCCCAACGTCGCCGAGAGAGGGATCAGCAGGCAGATGGCAAGCACAAGCGCCCACAACAGATAGTGCGCTTTTCGTGCCTGCAAACCGCCTTGCGGCTCTCGCGGGGGCGCCGGGTGTGGTTTTGCGGCTACTTCCACGACTCGCCTCCCAGAGAGATGCGCATTCCGCTGCGAAAAGTGAAAGGAAGCGCTGGATAGCCGAAGGCCTCGCTGTAGTGCTGGCTCAGCAGATTTTGAAAGCTGCTGAAGATGGTCAGCCGCTTGGTCGCCGCATAGTTCGCAACCAGATCGAGCCGCTGATAGGCGGTATCCAGGTTGCGATTGGGCAGCAGAAGGCTTGTTGTGTAGTTCACGTCGGAGGAGAGAAAGTCGGTGTCGTCGCGCCGGCCGACCAGCGTCCCGGTAAGCAGGCCGCTAAATCGCGAGCGGTTGTAGCTTACGCCGAAATAGCCTGTGTGGGGCGCTCGCCGGAATGGCCGCGCGCCGATGAGCGGCGAAACGGCGCCGATCGGCACATTGGGAAAATCCGGATTGTATGACGGCCCGATAGCGTCGCTGCTAAACGAACGCTGGACCACCGCGTCCAGGTAGGTGTATCCGCCCCGGGCAAACCAGTGAGAACCGATCTGCTGCTCCGCTTCCAACTCCACTCCCTGGGTGCGAAAGGCCTGGGAATTCACCGTGGCGCCGAACGGAGCGCTGGCCACAATCGGCGCCGGCAGACCAAGCACGAGCAGCCCCGATTGCTCGATGTACTCGATCCCATTCGTGTACTGGCTATGGAAGAGAGTCAGGCTGATTCTGCCGCGGCCGTTGGCAAAAGTTTGATCGACTCCGCCATCGAAGGAGCGCGAATTTTCCGCGCCGATTTGCGAGACGTGGAACTTGGAAATCAACTGCGGTCCATCCGGCAGGCCTGCGAGTAGCGTGTATAAGGATGTCTCCTGATCGAAGAGCGCGGGCTCTTTGATTCCTTTGCCGAAGCTTGCCCGCAGCTTGGTCATACTGCCGCCTGATTGGAGCAGATCGTAGGCCAGCGACGCGTGGGGTGTCGCGGCGAAGCCGAACAGGGGATTGTCTTCCAGGCCGCTGCCCGCCACATAGTGCAGCCTGCCGAAGATATCTCCCGCTACTTGCAAGGTGTAGTCATAAATGTCGCGGTTGGCCGACTCTGAAGATGGGCTGCCGGAGTAGCCGCGCTCATTTTCATACTTGAATCCAAAGAGCCCGACGGCGTGGGGGCTAAAGCGGAAATCCGATTGCGCCGAAACAATGTCGCGATCGGTGGATGACGCAAAGTAGTTCGGATAGTTCTCGACATATTGATACTGCGCCTGGCCGTAGACGCTGTAGCCGTTCGCGCCCTGGATGGTAACAGGCGCGCCTAGATACCCCAGCAGATTTCCGTCGGAGTCATATTGCGGGATCCCGGTGGGGCTGAAGTCGCTCACCAGGGAGCGAAGCCGAACCATGCCATACTGCGCCGTATTGTGCCAGCGCGCGCTGGTTTGGCTGTCGAATGTAATTCCGGCATAGGAGTCTTCGCTCTCCTGCTTCTCGTTGCTGGGGATACCGTAGAGCAAGACGGCATTCGGCAGCCCGGTAGCTATCTGGTCGTGATGGATGGTTGCGCGGAAATCCGTGGTTGGAGTAATCGACCAGCCGAAGTTGCTGTTCAGCGTTCCGTTGTGATAAGTGTTGCGCGGGATTGCGTTGGATGAATCAAAGCGCGAGTAGGCGGCGAAGTAATCGAATGGCCGGTAGCGTCCGCTCAAGGCGCCTTCCTGATGATAGGTTCCAAAGTTGCCTCCCTCAGCCAGATAGTCAAGGCGAGGTAAGGGAGTGGTCCCGCGCGGCGTGCTCAGGCTGATAACTCCGGCGAGGGCGTCGGATCCGTAGATAGCGCTGTTTGGCCCACGCAAAACCTCCACCTTTTGAATACCGGCCGAGGCGATGTTGGCGAACTCAACCGCGCCGCCAATATCGTTCATGCTGATTCCGTCGATCAAAACTTTGTTGGCGTCGCTGTTGCCTCCGCGGATGAAGACATCTGTCGTGCCGCCGGCTTGGCCGGTCTGAGTAACCTGGACTCCGGGAACCTGGCGCAGCGCCTCCTGAATGTCGCGCGTGTGTTGAAACTGGTCTTGAGTTAGCACCGTAACTGCCGAGCCGAGGTTGGACTGGAGGGTAGGCGTTCCTGTAGCCGTAACCGTGACTTGTTGGGAGAGGCGATCCAGAGCAAGCACCACGTCGAATTTGACGGCGCTCTTGTTCTTTAGATCGATAGGCCTGACGGCAGTTTGGAAGGAGGGTGCGCTCACCTGCAGCCGATAGTTGCCGGACGCAGGAACAGCGAGCCGGAAGCGGCCTTCGGCGTCGGTAACCGTGCTTGCAATTGTTTGGTTATTCCGCGTCACTGCAACCCGCGCGCGCGCAACGACTGCGCCGGACGGGTCGGAGACGGCGCCTTGCAGGGTCGATTGTGCCCAGCCGGCTGGAGCCAGCGCTATAGCGGTCAAGACAAGAACACTCCAGGCTCGCTTGAGCCTCGATGGATGGCGGTCCACAGTTTTCCCCCTCGGAAATCCATCCAGGACCGGTCTCCTGACTTGCGCTTCCTTGAAGCTGAATACCTTCCCGAGATCGCTCTCAGTGGCTGGACTCCTAGGTCCTAATTCAGTTCTCCACGCTTACAGTTACGGGGTAGTGGCGGATTCACACCGCGCTTCCCGAGCATCCTGGAGGTAACGGTTGATGTTTCGAGGTGTGCGCAGGCACACTTCACGGATAGAGCTGTTTGGAAAATTCCTCCAATGCATCAAAGGCGACAGGGCTGGGAAAATCGGCCCGGTCGTCCAGGTAGTAGACTCGCTTGTCGCGCACCGCCGGGAGCGCATCCCAGCCCGGGCGAGTCTCCAGATCCTTCAGCGAGAATTTGCTGTCTTTGGTAAGGATCAGCGCCTCCGGCTTGCGCGCGATAACCGCTTCCAGGTTGACCTGCGGCCACTCCTGCCGGATGTCGTCGGTTACGGAGACGGCTCCCGCGGCTTCGATCAGCTCTGAAAGGAACGATGTTTTCCCGATGGTCACGATGGGGTCATACCAAAGCGGCATGAAGACCCGCATATGCTCCCGGTTGGCCGTGCGCGCTTCAACCGCGGCTTCCCGCGCCTTCAGGCGATCTACCAGCGCATGCGCGGCAGCTTCGCGATTGAGCGCCGTACCCAGGCTGAGCAGCGAAGCGTAGATGCCGCGCAATCCATGCGGGTTGACCATGAAGACGGCAACGCCGTAGCTGCTCAGTTGGCGCGCGCTCTCCGGCCGGTTCAGATCCGCGCTCCCTATTACCAGGTCGGGATGGAGAGCGACAATCCTTTCGAGCGACGGACTCAGAGGAAGTCCGATGCTGGGTTTCTGTCTCGCGGCTATCGGATATTTCGTGAAGTCGCTGACCGCGATTACATTGTCTCCCGCGCCCAGGGCATAGACATCGTCCGCCACGCTGGGAATCAGGCAGATGATGCGCTGCGGGTGGTCGGGAACGGTTACCGCATCGCCCAATTCATCGGTGACTCTGCGCTGGGCCAGCACGGGCATGGCCAGCATGACGGCCAAAGCTGCGCACAGGAAGGCGCTCATGACTGCAACTCCAGCTTGCCCTTGAGCACCAGCGGCAGACCGGCCACCATGAGCACGACATTGTCCGCCACAGCCGCGGTCTCCTGGTTCAATTCGCCGAGCAGATCGCGATAACGGCATCCGGAGGGATAGGAAGGGACGACACCGCTGCCCACCTCGTTTGAGACCAGCACGATGTCCACAGGCGGATGTAGGAGCGTCTGCGACAGTGCCGCAATGGCGCATTCGGCTGCTGCGGCATCGATCTCCATGAGGTGCGCCGCATAGAGTGTCAAACAATCGATCAGAATGGCGTCGGCATCGGCCGCGCTCCGGGCGATGGCACGGTCAAGGGCAAGCGGTTCCTCAACCGTGCGCCAGTGGAGTGGCCGTTCGGCCTGGTGGCGCAGAATCTTCTCCCGCATTTCGCTATCGGAACCCTTCGCGGTGGCGATAAAAGTCACTCTCTTTGCGCGCAGGGCGAGCGTCTGCGCAAAGCGGCTTTTTCCGCTGCGAGCGCCACCGAGCACCAGGGTGACTGTCTTACGGTTCTGCATGAGTCCTCATGAGGAGGGGCACGTGCAGTGCCTCCATTTCCGGGGAACTCTAAAAAAGGCAGCTTCCGTGTCGGCTCGGAACAGAGCCAGCAAGAACGCTCTCCAGCCCTCCCATAGAGGCTGGAAAAAGCCCAGATTGGCATCTGGCCGGTCTCCTGACTTGCGCTTCTTCGAGGCTGAACGCCTTCCCGAGGATCCCCTCAGTGGCCGGGCTCTTGGCCCTAGCTCAGACTCTCCACGCTTACAGTTACGGGGTAGTGGCGGATTCGCACCGCGCTTCCCGAATACCAGATAGTTGGGTTATAGCGGGATCGTATGTCTATGTCAAACCGATGTTGCGGTTGGGAAGTAGGTCAGTGGGAATCTGGGAAGTCTGAAAAGAGCTTCATGCAGGTTGGTATCGCACTCACGCCAGAAAAGAGGACAGGATCGAACGCCAGGCAAACCTGACCAGTCTTTGTGTCCAACGCATATGTTCCTTTCCATTGATCCCCTCCAAGACCTTCTGGCTGACGGGATAGAGACACGAACCGCTGATAATGAACGGAGCGCGTCGCGGATGTTCTGCGACATCCACACACAAGGCAAAGGAACATAGCCAACAAAACAAGAACTGGAAATCTCATGGGGCTCTGCTCTCACGCTTCTAAACACAACCTAACGGCAACGCTGTTCGAGTTCGGACTTCAACGCTGCCCATGTCACACCGTTATGGCGGTCTTGGTCGAGGGATGCCATGCGGCGTTCGAGTTCAACCCGTTGCGGATCGGTCAAGGGAAGCTGATCGTCTTCGATACTGTCCCAAAGTTGCGCAATGAGCGCAAGTCGCTCGGGCGGCGACAAACGGATAATCTCGTCGCGGGTAAGAAGTTCCATGTTTTGAGAATTGCGGGAAACTGGCGGGCAGGGAAGCGCGAAAAAGGGGATGAAAATAGGCTGGGGAAGCGGCAATTCGATCTGAAAATCGGACTTGTCCAAATTAGGGCCTCTTCGTTTCCGGTGCCGGGCCGAGTGTCCCAGGCTCGCTAAGCGAGCCCGGGTCTTTTTTCCGAGCTACAAGCAATCCTTTGCACACCAAGCGTGACGACGGCACTGTCCAGCGAGATTTGTGGAATTCCCACGTCCGAGAATCCGGACGTGGGGCACCCGGGATTTGTTGGAGCCAGAAGCAGATTCCTTGCGAGCTACTCCGCTCTCAGAGCCTGCATCGGGTCAATCGACGCAGCCTTACGCGCCGGCAGATAGGACGCTAAAATCGCAACCCCCACCAGCACCGCTACCGCCGATGAGAAGATCAGCGGATTCATCGCGTCGACCTCAAACAACAGACTCGCGAGCAAACGAGTTGCCGCGAATGCTCCAATCAACCCAATCACGCTACCCAACAGAGTCAGCCGGAGACCGAAACTCAACATCATCCGCAGCACATCCGGCGCCCGGCTCCAAGCGCCATGCGCACGCCGATCTCCCGTGTCCGTTGCACGACCGCATACGCCATCACTCCGTAGATTCCGATGCACGCCAGAACCAGAGCCAGCAAGGCAAATGCCGAGATCAGTGCCGAACTCGCGCGGCGTACCGCCAATGTCTGCCTGGCCAGCAAATTCATGGGAATCGCCTTGAACACAGACAGATCGGGATCGACGCTCCATAGCGCTCCTTCGGCAGCCTTCACCATGGACGCAGGATCAGTTTCTGTTCGCAGTGTAAAGGCTATGATCGGGAATGGCCGCTGATCGAAAGGCTGGTAAATGTCCGCATGTGTGGGCTGATCCTGGCCAAACGCTTTTACGTCGCCGGTTACACCCACGATCCTCCACCAATCCGGTTTGTCCGCGGCGCCCAGGTTCAGTTCCTGACCTATCGGGTCCTTTCCTTTGAAATACTGTTTTGCCAGCGTTTGGTTGATCATTGCCACCTGAACTCCGCCGGCACGATCCGCATCCGTAAATGTACGTCCGCCAAGTAAGGGAATCTCCATGGTGCGCAGGTATCCCGGAGTGATCACGCGATGATCGGCCTGCGGAGCTTGACCTTCCTTCGGAGGCGCCTGTCCGCGAAGCAGAAAGCTGCTGGTTCCCCAGAAGCCGCTCAACGGAAGGAAATTCGTTGCCGCCGCAGATCGAACGCCGGGTAGCGCGTTCATTTTCTTAACGACCTCTTCGACCAGCACGCGCTGTTTCTCCCGGTCGGAGCGCGGGTAGCGGTCCGGCGGGAGAAATATCTGCAGCGAGAGAAGATGATCCGGTTGAAAACCCAGATCGACATTGACCACTTGCTGAAAACTCGCTACCACCAGCCCCGCTGCGGTGAATAGTATGAGTGACAGAGCTACCTCGCTGACAACGACTACGCTCCGGGAACGGTTCGACCGGCGGCTCGCCGTACCGCCGTGCGCTGATTCTTTCGCGGCGCTGTCAGGCTCGGTTTCGATAGCCTTCAGCACGGGGGCAATCCCGAAGAGAACTGCTGTCAACAGTGTGATCCCAAGGGCGAACAAGTAGACCCCTCGATCGACCGGTATCTGCCTCACTATCGGAATGGCCAGATTTGCCACGTCATTGGGAAAAAGCATGAGCAGGAAATGAGTTCCGGCCACGCCCAGCAATATTCCAGCGGCTCCGCCGATCGCGGCCAGTAGCAGGGCCTCGGTCATAAACTGACGCAGCAGCCGCAGCCGGGTCGCCCCCAGAGCGAATCGCATCGCGATCTCCTTCTGCCGTTCAGCATCACGAGCCAAGGCCAGTCCCGCGGTATTGGCGCATGCGATCAGGAGCACCAACCCGGCAGCTCCCATAAGAATCAGCAGCGGCTTGCGAATGTCCCCGTCCAGTTGCTCACGGAGCGGGACCAGCACGACGCGGTTGCCGCTGTCCGAGTCCGGATGAGAGGCGGCCACCTGCCCTTCCAGTGCATTCAATGTCTTCTGTGCCTGCGCGAGAGTCACGCCCGGTTTGAGCCGTCCGAGAATGCGCACATAGATACGTTTAAAATCATCAAAGGCCGACGGAGCTATCGCGGCCGGCGTCCAGACCTCGACGGAAGCCGGATAGTTGAAGCCGTCAGGCATCACCCCCAGCACTGTATAGGGAAGCCCCATTCAACGTGATTGCCCGGCCAACGATGTTGCGATCGGAATGAAATGTAGTGCGCCAGAGATGATCGCTCAAGAGCGCTACTTTCGGGCCTCCGGGTCTATCCTCTTGGTCTGTATACAACCGCCGATCCGCGGCTCAACGCCGAGAATTCGAAGGTAATTTGCCGACACCGCATATCCAAGCAGGAGCTGTGGCGCCCCCTTTCCGGTCAGTGTCTTTTCGTCGTCATACGAAGTGGCCAAATCGTCAAAGACGCCACTTCGCTGTTTCCAAATCGCAAAATCCCCGCGGTGCTCGGAAACGGATGATTACCCTGTGCAGGATTCGCCGTCCACACTGCCACAATCCGGCTTGGATCCTTGTACGGCAGCGGGGCCAGCAATACCGCCTTCACGACGGAGAAAATTGCGATATTCGCGCCAATCCCAAGCGCCAGCGTCAGCAAGGCCGTCAACGCAAATCCCGGGGACTTGCGTAATTGCCGGCTTCCAAACCGCAGATCATTCGCCAACGTTTCCAAAAAGGGCAGCCCGCGCTGGAGTCGATAATTCTCTTTGGTTTGGGTTACACCGCCAAAATCCCGCAGTGCCTTCGTCCGGGCTGCCTCTTCCGACAGGCCGCGCCGGAGATTTTCCTCAGTTGCGAACTCGATATGCGAGCGCAGCTCCTCATCAGATCCTGGTCGAGTCTACGTTTGTTGAAAAATCCGGCGCAGCGGCTTAGCAGAATACGCAGCCAGTCCATAAACGGCTCCTAGCTGGAAGTAGCGATAATGCGTGCCATGGTCGCGGCAATTCGTTCCCAGTTCTCCGTTTCTGTTGCAATCTGCTTTTTTCCCAAACGGCTCAGCGAGTAATATTTGGCTCGGCGGCTATTTTCAGATGTTCCCCACTCCGACTTGATCCATCCGCGCTGTTGCAAGCGCAGAAGCGCCGGGTAGATCGTCCCCTGGTTCAAGCTCAGGCTCTGGTTGCTGACTTGCTCGATCCGGCGCGCAATGCCATAGCCGTGCAAGGGCCCCATCGACTCCAGTGTCTTCAGTACCATCAAATCGAGTGTGCCCTGCAAAACGTCCGATTTGCTCTTCTTCATGTTGATATCCGACATTTAGGCATGAAAACACCTGTATAGGTCGAATGTCAACAGGTAGGCGGAAGAACGCGATCAAAGATGACGATCAACGTCATAGCATCGCCGGAGAAGAATGGAATGCCATGGTGCTATCCTGCATTTACTTGACTGCGGTGCCAAATGGCGCAACAATAAAGCCAGGTGGCGCACATGAGCATTGCGGAAATTGTCGAAGTCCTCGGTGGCAATAAGATTTTCAAGCGCCCGGTCCGAAACACAGACGATCTGGTTGAGCAGGTACGGTCCGGTCTTCCCGCGTCAACCGTTACGCTGCTTGCGGCGACATTATCCCTGCAAAGAGCACAAGTGGCCGAGCGTCTCAGCATTCCGCAACGAACCCTCAGTCGCAGGCTTGCCACGAAATCCCGGTTGACTCACGAAGAGTCGGACAGAACGCTGCGCATGGCTAGAGTAGTCGCGCTCGCGAAAGAAGTTCTTGGAGACGGAGAAAAGGCTTCGCGCTGGATGAGCAGTCCTAACAGGGCATTAGGGGGACGCCGGCCATTCGACCAACTCGATACCGAGCCGGGCGTCCGGTCCGTCGAAGAAGTCCTCCAGAGAATTGCCTATGGGATGTATAGCTGATGCAGGTGTGGAGGCTCTTTCCCGAGCGCTTCCGCGGCACAGCTTTTACCGGCATAGGCGGTCTGTACGCAGCAAGCCGCTGGAATCATCTGGGCACCGTCATGGTTTACACAGCGACTTCACGCGCTTTGGCTGCTTTGGAGTTCTTCGTCAATCTCGAGCCGAATGAAGCGCCGGATGATTTGTTTGTCGCCGAGGCTTTAGTTCCCGACGCGTTCGTTGAATCCGTAGACGTAGGGCTTCTTCCACCGAACTGGCGCGAGCTCAACAATGAGACCTGCCGCGATCTCGGTTCCAATTGGGCCGCAAGTGGCCGATCCCTGGCTCTTCGGGTTCCGTCGGCCGTTGTAGAAGGGGACTGGAATGTCCTTCTTAATCCCAAACACCCGGAATTCGGCAAAGTGCGGATTGCCGCCACCAAGCCATTCCGCTACGACGAGCGCATGTTCCGTTAAAATTTCACCGCGGTTAGAGGGGAGAAACGGAGACGGGTGCCCTAGGTTCGCGAAGCTAACCAGGGTCTTTTAGACGACGAAACGCATAAGATACAAACTAACCCGGGTTAGCTTCGTGAACCTCGGGATGGTGCAAGGGTGATATCCATTTGGTAGAACTTGAAGGTATTCTCCTCGCCCGGTTTATCGGCCGCCACCGGCTGGTAGCGATCAAGAACATCGGTAATGAAGGCCGGCTTTTCCTGCTCGGGCAGCAAGCGCGTCCACTCGACGAAGGTCACCGAGCCGAAAGCGAAGAATGCGGCACGAGATTTGAAATCCCAGACTTTTGCTTCGGTGTGAATGCGGCGGACTTCGAGGCCGTTGCGCTCAGCCACTGCCGCGTATTGTTCGGGTGTCAGGTGCAGATAGGGATCGTGGAACCCCTGGAAATACGGAGCCCATCGTGAGGAGAGCCGTGTCTCCTCAAGCACATTTTCCAGACTCTTGCGCTCGCCTGCCGGCACCAGGCGCAGCTGCGCCAAGCCGCCGGATTTCATCGCAGCGTGTATAGACTGGAGGGCCGCGTCCTGATCCGGCAGCCAATGGAGCGCATTGAAGGAGACGACCAGATCGAACTCGTCCCGGAAGGGTAAGCTATGCGCGTCGGCCACTTGAAATCGAAGATTAGGCCGGAGCTGGGGCCGAAGCGGCTCAACGCAAAATCTATCATCTCGTGAGAGGAATCTACGCCTAGGACCGAGCCCCGCGGCAGGCGGGCGGCAATCTCCGCCGTAACTCTTCCATCGCCGCATCCAATGTCGAGCACCCGCTCAGAGCCTTTGAGATCGAGTAAGGCCAACACCTCGTTCGCCATCGCTTCTTGAAGCCCTGATCGCCGGGCGTATCCAGCGGCGTCCCATTCGGTCATCGATCCCTCTATTTTCCGGCGGCCCGGGTCATTGCCTGCCTGAGATGTTCCTCCGCGGCGTCGCTCCAGTACTTGCAATTCAACTGCAAAAAGACCGAGGTATATGGAACCGTCATTTTCGTTTTCAGAACGACGATTTGGAAGGTCTTTCCCGCCTCGTCAACCTTGCCGATGATTTGTTCATGGGGCAGGGAATGGATTGAGTGACCGGCCAGAATTCCTTTGAGCGCCTTGCGGTAGGCTGTCACCCCGGGAGCATCCTTCTCGGGCACGAAGGGAAGCTCGGCATCCATGTAAACGATAGGACGCACATGGATCGAGCGGTCCAGCTCCTCGAGGACGGTGCGTATGACTTCAATCTGGTCGGCATTTGTTTCCAGCATCTCGATGCCGGGAGAAATTTGCACGGGATAGGCGGAATCCACGATCAGGATCCAGTTGCGATGGCCGAGCAGCGACAAGGTCTTGAGCATGGCGTTGATAATATCCCAGGCTCCGCTTTAAGCAACTTGGCTCGGAGCAAGCGCACGGCTCGGATCGAGGCGCTTGCCCAAAAAGGAATACAGGGCAATAACGCAGTAGCAGAGCAGGGGAACCAGATAGGCGACCGCGATGTTGTGCGCGGCCTGATCCACCAGGCCCATCAGCGGAGTTAGAACGCCGCCGCCGACAATCGACATCACGATGAGCGACCCGCCGATCTTGGTATTGCGGTCCAGCCCTTCAATGCCCAAAGCGAATATGGTGGGATACATCACGGACATGAAGAAGCTGGTGAGGAAGATGGACCAAAGGCCCACCCAGCCGGGGAAGAGCACTCCGATGGCGACTAGCCCGATGTTCACCAGGCTGTAAATCCCCATCAAAAGGCCGGGCTTGATGTAGCGCATCAGGGCTGCCGAGGCGAATCTTCCCACGCCAAAGGCAACCAGCGTTCCAGTGAGGAAATAGCCTGCAATCTTTTCCGGTTGGTGAGTCGTGTCCTGCACATACTGGATGAAATAGCTCCAGGTGCCGACCTGCGCTCCGACATAGACGAATTGCGCCACGATCGCGAATAAGAAGTGCGGGTAGCGCAATAACTCGCGGAAGCTGCCGTGGTTGTGATCTTCACTCTCCGCTTCGCGGGCAATGGTAGGAAACTTGGTTCGCGCAATCAGGATTGCCCAGAAGAAAGTAATTGCTCCAATTACCAGGTAGGGGGTAACGATGCGCATGGTCTCATGCCGTTGGTAGGCGGCAAGGGTGTGGGCTGCGCGCATGGCGGAGATCTGGGCTGGGGTATGCTCGATCCCGGAAAAGATAAATACAGTGCCTACAAGGACTCCGCAGATGGAGCCCAATGGATTGAAGGCCTGGGAAAAATTAAGGCGGCGGGCGGCGCTCTCCGGATCCCCAAGCTGGGCGATGAAGGGATTGGAAGCCGTTTCCAAGAACGAGAGTCCACTGGCAATTACAAATAACGCGGCTAAAAAGAATGAGTAGCGCTCTGCCATGGCCGCCGGCCAGAAGAGGAAGGCGCCGGCGCTGAAGAGAAGCAATCCGACGATGAAGCCAAGCTTGTAGCCATACTTGCGCATCAGAAGCGCGGCTGGAGTGGCCAGAGCGAAATACCCCAGGTAGAAGGCGGACTGCACCAGTCCTGCCTGGAAGCGCGATATCGCGAAAGACGTCATGAACTGGCGGATCAGGACATCGTTTAAGTTGTTGGGAACCCCCCAAAGAAAAAAGAGCGCCGTCACCAGGAAGAATGGAAGACCCACCCCCGGAGGAATGAGCGGCCGCGATGAGCTATCGTGTTGCTTCGATCCACTGAGCGGAGGCGCTAGCATCGAAACGAGTCCTTTCGCAAACAGATCCAGAGTTGGAGGAAGCGGGTGCTCCACGTCCGGATTCCCGGACGTGGGTGTACCCAGAAGCGCGATTTCCGCTGACGCCGGTTACGCTCGCGTCGAAAATCATTTAGGAAAATTGGCCATCAGTCTTTAGCCGCTACTATAACTTTGTCATCTCGACCGGAGCGCAGCGAAGTGGAGAGATCTGTGGTTTGTGTGTGTCACCGCGGATCCCCGTCACTCCGCTTTAATCTCACTCAGAAGCGGGAAACCGCAGATCTCTCCACTTCGCTGCGCTCCGGTCGAGATGACAAAGTTAGGTGTAATTGCCAACCAAGCCTTCCTCAACCCGATTTTCATCCTCTTGGGTCGGCCGCGGGCCCATGAACGCTCCATGCGGAGCCTAGTCTCCGCAGAGATGCACCTGAATTCCAAGTTCAGCCATCATCGACGCCTTTGCCGCCAGCGCCTGGTCTGCGATCTGGCGGGTGGGGGCATACACCACATTCAGATGATTGGCGCGATGCCGCGCCATGAACTGATCGCGCGTGACGCCGTGCAGCAGAGCGTGCAGAATAGGCCACTGCGGCGTCACCGATTTCAGCCGGCGTTCCGTCTCTTGCGGCGGGAGTCTCGACCGCGGTCGCGCGCCCCAGGTCCACATGCAGTTGGCTGCCTTCGACGAAGATGCGGCTCCAGACCAGGGGCCCCGGTTTTGAAATCCCCTTGAGCGTGCCCCCACCCAGACGGAAGTACATCGGTGGTTGGCGTTCACTCACCGCCTTGGCATAGCCTCCGCTGAAATGCGACGCCGGCGCCGCGCCAGAGATCTGAAAAACCCAAACAAAGTCGTCGACGTCGTCTCCCTTGTAATGCTCTCCCCAGCGAACGTCGTGTAGGGTTGTGGCGGGATCGAGATGCATGGCAGTCCACACTCGATTGGTAATGAGAGCGTCAAGGCCGGCGCATTCATCGACTTCATTGAAGTGAGGAAGCGCCCGGCCGGCATAGAGCTCGCGGCCTTGTTTGTCGAAGACTGGCGGCCGCTCCACATTGTTGAGCAACCCCTCGACCAGATCTGAAGCCGGCGCCGAGTCTTTCAACCCTTGCTGGTACTGGATGCCGATAGCGTCGCATCCGAACTCGTCGGCGATGCGCACGGCGGCAATGTACATCTTGCACTGTTCCAGGATCTGCTTGTCGGTCAGGTCCGTTTCTTCATTGGGCCCGGTGACGAAGGTGACCCCGCGCTCATCGAGCCAGGTGCGAATCTTTTGCGCCTCGGTGTCGGAGACTTCGCGCATCCCGGCCACCAGCGCCGACTGGCTCAGGCGTTCTTTGTACACGCCGGTAGGATTCAGCAGATAATCCTCGACGATAGCGTTGTACATGCCCATGCAGCCTTCATCGAAGACGCCGAGAATGGCCTTGCACGATTGCAGATGTTGGGCGAGCGCGGCCCCGAGTTGCCGCTCCGCCTGCGGCAGGCTGGAGAGATTTAGGTTATGTACGTGGCTCGAGTCGTGATTGACTTTGTGCTCTTTCAGCCATTGCCGCAGCCCGCGGAGGAAGAATTCATCCTCAAAATCTTTGCTCCATAGGGTGCTGAACTTCACGCCCGCCTTATGCAGGCAGCCATTCAGGTTGAGCATGCCCACCAGTCCCGGCCACTGGCCCGACCAGTTCGCGACCGTCAAGATCGGACCGCGATGATTTTCCAGACCGGCAAGGACATTGTTGCTATACTGCCACACCGCCTCGGCCACAATGAGCGGAGCCTCGGGATCGATCCGGGTGAAGATATCCATGCCCATGCGTTGGTTGTAGATAAATCCATGGCCCAGGTCTTCCCGGTAAGGATGCGCGCGGCGCACAGCAAAGCCTTCCGCTTGCAACGCGGCGATTAGCTTCCGCTCGACCTCGGCTTGCGCAGCCCAGCAGACTTTGTTGGCGGATTGCCGCAAGTCGCCGCTGGCGACCAGCACCACTTCGTTCTTGGCGACGGCTTGAGGAGATTGCACAGCCGGAATTGCGTACCATGCCATTCGACACTCCCTGATCACCCACACTATTTGCTGACGCCTACGATTGTATGTCCGCGCTTCAACCAACGTCGAAGCTACAGAAAAGCCTTGAAATGCGAATATGCCTCATCCCACGCATCGCTACAATGGGGGGCGAACTCCTTGCACTCCACCGATTCAGCCATCGCTGTCCGGCCCGCGTCCACGCTGGGCAAGTGTCCGGTAGCGACCGCCTGCAGCATCACGTTGCCGAAGGCCGATGCCTCCACCGGACCGCTGATCACCGGACGGTCACAGGCATCTGCGATCATTTGGCAAAGGAAGGCGTTTAGCGACCCGCCGCCCACCACCCGGATTGTCTCCAGATGGCGGCCGGTCACCAACTCAATCGACTCTAAAACAGATCTGTAGGACAAACTCAAGCTCTCGAAGGTGCAGCGCGCGGTCTCGCCAACCGTGCGCGGCGGCTGCTGGCCGGTAGCGACGCAGTAGTCATGGATGAACTTAGGCATGTCGCCGGGATGCTGGAACTGCTTCGCATTGGGGTCGAAATAAGAGCCGCAGGATTGGGCTTGGGCAGCCGCGGAGATAATCCCTTCCCAGCCGGACTGGAGACCGTCCTTTTCCCACTGCCGCAGGCACTCCTGAATGATCCACAGCCCGGTGAGATTGCGCATGAGCAGAATCGAGCCGGCCGCGCCCCCTTCATTAGTGAGGCCCAGGCGGAGTGCGTCTGAGGAGGTAACCGGTTCGTCCACCTCGATGCCCATCAGGCTCCATGTGCCGCTGCTGATGAAGGCGCTGCTACGGTCCATATTGGGGATCGCGGCTACCGCGCTGGCGGTGTCGTGCGAGGCTATGGCGATCGCAGGGAAGCGATTGCCCAGGCGGGCATCGCGCAGAACATCCGCGCGAACCGGACCCAGGATCGTACCCGGCTCGACCACAGCGGAGAGTATCTTGAGCGGAATGCCAAGAGCTCCGAGCATCTCCCGCGCCCAATCGCCGCTTGCAGGGGAATACATCTGCGTGGTCGTGGCCTCGGAGTACTCCATGCTCCGCTCCCCGCATAGAAAGTAGAGAAAGAGATCGGGGATCATCAGCAGCGCCTCCGCGGCCTCGAGTTGAGGATCGCCGGAATGCGCCATGCTGTAGAGCTGGAAGAGGGTGTTGATCTGCATGGTTTGAACACCCGTCTGCGAAAAGAGCCGGCCTTCGTCGACCTTCTGAAAAGCAAGCTCCGGCATCCCATCGGTTCGCGAATCGCGATAATTCCGAGGGTTACCCAGCAGCCGCCCGGCGCGGTCCAGCAAGGCGAAATCCACTCCCCAGGCATCGACGCCAATGCCTTGCGGCGGATCGGAGAAGTGCGAGCAATATTTGCCTAAACCTTCCTGAATATGGGACCAGATTCCCAGAGCATTCCAGTACAAATCCCCGCGCGCGCTCACCCCTGCATTCTGGAAGCGATGCAGTTGGCGGAGGGAAAAGATGCGGCCATCCCATTGGCCTACCATCAGCCGCCCGCTCGACGCCCCGAGGTCGGCGGCTACGAAGTTAGCGGAGTGGGTCATTCTCTTGTTTCGAGCAGGGCCAACACCTGGGGAGTGAGACGCGCGACCAGATCGTCAATTTCTTCTGGGAGAGGGAAACGATGGGAAGGAGCGCCGCCGCCTTCCTGTCCGTTGTCTTTCTCACGTTGATGCATATCGGTCCTGGTTTGGGAGAGACCGGAGTTCTCCGCCGCCAGCCGCGGGTCCGGCAGCCCGAGCTTCTTTTTCATCGCCAGCAGTCCGGAGATTTTTTCCGCTGGAATCTCCTGAATGGGCGCCTGCAATTGGGAAGCGATAACCACAATCTTGCAGTAATTCTCCACCACCTCTGCATACCATTCCGCGTGGGCCACAGTATCCGCCCAGCAAACAATTCCGTGATTCGCCAACAGAATAGTATTGTGATTCTCGACGAAAGGTAGAATCGTGCGGGCAAAGGCCATGGTTCCAGGCGTCTCATACGGAGCCAAGGCCACGGGGCCCACAAATACTTCCTGCTCGGGAATCAGATTGCCCCGCGGAATAATGCCGGCTACAGCATGTGCGGTGGCGTAGGGAGGATGGCAGTGGATCACCGCCTGGGCGCGAGGCACTGCTTTGTAGATCTCCAGGTGCAGCAGAATCTCGCTGGTCTGGGCACGGTCGCCACAAATCTGCCGGTTGTCGAGGTCCACCAGCGACAGGTCGTCCATCGTCATATCCCCTTTGCTGCAGAGCGTAGGGGTGCAAATTACGTATTCACTGGATACCCGGGCGGAGATGTTGCCTCCATTGCCATCCACGTATTGCCGCTCCCAAAGCTTCTTTCCCGCTTGCAGGATTTCTTTCTTGATCGCCTGGGCCGCCGGCGAGGTAAAGATCTCCTCCGGGGTCAGGCCGGAAGCTGGCTCCGATGTATTGCTTTCGTGGGAAGAGTTCTTCCGGCCGTCTTGGCTGGCGATGCACTCCAAAACCGCCCGGCGAAGTAGAGAGGCAACCCGTGCTGCTGTCGGTTTCTGCATGAGCGTAGGTGAGGCCATAGGAGCTAAGTCCATGGGTACTATAAATGCATTTTGCTTCATAAGCAATCACAACAATCCATCGTTTAGGTTTTCCGATCCCGGATGTATATTTACGCCATGAGGCAGGCACAGCGGATCCTGAAGGTTCAAGAGCTCTTCGCAAAGGAAGAGTTTGTGAATTTTGAAGAGTTATGCCAGAAGTTCGAGGCATCGAAGTCCAGCATTCGTCGGGACCTTATTGAGTTGGAGCAGAAAGGCGTGCTGCGCAGGGTTCACGGGGGAGCTATCTCGCTGCAGACGCGGGATGAGGTACTCGATTTTAGCCGCCTCTCCGGCAGTTTTCACGACGAGAAGTCCCGCATTGGAAAGTCTGCCGCATCCCTGGTTCAAGATGGACAGACGGTCATTCTAGGGGGCGGCTCCAGTGTTGTCGAGGTAGCCAGAAATCTCAGCGACCGGCCGATCCAGGTGGTCACGAACTCCATCCCGGTGGCTCAGATTTTTTGGGACTCCAAGCAGGTCGAAGTGACTTTAACCGGAGGCTACCTTTATCCCCGGCTTGGCGTTCAACTGGGGCCCATCTGCGAGCGAATGCTCAATAGCGTTTCCGCCGATATGTTGATCATGGGAATCAGGGGTGTGACCGACTCCGGCATTAGCGATTCCAACAGCCTGATCGTGGAATCGATTCGTTCCATGATCAAGGCGGCGCGCACCGTGGTGGTGGTGGCGGACCGGTCCAAGTTCGGCAGGAACGCCATGATTCACGTCGCAGACCTCAACGAGATAGACCAGGTAGTCTCCGACAAGGACCTCGATGCCGAAAACCAGGCGATGTTAAAAGCAAACGGGGTTGAGTGCGTCCTCGCGTAAAACGCTGACGGAAAACGCCTGGAATGCGGGTGCCCCAGGTCCGCAAAGCTAATCTGGGTTTGTTTATCACCATCCTGTTGCGCTTGACCGTTTCAACTTCGGCTCAATCTCCATCCAAAGCGAAAAAGACCCAGGTTTGCTTCCCACCCCAGCAAGCTTCGCTTGCCCGGGACCCGGTTTCGGGAACCTGGGGCACCCGGCTCTGTGCCAAAATTGAAATTTGTCTACTCTCTCGACGCATCTTTCCTGCAATTCCACACGAATCCGTTCTTGCCGAATCTTTTATATCCATCAAGGTCCATTTTGTGGCAAAATGATTCTCGATTCTGCATTGCTATGGCGGCAAGTCTTTTTGCGCTGTCAAGCGGCCCAAAAAAAGATGTACAGCTCTTCGAGAGCTCAAGGTGGAAGACCAAATGAACATGGATTCGATCTCTAGGCGGTCCCTTCTCAAGCAGCTCGGCTCAGCCGCAGTGGCCGCAGGCTCGGCGAAAGTAGGAGCATTCGGAATGCCTGCTATGGCGGCGCAGGCCTCCGCTAACCAAGGAGGTGCCCCGGCCTCGGAGACCGACAGCAAACAAGCGGCCACTCGCGAGCAAAGAATGGCATGGTGGCATGCGGCCCGGTTCGGGATGTTCATCCACTGGGGGCTGTATAGCGTGATCGGGCAGCATGAATGGGCCTTGGAACTGGAAGGAATTCCCATTCCGCAATATGAACTGCTGGCCAAGCACTTCCATCCCAAACCGAACGCGGCGCGGGAGTGGGCCAAGCTCGCAAAAAGCGCCGGTCAGAAATACATGGTCATGACCACCAAGCACCACGAAGGCTTCTGCATGTTCGATACCAAGCTCACGGACTATTGCGCGCCCAAGCAGGGTCCGGGCCGAGACTTGGTGCGGGAGTACGTAGAAGCGGCACGCGCGGAAGGTCTGCGAGTAGGGTTCTACTATTCGCTGATGGACTGGCATCATCCCGATGGTGCGCGCTGTAAGACCGACGAAGCGGCGCGTCAGCGCTTTGTCGCCTACACCCATGGGCTGATCCGCGAGTTGATGAGCAATTACGGGAAGATCGACGTGCTTTGGTATGACGTTCACTGGCCGTTGACCCCGGAGCAGTGGGAGTCGGAGCGCATGAACCAGATGGTCTTTCAGCTTCAGCCGGAGATCATCGTCAACAACCGCAATGGCTTGGAAGGAGACTTTTCCACTCCGGAACAGCACATCCAGGCAGCGGAAGCGGGACGCGCGTGGGAGACCTGCATGACGCTGAACGATAGTTGGGGTTTCAATCGCAGTGATGATTCCTGGAAGACCCCGAAGACGATCGTGAGCAATCTCGCAACGTGCGCGCAGGGCGGCGGGAATTACCTGCTCAATATCGGTCCTGAACCGGACGGCTCGGTACCGGAGGAATCGGTGGAGATCCTTCAAACCGTGGGCAAATGGCTGGACACCAACGGCAAAGCCATCTACCAGACAGAGCGGGGCAATTTGAAGTCGATCGCGAACAGCATCTTCACCCGCCAGGGCAACACCTTATATGTCGTGCAGAAAAACTGGCCGGGAGTAACTCCGGCGGGCGAGTGGTTGTCCTTCTTCCAACCGGGAGTTGTGGTGGCCATCGGCGGCCTACAGACGAAGGTAAAATCGGCACGTCTGCTCAAGACAGGGCAGAACGTGCCATTCCGGCAGAATGACGACTTCTCTTTGCAACTGACGACTCTGCCGGTCCCGGCCCCCGACTCTCCTGCGACCGTTATCGAGGTGGAGTGCGAAGGTGAGCCGGTAGTGAATCATGCCGATGAGCGGCCCCTCTGGCCGCGCTATAAGGTAGGCGTGAGCTAGGTTCGGACACCTCTGTAGTCGTATCCACGGTGGGTGCCCCAGGGCCCAATTCTGGGCCCTGGGATTCGCTGGTGGAAACCCATTCCTCTACAGAGGGAGATTTCTCCAGCCTGTTCCCCCCGCAAAAGCTCGGCGCACGGCTTATAGTGTGGATTATTGCGATAGCGAAAAATCCGACACCGGAGTAGAAGATGGCGACGAAAACGAGTAAGGCCCCAGCAGCGCCAAGCCGCAGCCAGCGCAGTAAGGCCCAGGTGCAGCAGGAGTTCGCTGCCATCCGGCAGGAAGCAGAGGCCGCTCGCGAGGCCGCCAGTCCTAAGAGCCTTGAAATCGAGCAGCGGCAGGCAGCAGAAGTGCGCCAGTCCGTGGAATCGGTTTCGGTCGATTCCGTCGCGCAGCGCATCTCCGCACTGAACGGTGAGGTGTCGCGCACATTGTTCCAACTCTCCGAAAAGCTGACAGACGAAGTGGATTTGCTGACCCGCGTGCGGGACGCCGTTACACTCGAACGGCAGGAGTTGGAGCGTCTTCACAAGATCGACATTGCCGCCACATCCCTGGACCAACTTGTGCAGGACCATGCGCGCGAGCGGGAGCGTTTAGAAGCTGAGATTGAGACCACGCGGGCTGAGTGGGAGCAGGAAACGCGTACTGCGGAACGCGAACGCAAAGAAGCTGAAGAGGCTCTACGCAAACAGCGCCAGCGGGAAAACGACGACTATGAATACCGCAAGCAGCTGGAGCGAAAAAAGGCGCAGGACCGGTATGACGAGGAAGCTCACCTGCTCGCGCAAAAGAACGAAGAGCGGCAGCGGGAGTTGGAACGCACCTGGACGCAGCGGGAAGCGGCCCTAGCGGAGAGGGAAGAGGAACTCACACGGCTGCGGCAGCAGGTAGAAGAATTACCGCGGCGGATCGCAGCCGATAAGGAAGCGGCTCTGGCGGAAGCCACACGGCAGGTCACGGCGCATTATGAACAGCAGATCCTGATTCTACAGAAAGATTCCGAGGCGGAACGCAAGCTAGCGACGTTCCAGGTTAGTGGACTGCAAGAAGCGCTGAAACGGCAAGCGGAGCAGATGGCGGCGCTCGAGAAAGCAGTCGAAGAAGCCAAGCGCCAGGTGCAAGATATCGCTTTGAAGGCCATCGAAGGCGCTTCGGGATCGAGAGCCCTGGCCCACGTGAACCAAATTGCGATGGAGCAGGCAAAAGGCCGTCCCCAGGGTTGATGGGCTGCATCTGACCGAGGAAATGAATGGCGCGCCAAGCTGAATCTGTGTGTGACTGTGAATGCTCGATCGGCGATTACACCTAGTTTGTCATCTCGACCGAAGTATTCATGGGCCTGCGGCTCACCCAAGGGGATGAAAACCGGCGATTCCCCCTTAAACCGGGGTGAACGAGCTAAGCTGAACATGGTCA
This sequence comes from uncultured Acidobacteriaceae bacterium, assembly GCA_963705665.1. GTDB lineage: Bacteria > Acidobacteriota > Terriglobia > Terriglobales > Acidobacteriaceae > PALSA-350. The sequence continues at coordinate 15,785 of CAVPKQ010000013.1, read as the reverse complement.
AGAGCTTCCTAAATGATTTTCGACAGAGTGTTCACGGGCCTGCGGCCCACCCAAGGGGATGAAAATCGGGCTGAGGAAGGCTTGGTCGGCAACTACACCTGCCTTTGTCATCTCGACCGGAGCGCAGCGAAGTGGAGAGATCTGCGGTTTCCCACATCTGGCGCAAAGAGCGCGCCAGATATGGGGCACCCAGGTTTTGCAGGACGATTTTCGAGAGAGCGAAGCGAAGTGGAGAGATCTGCGGTTTTCCCGTATCTGGCGCACTCGCGCACGAAAATCGTTCCCTCAGCGGCTAAAGCCGATCGAGTTTTCAAGCAGTTACGGCACGACTAAAGTCGTGCCCTGATACAAAGCCACACTTTTTCCGCAGCCTGTAGAGCCGAACATATTTTTTTAATCGCTTACCGCACGGCTGAACCCGAGTCCCTTCGAAGAAAGAGGGTATTTCCGCAGCTTGTAAAGCCCACTATCAGCCTAGTTATGCGGCCGGGAGTAAGGCGCGATGAGCAGTCCTTTGGCGAGGATGTGGCCGCGCATTGTCTTCTCCACTTTCCCCTGGGATGCTCCAGGCGGCAGATTCAGGTTGGCGTCGAGTGCGTAAAGGCGGAAAACGTAACGATTGCTGGATCCGAAATTGGGGCAAGGTCCGCTATAGCCGTTGCGGCCGAAGTCGTTTTGCCCCTGTCGAGCGTTCCCCGGCAATTGTTTTCGTTGTGAGACGGCTTCGGGAAGCTGGCGTGTATCGGGGGAGAGATCGTACAAGACCCAATGCGAAAATGGGCCCACCAGCCAGTATGGATCGCTAAAGGTGAGCACCAGGCTGCGCGTTCTCGGGGGAGGCGAACTCCACCAAAGTGTGGGGGAAACATTGTCGCCATCGCAGGTGAATTTTGCGGGGATTTCGGAGCCGTCGGACCAGTTCGGGCTGCTTAGCTCTAACTGCGAGGGCCTTGTGCCCAGGACAGAAGAGCCTTTGCACCCGAATTGCGCCAGAATCAAAGCCGTCGCAGCAAGCGCGAGCAGGCTTACAGGTCTGCGCAAAATCATGTCGCCCCCGTCCCGGCCCGCGGAGAGCGGCCCGTTTCTGACAGGCTACACGTTAGAGCACTTTCACAGTTAGCGCTTTCTCGTAAGAGGCGGCTATATGCAGGCATTCTTTGGGGAATGCCTGCGTCGAGTGCGGGGTTCTGGTCTACACCGACTGTGAAAATGCTCAAAACAAAAAAATGGAAAAGAACTCGTCACTGTGCTATTTAGAGATGGCGACAACAGCAAGACCCTCAGGGGGAATTTCGAGCGTGAATGAGCCTGCGTGCAGGCGCTCCACTTCGGCGGGCGGGAGCTGTGCCGCAACGCGCAGCAGCTTTTGTTGTTTCGGCGTCGGATACTGCGGCTGGCCCATTTTGTCGTAGGCCTCCATTATGTTGCCATGGGCGGCGTCCACGCGGCTGATGCTGATGGTTGCGCCGGCCCGGACGCCCTGAAGGTCGAAGCGTATGGACTTCTCCGGCGCATTGACGCCGGGCTCGACCAGATTCCACGCGGCCAGGACCACCGTTCCATCCTTCTTTCTCGTCACCAGGACGTCGCTCGCGCTCTCGGGAATTCGGTCGTTTCCCAACGTGTGCAGCAGCTTGAAGACGTTGAATGCGGGTTTGGGCAGGTCATCGATGGCGATCAACCCAAATCCTCCGAAGAAGGGCTTCTTGATCACACCCTGTTCCTCGAAAACGTCGGAGAAGGTCCAATAGGACATCATGTCTACTTTGCCGTCGCATTCCCGGATGGTGTTTGCCAGCCAGGGGCCCATGTAAATCGTATCCGTGATTGCAGGATCGCTCATATAGGTAGCGTTGAACTCGCTCCAGATGAGCGGGATGTGAGGACGGGTGGAGGCAGCGATCTGGCGATGTACTTTGTTGACGGCGGCGGAAACCATCTGGTGCGGAGGAATGGATTCGGGATGCCCAAAGATATCTGTCGCGGAGTCATTTCCATAGGCATGGGTGGAGACAAAGTCGAGCGGCACCCGGTTCTCGGTGGCGTGGGCAATGAGGGCGTCAACCCATGCGGCCTGCGCCGTCGCCGGGCCGCCTACCCGAAGCCGCGAACTGACCGATTTGAGCGCGCGGGCGGTATTGTCGTAAAGCTTGAAGTAGGTCTCCTGCGCCGGACGGCCGGTCCAGAAATCGATGTTTGGTTCGTTCCAAACTTCGAAGTACCAACTGGACACCTCATCGACGCCGTAGCGGTCGATCAGGTGCTGAGCGAACGCCTTGATCAGCGCATTCCACTTGGCGTAATCGGCAGGCGGCGAAACGATGGGATGATACCAGAAGGGGTGGTAGTCCAGGCGAGCCGCGAGCAGCTTGGGCATAAAGCTCAGCTCGACGAACGGCTTTACGCCGTTGGCCAGGAGTCCGTCATAAATCTCATCAACGTAAGTGAAATTGTAGATGGGGTTGCCGTGCTGATCTTCGCCATAAACTCCTATGTCGTCGTCGAGGATGGCGTGAAAGCGGACATACTTGAAGTCCGTGATTTGCTTCACCTGGCGAAGATCGTTGAGGTAGCTCTCGCGCATGCTCAGCACGGCGCGGCCGGAACCGAACATCTGCTCCCAGAAATGAGGGAAGGGCCGGGCAGTCTGCCGCAGGTTGACGGCGACCGTTTCGCGAGTGATCTGCGCCGGGAGGCTCCGGTTCCCAACCAATACGAGCAAGGCAGCGGCTGAAAAGAGGAGGGAACGCAGGCGCGAAGGCATAGATTATTTCTCCTGGCGGCGTAGAATCTCCCACCAGAGTTGAAGCGGCGGGTGCCCCAGGTCCCGATTCTGGGATTTGGGATTCTCCAGCAATTGCCTGAAGTATAGGCGAAAAAGCCCCAGGTTAGCTTCGCGAACCTGGGGCACCCGGTGTTGGTTTACTGTAGAACAAATCGCCGCGCCGCGGCATGCGCCCGGACGGCCAGTCCTAGACGCGTTTGGCGTTGACTTTGGTGGCCAAGCCGAGTTTTTCCAAGGTCCAGATAGCCCAGTAATTGGGATCGAACTCGTACCAGGCCATTCCATGACGAGCAGAAACAGGATGGGCGTGGTGGTTGTTATGCCATCCCTCGCCGCCCGTCAGCAGCGCCACCCACCAGTTGTTGCGCGAATCGTCGCGAGTCGGAAAGCGCCGCGATCCCCACATGTGGGTCGCCGAGTTCACCAGCCAGGTGACGTGCAGGCCGACAGTGACGCGAAAGAAGACTCCCCAGAGCAGCCACGGCAGTCCGCCGAAGGCGAGTAACAGCAGGCCGAGCATGGTCGCCGGCAGCCAGTGATAGACATTCAGCCAGCGGTAGAACTTGTCCTTCATCAGGTCGGGCGCGTAGCGCTCGAGCACAGCGCTGTTGTTATGCAGGGAGCCATTCAGGATCCAGCCCATGTGCGACCACCACTTGCCGTCGCGAGGCGAATGCGGATCGCCGGGTTTATCCGTGTATTGGTGATGCAGGCGGTGTACCGCCACCCAGTAGACAGGGCTGCCCTGCAGGGCCATGGTTCCAAGAACCGCGATCGTATATTCCAGCCACTTCGGGACGATGTAGCCGCGATGGGTAAGCAGACGATGATAGGCGACCGCGATCCCGATATTCTGGGCGAAGATCCAGGTGACGGCAAAGACCGCGAGAGCGGACCAACGGAACTCAAAGAGAGCAGCCAGGGCCGCGAGATGGAAGACGGTTAGGATGATGGCGAAATCCCACTGGAATTTGCCGCGCTTGGGCTCAAGCGCCTCCTCTAATTGCCGTGCTTCTTGCGCGCTGCCCGCTGGGCCCAGAACTGTTGCCATGATGTGGTCTCTAGAGTCGCCCCTAACTGCTTCAACCTTAAGGGTGCGCGAGAACTCTTGCTGTAAGATTTGCGTAATATCGCGGCTCAAAGATAGTTGTGATTGCCTGGAGGGGTCGTATACTGAATATGCGACCGCTGCGGTCGGAATTGCATCTCTCTCACTACAAAGCCAAGAATGCTACGGCTCACCAAAAAGGCGGATTACGGTTTGATGGCACTCAAGTTCCTAGCCGAGCGTACGGATACGCCGTCCTTGAGCGCCAAGGAGATCGCTGAGGCCTACGGAATTCCGCCGCAATTGCTGGCCAAGATTCTCCAGCGGTTGACCAAGGTGGGATTGTTGTCTTCTCACGCCGGGATGAACGGCGGATACGCTCTCTCCCGGTCTCCCGACCAAATTACGGCCTTCGATGTTATTCGCGCCATCGACGGACCGTTGTTCATCACCTCATGCGAGACCGGCCCCCGGGGCTGTGACCTGACGGATAGCTGCACGGTTCGCGAGCCGCTGCGTAAGGTGAATGAAAGCATCTCGGATGTGCTGAAGGCGATTCGGATCTCGGACCTATGCGAGCCTGAAGGGGTCCGCAAATTACACGGCAAACCGGATGTGCTGGTGAGCCTGGGCAGTTAACTTAAGCTTCTGGCATGGCTTCTTACGACAACCAAGAGCAGGAGAGATTGAAGATGAGCACTGTTGAAGCCACGGTCGTGGCGCCGGCGAACGTTAAGCTTCCGATTTACATGGACGACCACGCAACCACGCCCATGGATCCCCGTGTCCTGGAAGCGATGCTGCCCTACTTCACCGAGAAATTCGGCAATGCGGCCAGCCGGAACCATTCCTTCGGGTGGGAAGCAGAGCAGGCAGTAGAGCACGCCCGCGAACAGATCGCGAAACTGATTGGCGCAACCGCCAAGGAGATCATCTTCACCTCCGGAGCTACGGAGAGCAACAACCTGGCCCTCAAGGGCATCGCCGAGATGTACAAGGAGCGGGGCAACCACATCATCACCCAGGTCACCGAGCACAAGGCAGTGCTCGACACCTGCAAGCGCCTGGAGAAATACGGCTACCGCGTGACCTACCTGCCGGTGAAAGCGGATGGGCTGATCGATCTCGAAGATCTAAAGCGGGCCATCGACGCCAAGACCATCCTGGTCAGCATTATGTTCGCCAACAATGAGATTGGCGTTATTCAGCCGATCGCGGAGATCGGAAAAATCTGTCACGAGCGCAACGTGATCTTCCACACCGACGCGGTGCAGGCGGTGGGCAAGATCCCGGTGGACGTGAACACGATGAATATCGACTGCCTTTCGCTGACCGGGCATAAGATCTACGGGCCGAAAGGCTGTGGAGCGCTGTATGTGCGCCGGCGCAATCCCCGGGTGCAGATCTCAGCTCAGATCGACGGCGGCGGCCACGAACGCGGCATGCGGTCGGGCACGCTGAACGTACCCAGCATTGTAGGGTTGGGCGCGGCCTGTGAAATTGCCCGGCTGGAGATGGCGTCCGAGGCGGAGCGTCTGGGCAAGCTGCGCGATAAGCTGATGAAGAAGCTCGAATCCAATCTGGACTTCGTGCATGTAAACGGCTCCATGGAACACCGTCTTCCCGCCAACTTGAACATGAGCTTCGTTTACGTCGAAGGTGAGTCGCTGCTCATGGGGATTAACGATATCGCGGTTTCGAGCGGTTCTGCCTGCACCTCGGCGTCGCTTGAACCTTCCTATGTATTAAAGGCGTTAGGGCTTGGCGACGACGTGGCCCACAGCTCCATTCGCTTCGGTCTGGGCCGCTTCAATACTGAAGCCGAAGTGGACTATGTGTCGGACAAAGTCATCGACGTGGTGCAGAAACTGCGCGAGCTTTCTCCGCTGTACGAGATGGTGAAAGAAGGCATAGACATCTCCAAGATCGAATGGCAGGCGCATTAGATCCAACGGCAAGACAATCCAAACATAAAACCAGGCTGATACGGCTTCTAAGGAGAAAAAATGGCTTATAGCGACAAGGTGATCGACCACTATAACAATCCACGCAACGTGGGCCAGATGGACAAGAGCAGCTCTGAGGTCGGAACCGGGCTGGTCGGCGCTCCGGAATGCGGCGACGTGATGCGCCTGCAGATCAAGGTCAATCCCGAGACTCAGGTGATCGAGGAGGCGAAGTTCAAGACCTTCGGCTGCGGTTCGGCCATCGCTTCTTCTTCGTTGGCCACGGAATGGGTCAAGGGCAAGACGGTCGAAGAAGCCATGCAGATCAAGAACACCGACATCGTGAAGGAGTTGTCGTTGCCTCCGGTGAAGATTCACTGCTCGGTCCTGGCCGAGGATGCGATCCGTGCGGCCATCGGCGATTGGAAGAAGAAGAATGGCGTGACGGACACTCAGGCAGTCGCTGCTTTATCCGCGGTCTAAGGTTGGGTTGGCAGTTACACCGTATTTTGTCATCTCGAGCGAGCAGCGTAGAGTGAGATTGATCTGCGGTTTCCCACATCTGGCGCAAAGAGCGCGCCAGATATGGGGGCACCCTCCATTGGTGGTGGTTTTGGATCCATACTTCAAGCAGACCTAGGGGTGCAATACAAAATGGATTTAGCCGTTCTGAATGTGGAAAACACGGCGTCGAATCAGAAGGGCATTCAAGTTACCGAGCGCGCTCTGAAGCAGATTCGCCTGGCCATGGCCAAGGAGGGAGTAACTCCCGAAGCGGGCGGGCTCAGGCTGGGAATTCAGGGTGGCGGCTGTTCCGGCCTCTCCTACAACATACGCTTCGACTCGCAGCCGCGGGAGCGGGACCGTGTATACCAATTCGACGACGTGCGCGTTTTTATCGATCCTAAGTCGTTTATCTATCTCCATGGGATGATTCTCGATTATGAAGAGACTCTGATGCGCCAGGGCTTCAACTTCATCAATCCAAATTCGACCAAGTCCTGCGGTTGCGGCTCATCCTTCTCGGGTTGAATTTTGGTTTTCCGCGAGGCTCCAAAGGCAAAGCGATCCTATGCAAGCTGCTGAGACAGCCGAACTGCGCTTGAACTGCCGCTCGTGCGGCCAAGCGGTCATCAACGGACAGCCCTTCTGCGGTTTCTGCGGCAAGGTTCAGCCGCCACAATCGGAGGTCAGCTATTTCGATATCTTTGCTCTGCCGGCTAAGCTCGACCTTGATTTGGCCGCGCTGGAAAAGCAATTTTATCGCTCCAGCCGCAAGCTCCATCCCGATGCTTATGCGCGCGCCACGGAAGAGGAGCAGGCGTGGAGCCTGGCCCAGAGCTCTCTGCTGAACGACGCTTACCGTACGTTGAAGCATCCTGTGGAGCGCACCAAGTATCTTCTAAAGCTCGAAGGGGTGCAGTTTGAGGATGACCGGAGCCAAGCAGCGGGACCTGCCAATCCGGCCCCCAATCTCTCCAAAGTCCCGCCGGATCTTTTGGAAGAGGTCTTCGAGCTGAATATGCAACTGGAAGAGTTGCGTATGACCAGGAAGATGGGTGAGGACGATCCTCAATTGCGTGAAGATCTTGAGCGATCCAGAAGCCAGTTTGCGGCCCAGCTTGGCTCGGTAGATAGCGATCTGCGCGGATTATGGTCTGCCTGGGACCAGGCTTGGGAACAAGGCGTGGAAGCGAAGAAGACCGCGGCAAAAGAGGCAATGACTGCTCTCTTGCAGCGCAGAAGTTATCTCCAGAACCTGGTGCGCGACGTCAATGAAACGTTGGGAGAGTCTTGAGTCTTATGGCGGAAGAGCGGGTGGTTGGCATCGATCTCGGCACCACGAATTCTCTGGTCGCCTTTATGCAGGCGGACAAGCCGGTGGTCATCCCCGGAGAGGATGGGTTGAACCTTGTGCCCTCCGTAGTGGCGCTCGAAAAAGCCAGGGATGGCGGCAGGCCCAGAGTCCTGATCGGCAACGCCGCCCGCAATACCCTGCTTACGTCACCCGAGCGGGCCGTCTACTCCGTCAAGCGTCTGATGGGCCGCGGCGTCGAGGATGTAGCTGGGGAGTTGGAGCTCTTTCCCTTCAGGCTGGCGGAGGACATCCAGCCGGGTGAGATTCTGCGCCTTCGCCTTGGAGAAACGGAGTTCACCCCGCCTGAGATCTCCGCCCACATTCTTCGCCAGCTCAAGAGAAACGCGGAGCGCTATTTTGGTGGCCCGGTTCAGAAAGCGGTCATTACTGTCCCGGCATACTTTAACGATGCGCAGCGGCAGGCGACAAAAGATGCCGGACGCATGGCTGGACTCGATGTTCTTCGCCTGGTCAATGAGCCGACGGCCGCGGCCCTGGCCTACGGGCTCGACGCGCAAAAGGAAGGCCTCATCGCGGTCTACGACTTCGGCGGCGGGACCTTCGATATTTCGATACTCAAGCTGCACCAAGGGATCTTTGAAGTCATCGCCACCAACGGCGACACCCATCTGGGCGGGGACGATATCGACGACCTGCTGATTGCCATTGCGCTCCAGGATATCGCGGGCGAGCAGCAATTGAATCTGCGCGCGGAAACGGTTCAGGCAATCCGCAAGGCGATCATCGAGGCGAAGATCGTTCTTTCTTCAGAGCTCAGCGCTTCGATCGATGTCGATTTGCCCGAAGGAGGGCGCTATCAGCGCGAACTTTCGCGCGCCCAGTTTGAAGAGTTGATCGCGCCGGTGCTGGCTCGAACCATTGCACCTTGCCGAAACGCTCTGAAAGATGCCGGCCTTAGCTCCGATCAAATCGGTGAAGTGGTGCTGGTCGGCGGCTCTACGCGCATTCCCGCGGTGCGCCGGCTGGTGGATGATCTCTTCGAGCTCGAGCGCCGCGGCAAGAAGGCGCATACCCAACTCAATCCCGATGAAGTGGTCGCACTGGGCGCCGCGGTTCAGGCGAATATCCTGGCCGGCGGTTCCAAAGCCACCGAAGACATGCTGCTGCTCGACGTTACCCCATTGTCCCTCGGTATCGAGGCATTGGGGTGCGTGGTGGCCAAGATCATCCAGCGCAATTCGACCATTCCCGCCTCCGCCACCGAGCACTTCACGACCGGGGTCGAGGGACAGACAAATGTCGCTATCCACGTGGTCCAGGGCGAACGCGAGATGGCCAAGGATTGCCGCTCGCTGGCCCGCTTCGATCTGAAAGGCATCCCCCCGATGAGTGCGGGCTTGCCCCGCATCGAGGTTAAATTCCTCATTGACGCCAATGGCATCCTCCACGTCTCCGCTCTCGAGCAACGCAGCGGAAAGCAAGCGGAAGTGGAGGTAAAGCCAACCTATGGCTTAACCGACGAACAGGTCGAATCGATGATTCTGGATTCTTTCGACTACGCCGAGGAAGACTTCCGTCTGCGGCAATTGATCGAGGCCAAGAATGAAGCGCAGACCATCCTGAGCGCGGTGGAGAAGGCTCCATCGAATGCCGCATGGGGCGAACTCACCCCGCAGGAGCGGACCGACATAGCTGGGCTTGCGGAAAAGCTAAAGGCGCTTAGCGGCGGCGATGACCTGGCGGCCATCCGCGCCGGTGTCGAAGCGTTGGATAAAGCAACCAGGCGTTTTGCGGAGCTCATGATGGATGCGGCGGTATCAAGCGCCATCGGCGGCCGGACCATGGAAGCCGCGGGGGAGAAGCTAGGGCAAGGTCCAACCGCCCCGCACCCGATTGCGCGGGCGGAGATAAACTGAGGATCAATGAATGCTATGGCTGAGAAAAAGCAGGACAACATGGTAAGAGTCACCTTTCTCCCGGAGGGTCGAACAGTCGAGTTCGAGAACGGAACGCTTCCTTACGGGCATCACGGCCGGCCGATGTCTTTTCTGGATGTCGCGGAGCACTTTGATATATTTCTCGACCACGCCTGCGGCGGCGTTTGCGCCTGCACTACCTGCCACCTGTGGATCAAGGAAGGTGAGGATATCCTGCCGCCGGCGGACGACGATGAGATCGACCGCCTGGATATGGCGGCGGATTTACAACTCAATTCCCGCCTGGGGTGCCAGGCTGTGATCCCGGGTCCGGGAAATTACGTGATTGAGATCCCTAAGTGGAATCGCAATTATGTCTCCGAAGGCAAACCGCTAGCCATGCAAGGATAATAACCAACGAGGAGCCTGACCATGGCGCGCGAGCTTACATGGAACGATGCCGAAGAGATCGGCATCCAATTGCAAGAAAAATTCCCCCTGGTGGATCCGCTGACTGTACGTTTCACCGATCTGCACAAGCATGTGACCGAGCTTGAGGGTTTTGCCGACGACCCGGCGAAATCGACCGAGGGCAAACTCGAGGCTATCCAGATGGCTTGGCACGAGGAATACGAGGACGCTCAGTAGATCGTCTCCACCCAAAGCGCTGTCGTGCGGCGGCCAGAGGGTGCGATCTAGTCTTGGTCTGAAGTCGATGCCTGGAAGCGCTTTGCGAGCAGTCCCAACAGATCCTGTGGATCGTAACTGGAGAGGATCTGATCCGCGCCTTGCGCTTGCCGGTTAGGGACCGGAGAAATCCCGATTACGGGCAGATCGGGCCGCAATGCTTTGATCTCGCGCACGGTTTCCTCAAAGGAGATGCCGTCCAACTCAGTATGAATGACGGCAATATCGACGTTGGGGAAACGGCGCAGCAGTTCCAGCCCGACCTTTCCGCTGTAGGCGGTGAGTACGTTGTGCCGCGCGGCTTCCAAAATCAATTTGCGGGCCGAAATACCTTCCGGCTGCTCTACTTCGATCATCAGGACGACTAAGCGCACGATTGACTCCTTCAGCTACCATTGCACAATTGGCGGGGAGAGCGCCACTGACGGCTCACGTCGGACAGCATCCCGACAGGAGCTGAATTTGCAGCCGTCCGATGGCCCAAAAATGGTGTACCATCAGCGGCGAAACCCTGCGCGCATCGATGGCTCAAAATCTCCAGATCCCGGCTCATGCCAGTCAGACTCACGTTCCGACCGGTCACCGATTTCTATTTCTGTTCCTGTTCCTGCTGGCGCTTTTGATTCTCTATCCTTATATCCGAAGTGCCGGATCCGGCTACTATGCTTTTCGCGTATTCGGGCTCGCCGTCACTCTGCTGAGCGTATACGCTATCAGCTTCCGTCGCAGCCGGTATTTTTTGCGCTGCTGCTTGCGGCCCCGGCTGTGTTGCAGCGGATCGTCTTCGTTCGGGTGGACGCAAGCGCGATCTCAGTACTCATTACGCTGCTTACCTTCGCATTCGACCTTTTCGTTGTTGTGGTCATTTTCCGGCGGGTCTTTACCTATGAACATCCGAATTCGGAGACCATTTTTGGCGCGCTCTGTGTTTATCTTCTGGTGGGATTCGGCTTCGGCAATATCTACCTGATGATGGCGACCGTACAGCAACATGCGTTTTACCTCGACCCGCTGACCAATCTTCACAGTGTTCCCGACCGCCTCGACTTTATCTATTACAGCTTCGGAACCATAACATGTCTGGGCGCGCCCGGTATCACTCCCGTTTCGGATCAAGCACGTTCGCTCTCGGTCATCGAAGCCATCCTGGGCATCCTCTATCTTGCGGTTTTAATAGCAAGATTGATGGGGGCGTACCGCTCACGCCATGACCTTTGAGCTTTGACACGATCTTGCAATACGGGCGTCCGACTCGATGAAAAAAGGGATCGAAGCGGGCTGGTCAGAAACTAGCATTTCTTCCTGTTTTCTTGCGCAGCCGGAGCTGGGCTTGCGGGAGTATAATCTTCGCGCATGCGTGGTGGCCCGAATACTTGATTGGCTACTTCATGCGTTTTTGTGGCTGCCGTGGCAAAATGGTGGCCACGATTGCTAGGCAGCGGGGCTCTGACTGTTAATCAGGATTCCGACAGAGTAGATCATCCAACGGAACATATAGAGGATAGAGCCCAGAAAGACCGGCCGTATTTGAGAAGACCTCCACGCTTTATCTCGATATAGGGAGGTTTCTATGCGAAGGACCGGAAGAGCACTCCTGCTTACGTCCCCGGTGCTGCTGTGTTTTCTCGGCACCGGATGTGAACGCCACAGCAAATCAGAGACCTACTATCTGATTTCCAACCACATGAGTGTGACCTACTGGCAGACAGCGGTCGCCGGGTTCAACCGCTCGGCGGCGGCCTACGGCGTGACGGCACAAATTGACGGTCCCAATAACTACGACCCACAAGCCGAATTGCAGGCGCTTCAAAAAGCCATCGCCGCGAAGCCGGCTGGGATCCTCATCTCCACCTCTGACCCTGGGATCTTGGGACCGCAGATCGATGCAGCGATCGACGCGGGAATACCAGTGATCACAATGGATTCAGACGCTCCCAGCACTCACCGGCTCTTCTTCATCGGCACCAACAACCTCGAGGCCGGACGACTGGGTGGACAGCGTGTTGTTGAGAAGCTCGGCGGCAAAAAAAATGTCGTCTTCTTCTCCATGCCGGGACAACCCAATCTGGACGAACGGCTCTCGGGCTATCTAGAGGTGTTTTCCTCGCATCCAGAGATCAAAGTCGTTGAGGTGGTCAACATCAAGGGTGATTCCGGCAACGCCTTCGACCGGACGCAGCAATTTCTGACCTTAAGCGGTCCGGAAAAAATAGATGCATTCATCTGTCTTGAAAGCTCCTCTGCAAAGGATGTCGCCGCCGTGCTCCAGCGGCAGCATGCAACAGACCGGCTGTTGATCGCCATGGACGTGGATCAGGACACCTTGAATCTAATCAAGGAAGGAACGATAGAAGCGACCGTCGCTCAAAAGCCATATACCATGGGCTACTATGGGCTGGAAGCCCTCGACCAAATCCATCACAATCCGCCCAGGACGCTGCATACTGATTTTGAGGTTGACTCCTTCTCGCCCTATCCGGTCTTCGTCGACACCGGGACTGCGCTAGTGGATAAGAACAATGTTGACCTCTACATCCACTCAGCGGCGGCGGCGCAGCAGAAATAGGCGAGAACATTGATGGGCGGAGGGATTCGAAGACTAGCCTCCGTGGTCCGCCATGTTTCTGAATTCACGGTATTTCTGTCGCAACTCGCTGAAACTAAGCTATTTCCCTGAAGTCTCTGGCTTCCCCTGTTGTCTATGGATTCTCCCCTGGGGAACCAATTTCCACAAAAATCGGTATCCATGGTATCCCCATTTTTTTACGCTAGGGCAGTTGTGTGATGCAGTGACTGGAGAAGACAAAGGTAGAGCCCATGGTCTTTTCATCTTCATGCTAGTTTAGCGAAGCCCGACCCACACGATGAATCGGTGTCGAGGTATGGTTCCTTCCCCCAGCAGGTGGAGCCGCTTCATAAGGAAGGCATCCCATGCACCCACAGGTTCGAACCCGGGATCCGCTGCCGTGACAGATCCACGTTCGCGGGTAACTGATTGAAACCAGAAGGCACGGATGGCCAATTTCGGAGCCCTGGGAACCCTGAGACACGCTTATCGAACCCTTATCCAACCCTCGACCTCTGCCCTAATCTCGGCAAGTGGCCAGCAATCAGCGGCTCGTCTTTGCTCACAGGCGACTGTGGGTCGGGTCCGAGTAGGCAACGATTCGGCAACTTGCCTTGATCTCATTTGTCGATGAGTGACTCTGCGAATTTAGCGTCAATCAAGGTCATTCCTGGCGACCTACGCTTGTGGTTTACCACCAATGTTCGACCTGGACACCATACGTAAGCCCCTTCGTTTTATTCTCAAATGGCACTCCTCCTACGAGTCCACGGAAGCCATTGGACCAATTGGCGTATGTGACAAACGCGCGCAATACCGGCCGGCCGAAGAATTTTCTATCCGCCCCAATCTGCGGCGCGAATGTGCATTTACGTAACCAGCCCTGGTAAGAGCCGGGAAGATGGGCATGATCGAACCCGCAATCGCCAGTCAACGATAAATGCCTAGTAAGAAACACGTGGGGCCTCACACCAAATGAGACCCATTGCTGCCATTCGTTCTGCGTATTCAAGTTCTTCATCCGCTGAAACAAGAAAATGGGCATCACGGCGAACTTGTCATTTGGCTGTAGAACGATCTGTTCTGTAGCCAGAAACTGCTTTGACTTGGCAGTGTCGGGTGAAGGAGTTGGAATCGTCGTCCCGATACCAGGTCCGCTGAAGTTGCTTGCTGCCCCGGTACCGTATTGAATCAGGAACGTGTGATAGCCTCCATGCCACTCTAGTCGCTGATGACGGATCCCATATGCATAGCCGTTGGTTGAAGGAACGCTCGTAAGGGTTGTTGAATTTGGATCTGACGCAGATGTAATTTGACCACCCTTTGAGGTTGCAAAATCAAACCACACGCCCCATAAACCTAGCGGTCCCTTCACGTCATACACCGTCGCATCAATATGGCTCGTTGCCATGTTCCCATTTTGCGTGACAACATCCGGCCGCGCTACACCGATCAAGGCTACCGCAGCCTTGCCAAATTTGAGGTCAAGATCTTCAACACCACCACCGTAACCGCTCATATCCAAGGGAAAGAAATCGTTGCTGTCGATATGCTGGCGACGATAGTACCTTTCCCCAGCCCAGAACTTCGCGTTCGGCTGGGTCTCGAAAATGTTGCCCGCTTGCACGAACGCTTCGCGAACGCGGATCTGATCGCTGCCGACCCCGGTTGACGAATTCGCAAAATCTTCGGAATTGGAGGTATTTGCTTGGATGAGGAACTCGCTCCTGAACCACGCCTTGTCCGAATCATGGTCTGGATTCACCCAGTTATTCACAAAGATCAACTCCGCGTAGGTTTCCGTTTCATTTCCCAAACGGTATTTGGCTTGTGCCCCGGGCGCTTCAAATGCGACCTGTTGCCCGCCTCTGCTGTTTAGCCCGAAACCTGAGCGAAAGTATCCGTGGAGTTCAAAGGCACCCTCACGCTCTTGCAATTGCGCGATTTTTCTGTCGGCTTCTCTCAGAAGGTCGTATGTAGGCTCCGACGGTAGCTGACCTTGAAATTTCGCGCCGACTTCATTCGACTCAGTGAACACTGACGTTTGAGATTTCACTGGGATCTGTACAACGGGAGGTTTTGTTGGTTGCTGCATTACTTGTGCTTTTTCACCGTTCGCAGCCTTTTGCTCCTTGGCGTCCTTTTCTTTCTCGAGTTGTTGCTCCAATGTCGAGATTCTTTGCTCAAATTGCCTCGTCGTCATTTCCAATTGTTCTTTCAGTTGCTGCAGTTGTTGTTCCGTGTCTTGACTGCGGGCGACTGACGAAGTGCTCATGACGAGTACAAACAAAAACAGAATTCTTCGGAAGTGCTGATGCCTTCTTCTAGACGGTTGTGGAACCATACCCGTATCCGTGTCCATATCACCGCACTCCGAATTGCATTGCGAATCCAGCGACTTATTGCAAGCGCTTTTGTCATCTGGAGAAGTGACCTCAGATCTAAAGTGCACACTTTTCTGACCGCCATTGAAGTCACAACAGGAGGGGGGGACGTTTCTTGCTCTCTCCGATTTACCTATTGCTCCCGCTATAACTGGTTTGCTGCAGTCTCTATGGCCGCGCCTATTGACCCAACGTGGTATCCGAGCCGGGCCTCAACATCTCCCGGAACATGAAAGCCTCGTTCGAACAGCGCTCGAAGCCTGGCCTGAGCCGCAGGTCTGCCGAGCGCAGCCACAAAGGCTTCCCACTCCAGCGCGATCTCCGCATCCGAAGGCAGGCTATTCATGTTCACCATGCGCTTGGTTTCTACGATCGCTTGTTTGTCAAAAGAAGAAATTCTTGTGGCGAGAGCATCAACAAATGCGTCGAGCTGACTATCGGGCAGCGAACGATTGACATATCCATACAGCTCAGCGAGATCGCCTGGGATGTCGTCCGCTCCTAGGAGCACTTCCAATGCCCTGCCGCGGCCCATCAGTCGCGGCAACCGCGCCATCGGTCCACCGCCGGGCACCAACCCCGCCCCAACCTCCCATTGAGAGAGAATCGCCTTTTCACGGCTTGCAAATCGCAT
>CAVPKQ010000012.1:0-13259 GCA_963705665.1 uncultured Acidobacteriaceae bacterium | reverse complement strand
CCGTAGCTCCGGGCCAGGCCGCCGGTGCCGTCGAGGCTCAGCGTAGGAAGATAGGCCGAGTGAGCCTCCTTGATCTCTGCCGCCGCGGCGCGCAGTTCCGCTACGCGCTTCATTAGATCGGGCCGCTGGGCCAGCGCCTTGTCGATCGACGCCTCCACAGTATCGCTGAGGTTCTGCGGAATGGTCAGGCTCTGAATACTCTCTACCTGGAACTGGATGGCGGGAGGAACGCCCAGAGCGGTCGCCAGGTCGCCATGCGCGATCTCCGTCGCCCCGATCGCCGCCTGCAGATCGTAATTCGCTTGTGCGGCCGCGCTGCGCGCCTCCAACACATCCGGCAGTGTCGCCAAGCCCAGCTGCAGGCGCGCCTCGGCGTTCTGCTGCACGGTGTCTGCGTTCTTCAGGTTCGCTTCGGCCGCGTCTTCCTGTCCCTTGGTGTCGAGCAGCCGGTAGTATGCCCGCATGACCTCAAAGATAATCCGGCGATGAGTATCGTTGAACCCAAAGTTGGCGGCCAGGAGATTGCTCCTTGCGATGGATATCTCCTGCCCCCGCCTGCCGAAGTCGAAGATGATGTAATCCAGAGCGAAAGCGGGAGAGAAGCTCTCTACTGTCTGCCGGTAATAACTGGGCGCGAAGAAGATGTTGTTACGCGAACTCTGCGCCAGCACCGCCGCGGCCAAGGTGGGATAAAGCGCGGCCTTGGCGATGCCCAGGTCGGCGGCGCGCGCCTTGGCATTCTCCCATGCGACGCGCGTCTCGGGATTGTTCCGCTCGGCCAGGTTGACCAGATCGGAGAGCGTATAGAACTTCGCAGGATCGGGAGTGAAGGCAGGAGTTAGCGGCGCCGGCGGCTTCAACTGCTGCCGTCCGGAAGGCGCATTCCAAGGCTGCTCGGGAACAGGAGGCGCCTTTTGCCCGCAGGCCACCGCCTCCCGCAACCAACATGACAAGCATGATGACTGATGGCGCACGAAATTGAGCCATTCGCAAACCACTGCACCGTCCCGGCGGACCGGTCCCGAAGGCAGTTGATAATACCACGCAGCCAGCAGCATCAATGATCGCCCTGTTTGATCGTATACGTCGTAAACGCGACGAGGTGTTCTATGGCATCACGCTTATCAGCGACACCGAAGCCCCAAGAAGCCGTTGTCAAATGCCGAAGGATATCTGGGACTTGTTCAGGCCGATGTCAAAAGAAGAATGTCCTGACCATGCGTTTCCCGCCTTCTCGCGAGCCAGAACAATGCCTGAATGACTTCATCGAATTGGCTCTGTGCCTTCATTCAAGATCGAGAGATAGCCTTCGTAGACGAAGAGCCTGTGCCGTTCCCGGCCCGTCACCTGGCGCAGAATGCCAAGTTTTCTCATGTGATCCAACGACTTCGCCACCGTCGGCGCTGATATACCGATCTTTTTAGCTGTGGTTGGAATTGTAACAATTGGATTTCGCTGCATATGCCGAAAGAGGCGCAGCACGGAAACAGCGGGGCGGCCAAGCGTCTCGATTTTCTTTTGATCTTCCTCGAACAGCGCAATAATACGCCGTGCGGCGCTCGCGGCCTGGTCCGCGGTCTCTCTGACGCCGATGAGAAAAAAGTCTAGCCATGTCTCCCATTCCCCTCTTGTGCGAACCCGATCAAGCAGCTCGTAGTAGGCGGCTCGGTTCGCCTTTAGGTAGAGACTGAGATAGAGGATTGGCTCGCGGATAACTTCTTTGGCACCGAGGAGAAACGTGATGAGCAAGCGTCCAAGTCTGCCGTTGCCGTCCAAGAAGGGATGAATGGTCTCGAACTGTACATGTACGAGACCGGCTTTGATCAGGATTGGGATCTCCGGGCGTTCATCATGCAGAAATTGTTCAAGACTGTCCATGGATTCGAGAACCAGTTCGGGCGGCGGGGGGACAAAGGCGGCATTCCCGGGACGGCTGCCGCCAATCCAATTTTGGCTCCGCCTGAACTCTCCCGGCTTGTTTCCCGCTGCCTCGCCCCTTTGATAGAAGAATTTCATGAATTTCACGATGAGCCGGGAAAGTGGGAATCCCGCACGCATCCGATCCAAACCGTGATTCATCGCCGCCACGTAGTTCGACACTTCCTGCACATCCTCGATCGGCACTCCCGGCGCCTTCTTCGTTCTCGAAGAGCAGCAGGTCCGAGAGGGAGGACTGGGTTCCTTCAATCTGCGATGAGAGCACAGCCTCTTTGCGGACGTATGTGTAGATAAAGAGCGACAGGTCGGGAGAGAATGGAGGCAAGTCCGTCGAGACGCCCGACGGCTTGATTTGCCTCTTCCCGAGTTTTCTGGAGTCTATCCAGGCGAAGAGGCGGATCGGGAGGAAGCGAGGGCGGAACGAACGCCCGCACGCTCTCGTCGGCGTAGGTTTTTCTGATGTAGCGTCCCAGACGACTCGCGGCTTCCGCTACCAATCTAGAATCCTTTCGTTAGGAATTGGCTAACGAAAGGATAAGCCGATTTCGTTTCGTTGGCTACATCGCATCCTAATCACCCAGAGGCAGAACCTCGATCAGCTTGTCCTTCTCGCTTCTCACCTGTAGAGGATTGCGCAAAGGCCGCCCAAACCCATTGAATTGCACTTCCATGACATCACTGTCCCGGAGTTCGATGCCCTGCCCGAAGCTCAGCGAGTGCGCTCCCAGAAAATGGACGTGCACGTCTCCCGGACGCCGGTGCAGTTCGAACTTGAAGTGATGATGCTCCAGGTTGCGCAGGCTATGCGACATCTCCTCTTCGCCGGTCGCGATCGGCTGCGACCAGAATTCCTGTCCGTCGCGCTTGATCGCTACTCTTCCCGGAACAACCGAAAATCGGGATCGATGGTGATCTCCGGCCCCAGCGAGCAGGTGCGCAGCTTCGATCCCGCCAGGTTGAGATAGTTCGTCTTCTCGAAGACATGGTCGGAGAATTCGTTCCCCGGGTCATTCCCACCCGGTACGGCTGGCCATTCGGACCGATCACGTAGGCCACGGCGATCTCCGCCTCTTCTCCTCCGTCCTCCGCATAGGTGGGTACTTCCAACGGCTCACCGTGAGCATGCACCATCAAGCCATTGCCTTTGTAAAACCACTCCGGAGCAACGCCAATAGCATGCGGCTGAGGACGGCCCCCTTCCATGCCCCAATGAAACATCTTCATGCTATCGGTCAGCTCCTGCTCACTCACCAAGGGGGTAGCATGGCCCACGTGCATACTGTCGCGGTCGCGAGCGCTGCCCAAGTGCGTCAGCCCGGTGCCGGATACCACGAACCGGGCTGGTTCTTCAGGATGATCGATGGGAGGCAACAGCTTCCACTTGGCAGCTCCCCGGTAAATCGCATCGTAGTCCAGGGACTCATCCGTAAGATGACTGGCGACCAGCGCCGGCAGCTTCCTGCCGCTCTCTATCGCCTCCTGCGCCAGGCTATAGACCGACGAGCAGCCGCGAATCAAACGCAGCACCGGCTCCTCGACCAGGGCCACCCGGCGCATGTTGTCCGCCTTTAATTGCACTAATCGCATCTTGCCTCCGCCCTTTTATTCGATGACTTGAAATTGCCCCATTCTCTTTTCATTGATCGTCAATCCCAAGCCGGGCAACTGGTCGTCGAGATCGATAAAGCCGTCCTTCGCTCGCGGCTCGCCATCGAAGATGTACCAGAACAACTCGTTGCCCACTTCCACGTCCACCGGCGGAAAAAACTCCGCCATAGGCGAATTCAAGCTCGCCATGACCACGTGATAATTGTGCATCTGTCCGGCATGCGGAATCACGGGAACGGAAAACGCCTCGGCCATGGCCGAGATCTTTCTCGCCTGGCTGATCCCGCCCACCCGGTTAGTGTCGAACTGGATATAGTCCAGCGCCCGGGCTTCAAGCAGGTCGCGAAAACCATACGATGTGAACTCATGTTCCCCGCCCGAAATCGGCACCCTTCCATACGCCTTCAACTCGGCGTATCCATGCACATCGTCGGGAATCACCGGCTCCTCCAGCCAGCGCAGGTTGAAGGGCTCAAGCAATGGAAGCATGCGTTTGGCGTAATCCAAGGTCCACCCCATGTAGGCGTCGGCCATCACGTCGATCTCGTCTCCCACGGTCTGGCGCACGGTGCGCACTAACTCCAGATTACGCTGCATTCCTGCGGCCCCATCCACCGGACCCCACCCGAAGCGCAGCTTCATCGCCTTGTATCCTTCGGCTTTGTAGCGTTCGGCCTCTGCCGCCAACTGTTGCAGGGAACTGGAGTACAAACGGCTGGCATAGACGGGAATGCGCGGCTTGGTCCTGCCTCCGAGCAGGCGGAAGACGGGTTGTTTCGCCGCCTTGCCCAGCAGATCCCAGAGAGCAATGTCCACCGCGCTGATCGCCGCCATGCCGATACCCTTGCGTCCAAAGGCCATGGTCTGGCGGTACATGTGCTGCCATAAGAACTCGATATCCCAGGGATTGGCTCCCAGCAGCAGCGGCTTCAGATGGATGTCGATCACCTGCTTGGTCACCAGAGGCGTCAAGGCGGCATTGCCCACTCCCGTCAGGCCATCGTCGGTCATCACCTCGACCACCAGCCAGCTGTGAAAAGTAAAGGTCTTCATGGAGGCAGGGTTGAGCGAAAGCACGTCCATCGGGTTAGTGCAAAAATGCGGTGGCAACGGCGTTGTTTCTCCCGACCATTGCGCGACTCGTGTGCGGATTTCGCGGATCTTCATGTCGAAACCAGTTTTCCCCGTTGTTGAAATGTGTCGGTTCCCGGTACGCGCAGAACGCCTGAGGTGAGCAGAAGGATGGCAAAAGCTACCGCGTGAAGACTTCCTACGATGGCGAATACGACGCCGTATCCTGCGCCGTGGCCGAGCAACTGCCCGGCGATGATATTGAAGACCGCGCCCCCGATGGCGCCGCCGAATCCGATCAATCCCGCAACCGAGCCGACCGAGCTTATCGGGAAGATGTCGGCGGGCAGGGTCATGATCAAGCCAGACCAGGATTGCTGGCCGAAGAACGCGATGCTGAAGAGCAGCAAGGCCAGACTCACCGGCACATGGGGCACCAGGATAACCGCCGGCATCAGCGCGGCGCTCAAACCTAAAACCAGCTTTCGCGAAAAGTTGAGAGAATGGCCGCCCTGGAGCAGGCGGCTGGAAAACCAGCCTCCCAGAAAGCTGCCCAGGCCGGAGGCGGCATACGGAATCCAGGCGAAATAGCTGACCCGCTTGATATCGAAGCCGCGCGCGTCATAGAGATATTTGGGCAGCCAGAAGAGGCAGAAATACCACGCCGAATCGCTCAGGAATTTGGCCGAGACCAGACCGATGACCCTGCGCGAGCGGAGCAGATGGAGCCATGGGATCGGCGCCGGGCCGCCGGCAGAAGGAGCCGCCATTGTCTCCTCCGGCGCCCGGTAACTGGCCAGCCAGCTTGCCGTCCATATAAGTCCCAGCGATCCGGCAAAGAAGAAGACATACCGCCAGCTTCCCAGCCAGAGGATGATTCCGATCAGGGGAGGCGCCAGCACCGAGCCGACGGCTGTGCCCGCATTGATGATGCCCATCGCCGTGGCTCGTTCTGCCGCCGGAAGCCATTCCGCGATCACTCGCGTGGCCGCGGGAAAAGCGGCGCCTTCGCCCATGCCCAGCAGCAAACGGCCCACCACCAGCAGCGCGACGCTCCCAGCGAAGCCGTGCAGGGCGCAGGCCAACGACCACCACGCCATGCTGATGGCGAATCCCTTCCTGGTGCCGATCGCGTCCAGCAGTTTGCCGCCGCCGGCGTAGAGCAGCGCGTAGCTGGTCAGGAAAGCCGCCTGCAGCGTGGCGAACTGCTGGTTCGAAATGGGAATATTCCGCCCGATAGCGGCGATGGCGACGGGCAGCGCCTGCCGGTCGAAATAGCTGATGCCGATGGCGATTGTGACCAGGGTAACGAAGAACCATGGCTTGGAGTCTTGGCGCAAGTTCTTCCTGACCCTTTCTACATCGAGGATCTGTGGAATCCCAGGTCCCAAAATCGGGACCTGGGGCACCCTAGATCTTTTTGAAATATCCGTCCCGATTTTTCTCCCTAACCGGTAACAAATCGAGGGTTCAGATGTGGGAAACCGCAGCGTCGTCCTAACCCGTAACGAATCCTGGGTGCCCCAGGTCCCGATTCTGGGACCTGGGATTCCACAAATCTCTCCTAACTCACCGGCCAGGTCACGCGCAACAGCGACACCCCTTGCCGCGGCAGATGGATTTCCAACTCTATCTTCCCATCGACGGGGGTAATCCATCGCGGCGAATCCATAAGCTGCAATTGACCGGCAGCCTGCAACTTCGCATATTGCTCCGCTGTCGGCTTCTGCGGCGATCCCATCGCTTTCCATACCGTATAAGCATTGCTGTGATCGCCGTCGATGCGGTACTCGTGAAGAAGCACGCGATGCGCCGATGGCACAATCCCTTTCATCGACACATCTATGGTTGCGCCGGGAGCGGGCACGTCATCGTCGTGGTAATTCCATAGCATCACCGAAGCCTCGCCGGGAGCGCCGGCGGCCAGCGTATCGATATCCGGCTCCTGCGCACGCCTTGCTTCAAGATGCTATCCAGTGGCACCACACCGCTGCTCTTCGCCGCCACCCGGCTGCCCCGCATCAATCCCGCCATGCGGAAGAAGTTCAGCTCCGGTTTATCGATGCCGTTGGTCGCCAGTGTGCGCAGGCCATCAAAGTAAGGCTGCCCTTCAAACTCGAAAGCCCAGGTCAGCATCCCGATCAAGTTCACATGATCGCGATCCGCAAGTTCAAACAGCGCCTTCATCGCCGCTGCCGTATAGCACGGATAAAGCGGCCCGTTGCGATACGCGTTCTGCGGATAGAGGCGCGCCGAACAGGCTGCGCAGCCCTCCGGATCGGCCTCGCTCAAGATAATGGGAAGCCTTCAAACCGGGGGAACTTGCGCACAATGGCAAAACCGTCCGCGGCGTTGTTCAACTCGCGGTCCAGGCCCATTTGTACGTGCCCGCTAACTACCTTGGGGCTGCCCTTGACGTGGAAGGAGATGAACTCGAGCGGAATCGGACCGCCAGTGGCCGCGCTCTTGTTCTTAGCGCAGTGCTCGAGAAATGCCTGCAGATACTCAGAAGCGTTGCCTCTTGGGCCGGGTCCGGTGGTTGCCGGACCGCCCACGCGCGCGTTGGGAACCGCCTTGCGCACCCCCGCGACCGCAAAATCGTAGAGCTTGTTGTACTCCTCCTGAGTCCCCTTCCAATAGTATTTTCCGTTGGGCTCATTCCATATCTCCCAATACCAGGTCGACACCGTCGCCATGCCGTAGCGCTTGACCATGTGCGCGGCTACCTGGTGCGTCAGCTCCTCCCAGCGCCGGTAGTCCTTCGGCGGAAACGACCAACCCTCCACCTGGCCGGGTTTCAAAGGCCAGCCTATGTGGTAAGGATCGGGATGGAGGAGAGCGCCTTGGGCATGAAGCCCAGCTCCACCATGGGACGCACGTGGGCCGCCGCATACGCATCGAAGATCCGGTCGAGAATGGTCCAGCTATAGACCGGGTTGCCGTTTGCATCCTCGGTATAAACATTCGATGAGCTCCATTTGGGCTCCGGCTTGCCATTTCCACTGGTGAGCAGAAAATGCGCGCGAATATAGACCGGAACCGGACTAAGATCGTGCAGCTGGTGAAGCAACGCCTGGGCGTTACGGGTGGTGGTATAACCCGACTCGTCGTAGCCGAACCAGGCATAGATAGGAGTGAAGGCTCCGACTTTCTGATTGAGGTCTACGTCGACCTTTACCGCGGTCTGTCCCAGGCAACTGGAGACCGCGAACAGCAAGCAGAAACTCGGCAGGATCTTGCGCATTGGTCACAGTCTCCGTGGCTTAAAAATAATATTTGAGGGCAAACTGGATTTGCCGTGGATTGGTGGAGGTGCTGATGACCTGTGCTCCCGAAGCGGTATCGATGGGCGCATTGCCGCCATTCGAATTCGGCCCGGTCTGCGGCGGATTGAAGCTGGCGATGTTCGGGAGGTTGAAGAATTCCGCCCGGAACTGCAAATTCGTTCCTTCGGTCAGGGGAAAGGATTTGAAGATGGAGACGTCGTATTGACGATACATATCGCCCTGCAGGATATATGCCTTGGAAGTTCCATAAGTATATTGGGCGGGCACGGCAAACGCCGCTTTGTTGAACCAATTGGTAAGCGTGCGGTTTTGGAGCTTCGGGTTGCCGATCTGGATCGGCCGCTGTGAGCCTACGCCGGTATTCGCCACGTCGCGGGAGATGGTTGGTGTGAACGGCAGCCCGCTGCGCAGCACGGTAATGTTCTGCACCTGCCATCCGCCCAGGGCCGCATTCACCAGCCAGTTCTCATGGCTCATGTATTGTTTGCCCGGCCCGAAGGGCAATTCGTAACTCATGCTGAATGCAAAATTCTGCGGAATATTGAACTCCGATATCGTCTTCTCGTATCCGTTGTTGCCGCCCAGCGGAGGAGAAGGATTGCTCTGCAGGAACTTCGACCAGGTGTAGGAGGCAAGAAAGGTCAGCCCGCTGCTCAAGCGATCATTGATCTTGGCCTGCAGAGAGTTATAGGTTGTTCCGATCTCCGAGCTGAAGAGAGCGATCCCGCCGAAGGTGGGGTACGGTC
This sequence comes from uncultured Acidobacteriaceae bacterium, assembly GCA_963705665.1. Taxonomy (GTDB): domain Bacteria; phylum Acidobacteriota; class Terriglobia; order Terriglobales; family Acidobacteriaceae; genus PALSA-350. Next base: position 4,609 of record CAVPKQ010000012.1, on the reverse strand, counting down.
TGCGCGAGGCCACCGTGCCTGGTCCCGCGGGGGGATCGTTCAAATCTTGCGATCCTTGAAGATGAACGCCATGGTTTCCGACGTATGAGATATCGGCCACCATCGTCTTGTTGAGTTGCTGCTCCACGCCAAAGCTCCAATGCTGGTCATAGGACATAGGCAAATGCACCGGAGTGGAGGCAATCGTCGGCTGGGTCGTCGAAGCACCCAGCTGCGCCCCCAGGAAGAAATTCGCGAGCGGCCGGTTGGGCACGGTATTGGCTGTATTGAAAGCCGTCTCAGCCAGCTTATAGGGAAGCATATTGTAGTTGTCGCGGTTGCCTATCTCCGGCTCATAGAAGATGCCATATCCGGCGCGGAATACCGTGTTTTGCCCCGCCCTGTACGCAAATCCGGCGCGCGGCGCGAACTGCGTCTTGTCGGTGTGGGTGATGTTGTAGGGAATCCCCGCCTGGCTCGTAGTCTGAATATACTGCCCGAAGTACTGGTATGCCACCGGCGCCGCGTACTGCGAGGTCAGATCGACTGTGCTCCCGTGACCGCTGACAATGATCGGCCTGGCCCGCGATGGATCGAAGGTTCCCATCTGGTTCCTGTAGGGAGAGAGCCACGGCGTGTATTCATAGCGCAGCCCCACGTTCACCGTGAGGCGGTCGGTCAGGCGATAGTCATCCTGGACGAAAAACTGATAGTAGGTATTCTGGCCACCGAAAAAGTTCGCCGGATACGCTCGCGCCACGCTTGCCGGGTACCCCAGCATCCAATCGGCAAAAGCATCCCCGGTGCCGGCCGTCTTGGCCGGATTCTGCGTATTGATGCCGCTCATGGTCCATTGGCCTACATATTGTTGGCTGTCGTAGCCTAACCATTGATAGTAGCGGACCAGGGCGCCGAACTTGAGCGTGCTTTTCCCTTGAACGATGGTGAAGTTCCAGGTGGGCTCCCAGGCTTTGCGGTTTTGCCCCTTCGGGCGCTGGTCGAAGGCCGACCCGTTGATGCTGCCATAGCCGCTCCAGGAATAGTCGGGAAAGCTGCCGCCCGTGCCCGGCCGCAGGGTTTGTTCGAAGCCTGCTACTCCCGCTTTTCCGTTGATGTCCTGTCCCTGGAGAAACGCCTGCAGGCGGATTCTGCTAAACAGATAGTGGGCGCGGAACTCCGAGACCTTGTTGGCGCCGACGTTCGTCGTGAGGCCGACGGCGATATCCTCTCCTTGGGAATTCAGCGGCGCCAAGCCGAGCAAAGGCGAGGCATTCGGGTCCTTTTCCCGGTTGTTATTGAAACTCCAGCGCGCGAACAGGCGATTGGAGCTGTTGATCTGGTCATCCAGCCGAACAGTGAATTGATCCAGGTCAATCGCTTGCGACGGGTTGTAGGAGAAAGTTCCCGCCGGCGTATTCGGCAAGGGAATGAACTGGTTGAGATATTGCGCCTGCGGAGAAAGCCGGTTCGCGGGAATTACATTTCCGGGAAATTGCGTGCGCGACGGGTTGGTGCCCGAGGTTGTGGTCAGCGGATCGTAGATCTTGTTGAGATTGCCTGCGCTGAAGTCTCCATTGCGCTGCGCCTGGGTGGGCACGACGATGTTTTCCACCAGCCCTTGGCGCAGGCGCTGCCCTTCATAGCTGCCAAAGAAAAATGTCCGGTCCTTGCCGCTGTAGAGGTGAGGAATCGATAGCGGTCCGCCCAGGGTGCCGCCAAACTGATTTCGCTTGAGCGGCTCGCGGGTTACCGCGAAATAATTACGGGCGTCCAATATGTCGTTGCGCAGGAACTCGAAGAGATCTCCGTGAAACTGGTTGGTGCCGGACTTGGTAGTCGCATTGAACAGGCCGCCTCCGCGATTGAATTCAGCGGAATAGGGATTCTGGTCGACGCTAAACTCCTGCAGCGCATCGATCGACGTCTGAATGAAGGTTCCACCCTGGTGCTGTTCGCTGACATCGACGCCGTCGAGCAGGAAAGAGAGCGCGATGCCGCGAATGCCGCTAATGGTATTACCGTTAATGGACTCAGGACGCACCGCTACTGAGTTCCCGGTCGGCGGTAAGAGCACCGCTCCAGGCGTGAGCTGGGCCAATTGATAAAATCCCCTGCCGTTCAACGGAAGGTTGACAATCTGCGTGTTGGTGACCACCTGGCCTATGGTGGCGCTGTCTGTGTTGAGCAGCGGGGGTTGGCCCGTGACCTCGACGGTGGCGTTCGACTCGCCCACCGGCAGCGCAAAATCCTCGCGCGCGATCTGTCCCACCTGGATTTCGATGCCCGTCCTGACCACATTCTTGAACCCTTTGGATAGCACCGAAATGTTATAGGTTCCAGGATCGACAGGGGTGATAACGTATTCGCCCTGAGCGCTCGTGACCGCCTTCTGGCTGGTGTTGGTGGATACATTGGTAACCGTCACCGTAGCGGATGGAATAACCGCGTTGGACTGGTCGTAGACCGTGCCTACGATACGGCCGGATTCAACCTGGCCAAACCCTGCTAGCGGAATCAACAGAACAGCCGATAGCGCCAAGCCATACACTGTCCGCCTCCCGGAAGTTATACGCATAATGAACCTCGATCCGGCATTCGCGCCCAAAGCGCCGGCACGCTGTTATTTAGGACGAAGCGAATGGTAGTACCATAAGTAGAAGGATGTCAATGGAAAAGGTTTACTAATTGGGCAGTTTCCGTGAGAAACGCGCGACAATCGGCTACATTGAAGACATTCCAAGGGTTTCGGACATGGCTCACAATTCCTCCGCGGGCGCGGATAAGGGCGATTTGACCGACTGGCTGATCCTGCGCTTCAAGCAGCTCATCAGTGAAGGGACACTCACGCCCGGCTACAAGCTGCCTTCGGAACGCGACCTTTCCATCCACTTCGGCGTGAGCCGGACCTCTCTGCGGCCGGTGATGAAGGTCCTCAAGATGATGGGCGTAATCTCGCAGCGCGTGGGCGACGGCACCTATCTGAGCGGGGATGCTTCCGCCGTCCTCTCCGAACCCATGGAATTCCTTTTTCTGCTGGATGAGACATCGTCGCAGGAATTAATTGAAACCCGCCTGATGGTCGAGCCCGCGCTTTCCGCCAAGGCAGCCCGTCTGGCATCCGCGGAGCAGTTGCTCGTATTGCGGCAAAGCATTGTGGAGTTCGAGGCCGCGGGCGCGGACCAGTTCAGGATGATTGAAGCCGACCTGCTCTTTCACCGCACCATCCTGCAAAGCTCCGGCAACCGGCTGTGCGGCCGGCTTTTTCAGGTAATCCATCGCTCACTGATGAACATGATGATGCTGACCTCGCAATTGGTGGAGAGGGACCACACTCTGGCCTTTCACCGCTCCATTTTTCAGGCCATCGAGCGGCGGGATGCGGCTGAAGCGGAGCGCCACATGCGGGATCATCTCATCGATGTGCGAACGCTTCTGCTCCAGGCCAGCCATGCCCGCGCCACCGAGCGCCTGCGCAAGAGCATCGGCGAAGCGCCTCGCCGCAATAAACGCTAGTTTTCAGTATTCTCTTTTGCCTTTCTTTCTTCTGCTTTTGCTTTTCTTTCTTTCATCCCCGCAGGGAATCTGCTTCTGCTTCCTCTTAACGATTCAACTCCAGACCCGGCGGCGATCCAGCTAAGATATTTCTTTTTATTCTCCTACCTAAGGGGTAGGATGGGCGTGCCCAACCAAGCCCAACCCAAGCAGGGAGAAGAAGCGGATGGAAAAGCATCTACAGAGCAACCCGTCCCGGCGGCGGTTCCTAAGGATCGCGGCCGCAGGAGCCATTGCCGGCCTGACCGCGCAAGTCGAGCTCGTCGATCCTCCGGCGGCTCTAGCCCAAAGCGGCCTCAGCCCGGATCATGCTATCGAGGAATTGATGGCGGGAAATCGCCGTTTCACCAGCGGCGCTCTCACCGCCCACCAGCACGACCTTGCCATTTTGAAACAGAAGACTATCGAAAAACAGGAGCCATTCGCGGGCGTGCTCTCCTGCGCCGACTCGAGAGTGCCGATCGAGCTGCTCTTCGATCAGAGTATCGGCCACGTCTTCGTCACCCGCGTCGCCGGCAATATAGTCACCTCGGAGATCATGGCCAGCTTGGAATACGGCGCCGTCGTGCTGGGGACCAAGGCGATCATCGTCATGGGGCATGCCAATTGCGGCGCCGTAAAGGCCACCATCCAGGGCAAGGCCGTTCCCGGCCAGATCAGCGCCCTTTACCCGCATATCCAGCCGGCCGTGGAACGGGCCGGATCGGATCTGGAGGCGGCCACCAAGGCCAACGCACACATCCAGGCGGCCCTGTTGCGGGAATCCTCCCCCGTCCTCGGCGGCCTGATCAAAGAGGGAAAGCTGAAGATCGCCGCCGCATACTATGACATAGGGACCGGTAAGGTGACCCTGCTTTAAATTCAAGCGCCCACGGTCACGAGTAAAAAACCGTTACTGTTCCAGCGGCATAGCTGCCTGCAGAGGCTCAAGAGCCGCCGCGCGCTTCCAATTGAAAGCACGCTCCAACCGGTCGCGTAGCCGGTAGGACGGCCGCTCGATGATCCAATATGAGATCTCGGCCACCCCAACGGTAGCCAGCAAATTCCACGGATAAAAGCGCATGCCTATGGGGCGGGT
>CAVPKQ010000011.1:0-114524 GCA_963705665.1 uncultured Acidobacteriaceae bacterium | reverse complement strand
CATTGGCCAATTTTGGCATGGCGCTCGATCGGCTGATATGGTATCGGTTGCCGTGCCGATCGCGATCTCCTCTCCAGGCCGTACCTGCTTCAGCTCCTGCTCCAGCAGCCAATGAGCGTTTTGCTTGAAATAGATCTTGTGTTCAAAGTCCTCCGGAGTCAGCTCGAGGAACTCGTGGGCATAGCGGGCATAGCAGTACCGGCAGGCGAACTCGCAGCCGCGGTAAGGATTGATACTCCAGGAAAATGGCAATCCGCGCCGGGAACTGGTCCGGTTGAGCACCGAACGGACCTTCAACCCATGGGACAAAAGTCCCACTCAGGTAACCTTCGCCTGCAAGACCGCCTTCCGCCGCCATCCGGGCAATTCCTGACAGCGCAGGTTTTTCCGCGGGAGCTTGGTCGAGGATAGGGAAGGCGTCCCTTCTACTTTCGCCATTTGTTCGCCTCTCATAGATCGACGGTACGCTAACTGGAGGCTACGGTCAAGCGGATGGGGGCCATAAAGCGCTGAGGTGATGTGGTTTGCTTTTCTTTTCTGTCATTCCCTCTGGGAATGACAGAAAGAAGGCCAAGAGGAGGAGGGCAAAAGCCGATTCCAAGCCAAGATAGTTTGTTAAGTGAACTAATATAAGCTTCCAATTGTGGATTACAGACATAGATTGGTAAGGTGTACATTCAATACAATCCTTCCAACGGTTGAAGAGGAACCCGTCTACTCAATGGGGAACGGCGCGCTCCTTAAGGAGAATAGCCAGTGAGAGCACGATACGGAGGCATGCGGCGCATTGATCTGACCCATGCGAAACTCGCTTCGAGCCAGACTGCCCGGGGCATTAACCGGGATATCCTGCTTGAGATCATTCGAACCAACCAACCGATTTCCCGGGCCGACTATCGCGCCGTTCGGGGTTGCAGAGAAGCACGGTCTCGCAGATTGTAGAGCAATTGATTGAGGAGGAGTGGGTTCGCGAAGGAGCGATTGCGCGTCTGCCGCGCGGCCGCCGACCTACCCTTCTGGGACTGAATGACGATCTGGTAGTCATTACCGCCGATCTTCACCCCAAGCAGGCGACGGTAGCTGTGTCGACCTGCAAGGCCGCCTGATGTCGCGGGTTCAGTTACCGATTAGCTCTGATCCGGCTGGCTTCGGTTAAGAATCTCATCGATTGCATGAAGCGCATCCGGAACAGCCATCAAGGGAAGTCTTTCGAGGGCATCGGGATTAGCGTGCCGGGCAGGGTCGATCCCAAGACGCAGCGTCTGATTTTCGCTCCGAACCTTAATTGGAGAGACTTCGACATCAAGGCCGCCGTGGAGCGGGGAATGGGACTGCCGGTCGAACTGGAGAATGCGGCTAAGCGTGCTTACTCGCCGAACTATGGTTTGAGCAGATGGACGGCATCCGCAACGCTGTGCTGTTGACTGTGTCGGAGGGAATTGGCGGCGGCATTCTGGCGAACGGTAATCTCATTGCCGGGCAAAGCGGGATGGCGGGCGAGTTTGGTCATATATCGCTCGACTCCTCCGGACCGCTCTGTGGCTGTGGCCAGAGCTGGCTGCCTTGAGACATTTGCCTCCCGCCATGCAACTCTCCGCTACTACGCCGAAACAGCGGCAAACGGCGCCAACCTGCTGAGTTTCCATCAATTGTTAGCGTTAGCCGATGAAGGGGATGAGTTTGCGTTGGCCGCCCTCGAGCGGCAGGCGGAGTATCTGGGCAAGGGCCGCGCCTGGTGACCGCGGCTCTTTCCCCTGAAGTGATTCTGCTGGCCGGCGATATCACCTCGGCATGGCGCTACTATGGACCACGGCTCGAAAAACAGATGGCCGCATTCCCATTGGCAGGCACGCGCCCCCGCATCCTTCCCACGCACCAGGGAGATATCGCGCGGCTTCGCGGAGCGGCTGCAGTTCTGCTGCAGAGGCATTCGCGCCAGGGCGAGACCGCCGGCCCAACCGTGAAGGTGAAGAAAACCATCCGCCGGACGAATCGCCGTTCCCGGTCCACGGCGGTCGCATCCCGGTAGACAAACCGGGGTTTTGAACCCACACTTTAAGCGGAACTCGGGCTACTCTTGACATCTCTTTATCGCGGTGGATATAGTTCGTGCGAACTATTAAACATCCTATGGCGCGTCGTGGGTGCGAAGTCGTTATCAACTACGATATTCACATATTCGTGGATGTGCCGTTTGTCACTTCGGAGGTCGTCAGATGCAGCTTCATCGAAACCTATCAAGCTTACTGAAAAAGGCCGGCCGTCCGGCGCTGCTTTCATCCTTGGCGTTCCTGTTTGCCGCATCCATCGCTCACAGCCAGGTGTTGTATGGAACACTTACCGGCAACGTGACCGACGCCTCCGGCCCGTGATACCAGGAGCGGCCGTGGAGGCCGTCAATACGGGAACAGGAGTCAGCCGATCGGTAACCGCGAACAGCAGCGGCATTTATACCGTGGATAACCTGCAGGCGGGGACCTATAACGTGATCGTCTCTTCGCCCAACTTCGCTACCTTCAAATCCCAGGGGGTGAGCGTTAGTCCGAATGAGGTTACCCGGGTCAATGCGTCGCTGGCAGTGAAAGGGGTGAGTCAAGAGGTTACGGTGACCGGCGCGCCGCCCCTTCTGCAAACCGACAAGGCGGACGTGAACTACGACATCTCGACTGTTCAACTGGCCCAGATCCCCACCACCAGCAGTGAAGGGAGAAACTTCCAGGCTTTATACAAGTTGGTCCCCGGAATGAGCCCGCCCAGCGAGCAGAACTCGGCAGCCGGCAATCCGGAGCGCGCCCAAGGGGTCAATGTGAATGGTATGACGTGGGTCAACAACAATACTCGCGTGGACGGCGCGAGCGTGGCCTATCCATGGCTGCCTTATCTCATCGCATATATCCCTCCGCAAGACGCGATCGGCAGCGTCAATGTCGTCACTAACAGCTTTACCGCCGACCAGGGAACCGCGGGGGGAGCCGTCATCAACGTCACCATCAAGTCGGGAACCAATCAATTCCACGGTTCGGCGTGGGAGTACAACAGCGAGAACGCCTATAACGCGAACAGCTTTTTCAACATCAACAAAAGCCCTAAGAATATCTACAACGAGTATGGCGGAGATGTAGGCGGACCCATCATAAAGAACAAGCTGTTTTTCTTCGCCGACTGGGATCGCATCACCCGGCGGCAGTTGATCTCCGGCAACCAGACTATTCCGACTCCGCAGATGGCCAGCGGCGATTTCACCGGCCTTACCGTTTCCGGTCCTAACAATACACAGGTTCCAGTCCAGATCTATGACCCGGCGACCGGCCACGTCAATCCCGCAACCGGCGCGCCCGACGGTACGGGCCGGCTCACCTTTGCACAGGAATATGGCTCGATGAAGATTCCGGCGAGCCGGATCGATCCCGCCGCCGCTAAAATGCTGGCGCTTCTGCCGGCGGTGAACAATTGTTCATCGTCGCCCTGCACAAACCCGGCGAATGATTACTTCGGCACCGGCACTGCCGCTTATACGTTGGACAAGATCGACGGCAAGGTCAATTACAACCCGAACCAAAACAATTCCATCTTCGGCCGCTACAGCATCGCGCCCGACGACATCTCCGATCCTTACACGTTAGGCGCGGCAGGCGGCGGCACCTTTGACGGCGGACAGGCAGGCAACTCCACCGGCCGCATTCAGAATGTAGGACTCGGCTTTACCCATGTGTTCACGCCCAGCCTGCTTTTAGACATGAACGCGGGTTGGGGAAGAATGCGCATCGGGGCGCAATCGCCCGACGAGACCAGCAATTTTGGTCTCGATGTTTTGCAGATTCCCGGAACCAACGGTCCCAATCCGTTACAGGGCGGCATACCGGGATTTATCTTCTCCGGTTCATCGGCGGCAGGGTTCGGTTCGGGCGGCGGATCCAGTTCAGGTACCTTTTCGAGCATTGGAAATCCGAACTCCGGCAACCCGTTCCTCTTCCGAGACAGCCAATCCGTAGGCAATGCCGGTCTCACATGGAATCGCGGCAAGCACAGCATGCGTTTCGGGGGCGAATATACGCATTCGGCCATGAATCACTTCCAGCCTCAGCAGACGTCGAACTCCAACCTCACTCCCCGCGGCTCATTCATCTTTACCGGGGGCCTCACCGCGCTGAGCGGGGCCTCGACAAACATCTACAATCTTCTCGCCGACTTCCTCCTGGGGCTTCCGCAGAACTATGGAAAAACTGTCCAGACATTGGATCCCAACGCTCTGCGCTGGTCGACCTTTGCCTTCTATGCCCAGGATCAATGGCAGCTTACCCCCAAGATCACACTCACCTACGGCGCGCGTTATGAGTTCTATCCCTTTGCCACGCGCGACCACGAGGGCGTGTTCCGTTACGATCCGTCGCTGGGGAGAACGAACAACATTGTCATCGGCGGCCGGGGCGGGAACCCGACCAACACCGGCGAGGATGTCGGATGGGGCATGATTGTGCCACGAGTGGGCATTGCCTACCGTGCCTCGGATCGCACTGTGATTCGTGCCGGAGGCGGCATGACGGTCGATCCGGAGAACTTCCGCACCCTGCGCGATACCTATGGCGCGGTTTCAGCCCTCAACCCGACAGGTCCCAACGCATTTAGCAATCAGAATTGTCTGCAGGCGGTCGATGCGCGGAATTCGTTGCGCGGATGCCCAGTGGTGGGCATCGAGCCTATTGCAACGCCTAACTTCAGTACAGGCTTTTTGACGCTGCCCACTACCGGGACCACCAACACTGTGCCCAAGCACTTTCGCCGCGGTTACATCGATTCGTGGAATCTGGCAGTCGAGCAGGAGTTTGGAGCCGGCTTTACGGCCAACATCGCTTATGTAGGAACATCGGCCGTACGCCAGATAACCGCCTTGAATATTAATGCGGCTCCTCCCGGCGGAGGAACCAACGGCGGCCAGCTCGTCGCCACCACGGGGGATATAGGAACCATCAACTCAACCTTTCCGTTTAGGGGCGCCAGTTACAATGCACTGCAAGCTCAGTTGAATCGCCGCGTCGGCAAAGGGGTGCAGACGGGGCTTGTCTACACATGGTCAAAGGCGATCGATTATAACGACAACAGTTCCTATAACGGGCTGTTTTTTGCCTATCCGGCATACTGGAACCGCAATCGTGCGCTTGCCGGATTTGACCGCACCAATAACCTGCAATGGTGGACGGTGGCGCAATCTCCGTTTGGGAGGGATGGCAGTTATTTCCGTTCCGGCATAGCCGGCAAATTGCTCGGCGGATGGAGCCTGGATACTTCTCTGAGCAAGGTGAGCGGCACACCCTTTACGGTGACCGACTCCGGAAATAACCTGAACGCGCCGGGCAATTCGCAGACCGCCGATCAGATCAAACCCACCGTTTCCATAGGCCGAGTACAAGCTCGCGGCACTGCGAGCACCAGCGGGCTGGCGCCATATTTTGACACCACGGCGTTTGCGTCGGTTCCGAGCGCGCGCTTCGGAACCTCCAACCGCAATGAATTTCGCGGCCCCGGATTCTTCGATCTGGATGCCGGCGTTGCGCGGAGTTTTCCATCTGGGAGAGCGTTGCATTCGTGGCTCGGGTCGAGGCATTCAACGTGACCAACACGCCCGCATTCAACAACCCTCAGTCGAATATCTCAGCCAGCAACTTCGGGTACACCACCAGCCCGGCCGCGAATACCGGAGGCAGGACGATCAACCTCGTCGCAAGAATTAACTTTTAGAAGCCAGATTTGCGGTCTCCCACGTCTGGCGCAAACAACGCGCCCAGATATTAATGCAACCGGTGCGAAGTGGGGTACCTTTTGGTGGAAGCCCCGCATTCATGCTGGGTTGCAGCCTCTGCAAGCTAGGCAAGAAATTGTTTGACCGCCTTTCCTCCGCCGGAAAGGTTTGCCAAGCGCATCTCCGAATACTTTCGCGAAAAGATGACACCCTCGGCGCCCGCCTTGAGAGCGGCGGTTGTTGCCTCAAAGACATCCTGCGGTTCGGTCTGTTTGTCTTCGCTGGCCGTAGGGATGTCAATGTCGATTCCGGGATAAATGTTGCATTTGCCTTTGACATCATCGAGAGCGCGCTTGGTTTCACGAAATACGTATTCTGCTGGAAGACCGTCCTTGGGAATCTTTCCTAGCGACATTTCCTCAGAAGACATTCCGTCATAATTGAGCCAGTGGTTGTTCAGCTTCAGCATTTCGTCTTTGGGCACGTCGTGGAAAACAGTCGAATCGACTTTGTCGATGTACTTGGCATAACGAGGTCCAGCGCAGTTGTTGTAGAGAACCGGCTTCAGGAAATCGGCGTAATGGGAGTAACGCTCGAAATCCTGCTCCGCGCGAAAAAACGGACTGAATGAGTTGGTATGCCAGATATGGAAACCCACCTGTAGGTTAGGTCTCACGCTCTTGGCGGTTTTGTAAATGTCGGCATAAGTTGAGTTCTTTCCGTCGTCCCAAAGCTTCTCCCATGCCAGGATCTCCGGGTAATCGACCATGATCCGCCAGAAGGCGACGAAATAACCGTCGGTGGGGCGCTGATCTGCCCGGGCCTGCACGGTAAAGGCGAGCAGCTTCTGGTAACCTTCGATGGCCCGGTCCACATCGATCCCCCGGTCCTTGGCCGCCTTCCGGTGGAACTCGCAAAAGCAGGTGATGGGAACGTTCCAGCTGCCTGCATTGGCTCCAATGATGTTGTTCAGCGGCCCTTGCTGCTCGGCGCCCCACATCACTCCGTCAATGTCATAGGAGGTGCAGTGATCGCGTGTAAGATCCACCACAAAGTTTCGATAGTCAGGGTTGTATGCGCAACAGGTTTTGGCCTTTTTGCCGTTGATATCAACCTCTTCCAGTTGTTGGATGTGAGGGATATCGGTACGCCAGATGTTATAGTTCCAGGCGTACAGTTTTATTCCTCGTTTCTTGGTCTCGGGAAGTACCGTTGCGAGAATATCCAGGTTGCCGTGATCCGGCGCCTTGGTATCTTTCAACACTGTATCGGTATAGAACTGCGGGTGAGGTGTGGCGAAGTTGCCTCCGTGAAAGTGATCGTATTCCTGCTTGCCGTGATCGGGAAGCGGACGGCTCGGCACCTGTCTGCCGCCAGTTCCCAAGTCATAGGTGAACGCAGACAGGAAAAGCGTGTTCACTTGTCCACGCTCCTGCAAAATGTCCAGCACCTTATTTACGCCTTCGTCGACGAAAGAAATTGCTCCGATTTGTATGCCGATCATCTTTTCTGTAGCCGCGGCGGCAGGCTCCGCACCTGCTAGCTTGGCCCACGACCGCGGCGCCGCTGTTCCGCTGCGAGACCGATACCGGATTGAAGGAACTTTCTCCGCGTAAGGCCAGAACTTCCTTTTGGATACATGAGTAGCCTCTATGCCCTCTCTTCGTTGAATTTAAGCTACGGCAGTTTAGGAAATGGCGTAGGCCGAAGCCACTATTGCCAAGCCGACGCGTCCAGCAGGGAGCGGCGGCCTCGAGCAATTGGAAAAGGCCACAGTATTTCCCAAACTTCCTTAAAATGTGTACTTCGCTCCAAGCTGGATGATGCGAGCCGGATTCGAAGCTTGTATAACGCCAAAACTCGACGAGCTAAACGAGTTCACGGGAGCCATGAAATTGGTGTGATTGAAAACATTGAAGAACTCAAAGCGCAACTGTAAATTCTGTTGCTCGTGGATGGTGAACAGTTTCGTCAAATTGACGTCAGAGTCCACATAGTGAGGCCCAAGAAGCGAATTCATGCGGGCCGTCCCAAAAGTCCCAGGCCCATTCTTGGTGAATGCAGCTGGATTGACCCACAGCAGCGTATGGGTATTTCTCACGTAAGGATTCGTGCCCGTTACAACATTCGGACGGTCTAGCCCCACGCCCGAGAGGGAAGCATCTGTCCCGGTCAGCGGAGAGAATGGGAAACCGTTATTGGCGGAAACCAGAAAGGCAGGCTGCCACCCTCCTGCGACCAGGTCCAGGGCCCGCTTCTTGAAGCGAAAGCCCTGATAGACAAATGAGGCGACGAAATTGTGCCGCAGATCGTAGTCACATGGCCCGTAGTCGGCGCTCCTGTCATACGGGTTGGATTCCTGATTCCCTGTAAGCCTGTTGGCGAGAGTCTCCGTATCCTGAAAACAATGGGAATACGTGTACGCCGCGAGCAGGGTGTAGCCTTGACTGAAGCGGTGCTGGGCCGTCAGCCTGAGCGCGTTGTAGGTGGTGTTGACCCCGTCATCCATGAATGTAATCGTCGAATAATACGCGCCTGCCGCGGGGTTTATTTGGGAAAGCATCCTCCGTTGTTGCGTATTGGCTGTGCTTGAGTTTCCCGGGATATAAACCGCCGGGTTCGATTCTCTGCCAGAGCGAAAATGAGTTGCCTTGTTGCCTATGTAATCCGCTGTGACCACCCAGTCGCTTCCTAGCTGGCGCTGCAGGCTCAATCCCCATTGCTGCATGTAGGGGTGATGGAGATTGAGAGGCAGATTGATGTATGACCCTCCGGTAGGGAACGCTGAAGATTTGGACGGGGGGTAGGGGAAGGGGAATGGATTGCCGCCCGGATATCCTGCGAAAGGATTTACCAGGCCGCCGCTTGGCGCGGTCAGAGTGATCTGGTTGCCCCATGGCGAGGCGAGTGAGAAGTCTCTATCGGTATAAGACTCAGGTTGATCGAAAAAGATTCCATAGGAGGCGCGAACGCTCTCTATGCCAGCGCCTCTCGGGTCCCAAGCCACTCCAATACGCGGGGCAAAGCCCTTATAGCTGCCGTTGGCATAGGCTTTTGGAATTCCGGGATCGCCGTGAAAAAGCAGGCCGGGAGGCGCATTCGTGTATACGCTCGTTTTGGTTCCGGCGACGAAAGCCGGCAATGAGAAGTGGTTGCCGCGTCCTGCTGCATCATACTCCGGCAACGACGGTTCCCATCTCAGGCCTGCATGGACATTGAGTGCCTTGCTGAGTTGGATATCGTCCTGGAAGTAAACTCCGACGTATTTCTCACGCAGACCTATCTGCACCAGGCCTGAATCAATCAATTGGATAGGTCTGCCCAGCAGATAGTCCGCGAGCCCATCGCCTGGCGTTGCCAGCTTTGTTGAAGCGGGAGCGCCGGTTTGCGAGCCGTCAAAGTTAAAGTCGCCGTTGATGTACTGATCGTTCACCTCGTCCATCTGATTGGCAATGAACTCTCCGCCAAAACTATAGTGATTAGGGCCCCTGATCCAATCGACGTCATCGGACCACTGCCATTGGTTGCGGATGAATTTAGCTGTCGCGTTGGAGCCGCCGCCCACAGTGAAATAATTGGACACCGACATTTGCAGGTAGTTGGGAGAGCCATTGTACATATCCACTCCCAACTTAACCGGAGAGGGCATACTCTCCGGATTGGAACGGTGGACCGCCAGCCGCGAGTACGTCAAGTGAAAAGCGTTGAGGATGGTCGGCGCGATTGCAAGCTGATCGCCTAAAACAATGGATTGAGAACGCTGCAGGAGCCCGGGACGGCTAGTCGTGAGAACGTTGTTGGTGTAGATTGCCGGATTGGCATAATCGAGAATGAAATAGCGGGCGAAGATAGTGTTCTTTGGACTTTGCACCCAATCTACCCGGCTCACATACTGATATTCATTGCTGGGATTGGGGATGGCGTAGATCAGCTTTCCGCAAGGATCGCTGGAGACGGGAATGAGCTTCAATAAGGCCAATGAGGGCGCGGTGAAAAGACTCGGATTGATGAAGTTATTCGGGAAAGGCTGGCCCGTAGCAGGGTTGTAGAGTTGCTTCGCCTTCCGGTTCGATTGACAGGTCGCGGATTCGAGGGTGCTAAAGTCTCCGTTGAGCGCCGCCGGCGTGGCTACAAAAGCGGTGGATTGCGGAGGAGCAGTGCGAATGCGCGTCCCCTGATAGCCGCCAAAGACAAAGATCTTGTCTTTCCGGATCGGGCCTCCAATCGTGCCTCCATACTGATTCCGGTGCAGGTTGTCCCTGGAGGTGGCGAAGAAGTTCCGGGCATTAAAATCGCCATTGCGCAGGAATTCGAATAGATTGCCATGGAAGCTGTTGGTGCCGGACTTGGTTACGGCATTGATCACCGACCCAGGGTGCAGTCCATAGCGGGCAGAAATACCGCTGGTTTGCACGCTGAACTCCTGCAGGGCATCGGGGAAGGGAAAGGGCATGTTTATGTTGGAATGCGAGTCATTGTTGTCCCCTCCGTCCAGCAGATAGTTGTTGCCGTTGATCTGGCCTCCGGAGACGGAGATGGCGAGAGAATTCACGTAATCATGGCTGGTGACATCACGGCCGGCGGCATTCGGCGGAGTTGCCGCGCCTCCTGTCAGCACAATCAGATCCGTAGCTTGCCTTCCGTTCAACGGAAGGTCAATGATCCGCTTCTGATCGATGACCTCTGAAACGGCCGTTCCCTGGGTTTCGACCATGGCGGCATTCGCCGAAACGTGTACCTCCTGGGAGACGCTTCCCACGTTGAGCGCGATATTGACCAGGACATTCTGCCCGACCTGTAGCACAATGCCAGTTTGAAGATATTTGCTGAAAGCCGGGGCAGTTACCTGCAACGAGTAAGATCCGACGGGGAGGCCCGGAAGCACATAAGTTCCATCGCTGCCGCTTACAGTTGAGAGTACTTGCCCTGTATCTATCTGAGTGGCTTTAATCTGTGCGCCGGAGACCACCGCCCCCGTCGAATCTTGGACCACGCCGTGAATCTGTGCATTATTGACCGCTTGCGCGAGAATGGCGGCAGGTGCGGTGAGGATCAGGATGATCGCCGTCATCCAAGCCGTGATTGCAACTCTTGCCATGTTGCCCTCCTCTATCTCGATCGTTATCTCTCAGGCCTCAAGATCAATTGCCTGCGTTCGACCGGCTTTCCGATTTTGCGAAAATCTCCCGTAGCGTATCTCCAGCGGCTGAGAGATTTGCCAGCCACATTTCGGTGTACTCGCGTGAAAGCACAACCCCATTCGCACCCGCTCCAAATGCGGCCCGTATAGACTTGCGCACATCCTCCGGCTTTGTCCGCTTATCGGTTGACTTATCGGGCACATCGATGTCGATTCCTGGGTAAACCTTTACCTGGCCGTCAACTCCTTCGATGGCCCGCTTGGTCTCCCGCGCAACATAGTCCGGAGACAGGCCGGTAGTATGCAACTGATCGTAAGGAGCCTCTTGATAATTCATGATCTTGTAGTAGAACGGGAGAAAGTCCTGGGGGGTCGCGTCGTGGAAGACGGTTGCGCTGAGGCGATCCAGATAAGCCGCCATGCGCGGTCCGCCGGCATTGTTGTAAGTTGCCAGCTTGAGGAAGTCTGAGTAATTCTTAGTCCGTGAGTAATTCTCTTCCGCGCGGTAAAAAGGGCTGAAGGTCATGTTCTGCATAATGTGAAAGCCGAACGGCTTTTCCGGGGCAATCGCCTTCCCCATCCCATACAACTCCGCCCGGACTTCGTGATAGCTGTCCGTCCAGAGTGTCTCCCAGCTCAGAATTTCCGGATATTCAAGTAGCAGCCTCCAGAACACAACGAAGTAGCCATCCACAGGCCGCTGATCCCGAGCCGCAGCCTGGAACAACTGATCCAGTTGGCGGTATCCGATCTGCGCTCGCTCCACCGAGATGTCCCGCGCACGGCCCTTCGCCCGGCAATATTGGCAGAAACAGGAGATTCCTCTCGTACTCCATCCGCCGCCGATCATGTTATTCAACGGGCCCATTCGCTCACAGCCCCAGGCGATGCCGTCCACTTCCCCTGGATACCCGTTCAGCAAACTCTCGATCTTTCCCTTCAGATGTTCCCGGTAATCCGGATTATTGAAGCAGGCGCTGGTAGTTCGCCGCCCATACACATCGATCTCGGTGACGTCGGGATAGTTGGGCATGCTGCGGTTCATGATGGGAAAGGCGTTGTTGTAATCCCAGGCGAAGAAATCCATGCCTCGCGCCTTCACTTTCGGTGCTACCTCCGTAATCACGTTGAATTTGCCGTAGTCCGGCGACCGGAAATCTTTGAGGATCGTATTGCGAAAGTACTTCGGGTCATAGTCGTAAAAGGCGCCGCCGACGAACTTAGGGCTGCCCTCGACTCCATGGTCCGGAAGAGGGATGGGGCCGTTCTTCCTCATATGTTCTTCGGAATAATCGTAGGTATAGGCCCAAACCGTATTGACATTGCCTTTTTGTTGAATGTTGTCGAGAAGGCGGTCGATGCCCTCGTCGATCCACGCGAATGGCTTGACTTGAATGGCGACAAAGTTCTTCCGATTTTTTACCATGCTCCGGTCGATTCGCGGCTCTACTTTCGTGGTGATCTGCGGGCGTGTCTTTTGCGTCAAAAGCGCTGCGCATGCGGTACACAGCCGGAGAAAAGCTCTGCGATCCAGTAGGGGATTCATGAATTGGTTTCCTCGGCAATTCAATGTAGATACATCGTCTTGGGGCGAATTTCAGCCATCGGGATTCTGCGTGGCGCTTCATAAAATGAGAGTGGCGAGCATCCTATGTTGTGGGATACGCTCCCACGGCCGACCTTTTTATGCCTTCATGCGGTCGACTGTCAAGCAGAAAAGCTATCTAGTTGCAGGCTGAGTGTTTCGGTTGACAGAGAACGGGATTAGGTATACAACTTCCCTCCGTGGGAAGATGTCTTGCTTGATGGGATCGAAGCGGGCGGTTTACCGGCCTCGATTTTTAACCACCGTAGTCGAATCGCGGCGCCTCAGGAGAAGCAAATGGACGAGTCCGGAGCGAGCAACAAGGAAACCTCGCGAAGAAATTTTCTCAAAGCGATGAGCGCGGCCTCAGCCATGGCGGTGGCCGGCGGCCGGAGTTTAGCAAGCCAAACTGGGGGACTGCCGCTGATTGCAGAGTTAGCTCAGGGCGCAGGAGCGCCGGCAGCCGATTCGCGCAAGAAATTTATCGCGATCCAGGTCACTCCGCAATCCTTCGTTGACGAAGGTGTGGATAAATGCCTTGATACGCTTCAGCAAAAAGGCGGCGTAAACGTCATCATGCCCACGGTCTTCTCATATGGATGGGAACTGGATGGCAGGCAAATACACGGTCATCCTTTACCGGACCACGGGGCGCAAACGTATGACCAGATCCATGGCGGAAGCTATACCAAGGTTCACCCGGAATATTATGTGAATTCGCCGTTGCAAAATGTACGTGCTCCGGAGCTGGGTAACTTTGACACTCTAGCGGATGTAATTCCCAAAGCTAAGGCCAAGGGCATTCAGACCTACGCCTTGTTCGCGGAGGACTACAATCCGGCGCTCATTCCCAATTTCGAAAAGATCGCCGAAGTTGATGTCTATGGCAAAGTCGCGCGCAACACCTGCCATAACAATCCTGGTAATCGAGCTTTCCTGACTTCTCTGGTGCGAGATTGGTTTACCTCCAATGATTTGGACGGCATGATGTGGGAGTCCGAACGGCAGGGACCGCTCAACACCGTGCTTAAAGCAGATTTCAGCAACGCCACGCACCGGTCGATTTGCTGCTTTTGTAGGTACTGTCTGCGCAAGGGACAGGAGCAGGGGATCGACGTCCGGCGAGCCCGGGAAGGGTACATCGCCCTGGATCGTTGGGTCAATCAACCATCAAGCCCAACCCGCGTGAGCAATGGAAGCTTTGTCACCCTGTGGCGGCTACTTGTCGAATATCCGGAAATCATGGCTTGGCATAATTTCTGGTTCCGCAGCCAAGAGGAGAACTACGGACTTATCTATGGCACGGTGAAAGAAATCAATCCAAGAGCCCAGGTCGGCTGGCACATCATGCACCTGGTCACCTTGAGTCCCTTTTATCGCGGGGACCAGAATTACTCTCGGCTTGCTCACGCCGCGGACTTTCTCAAGCCCTCCCCGTACAACAACTGCGCTGGAGCGCGTTTCCCGCAATTCATTAGAAATGTGCAATCGACGATGTTCGCAGATTCCTCTCTGGAAGAGGTTCTCGAACAGCATTATAAAATTTTGGGCTTGGAGGGAGAGGCGAGCTGGGACAAATTGCCCACCACCGGCCTCTCGGCAAATTTTGTAGGCAGGGAAGCCACGCGAGCTATTGCCGATGTTCACGGCGCAATACCGATTTATCCCGGCATCGACATCGATATTCCAGCTCCACTGAATACCAAGCAAACCTATCCGTCAGATGTTAAAGCATCGGTTGCGGCAGCGCTCAAGGCCGGAGCGCAGGGCGTGGTATTGTCGCGCAAGTATTCGGAGATGAAATTAGCCAATCTGGCGGGAGCCGGCGACGCGGTGCGTGAGTTTGGCTCGTCCTAGGGCCGGTGAGAGCCAAAGAAATCGGCCGTCTGCGAACTGCCCTACGGTCCACCCGATGAATGAAAATGGGATGAGGAAGGCTGGGTTGGCAGTTACACCTGATTTTGTCATCTCGACCGGAGCGTTCATGGGCCTGCGGCCCCACCCAAGGGGATGAAAATCGGGTTGAGGAAGGCTCGGTTAGCAGTTACAACTAACTTTGTCATCTCGACCGGAGCGAAGCGGAGTGGAGAGATCTGCGGTTTCCCATATCTGAGTGGGAGTAAAGCGGAGTGAAGGGGATTCCGCGGTTATGCACACATAAACCACAGATCTCCCCACTCCGCTTCGCTCCGGTCGAGATGACAAAGTTAAGTGCGGTTGGCGATGAAGCGTTTAAGAGTTCTCGTCATCGGATTTGGGCGACCGCACGGTGTATTCATATCCCGGGGCGCTCAGACCGGGGGACCGTGCCGGCGCAGCCATTGCAGGGGTTTTAGGCTCGCTGCTATTCTGCACGCAGCGCCGCAACCCGCGCAGCGTTTCTTCGCGGTCGCGAGCATATTCTGTCGCCAGCCTGGTCAGGGCATAGGTAACAATGTCGGTGTGGTGCAGGTCCTGCATCTCCGGATCGCGCTTGAAGTTCAGCCATAGGCGGTGGACCAGTTGCACGTCGTCGGCCTGCAGGGAAGGCGCGTGCGGGCCGATGTGAAATGCCTGGGCCACGCCTTCAGGGGAGACAACATAGAAGGTAATCTGCCGCTTGGGCTCAGGCAGCGCCTCCCAGGCTTGCCCGACATAGTATGCCTGCTCCTGCGCCGAGAGCTTGTTCGAGAGGCCGGAAATAACCGCGGCGGCTTCCAGCGAATTGGCCGTCTGCACCAAGGCGGCGAAGATATCGCCTGCGGGAACCACCAGCAGGGAAATGTGTTTGCCGAAACTCTCCGCGACCGAAACGGCTTTGGTGAAGAGCATCTGCTCGTATTCACTGAAGAGCTGCTCGGATGCGGCCAGGAACTCCGGTCCGCCCGCGCCCATCATGCGCGCCGTTAATACCACGATGTCCTGGTCGTCGGTGTTGGTGTGCGCCAGGGCCCACTTCAAGGCAAATGGATTGGTGGCGTCGCGCATCGTCACCATCACGCAACCGGGATTGATCTGCAGCACTTCGCGGCTCACGTTGTCCTCGTGCTCCAACTGGAAGTGCTCTTTCATCTGTAGTTCAGAGGCGGTTCTGCGGCGGTGGTTTTCCTTTTCAGAAATGCTGAAGATGGTGAAGAAGACAGCGGCAAAAACGAGTCCGCTGACGGTGGCGACGGATTTGGTGAACAAATTGACGATTGCCGTGGTGGCCAGTACAGCGAAGACCGACATCAGTCCGATCGGGATCTCCGTTTTGCCGATACGCAGGTTGGGAGGCACCTTCCAGCCGCGCTCCCCGTGATATTTCCAGCGCAGCACCAACATGGCGAGGCTGTTGAAGGTGAAACTCCAGATCACGCCGAAGGCATACGCTTCGCCCAAAGTGATCACATTGCCCCGGCTGACGACAATGGTGAACAGCTCCAGGATCGCCACCAGATTGACAATCCGGTAACTGGTGCCGAACTTGCGGTGAGGCATGCGGAACCAGTCGGTCAGCACGCCATCCTCAGCCACGCGCATCAGCACGCCATTGGAACCGATCATCGAGGCATTGACCGCGCCGGAAAGGATAAGAAATCCGACGATGACCACAAATACGCGGAAAACGATGCGCAGGATTTGCGGGCCGACCATATACATGGCCAAGCCGGCGATCAGGTTATCGCGATAGACCGGCACGCGTACCGAATCGGGGATTAACATCACGGCGAGCAGGGAGCCGACCCCCGTGAACAGGAAGCTGTAGATGGCGATCACGATGGCCGCGCGCTTGAGATTCTTGAGCTTCGGGTGCTCGATCTCGCGGTTGACCTGGGCCAGCGTCTCCTCGCCGCTCATCGCTAGAACGGAGTGGCCAAAAGCCATAAGGATTCCGAAGAGCCCTAGGGTCTCCGGCAGCCGCAAGTGCTTCAGGAATCCCAAGGCATCCGGGCTGAAGTGCAGGTTCGAAGGTTCGGGAAGCGGCGGCAGTTTGGCGCCAGTGTGGAAAACCGAAAAGGTGCCCCAGGCGAGGAGGATCACCACCATCACGGTAGTGATCTTCATCACCTCCAGCGCCTTGTCGCTTGATTCCTCGATTCCCTTGATGTTCTGCCACCAGAAGTACAGGGTGACTACCACGGCAATCCCTGCCGAGCAGAAGTTCATAGGGAACTGGTAAGCGGCATGGGTAGCGCTGAGCAGGGAATGAGGCAGCCAACCATGGGCGGCGCCAACTACCATCAATTCATTGACCAGGCCGGTGATGTATTGTCCCGCGGAGACGCCTGAGATCGGACCGGTCAGGATATAGTCGAACATTAGCGCGGAGACGCTCAGCTTGGCGAACGTTCCCCCCATGGCCTCCTTGACCACGCGATAGACGCCGCCGCGGGTGAACATCGAGCAGCTCTCCACGTACACGGCGCGCACCGCGAAGGAGAAGAGCATGACCCCGAGAATGAACCAGGGGGCGGATTTGCCAATGGCCTCTTCCGCAATCCCGCCCGCGTAGAAGGCGGAGGAACCTAAATCGTTGAGGACGACGGCGGCGGCTCGCCAAAAGGAAATGAAGGTGAGCATCACCGAGGAGGCGACGACCAACCTGACCCTGGCGGAAGATGCGTTAATTGTTCGCTCGGAGGGCATTCGGTCTAGTCTTGCCAACTCCACGACTTCAAGAAGTCAGCGATGGTGGCGCTCTGGCTGAGTGTATGTCGGCTAGGCTTCATGGTCAATCAATTCAGATGGGCCGGGTAGAGTGTATATCCGCTCTCCCACAGCCGATATCCGTCTATTCTCCCAAGAGTTCCTGAAGATCTTCCACAAAGCTCAATACCACGACCACTGCCGAGCCGACAATGCCGGCAAAAAAAATCACTACAAAGACGTGCATGAGGAACAATACGACGACCATTTAAGGAATTGTATCCCTTTCCCGCATTACGAACCTGCCAAAGTAGAGACCCTTCGTTTCTGGTGCAGAGCCGGATCCGAATCCGAGGCAATCCTTTGCACACCAAGAGTGGCGATGACACCGTCCGTTAATGTTTTTTTGCTTCAGCTACTCGAAATCGGATGAAATGTTAGACTCGCGGCGATGGGTAAACTCGGCCGGCACACTTGGCTTCTCGGGATCCTTTGCGCCGGGCTGCTGATGCTGCCTTTTTCGATCGTTGGTCCGGCGCCGTATTGGCGGACATTTTTTGCCTGGGTCGCCTTTGTACCGCTGCTCTGGGGTCTGTTGACACCGGGCAATCTCGCCCGCCCGCGTGCACTATTTCATGGAACGCTGGCCGCTTATCTCATGGGTGTCCTCTGGTACGCCGGCAACTGCTACTGGATTTACCAGACCATGCTCTACTATGGCGGCCTCCCGCCCAGCATTTCCGCGGGAATCCTGGTTCTCTATAGCCTGATTCTGGGTCTCTACTTCGCCGCCTTCGGCTTTTGCATGACTCTGACGGCAAAGGCCTTTCGCCGCCCTCTCGCCGCGCTTCTGGCCGCTCCTTTTCTGTGGGTTGCGCTCGAGCTCTCTGTCGTCGCACCTGACGAAAGTTCCCTGGGACCTGCTTGGCTACTCCCAAGTAGACAATTTTCTATTAGACAAGCTCGCTCCGGTGACCGGCGTCTATGGCCTTTCCTTCGTGCTCATGGCGGGCAATGCATTGATTGCCCACGGATTGCTGCACCGCCCAGTGCGGCGCGGCGTGCTGCGTTTTACCGCCGCGCTGGTGCTGGCTTTGGTTCTGCAGAACGGCTATCGGCTGACTCCTCCGCCGGCGCCGGTCCAGGCCACCGCCGTCCTCGTCCAGCAAAACCTCGACGTCAATCAGGACAATTCATGGCCTGGGCCCTCCTATCAGGAGCACGTCGCCGACTTCATCCAACTCAGCGCGCATACCTGCGGTCCCTATCTGGCCGGCATGCCGGAGCTCAATGCTTATACAGTTGTCCCCGACTGTCCTCCGGAGCCTCGGAGCCCGGGCATCGTAGCTTGGCCGGAATCGCCCGGACCATTCTTTGACAAAGATCCACGCTTTCTACTCGCGTTGAGAACGGTGGCGCTCAAGGAACACGCCCCGGTAGTGGCGGGCAACATCGGGGTCGATCCTCGTGGGTTGTCGGCTGACCGGTACAACTCCGCCCTCTTCGTCGGACCGGACGGCCATGTGCTTGGCCGTTACGACAAAGTTCATCTTGTGCCCTGGGGGGAGTACATTCCCTTCAAGGATTTTTTTTCCTTCGCCAAAAACCTGACCCAGCAGGCCGGCGACATGACCCATGGCTGGCGGCGCATTGTGTTTAAAACAGATGGCCACACCTTCGGTGTCTTCATCTGCTATGAAGAGATTTTTGGCGATGAGGTTCGCATTTTTGTCCGCGACGGCGCTCAGGTCCTGGTGAATATCTCCGACGATGGCTGGTATGGCGATACCTGTGCTCCGTGGCAGACGCTGAACATGGCGCGCATGCGCGCGGTTGAGAATCGCCGCTGGGTGCTGCGCGATACCAACACCGGCCTGACCACGGCAATCGATCCCTATGGACGTCTCACGGCCAGCATTGCGCGTCATGCGCTGGCCTCGCTGGCGGCGGGCTACGGCTACCGCAGCGATCTTACCTTCTACACGCGGCACGGCGATATCTTCGCTATGCTGTGTGGGATAATCTCCTTAGGAGTTGTTTTCGCGGCGGGGCGCCTGATCTTCCGCCACCGAACCGCGGGAAGCAGCAGGGAAGAACTTTGAGAGACAGGTGTTGCCCAACGCAATGTTGAATGAATTGGAATTTGCTTACTCCCCGGTGCGCGAAAAAGCGCGCGACCTGCGGGAGTATCTTTGACGCCTCCCATCTACGCAGCCAACTAGCGACTCTGGAAGCCAAGCTTTCCGACTCTGCCATCTGGTCAAACCCGGCGCAGTCGCAGATCCTGATGCGCGAACGCAAGCGCCTGGAAACGCAGCTGGCGATGGACGATGAACTCGCGCGCCGCATGGGCGACGTCGATGCGTATTTCGAGCTGGCCCGTGAAGGGGAATCGATCGAGCCGGATCTGCAGCGCGAAATCCAGTCTCTTAGCGAATTTGTCGAGCGGATGGAGACGCGCACCATGCTGGGCGGCGAGACTGACCCGCTCAACGCCATCGTCACCGTCCATCCCGGCGCCGGAGGCACGGAGTCCCAGGACTGGGCCGACATGCTGCTCCGCATGTATCTGCGCTGGGCCGAGCGCCAGGGCTTTAAGACGGAAATCAACGATTATCAGGATGGGGAAGAAGCGGGGATCAAGTCCGCCACCTTCACCGTGATCGGGGAGTATGCCTTCGGGCAGCTATCCGGCGAAACCGGAGTCCACCGGCTGGTGCGGATCTCTCCCTTCGATCAAGCCAAGCGCCGCCACACCTCATTTGCCAGCGTCTTCGTTTCCCCGGAAATTGACGACTCGATCCAGATCGACATTAAGCCGGAAGAGTTGCGAATCGATACCTACCGTTCCGGAGGCAAGGGCGGCCAGCACGTCAATACGACGGATTCCGCGGTGCGTATCACCCACCTGCCCACCAACATCGTGGTGCAATGCCAAAACGAGCGCTCCCAGCATAAGAACCGCGACAAGGCGATGAAGATGCTGCGCTCCCGTCTCTATGAATTTGAGTTGGATAAGAAAAAAGAAATCTCGCGCAAGCTGGAGGATTCGAAGCTGGATATCAACTTCGGCTCGCAAATCCGCTCCTATGTGCTCCAGCCCTACCGCATGGCGAAGGACTTGCGCACGCGGGTCGAGGTCGGTGACGTCGATCGCGTGCTGGACGGCGATCTCGAGCCCTTCATTCGCGGCTATCTGATGATGCGGCGGCAGGGTGGAGTGCCCGCGGCGGTCGACGCTTCGGCCGACCTGGAATAAGCCATTGCGGACGAAAGGAATGCAGGTGAACGAGCCCGAAACTATCCGCAGCATTCTCGAAAATACCAGGACCATCGCAGTCGTCGGTCTTTCCGACAAGCCGGACCGGGCCAGTTTTGGCGTTTCGCGCTTTATGCAAAGGCAGGGCTATCGTATCGTTCCGGTCAATCCAAACCTCTCTCAAGTATTGGGAGAAACCGTCTACCGCACTTTGGATGAAGCAGTCGCGGCGGTGGGCAAGATCGATCTGGTCAATGTCTTTCGCGCGCCGGAGTTCGTGCCGGAGATAGTGAAGGATGTGATCCGGCTCAAGATTCCCCGCCTTTGGCTGCAGGAAGGCGTCTGCCATGAAGAGGCTGCGCACCGGGCGGAAGAGGCGGGCGTCAAAGTCGTCATGGACCGCTGTATTTTCCAGGATTACTTGGCAAGGAAGTAAGCGAGTCGGCGAGTCAGCGAATTTTCGCCTACGCTTGAGCTAGGCCCGGAGCAAGTTAAGCAATTGTGGGCGCCAAGAAAGCTGACTCGCTGACTTGCTGACTTGCCGGCTCGCTATCTCTACAATCAGCGAGTCAGCGAGTCAGCAAGTCGGTTTCAGATCCTGAAAGCGCCACAAATCCGGGTGCCCCAGGTTCGCGAAGCTAACCTGGGTCTTTCGGCTATATCCTCGACGCTAGGCCCGAGCAAGTTAAACAATTGTGGGCGCCAAGAAAGCTGACTCGCTGACTTGCTGACTTTGCCGGCTCGCTATCTCTACAATCAGCGAGTCAGCGAGTCAGCAAGTCGGTTTCAGATCCTGAAAGCGCCACAAATCCGGGTGCCCCAGGTTCGCGAAGCTAACCTGGGTCTTTCGGCTATATCCTCGACGCTAGGCCCGAGCAAGTTAAACAATTGTGGGCGCCAAGAAAGCTGACTCGCTGACTTGCTGACTTGCCGGCTCGCTATCTCTACAATTGACTTATGCGCCGCTTACCCTTACGCTCGCTGTTCCGGATCTCGCTGGCGGCTGTTATGTCGGTATCCGTCGGCGCCTGGGCAGTGTTCGCTCAAAATGCTTCAACTCCGGTTCGCGGGCCGGTCCATGCGGCGCACCTGAGCGTAGACCTGGTCTCCCTCAGCGGCTCCATTCAGCCGGGGGCTAGCTTGCCTGCCGGACTTCACTTTGTCCTGGATAAAGGCTGGCACGTTTATTGGGTGAACGCCGGCGACTCCGGGGAACCGCCTCGAATCCAATGGAAGCTCCCCACCGGAATCACAGCCGGGCCTCTGCAGTTTCCCGCGCCAACGCGTTTGCCGCTCGGCCCGCTGATGGATTTCGGGTACGAAAATGAAGTGCTCTTTCCCTTGACGCTCAAGGCGGCGCCGGGGCTGAAGGTTCCTTCCACCGAGCAACTCTCAGCGCACGTGGGGTGGCTGGTCTGCCGCGAAGTGTGCATTCCGGGCAAAGCTGACCTCGCGCTTCCGCTGGAAATTAGCAGGCAGCCGGGTGTGCCGGCTGCAGCCGCGCAGGCGCTCTTTGCCCGCTTTCGCGCCCGGTTGCCTCAACCGCTCCCTTCTTCCGCGAAGGCGATCTTTGCCACCACCCCTTCGGGATTCACGCTTGCCGTCACCGGCATTCCCGGCCAGCCGATTGCGTCGGCTCAGTTTTTCCCCCTGGACCAAAATCAGATCAGCAACCCTGCGCCCCAACCCGTCCGCAAGATTGGCAACGGTCTGGAGATTCTCCTCAAGAAGGACGAGAACCTGAGCGGCAGGCCCACGCAGCTCAATGGAGTGCTTCACCTGGCTGATGGCGTGGCGTATCAGGTGCATGCCCGGCCCGGGGCGGTTCCCGCAAGCACTGCGGCTGCTGGAGCGATTGAATCGTCAGGCTCTTCCGGAGGCCTGGTCAACTTTCTGCGCATTGTGCTTTTGGCATTCGCTGGTGGAGCGATCCTCAACCTGATGCCATGCGTCTTCCCGGTGCTCTTCGTCAAGGGCCTCGCGCTGGTTGAGTCGTCCAATCAGGAGCGCGGGCGCATGCGTGCGCATGGCGTTGCTTACGCCCTGGGCATCCTGGTCTCCTTTTGGGCGGTGGTTGCCATTCTGCTGGGACTGCGGGCGGGCGGACATCATCTGGGCTGGGGCTTTCAGTTTCAATCTCCCAGCTTTCTCGCCATCATTGCACTGCTGCTCTTTTTTCTCGGACTCTCGCTGGCTGGAATGTTTGAGATCGGCCTTACGCTGACCGGCAAAGGCTCCGCTCTGGCGGCGCAGCGCGGTTACGGCGGTAGTTTCTTTACTGGGGTGCCGGCCATGGTCGTCGCCACGCCTTGCACCGCGCCCTTCATGGGAGCGGCAGTCGGATTTGCTTTAGCCGAGTCCGCCGCAGCCGCATTCGCCATCTTCACCGCGCTCGCCCTGGGCCTAGCCGCGCCTTATTTGCTGCTTACGTTGAACCCCGCCTGGACCCGGCTGCTACCCCGTCCAGGCGCCTGGATGGAAGTCCTTAAGCAGGCGACAGCGGCGCCCATTTTCATTACTGTCATCTGGCTGGTCTGGCTCTTTACTCAAGCCGCCGGAGTGAACGCGCTCGCCGGGCTCCTCGCAGGCTTTCTGCTGCTTGCCGTTGCGGCATGGATTCTTGGCCGCTGGCCCGCGCGTCGATATGCCACCCTGTCTTCAGTTTTGGTGATTGCATTTGCGGCCGCGCTGCCGATTTATGCGTTGCGAGCATTCCCTGCGCGGGATTCGGCTGCTGTCGGCTCCAACGGCGCGGGTCAGGATGCCTGGAAGCCCTTCAGCGAAGACGCGGTAAAGAAATACCAGGCGCAGGGCCGTCCGGTATTTGTGGATTTCACCGCTCGCTGGTGCTTGAGCTGCCAGGTAAATGAGCGGGTGGTTCTGGACCGTGACGACGTCCGGCGGCGCTTGCGCGACTCCGGCATCGTCCTTCTGCGGGCGGACTGGACTCGCCACGATGAGGCGATCGGCCAGGCTCTCAACAAATTGGGCCGCAGCGGCATCCCGACCTACGTGATTTATCGTCCCGGAGAACCAGCCCGGATTCTTCCCGAAGTGCTCACCCCCGGAATCGTCTTCAACGCGCTCGATGGCCTCAAACGCACGCCTCAGGAAAGACAAGGAGGCGAAACAGCAACCTTAACCGGACCCTGATATCCAAACTTTGATCCCGTGGAAGGAGTAAGCAGATGATCCACAAGCGCTTTTCGCTCGCTCTTGTCCTGGCAATCCTTGCCGCCGGTTGCATCTCAGCCTACGCCGCTCGTGTTGGGCAGCAGGCGCCCGACTTCACCGGAATCGACTCCAACGGCAAAAGCCATACCCTTTCTCAGTTCAAGGGCAAGTATGTAGTGCTGGAATGGCACAATCACGACTGCCCCTACACCATGAAGCATTATGAGAGCGGCAACATGGAAGCTCTGCAAAAGGCATGGAGGGCCAAAGGGGTGGTCTGGTTCACCGTGATCTCTTCGGCTCCAGGCAAGCAGGGCTATGTCACCGCGGCCCAGGAAAATGCCTACCTGCATAAGATGGGCGCGGACCCGACGGCGGCCATTCTCGATCCCACCGGCGCCATCGGACGCCTCTATGACGCTAAGACGACTCCGCAGATGTACATCATCGATCCCACGGGAAAGTTAATCTACGATGGCGCGATCGACGATCATCCGACCACAGACATATCGGATGTCAAATCGTCAAAGAATTACGTCTCCGCCGCTCTGACCGAAGCGATGTCCGGGCATCCGGTCGAGACTGCTTATACGCGTCCATATGGCTGTTCAGTCAAATATCCGTAAATAGAGTGAAGAGATGAATCGATCGACTATCTGTGCGTGGTGTGCTATTTCGGCGGGCGTGATTTTCTCGCCGGCATTGCTCGCCCAACAAAGCGGGGCGCAGCCGCAGCAGAGCGCGCCTGCCCCCGTTGCCCATTCCGCGGAGGAACGGGAGGCGCAAAGAGAAGCGCTCGGCTTTTTGCAATACCTCGATCAAGGCCGCTATTCGGACAGTTATTCCTACACCTCCGCCATCATTCGCGCCAAGATGAATGCGGCTCAGTTTGAGCAGGAGATAAAGAAAGACCGCGCACCGCTGGGCGCCAAGCAGACGCGCAAGCTGTTGAACGCGACTTATGCCACTTCACTCTCCGGCGCTCCGGCCGGCCAATACGTGGTACTGCAATACAACACCGATTTTGCCAAGAAGAAAGATGCAGTCGAGACATTGACTATGTCCTACGAGAATGGCTACTGGCGAGTCGCAGGCTGGTTCGTCGCTCAGGAGCAGGCGCCGAAGCAGCAACAGCAGCAATAGCGGGTCAGCAAGTCAGCAAGTCAGCGAGTCGGCAAGTCGGCAAGTCGGCTTTGCTCGCGAAGCTAACCTGGGTCTTTCTCATGGCCTCCAGGACATACCCGCGCAAGCTAAACGAGTGTTGGCGCCAAGAACGCTGACTCGCTGACTCGCTAACTCGATTCACACCCCTGTAATCTTCAATCGATTATTTTTTCATACACTCTCAGGCATGCATGATGAACAACTGACCTACACCTCCGCTCCCGGTCAGCGGGAGGGAACTATCATCGTGAAGCTTACAGGACCTCTGACGCTGTCAACGCTGTTCCCGCTTCAGGACGAGTTCAGGACCATAAAGCCCCAGGTGCTGATCTTGGATTTGAGCGACTCCGTCTACATGGACTCTGCCGGGCTGGGACTGATTATGAATTATTATGTGTCGGCTCAAAGGCACGGTCGCAAACTGTTTCTAACCGGAGTAGACGAGCGAATTTCAGCTCTGCTCAAATTGACCCATGTCGATAAAATTCTCAGTGTCTTTCCTACTGTCGAACAGGCTGAAGCCGTAGTGTGAGCGTCCGAAGATGATCAAGTAAGTGAGTGCCCGAAGGGGTTCCATAGCCGGTGCAGGGGTTCCAGCCTGGACCCGCGTGGTAGGCGCCATTGTGTCCCTGAGTAACCGGGCGCAGGCCGGCTAGATGGTGATCGCCGATGTGGTAGATGTGCGGGTTGAGATATCCGCAGCGGCCGCCGAGCGCCTGATTGCAACAAGCGATGAGCGCAGCCCACATTGGAGCTACCGCACTGGTGCCAGCTGAGGAAAAGCTGCGGCCGGCGATTTGAATTTCGCAGCCGTATCTTGGATCGGCCGGACCTGCCACGTCCGGGACGCCTCGTCCGGGACGGCCGGTGGGACCGAGCGGAACTCCCGCAGTATGTTGCCAGGCGGGTACTGGGAACTTTCGGCTAACTCCGCCGCCCGTGGCTCCCTTAAATCCGAAGTGAGTTGCATTCCAGACTATCTCCTCGATCACCTGGACGGCGCCCGATTGATCGCGAAAATGTGACGTGGTGCCGCCACAAGCGAGACAATGTGGGCTGCTTGCGGGGAAGTTGACGGAGGGCAAATTGTCCGGCGAGTTGTTGAGGGCGCCGGCATCGCCGGCGGATGCGCAGACGGTGATGCCGAGATGGCAGGCCGTCTCGAGCAGGCGATCGATGGCATTGAGGTAGGTGTCGGAGAGGGCAATCTCGGGTTCACCCCAGCTGATGGAGACAACGCTGGGAAGGTGGTGCATATCATGAATCGCCCGGCTGAGCGCGTGGTAAATGCCTTGCTCATCCGGAGCAGCGAAATAAACGATCAGCTTCGCGCCGGGGGCAAGGGCGGCGAGAATTTCGAGATCCATGGTGACCTCGACGGTAGCCTGCGCGGCTTCGATTGCAGAAGACTTGAGTGCGGCGGCGGATAGACGGCGTTCCCCATCGACCCCATCGAGCATCTCGTGAATGGCCCGCGGGGGCGCGGGACGATTGGCTCCGCCATGCACCTCGACAGTCGTGATGTTGGGCATGGGCAAGCCGTTTCTGCCGCAAAAGCGCTGGATGTCCTCAAGATGAAAGCCGCCGCCGAGTTCGATGAGGCCGACGGTCTGGCCCTGGCCGTCCATGCCCTCCGGGAAGCCATAGGCAAGAGCGAGGTCGCGGAGTGGAAGCGGCTTCTTTTCGGGACGGCGGAACGGAATCTTCTGGCGGCGCGCGACATGGCCGGTATTGATCCCGAGGACGGCCTCTACGATGGTCTGCAAGGCCGGCGGAATGCAAGCCGAACCTGCCCGCGTCAGAGGCGGGGAAGCTTCTCTAGCGTGATGCGCGGCGCGGAAGGCCGCGTCGATGGATTCAGCGGTTCCGGAGATACGCACGGTGCGTCGAGAGGCATCAATCTCCAGGACATCAAGCATGTGATCGCGCGCGAAGGTCTGCACGAGGGCAATGTCGTCGGGATCCGCAGCGTGCCGGTCGGAAAACTGAGAATGGAATTGAGAATAGCTTAGATGACCTGGTTTGGCTGAACGGGTCGCCGGAGCGTAGGACAATTCGGGAACCGGAGTCTTTGGACGAAGGACGAGAGTAATCTCAAGTGGTTGGTTGAGGTGAAAAGGAGGGCTGTCGAGCGAGCGGGTTGCCATGATTCAGACCTCGAATGCTTCCCAAAGAGACTTCATCTCTCTGATCAGGGTGGAGAAGCGAGCTTCGCGCCGAAGAGATTCGAGCACCGGATCCCAGCGCGCAATCATCGGGTAATTGAGAAAGCCCTTTTGCATGGCATTTTCCAGCCAGTGAAGACTCTCCGCCGTTTCACCCATCGCCGCGTAGCCTTGCGCCATCGCCCAGGAATAGTGAGGGTCGCCGGCCACGATATCTTTGAGGCCGGAGGTGGCTAGCCCGGTGGCGGCTGAGGTATCCCCACTCAGAGCGGCGGCCATGAAAGCGCCGAGGTTGGTAAAGAACTGATCGGGACAGGTCAGCTGCATCGCCTGGAACTGATCAATCGCCTCCGAGTTCCGGCGCGCCAGCATAAGAACCTGGCCGCGGCACCAGAGGAGCATGGCGTTGCCCGGGTCATGACGGATGGCTTCCTCGAAAGAAGGAAGCGCATCGTCAAACTCACCTGCCATGAGCGAGAGCAGCCCGGGAATGAACCGGTAGATGGGCGTGAGCGGATCGATCTCCGCGATGCGCCGGCCAAGCGGCATGGCGGCATGGGCCTTCCCGCTGAGAGCGCAGATGGCGCAATACCAGCTCAGGCTGTCGGAGTCATTCGGAGCCGAAGCGATGGATTGCTTGAGAAGACGGATGGCTTTCTGCGTCTCTCCCTCCTGCAAGCTGATGAGCCCGAGCAGCCGGCAGGCGTCGGCCGAATCAGAGTCAAGTTCGAGTGCCCGGCTGGCGCAATCCTTAGCCTTGGCCAGGTATTGGGCATCGGAGGAGATGCCGGCATTAATGTATTGCCAGTAAACCTGCCCTTTGGCGGAGAGCAGCAGCGCGTTGCTGCCCACCAGCCGCTCGCCTTGATCGAGATTCTCCAGTGCGCGCTCCAGAGCCTCACGGGAGTAGCTGAGGATCTCGTGCTTCGCTTTGAGATAGTACTGGTAGGCGCGGACGTCGGGTAGAGGGCGGAGAAGAAGATGCTTGTCCTCAGCAGGTGTAAGAGTCAGGCGGAGAGCGCGCACCACCTGGCGCGAGATTTGCTCCTGAATGGCGAATACATCTTCCAGAGTGCCGTTGTATTTCTCTGCCCAAAGTAGTGAGTCGTCCACCGGGTCGATCAATTGCACGGTGACGCGGATGGTGTTGCCCGCCGACTGCGGCTTGTTGCCCAGACGGACGCTTCCTTGAAGCACGTAGCGGACGTGGAGATCCTGAGCGAGCTTCTGCGGCGTGTCCTGGGTGCCTTTCAGGCGCATGGCGGAGGTGCTGCAGATGGTGCGCAGGGAGCGCACGCTGGACAGGTCAGTGATGATCTCGTCTGTCAAGCCGTCGCAGAAATATTCCGCATCGATCTGGTTGTCCGGCCCGGTAAAGGGAAGAACCAGGACAGAGTTGGCGCGAAGGCCCATGGTGCTGGCGTCCGCGCTCTGCAGCAGTTGCGTCCGTGCTGTTGCCGGACCGGGCGAGGCAAGCACATCGAGCGCGGCGAGAAACTCTGTGGCGTTGCGATAACGCACCGAGAGGTCTCTGGCCAGTGCTCGTGCTATGGCGTTGCCGATGCTGGCCGGCAGCTCGGGAACGTGATGCTGCAACTCCCGGGGCTTGGCTTGCAGAATGGCTTCGAAGACCGCATAGGGGCTCTCGCCGGTAAAGGGCAGATGGCCGGTGAGCATCTCATAAAGCACCACGCCCGACGCCCAGATGTCAGCGCGGCAATCGACCTCTTTACATAGGATCTGTTCCGGCGACATGTAGCTGATTGTGCCCAGGAAAGCCCCTGTCTCAGTCAATTGCGGGCCGGTATTGCTGCCCTTGGCCAAGCCGAAGTCAATGATCTTAAGCTCGTCATTGCGCAGAACGATCAGGTTTGATGGCTTGATATCGCGGTGAATTACGCCGTTTGAGTGCGCATGGTCCAGCCCGGAGAGCAACTGCGAGGCGAAGTGAACAGCGGCGCTAAGTTCCAGCCGCCCTCGTGCGATGCGCGCTGCGAGAGTCTCGCCCTCGTAGTAGGAGAGGACGAGTACGATCTGGCCGTCTTCCAACTCTTCAATCTGATGGATGCGGCAAACGTTTGGATGATCGAGTTGAGAGGCGGCGCGTGCTTCCTGGAGCAGGCGCTGCTTTGAAAGCGGATCGGAAGTAGTCTCCGGGGCGAGATACTTGAGGGCCACCACCCGGTTGAGCCGCAGATCGTGGGCTTTGCAAACAACACCCATAGCGCCGGCCCCGATTTGGCCCACGATCCGGTAATGCGCAATGGTTTTCTGTTCAAGCACAAGCTACACAAGCTAATGGAAGCGTCGTCGCCGCTGAGCGGTCCCGGGGGAGAGCACGGAGCTCATCGAGCAGGGATGCTACTGCATCGATGGTATGAAAGGCGCTCAGGGCAATCTGTTGCCGCTGTTCCGGAGTGAGAGGCAATCTATCCAGGGTTCGGTTCAGATCGGCCAGATGGGCCGGGTCATCCTCGGCATGGGAACGGAGACAGCGGAAGGCCTCGCCGGGCAGTCCAGTTCGCCTTTGGATGAGGTCCAACTGTTCGATCAACGGCGGTGAACCTTCGAGAACCATGAGGTACCCGAAGATGGAGACGGGATGAGCGTCCGAAATCCGCAGGTGTTGCCCACCAAGTAGCGACACGACGCCGGGTGACGAAACTGACTGGAGAACCGAAGCCTCGTCAATACCAAGGCTGGCGATATCGTTGACAAGCCACCCGGCGTGATCCTTTTCCTCGGCGATGTGTTGGATGAGGTACTCCGCGGTGATGGCGGCGGCAGGATCGTCGAGCAGCATGGCGGACCGCCCGGCGGCAAACGACATCAGGTGGAGTCCGCCGCAAACGATGTGGTAGAGCTGAATGAGAAAGTCAGGGTAGAGCCCGGCTAGATTGGGATCGTTCCAGAAGCGGTCGCTGGCGGCAATCAGACGGTCTTCCGCAAGATAGATCTTGTGTCGCAGAACTTCGCTGTGGGTTACAGATGACACGCGAACAGGACCTCTTAACTAGGATAAGAGCGCGGGGGGAGGGTGCTGGAAATGCCAGTTGTAACTAAGTGGCCTGACTGCGTTTCAAACTGCGTTCAAACGATGATGTTGGGTCGCATGTGCTCTTTACCTTGAGGGGTTTCCCCCATTTTGGCGCGCAGCTTGATGAGCACGTCAACCTCGTCGGTTGTGATGCCTTCGAGGAGCTTTCTGTCCCGATCGGTAAAGTGTTCGTTCTTAAGAATTCCTGCCTCTTCGAGGCGCTCGATGTTGCCTTTAGTGTTGGTCATGGGTCGAGTTCTCCTGACGGAAGCCGGGTTGGTGCGCCGTCACCGAAGCCCACACCTCAGCCTGAGATGCCGATTTGTGGCCAATTATATACCTGGTTTCGAGTTGAGAATGCAAGCGGCCTACGTTTAGATCAGGCGTGGAGGTAAGATCGTGCGTATGCCGGAGTTGTCAACCAAAGCGCACCTTTTCCTCTCGGATGGCGCCGTTGAACGGGAAGTGGTGGTGGCGCAAACTCCGTTTACCATCGGCCGGCTGCCCGACCGGGATCTGGTGTTGCCTCATCCTTACATCTCCCGCAACCATGCCCAACTGGTATATGAGGATTCGCAATTCTATCTGATCGATCAAGGCAGCCAGAGCGGATCGTATCTCAACGGCAAGCGCATACAGCGGCAGCGGCTGGCTGACGATGACGTGATCCACATCGGCTCGCTGGAAGGGCCGCAATTGCGATTCCGAATCGAGCATACGACGGCCACTGCGCTGCGCACCCTGCTTGGTCAGATAAACGACACGTCGAGCAGTGAATCCGGCCTGGGCAAGTTAAGCTGGTTCGTCGAGGCCGCTCGCAGGCTCAACAAAGTAGGGGCGGTCAATGAGATTCTTTCCTCGCTCATCGAGGCTACTCTTGAACTGACGCGAGTGGAGCGGGGCTATGTCTTCCTGTGCGATACCTCGGGACAGCCGCGCTTGGCGGCAGGGCGAAATATTCACAATGAACCCCTCTCCGATGATTCGACGATTTCGCACAGCGCGCTGCAGCAGGCGATCGCGAGCCGGGCGGATTTCATTGTTAAGGATGCGCTCTCAGGGCAAGCTGACAGCTTGCCTTCGCGCAGCATTGTAGCCCAGAGCCTGAGGACGATTATCTGCATACCCTTAAGGAGACGAGTTGCCGACCCGAGGTTACCCGAGAAAGAGATTCTCGGCGTGCTCTATCTGGACAGTCAGCAGAAGGGTAAGCTGACGCGAATCGATAGCGACCTGTTGAAGATCGTCGCCACCGAGGCGGCCGTTCTGCTGGAGAATGCCATGCTGGCCGAGGCCGAAGAGGCCTCCAGGCGATACCGCGAGGAGCTCAAGATTGCGTCGGAGATCCAGCAAGGTTTGATGATGGTGCGCATTCCCCAGTTGAGCTACGCCAAGGTGAATGCGCAGAGTGTGCCCTGTAAAGGCATCGGCGGCGACTTCTACGATGTGATCTCGCTTGAAGACAGCCTGTACGTTGTAGTAGCGGACATTTCGGGCAAGGGCATATCGGCGGCGCTCCTGGGAGCGACGCTGCAAGGATTGATCCATTCGCAGGTGCTCGCAGGCCAGTCCCTCTCTCAGATTGCCCTGTTCGCCAATCGTTACATCTGCGACAAGAGTGTCGGTAAGTACGCGACCATGGTGCTTTTGCGGTTGAATGCCGAAGGTGAAGGCGAGTACATCAACTGCGGGCACGTCTTACCCCTGCTGCAAACAAATGAAACTGTGAGTGCGTTGCCCAATGGCAACCTTCCGGTGGGGATGATCCCGGGTGTCTCCTATACCTCGGATAAGTTCAAGCTGAAGCCGGGAGAGCGCATCCTGATTGTGACCGATGGTGTGACAGAGTCAGAGAATCCCGCCGGAGAATGCTATGGCGAAGAGCGGCTGCAGGCGGCGGTGATGGGTGGGGCGGACCTCGGTGTGGTCTTCGATCAGGTCAGCGCCTTTACTCAAGGGTCCCCGCTGGAGGACGACTGCACCATCCTTGAGGTTTGTTTTGCGGCGTAAAATGCGGGTGTAACCGCTTTAAGTCAACGATCCGGAGCCCTGAAGATGAAATTCATCAGCCGATCGCTGCCCATCTTATTGCTACTGTACGGGCTGGTTTTTGCATTTGGAGACATCTGTCTGGCGCACGAGCAGGCTCCGCTGTGGATGTGGATCGCGTTTCCCGTTGCGCTGATCGGGCTCCAATACCTGGTGAGCCCATGGTTCATCGAGTTTTTCCTGGCAATCGGTTGGGATTACGGTCGCGCTGGGTTCAGATTGGGCTGGAATTGGCGGCGGTAGCGTTCGGTGTGTGGTGGTGGATACAAGTGCGGTAGAGACCGCCGGATGCCGGATTTTCCCTCAGATAAGAATGCAGCGATACGTTGTGTTCCTTGTGCCATGTTGTATGGAACAGGCAACACAAAGGCCGCGTGCCGGAGACCAGGCTGCGACGAATACCTGCGTTGAGATTGATGCAATCTGCATCAAACTATGAAATGCTTCTAGGCAGCAGACTGCAGAAAACTATGGTTCTGTGCTCGCGCACGACTTCAGAAGTTGTGCTGCAAGTGACTGAAAAGTCGATCGGCTTTGACCCCATCATTCCAAATCAAACGGACCGTGATCTGCTTTCCGCTTGAACTTTCATCCTGCATTCATGCGGTTAACACTACTGATACGTTTTATTGAATTCAAGGGTTCCACAGCCAATGGGTTCGGTTCATGTCAAGATGATTCTAGAAGCGAAAGAGAAAGATCATGATCTCCCGGCGGGCGCCGGCTAACGCAATCAGGGAGCTTTATGACATGGATGTTTCGCTGGGAGTTTCACGCATAAAGTCGACGAGCTCAGTGCTCCGCTTTGTTTTCGTTGCGTTCTTTGCGCAGATGGCAGTGCTGCTGGTCGGCTCTACCTTTGCCCAGAAAGGGCCCTTGTTCGTAAACAGGTTCTTTCTCGGGTACGATTACGTGATCTTCTTTAGGGCAGCCCAAGCCTGGTTAGCCCACCAGAATCCATACAGTGCGCGTGCGTTCATCACGCCGGCCTCGTCCATGCTCGCCAGCCTGCCATTGGTGAAGTTGACTTTCCACGCAGCGGCTCTCATATTCGCCTTCTTTAACCTGGCTGTGATTTTCTCCGCCCTCGCCGCATATATGAAGTCGCTTAGAATGCAGCGCGGGCAAATCGAGCTGATGTTTGGGATTACGCTGCTCTACTATCCGTTCTATTACATCCTCGATCGCGGCAATCTCGATGGGCTTATTCTTGGCTGTATCCTCTTCGCAGCAGTATCCCGATTGCGTGTCGTCCGAGCGGCGCTTGCCGCTATCGCCGTCGGCCTCAAGTTATACCCGATCCTGCTATTTATTCCGCTCTTCCGCAAACGCCGCTTCAAAACGATCATTTTGGCCGCGGTATTTCTTCTTCTCCTCCAACTTCCGTTTCTGGGACTCGAGCGATCTTTTCTGCACGCTGTCTTGGATCGCGGCGGCAGAATGTGGGTCACAAACAACATCAGTCCCGCGGTGCTGCTGTATGTAGCGGCGACCGGTCTCCACGTTCACGTCACGGCGCTCTGGAAAGCCGTATTTTTCCTCGGCTGGCTGGCGACGCTGGTGATCGCCATCTCTCGCGGCCGTTTGGATTCAAATCACGGCCCTATGCTCGATCTGGTTGCCTGGATTCCCTGGATGGTTTCCTTTCCGCTCCTAGTCTATCCTTATGTCGGAGTGCTTCTCCTTCCCCTGGCGGCATGGCGGTTCCACCGATTGGAGGACGGGTATTTGACTCTGCCGGATAAGCTGTTCCTGGTGGGATTTCTGCTGACCGGCTTTCAGCCGATTGCGTTTGCGGCGCTAATGTCTGTGCCGGGCATCTGGGACCGGCCGTTTCATTTGGTCAATGCCTTTGGAGTGTTGTTGATATTGATTGGCAGCACTTTCACTATGCGGGGCGGCGCCGAGAGATACCGCAGGAGAGCGAGAAATGTATCTGAAAAGGAATCTAATTTTGTTCTACATTAGAATCTCTCTGCTTTTGAACAAATCCCGGGTGCCCCATATCTGACGCGTTCTTTGCGTCAGATGTGGGATTCCGCAAATCCCGATGGACAGTCTCCTGCCCACTCCTGCTGTCTAAATAGCCGCTAGCTGGCCATATCTTGCTCTTGGTCGGAGTAGAAATACTCTACCCGCTGTCGGACCAACTCCCCCTCCATCTCCTGGCCGAATCCCAATCCACGCTTCTTGATCAGATCGTTCCAGGGAAGGCTCTCTGTCTTGGCCGCGAGCTCTCGTTGCCAAATCCTCGGTCCGGCCGATTGGCCTGGCCGGCACGCCGCCAACAATGTCCCCAGCCCGCACATCGCGGTTAACAACAGCGCCGGCCGCTACGATGGCATTTGGTCCGATGGTCACGCCGGGCAGCACAATCGCTCCAAAGCCAATAAAGACGTTATCGCGAATGTCGACTTTGCCAACAGAATCCAGGCGCAAACCGTAAGCGCGGTTCAGCATGGCGATAGAACCG
Source organism: uncultured Acidobacteriaceae bacterium (assembly GCA_963705665.1). Lineage (GTDB taxonomy): Bacteria > Acidobacteriota > Terriglobia > Terriglobales > Acidobacteriaceae > PALSA-350. The sequence continues at coordinate 80,133 of CAVPKQ010000011.1, read as the reverse complement.
TCATGGCCGATGATGGCGCAGTCGGAGAAATGTACGTTGCTTCCCATTTTTACGTAGGCTGGATCGGTAAAAACCGTCGTGGGCAGAATGTTGCAGTGCTCCCCAATCGAATGGAAGCCCCCATGCCGCCGCAGAAATTCCGTATACTCGCCGGCTGTCGGACGGCAAAGGCGCAGGTAGATGTTTCGCCATTGGCCGGTACGCCAGGCCACACGCTTAACAACTGAACCGATTAGTTTGCGCAAAGCTTGGCTCCTCGGGGTTGTTGCCAAGATGGCGTTTTGTCTTTTTTGCCTTTTCGTTAAGAAGCGTCAACTCCGCGTCGAGTTGGGATGCGTCCAGAGCTAAAACGGTTGCCAGCTTTTTAAAACGCCAACGCCAATCGAGCTTTTCAAGAGAATTAAGGTAGTTGAGTTGAGCGCGGCTCGGCGTCCATTCGCGAACAGCGCGGGCAATCACTTCGAGTCCTTCGTCGCGATTGACTGTCGCAAGATCAAGCAGCGCCTCCGGCCATAACAGTGACTGCACTGACTCGCTACGGGGTGGGATTCCGGCAACTGTGGCGCCGGAAGCGAGCGCATCCGTCCAGCGGCCGGTTATGTATTCCCTGGTGGGATGGGTTTGGACGCTCTTGCTGACACGATTGGAGAAGGCCAAGGCAAACTTCGTCTCGCTTAAAAAACCCATCAGTGAGCGCTCATTATCACTCGCGTCATCGAAGATCGGAGGCCGGCCCTGAAAACTCAGTTCGTGCGACTGGCATCCATGCGCGTTCGATGGATCGTCTTCCCAGTCCGGTGGCTGGCGCCCGAATCGAAGCAGATCGACAGGGCGCAGCGGATTGGCCGATCCCAGCCTCAGCACGTCGGATCCCCAGGGAAGCCAGTCTACCGGAGCAGACACCCGCTCGCGCCAGGTGTTGAGATCTTCTCGCTCAGTCACAAATACATAATCGAACACCCGCGCCAAAGATGCAAATCGGGGAATGTGATCCGTCCAGAATGAGTCAAATACCCATGCGGCTATCCGGCCGAAGCTTTCTCGCCAATGCTCAACTCGCAATACCGCGCCGAGATCTCCTGGCGACGGACAAATGAGCAGGCAAGCCGATCCTTCCCGGTTACGGGGAAGCAAGGCAGCCGCTTGCTCAATCATCGTGGGACGCCTGGAGTTCAGTACGACCAGCTCTCCCTTAAGAAGTTCGGCCGCAAGGCGCGCCATATAAGACACGCAGTGATATCCAGCAAGTCCTGGATCGGCGTACACGATTTTGAGTGAGCTTCCCATGGCAATCCGTCAGACCCTGACAACTTCTACTTAGAATTCTATTTGACTTCCGCAATTGCGAAACGAAGCAGTACAGCATCTTTATTTTCCATTTTCAATTTAGCCCGGCCGCCAGGATTTAGGCCGTCGCGGGCTTATACATTAAGCGAAGCTTGGACAATTGCCGTTACCAATCGATGTCAATCCCACATTAGTGTTACTTCTTCTCCGCAACGCTGTCCGGTTCGGGCGAGGGAAATGGGGAAGCGGCTTGCTTGTTCCTGACGCCCTGCTTAGCGCCTGCAATGCTTTGTTCATAAATGCCCATCATGCGATCGACTTTTGTTTCCCAGTCGAAGTCCCGCCGGATACGCTCTCTTCCCCTGATTCCCATCCCGCGCCCCAATTCAGGCGCTGCGATCAGCTCTTGCATTGCGCCGGCGAAGCCCTGGACAAGTGCTTCCCGGCTGGAAGGCTCAACCAGGAATCCACAGGTAGAATCGATATAGTCGGCAGGGCCGCCCCACCGGGTGGCAATCACCGGCGTGGCGGCCGCCAGCGCTTCGAGCACAACCGCGCCGCCGCATTCATAAACGCTCGGCAGCAGCAGCAGCTGCGGCCGTTTGCAAGCGCAGCGCGCAGCTCTCTTGAGGAAGCCATCCGGAGAACAAAACGCGGGTGGAGATACCGAGGCGTTCCGCCAACTGCCGCCATGCGGGCTGCATTGGGCCGTCTCCGATGATTTCAAGCGTCGCGCTGGGCACATGGCTGAGCGCTTCGATAGCCATATCGACGCCTTTCCAGTCGACGAGCCTTCCTATGAAAACAAAACGCGCCTCCCGCTCCGTCGCGAGAGGCGCCATATGGTTTTCATCTGAGGATTGCCAAATTGTCAGGTCGACGCCATTTTCCGGGAATTCGATCACCTGGCCCCGGATGCACTCCGGCAGGGCCAGGCGGGTTCGCTGGTTGGCGACCAGCAGCACTCGGGCTAGTTTTTTTCCCGGCAGGAGAGAATTCACCAGATTGGAGAGATGGCGTCCGATGCGAATGCTGGTCCGGCTCAGGAGGGACTCGCTGCCGCGGAAGGCGGGAGGGTATTCCATGCCGCCGTTCATCGGCCCGATGATCACCGGGACCCCCAAATTCGCCATCACCGATGGAAAGCGCGGTGACACTGGAATCGGCTGATGAACTGCATCGATCGACTTTTCCCGCACCAGTTTCGACACTATCCCGAGAGCAAGATATTGCGTGATTATTTGACTCAGAAGGCCGATGGTCGCGTCGGAGACCCGGCGAGGCAGAAAGCGGCTCATGCGGAAGAGCAATTTATGAAACCAGGCATCTTCAATGAAGCGGAGGCGATCGCGATCGTTCGCGAACAGAACTTCGAGCTCGGGCCGGGTGCGCGCATGAACCACCAGCCACGCTTCGACGCCTCGCGCGCGAAGACGCGAGAAGTAGTGCAGGGGCAGGACCGCCTCGCCTCCAAATCGATAGGAAGCGTGCTCGGCAACAATACAGATACGCATAGAACTAGACAAATTTTTGTATGGTCCCTCTATAGCGTTTTCACAATCGGTGTATCCCAAGAAACAACACTCCACGCAGGCGTTCCATCAAAGAACGCCTGCACATAGCCAACTCTCACCAGGACACAGTAATTGTGAAAACGCTATAGAATCTGCCTTTAGGACTAAAAACCGGCTTGCTGCTCTGAACAATCATCCTGGGGCTAATTAGGAGCGATTGCCGATCAAGCCTTCACCGTCACATTCCATCGATAAATCTCTTAAGCGGATTGGAAAACGTCGTAGTATCCGCACTTTTTTAACCAGCTTTTTATTCTCTGCTCCCGGTGATAGCGGTCCGGCGTCAGCTCGACAAAGGGCACGACCTCACCGGGTCCACTCAGAGCGTTCTTACCCTCCAGACCTCCTCGTTGCTGAGCATCGGGCAGCCAGTATTTCGCCTCCCCGCCGGCGTGGAAACACTTCATCTTGGAAAAAGCTTCAAAGCGCAAAATCCGGACGCCGGAAACGCCAAGCTTGCGCAGCACGCGCTTGGGTTGACTGCGCCGCCAGCAATGCCATAAATCGGGCGCAAGATAGCCACCTCCCATGTGCATGGCGAGCGCCGCCCAGAGAATTGCTTCCACATGCATGACCCGGGGAAGATTTGCTCCGCCAAGCTTATTCAGCAGCCACTCCAGCCAATCCAGATCCACCGGAGCACGCCAATGAGCGACTCCTATATCCACATGACGCGCCAGCGGAATTCCAGCCCCCAGCGCCGCGTTGACAACTTCAGGAGGAAGCAGACAGTTCGGCTGCTGCCACATCAGCAATAAACCTTGATCGAGTGTCTGCTCGAAGCGAAAGCGATTAGGGAAGTAAAGATCGGGATCAAGCAAGACCATTTCTTCACCTGGCGGGCTTAACAAGACCGGATCGGTGATCTTTCTCCAGCAGGGATGCCCTTTGCGTAGTTGCCGGATCGCTGGATGCCGGGCGAAGATGGCCTCCTCTTGCTGCTCGAAATCGTCTTGAGCAAAAACGCTCCACGCATGGCGGCCCGCATTCTGACGCTTGGTCATCTCTTCAACCAGCAGAGCTTTGTCAGCCATCGAATCGGTGATCAGGTGCAGATGGATTGGTTCCAGCGAATTGCGCAGAAGACTCTCCAGAGCATAGCTTGCATATGCCAGCGAGCGCGGCGAAATGACCATGAAAATCCGCCGCTGTGCCGCGGCGCCGGCTTGGCCCGGATCATTTGCATTCACAGCCATCAATATCCTTTCGCCTCTGTGGGCATAGTCAACATTTCTCATCGGAGCTACGAAGACGGGTGTCCCAGGTTCGCGAAGCTATAGCGTTCTCACAATCGGTGTATCCCAAGAAACAACACTCCACGCAGGCGTTCCATCAAAGAACGCCTGCACATAGCCAACTCTCACCAGGACACAGCAATTGTGAAAACGCTATAACCTGGGTCTTTTTGTCGATATCCACACCCGTTCTGACAGGGTTGGAAACCAATTAATGCAAACGCGCAAAGGCGCGGTGTACGGTTGCCTGCAATGCCCCCTTCAAACAGGGATGGCCGAGGGCCATCCAGGAATCCAGTTTTCCAGCTATAGTCTGTACATCCATCCATCCCGTCTCCTCCTCGAGCGCGGCCTGGTATTGGCGGGCGACGTGTACATAAGGAGAAAGCTCAAGGTACATCCGTTCATAATAGTCGCGCGGCTGGGAGACGAGACTGGGATGATCCGGCGCCTTCCACGGCTTTACCGTCCCCATAGCATGGATCAGTGGGGGAAGATCGGCTCGCAAATTTTGCCATCGATGCCTCAAGCCATAAGCCCCTGCTCCGTGGTGTTGCAGGATTTCGCTCGAATGGCGCAACACATGGACAGCGATGTTTTGAAACCTGGTGGAAGCGAGCAGTGCGCTAAGGGCGTCCTGGTCCCCCAGAAGATGCTGGTTTCGCTCCTTCGCAGGCTTGCTTTGCTCTTGCAGATAATCTTCGTCCGCAAGGATGTCCCGCCAGGCCGAAAGCAGTTCGCGGTGCCGGCTCGATACCCTGACTACAGCGGTATTCAGAGGGCCGCTCAGGTCGCGGCCCGGCTCCAGGCCCCAGCTGCGGCAGCGATGGGTCGACCCGGAGGCATATTCCCAGGGGTCTTGAGCGACGGTGATGGCATCCGGCGAATCGTCTTGAACCAGGCCTAAGCCGGCGTTGACGATCACGTCCGTATCCAGCCATAGGCACTCCTCACTGTTGCGTAATCCATCCAGGAGAACGGATGGTTTTACGTTATAGCTGCCTGCTCCGGCGATCTTCTCGTCGATAAGGCTGAGATTGGGAAAGCGCTTAAGCCAGGATCGGAATTCGCTGCTTGCTCCGGGAAACCGTAAACGGATAGGCCAGGCGGAGTTATAGCTCCAGAGGCTGAGGATGGCGAGTTTCAGCCCCGGCAACTGTTCCCGCCGGTCTTCATACAAACAGACAAGCAAACCGCATCCTTCTCTCAGTCTCTCAGTGAAAAAGCAAATTGCCTGCTGGAAGCCCCGCATTCATGCTCGGAGGGGCTGCACTTGTTTGGTGCACGCTATTAAATTTGTCATCTCGACCGGAGCGTTCATGGGCCTGCGGCCCACCCAAGGGGATGAAAATCGGGTTGAAGAAGGCTCGGTTGGCAATTACACCCTCCTTTGTCATCTCGACCGGAGCGAAGCGTAGTGGAGAGATCTGCGGTGCCCCACATCTGGCGCAAAGGGCGCGCCAGATATGGGGCACCCTCGATTCGTGGTGGTTTCGGATCCATACTTCCAGCGGATCTCAGGCCCCCCAGGATGATTTTCGACAGACCGAAGCGGAGTGGAGAGAACTGCGGTTGCTTTCTCCATCCTTCGCTGGCCGTCAGTCTTTAGCCGCTGCCATAAACTTTGTCATCTCTCTACTCCGCTGCGCTCCGGTCGAGATGACAAAGTTAGGTGTAATTGCCAACCAAGCCTTCTTCAACCCCTATTTTCATCCCTTTAGGTGGGTCGCAGGCCGATGAACGCTCCGGGAAAGTCTCGACTCCGCATTCAATTTCCGCTTAGCCAATTGACGAATTCGGAAGCATGGTCTCGCTGTGGTTCAGGCCCGGGCTCCGCGGCCTTTTCAAAGCAATTGGTAAGAATTTCGCCAAGCGCGCTCAGGTTAGGCTCCAGAAACATGGTCTCATGGTCGCCGGGAGTGAAGCGGACGTCGACTCCCTGCAATGCCAGCGTATTCCAGCCGCAGGCAGGATCCGCTTGAGGAAAATAGGGTGCTTGCGCGGCGCGAATCAAGGTGATGCGTCCGGGGAAGGGCCGCCCCTTGTATTCTTTGATCGCATCCAGCGTGCTGCGGCTGACATTGTGCATGAAAGGCGGGAGCGGCATGCCGAACCAGTTGAACAATCGCTGAGCCGTGCTCCAGTGATTCAGGAACAATTTGCTGCGCATGGAGCGGAGCTTGCCCACCCCTCTGCCCCAGAAGTACAGGATCTTTTCCGGAGTTGAGAGCCGCTCCAGGCTCTTCTGATGGAAGCGGTACTTGCGCCGGAGCACGGCCTTCTTCGTCATATTGGGGTCCTTTTCTAGAAGAGCGGCCAGCTCAGCGGCGTATCCCGGGCGCCATGAGTCGAAGAGTATGACCATCTCCACGCTCTCACCGGCTTCGCTGAGCTGGCGGGCGGTTTCTACGGCCAGTGGACCGGCCGCGCACCATCCGCCGATATAATAGGGCCCCTTAGGTTGAACCGACCGGATCTCTCCTACGTATGAGGCGGCGCGGCTCTCGATGGTCATTTGCTCGTCCCGGTCCAATTCGCGCAGCCCGTAAAAAGGACGATCTTCGCTGAGCACGCTGCGCAAGCCCTCATAGACAAGGTAGGAGTGGATCATGAACAACGGCGGTTTGCTTCCGCGAGGCTGCACCGGCACCAGCGGAGAGTAAGCGATGTTCCCGCGCAGGACTCCGGCAAGCTGCTCGATGGTAGGAGCGTTGAAAATGGTAGTGATGGGTAATGAGGCGCCCATGGCCTTGTTGATGCGCGCGAAGAGCCGCACAATCATGAGCGAGTATCCGCCCAGAGAAAAGAAACTCTGCCGGATACCAATGCCGCGGATCCCCAGAGTCTCTTCCCAAATCTTGACCAGCTTGGCCTCGATCTCGTCTCGCGGAGGAACAACCTCGGTTACCGAAGTACCCGGTAAAGAGCGTGCAGCGTTCGAGCGGGGAAGAGCGGAGTAGTTCGCCGAGCCGTCAATCCGCCGCGGAATTGAACCCACGGCGATGATTTCCGCGGAGGAGAGATGCCCCGGCCCCAGCCTCTTCAGCAGCCTGCTTGCGGCTTGGGCGGAGGGCAACTGTCCGGCTTGGCCGGTGATGTATGCGGTCGGACGCAGATGGCTGCCCGCGCCTCTGAGCAGAGTTGCCTCCGCTGTCTCAATCTCCGGGATTTGATAGAGAATGCTCTCCAGATCGCTTAATCGCAAGCGGTAGCCGTGGAGCCGCACCATGCGATTGGCCCGGTCGATGAGCTCAATGCCGCGCTCCGGAGAAAAGCGTGCATGATACCCGGTGCGGATACCCGCGCCGGTATGCGAGTTTTGCCGTACCGCCAGATCTCCGGTCACTCCGAAAGGCGCAGCAAAGCCGGATGGGTCAAGAACCATCAGTTGCTGGCCGGCTAGCGCCAGCAAGCGGTTATCAAAGCCGGCCCGCGCGGGGTCCGTGGACGCCCGCAAAGAAGCGACCGCGAAAGGACCCGCAGTAAAGGGCGAGAAGTGAAGCACATCCATTTTGCCGGGGAATTTCGCCAGCCTGTTCACGTTCGCGGCCGCCGTGCCCACTCCGCGGAAGACCAGATGCAAGCGGCGGTCCCCCCTCCATCCCCCGGCCGCCAAGGCGGCAAATTCACTTGGTGTGGCGAAGGCAAAGGCGGCCTGTTCCGCATTGAGCAAGGTTTGCAATTGCTGGCCGGAAGCGCCGTTTGGGTGCACGGTCAAAGCGCCCGCAATCAGGGGAAGCAAAAGATCGGTCCAGGCTTGGGCGGAGCCGTGAGCCGGCCAAACCACCACCGTATCGCCTTGACGCATATCCAGCGCCCCAGCCGCGCCCAACATCGATTGCAAAGTCGCTTGATGGGAGACGGCTGTTACCCGGTAGTGGCCGGTGGTATCTGCCTGGACGTTGAGCCAGGCGGGCTGCCCGGCCGATGGAGAGGATGGTTCTTGATCCGGCACATCCGCTATCCCCTCGGCTGCCTTGCTCAGTTGCTCGAAGCTGGTGAGCGTCGAGAAATTCTCCACAAAGGCTTGTTTTCCCAGAGAGAGCGCCGGCTGAAGATCGAGCAGGACGAGGTTCCACTCGTCTACCGAGGTTGTTTGTGGGATGGGCAGCACCACGCCGCCCATGCGCAGCACCGCCAGCGCCGCCGCAGCGGTATCGGCTGTTGACTCCATACGCAGGGCGACCGTCTGCCCCGCCTTCAATCCCAATTTTTTGAGACCCCGGACAAATTCCCGGCTCCTGGCTTGCATCGACCGCCAGCTCACTCGGCGGCTCCCGGCAATGATCGCGGTATCGTCGCCATAGGCGGCGGCCCATTGGTTCACCCAGGACGAGATCGAGTGCGCGCCCGATTCCACCGGCAGCGGGCTGAGACCGGAGAACTCGATCGCGCTTCGCTCCCAGGGCGCGAGCAAGGGGAATTCCGAAACTTTGAGGCTGTCGGCGTCCATCACCGCCTCAAGAGTCCGGGCATACATCTCCAGTAGCCGCCGGATTCGCTGCTTTTCAAAGAGCGCCGTGTTGTATTCGATCTGCAGCCGCGGACCTTCCGCGCGCTCCACAACACTCACCAGCAGATCGAAATTAACTCCGCCGCTGACCGAAGGCCGGGGAACGATCTTGAGATCTCCAGCCTCTTGCGGCTGCATGAAAGCTTTTTGATAGACGAAATAGACCTGGAGAAACTGCGATGTGGCGCCTGACTGGTCGAGCTGAAATGCCTCCATCAAACGGGAAAAAGGTAGATCCTGATGGGCGTAGCTTTTGGCGCTCCAATCCGATACCCGCCTGACCAGCTCCCGGTAGGGAGGGTCTCCCTGTACATCCGCCAGAATGACCTGCGGATTGGCGAAGCGTCCGACCACATGTTCCATCCCGGGCTGGGTCCGGTTGGCGATGGTCGAGCCGAGAAGGAACTCCGTTTGGCCGGTGTAGCGCGAGATCAGGCCTTCAAAGGCTGCCAGCAGCACCTGGTGCATGGTGGCGTCGTTGCGCCTGCAGTAGGCCTTCAGCTTGGCATTGAGCTCGGGCGGCAGAAGTAAGGACTCGATCTCTCCCGGACCGCTCATGCTCGCCGAGCGGGGATGGTCCGTAGGCAGATCGACGGCTGGTAATTCGCGCTGGATATGCTCCTGCCAGAAAGCCAGGGCGGCAGTTGCCTCACTGCTTTCAAGCCACTCCTGCTGCCACACGGTGAAGTCGGCAAACTGGAAGGGAAGCACAGGCAGGGCGGCCTCGCGGTGCTCGCTCAAAGCCTCATAGATCGCGGCAAAGTCGCGTACCAGAACTCCGTTCGACCATCCGTCACAAGCGATGTGGTGGATGGTAAAGGCCAGGAAATGCTCCCCGCTTGTGACGTGGATCAGATGAACGAAGAAGACCGGGCCGCTGGCCAGATCGATGCGTACTTTGCCGTGCTCGTGAATGATCTCTTCCGCCCGGTCCCTGGCCTCGGCGGGACTTAACGACTGTAAATCGGAGATGGACAGGGCGTAGCGAGCCTCTTCCGGGATAATTTGCGACAACTCGCCATCGACCATGCGGAAGGTCGTGCGCAGCGCCTCGTGACGGAGGGTCAATTCACGAATGCTCTGCTCTACCAGCGTGTCCTCTACCGTGCCCTCCAGGCGAAAGGCAATTGCCATATTGGAGGCGGTTGATGCGGGATCCAGCCGATCGAGGATCCAGTACCGGCTCTGCTCCTGGCTGGCCGGGAATACACACACCTGGCCCAGTTCAGTATCCGCTGCGCCGGTGTCGACGATATTTGTCACGAGTTCCAGGCCCATAGCTCGTTCAGTCGGTAAGATCGTGGTTTCTCCAACGCCCATGATTGCCGCTCTCGAGCCTCTTCATTGCAGCGTCGTTTGCGGACGGCGATAGCGTGTCCTGGGCACAGCCTTGATCCCGGAGGCCGTTTTTGCGGCGTCCTGATCGTCAAGCTGTGCACAAATGGCAGCGATGGTTCTCGATTGGAAGATATGACGGGCCGTCAGCCCGAGGCCGGCTTGGTTGGCAAGGGTGGTGATACGGAAGATCAGCAGGGAGTCGCCGCCCAGCTCGAAAATGCTTTCGTCCACTCCAACCTCCTTGACACCCAGCACCGTGGCCCAAATCCCCGCGAGTGTCTCCTCCTTTGCATTGCGAGGATACACCATTGCCTTTTGCCGCATCATCTGTTCCGGCTGCGGTGCCGGGAGGGCGCGCCGGTCCACCTTGCCGTTGAGCGTACGCGGCAGGCTGTCCAGCAGCATGATCGCCGCCGGCTGCATGTATTGAGGAAGCCGCTCCTCCAGGTGCTTGCGCAATTCCTGGAGCAGTTTCACCGGATCGCCGGCACGGTTTGGAACCACATAGGCTGCCAGGCGCTTGTCTCCGGGAGCATCCTGCGCCGTGACCCAGTCGGTCCGCACTGCGGCTACGGCGGAGCGGACCCAGGGCGAGCTCTCCAAGGCGTGCTCAATTTCTCCCAGCTCAATGCGGTAACCGCGGATCTTGACCTGGGTGTCGGCCCGCCCGAGAAACTCTATGGTTCCATCCGCACGGTAGCGGGCCAGGTCGCCGGTGCGGTAGAGCCGCTCCGTCCGTCCGTTCTCGAAGGTGTGTTCCAGGAACTTCTCCGCCGTCTGCTCGGGCGCGTTGAGATAGCCGAGCGCCAAGCCGTCACCGGCGGCATATAGCTCTCCAGAGACCCCTGGGGGCACCGGTTTTTTCATGGCGTCGAGCAGGTAGACGCGGGTATTGGCGATGGGCCGGCCGATAGGAACAGTGCCTGAGGCCAGACTCTCCAAAGTGATTCGATGGCAGCAGGTAAAGGTAGTGTTCTCAGTCGGGCCATAGCCATTGATCAGCCGCAGAGCGGGCAGTGCGGTCACCACGCGGCGCACATGGTTGAGAGAGAGCACATCGCCGCCGGCCAACAATTGCTTGAGCGGACGCAAAGCTTCCAAGTGCTCGGTCACCATCATGTGGAAGAGAGCCGCGGTGAGCCACAGCGTGGTCACACCTTGGGAGGCGATCAGCCGTCCGATTTCCTCCGGCGCCAGCCTCCCTTGCGGTCCCAAGACAAGACGCGCGCCATTGAGCAGCGCACCCCAAATCTCAAAGGTGGAGGCGTCAAAGGAGAGCGGCGCCAACTGCAGGAAGACTTCCTCGGGCACGAAACTGGCAAACTCATTATTCTTCACCAGGCGCAGCACTGCCCGCTGCGGCACCAGAACGCCCTTTGGATTTCCCGTCGAGCCTGAGGTATACATCACGTACGCCAGATCCTCCGGCCCTCTCTCTATCTCCAAATTCCCAGCCTCTTTGAGCGCGATGGCGGGCCAGTCCGCATCCAGGCAGATCACGTTTGTAGACAGGCTGGGCAGATTGGCGACAATCAAGCGCGATGAAAGCAACGCCTGCGCCTGCGAATCCTCGATCAGATAAGTGATGCGGGAAGGTGGATAGGTGGGGTCGATCGGGACGTAAGCGGCGCCAGCCTTGAGTATCCCCAGCACGCTGACGATTGCCTCCAGCGAACGCTCCAGGCACAACGCCACCCGGCCGCCTGGCAGGACCCCCGAGCTTTCCAGGAAGTGAGCTAACTGGTTTGCCCTTTCGTTCAGTTCCGCATAAGACAAAGGCTGTTCGCCAGCTACGGCAATCGCATCCGGCGTGAGCTTAGCTTGTTGCTCAAAAATCCGATAGATCGAGCTATCGTAGGGATAATCCGCGGCGGTCCGGTTCCATCCGTTGAGGATGGTGTCCCTCTGCTCCGCGGAAAGCAAGGAAACGTTAGCTGCCGGCTGCTCGATATCGTCGACCAAGGCATGAAGAATAGCCTGCACATGGGCAAACCAGCGGTCGATGGTAGCGGCTTCAAAGAGATCCGTGTTGTAGTCGCAATCCAGCCACAGCTCGCCTCCGCGATCGACGAAGTTGAAGAACAAGTCCATGTTCACGCTGGTCTTGGGATTGGCGCTCAGATCCGCGGCCAGGCCCTCGAATTTGAGTCCCGAGCCCACCTGCTCGAGATTGAACTGCACCTCGACCAACTGCAACCGCGAGGGGTCGCTGGCTATTTTGAGTTGGCGCAACAGCGTCCCATAGGTGTAGTCCTGGTGATCCTGCGCGTCCAGCAGCGTCTTGCGAGTCTGCTTGAGAAACTCCGCCAGCGGCTGGTCGGACGAGTAGCGGCTGCGGATGGGCAGGAAATTGACGCAATGTCCCACCAACGTCGATCCGTTCTTGAGCAGCGACTGGCCTGCCATGGGGATGCCGACCACGACATCGGCCTGTTGGCATAGACGATGAATCAGCAGGCAATAGGCGGAGAGCAAAGTCGCGAATAGGGTGCTGCCCTGCCGGGCGCCGGCTTTGCGAACGGATTTCAAAAGTTCGGCCGGGAAAATATAACGCTTGGTCGCGCCGGCATTGGTCCGCAGAGCGGGCCGGGCGCCATCGATAGGAAGTTCAAGCGGCGGCGGGATTTCCTTGAACTGCTCCAGCCAATACGACTCGACTCGGGCGCGCTCCGCCGTTCCCGGCCGCCGGCTTTGCTCGATAGCGTACTGATGGAAGCTGAGCGGCGGCGGCAGGGTTGCCGGTGTGCCGGTGACTTCGCCATTGTAAAGCGTGCTCAATTCCCCATAGAGAACGTTGGTCGACCAACCGTCGAAAACGATGTGGTGCGCGGTGAAGACAAGAAGGTGTTTGCCGGCCTCAAGCCGTAGGAGGCGAACGCGGAATAGAGGACCGGAATGCAATTCGAAGGGAGTGGAAGCTTCCTTCTCGAGGATCGCGTGCAGTTGCCGTTCGCGCGCCTCGGCCGGGAGTTCACTTAGGTCGTCACGCTCCAGGGGAAGAGCAAGCTGGGCGGCGATATGAATGAGCTCGCCATCCTCGTCCACGGTCGAGCGTAGAGCCTCGTGGCGGGCGACCAGCTTGTCCAAGCTGTTGAGAAGAGCCTCCTCATCGAGGTTCCCATCGAGAACCAGCGAGGTGGATTCGTTGAATGCGCAATTGGCCTCGTCGCCGAGCTGCGTGCCGAAGAGGATCTCCCGCTGAGGTTCGGTAATCGGAATCTCGCGGGCTACCGGCTCCAGATCCACTTCTGGGGTAGTTCCGGCTGCGCCGCCCGCCAGTTGCGCTTCATCCGCGGCCGCATCAGCGGGCCTTTCGGGTCTTTCACTTAATTCGCTTAATTCGCTTAAGTCGCTTAACCCGCCTAAGTCCGGCTGCGCCGGATGGGCTGCGCCTAGCGCCTGGCCGGCGTGCATCTCGCGCAGGCTCCGGTGAAAGGCCTCGCGCACAAAATCCAGATCGGCATCGCTATGCGCGGTCGTCAGGAAGCAAGGGAAGCCCTCCTGGACATGCACGCCCTTATGGCGCAGATTGAAATGAAGAAGGCGCGCCAGGCGCGGCTCGCCGGCAACCCCGAAGAAGAACCACGAAGAGAAGGTTTCGATTGGGGAGTTATAGGAAAACTCCAGGAACATGGAACGGATGTCGGCAACCAGGGAGGATGTTCGTCCGGCGAGGGTCTGCTGCATGGTGGGTCCGCCACTCTTCAGGTGCTCCAAACTGGCCTTCACCGCGGCCATCGCCAGGGGGTGGCGCATGAACGTTCCGGCATAGAACGTGACTCCGACCTCGGGGAAAGAATCGTCGCCGAACTGCCATTGGCCTCCGTCGAGCGCATCCATATATGTCGAGCTGCCGGCCAGCACTCCGATGGGCAGTCCGCCGGCGACCACCTTGCCGTAGGTGGCGAGATCGGCGCGGATGCCAAAGAGCGCTTGCATGCCGCCCGGGTGGGTGCGGAATCCGGTAACCACTTCGTCGAAAATCAGCGCGCTGCCGCTCTGCTCCGTGATGCGGCGGAGTTCGCGCAGGAATTCCACCGGCTGCAACTCGGGATGGCGGCTCTGCACCGGCTCAACCAGAACGGCCGCGATTTCATCCGACCGTTGGCGGATGATCTCCAGGCTTTCCGGCGCGCCGTATTCGAGCACCAGCATATTCGCCACACTCTCCCGCGGAATGCCAGGAGCCACCGGCATGGAGCGGTGATTGCCCACTGCCTTGACTAGGACTTCGTCGAAGCTGCCGTGGTAGTCGCCGGAGAAGACGACGATCAAGTTGCGGCCGGTTACGGTACGGGCGAGACGCATGGCTCCCATCACCGCTTCCGAGCCGGTGTTGGAGAAAGTGACGCGCTCCATGCCGGTAAGCTCGCGGATCAGCTCGGCGCACTCCCCGGCCAACTCGGTTTGCGGTCCTATGGGAAAGCCGATTTCCAGTTGCCTGCGCACCGCTTCGACAATGAATTCCGGGGAGTGTCCGTAGAGGATGGCGCCAAAGCCGTTCAGAATGTCGATATAGCGATTGCCATCCTTATCCCAGAGGTAGGCGCCCGATGCGCGGTCGACCACCAGGGGATAGATGAGCTCCTTGATTTGAGCGTTGAAGCCGGAGACCACCCGGCCATCGGCGAAGGCGGGGCGGTGCTTCTGGGTGTATGCCTTGGAAGCCGGAGTGCGCCCGTTATATCCCCGGATGAAGTCGGCCAGATACCTTTCCTGTAGCGGATTCAAGCCGCCCGGGCTACCCCGCTGCAAGGGCTTGAAAGGGACAAAGGCTGGCTTGGCCGGCTCGCCGGGGCGCGCTCCAGAAACAGGTTGCGCGAGCCGCTCGGGCTGGGGCTGGGGCGAAGCAGCGGCTGGGGTTGGGATCGCTGAAGGAGTAACTGTGGCCGCGATGGCCGTTCCCCCATTCTGCTGTCCGCGAAGCAGCTCGAGCTGCTGGGCAAAAAGGCTGCTCATCATCTGCATCTGGCTGGCGAAGAGCGCCTCATACGATCCCGGGGTTTTCTGAGAATCCGCGAGTCCGGGGCGGGAAGAAGCAGGCAAGGGAACAGCAGTCTGCGCAGCCGAAGAATTGCCGGCGGGGAGCCCCTGGAGCAGCGCCGGAGCGGGCGGAGTTACAGCCGCTGCCGCAGAAGGCGTGTGCGGCGCCACGGCTTCCAAATGCGAAGCCAGCGCACCCAAAGTGGGATAGTTCTCCATGATCTGGCGGAAGGTCAGCTTGACACGGTACTTGCTTTGAATAGCCTGCGTCAACTGGGTGAGAAACAGGGAATCGAAGCCTAATTCGAGGAAAGAAGCGTCTCCATCCGCTTCCGAGAGATCAGCCCCCGAGAGCTCGGCGACAAAAGCCTTAAGTTCCTCAAGTCTTGCCCCGCTTTCGGAAGCGATGGGAGATGGGTCGGCCACGTTCATCTTCGGTTCCTCGGCATTGCTTTCAACCTCGGCACTGATTTCAATTGGAAAGGCGCCCTCACCATCCGGCTGGGAGGAGGGTCCGGCCACTCCGGAGATGGCGCTGGATAGGCCGGTGGATTCAGGACCGGCTGCCCTTTCGCTCATTCCCGCTTCTTCGGTCTTGTGCGTTGGGGGCGGCTCCACCCAATAGCGCTTGCGTTCAAAAGGATAGGTCGGCAGCAGGACACGCCGGCGCGAGTATCCGGCGTGAAATGCCTGCCAATCGGGCTCGGCGCCGGCTGTCCAGAGCTGCCCCAGCGCAGAGAGAATCGCCTTTTCCTCGTCATGGGGAAGATCTCGCCTCCCAGCCAGACTGGAGATGACGATAGGCGCCTTTGCGGGTTTGCTGGGAATGTCCGCTGCCAGCACTGTCTGGCGCATCATCTGCGCCGTAGTTTCCCCTGGTCCGACTTCCAGCAGAATCCGCTGCGGTTCCCGGACAAGCTCACGGACCGCCTCCGCAAAGCGGACAGTGTGGCGTAGTTGCCGGGTCCAATAGTCGGGCTGGACCTGATCCCGCTCCGTAATCCAGCCTCCGGTAAGCGTCGAAACCCAGGGAATCGACGGTTGCCCGAAACTAACCGCTCGGAGGTGTTGGGCAAAAGGCTCGAGCGCCGGTTGCACCATGCGGCTGTGAAAAGCATGCGAAGTGCGCAGCTTCCGATTCTGGATCTGTTCCCGGTTCAGCCGCTCGCTGAAGGCTTGAATTTCGTCCTCGCTTCCCGAGACTACCGAGAGCAATGGACTATTGACCGCTGCCAGATCGAGTGCGCTCCCCATGAGCCGGGCTACCGTTTCACCGGGGGAACGCACCGCCAGCATTGACCCTGGGGGCAGTTCCTGCATCAGCTGGCCCCGTGCCGCGATCAGCCGCAATGCGTCATCGAGTGAAAAAACGCCGGACAGGCAGGCCGCAACGAACTCGCCGATACTGTGTCCAACCATGGCCGCCGGTCTGATTCCCCAGGAAAGCCACAGCTGCGCCAAAGCGTATTCGATGGCAAAAATTGCTGGCTGGGCGAAGATGGTTTGGCTAAGGCGCTCTTCATTGGCCGTAGTTTTTGCCTGGCCATAGAGCAGCTTGATCAGGCTCTCCCCAAGTTGCGGCCGCAAGCCCTCATCGCAACGCTCCAGGGAATTCCGGAAGACGCGCTCGCTCTGGTAAAGCCTATAGCCCATGCCGAGGGATTGGATGCCTTGGCCGGGAAAGCAGAAGACGATGCTGGGCTGGTCGAAGGGATGGTCTTCGCGGAAGATGCTCTCCCTGGATTCCGCGGCTAAAACTTCACTCGCCTCGCCGACCGTGCCTGCCACGAGCGCGCGGCGATGCTTATGCCGGCTGCGGCTGACCTGCAGGGTATAGGCCGCATCCGCCAGGTTCAAATCCGGCTTTTGCGTGAAGAAGCCTGCCAACCGTCCGGCAATGCTCTGCGCAGCAGACTCGCTTTTTGCCGACCAAGTGAGTAACTGGTATGGGCGTCCCTGCCCCGAGGCCCGCAACTGGGGCGGCTCCTCCAGGATGACGTGCGCGTTGGTTCCGCCCACGCCGAACGCACTCACGCCGGCCCGTAAAGGAAAGCCATTAGCGGTCCAGGGTCGCTGCTCCCGGTCGAAAAAAAACGGGCTGCCGGCGAGATCGAGGCGAGGGTTGGGCTGCTCAAAGTGCAGCAGCTTGGGGATCGAGCGGTGCTCCATCTGCAGCACTGTCTTGACCAGGCCGACTGCGCCGGAAGCTACATCCAAGTGACCGACATTCGCTTTGGCGGCGCCCAAAGAGCAAAACCCGGCGGCCGAGGTGGAAGCGCGAAAGGCTTTGGTCAAGGCGGCGATTTCTATCGGATCGCCCAGCGGCGTGCCCGTCCCGTGGGCCTCAACATAGGTGATCGACTCGGCGGGAACCCCTGCCATCTTCTGTGCCCTCAAGATGACCTGGGCCTGGCCTTCGACGCCGGGCGCGGTATAGCCAACTTTGGCCGAGCCGTCGTTATTAACCGCGCATCCGCGGATGACCGCCAGGATCTGATCGCCATCCTCGATCGCCTTATCCAACCGTTTGAGCAGCAGCACGGCGGCGCCGTGTCCGAAGACGGTTCCATTGGCCCGGTGATCGAAGGGGCGGCAGTGCCCGTCAAGCGAAGCCAAGCCGCCTTCTTGAGGAAGATAGCCGCGCCGCTGAGGAAAGGTAATGGAAACAGCTCCGGCTAGAGCCATCTCGCATTCTTCGGCCAACAAGCTCTGGCAGGCCTGGCAAACCGCCACCAACGATGTAGAGCAGGCCGATTGTACGGTGATGCTTGGTCCGCGCAGGTTGAGCTTGTAGGAGACGCGCGTCGCCAGGAAATCCTTGTCGTTCCCCAGCATGGTTACATAGGAGCCGACTTGGTAGGCGCCGGTAAACTCTTCCAGATACCTGCGGCCGGAGACCAGATTCTGCATGAAGTAAGTGTTCATGCTGCAGCCGGCAAAGACGCCGACCGCATCGCGGATGTGGCCGGGATCGTACCCCGCCCGTTCCAAGACTTCCCAGGCGCATTCCAGGAACACGCGATGCTGCGGGTCCATCTGCTCGGCTTCCTTGGGATATACCCCAAAGAAGGCGGCGTCGAACATTTCGGGGCTCTTCAGAATGGGCCGCGCCGCTACGTAGCCCACGGCCCGCTCGCGGGCGGCCTGATCCTGCGCTTCAAGCGTCTGGTGATCGAAGAATGTGATGGATTCGACGCCGGCGGCCAGATTGCTCCAGAAATCCTCGACGCTCTCAGCTCCGGGAAAACGGCCCGTCATGGCGATGATGGCGACGTCCCTATCCATCGATCCGGAAGGCATGGGATTAACTGGTTGCGGCGCAGGCGTAGCTGCTCTTCCGCTCAGGCGATCCGCCATGGCGCGCACGGTGGGAGACTCGAAGATGGCGGCAATCGGCAGTTCGCAGTTGAAGGCGCGATTGATGCGGGTGAGCAGTACGGTGGCCAGCAGGGAAGTGCCGCCGGCCTCGAAGAAATTATCGTCCAGTCCTACCTGGGAAAGACCCAGCACTTCTTGCCACAGCCGGGAAACCCGGCTGCGTTCGTCGCCTGAGGGTGAAGAGCTGGGCCCGTTTTTCTTACTTGATTCTGCCATCTGTTGTCGCTGCTATCATGCCACTGTCCCTGCCCCTTGGGACCGGGATCAAGAACCGGTTAAAAACACTCTCCTTCGAAGAGGCAAGACCGCGGAAAAACTCTTCCTAGAAAATGGTCTCTCGCCGGCAAAACAGGCTGCGTAAAAAACTATGGCTTTGTATCAGGGCACGACTTCAGTCGTGCCGCAATTGACTGAAATCCCGATTGGCTTTAGCCGCTGAGGGAACGGCTTTCGCACTCTCTTCGACCTTTTTCCGCAGTCAAGCGTAGGTAGCATTCTCCTTTGCCGCCGGCTGTTCGGCATTGTCGAAGTCCGGGGTCGCCGGCGCCTGATTGGGCGCCTGCCTCCACCTGAGATTCATCCGGTTCACATGCGCTTCGAATTCCTCGAGATCCTTCTTGACCGCCCGGCTGGCGCGCAGCAAACCGATCTTGTTCACGATAGTGGCGGTGCCGCGCACATTCAGCCTCTCCAGCAGCCGCGAGGCGCGCCTGAGCTGCGCCTTCCTGGTCTTGCCCGACTCGGTAACCAGGATGGTGACATCGGCGAATCGCGCCAGATATTCGGTCTCGGCTGAGATGGGAAGAGGCGTGGCATCGATCAGCACCAAATCGTACTCCTTGGTGAGGTCCTTGAAGGCCTGATCCATAAAACTGGTCAGCGGCGCTATCTGCGACGATACTTGCTGAGTTACGACCGAGCCCTTCTGCAAGCTGATGTCATCGGTGTGAGTTCCCGAGTCGCTTTCGTTTTTGGGCGGGCGGTTGATGCCGACCGTCAGGAAGGCGACGGGCGGGGTCACGCCAGAGGCGTCAATGGTCAGTGTCTTGCGCCCCAGCTTAGCCAGCGTGCTGCCCAGATTCTCGACAATCGTGGTGGTGCCCGCTCCGGAATGAATTCCGGTCAGAACCACCGCCCGCACGCCCGCATTGCGGGCGGCTTGATCGATGCCCGCGGCAAGCCGCAGTGAGCATTCGTCATAGGCTTGCAGAGTAACATCGCGGTCGTCGAAGATCGAGCCGATTGGGGAAAAGCCCAGGGTCTGTTCCACATCCGCCGGGGAGTAGATGCGGGGATCGAGGATGTCAATCACCACCACGCTCGACAGACCCATGATTAGAGAGAATGGGATGAGGAAAATGCCTAGCTCCCTGAACTTGCTTCGTTCCGGACCCAACGGCGTCCGCGCCGGAGAGAACATGTGCACCGAACCGGGAGAGCTGCTCTCCAGTTCCAGATTGCGCGTCCGGTCGTCCAAAGTCGCATAGCGGGCTTGCAAATCCGTGATCTGCGCCTTGAGTTCATCGGCGCGCTGGAACTTGGGGGCCGCGGTGGTGGCCTGATGCGTGTTCGCTTGGAGATCGTGGGTCAGCTTTGCCTCGACCATCGAAGTCCGCCGGACTTCGGTCCGCAGCTTTTGCTCCAAGCGCGCCGCCGCCTTCGCTCTGAGGTTGCTCTGTAGCTTCTGCAATCCTTGCTCGGTTAGCGCAAGCTCCTGTTCGGTCGCCTTGCGCAAAGGATTGTTGGCAGTGAGCCCGGCCAGTTGATCGAGCAGCAAAACCCGCTTCTGGCTCATCGAAGTGCGCAGCGCCAGCAGGCTGGGGTCTGATGCGATGATCTCGTCCGCTGCGCCATCCAGCGCCGAACTGGTGCCTGGGGAAGATCCATTCTCGAGCGAGTTCAATTGGGCCTCGGCCTGGATACGCTGTTCATGCGCCGTGGTTAGATCGGTGCGCAGCTTGGCTACTTGACTGTCCAGTTGATCGGAATCGCTGCCGATGACCGCCACGCCCAAGGCCTGGCTGAGCTGAGCTTGTTCCTGCAATGCCGTGTTGAGGTCTTTCTGTACCTTGTCGCGCGCTTGCTTGAGCGTCTCCAGACGCTCATCCCGTCCGTAGAACTCCTCTCCTTTCATCTTGCTGATATAGCTGTTGGTGACTGTATTCACAATTTCCGCCAGGTGATCGGGGCTGCCGCCTTCCAGGGTGATGAACATCTGGTACGTCAATCCATTGCGCCTGACCGTCAGGCGCTTTTGCAGGTTCGAGACCGCCACTTCTTCGCTTTGGCCCGGTCTCTGCACCAGTCCGGGCCTCAACTTGTGCAGCGCGTCGGCAATGACGTCGTAGCGGGTGACGCTGTTGATCTGCTCCGCGATATAGGACTCGTAGGGATACTCCTGTTCGCGATCCGCAGATAGTGTTGCCGGAAATGTCGGAGAAACATATACCACGCTGGTGGCAGCATAGACGAGGTGATGGCGGATGAGCACGGCCAAGCCCAGGATGAACGTCAGTAAGGTTACCAACGTCGCGGCCAGGGCGTGAATGCGCAAGCTGCGCAGAATGTCGATGTTGAAGGAAAATCCCGGGGGTGGGGGCAGGACCGGCTGCGCTGGAGGCAGGGATGCGTGCCGCGGTTCGGGGTAGTTGAATTGCTTAATATCCATATCGATCCAATCCTCGAGACCCTATAGCTGACAATAGGGCTAGTCCGGTCGAGCTTTCCTTCGAGCGCCGATCCTGCCAGCCGCCGGATTTCACTATTGCATGGCGGCAAAGGCAGCGATAGAGCCTATGGCCGCAATCGGGCTGAGTCTTTGCAATACATAAGTCGATTTATAAAGACCGCTCTGGGGCACTACGATTACATCCCCGGAATGGAGTTGGACTTCATTGGTGCCGCTGGGCGTCAAAAGACTCTTATAGGAAACGGTAACGGTCTTGCCGGTCGTGGGCTGGATAATTTGGATCTTCGATCCTGCTCCTTCCGCCATCCCGCCCGACTGCGCGAGAACGGAAACCAGAGTGGATTGCGAGGTCAGCGGCACGGCGCCTGGGTGCATCACGGCGCCCATCACGGAGACGAAAACCTCTTGCTGCGACGGTACAAACACTACGTCATTGCGCTTGAGCCGCAGGTCGGCCATAGTGTTGCCGCTCTGCAACAGCGATTTCAGGTCGATCCAGATGACCTGATCGTTTCCCCGGTAGATGGCGCAGCGTTCGGGAAGCCCGTCGCGCGGCGTGCTGCCGGGCGCGGCGGAAGTGGAGTTGGGCATCAATCCGCTGCGCGCAATGACATCGAGCAGGGTTGGAGTGCTGTCGAAGTAGAGCACTCCCGGATGCTGCACGTTGCCCAGCACGATGACCCGGTTGGAACCGTATTTCTCGACATCGACGGTGACACTAAGGTTGTTGTAATAGGGCGAAAGGGCATCGACGATCATCTTGGCGGCCTGGCTGCGGGTCTTATCGGCAACTTTGATAGATCCCGCGAGCGGCAGCGTTATACGTCCATCCGGCCCCACCACCACTCCTTTGGCCGACAAGCTCCGGCCTGGTAGGAAAGTTCAACGTAATCACATCGCCGGCGCCAAGCTCGTATTCTGCATTCGCCTCCGGCTCGAAATTTTGCAGGGCCTTGAGCGGGCTAACCTTCAACTGGGGCGTTGGTTGCGCCTGCTGCTCCGGCTGGCTGGCCGGCTGATTGGCCGCCGGTTGATTGGCTTGCGCCGATGGAGGCGCTTGCGCCCGGAGTTGCGCCCCGCTGGAAGCCAGCAGCAGACCTGGGACGATCATCCAAGCTTTGCAAAAATTTTGCTTCATAACGAATCTCCAAAATGCTTTCATACCTGAAGTGCGATGGAGCAAGATTCGCATCAATGGCCAGGTACTAAAAGACCCCAAAATTGGTCATAGGTACTCCTGAGCCTCTATGGTTTGCGAGCCGCCGGAACCCTCTCGGTGCGGACCCACGCCGCGCCTGCGCTTGACCCGCGGAGCAGGCTGGGAACCAGCCGGAGCTTCCATAGAATGTAGGCCGGCGCGGTCAACAACAAGCGAACCTCCCCCAGAAAGTTGTCTCCAGCCCAGGCGGCGGTCACAACGTGAAAAGCGACGACCGCCAGCGCAGCGGCAGCATAAACCCGCAGCCACTCGAAGGGAAGCAGGAGAGCAATCAGCAGCAGGAAGGCGGCGTAGGCAATAGGAAGGCCGGCTAAGTCCGCCAGCGGCTCAACCAGGCGCAGCCGGCCTCGCAGCACCTGCTTGGCTAGCGGCCACAGCCACTGCCGCGCCGTGCCGAACCGCCCGCCTTCCCAGCGCGAACGCTGCGTGGCCTCTCCCGCCGAGGAGTCAGGCAACTCCGCGGAAACCTTGGCCTGATCCAGAAACTCGACTCGCTTGCCCGCCAGAACAAGATGCAGGTGATATTCCAAATCCTCCACCACCGAGAGTGCCCGATAAGGTATCTGAGAGAACACAGCTCGGCGGATGGCGAATCCGTTGCCCAGGATTCCCGCCGAGAGCCCCAACCGGTTCCTGCCGGCGGGACGGATGAGATTGAAGCCGCGCAGCGCCAGGGCGGCTAATCCACCTCTTTCCCGGCCGCCGGAGCTGCTCATCTCATAGCGGCATTGAACCGCGTCGCTGCCCCGGCCCAGGGCGCCGCGAACCACGTCGATCAGGTTTTGCGAAACAGTCGAATCGGCATCGACCACCAACGCTGCGTCCGCCCCTTGGGCGAAAACCTGCTCGAATCCGAAGCGCAAGGCAAAGCCCTTGCCCCGGGCGTTCCCATCGTTGTAGATGAGCACCTCTGCTCCCGCTTCGGCTGCCCGCCCCGCTGTCTGATCGGAACAATTATGTGCCACGACGATCACCCTGGCGCTGCTTTCGCCGGCCGCTGCCCGCAGGCTCTCAACAGAGCGGGCGATCAGCAGCTCTTCATTGTGCGCGGGCACAATCACCGCCAGATCAATATCCGCAGGCGGCGGAGTGCGCCGGGGCTTGCGTTTGGGAAGAAAATAGGCCGCGGTGAGCACCGCCAGCTCAACGGTTACCGGCAGGGTAACCGCCATCAGGCCAGCAGCCAGCGCAACTAAAAGATAGAGTGTCATAGCGGTAGCAAAAGAGAGCAGTACACCTCGTTTAGATCATCTTCACGGTTACAATTGGCTATCATCCGGTTAAATTTCGCTCCGTGCAGGTATTCTTAACGAAATGCCTGCGTCGAATGAGTCCTTGCTATCTGTATCAACTATGAAAATGCTGCGGGCGCTTTTTCGCGAGCCGGTTACCTGGTCGCGGAGCTTCTCGTGCGCAGCCCGCCAAAGCTGAACTGAGCCGTCTCCGCCACCGATCCGATGCGCTCACAGAGTTCCTGCAGGATCTCCACCTGGACACTCGCCATACTGCGCGCCTCCGAGCTCAAACTGCGCGCCGCGATTAATTCCGTGGGCGCCATCCGCTCGGTCTTTTCGATTCGATAGGCGGCATCCGCGACGCTGGGGCTGATGGCGAAGCAATGTTCCAAATGAGCGCTGCGCAGAACCCGCCGCACGTGCGAAGCCAAGTCCGCCAACCAAAGCTGCTGGCTCCGCCGTTTCATTGCCGTCATGCAATGAACCAAGGTGGCTAGCCAATTCGGACCGAGATATGCGGTCCGCGAAAGATCCAGGATCACGTGCCGGTCCTGCTCGCACAGGCGGCGCATCAACCGGTCAAATTCATCCAGCAACGGAGCGGTCAGGTCGCCGCTTAACACCACCACCAGCGCGCTGCCCAGATCGTAAGCCTGCAGCGCGGAGTTCACCGGCCTTCTCGGCTGGGCGGCGCCCATCGCCAACTGCGCAGGAAAATGGAGCGCCAGCCCGGCCGCATCGTTCAAGTAACGCGTAACCAGCCGTCCGGGATCCTGGCAGGCTCGATGCAGCCACTCCAATCCGGAGTTTTGCATCCATGCCGGTGCCCGGGGAACCGTGCCTGCGATAAAATCAAGGGTCGCGCCTACCCCCATGCATAGCGGAACCTCAAGGCGGTCGCGATGCATGGCTAACCACTTCTCCTGCTTTGGATTGCCCATCGCTACCAGCAGGATGTCGGGCTTTGCCCGCTCGATTCTGAACAGGATCTCCTCATGATCCATATCTTCGAGCGCGGCGAAGGGCGGAGAATAGCGCCCCACGATGCGTAACCCAGGATAGCGCTGCTCGAGGGTCTCGGCAGCTTGCCGGGAGTCTGCTCGGTAGCCCCTAAGAGATAGATTCCATATCCCCGCCGGGCTGCCAGTTCGGCCACGCGAGGCACCAAATCCACCCCGGACACGCGCTCTTTTAGCCTCGTTCCCAACATCCGGGCCGCCCACACAATCGGCATCCCATCGGCCACCACCAGGTCGCAAGAGCACAGAATTTCCTGCAACTGCCGGTCTTGAATGGCGTGCATTAGAAAATCCACGTTTGCCGTGGCAACCTGATGAAACCCGCTTTCGTTGATTTTGTCTTCAATCAAATCTACGGCTTCATCCATTGTGACATTGTCAAAGGGAACGCCGAGAACTGCTACCGATGCACGATCCAGATAAGGCATGCAATACTCCACAAGGCAAAAAGTCGATCTGTATCCTGAAAAAGCCGAGGAATTGACAGTCGGTTTTTAAGCAAAGCTTCGCCAACGTCAGTCCCATAGAACTGAATCGAGGAAATTTTTCAATCAAAGGTTTTGCTTTACAAAGCGGGGAGAAGCAGTCCTCCGTTCCATGCTGACCAGGTGCTAGTCCTCACCTTTTTGCATGGGTTGTTCGGCAAATGGTGTTTCGGCAGTAATTTGTAGCTTCTGGAAGAGCCAATCGGGGTCGCTATTTAGAATCTCTGCGATTAACCCTCGGATATTTCCACTCGGTTCTCGGAATCCATTGATGATCTTGCTGAGATATGCCTCATCAATTCCGATCATTTTCGCCAAACGGTTTTGGCGAATTCCTGCTGTGTAGATCCGCAGCTTCAGATTCGGATATATGTCTCGATTCAGAGGCACGGGTGCTGCTTTCATAAAGGCTCGAATAGCACAAAAGTTGCAGGGGATGAACACACAAGTTGCAATCCACTGGCCAAACTTGTTTGACAACATTTTGTTGCACTTCACCCGTTTTGGTGGGAAACTTACTTGAAAAGTTTAGGAAAATAATCCCAAGAAATAGGAATTGAGACTAATATTTTGGTGTTACCGATTGGTTGCTCTTCTATATGAATTAATTACAAACTAGTAAATTAACCTGCACGGTTGAGACTTCAAGTAACCACCTTCGGATCTCAAGTAAGTTCCCAAAGAGGAGTTAGGTACGACCCTAACGCGTGTAATATGTGGCTGATTGGGCTTGAGCGCCAGGCCGATTCGTAACCTGTCAGCCAATCCGGAACGGCTTCTCCGGCCGCGTAATTTTTTCCGGTCAGTCGCCTGCTCCAAAAGCCGATGTCGAAATCTGGTATTTCGAGCAGGCGAGGTCGCGATCACAGGGAAAATGTTCAAAATTGCTCTCGTAAGCGAAAATCCGCAGAGACACGTGAAGCTGGTCGAACGCTTGCATACCATCGGGGTTCAGGTGGTCGCCCGGCCCAGCTTGGCGGAGGCTTTGCCCTTGCTCGACGAAAAAGCCGGCCTTCCTGCGGCCGTGGTTTTGGACTCGCCCCGCCACTTTGATTCCGTCACCCTGGCCGGCTTGCTTCTTGAGCATCCCCATCTCCCGCTTTTGCTTTTTGATGCTCCGGCTGAGGACGTCTTAGGTTCGCAATTGCCTGGACAGCATCGCAGTCTCCATCCATTTCCCCAATCACTCGCCGAAGCCAACTCGTTCCGCCTGATTCAAGAGGCGATGGAGAAATCTTTGAACCAGCCAATCTCGCCCATCGGTCTGCCC
This sequence comes from uncultured Acidobacteriaceae bacterium, assembly GCA_963705665.1. Lineage (GTDB taxonomy): Bacteria > Acidobacteriota > Terriglobia > Terriglobales > Acidobacteriaceae > PALSA-350. The sequence goes on along the minus strand of CAVPKQ010000011.1, from coordinate 53,908 downwards.
GAGAACGGGGCTGCTGCTCCCGCCGGACAGGGCGGGACGAAGCGCTCCGCTGTCTATACGGAAGATTTTCTCCGCCGCGTGGGAGCTTCCGGCGTCCCCGTGCTGCTGCACGGGGAGACCGGGGCCGGCAAAGAGGTCATGGCGCGGCGGCTATGGAGCTATTCCGATCGCGCAGGAAAGCCATTTTTGAAGCTTAACTGCGCCGCGCTGCCCTCCGAGCTGATCGAGAGTGAGCTCTTTGGCTATGAAAAGGGAGCCTTTACGGGAGCCACGATGGATAAGCCGGGGAAGTTTGAGTTGGCGCAAAACGGGACCATCCTGCTCGACGAAATCGGCGACATGGATATACGGCTGCAGGCCAAGCTGTTGCAGGTTTTGCAGGATGGCGAGGTTCAACCGCTGGGGTCCAGCCGCATCCTGAGCGTGAATGTGCGGGTTATGGCGGCAACCCATCGTGACCTGCGCAGCGCCATCCTCCAGGGTAGTTTTCGTGAAGATCTGTATTACCGGCTCAACGTGATCAGCATCACCGTCCCACCCCTGCGCGAGCGACGGCATGAAATTCTCTCCCTGGGGACGCATTTGCTGCTGCGTCATTTGCCCGAGGGCGAGACGGCGCCACCTATAACCGAACCTCTGCACCGGGCTATGCTTGCGTATCATTGGCCGGGAAACGTGCGCGAGTTGGAGAATGTCATGCGGCGGTTGCTGGTGTATCAGAACCCGGAGCTTCTCGCCCAGGAGTTGATGGATGCTTCTGCTTTAGATCCGGCAGGCAGGGACAGAACGGCAAGTTTTGCGTCCAATCCACCCTGCCCGGATAATTCCATCCGGAACAATTCAAAAATCGATTATCTGGCCCATGCCTCCCGCGAAGCCGAATCCAAATTGCTGCTGGAGACTTTGGACGCGGTTCGCTGGAATCGCCGTCAGGCGGCGGCCCGCTTAAACATTGATTACAAGGCCTTCCTTTATAAGTTGCAGAAGCACGGTATTGTGGAGAGCAAGGCGAAACAACGGGAATTGAACGCCTAGAGCATTGTCACAATTGATGTAGACCGTAACAACGCACTCGGCCCCAGGGCATTTTCGTCAAGGAATGCCGCTAGGCTCCATCAGCGGGCTCCGAGTTCAAGGCGGCGCGCATGTTTGAGAACCTTCGCGAGGATTGGCGAACCTACAATCGGCAGCTCTCCCGGCAGGGTTTATGGATCATGCCCGTCTATCGCCTCGGCAGATGGCGCTATACCATTCGCGCCCGCTGGCTCCGGCTGCCATTTTCCGCTCTCTATAAGTTTCTCAAGCCGCTCGCGGAGATTCTCACCGGCATTGAGCTGCCCTGCGAGGTCACATTGGGAAGGCGCTTTCGCATCGACCACTTTGGCGGTATCGTCATCAGCGGTGACGCAGTCTTTGGGGATGACTGCATCGTCCGCAATGGTGTGACTGTCGGTTTGCGCCACACCGGCCAGAGCGGCTCGCCGGTCATCGGAAATCGCGTGGATATAGGTGCAGGGGCTAAGATTCTGGGTCCGATTCGCATCGGCGACGATGTCGTGATCGGAGCCAATGCGGTGGTTCTCACCGATGTTCCGGCATCTTCGATTGCCGTTGGCGTTCCCGCCCGTATTCTCCCCCGCAAGCGGGAGAGCGGCTTCGCTTCGCTGGTTGACCGTGAGCGAAGCCAGACGGACCCGGCGCCTGCTGGGGAATTGGGCCTCAGATGAACCAGGCCGCTTTTTCCCTCGTCGTGATCGGCCGTAATGAAGGCCAAAGACTCAGCCGCTGTCTGGCTTCGATCGCCAAGGTGCGGGGCTTGGAAGGGAAGATCGAGGTCATCTACGTCGATTCCGCTTCGACCGATGGCAGCCGGGAGCTGGCGGGCGATTGGGGCGCCGAAGTCATCGCTCTCGATGCCGAGCGCCCGACTGCCGCTCTCGGCCGGAACGCAGGATGGCAGCGCGCTACGGCCGGTCTCGTCCTCTTTCTCGACGGGGACACGGTGCTCGATCCGGAGTTTCCCAAAGCCGCTTTGCACGCCCTTCTTGAAGATGATTCCATTGCCGCAGTCTGGGGGCACCGCCGGGAGATTCATCCCGAGCGCTCGATTTACAATCGCGTGCTGGACTTGGACTGGGTATACCCGCCCGGCGACAGCGAGTTCTGTGGCGGCGATGTGCTGATGCGCCGCACCGCGCTCGAGCAAGCCGGCGGATACGATCCCGCTCTGATCGCTGGCGAGGAGCCCGAGCTTTGCCGCCGTCTGCGCGCTTGCGGATATCGCATCCTGCACATCGACTGCGCGATGACCGGGCACGATCTGGAGATGACCCGCTGGAGCCAATACTGGAAGCGGGCCACCCGGGCCGGCCACGCCTACGCTGAAGTTTCCCGCCGCTTCCAAGCAAGCGCCGATCCATTCTGGGCCGCCGAGAGCCGGGGCAACCGGCTACGCGGCGGCTTCTGGCTAGCCTCGCTTGCCGCAGCATTGCTGGCTCTGCTCAAAACGCCGATTCCTTTGGTTGCATGGTTCTGCCTGCTTCTCCTTCTGGGGTTGCGTTCCGCCTGGAAATCGCGCTGGAAAGCGCCGGGAAAGCCCGCTCTGCTCTTGGCCTACGGGCTGCACTCCCATCTGCAGCAAATCCCAATTCTTGCCGGCCAGATTCAGTTCTATCGCGATCGCAGGAAAGGCGAGCGGCGGAAATTGATCGAATATAAAGAGGGAAGCGGCGTTTAAAGCAGTTTTGGGGCGACGACAGTGTTCATCGAGATCTGTGGAATCCCAGGTCCCAGAATCGGGACCTGGGGCACCCGGCTCCTCCTTCAACCAAATCTGGGCTAGTTTCACGGCAGATGGGGAAAGGGCCAGCCGAAGCCCAACGCTACCCGGGCAGCCAAAGCCAGGGCAAGCGAGGCAAAGAAGGCAAGTGTCAGCCATGCGTCCTGGCGCAGCGTCCCCACTCCCTCGCGGACGGCGCTGTAAGCGGTCACGAAATACACCGGCACATCGCTCAGAGCCACGGCGATAACGGCGCCCACCATTCCCCATAAATGGAAGCCTAGGGGAAGCGCGACATAGAGCGCAATGCAGTAGAGCAGGTAAGCGAAGGCATTGTAGTGCGACTTTTGCAGGGAAAAGATGGCTGGACTGGTGGTCGAATAGAGCAGAGTATGCCAGAGGCCGACGGCCAGGATGGGAATCATCCAGGCGGCTCCATGGTATGGCTTGGTGTAAAGGCGGAGAATGAATTTATCCCCCGTCAAGACAACGCCGATAATTAAAAGACCGCCGATAGCCAGAACCGGCCTGCGATATTTCAAGAAGATCTCCCGGTATTCGCTGCGCGGGCGGCCGGAGAATTTCGCTATAAACGGATAACCGATACGCGTGCAGAACTGGAGAATGATCTGCCGGGGAATGTCGGATAAGGAAAATGCGATGCCGTAAACGCCAAGCAGCTGAAAAGAGACCAGCTTGGCGAGGATGAGCCGGTCGGACTGAAGGGCTAGGAAGGTAAGAGCGGTCCCCACAAGAATCCAGCGGCCGAATTTCACCAGGGCGTGAACGCACGCTCGATCCCAGGCAAATCGCGGGCGCATCTCAGGCAGCATCCAGAAGCTGATGATGGTTCGCGCCAATTCGGCCGCCAGCCTGCCCGCAACCAAAGCCCAAATTGTCGGTTGAACGAACGCCCACGCCAGGGTGACGAGAAGCTGGATGAGTTGAGTGACCAGCTCAAGCGACGAAAGCCGGCCCACGCCCATATGCCGCGCCAGGGTCAACAGGCTGCTGGAACTGAAACCGGAGATCAGGCAGCTAAAGCCCAGCGCGGGCAGCAACGCGACGATTTGCGGTTCGTGATAAAACTTTGCAACCGGCCAAGCCAATGGAATGGAAACTAAAAACAATCCGACGCCGCGAATGACCTGAATGGTCCATGCGGTGTTCAAAAAAACCGGCTCGTCTCCCCGCGGGCTCTGAATGACGCTATCCTGCAGCCCCACGTGGGAAAACAGGTTCATGCCAACGATCACGGTGGTGACCAGGGCCATGAGTCCGAAGTACTGGGGCAGGAAGAGACGGCTCAAGACGACGCTGCTCAGCAGACGCAGGCCCATGGCCGCGCCATAAAAGAAGACAACGTAATACGTGCCCTTGAGCGCGCGCGACTCAAGGGAGCGAGGCAGTGACGCGCCTTCCTCGTTCACTGCGGGTGAAGGTGGTTCAAGCTCAATGGTCATGATCTAGAATTTCGCCGGGCAAACAGGAAATCGCTTCAATTGAACGAACCAATCGCTTGCGAGTTCATATCTGGTGGAGGCGTTTGCCCCGTGCAGGAAATACGGAAACTGCCGATCCCCGGTTTTCTCACTTTAGGCTGCTTCGCCTTTTGGGGAATCGAACAACGCTTCCGGGCTGACGCGCACCGCCTCTATGGCAACTTGACGCCCATGGACGGCTGGTTGAAGTATATCGGTTCGCCTAAGCAATCCGCGAAAAATAAAAACCTTGATATGCATCCAGACGGATGTGCGGACGAAAGCGGATGGAGAAAGTGCTCTCCGGGCACATCCAAGTATCGGCCAGCCGGTAGCCGATCCGCTCCATGGCGCCGGTGAACTCCTGGCGGTTAAATATCTGGTAGGGAGCGACGCAGAAGCCGATATCGTGAATGGTGGCGATGGCTTGCCGGTCCCAGACAGGGATACGGTTGATCAGCACCGCCGGCGGCAGCTCCGGTAGCTGCCGCAGCAGCTCCGGCAGCGGCGGCTCGATAAACTGCAGCGAACCGCTGCTGAAGAATATGTCGCATGCCCCTGCGTCTTTCAGCTCCGTCGTGAAGCGCAGAAAACGGCTGCTCTCCCCTTCGCGGGCCGCTACTTCCTTTGCCGCCTCGATGATGGTCGGCACATCGCACACCACCCACTCCAGCGGCGAGGGAAGCTTGAAATACTTCTGCGCGGTGTAATATGCCATGCCATTGTTGCCGCCCAGATCGACCAGCCGGCTTCCGGGATGCAAAAGCTCTCGCAGATGCAGCAGGATCGGATAGTCGGCCGGCCTCATGCGGTCGATTGGGTAACTCATGAAAATCTCGCGCGTTTTCTCCTGGTTGTATCCAATCCGGGCCTGCGCTGGAATAGCAGCCAGTGCATCGGAGAACGAAGGATAGATCCCGATCCATGGGGTCTTGAAAACCAGCTTCAATAAAGGATTGTTAATCAACCTAAGGCCCAGATTCGTCATCAATAATTACCCAATAAAAGATCGAGTGTTGTTGTACTCGCCGCGGGTGGGCGGGTGCCCCAGGTCCCGATTTTGGGACCTGGCTTTCTCCACGCTTTAACCAGACTAGAGCGGCTTAATGCTGGTGGCATCGGCCATCCTAAAGCTGTCTTCCGAGGCTTGCTCGCTATCCCCATCGTCGATAGTGTCGCCCTCGCCCGGAGCAAGAAAGAGATTGCTTTCCAGAGCATGCTGCCGGGTATAGAGGTCGTAGTAGCGGCCGCGCCGCTGGTATAGAGCAGCATGGTTCCCCCGTTCCAGCACGCGTCCCTCTTCAATGACCAGAATCTGATCTGCGCTGCGAATAGTCGAGAGGCGGTGCGCAATTACGAAGGTGGTTCGGCCTTCGATGAGGTAATTGAGCCCTTCCTGGATCAAAGCTTCGGATTCGGAATCGAGGCTGGACGTGGCCTCATCCAGAATGAGAATGCGCGGATTGGCAAGAATGGCGCGGGCGATGGAGACGCGTTGCCGCTGCCCTCCGGAAAGCTTGATTCCGCGCTCCCCCACAATCGTGCCATAGCCATCCGGTAGCCGATCGGCAAACTCATCCACCCGGGCGATACGAGCGGCTCTGAGCACATCCTCCGGGGCGGCATCCGGGCGCGCGAAGGCGATATTCTCCTCAATGGTGCCTTCAAAGAGAAAGGATTCCTGAAGCACGACGCCCAAGCGGCTGCGATAGTTCTCAAGCTCTATGGTCGCGAGATCGATCCCATCCAACAAGACCTGACCCTGATCCGCTGTATGAAATGCGCTCACCAGTCCAATGATGGTGGATTTTCCCGAGCCCGAGGAGCCGACCAGCGCGGTGACCGTTCCCGGACAGGCCTCGAATGAGATTTCGTGCAGCACCTGCTTGCCTTTGGTGTAGCTGAAGGAGACAGAGTCAAAACGGATGTGGCCGACGATCGCATCTCTATCGATAGGAATGACGCGCCGCGGGTCGTCGTCTTCTCTGGCCTCGTTTAGAACTTCAAGCGTCCGGTCAAGTCCGGCGATCGCCTCGGTAATCTGCGTGCCGATCGAGACCACCTGCACCATGGGTGAGACCATCAGCGCCAACAGCATGGATAGATAAATGTAGTTCCCCAGAGTAAGCGTGCCGGCAAATATCTGCCGCGTGCCGAGAAACATGATGATTGCCGCGACCAGGCCCACGACAGTCGTCGACGCCATCGTAGTCAAGGATGTCTTGCCAATGGCGCGGAGCACGTTTTCGAGCAGGCGCCGGACGCCTTCGGCGAAAACGGCGGACTCCCGGGCTTCAGCGCGATACGACTTGACTACACGCACCCCGCTGAGTGACTCGGTAAGCCGTCCGGTTACCTCCGCCGTGATGCTGCCCCGTTCCCGGGCAATGGGACGGATGATGCCGAAGACCTTGCGCTGGACAAAGCCGAAGATGATCATGAAACCGAGCGCCACCAGGGTGATGCTCACGCTAATGCGCAATAAGAGGACAAAGGCGAGCGTGGCGGTCAGCAGCCCTCCGACAAATTCGACCAGTCCGGTTCCGACCAGGTTGCGGACCCCTTCCACATCGGACATCACGCGCGAGACCAGATTGCCGGTTCGATGCGCATCATAATAGGCCACGGGCAGCCTTCCGATATGCTCCTGTACCTGAATGCGAAGATCGGTGATCAACCGCCAGGCCGCCTTGGATAACACCTGGGTCACGGTGTAGGAGGTCAGAGCCTGCACTAGGGTAGCGACCAGCACGGTGCCTACCACCACATGCAGCAGATGCATCTGCTCCGTGCTCATTCGGCCAATGTGGAGCTTTCCTATGACCCCATCGATGAGATTCTTGGTTTCATAAGGCAAGGCCAAGCCAGCCACGCGGTTAATGACGATCAACGCCAGCGCAAAAAGGAGCAGCCCAAGCCGCGGGCGGATGATAGCCATGATCGCAGGCATGGCTCCGCGCCGTCTCGATCTGAGAATGTTGCCGGAGCTGTCCCTTGCGGGCAGATCCAGCGGGGAATGTGAGGTTCGTTCCATAAAATGGAGTTCCCAGCCCGCGCGCGCGAAACCAGGAGCCTCGCCCGGTCAGGTTACCGAAAGGGGCGGCAAGATGGAAATACATTGTTATGGTGATGGTTCGGCGTGCTTAAGCTATTGATCCGGCCTATAAGCAATGGAGTCAAGCCGCATAGACGACATCTTTCTGAGCGAAGTATTTGCGGACGCGAGCGGGTTGTTTCTGGATGCTGCGCATAGTCCGGGATGCGGTGTGGGTGAGAGCCTGTTTGGTTCGCATGGGCGCTCTGGTGGTGACGGCCCGTTTCAAATCGGCATTGAGCAACTCATCGGGGTTCAACTCCGGCGAGTAACTGGGCAGGTAAAAGATTTCGATTTGCTCACCATGGAGGGCCAGCCATTGTTTGACCAGCTTGCCGTGATGGACTCTGAGATTATCCAGGATCAGAAAAATCTTCCGTCCGGCATGGTGGATCAGCCGTTTTAAAAAATCGATAAGGATGCGGGCATTGAGCGCCCCGGAAAAGATGCGCCAGCGCATCTGGCCCTTATTGGTGACGGTGGAAATGATGCTGAGCGATTCATGCTTGCTCTTGATACGCACCCGCGGCGTTTCCCCTTTCAACGCGTAGCCGCGGCCGCGCACATCGTTGGTGCGCAGACCGGTTTCATCGCCCCACTGGATCTCGGCACCCTCGTTTCTGGCTCGCTCGGCGATCGCTGGATATTGCTCGGTGAGCCACTTGCCCACTGCAGCGGGGGATTGTTCAAAAGCCTTCTTGAGCGGTTTCTGCGGGGTAAAGCCCCAGCGCGCTAGATACTTGCCCATGGTGCGAACCTGCAGCTTGATCTGCCAGCGTCCGGCAATCCATTCGCTCACTGCCTGCCGGGTCCACAACGCGTAAGCCATCTTGAGTTGGTCCGGGGTATGGTCGCGGATGATGCGCCGCACCTCCGCTTCCTGTTCCGCGCTGAGCCTTCTGCCCGAGCCCACCGGGCGATGCCCACGCTTCACCCCTACCGCTTTCCATCCCCCTGCCAGATAAGCCTTGTGCGCCTTGATCACCGTACCGATCGCCATTTCGCACTGCCTGGCTGTCTCGCGCACCGTTGCACCTCCCAGCCGCAGTTTCACCGCTCGCCGCCGCCGCTCATTGATCGCCTCTATCGGCAAACTCCGCGTATCCACTCGTTCCATACACTACAGATGTTTCCATCTCAGAATAGATCCATTACTTATAGGCCGGATCAATAACTATAAGATATGAGGCGGCTGGAAGGCAGGATCGCGGGAATTCTTAGCCGCCCTTGAATCAGCCGTCGACTATTCGGTCACTTCCGGGAGTCAGGGTTTAAAAGGCTGCGGAAAGAGGCTCTGTAGAAGGGGTTTTGGTGAACCCCCCGCATAAATGGGGGGCTTCCACCCAAAGGCTCCGCTCTCTCGAAAATCGTCCTGCAAAACCTGGGTGGCCCACATCTGGCGCGCTCTTTGCGCCAGATGTGGGAAACCGCAGATCTCTCCACTTCGCTGCGCTCCGGTCGAGATGACAAAGGCAGGTGTAGTTGCCGACCAAGCCTTCCTCAACCCGATTTTCATCCTCTTGGGTGGGCCGCAGGCCTATAAGCGCTAACTTAAGGCTTCGCTGAGGCAATTCCACTAATTGCAACCGCTACGGATGGGGTAATCAAATTAGATTCCGCACGAAATAAAGGGGTTAGCTCCGCCTATCTTAGCGCCTATGGGCCGCAGGCCCATGAACACTCTGTCCTTTAAACCCTGGAATTATGCAGCCCGGCATGTCTTTCGTGGTGCACAGGCGGCTGCCAGGCTGGGGCCCTGTCTCAGGCGGTCTTCGAGAGGTGCTCGACACAACGCTTCACCCTTCGGGCGGTGCGGTAGACGGCGCCCTTCAGGTGATCCACCGACGGCGCTTCACCGGGCTCCATGGGGTGAAAGCCGATTCTCCGTAATCTCCGATTGACGCGGTACGCGTCGGCCTTGTCATCGGAGACGCGTTTGAAATTCGTGCTTAGCGAAATAGAGACTTCAGGGCCGTTCTGCACCCAATGGGGAAAGATGACGGGATTCATGACGCCGTCGCCAGGCGCGAGATCGAAGCGCCATGAGCGGCTCTGCAACTCCTTTTTGTATTTCGGTGCTCTGATATCGCCCGTCCAGAACCCCTCCAACTCCGCGACCGGCAGCACTTCATGATCCTCGCCATCAAAAATGTATACCGATTTTGTGCCCCGCACCTGCATCAACAAATTCGCTTCTCCGTCGATATGGTAAGGAGTAATGCGCAGCGGGGAGGTGATCAGCACAGTCATGATCGGATCGGAATATCGCGAGGCAATATCGATGCCCGTCAGCCGGCTCAACTCGTCTTCCAGACGATTGAGAATCTCTCCGTACTCCGGCTCTTCGTGTACCCGCTTGAGGATTACCAGCGAATGGTTGGAAGCAATCTTTTCCAGGCATTCGAGCAAAGTGTGTTTTCCTTGGCCGCCGGTCCAACCCGCCTCCGGCAGGGTCTCACCCTCCTCTACATACCATCGGTTTGGCTTGCCGGAAACGCGCCTGGCAAGCTGCACCAGAGCGTCATAGCTGAAGTGGTCTAAGGACTGGAATCGATGGGCGAAGGCAAACGCGCTGCGATCGAAACAGGTCTGAAAACGAAGGAGGGATGCATCATCACTGACAAGGTAGGCAGAAGAGGGGAAAGACATAACGAATCTCCGCGCGGACGAGGACAGCCAATCGGACCGGCGGTCCTCGCCGCCTGAAGCGGTTGTGGGTTCGAGACAAGCTCGCGACAATGGTCGCGAGCGCGAGGAATTCGAGCAGGCAGCGGTACGGATTTACGCATGGTGCCCACTCCTGCTCGAAGTTGTCCCGCTTGGAGCGGGGCAAAGGGTGGCCAGACGGCGGGAGAGAGCGGTGCCGGGAAACTTCTCTTGCGACTGCTCGGCGATGCTCATGACGACTCCGGCGGAGCCCAGATAAAGGCGCTTCACATTGCGCTTGGTCCAACTTCCCGATTGTGGGCGGCAGGATTCGGAGACGAAGCCGGCCCAATTCGCTGCGTGCAGCATGTTGACGCAGACAGAAATGGAAGTGGTCACTACGCGCGCGGTGTGCCACCAATGCGAGGGGATGAAAGCCGAGTCGCCCGGACGCAGAATACCCCGGTATTGCGCCGCCGTCTCGAACAAGGGGAACCTTGCCGGGTCGGGATGGTCGAGATCATCGATTTGCGAGGTGTTGCCGCCTTGGCCATGCGGGTAGACGAGGGGCGTGTCTTCCGGCGAAAACAGCACAAACTCCTTGTCTCCATAAATCCCGGTGATCAGCGCATTGGCATTATCCGAATCGTAATGCATGAGAGGGAACTTGCCTCCAACGCCGCCGATCAGGAGCTTAAGGTATCCGTCCGGCCGGCGAAAGTGCGGCGGCATAAGAGGACTGGCAAACCGCCGGGGAAATCCGTATATGTTTTCCGGCGTCAGATCGGGCAGCAGCTCCGGCATGTCCCGATGAATGAGAACTCTGTGAAGATACGGACCAGGCTTCTCCGCAGTTGAGAGACGCACTCCATCGATGACCTCTCCCAAAGGCTGGTTGACGCCATAGGTTACTTCCACCACTTTGGAGCCGAATCGCTGTTTGAAAAACTCCGGTGTCCAGGTGCGCAGAGCCGGCCACTCGCGTACCGCGTCTTCGATGATTACTGGACGGTTTTTGATCACGTAGTCATTCAGGAAGACCTCGTAAGGAAGGTCGTCGGCATGGCGTCGTTCCAGGGGGATAATGCTCGGTTGGTGCTGGATCGTTTCTTCCGCTGTCATCGCAACTTGCATGGGCCTCTCCCCACTTCTGTATTTGGACGTATAGAACGCGCGCTGGTTGCTTCAAGCGCGGCCGTAACTCAAGATCCTGTGCCCCGGAAAACAACCTCGGCTGTCCGCACCAGGATTTTCAAATCCAGCCAAAAACTCCAGTTTTCAACATATGACAGGTCCAGGCTGACATAGCGTTCAAATGAGGGATCTTGCCGCGCTCGCACCTGCCATAAACCGGTGAGGCCGGGCAGAACCTCGAGCCGCCGGAAGTGCTGCAGCTTCGTACCGTTGCACCTCGCTCGCGATAGGAGGCCGCGGTCCAACCAGGCTCATATCGCCGCGCACCACGTTGATAAGCTGTGGCAACTCATCCAGGCTGAACTTTCTTAAGATCCGGCCGATGGGCGTTATCCGCGGGTCGTTCTTGATCTTGAATAAGATTCCGTCCCGTTCGTTATGCGCGCTCAAAGAGTGTTTCTGTTCCTCCGCATTGACAACCATGGTCCTGAATTTCAAGCAATGAAAGACCCGGCCCTTCTTGCCCACACGGTCGGAGGTGTAGAAGACCGGTCCCGGCGAGTCCATTTTGATCAGCAGCGCGATTACCAGCAAAGTGGGCAAAAGGGCGATCAGCAGAAGAGTGGAAAGCGCAAAATCCCAGATTCTCTTGAACAGGTGAGCCACCGCCTTAGCATTGCGGCGGTGCAGAGCAACTACCGGAAAGTCTCCCAGGTATTCGATCGGAGCTTCGGGCGTAAGCTCGTCGTAAAAGCCGGGGATGACCAGAACTTCGACATCCAATTCGCGAGCGGTTTCGATCAATTCAATCACTGCCGGCGTGCCGCAGCGGTCGGCAATGATGATCTCGTCGATGAAATGCCGCCTGGAAAGCCTTGCCAACTGGCTCAAGTCGCCGACCAGGAAGTCTTCAGCCTCCTTGGTCACCAAGCCTTCCTCGGTCGCCAAAAAGCCTTTGAATGTGCGGCCGAGACGGCTATTTCTGGCGATCTGCTTGCGCACCACGTTGCCCACCGGGCTCGCCCCGATGATCAGCACATTGCGGGTATCCAAGCCTTGTTCGTATCTGCGATAGAGGGAGTAACGCCAAAAGACCCGCAAAGCGCAGAGAAACAGCGTTGTTAGAACCAGCAGGTAAGCTACCAGGACACGCGAGATGCTGGTGTTGCGCATTACATACATGCTGCCGCAGAGAAGCAGTCCCGCCGCAAAGCATGCCTGGATGGTCCGCCGCAATTCGTGCCAGACGCTCTGCGTTTGCAGTGCGCCGTAAAGCTTGTCGCGGCGGCTTACCAGGAGCAGGCTAGTGATGAAGAAGAGCAGATAGCCCAGATTCGAGGGCAACGTGAGCCCCGGCCAGAGCGGCGTGGCATAGATCGACGAAGTAGCCGGACTGTAGAAGCGAAACATCGCCGCCAGGCAGAGCGCGAAAAGAACCGCGATCACGTCGGTAGCCATCATCATTGCCGCGGTGACCGCGGCCGGAGTGGTGGAACGCCGTTTCGCTCCCTGGAAGGTGGGCAGTGCGGCAGCGCACCCGGTTTTGGAAGGCTTTGAAATGAATTCTGAGGTCGCCATAGTCGCTTTCGATCAAGTTTGCCGGGGGGAGCGGCCTTTGGCCTGAGTTCAATCGGGGGAGCGTAAGGAGCGGTGTTTCAAGACAGTGACGGAGGAACTCGCAGCGCTTGTCCCTCCACAGCCGGTTCAACATCTTTAAGATCGACTTCTACGGAAATAGCCTGCTGCACAGTGGAGACAGAGAGGATCAGACGTAAGCCGTGGTTGATGCGAATCAAGCGTCCGCGTATTCCCACCAGAGGACCGCTCTTGACCTGGACCAAGGCGCCGGCGGTGAGATATTCGCATCGCTGACAAGCGACGCTGCTGTTGAGCGTGCGCTGCAGCGATTCAATCTCAAAATCCGCGATTGCAACAGGCGAATGATTATCCCCCAGCATGCGAACCACACCGAAGGTTTCCAGTATGCGCACGCGGTTCCGCGAGCAGGCATCATAGCGTGCAAAAAGATATCCGCTGAACGCCGGAACCTCGATTATCTTTTTCCGGTCCGTCCACTGCCTTGTCTCCCGCAGCAAAGGAAGATAGGTGTGAAAGCCCTTGACGATCAAGTCGCGGGAGATGCGCTGTTCGTGACGATGAAGGGTTTGCACCGCATACCACGCGGCAGAGGAAGAATTCAACGCAGTCGCGTACTCCGATCCTGAACCGATCCGGTCCGTCCCTAGTCCGGCTTTTGACAGAGCTTTGCCCACATTACTCCCATCGCTCGTGCTAAGAGTTTGCCCAGGCCACCGAATTCAAGCTCTGACTTTTGAAAGGCAGAACCAGGCATGAAAAATTCAACTCGCAGATAAACAGAAAAAACGTCGTGCACTTTCTATAGCTTCGCTGCAGGGCGGCTCTAACCGTTCCCTGATGAAGCAAAGCTACCCGTGAATCCGGCAAATATCTACATCGTTTTGGTAATAAACCCTTCCCCATTAGGCACATCTTTCAAGGTTACTTAATCGATAAACAAAGAGGTTACCGCGCTAATTTGGCGTTTTGCTTTGCCCCCTGATTCAGCAGGCACTAGCGCGCTAAATGCTTTTCAGAGAAGTAGAAAGAGGTCACAAGCCTGGCCATTGCATGGGCCGTTGGGAGCATGACAGAATTCCCGGTGGAAAATTCGCTTGGTTACTTCAGCGGGATGGTAAGAGTCGTTCGCGGTTGCCTTTTTGGTCTCTCGTGGCAGGACCGGGACGGGGTGATCACACACTGCGAGTAGGAAAAGCAGATTCCCTTCGGGCATCAGGGAAAGAAAAACAACCGCAGCCTTTGTCTTTCTTTCTGTCATTCCCGAAGGGAATCTGCTCGCGCTCCGGTCGGATGCGAAATACTTATGACGTAGCATTAAATTTCGCTTCTCATGGCGATGGAGAGGGTTTGCGAGACGTCACCAGCATCGTTCTTGCCCTGCTTTTGGTTTTCGCGCGTTCCTATGCTTTTCCGCAGGATGCATCGAAGAACAACCCGGCGGGCTCGCATCCGGAAAACCAGCCAGCTCATCCGGAAAACCAGCCAGCTGCCGCTACCGAGAAATCTTCCTCGACCCAACATAGCCTGACGCTCAACGGCCGGACGATCAGCTATACAGCGACCGCGGGAACGCTGCTGGTTCGCGACAACGACGGCAAGCCCAATGGAAGCTTCTTCTACGTGGCCTACACCGAAGACGGCGTTAAAGATGCGAAGACCAGGCCGGTCACGTTTCTTTATAATGGCGGACCTGGCTCAGCCACCCTTTGGTTGCACATGGGTTCGGTGGGGCCGGTACGTGTCGAAACCGATAGCCCTCATGCGACCGGGCCGGCGCCGTATCAGGTTGAGCCCAACCAATACAGTTTGCTGGACAAGACCGACCTGGTTTTTATCGACGCAATGGGTACCGGTTTTTCCCGGCCTGTCGAGAAGGGAACGGAGAAGGACTTTGCCGGTACGGATCAGGATGTTCGTTCTTTCGAGCGATTCATAGAGCGCTATATCGTGAACCAGCGCTGGAACTCACCCAAATTTTTGTTTGGGGAATCGTATGGAACCACCCGCAGCGCGGGTTTGGCGGACGCGCTGGAGAACGCGGGTATTGCCTGCAATGGGGTGATCCTGGTCTCCTCCATTTTGAATTATGCTATCCACAGTCCGGGACAGGACCAAATATTCATTGGCGATCTTCCCTCCTTTGCGGCCATCGCCTACTACCACGACAAACTGGCGCAGAAGCCGGCCGACCTCAAGGCGTTCCTCAAGGAGGTCAGGGCCTTTGCCCGTGGGCCTTATGCGGATGCGCTGGCCCAGGGCGACAACCTCAGCCAGCAACAGCGAGACGCCATCGCAGCCAAGGTAGGCGCCTACACAGGATTGAGCGCGCAATATGTGAAAGAGGCAAACCTACGCGTGAGCGCTCCGCGCTTTCGTAAAGAGCTGCTGCGCGGGCAAGACGAAATACTCGGCCGCTACGACGCCAGGTTCGAGGGAACGGATGTGGATGCGGCCGGTGAAGCACCCGGATATGACCCATCCGAAACTGCGGTCAAGGGCGCATTTGTCGCCGCTTTCCAAGACTATCTCTCACACCAGCTCAAGTACACCAGCGACCATGATTATGTTGTCGCCAACTCGGGCGTTATCGGATCGTGGGACTGGAAGCATCGCGGGCCAGACGGCCATCTGGAGCAACTCCCCTATGTCGCCGGCGATCTGGCCGATGCAATGCGCAAAGATCCCAAGCTTCGAGTCTTCTCCGCCAATGGCCTCTTCGATCTTGCGACTCCGTTTTTTACCACTGAGTTCGATCTGTCGCACATGAACCTAGATGCCAAGCTGAGGTCAAACGTAGAGATTAATTACTATCCTTCCGGTCACATGATCTACCTGAATGTGGATGCTCTCAAGCAACTCAGCAGCGATCTCGAGAAGTTTTATTCGGCCGACGAAGCGAGCCAGAACAGCCGCTGAGAAGCCGCTTTCTTATCGCCCGCGCTTAAAGTAAATTGTTTTCGCGGCAAATTATTGTTGTGGAGGCATTCTGAATGCGCAGGTTAGCGGCGGCATTGGCCTTGTTCTGCATGTTGGCGTTGACATCGTGTGGTAAGTCGCACAGCGCGCAGTTTCCCTTTCAAAACCCGGCGCTGCCTGTCGCCCAGAGGGTCAACGATCTGGTAAGCCGACTGACACTGGATGAGAAGATCTCGCAAATGCCTATGACCGCCGCTGCGATTCCACGGCTGGGGATTCCTGAATATACGTGGTGGAACGAGGGGCTGCACGGGGTCGCGCGTTCCGGATACGCCACTGTCTTTCCCCAGGCTATCGGCATGGCCGCCACCTGGGATACGGATCTCATTCATCGCGTGGGCGACGCCGTTTCGACTGAGGCCCGAGCCAAGTACTACGACGCGATCGCCCACGGTAATCACCGCATCTATTTCGGGTTGACCATTTGGTCGCCCAACATCAACATCTTTCGCGATCCCCGCTGGGGCAGAGGACAGGAGACTTATGGCGAGGACCCGTACCTGACCTCGCGCATCGGGGTGGCTTTCGTCACCGGCCTCCAGGGCAGCGATCCAGCCCACCCCAAGGTGATCTCAACTCCTAAGCATTTCGCCGTACACAGCGGACCTGAGTCCACGCGTCATACGGCCAACATAAACCCCTCCCCCCGCGATCTCGAAAACACTTATCTGCCTGCATTCCGCGCCACCCTGGTCGAGGGCAAGGCGGACTCTACGATGTGCGCTTATAACGCCGTAGATGGAGTGCCTGCCTGTGCCAATCAGATGTTGCTTCAGACCACCTTGCGTAAGGACTGGAGCTTCCCCGGCTTTGTAACCTCGGATTGCGGGGCAGTCACCGACATCTGGCGGGGCCACAAGTATGCTCCCGACGCGGAGCATGCCGCGGCCGTGGCGCTGAAAGCGGGCACGGACACCACTTGCGGCGGGGAATTCAAATTGCTACGCAAGGCGGTAGACGATAAACTAGTGACGGAGAGCGAAATCGATACCGCGGTCAAGCGGCTCTTTACCGCCCGCTTCGAACTCGGAATGTTGGACCCGCAGGGAGACTCGCCGTACGGACACATCACGATGAGCGACAACGATTCGCCGGCGCACCGTGCGCTCTCGCTCGAGACCGCGCGGGAATCGATGGTGCTGCTCAAAAATTCCAACCATATTCTGCCCTTGGCTAATAATCTTCATAGCATCGCCGTGATTGGTCCCAATGCGGTCTCGCTGGCCGCCATCGAAGGCAATTACAACGCCGTGCCTTCTCATCCCGTGCTGCCGCTGGACGGCATGGATGCGATGTTTGCCGGATCCAGAGCCAAGATCCTCTTCGCCCAGGGCTCCTCCTACGTGGACGGCGCATCTGTAACCGTGCCGCGAACAGTATTTGAATCCAACGGCAAAGAGGGGCTGCAAGGGGAGTACTTCAGCAACCCAACTTGGCAGGGTCAGCCTGTGGCCGCGCGCCTGGATAAGGAAGTGGACTTCGATTGGGATGCGGCGTCGCCCATGGCCGGAATGCCTCTCACCGGTTTCAGCGTCCGCTGGACGGGTACGATTGCCGCTCCCGGAGCGGGTGATTACATCTTCAACGTGGGCGTTACGCCCTGTGGCGGCCGGGGTGAAAATCGGAATGCGGTCGAAGGCTACCGAGTCTATCTGGACAACAAGCTGGTCTCGGAAGGCCGGTGCAAAGCAAAGCAACCCTTTACCGTACACTTTGCGGATAGTAAGCCGCGCGCCTTCCGCTTGGAGTATACCCACAGCTCCCCCGAGTTTGGCGCCGGAATCCATTTCGAGTGGCAGCCTCCCTCGGATCTCCTGCGCGCCCAGGCGGTGGCGGTCGCCAAAAAGGCCGATGTCGTTGTGGCCTTCATGGGTCTCTCGCCGCGTCTGGAAGGGGAAGAGATGCCGGTCAAGCTGGATGGCTTTTCCGGCGGAGATCGAACCAAGATCGATCTGCCCCAGCAGCAGCAGGATCTGCTCAAGTCGGTCGCCGCCACCGGCAAGCCGCTGGTTTTAGTTCTGTTGAACGGCAGCGCGCTTGCCCTGCCCTGGGCCAAGGAGCATGCCGCAGCCATTCTTGAGGCCTGGTATCCAGGCGAGGCGGCCGGTGCGGCCATCGCCGAGACGCTCTCCGGCGCCAACGATCCCAGCGGACGCCTTCCAATAACCTTCTACGCGTCGCTCGATCAGCTGCCGCCCTTTGATGACTACGCGATGCGAGGCCGTACCTACCGCTACTTCTCCGGAAAGCCGCTCTACGGCTTCGGCTACGGCCTGAGCTACACCAGCTTTGTTTTCAAAGGTCTCAAGTTATCCGCTTCTACGATCCGCGCCGGCGATCCGCTGACGGTCGAGGCGGAGGTGACGAATACAGGCCGGCGAAGCGGGCAGGAGGTGGCCGAGCTATACCTTCGCGGAGCACCGGCGGCATCGGGAGAGATCAGGTCGCTTCGCTCGTTTCAACGCGTCACCTTGGCGCCAGGCGAGACCAAACACCTAAGCTTCAATCTCGACTCCAGGCGTTTGAGCGACGTGGATGAGAGCGGAAACCGCGCCGTGCGCGCGGGCAGCTATACCGTTTTTGTAGGAGGCGGGCAACCAGGAGAGGCCCAAGGCGTTCAAGCGCAATTCAAGATTGAAGGAAACGAACCGTTGCCCCGCTGAGAATCGCCCTATATCTTCACCACAAAGGCGAGTGCCGCACGCCCGGATTCTCTGGCGTGGGGCTGTATAGGGCTGCGGAAGAAATCGTTGCAGAGACGGTGAAGCGTACTTGTTTGGTGTGAGTGTACCGGAACACCTGTTACGGCGGCAGGGGTCTTAAATTTTAGTCAAAAGTTGTTCTTTTGCGATGTTTTTAGATATATCCAGTAATCGAGGTCGCGAGAAACCCAAGGGATTTCCAAAGAATGTGGGAAGGGTGGAAAGCCACTTCTTGCTTTCCATGCTTTCTATATTCTGTCATTTCCAGGGCCTGCTTCGGAAAAGCGCATTCGAAAATTGAAGTTACAGAAAATCCCGTTTTCCATGAGGTTCAGGCCTGCCGCTACTGCTCTGCATTTCGCGTTCGCTCTCGATTCCTAAAACGCGAGGGCTGAGTAGGCGCAAGCTGTGTGCAAGCTTGAAGCACTCGTTCCGTGGACTAGGCTGCTCTCGCGGAATGTTGTCTGAGCTACGCCAAGTGGAAGCGGGCTGAACGGATCATCAACAAAGACGGCCTCACAATTCAGGAGCCGGTCCTCTCCAAGGCCGGCGAGGCAGCGAGCCGTTGGCCTGCTCAGCGGCATTCGCTTTGGGACTGAACGAAGTATTATTGCTTGGGCAGGATGAGCCGGCTGGTCGCGTGGTAGAGGTGGTAGTTCGAGTACTGATGCTGTTCTTGGACGAACTGACGGCCAACAGCCCAATCGACATTAACCTTGCGAAGTAGCCGAGATCCCGCTTCATCTACAAATCGAGAACCAGCCAACAATGGGAAGCAAGAATCAATCAAACTGCGGATGGAACCAGGTAAAGCTGCCTTTGCGTCTTGGCTTACTTCGAATCACTCTCCCACTTACTTGTACTTCACTAAAGCAGATACGCATTATGAATGGTCATTCCGTGTAAGCCAGTTAGGGATATCCTACAAGGAACCAATTCCGCCCTGTCTGGGACTTGTAAATGGGATTTGACTGCGTCCTCGGGGCCCTGAATCTTCCCATAACCAGATGCCAGCCCGCGGTTGGTTGTCGTCTGGATGGAAGCCCGATCAATCCGCTGCACATATTCAGGGGCGCGAGTACCGCCACGGTTCACTCTTAGTTACAAAACATTTGGTGTTTTTCATAGGTTTTCCTCTAGCTCGGGATGACAAACAAATGGGAGGCGGTATAAGCCACCTCCCATTTTCTGTCACTGGCTACTGGTTTTACGCTGCCTTGCTGGAAGCTTGGGCTTCGAGCGTCTTCTCGCCGCCAACATTAACTTTGATCTGCGTGGGCTTGGCTTCGGCCCTCTTGGCGAGGCTGATCTTCAGCACGCCCTTGTCACAGTGGGCGCTCACTTGCCCTGGATCCACGGAGCTGGGAAGCGTGAACGAGCGGGTAAAGCTTCCGTATTGCCGCTCGGCGCGACGGAAGTTCTCCTCTTTTTCTTCCTTCTCGATCTTGCGCTCGCCATGGACAATGAGGGTGCTGTTCTGAATGAGGACATCAATGTCTTTTTCGTCGATGCCCGGGACTTCAATCTTCAAAACAATATTGTGCTCGTCTTCGTAGATGTCCACTGGCGGTGCGAGGGTGGTGGTTGTCAACGCCTCTTCCGGGGCCTCGGGGCTGTACGACTCACGGAAAAGGCGGTTCATGCGGTTCATGCGTTCTTGCATGGCGTGAAATTCGCGGAGAGATTCCCAACCGGTCAATAGTGTCATGACGCAGTTCCTCCTTAGCAGTAATCTAAGAGGAAAAACTTCAGATGGGCTGACTTAGTTCCGTGAACCTGAAAGAGTAAGAAGAGAAGCTTGCTCAACAATAACGCTAGGCTTTTGTGGCTGCGGTTGTCAAGATGCAGTAGTGTCCTAATTGTGTATTGCTACTTCTTCGAAAGCTCGGCCTCCTAGGGAGCAAGCACAACCCCGCCACGGAGCGCACAAACCCACAATCCTCCGCCGTTTTCCGGGAATTGCGGCAGTGGGAGATTGCGCCGCCAGCGAGGTTGGTGCACGAATCGACAATTCCAGTCCGAGGATCACATTTAGCGACTTGGGAAGGCGGCGTTGACCGCCTTCCCTTAGGACATGCTCATGGTCCTTACGCGTGCACGGGAACGGAGAATCTTATGGAAGGTCGAGTTGACAACCTCACACGTCTGAACCTTAGGAGTTCCATCAATCACTTTTGAGAAGGTCTTCAACACTTCGGGGTAAGTATTGGTGTTGTAGGCTTCTGCATCCGCTTTGTTGTCCCACAGACTGATTGCCGTCACATCCACCTCGCCCGGCCTGGCGAAGGTGATTTCGTCCCTAAAGCCCTTCTGTTTGCGAAGTAAAGGGAGAATTTGGCTTTCAAATATGTGGTCGTACTCAGAAAGCATGTTGGATTTCAGATGAACAGAGACGTTGCGTGCAAACATAAGATCCTCCTCAAGAGGCCATTGTTGGCTAAGAAGAGAGAACTTCAGATGGGCTGACTTAGTTCAGGGAACCTGAAAGAGGTGGAGGGGATTGACCGCCTCACTCCTAAAGTATACCTGAACACCCTGAGTTCGTCTCAAGGCTGCGCCCCAGCTTGCTCCGGATTGGGGATGAGTGACGGGCAACCCGCAAGCTATGCTGTTGTGCCTGCGAAGTCGGATTTTGAGCAAGTTCGCGACACCGGAAACCGAATTTAGACCGGCGGCAACCTCCTTCATGGTGCTATCTCGTCCGAAAAGGAACATTGCATGTCCCGGCATAAACCTGATGCCCCAGCCATAAGAATCATCAGGATGCCGACTCCATTCCGAGTAGGAGGAACGCAATACGGCACCCACGTTAACTTTTGGTTTGCCGACAATCCTCCAGGAACTCGAACCAACGGCACTCGATGAGTGAACTGGCCTTGTTTTCACCAACTGACCATCTTGGCAGTCGTTTTGTAGTCGTAACTACCGGTATAGGGACTACTTCAGCCTTGTCTCTTTGGATCGCATTTGCTGCTAGCCCTACGATGGCGCAGCTGATAGGAGACAAGCGTAATGGCAGCGGCAATGCTCAAAACGTACAGGAGTTCCAGCAATCCATTGCCCCCATCTGGAGAAACTCCAAATATCTGCTCAATGAAGTGCATCTCGCCCTCCGATGTTTCGTCCGAAATGGTATAAGATTCTCTGGTCTTTGCAAAGGACGCACTCACCCCCCAATGAGTTTCCTTGTGCTGTCTCCGAATCTCTGGGGATCTTTCAATTTGTTTATTGAATCGGATCGACCAGTGATGACGTGATGCAACGAGGACTGATTTCCTTCGCTTCCGCGTCGTTTGACATTACTCGTTGTTCCGGCTCCTCGGGTCCCTGAAGCAGGTAAATAAACGGCTGAGGATCGTTCTGACAAATCCATGCAGGCGTATCTCGAGCCGGTACAGGAGATTCTGATGACTCAAATTATTGATGTAGGCCCGTCATGGTCAAATACCAACTCCATATCCGTCGACCGGTCCGTGATGGGTCGCATGATATCGCTTGCTTGCTCACCCAACGGAGACGCGGTGTATGCAGGCTCCTACTCGAACATCTGGGCCTCCTATGACGGCGGCCGGAACTTTCAACAATTGACTTGGCCGCAGCCTGCGCCGGACCAGTTTGATGTTCTCGGTTCTCTGGGAGGCTGGTGTGTCGTCGATATGGCCGCCTCGTTGGGATGGCGGGTCGAGAAGCATCCCAGGTTCCTCGCCCGGCTCACCAGGAGTGGCCATGAAGACATCGTCGGCTTCGGAGATTGCGGTGTATGGACTGCGCTCGGCAATGGCGACGGCAGCTTTCAACAGCCAAATGTCGTCATCGCCAATTTTGGTTACCAGGCCGGGGGATGGCGCGTCGACATGCATCCGCGGGTTGTTGTCGATCTCACAGGTAATGGCCTCGCCGACATAGTCGGCTTCGGCGATGCGGGAGTGTGGACCGCGCTGGGCAATGGCGACGGCACCTTTCAAGAGCCGAAGTATGTGCTCGCCAACTTCGGCTATCAACAAGGATGGAGGGTCGATAAGCACCCCAGGTTTCTCGCCCACCTGACGGGCAGTGGATTTGCCGACATAGTCGGCTTCGGCGATGCGGGAGTGTGGACCGCGCTGGGCAATGGCGATGGCACCTTTCAGGACGCGAAGTTTGTGCTCGCCAACTTCGGCTATGACGCCGGGGAGTGGAGGGTCGATAAGCACCCGAGATTCCTCGCCCACCTGACCAGCAGTGGATTTGCCGACATAGTCGGCTTCGGGGACGCGGGAGTGTGGACTGCGCTGGGCAATGGCGATGGTACCTTTCAGGACGGGAAGTTTGTGCTCGCCAACTTCGGCTATGACGCCGGGGGATGGAGGGTCGATAAGCACCCGAGGTTTCTCGCCCACCTGACCGGCAGTGGATTTGCCGACATCGTCGGCTTCGGCGATGCGGGAGTGTGGACTGCGCTGGGCAATGGCGACGGTACCTTTCAGGATGGGAAGTTTGTGCTCGCCAACTTCGGCTATGAGGCGGGCGGATGGAGAGTCGATGAGCACCCCAGACTTCTCGCCAACTTGACCAGCAGTGGGTTCGCCGACATTGTTGGCTTCGGCGATGCGGGAGTGTGGACTGCGCTGGGCAATGGCGACGGCACTTTTCAGGATGGGAAGTTTGTGCTCGCTAACTTCGGCTATGACGCCGGGGCGTGGCGGGTAGACAGGCACCCGAGGCTCGTGGCGAGCCTCACAAGCACAAACCCGGCGGAGATTGTCGCCTTCGGAGACGCCGGCGTATGGACCGCGATCGGCGACGGCTACGGCGGGTTTCCAGGCTCCAATTTTGTGCTCGCCAATTTCGGATACCAGACAATCATGCTGGCGCTCATGTGCAATGACCGCGTAGCGGAAAGCGCGGGTCTCTGGCGATCCAGCGACGGAGGCTCCAACTGGACCCAGGTCTACCAGTTTGGGTTTTCGCCACTGATTGGACAACTGCAATGGGCGCCGGGCAGCGATCACCTGGTGTGTGCCGTGGCCGGAGCCTCGGTGTTCGTCAGCAGAAATGCTGGCGCTACCTTCCAGGAGGTGCTTCAATTTCTGGGCGGCGGAACCGTGTTTACCAGGATCAATCACATCGCCGTGTGGCAGAACTCCCCCGCCGAGAGCGCGACGGCAGTGATCTACGCTCTCGCACAAGCCTACGACAGCGGCAATGTCTACCCCACCATGTTTGTCTCCCTTGATGGAGGTGCAACCTGGCTGTGGGACTATAGTTCCACCTTTCCGTCGAATGTGGGCGATGTGGCCGGTCCAGTCGCCAATTCCAATGCGCCAAGCGTCATGGTGATCTCTCCCAGCGCTTCGAACGAGGTCTATGTGTCAGGAAACGCGAACGCGCCGCCCGCACTGTGGCGGGGTGTGTACTCATTTTTCCCTCCGGGTACCGTCCAATCGACATGGGAACCGGTTCTGCTGCCTCAGGCTCTGGTCAATTTAAGTCAGGATAGCGGCAACGTATTTCTCGCCGTCACACAAAAAGACCGGGGCGATCTGTTGTTCTATGGCGCGCAACGGAACCCTGCTTTCGTTGGCCGGCTTCATCCCGCCTCGGACTCCGATTGGCATGCTTTAGATCCGGTCCATGTGGATCTGCATGGGATTCTTCTCTCACCGGACTTTGCAGCCGCTATCGAAGGAGGCGTCTATCAGCCCGGCGCCGGAACCGTCTGGATATTGAGTGACGGCGGTGTTTCCTGGAGCGCGGATGGAGGAAATACCTTCCAGACGGCACATAACGTCAATACCTTGTCCTGCGTCGATGTCGCCGGCGTATCGATCAGGGGCAAAGGTCCCGCTTTATCTCTAAACACGGGCGACAACGACGGATTCTACTCGATGGACGGCGGCGCAAGCTGGTTCTATCAGCAATATGGCGGCGGCGACAACGATTGTTCTTTTGCGGACCCCCTGCGTTCCAACATCATGCTTGTATTCACGCCCCGCTGGAATCACACGGTCACACTCTACGAAGCTTCTCCCGGTAGCCTTCCAAATGCATCGGTAAGCGGAACCAGTAATAAGTACACCGTGCCCGGCCCGGCCACACCGAATGTCTGGAACGCAAATAGCGCTTATGGCAACCGCGGTTCGCGGCCTATCGTTCTTGGCCTTCCGGGGGAAATTGCTCCCGCCCAGGGGGACTACATCTTCATCCTCAACCCCACCTCGACTCAACCACAGCTTGTACGCACCCAAAACGCCCACAATATCGCCAGCGGCGACGAGTGGATCAACACCACCGCGACGGGGCCCGGTCAGGGGTCGAATGTTTACCTGCAAGGGCCTCCGCTTCCCGCTCCAAATTCGAATCCACCTATGGGTGGGCCCAGTCTGGGTATCGTGCAAGCCTCCGGCGGACACGCGAATACCGTCTTTTACGTCAGTGGCGACGCCAGCCTTTGGACCTGGAGCGGGGGTGCGCCAAACTGGAAGAACCTCATTCCAGGAAAACCCGCGGCGGCCGCGGCGAACTATGCCTTCCGATCCTTTGCCGATCCCTATCGGCCCAACCTCATCTACATCCTCGACATCGATCACATAAAGCGGTCTGATGACGGAGGGGCTACTTGGGTAGTGGATCAACTGCTTGAAGCACAGCTCACGTGGGGCAGCCAGATCCGGTTATCTTCCTATGACACATCGAGTGGCATTGGCGATTATTTCGACATGATCCTGACCGACATGCAATTCGATCCGCACAATCCGCTGGTGCGCTTTGCCGTCGGCGAAGGCGGAGTCTTCTATACCAATGACGGCGTGAATTGGATCCGCCTGCTCCATGCCGGGGCAATCGCCGGCCGGCCGGCGAATTGTTACTACGACTGGATCAGCAACCCCGATGACCCGGTCTTGTATGTGGCGTTCGCTGGACGAAGCCTGGTGCGGATCAACCAGTTACCGCTGAGCACGATCGTCTGAGATTAGCATCATGCCTACGAACAAAGCTGAGGAGCCAGAAAGGTTCCTCAGCTTTGTAACGCAGGTTCGAGACTGCTTTTCGTTTGGCAGCGTGTAACTGCCTGGGTGCCCCATATCTGGCGCGCTCTTTGCGCCAGATGTGGGAAACCGCAGATCTCTCGTGATTTTCATCCCCCTTGGGTGGGCCGCAGGCCATGAATACTCCGGCCGAGACGCTCGCGTTTCTAATAGAAGAGCTTTAACGCAAACTGCAGCAAGCGGGGACTGCCTCTCATGGTTGTAATGGAGCTGAAGCCTGACGGGTTGCTGAAATTCAGGTTCGTCGGCTGCGCGAATTGCGGTGTATTGGTGGTGTTGAAGGCTTCCGCCCGGAATTGCAGGCGCACCGATTCCGTGAAATTGAAATACTTAAAGACCGAGGAATCCAGGTTGTTGAAACCGGGTCCACGCGCCTGCTGCGCTCCTCCACCGAGAACGGAGTAGCCAGACCCCATAGTGGCGGCGGGAGGTTGCACAAACGCGCTGGGGTTCAGCCATTGTGTGTGGTTATGCGGGCCGGCGTAGATATTCTGGCCCGGAACCACAGGCGCAAAGCAGCCCAGGCCGGCGGCGGTGGCGACCGGACAATTGACCGTAAACGGCTGGCCGCTCTGATAGCTATAGACAAAGTTAACCGCCCAGCCGCCCAACACAGCATCTACCGCCCGATTCGAGTTGTTGAAGAGCATCTTTCCCCGGCCGATAGGCAGCGCATAGGAGCCCGAGGCGTGAACCAGGTTGGTCGCGTCCGTATCGCACGGGCCGTAATCCGCCGTAATCCCGAATCCAGGGAGCCACTCCGCTCTGTACTGTTGGTTCTGTGAGGCCTGGGTGTGCTGGTCGGTCAGGCACTTACTCCAGGTGTAATTGGCAAGCAGAGACAATCCGACGCTCACTTGATGCTCATAAGTGGCCTGCAGGGCGTTGTAGCTGCTGGTTGCATTTGTAGTTTCAAAGGTTGCGTTCCGGGCAAAGCTCTGGAATGGGATAGACTTCTGCGGGTTGGCGCTCGGCGGCAAAATTTGAGAGACAGAATTGTTGTATCCGAGATTGTCCAGATGGCGCCCCATGGTTCCGACATATCCAACTTGGATGGAGTCGTGGTTGGTGAACTGATCCTGGACGGTCAAATTCACGGTTTGAATATAGGGCGTCTGGAAATTGGACTGGCGCCCGTACAGATTGAGCCCCTGCCCATTATTGATCGTCGGGTCCTGGATATTGATTGTAGCGAGGCTATTTTCCAAGGTTGCTGTTTGACCGTTGGGAAGAGCCAGCGGATGCTGGGAGTCGGGACTGTTGAAGGTGGATGTATAGACAAATGGATAGTTCGTGCCCAGTGTTCCGCCATAGCCAAGGTTGCCTAAAGCTCCATAAGCCGGACCATAGCCGCCGCGGACAACCAGCATGGGTGTAATACGGTAGGCAAATCCCACCCGTGGAGCGAAATTAAGGTTCTGAGCGCTTCCCAACGTGAGTCCGGAAACGCACTGCAAAGTGATGTTGCTGCTTGCCAGCAGCGAATCAAACGAAGCCGACCTGGGTACCTGGCAGCCCTTATTCGGGATGTAGTAGGTTCCCGTGGCGCCGTTGCCGCCGCCGCTGGGGATGAAGTTCGCCTGTCTCCCATTCACTTCGGCATAGGGCGTGAAGTAATCCCACCGGAGGCCGAGGTTCAGCGTCAGGTTCGGGGTGGCCTTTAAATCATCCTGGAAATAGGCTCCCCAGTACCAGCGATGATCGTCGGTAGCGGCGACATTCGAGCCGCCGAATTGACTTAGGCCGCCGACATTATTGATGCCTCCGGTCACTGTCGAGACCGTTGGAGTCAAGAGCAGGTCGGCGGTTCCGGTAATCCCGCTATTCTGGTTTGGGATATCGGTATACTGCCCGCTGAAGGTGAAGTTTCCTCTCCCTTGGGGCGGTTGAGAAATATCTCCTTCCAGATCGTCGATCTGAATCCCGGTTTTGAAGGTGTTGCGGCCAGAGATCTTGGTCACATTATCCGAGCCTTCGATGCTATACACAGTTTGAATCGTCGGAGTATAGTTGCCGACGCCAATGTGGGTTAACGCACTCGGGTAATTAGGCGATATACCGAAGTTGATAGGAGGAATGCCGCCGTTGTTGGCCACCTGGGGCACGCCGCCGATGCCGTAGTTAGCCGGAATCCCGAAAGTGTTTCCATAGACCGAGCGTTGGAACTTATCGGAGTGAACCATGCCAACGTGCATTTCATTGGTAAGCGTAGGCGTAAATACCGTGGTGTAGCCCACCGCGAATGCATACGCGGGAAAGCTGTCGTTGCGGCCGCCGGTCTCACCCACTGCGAGGCCGGGAAGAGACGATGGGACGGTTCTGGTGATCAGGCTTCTGTCAAACACTCCAAACAAGACATTCTTCTCGTTGATATTTTCATCGATCCTGATGTCGTAGGAATTGTCCGTCTCCGGCTGTTTTGGGGCGGTGAAGTAATTATTGATCAGCCCGCTCTTGGTCGGCGCAGGGTACACACTCAGCAGCTTGACCGCATTTTGATCGATACGGCCGGGTGGAAGAATGTTGAGCTGAGCAGCCGATCCCGTGAAGTCCCTTTTGCCAAAGATGCTGCCGCCGGTATAGAAGGGGTCGCGAACATAGACCACGTTGCCGGTAGAGTTGAACAGGCCGGTAACAGGATCGGTCCCGTTCACCGGAACGGAGCGGGTGGTCGCAGGGTCAAGAACAGTTCCATGAGGGAACCTCCGTCCCAGGGCATCGGTTGAGCTTCCCGAGCTGCCGGTAATGAGGTCCTGCAGGTTGGTGAAATTGCTGCTGACCATACTCGCGGTAGGCACTGTGCTGGTTGCCGGCGCCGGCTGAATGATCCGGTTGCCCTGATAGTCGAAGAAGAAGAACGTCCTGTCCTTTCCGTTGTAAACCTTTGGAATGTAGACCGGGCCGCCGATGGTTCCGCCAAACTGATTCTGGCGATACTCCGCTACCGGCTTGTTGTTATTGAAGTAGAGATTGGCGTCAAAAATGTCGTTGCGCAGGTATTCCCACAAATCGCCGTGAAAATTGTTGGTTCCCGATTTGATGGCCGCGTTGATGACCGCCCCGGTGGAGTGCCCGAATTCGGCGTTGAAGTTGCCGTTCTGCAGCTTGAATTCCTGGATGGCGTCGGGCGGAGGAATAATGGCTGCGTTGCTTCCCACCGAAGAGCCGCCGTAGAACTCGATATTGTCGTTAATGCCGTTCAAGCGGAAATCGTTCTGCCATAAGTTGACGCCGTCGACCGAGAAGTAGGCGCTGCCCGTCTGCCCCGAGTTGCTGCTGGGGTTGGCGGGCGGAGCTGTGGTCACGCCTGCGGAAAGTTGTGACAGGGAATCCCAATTGCGGCCATTGAGGGGCAGATCGTTGACCGTTTGACTGGTGATGGTCTGGCCGACGGCGGCATTTTCCGCCTGCAGGAGAGGGGCTGCAGCGGTGACGGTGACCTGCTGCTGCACGGCGCCGGTGGCGAACTTGATATCAATCGTCAAGGTGTTCTGGACGTGGACCTGCAAGCCATTATCGATGAAGGTTTGAAATCCCGGCGCTTCCCCGCGCAAGGTATAGCTTCCCGGCCGGATGGCGTTCAAGGAATAAGTGCCGGTGGAGGTCGATTTGGTGGCCAGGGCTACGCCGGTAGCATCGTTGGTCAGCGTAATTGTCGTGCCAGGCACGACCGCACCCGAGGGATCGGTCACTGTTCCGGTGATTCCTCCTGTATCGATTTGGGCCAAAAGCAGACGCGGGGTGAGGATTGCGGTCAGTAGAAGACAAGCAAGCGTGGCCGTACCTGTGCCAAGCCTAATCCGTAACATGAAAGCCTCCTGAATGGGTCAGTCGTTTTGCGGGATCGGGAGCGGGTAGCCGTCCTGAGTTGTAACTCTTGCTCCCGGGGTCGTTCCTCGCCCAGTCGTGCGGTATTCCACTGGCGCGAACTGAGTTACGGCAGCGCTAACGTGAGATGCAAAAAGAATGCGTTACGGAGATGTTCATTTCGTGAATTTCATGTCAAAATCAGGGCAACTAATGGCCATGACCCACATCCGTTACTACCTCGAGTCGAGGGTGCCCTCATCCTCCGCACGACGCTCCGTGCCAAATGTGGGAGATGATAAACCGCCTCAAAAAGCCCGGATTCCGTAGACAATCTTGCTTATGGCCATTCGCCTGAAAGACATCGCACGGGACTTAGGTGTTTCGCTGGTCACCGTTTCCAAGGCGCTGCGCGGCGTGGACGATATCAGCGAAGAAACCCGGCAAAGGGTATTGCAAAGGATGGCCGAGCTCAACTACCGGCCCAATATGCTGGCTCGCGGACTGGCCAGTGGGAAAACCTTCATCGTGGGCCTGGTGGTGCCCGACCTGCTGCATCCGTTTTTCGCCGAGTTCGCAAAATCGCTCAATGGCATTCTACGGAAGCATAACTACGGGCTGATTCTTACCTCTTCGGAAGAAGATCCTGAAATCGAGCAGCAGGAGATACGCACAGTGCTGGCGCGGGGAATCGATGCTCTGCTCATCGCCTCCTGCCAGCCGACATTGCGCGGATTTTATGGTGTTGAGGACCAGCGGACCCCGTTCATTTTGATCGACCGCGATTTTCCCCACCTGCGCGCCAATTTTGTCGGCACCGACGACTATCGCGCCGGTCTGCTGGCCACGGAGCATCTCTTAAACACCGGGAAGCGGCGAATCGCGCACATTGCCGGTCCGGATCTCGCGCCCGCGACCGACCGCCTCCGCGGCTATAAAGCGGCGCTTACCAAGCAACACGTGCCGTTTAGCGAGAGCTGCGTCATCGCCACTTCGAGAGTGGAGGAGATTGGCGAAGACGCGGGCCACAGCGGCATGCGCGAGCTCCTTCGGCTCAAACCCCAGCCCGACGCCGTCTTTTGCTACAACGACCTCACCGCCATCGGCGCCATACAAGCTGCGCTCGAAGCCGGTCTCTCCATTCCTGGAGATATTGCCTTCGTAGGCTGCGGGAATGTCCGTTATTCCGATTATCTGCGCGTCCCACTCTCTTCGATCGACCAGTCAACGGGAGTGCTTGGCGAGCAAGCCGGGGCTCTTGCTCTGGAGCTGATCCGCGACCAGGCCGCCCCAGCGAAACACATTCGCATCGAGCCGAAACTTATAGTCCGCGCCTCCTCGGTTTCCGCAGGGGTAGCTGTACTCCCTTAAATCTGCCCTCCTTGTTTCGTCTTTGCCTTTCTTTCTGTCATTCCCGCAGGGAATCTGCTTCTGCCCTTCAAGCATTGGGGTTCGGGGGGTGCAAAATATCGAGCGAGTAAGCCGGAAAAGCAGATTCCCTGCGGGAATGACAGAAAGAAAAGAAGAGAAAAAGCCCTGCTGCAACCGCAGGATCCTTTTTTCTTTACCGCAGGAAAATGAGCAGGCCCACCCCGAGCACCAGAACGACGAATGGGATCCAGAAATGGCTGTCGGTAAAAATGGCTTTGAACACCCAATGCTCCTGCGCCTCTAGGCCGGGGCGATTATCCCTCCCACAAGAATGCACTTGCGGAAGAGGCCATGCAAATGATAAACGTTAGCGGTAACGTTAGGAATTCCGGTGTGGGAGAAAACCTCCATGAGCGCAACGTTCGAGCAGCCTCTGAAGCATGTCGATCAATGGGACGATTTCATCGCCGGAAGATATCGCGAAGGGAAAGACCAGTCCGAATTTCGCAACTATGATGAGCAGGCTAATCCAGCTGTCGCTGAGTTCTATCGCCTGAATCATGCCCACCAGACGCTCGATTTTGTGCTGGCCAAGGAGAAGGAATTCGGCCTGTTGACCAGGGGAAAAAATAGTGTTTGGGCTGCCGCCGATTATCTGAATACGCTGGTAGATGATAGCGATCCGGATACCGATCTCTCGCAAATCGAGCACCTGCTGCAAACCGCCGAGGCGGTGCGCAAGGACGGCCATCCGCGATGGTTCATCCTGGCCGGCTTTATCCACGATCTCGGCAAGGTTCTCTGCCTCTATGGAGAGCCGCAGTGGGCGGTGGTGGGAGACACATTTCCCGTGGGCTGCGCCTATTCCGGCGATATCGTCTATCCACAATATTTTGCGCAAAATCCGGACAGCCGGATCCCCGAGTATCAGACTCTCTATGGGATCTACAAGCCGAATTGCGGCTTGGAAAACGTGCACATGTCCTGGGGACACGATGAATACATCTATCGCGTGGCGCAAAGATATCTGCCTGAACCCGCGCATTACATGCTGCGCTATCACTCGTTTTACGCGGCGCATCGGCACGGCGCTTATCGCCACCTTATGTCGCCCCATGATGAGCGGATGTTCGATTGGGTGAATAAGTTCAACCAATACGACCTTTATTCCAAGGGTTCCGCGAAGCCGAATCTCCAGGAACTGAAGCCCTTCTACGAAGATTTGATCGCGGAGTTTTTCCCCGCCGAGATCGACTGGTAGCGCGGAGGCCGGCTAGCGCCGTATCGTGGACTGAGGAATACGGATGTCCAGCCTCACGCAATCCAGCCAGTCCGTTCGAACACCCCGCTCGATGCATGGGCTCGGCGTTGCCTGCGCCATCACGGCGGGAGCCTGGCTGGGAGGAGCCGAAGCGCCAACCAAGCTGGTAAGCGCGGGATTTTCTCCTTTTGCCATCTCTCTCTGCATGGTCCTTGGCGTCTTCATCGCGCGATGGACCCTGCCCATTGTTTTCAAAGGAACGAACTACGTCTTCCGCGACCTGGCCGATAAACCGCATTTGATCGTGTGGGCGGTTCTCGCCGGCTCCCTTTGGGCGGTGGCTAATATCCTGACTGTCTACGCCATCCGCGATGTCGGACTGGCGATCGCCTTTCCGCTCTGGAATACGAATTGCCTGGTCGGTCTCTTCTGGGGATGGTTCCTCTTTCATGAGCTGAAGGGTGCGGGCCGAAAAACTTGGACCAAGGTTCTGGGCGGGGCGGTGGCCATTGTCCTCAGCGCGGTCATGCTCTCGGCAGTCTCCGTTCACTCGGGAAGGATCTCATCGCACCAGGCAATCTCCGGAGTCATCGCCGCATTGACCGCGGGCCTGTTGTGGGGAAGCATGTACATCCCTTACCGCAAGGCCTATCTCACCGGCATGAACCCGCTCTCTTTCGTCACCGTTTTCACGTTTGGTGAGTTGGGCACCATGGGCCTGCTGGCAATTACGTTGGAGGGCGGCAGCAGCGGACTGTTGACCGAGTTGCACGCTCTCCGGCCGGCGATGCTTTGGCTGTTTCTAGGCGGATTCTGCTGGGTCATCGGCGACCTGTTCCAGCAATATGCAACCAAGTACATCGGCATCAGCCGTGCCATCCCTCTCTCCAACACCAACCAGCTCTGGGGACTGGCCTGGGGCGTGCTGGTCTTTGGAGAGTTCGCGCACGTCCCGCCGCCGGCGCGAATTCTGGTCTTGAGCGCCTCTGCAATTATGATCGCGGGCGCGGTCGCCATCACCAGCGCTTCAGCCCCGGCCGGGGAGCGCGCTTCTTCGACTCGGGCGATTACTCGCGAATGTAGCCGCTACGGTATCGATTTGGAAGCGGCCATGGAGTTGTACGAGGGCCACGAACCCGCCGCCAGCCAGAGGCAAAAGCGCCCATGGTGGGATTTCGTGATCCTGGGCGCCGCAATTGCGGTTTTCGCCTGGCTGGCTGCCGGCACAGAACGCCCTCCAATTGCCATGAATGGTGCATTCACCGTGGTGCTGACGGTGATTCTCCTGCTGCTGCTAGCCGGCTGCGGCTGGTTCCTGTGGAAGCGGACCCGCTTCGCTTAATGTTCCTTTCTAGGCTCGCGGAACTTATTTCATAGAAGTGCTTATGGGCTTGCGGCGCACCAACGGGACGAAAATGGGAGGCGATTGTTCCTTTGTCATCCAACTGCGGAAGCTAGATGGATTCGCTCTCATCCAGTCGAGATGGTGAAAGCGCAGGGAATACGAAAGCGGATTCCCTGCGGGAATGACAGAAAGAAAAGCAAAGACAGACAGAAGGGCGAAGACTGACTAGTCCCGTGTGGGAGTGAGAAACATTGGATCGGTCAGGCTAAACACAACCGTCGATTCCAGCGGGAGGTCTGCCGAGTGGTTGGCCAGGAGCCAGTGAGTGCCCATGATGCCGGCGCCAACGGCCGTACCTACTGCTGCACCCGCGGGACCACCCAGCGCTGCTCCCATGATTGCTCCGCCGCCCGAACCGGCAGCTATTACGGCCAGGTCGCGTTTGCTGTTGCTCTTGTATGCGATGTTTCCTTCGCCGGTTGGCTTGGTATTGGATCCCAGAGTGTCGATGACCTGGGCGTGCAGGTGGTAGCGCGTGCCGTCGGGAAGGATAAATTCATCGGCCCGCAAATGGATAACCGATGGACCGCTGATGCGGCGGCCAAACGAGGTGTAGATGACCTTTCCCAGCAACTCCGAGCCCATGGGGACTACGATGTGTCCGTTATGAACCAGGTCCTGACTGAGTCTCGCTCGAAACGGAGTTCCCGGAGCGGTATCAGAGGCCATCACTTCCTGCAACATGTGGACGCGGAAGACAGTGCCTGCAGGCAACGCGTTGGGTGGCGCGGGGACAGCGGTGACAATCTCCGCGTCCGGATCGGCGGGGGTAACGTCGTAGGTTCCGCTGGGGCGATCTTTTAGCTCAGGGGCAGGAACCGGCTGGGCGGGCGGGGCTGCCTTGGCGACGCTTGGCGCCGGATTGGATTGGACCACCTGCCGGGCTGGCGTGGAGGGAAGTTGCGCCGGCGGTTCTTCGCTGGTGGTAATCAGGTCATCGGGTGGCGGCGTCGACACGCCTTGATAAGGGCTGGGCTTGGCCATCTGGCTGGCTGCGGGCGCTGGTTGGGTCTGTGCGGTCTGGGCGAGTGCAACGGCCGCGCCCAACAGGGCTGCTGCGGCAACGCCGGCAGTCTGGGTAAGAGATTTGTTGATCGTCTCGATCATAGAGATCACTCCAGGTTAAACTTGCCCGGTTTCCTAATTGTATGCATGGTTGGCAATCCGCCGTCGAGCCTGTAGTGAGCGAAGCAGGCATCCAGTATCAGGAGGGTAACAGGCGCGTCCGTTCATCGGAACCGGCAAGGGGTTTGTTAGAATGCGATTGAAATCGATTGGAAAGATGGGGAGTTTTATTGACGTTATTGCAGGGCTTGGCGGTGAGCCGGTTCCCGTCGACCGCAGCCCTCGCCTATCCGAACGCCTGCGGCACCACATTTCAAGGAGTGACATGACTGAAATTGCTCAAATTCACGCGCGTGAAATTCTGGACTCGCGCGGAAATCCCACCGTCGAGGCCGATGTGGTTCTTGACGGCGGAATCGTAGGCCGGGCGGCAGTCCCCAGCGGCGCCTCAACCGGCGAACATGAAGCGGTGGAATTGCGCGACGGCGATAAGGCGCATTATCTGGGCAAGGGCGTTCTGCACGCGGTGGAGAATGTTGAAAGCATTCTAGCCCCGGAGCTGACCGGCATGGATGCGGCCAATCAGCGGCTGATCGACGCCACCATGATTGCTTTGGATGGCTCGGACAACAAGGGACGCCTGGGGGCCAACGCGATATTGGCAGTTTCCATGGCCTGCGCGCGAGCCTCGGCTAACGCGCTCGAGATGCCGCTTTATCGCTACCTTGGCGGAGTGAACGCCTCGGTCCTGCCTGCGCCCATGATGAACATCATCAATGGCGGCGCGCATGCGGACAACAACGTGGATTTTCAGGAATTCATGGTGATGCCGGTCGGAGCGGAGCGCTTTTCAGACGCCCTGCGCTGGGGAGTCGAGGTCTTCCATACCTTGAAGGGGGTGCTCAAGAAGCGGGGATACAGCACCTCGGTGGGCGATGAAGGCGGGTTTGCTCCTTCGCTGAAATCGAATGTAGAAGCTATCGAAGTCATTCTCGAAGCCATCGAACTGGCTGGGTATAAGCCGGGGGAGGAGATTGCCATTGCCCTGGATCCGGCTGCCAGCGAATTCTTCGATAAAGATCGCGGGCTGTATGTTTTCAAGAAGAGCGATCAAAGCGAAAGAACGAGCGAGGAGATGACGCGATTCTGGGAGAGCTGGGTGCGGCAATATCCCATCATCTCGCTCGAAGACGGGCTGGCCGAGGACGACTGGACCGGTTGGCAGTTTCTCACTCAGCAGCTCGGCGAGCGGGTGCAGCTGGTCGGGGACGATCTTTTCGTAACCAACACACAGCGCCTGCAACGCGGCATCGATGAGGGCGTGGCCAACTCCATCCTGATCAAGGTCAATCAGATCGGCACGGTGAGCGAGACCTTTGAGGCGATCGAGCTGGGACGCCGCTATGGATATACCTCCATCATTTCCCATCGCAGCGGAGAAACGGAAGATACCTTCATCGCCGACCTGGCCGTTGCCACCGGCGTCGGGCAGATCAAGACCGGGTCAGCCTCCCGCACCGACCGCATCGCAAAATACAACCAGTTGCTGCGCATTGAAGAGGAGCTGGGTCAGGCGGCCGAATTCCTCGGGCTTGAGGCGGTGAACTTCGGGGAGTAAGCCTGATCTTTTATCGTCTAGAGATAGCAAACACTGAAATCAGGAGATGATGTGTCCTTAAAAAGACCGCTGGTGCTGACCATTCTGGATGGCTGGGGCTACCGGCGGGAGCAACACGCCAATGCCATCGCGCTGGCGCGCAAGCCCGTTTATGACAAGCTGCTGACGGAATTTCCCCATACGCTGCTGCATGCTTCCGATCACTTTGTCGGTCTGCCCGACGGCCAGATGGGCAACAGTGAAGTGGGCCACCTGAATATCGGCGCCGGGCGCATCGTGCGCATGGATATTACCCGCATTGACGACCTGATCCGGCGGGGTGAATTTTCTCATCACCCGGTTATCGCCCAGGCGCTCCAGCACGCGGCAGCGAGCGGCCGGGCTGTCCATCTGCTGGGGCTGCTCTCCGATGGCGGAGTCCACTCCCACCAGGAGCATCTGTACGCACTGTTACGCGCGGCTAAGGAGCACGGCGTAGAGCGCGTTTTTATCCACGTCTTTCTCGACGGCCGGGATACTCTCCCTACCAGCGGGGCAGGATATCTCCAGGCGCTGGAGCAGAAGATCAGGGAAATCGGCGTAGGAAAGATTGCCAGTGTAAGCGGCCGCTACTTTGCCATGGATCGCGATCGCCGCTGGGAGCGCGAGAAAAGAGCCTTCGACGCCATGGTTACGGGGCGCCCCGAGGGCGGCTTCTATACCGGCCCGATCGCCCGAATTAACGAGTCCTACAACAATGAAGTCACTGACGAGTTCATCGAGCCTTTTGTCGTGGTCGATCAACAAGGGCAGCCGGTCGGCAGGATTGAGGAGGGCGATACCTGTATCTGTTTCAATTTTCGCGCTGACCGTGCGCGGCAGATCACGCGGGTGCTGGCGCGCAACAGTGGGTTGGCCCCCGACGGCGGCAAAAGCCTGCCCGGCGCGGAGGACCTTGACCGGACCATTCCCCGGAACACCGTGCCAGCCAACTTGCACTACGTTTGCATGACGCAGTACGACAAGATGTTCTCTCTGCCGATGGTGATCCTTCCCGAGTCGATGGAGAACCTGCTGGCGGACATGCTGGCCCAAGCCAATCTGCGCAACCTGCGCGTGGCCGAAACGGAGAAGTATGCGCACGTGACCTACTTCTTCAACGGCGGTATTGAAAAACCGTTTCCCGGCGAGGATCGGGTTCTTGTGCCGTCACAAAAAGTGGCGACCTACGATCTGGCGCCGGAGATGAGCGCGGCGGGGATTGCCGATGAAGTGGTCAAGGCCATAGCCGATACGGCCTTCGATTTGGTGGTGGTCAACTTTGCCAACGCCGACATGGTTGGCCATTCGGGCAAGTTGGAGCCGACTATCCGCGGGGTGGAAACCATCGATGCTTGTCTGGGCCGGGTCTATCAAGCGCTGCGGCAAAAGGGCGGCTCCATGCTGATCACTGCGGATCACGGTAACGCCGAGATGATGATCGATCCGGTGAGCGGAGGTCCGCATACCGCGCACACCGCCAATCCCGTTCCGTTGATTCTGGTAAGCGAAGATGCCGCCCATTACCGGTTGCTCGAAGGCGGTTCGTTGTGCGACATCTCACCCACAATTCTGGGAATGCTCAATTTAGATCAGCCGTCAAAAATGACCGGCAGCGATCTGCGGCAAGCCGGCATCCTGCCTGGGCCGGCTTAACAGGTTGCGGAAAAACATGGCTTTGTATCAGGGCACAACTTCAGTCGTGCCGTAACTGCTTGAAAACTCGATCGGCTGAGGAGACTGTTTTCCGCGGCCTGTTTAAACGAACCGCAGATCTCTCCACTCCGCTGCGCTCCGGTCGAGATGACAAGGAGGGCTTATTACCGGCGCGAGGCATTTACTTCATCGCCAACTATACTTAATTTGTCATCTCGACCGGAGCGCAGCGGAGTGGAGACTAGAAGCGGTGTTCGGCCTTGGGAAACCAGGTCAACTGGAAAGTCACGCTGGTATCCGATTGCGGACTGGGCTTGTAAATGGGAATTTTCCAGTGCTCGTACTGCACATCCGCCCGCGCTTCGATCTGGGGTCCGAGACGTTTGACCGCTTCGAAGTTGTAGTCGCTCTGTGTGGTTCCACCATGGATGAAATCCGAGGCGGCTTTATCTCTGCGATAGGAGAATTGAACCCATTCCCGGGGCGAGAGATGGTAGGTAAGCCAAGCCTGGCCGCCTTTGTTTTCGCGGCCAACCCAGTCGCCCATTAATTGCCCGTTGTTGGTATAGCCGTTTCGCTGGACCACTTCGATGTACATGAATTGGCCGCCGTTGGCCTGTCCGTTATTGGGAGCGGTGTTGACGGCTTCCACCCGGAGATCCAGTTTAGGCGCGCCGGGAAAATGTGAAAGATAGAGACCTGGGCGGTAGGCCATTCGTCTTGGGGCGCTAATCGGGAAAACGTCATCATGGGTCTCGGAATCGCTATAGAGCGTCAGCCATTTTTCCAAAAAGGGAAGCCGCCAGGAGAAATTGACAGAACTGAAGCGCGCGCCGGGATCGCGAGGTGAGAACTTCTCTCCTCCGCTGGTATCGCTGATGCTGTAGAAACTGCGCCAGAAGGTGCCCAGAGTGACCGGCTCGTGTCCTATTCCACCCCAGATAACGGTACGCTCAAAGCCAAACTCAAAGTTAGGCGTTGGTTTGAACGAGATCTGTTCCGCATGCACCCACGGACTGACCGGAATATTGTGACCTTTGAGCGGACCGACAAAGAAGTCATAGCGAATGAGACCCGCGACACGTGAGACATAAGGAATGTAGAGCGGCTCGACGCGATTGATGCGGAAGCTGTAGATATTTTCCGCATTGTTGCTCCACGCCATGCCGCCGCCGGCTCCGGGGCCGAACCAGTTATCCATTTTTCCCAGCGAGATCTCGTGCCCCCAGACGTGAGCGGAGACATAGCCCTCCAGGATGGTCAGGTTATTCACCGACGATACCGGTCCCAGCGGGATGGTGGTGTTGCCGGGCAAGGCAACCGGCGCATCTGTGCCAAAACCATCGATGATAGCCATAGCATTGGCCAGGTTCGGGGAGTAGCCTGCCCAGGAAGGAGCATGCTGAAATTCGCCGCGAAAGTACATGGAGAAGCGTCCATAGTGGCCCGTGGCGCTCACGCCGGTGTAGCTGTTGAAGCCGCCGGCGTATGGGCGGCCAAAGTCGTTGATGTCGGTTTGCCCTAGATGGAAACTATCGCGCAAGGGCAGGCCGGCGATGCCCATAGCCCGCGTATAGACGGATTCAATCGCGGCCCGGCCAAACCTCTGATCCATCGGAATCCGCATATCGGGTTCAAGCTCGTGCATGATTGCCTCGTAGATATCCTCCGCTTCGTCGTTGTTGCCGGCGCTGATTCTGTCGGAACTCTGGTCCAGCATATGAGCGACGCTCAAGCGGGTCCAGGGACGCAAGCCAAGAAACTCGGTATCGACGAAGCCCATGGAGTAGAGCCGCATCATTGCCGGATAGATCCAGCTATCCAGCGGAATATAAGGCGAACTGAAGGCCTCGATCGATTTGAGAGGCTCGGGATTTTCAAAGTGAATCTTCTGGTTCGGCGTGGGAAGCTGGTCAGGCGTTGGCTTGCCCCACCAGACAGGAACTGGAGCAGGCAATTGATCGGGAGTCGGCCGGGGTTGCTCCGTTTGCTGCTGTCCGGTCTGCGGCTGAGGAGCGGGCGGCAAGGATTGCTGGGCAACAGGCGTCTGATTCTGCGCCGCCGCGGGAAAAGCCAGTCCTGCCAAAGCCGAAATCAAGACGGCGAACGTGCGCAGAGAGCGGAGAAATCTCAATAGGACCTCAATACGGCTTGTTGATGCCCGATTTTGTCCGCGGTGGAAACAGATGCGGGGCAAAGGGCAGGAATTTTTCAATGACCTGTGTTCCAAGCTAACGAATGCGGCAGCAGGGGTCAATTTGAGCGAGAAGGGGACGAACGCGCATTCAGGGAGCGAGGGCTTCGATCGCGGGCGCGCAGAGGATAAGGCTTGCATTCGATCAACGTGGGACCGCCGCCCCGGCGAGCGCGCACCAGGGACTCGGTACGCAACCCGGTACAGAGCAACAAGGTCATGACCATCAACCGGGATGCCGGGGAAACCATAGCTCTGGGCCTGAAATCCGATCTGCTGTTTGGCGCGGCTGTGCTTATGCGGGGAAAGCTGATCGCAATGGACGAAGAGAATAGGCAGCGCGCCCGCGCCGGCGATGCGAAGCGCCTCAGACCAATCGTCCTCATCGGATGTGCAGGAAAAGACCACGGCAACGTTGCCCGTCTTCTTCATCTTGCGTGATGCTTTTACAGCCTCGCAGAGGGCGCCTTTCTGCCGCTGCGCAGAAAGAACAACATCTTCAGGCCGCAAATCGATAGTGCAACCCGCCTCCGCGGCTTCATGACCGGTGATGGTGGAGTGAGCCGCCCGCCGCTTGAGAATCGTGGTGTAAAGCTGTTGCAATTTTTCGCGAGAAATTGGCGAACCGCCATTCGAGTTGTTTGCCGCCAGCGCTGAGGACGGCTTTTTTGCCCTAACCATGTTCAACAAATCCAGTTGAGGCTGATTGTAAATTAGCGGACTTATTTTCGAAGCTTCTCTCTTTCAACAAATGCTGGTGGTCGAGAACCATAAACCCAGGTCCCAAAATCGGGACCTGGGGCACCCTGCACCCGGCCATCAGTCTTTAGCCACTGCCATAACTTTGTCATCTCGACCGGAGCGGAGAGATCTGTGGTTTGTGCGTGTCACCGCGGATCCCCGGCACTCCGCTTTAGTCTCACTCAGATGTGGGAAACCGCAGATCTCTCCGCTCCGCTGCGCTCCGGTCGAGATGACAAAGTTAGGTGTAATTGCCAACCAAGCCTTCCTCAACCCGATTTTCATACCCTTGGGTGGGCCGCAGGCCCATGAACGCTCCGGTCGAGATGACAACACGGGCACCCGGCTCTGCAGCGCCACGGGAGCTTTCCACAGAGATGTGAAAAAGCCTGTGCATTTCCCGGTACGAGCGGAACGCAACGCTTGTGTTTATGCGGTTTTCTACGGTCTGCACCGCTTTCGATGCGCGGTTCCGCAGTACTCCCTAGGTTGAATAATCGGCATTGATGTGCACATACTCGGCGGTGAGATCCGCGGTCCAAAAACGGCAGGCGCCTCGCCCCAGCCCGAGATCGACGCGGATGCGGAATTCGCGCTGCTCGAGATAACGGTGCGCTGCAGCCTTGTCCAAGAGAGGCGAGACGCCACCCCGCCTGCAGAGTTCCATTTCGCCGAGGTAGATGTCGACCAACGCGGGATTGATGGGCACACCGGAATAGCCTATTGCCGCGAGGATGCGGCCCCAATTGGGATCGCATCCCGCCCACGATGTCTTGACCAGCGGCGAGTGAGCGATCGATCGCGCGATCCGCAGGGCGTCGCTATCGCTGAGAGCGCCACAGACGTTCAGCTCCACTACGTGCCGGATGCCTTCGCCATCAGCGACCACCTGCTTGGCGAGTGAAAGACAAACTTGGTGCAGGGCGGAGAAGAATGCCGATTCGCTCCCATCGATGCCACCGGTCAAGTCGACCGC
Organism: uncultured Acidobacteriaceae bacterium; assembly: GCA_963705665.1. Lineage (GTDB taxonomy): Bacteria > Acidobacteriota > Terriglobia > Terriglobales > Acidobacteriaceae > PALSA-350. The sequence continues at coordinate 12,357 of CAVPKQ010000011.1, read as the reverse complement.
CGCTCCGCTGGCCCCACTTGCCAGCAGCAGAACAGTGTCATTGGTCGAGGTGTCGCCGTCGATGGAGATGCGGTTGAACGTGGTCTCGACCGCGCGCTGGAGCAGTTCGCCGGCGGCCGCAGGCTCGATAAGCGCGTCGGTGAAGATGTAGACCAGCATGGTTGCGTGCAATGCCGCGTGCAATGCCGCGCCGGGAGCCGAGGCCAATTGCGGATGGATCATTCCCGCGCCCTTGGCGACTCCTGCCAAGCGGACGGTGCGGCCCTCAGCCTGGATGCTGGCGGAGGCCAGCTTGATTCGCGTGTCGGTGGTCATGATGGCGCGCGCCATCTGTTCCAAATGCCCGGCGGAGCTGCCCAGCGCGGAGATCAACGCGGGCAGCGCGGCAATAAGTTTCTCCTCCGGCAGGGGCACCCCGATGATGCCGGTGGAGGAGGGAAACACGGCATAAGGGCTACATCCGAAAACGCCACCAGCTTTGGCGCAAACCCATTCCGCGGCATGAATGCCGGCTTCGCCGGTGGCGCAATTTGCGTTGCCGGCGTTGACCACCAGCGCACGCATGCGGCCCTGGCTGCGCTCCAGGTGGCGCTTGCCCACGACCAGCGGCGCTGCGACTACTTGATTGCTGGTGAACATCGCCGCCGCGGTTGCCGCTTTGTCCGCCACCGCGCAGGCGAAATCGGTTTTGCCGCTGGACTTGATGCCGGCTTTCACGGCTGCGAAGCGAAAACCCAGCGGCACCGCCTCTTCCGCTAACCGGGGTTCCTGTATAAGTTGAGACTTGGTATCCATAAGCCTTTTACTTTATCAAGAGAAGGACAGGTCCCTCGGGTAACCAATGCAAACCGGCAAAACCTTCCAAGTGCCTCAGCAATTTGTGGCCATGCGCAACGTGGATGTTGCGCGGGGCGAGAATGTGGTGCTGCACGGATTGGAGCTGAACATTGCCACTGGTGAACATGTGGCCATTCTCGGACCCAACGGTTGCGGAAAATCGACCCTGATTAAGACCATCACCTGTGAATGCTACCCGGTGGTTCGGCCGGGAATGCAGAGCCTCATCTATGGACGCGATCGCTGGGAAGTACAGGAACTGCGTAAGCATCTTGGAGTGGTCGCGGCGGAACTGCCTGGAGAAAGAACGCCGCGCACCAGGGGGCTGGACGCGGTGGTTTCCGGTTTCTTCGCGAGCTCGACTATCTGGCCCAATTTTGAGGTGACGGATGCGATGCGCGAGAGCGCGATCGAGGCGCTGGATCTGCTCGAAGCACGCCATCTGCGCGACCGCTGGGTTGGCCAAATGTCTGCCGGAGAGACGCGCCGCGTCATGATCGCGCGGGCTTTGGTGCACAAGCCGGAGATGCTTCTGCTGGATGAGCCGAGCAATGCTCTGGACCTGGCGTCGCAGCGTGAGCTACGAGAGATTCTGCGCGGCTTAGCGCGGCGGACGGGCATCGTGATGGTGACCCATCATCTGGCCGACATCTTGCCGGATATCGATCGTGTCATCATGATGCGCGGCGGACGCATCGTAGGCGATGGCCCCAAAGCAACACTGCTCCGGGCGGGAAAACTTTCAGATCTCTTCGGCGTAGACCTGGAGCTGACGGAACGGAACGGATATTGGCATTCGTGGTGATCTGTCTCTTCTCTTTTTGTCATTCGCCGAAGGGAATCTGCTTTGCCTATCGCAGCGCTGCCCGAGAGACCAGAAGCAGATTCCCTTCGGGAATGACAGAAAGAAAAGCAAAGACAGACAATCAAGCTTTGCTGCGCTCAGTCCTCTACTTCTTGACCTTTCTCCCCTGTGGGTTTTGAGTTGGAAGTACACGGGAAAGGAGGATGATCCAGCGAATGAAAAATTCTGATGGTAGTAGTTGCAACTTACGTGAGGTGGCTGAGGCTTAGAGCCGTCCCGCTCTAGACCTGGTGGTCAATATTCCGCCGAGGCCCACTGCAACAGAGAGTGTGGACGCCTCAGGCCAAACTCAACAGTTCCACCGGTGATCGAGGCTCGCGGCCAGGACTGGCGCGGGCCTTTCACTTTTTCAGGCTTACAATAATGGCATGGAACCTCTGGTCATAGCGGGCAAAGCCTTCCAATCCCGGCTGATTGTGGGCACGGGAAAATACCGGAACGGAATAGAGACACAAGCTGCCATCGAAGCTTCCGGAGCGGAGATGGTGACGGTGGCGGTCCGCCGGGTGAATCTGGATCGCTCCAAGGAGTCGTTGCTCGATTTCATCGATCCGCGGCGCTATTTTCTTCTACCCAATACGGCGGGCTGCTATACGGCGGAGGAAGCCATACGCACGGCCAGGCTGGGCCGCGAGGTGGGACTCTCCGACTGGATCAAGGTTGAAGTCATCGGAGACATGGCGACGCTCTATCCGGACGTGCAGGCGACTTTGGAAGCCACGCGAGTCCTGGTGAAGGAGGGGTTCACTGTGCTGCCCTACACCTCCGACGACATTGTTTTCGCACGACGGTTGATCGATGCTGGAGCCGCGGCCGTGATGCCTTTGGGAGCGCCCATCGGCAGCGGGATGGGATTGCAGAACCTGGCCAGCCTGCGCATCCTGCGGGAAAGGATTACAGAAGTGCCTTTAATTGTGGATGCCGGCGTGGGAATGGCGTCCGATGTATGTCTGGCAATGGATCTGGGTGCGGATGCAGTGCTGATCAACTCTGCGATTGCCCATGCCGCCAAGCCGGTGCTCATGGCCGAAGCGATGCAGCACGCGGTGCTGGCCGGGCGGCAATCCTTCCTCGCCGGACGGATGCAGCGAAAACTGTACGCGGCCGCCAGCTCTCCGCTGGAAGGTATCTTGTCCGAAAATGACCCAGGTTAGCTTCGCGAACCTGGGGCGTCCGATTGCGCACGGGCGGCTTCACGCAACGCTTCCACATCGCCTAGGTCGCGGTGACGCCCAGTAGCTAACTTATTCGCTATCAGGTCTTCTCTAGAGATGAAATGTGCCGGTACGGCGCCATCAATTACAGAATCAACACGATTTTTCCAAGCCTGATCGAAGCTGACGGCGGGAATGCTTTGTAGAATATCGATCCGGTTGGGCTCAACGCCGATCTGAAAGATCGTATCGGGCTCCTGATTGAAGTCATCAGGCGTCACGCCCGAAAGAGGGGCGCCGTAGTCTGCGAGGGCGCGGTACACCGCCTCGCTGTTCTTCGCGTCAGCTCGTATGAAAATGTCGAGGTCTTTCGTGGCTCGAGGTTGGGAGTGCTCACTGACGGCGTGGCCGCCGATCACGAGATATTCAACTTCGTGTTTGTTGAACGCGGATAAGAGTTCTTTTTGATCCTTGAGCATCTACGTCAATCCCTTTGGAGGCGTACCCATCGCGCGTGAGTTCGGCAACAGCCTCCATCCGTTCCGAAGTAGTACGGCTCTGCCAATACCGATAAGTCTCGGCATCCTGGGCCTTGCGATCTCGAATTTTGCGAATCATCCGCGCCGTCATGCTCTCGGCATTCCTCACTTTCGATTTTAGCAGTGTGTAAGGGATGCTATAAGATCACTCACATGCGCGTCTTCGGCATCGATTGCGGAACGGACTGTACGGGCTATGGAGTGGTGGAGATCGAGTATGGGCTCCGGGAATCGCGATTGATTGCAGTGGCCGCCGGCGGGTTGAAGCTGGCGAAAAAAGATTCACTGCCCCAGCGGCTAGCATTCGTATTCGCGGAGCTCACCAGGCTTCTCGAAATTCACAGGCCGGACGTGGTGGCGGTAGAAGAGGTCTTCTATTCCGTAAATGCCAAATCCGCGCTAAAGCTTGGACATGTTCGCGGGGTTGCGTTGCTGGCCGCAGCCTGCCAGGGACTCCCGGTCGCCGAATATGCTCCGCTTGCCATCAAATCCTCGGTTGTCGGCTACGGGCTGGCGCAAAAGGAGCAGGTGGGCTACATGGTAGCCCGCTTGCTGAATCTCGAGCGGGCGCCACAGCCCGCCGATGCAGCCGATGCATTGGCTATCGCCATCTGTCACCTGCATACAGCACAGACGCTCTCCATGCAGCAGGGAGGCGCTCATTGAGGCCATCGTGATCCTGGTTCGAAGAATCACCTTGGCGGCGCTGATCTCCGCCGCTGCAATGCTACCCGCTGCCGCCGCTGCTCAAGGCCCGATTGCGCAAATACGATTTACCTACGAAAATCCCCAATTGCAGCCCGCGAAGTATTTCCTGCTGGTGATGGAGGACGGTTCCGGCCACTACCACTCGGAAATTGGCACGGCGCCGCCGGAGAGCAAAGAGGATTTACCTGTTCGCCCGCAAGATCGCGAGATCCACATTTCCAAGGGCACTCGTGAACGGATATTCGCTGCTGCCCGGGGTAGTAAGTACTTCGCTATCCATTGCGATGGCGGAGGGAATCATGTCGCCTTCCAAGGAACGAAGACGCTGGAATACAAGGGTGCTGAAGGGCAGGGAAGCTGCACCTATAATTGGGCTAAGAACAAGCAAATTGATAGTCTCACGGCAATATTTGAAGGTATCGCCTTAACTCTGGAGGAAGGCGCGAAGCTGCAGATGGAGTATGAACACTCGCGGCTGTCCTTAGATCCGGAATTGGAGTTGTTGGACACTTTAGCGCAACAGGGCCGCGCGCTGGAATTAGGCAACATTGTTCCCAGCTTGCGTACGATCGCGAACGATCAGGCGGTCCTCAAACGTGCGCAGCGCCGCGCACGGGATTTGCTCGCCATGGCCCAAGCCGAGTGATGCCACAACTGTAGAGGAGATTTTGTGCGTCTAATGTGCAGACCCTCGGGCATGGAAACTCCATGCCGCAAAATGTGTTCAATAGAATGAAACGTCCGTCGATCTGGGTTTACGCCGTTTCCGGAGGTGCGTATTATGAAGCGCCTGAAAGAGAACAAGAGGAATCGCAGAGTGGCGAGTATACCGTTTCTGAGGGGTTTTGCCGCAGGATGTGCTGCGCTAGTGCTATGTCTCGGAGCGCTACCTGGGTTCGCGCAAGAGGGCCAAAGTCCACAGGATCAAGGTTCACAAGATCAGGGGCCGCCGCAGTATCCGGAGCAAGCCCCGCAGACCCAGCAAGACCAAGGGCCTCCTCAGTATCCTCAGCAGGGTGCGCAGCAACAGGGCGATTCGCAATCTCCGGAACAGGGTCCCGCGCAATCGCCGGGCAATGTGGCGCGCTTGAGCTTCGTTCAGGGCGACGTCAAGATCGCCTCCAGCGGAGGAACGGGGTTTGACCAGGCGGTGGTGAATATGCCGCTGGTTGCCGGCTCCAGCCTGCAGACAGGCGCCGACGGCCAAGCCGAGGTGGAGTTCGACGACGGCAGCGTGGCCCGGCTCACGCCAAACAGTTCTCTCGCGCTGAATCATCTGGGGCAGGATGGGGTTCAGATGCAACAGAACTCCGGCTTGGCATATTACGAATTGAATGTCGGCCAGGGCCATCCTCCGTTTCATGTGCAGTTTCCGGCCGCCGAGGCTGAACCCACAGGCAACGCGATCTTCCGCCTGGGTCTCGACAGCGTTCCGGAGTTATCCGTGGAGAGCGGCGCAGTCCAGGTTACCGGCAACGGTATTCCGGCCACTGCGGTAAGCGAGAACCAAAGCATCCGCTTCGAACCTGGGAACAGTGCGCCTTACACCATTGCCGACAGCATCGATCCCGATTCCTGGGACCAGTGGAATAAGGATCGGGATCAGGCTATTTCGCAAGAGGCCGCGCAGCAAACATCTGCTCGCGACGATTCAGGCAACCCTGGCGATGAGAACTGGAACGATTTGGATTACTACGGCAACTGGTATCCGGTCGAAGGCAACGGGAATGTCTGGGTTCCGGCAGGAGTGGATACCAGCTGGGATCCTTATGGGGCTGGCTACTGGGGTTATTATCCGAGCTTTGGATACACCTGGATTTCGGCATACCCCTGGGGTTGGCTGCCCTACCATTGCGGAGCTTGGAATTATTATTCGTTCGGATGGGGCTGGGCTCCGGGCGGTTGCGGACGGGCCTGGGTTCCAGTGGCGGGTTTTCGAGGATATCCCGGATACTTTATTCCGGCGCGGCCGGTCTTGCGTCCAGGGCATGGTTTCCCAATTCCGTCTCATCGGCTTGTAATCGTGAATCGTGGACCGCGTGCGGCGGGTCCGTGGGGACTGCCGCACTCTGTTCCCGTGGCCAACCACCAAGAGACGCTGAACGTGGGTGGCCGCCCCGTCGCTCCGATCGGGCGATCCACATTCGGCGCACAAGGATTCGTTGGCAACCGGGGAACCACGCCGGGCATGCGCACATATTTGAGCAACGACGTTCGCCGCAGCTACCAGTACGGCGCGACACAGAACCGCCCGCCGGTTCAACCTCGCATTCAGCCGGTCCAGCCACGGCCCAATTCTTTCAACAATCCGGGCTCCCGTTCCACGTATACACCGCGAGCCATGTCCACTCCGCATTACTCGCCTCCACCCCAGCCGCACTACTCGGCCCCTGCACAGCCGCACTATTCGCCTCCGCCGAGCGGCGGCGGCGGTGCGCGCGGCGGCCGGCGCTGACGAGCCCGGCGAATAGTGCAACCAAGCCGGGTGCCCCATATCTGGCGCGCTGTTTGCGTCAGATGTGGGAAACCGCAGATCTCTCCACTCCGCTGCGCTCCGGTCGAGATGACAAAGTAGGTGTAATTGCCAACCAAGCCCTCCTCGCCCGATTTTCATCCCCTTGGGTGGGGCCGCAGGCCCATGAACACTCAGTCGAAAAGCATCCCGGGAGGCATGCACTGCCAGCGGTTGGTCGCGGTAGGGATACCAGTCGCCTGGTACCCCCCGCACAGATCCGTACGAGCGCTCATTAGCGCATACGGCTCTTATCGAAGATGAGTAACGGCAGTAATGCTTGCCGCACAGCCGCCCATCGATGGAACACGCTGGTCTCGCTCGGTGTCGAGGCGTGCTCGATTTGCGGTTGTTCTCCCCGATCAGCAGCCTTCCCTCCTCACTCTCCGCCCTCGGTTTCCCGTCTTTGTTCGAGTGATTCATTGGTACTACGCCACTGTCCGACTCCTCGCAGGCGTACATGCGGGCCGTACGGCCTGGGCCTTCTCCCGCCGTCCTGTGGTCGGCTGCAACCGCAGAAGCCTCCGAGGTCTCCCGGTTCTCGTGCATGAAGTGTCTAGGCGTGTCTGGGGTCTACGACTACGCAGGACTGAACAGAGACTCGCGCTTGCGCCTCTGCCCATGTTGCCTTCCGCTAGACCAACAGCGTCGGCATCCTGATTTGGTGTTTTCGAAGCTCGATACCCAGCCCACCTATTCCCCTGTTTACGCTTCGTCTTACACCTCACGGTGCACTACGCAAAACTCGGGGCCGAGTGGTTCGCTACTCCTTCCTCGTAAGAATTTTCCATTCTCTGCTTCATGCCGGTTTATCCCGGCGCACTGGTCTCCCACCCTTGCTACCCACCCCAGCAAGCTCCGCTTGCCGGGGACCCCGGTTACGCAAGGATGGGGCACGCTGGATCTGTTTGAATTACAGATCCAAAACCACTACAAATCGAGGTGCCCCATCCTTCGCACGGCGCTGTTCCGTGCGAAGGGATGGGAGACCACCAGTGCATATCCTCAGATTTCAGTTGCTGTTCTTTGCCAAGGCGTGGAAGAGGCAGGCCATTGCTTCGAGCGGCACCGCTTCCGCACGGATCGACGGGTCCACATTGCATACGGCCAACGCGGTTCGAATAGCCGCGGATCCGTAACCGGCGGCGCGAAAGTTATTGGCCAGCGTTTTCCGTTTTTGCGCGAAGGCCTGACGCAGGAAATCAAGAAACGGTTCGGGCTCTACGCCAAACTCCGTAAAGCGTGGTTGCATTGTGAGACGAAAGACCGTGGAATGGACCTCGGGCGGGGGAGAGAAATCCTCGGGCGGCAAAGTGAAAAGCCGCTCCGCGCGGGCATACATCCGGGTGGTGGCGGAGAGCAGGCCGTAGTCGCGGCTGCCGGGAGAAGCTACAACACGGTCGGCGACCTCCCGCTGGACCATGAGCACGGCGCTTTCAATGACCTGATGATGGCGGAATAAGTGGAGCAAAATATCCGAGGTGATGTAGTAGGGCAGATTGCCGGCAATGCGCAGGCGGCCGGAAAACCTCGACGCCAGGCGACCCAGGTCAACACTCAGGATATCCTGACAAAGGATTTCGGTAACGGAATTCCCGGCAAACTCCAAGGTGAGCGCGGCCGCCAGCGAGCGGTCCAGTTCAATCGCAACCAGGTGTTTACTGCGCGAAGCCAGAAGACGGGTGATCGCTCCTCGACCGGGGCCAATCTCGAGAACAGCGGCCTGGCTGAGGTCGCCTAAGGCTTCTACGATGGCGCGCGGAGCCGTGAGACTGACAAGAAAGTTCTGTCCTAGCTTAGCTCTTCGCGGACTGCGCTGGGGTGAAGACTGTGGCATGGCGACAGGAGAATTGCTTTAGACTACGCATTTGGGTCGGCTTCTTCTTCGCATCATACGAAACGAGTCGACGAATACGAAGGAGTAGCGCCCATGCATATCGTTTTTGCCGCGCCCGAAGCTGTTCCGTATGCCAAGACGGGCGGAGTTGCAGATGTCGCCGGCTCACTGCCGCGGGAAATTGTGCGCCAGGGTCATCGGGTTACGGTATACATGCCGCTCTATCGCCAGGCGCAAAAGCATTTGAAAGAAACCAGGGTGGCGATCCAGAGCCTCACCATCCCATTCCCCTATTACAACCGGTTCGTCAGGGTAGTGGATGGGGGGAACCCGGATGGGGTGCAGTTTTATTTCATCGATGTTCCGGAGCTTTTCGATCGCGAATATCTCTATGAAACGCCCAGCTCCGAATATGCAGACAACGCGGAACGCTTTGGCCTCTTCTCGCGAGCAGTGCTGGAGAGCAGCAAACAGCTTGGTGTCCCCAACCTTTTTCATGTTCATGGCTGGCCGCCGGCGGCTCTGGCGATTCTCTTGCGCACGGTCTACTACTTCGATCCGGTGCTCAAGAACGCAGCCTGTCTTTTGACCATCCACAATGCGGACCGGCAGGGACGGTTTCCTTCCAAGACCGTGGAACAACTCCTCCTGCCCTGGGAGATCTACTCCCCGGAGGGAGTCGAGTTCTATGACACCTTTAACTTTCTTAAAGGCGGCATCGTCTATTCGGATGCGATCACCACGGTGAGCCGAAAATACGCCGAAGAACTGCAGACGCCGGAGTTCGGTAACGGACTCGATGCGGTGCTGCGCCGGCGATCGGCAGACCTTCACGGCATCCTTAACGGCGTCGATTACCAGGAGTGGAATCCGGCGACGGACAGTAAAATCGCGGCCCACTACACCGCGGAGAAGCTGGACGGAAAGACAGCCTGCCGCAAGGATCTGCTGCACGCCTTCGGGGTGGCGAACGTGGGGGAAGCGGTTCCGATCGTGGGCATGGTTTCCCATCTCTCCACGCAAAAGGGCTTCGATCTAATGGGTCAGATCGCGGATCAATTGGTACAGGAAAATATGTTGCTGGTGGTCCTGGGAATGGGCGAATCCTATTACGAAACCGGGCTGCGCAGTCTTGCGGAGCGCTATCCGGGCAAGATCGCGGTGCGCATCGCCTATGATGAAACCCTGGCCCACAAGATAGAAGCGGGGTCGGACATCATCTTGATGCCTTCACGCTCCGAGCCTTGCGGGTTGAACCAGATTTACGGCATGAAGTATGGCACCGTTCCCGTGGTGCGGGCTACTGGAGGCCTGGACGACACCGTGCATCAGTGGGATGCCGAACAAGGTACAGGCACGGGCTTCAAATTCTACGGCTACCAGCCCGAAGATCTGCTGAACACGCTGCGCTTGGCGTTCACAGTATTCGCCTCCAAGGAGCAATGGCGAAAATTGATGCGCAATGGCATGGCGTGCGACTATTCCTGGACCACTCCAGCGCGGGAATACATTCGCATCTATCAGGAGATTGTGCGCCGCAGGTCCTAGAGTATTTTCGCTTCCGGCCGATCTACCGCTTTCCGCTGGACTGACGTCCAGCTTTCTCCCTGCGAAAGCATCTTTTCGTCGATTTGCGATGCTGCGGACTTGTGCATTCGTCCTGGCCTTTCTTTCTGTCATTCCCGTAGGGAATCTGCTTCTGCCCTTTTCGTCTGTCAGGTGAGTAAACCCAACCTGGAACCTATTTCCGGCGTCCAGAAAAACTCGGGATCACCCAAAAATACTTGATGTATATTTGTTGTTGACATATACAGTACACAACGTATACGTTCACCTCTCGGGTGCTGTTGAAGTTTTTTAGACCGTGAAACCTCGGGCCTGCAGATTCCAAAGTTGGAGATTGCAGCATGTTGCAGAGCAAGCTAAAAGTAAGGGAAGCCGCGCGAACTCGATCCCGCAGAGCCAATCGAGACTTCCGGCTACTGTGGTTGACCCTGCTCTTTGTCCTCGGGTTGGGAACCGCGGCGCTTGCCCAAGTTCAAGCGAGCGGAACGCTTTCAGGACACGTGACCGACGCTAGTGGCGCCTCGGTGCCCAATGCCGTGGTTCTTATCACCGAACAGCAGACCGGAGTGGCGACATCCACCGCCACGAATTCAAGCGGATTTTATTCGGTAACGTTGTTGAAACCGGGCTTACTCGATTCAAGTGACGGTTCCGGGCTTCAATGTGGCGGTGCGGAAAAACTTGACCCTACAAGTTGCCCAAGTGCTGGAGCAGGACTTCCGGCTGGCAGTGGGAAACGTTCAGCAGCAGGTGACGGTCACGGCAGGGGCTCCGCTTTTGAATACGGAGACAACCGACCTGGGGAATGTAATATCGCGCGCTCCTTGATCCAGCTTCCGCTCAACGGCCGCAATTTCTCTCAACTTGCCCTGCTGGTTCCGGGAACCAATGGCGGCGAAGTGAACGGAACCCGTAGTACCGGTTCGGGAAACGAAACTGCGAGAAATGGTGCGAATATCGTAGCTGACGGTGCGCGCGCCACCTTCAATACATATTTGATCGATGGCCTGAATGACAATGACCAGTTGATCGGAACGATCAAGGTCTTTCCCAACCTTGAAGATGTCCAGGAATTCAAAGTCCAGATCGGCAACTACGATGCCGAATATATGAGCGGCGGCGCAGTGATCAACGTTACCACGGCGTCGGGTTCCAACCAGTTGCACGGGTCCGCCTTTGAGTTCATCCGCAACTCCGCGCTCGACACGCGCCAGTACTTCGACGCGCCGAACACCATTCCGCCCTACAAACAGAATCAGTTTGGAGGATCGTTAGGCGGCCCGATCCGCAGGAACAAGATGTTTTTCTTTGGCGACTACCAGGGTTTGCGGATTCACGAAGCATTCAGCGCAATTCTGTCCGAACCGACAGCCGCCCTGCGAAGCGGAGACTTCAGCCAATTTCCATCCGTCATTTACGACCCCACGACGTATAACGCGGCTCTGAATACCCGGCAGCCGTTTGCTAATAACACGATTCCCAAAAACAGGCTGAGACTCTGTGGCGCTCGCGCTATTGGCAGCGCTGCCGCCGCCTAATTTGCCGGGAGAAGTGAGTAACCTGCGGGTGAATGCGTTGGAAGCGGATGCGCAGAACCAGTTCGATGTCCGCTTTGACAATGTGATTTCGAGTAAGGATAGTATGTTCGCCCGCTACACTTATGGGACGGCGAATATCACTTATCCCGATACGCCGGTATTAATCAATGGAAACCTGAACCCCCTGGCCTTCGCGGTACCTTCGAGTAACACTCTGCGCCACAATCAGGATCCCAGTCAGCAGGCGACGGTCCAGGAGATTCATGTCTTCTCTCCCACCCTTAGCAATCAGCTGGCCTTAGGGTATACGCGGGAAGCACTCAATGTCGTACCTTTGGACTCAGGCTACAATACCTCTCAAAAATTGGGGCTGCTGGGCTCCGACTCTCCCGGACAGGGAGATGCATTGGCCAGTCTTACCATTAGCGGATTCTCCGGTTACAGTTCAGCGAATATGCCGGAGATCGTGCCGCAAAATACAGAGGAGTACAGCGATACTGTTTCCCGGGTACATGGGGCCCACGTATCGACCTTCGGCCTTGACGTGATTCACAACAATTTTGGCTTTTTGCAAGTCACCAACTTGTATGGCGCGCTTTCATGGAGTGGAAGCTATAGCAATAATCCCGCCAGTCCTAGTGGAACCGGCTCAGGTTTTGCCGATTTTCTACTGGGATTGCCCTCCTCTTCGAGCAAAACTTCGCTGGTTGCTCCTCCTGTTTTGAGTTACACGGAATTCGGCGGGTTTGTGCAGGACACCTGGCGGACAACGCCTCGGCTGACCATCACCTCGGGCTTGCG
>CAVPKQ010000010.1:0-128008 GCA_963705665.1 uncultured Acidobacteriaceae bacterium | reverse complement strand
CCCGCTATTCACAGCTCTCAAAATCCGGGTGTCAGGTGGTTTCCCTGAACCTGGTATAAAATTTTGACGGCGTCGATATGGCAAAGCTGCGCGTCCTGCGTATTCTTCTTCTTGCAGTGGTTGGTTGCACAATTCAACCATCGATTTTGGGTGCAGCTTTAGAGGCCAGCGATCCGGCAAACGGCTCCCCCACAGCGGAAGCACAAAAGCTGCTCAACCAGGGCCGGTTGGATGAGGCATTGAAGGCTTTGGATGCGCTCGCTTCTCAACAGCCGGAGCCGTCTGGTGTAGAGCGGCTGCGAGGCATGGCCTTCTATGAGCAGGGGCAGATGCAGCCATCAGAAGAAGCCTTCGAGAAAGCTGTAGCCCAAGACCCCTCCGACCGCGAGGCGAGGCAGATGCAGGGGGTTGCGCTCTTCAGGATGGGAAAACCGTCAGCGGCGATTCCATTGCTGGAGAGTGCCCGCCTTTCCGTCCCCGGCGCCAACATCGATTCCAACTATGTGCTTGGCCTGTGTTATCTGGATACCCGGCGCTACGACGACGCGCGCAACGCCTTCGCCACCCAGTACGGCTTTCCGCCCGAGTCACCCTCCGCGTACCTGCTCGCCGCGAGGATGATGTTGCGGCGGGAGTACTTGCCAGTGGCCGATACCTTTGCGCGGAAAGCGATCGCTCTCAACCCGAATCTGCCTATGGCGCACCTGCTGCTTGGCCAGATAAGGCTGGCGCAGTCGCAGTTTCCAGAAGCCATTGCGGAGTTTGCGAAGGAACGCGAATTGAATCCGCTCTTTGGGGAAGTGTATGACCGGCTAGGCGACACCTATATCCGGCAAGGTGACTATGCCAAAGCGCAAGAGGCCCTCGACCGGGCCGTGCTGCTTGAACCGAATTCCTCAGTGCCTTTCATCTTGCTGGGCAAGGTGCTGTTGAAGCAGCAGGACCCGGTGATGGCTAAGATGTACTTGGAGAAAGCGCTGGCCATGGATCCGGGAAACTATATGACTCATACCCTCCTCGGACAGGCCTATCGTTCGCTCGGACGGACCGATCAGGCATCGCGTGAGGCTCAGGTGGCCGAGCAACTCCAGGCGGCTGCTCAGCCGAAACTCGAAACGCCAAAATGAGCACCGGACGCCGCGAGCCTGGAACTGGTCTCATAAACCCACAATGCTCAGGACGCCAACGGATGAGACCCGCCGCCGAAGCGGGGCTCACGCTGCTGGCCGAAGCCGCAAGCCCCTATATGAGACCGGTTCTGGTCTGGCATCAGTCCATCTTCATCTCGGCGTACATAGCCTGAGGGAAAAAGAAACGTGCGGGTGGATTGTTCTTGACAACCGCTCTTTACCGAGCGGATAGTTGGGCGTCGATAGATACATCCGTCTTGACTTTCACTATTTGAGCTACTGAAGACACAATAACCGGCTTAACGTTTTGCTGGCGAATCATAGAAGTTACCCAGGATTGCAGTTGCAACAGACAGCTTGGAGACGCTGCGTGATACCCACGCAGCTGTCCTAAAAAATGCTGGTTGCAACCTTTTTGGAGGGTTCTTATGACGCGTCAAGTGCTAAGGGCGTTAGCCCCGATTGCGCTATTTGTCTGTTTTTTCCTTCCTAAACCTTCACAAGCCCAGGCAGTGTATGGATCGATTTTCGGCACCGTGACGGACAACTCAGGCGCGGTCGTCCCGAATGCAACCGTAACCATCACCGATGAAGCTAAAGGAACTTCCGTCACAACAACCAGCAATGCCTCCGGCGACTATAACGCGGAGCACTTGATCCCGGACCTCTACGGCGTAAAAGTAGAAGCGCCAGGCTTTGAAGCCTTTGAAGCTCAGCACGTTCAGGTGCTTGCGGACACTTCACCCAAGGTTGACGCGAAGCTGGTCCCCGGCGCGGCCGCTCAGACAATTGAGGTGAGCGCCGACACGATTCCTATGTTAAAGACCGATCGTGCGGACGTATCGACAACCTTCACCTCCAATGTCGTCAACGACCTGCCCTTGTCGAATCGCAATTTCACCAGCCTCCAATTGCTGCTGCCGGGCGCGCAGGCGTTGGGCTGGGCCCACGCGTCGGACGAAAACCCCCAGGGCAGCCAGCAGATCCAGATTGATGGCCAGGCTTTCGGCGGGGTCGCCTATGAGTTGGATGGCACCGACAATCAGGATCCGATTCTGGGCATCATCGTGATCAACCCGCCTCTCGACTCGGTGACTGAAGCCAAAATCGCAACGCAGAACTTCGACGCCGAGTTTGGCAAAGCAGTTTCCGCGGTCGTAACCGCGCAGACGAAATCAGGCTCGAATAGCTTCCATGGCAGTGCATTCGACTACCGTCAAAGTAACGCAACCCTGGCCCGCGATCCCTATTCACAATTCTCCCGGGATCCGGTGACGAACCAGTTCATTCCCGGCGGCCTCTACAATCAATTCGGCGGATCCATCGGCGGCCCGATCAAGCGAGACAAGATGTTCTTCTTCGGCGACTACCAAGGCCTCCGGCAGAAGCTGGGGAGTTCGGCCACCATGACGGTGCCTTCCGCCTTTCTCATAAGCACTTGCCTGGGACAGACGCCCACTACGACAGGTGTCGCAGGCTGCGATTTCAGCCAGTATTTAACCGCATTAGGCCCTGCATTAGGCACTATTTACCAACAAAACGGCCAGCCATATCCCGGCAACGTCATCCCCGCCGCCCAACTCTCGCAACCGGCGCTCAATCTATTGAAGCTCCTCCAGCCGTACAAGCCGAACTCAAGCGGGAATTTCAATGGCTTGCAGAATAACTATGCGGGAAGCGGCACCGGAATTTTCAATAACAACCAATGGGACGAGCGAGTTGACTTCCAGGTGACAGAAAAGATCCATGCCTTCGAGCGGTTCAGCCGTTTTACCGACACGCTGAACGGCGGAACACTCTTCGGCTCTGCCGGGGGCGCGGGCTTCGGGACGAACGGTTTTGGCGGAACATCGACCGGAGCCAATGACAGCCTCGCTTCCGGCGCCGACATTGCGATCAATGCAACCTTACTCACCGACTTTCGCCTGGGCTATTACCGCTATAACATCATCACCTCGAAATACGATCAAAACGTCGAATTCGCCAACCAATTGGGTATTCCCGGTTTGAATCTTGGAAATCGCTTCACTTCAGGCGCTCCCGGCTTCAATATCACTGACGTCGGGAAGACGGACTCTCAAAACCCCACCAATCCGCAGAGCGGCGGCGCGCAGTATGGTTCAGGGCTGAACATTACCCGCTGCAACTGCCCGACCACGGAAAAAGAAGATCAATTCCAGGGCGTGAACAACTGGACCAAAATCTTCGGCAATCACTCCTTCAAAGTGGGAGCCGATGCCCGCTATGCCCGGAACTTGCGCGTGCCAAGCGACACCGACCGCGCCGGACTGCTCGGTTTCGGTGTCGGCCCCACATCGAAGAATGGTTCCGGAGGGCTGGGCTTCGCGACATTCGTGCTTGGAGATGTTACCAATTTCGGCCGCTACATCCAGAATCCGAACATTGCCGGCTCGCTGAATGCTAAGGAATTCCAAAAACGCCTCTTTTTCTATGCCCAGGACACTTGGCGCGCGACCAGCAAGCTCACCATCAACTACGGACTACGCTGGGAGCTGTATTTTCCTGAGGCCGTCAACGGTGTGGAGCACGGTGGATTGATGAACTTGTCGGACGGGTATTTGCACGTCGCTGGCGTCGGAGGAGTCCCTTCGGACATGGGCTGGGGCGTGGCGTGGAAGGCTCTCGCGCCTCGCCTGGGTGTCGCATACCAGGCCGGCCCTAAAACCGTTTGGCGCGCAGGATACGGGCGCAGCTTTGACTTAGGCGTTTTTGGATCGATCTTCGGGCACGTGGTAACGCAAAATCTTCCTGTTCTGGCCTCTCAAAGCATAAACCCAACGGGCGGATTACTCTCCTCTTCCTTTGCGCTCGCAACTGGACCGACACCCTATGCCTTCCCCACAGTACCCGCGAACGGTCTCCTTCCCGTTCCCGGCTATGCTGTGGAGGCCAAAGCGCGTCCGAATCCGCTGCGCCTGCCTACTATCGACGCCTGGAACTTGAGCATGCAACGCTCCCTCACCCCCACCCTCTCGGTTACAGTCGCCTATGTAGGGAACAAAGGCACGCACACCCTGAGCTCCACGGACGGCAACACTACCAATCCAAACGAAGCAGCTATCTTTCTCCCGGCGCAATACAGTATCACTGGGCAACCGTTGCACTATGATCCGTCGGTAAAGTCCGGTATCAGTGCGAACGGTGGAACCGGAAACACTACATACCTGACTCGCTATTACGGCGGATCACTGCCCGCGTGCAGAAGCGCGGGATATAGCCAGCCTGCGGCTGGATTACCGGCTGGGGCCTGCGGTTGGAACAACAAGGTCGACTATTTCGGGGATGACCAGGATTCCCACTACAACGCGCTCCAGATCAGCGCTAACGAGAGCCCAACGCATGGTTTGACTTTCGGCGCCAATTATGGCTGGCAGAGGGGTTACAACTGGCAATCGAATTTCGTAACCTGGGATCGCTCGGCAGTGAAGGGGCGCGATGACTCCATTCGCGAGCAGAGCTTCGTGGCCTTTGGGCTTTATGAACTTCCCTTTGGCCGCAGCCACATGTTTGCCGGCAACGCTCCTATGTGGGCTGACGAGATCATCGGAGGCTGGCAGCTTAGCCCTGTGGTCACCTGGCAGGGCGGCTTACCATTTACCCTCACCTATGCGGAGTGCGGTCAAAATGTTCCTACCGCGGATGCGCCATGCCGCCCAAATGGAATTGCTCATAGCCTGTCTACAAATCTAGGTCCTTACGATCCGATCAACCATAACCGGCGGTTCTTCAACGGCGCGACCGTGCCTCTAACGCAGCAACAGTTCCTGAACTTTACCGCCCCATCCTTGGATCAGATCGGGAACGTTGCCCGAAACAGCAACCTCGGGCCACATTACTTCAACACAGATATGGCTCTACAGAAGAATTTCCCCATCCGTGAGGCTCTGTTAGCGCAATTCCGTGTAGATTTCTACAACGTCTTCAATCACATCAACACCGGGTTTAGCACGGCTCCCACCTACAATGTGGACTCCGGCACGCAATATCTTAATCAAGGCTACGGGATCAACGGGTACACCAACCCGCGCAAACTCCAGTTCTCGCTGCGCGTGCAGTTCTAACAGGGCAAGCAAGCTATTTTTCGCCGCATCGATGCAAAGAGGGGGAGCGGAGTCTCCCTCTTTTGCGTGCTCCATGCATGCGCCCTGCGCCTCCTCTACCAAGACTGAGATTGCTCCGACCGGCAACTCTGCGGCACAGCTAAATAGGCTGCGGAAAAACTATGGCTTTGTATCAAAGCACGACTTCAGTCGTGCCGTAACCGCTTGAACTTTCGATCGGCTTTAGCCGCTGAGGGAACTGTTCGCCGTTGGAGAGACCATTCGACGGACTGGTATAAAATGTCGGCTGCGCTTCCATGGCTAAGTTACCCATCCTGCGTCTCTTCTTCCGGACAGCTATTGGAAGCCCGTCTAGCGCCGCAATTCTATTCATCGTGCTGACAACGGCTCCATTGATCGCGCAAGTCCCCACTCCGGGCAGCGCTGACAAAGCGAAAGAGGCCAATGCGGCGTTCCAAGCAGGATACGCGGCCTTCTCCAATCACGATCTTGAGGATGCACGGAGGGATTTTGAGAAAGTTGTCACCCTGGTCCCGCAGGTTGAAGAAGGACACAGCGCGCTAGGCGCGGTCTTGCTGCACTTGAGCGCCTATCCGGAAGCCATCTCGGAGCTCAGACGAGCTCTAGAATGAAGCCGGAAGACGTTGCCGCCGAGACAAATCTGGCTCTGGCCTATGCCGGAAGCGGTCGCGATGCGGAGGCTGTCCCCATTTTTGCGAAACTCGAGAAAGGCGCTGCTTCCCGTGGACAAGCGTTGCCTGGCGATATCCTCTTAGCGTATGCGCGATCGTTGGCGGCGACGCGCGAGATGGACGCAGCAGTGGAGAAGCTGCAGCACGCTGTAATGCTCGCTCCGCGAGATGCATCCCTGCACGATGCGCTTGGGTCGCTTTACGCGCAGCAATTGGAATGGCCCCGCGCCAGAGACCAATTTGAAGCCGCGGTCCGCCTCGATCCTGAACTCGCTTCGGCGCATCTTCACTTTGGCATTGTGCTCCTCAGCCAGCAACAGATGAACGCGGCTCTGGGTGAGTTGACAACAGCCTCACGGCTGGATCCGGAAGGCTTTATGACTCAACTGACGCTGGGCAAAGCTCTCATCCAGGCGGGAGACCCCGAAGGAGCCGAACCGGTGCTTGAAAAGGCGGTAGCTCTCGATGGAGCCGATAGCGACGCGAAGTATCAGCTTGCGTTGGCATACCAGCAGAGTGGCAAATTCAAGCAGGCTCTTCCATTCTTTCAAGAGGCGGCGAAAGCCGACCCCGCCAATGCTCCTTTGCTGACTAACCTCGCACTCGATATGGTTCAATTGGGAAATTCGAAAGAAGCGATCCCGCTCTTCGAACGCGCGCTGTCGCTCACTCCCAATGTCGCGACCGTTCATGAAGACCTCGGAGTCGCTTACCTGCAGGAAAGCGACATTGACGATGCCGTCCGTGAACTTCGCGCCGGATTGAAGTTGAACCCCGCCGATCCGCAGTTGCATTACGACCTGGGCCTTGCGCTCAAGTTGAAGGACGACTTGAATGGCGCGATCCCCGAGCTGGAAAACGCCGCAAAGCTTAATCCGGATGCACCCGACCCGCCCTTTACCCTGGGAATCTTGTATATGCAGCAAGGCCGCTTCGACGAGGCTGTCGAGCAACTCCGTACAGCTCTCAAACTTCGCCCGGAAAACGGCGATGGATGGGCGGTGCTCGGCTCGGTGTACCGTCAACAGAACAAGCTGCCCGACGCGGCAGCGGCGCTCGAGGAGGCTATCCGGCTCTCCCCTAACCTGCCCGGTCCGCATATCACTCTGGCCAGTGTCCTCTCCCAGCAAGGAAAGCAGCAGGAAGCCGCAGCGGAGCGGAAGACCGCCGCCGCCCTTACCCGCGTAGCCGTGAACCGTCAGCGCGCGACCTTTGCCACCAATACCGGCAACATGCTTCTGGAGAAGGGCCAGATTGCCGACGCGATTGCAAGATATCAGGAGGCATTAGCCAGCGACCCCAGCTACGCGGAGGCGCATCGTCAGTTATCGGTTGCATTGGCGCGGGAAGGACGCATGGCAGAGGCGCAAAGCGAACAGAAAAAGGCGGCAGAGCTTGATCCGCATCAACCGTGAACAACTCTGGTGGGTCTAGTCTTTGCCTTTCTTTCTGTACCGCCACCAATTGAGGGTGCCCCATATCTGGCGCGCTCTTTGCGCCAGATGTGGGAAACCGCAGATCTCTCCACTTCGCTTCGCTCCGGTCGAGATGACAAAGTTAGGGGTAATTGCCAACCTAAGCTCCCTGCCCAGTCTTTGCCTTTCTTTCTGTCATTCCCGCAGGAAATCTGCTTCTGGTCTCTCGGGGTACTCAAGAAAAGCAACTGCGAAGGCATAAGGCCGGAGTGCCCTACCAGTAAAACGTAGCAACAACATGCGGAGGCCCCACGACGGAATCCGTCACAGATGTTTCCACGACGATCTGCATGTTTTCCCTCTTCCAATCGCGCGGAGCGTTGCGAATACTTTCTTCGAAGTATTTCGGGCTGGAAATCAGTTCACCGGCAGCTTGCGTGCCACTTGCCCGAATTCCTGCTGCGGCAACGACGAATTGACCGGTCTTGGAGTTCAAGAGCCTAGTCACAATCCCGAAGTCTTCTATCACTTCGCCATGTGGGCCAACTTTGGTTTGCCAGATCCGTCCCGACGGACCTTGTTCGCGGATCATCTGCTGCCCATTCTCCTCAACAAATGCGAAATGGAGGTTGGACGTAATTTGCATCGTCCATCTATTGTTGAAAGCGCCCACTACGATGGCGGGAGAATTACGAAGGTCTTCGAAGGAGTAGTTGTTCCCAATTCTCAGTTCAGTCTCTTTTCCAATCCGGCCAAGCAGGGAGGAGAGGCGGATCGCGGCGTAGACGTCTCCCATCGCTACCCCATAATCAGGGTAGCTAACCATATCACCCCACAGCAGCCGATCGTTCGGCTGCAAGGGCGGCGGTTGGCTGAGTCTCTCCAACTCGGTCTCAAAAGTCCCAGGCGTTTTGGAATACCTTTGGTAGAGCTGCGGCGATGGGCGGTATACCATGGGCTTCGCCAGGCAGATGAGAACAGGCTGCGTAGTGGAAAAAACAGGGGACCAAAATTGATCCAGGTCGGATTTTTTGAGGCCTGCGCTGTGGACGAAGAAAGCAGTGACCGCAAGAGCCGCCACAGCGGCGAAGACCAAGGCAGGCTTCGCCCAGGCAAATGGCTTTTGATTCCGATGAGCGTTGGGCGCCTGGGAGGAAACGTGTTCCGCCTCGGCAGGCTGCTGTAAACCCTCGGTTGGCCGCGCGGCTTCACTCCAACTGAATTCCGCGGCATACGCGCCCAGAGGGACATCGATGCGGACAGGGGAGCCGTTCGGGTTTGCGTGATAATACTGCTCCAGCCTTCTGCGCACCTCGCCAGCCTGGACTCGGACGACCGGATCTTCTCCCGTAGCGTAACCTGCTGCCCGATGGAAAAGCTCCGCCCCGATAGTGCGCTCTTTCAGCGGTTCGCTGTGTCCCTCCAGCCGGTGCTGAACTACATAAGAGAGGAATTGTTTGCTCCGGTTACTGTTTCGGAAAAACTGACTGCTTAGGATGCGTTCCAGTTCTCCCAGAACGGCTGCTCGTTCAATGTCATCTGCCGGACACGCGCCTTTGTGAGCTTTTGGGTTCCCGCTGGGTTCAGTGTGCAGTTCCATAAAATTGCCTGTTGGCGGGCACAGATGTTCATGGCAGGTTGGGTGCTCAGGATACTCTGAGCCGGCTCATCAAGACCCCCTACGAACTTTAATACACAGTGGCTCGCCTGAACAGACTTTTCCGAAGGGTACGGCCTTCTTCAAAGCCTGTCAGGCGCTTTGTATGCTCGGTAAGACACCGTAAGAAACCGTAGCTTACTTGAAACACTCCTCTCCCATCCTGAGAACGTATGTCAGAAACCCAGCGGAGTTCCTGTCGGCAACCCGGTGGGAAGTCAAAAAGTAAACATTTTCTATCAGCCCAACCACCCACAGAAGCTTTTGCACAGGTGGCGGCTTGACCGGCCTTTCACACTCGCCGGCCATGAATACAAGTTTTTTGGAGAGGTGCAATGATGCGTTCCAATTTGAGGATCCAGTGTAAATGTCTCATGACCTTCTTCGCCTTGGCGGCGTTAGGAGGGATCTCCGCACCTTTGCAAGGACAAGCCATCTACGGCTCGGTCTATGGGCAGGTGACGGATTCCAGCGGGGCTGCGGTTCCCAACGCGCAAGTGACCGTCACCGATGAAAGCAAAGGAACCTCAGTCCAGGCGACGACCAACGCCAACGGAGAATACCTGGTCGAGCATCTCATCCCGGACGTCTATAATGTCAGCGCAACCGCTCAAGGCTTCGAGACCCAGGAAAATAAGGGAATTCAAATCTCGGCTGACACCTCGCCCAAGGTGGATCTCAAGCTCCAGGTTGGCCAGGCGACGCAGACGGTCGAAGTCACGGGCGAGGTGCCACAGCTTAAGACCGACCGCGCCGACGTGGCCGCGGTCTTCAATGAGCGCACGGTCTCCGATCTCCCCATTCTGGGCCGGAACTTTGCCAGCCTCGAATTGCTGATCCCCGGATCGCAGCAGATGGGCTGGTCACAGAATAGCGCGGAGGATCCCCAGGGCAGCCCGGCGATCCAGGTCAATGGCCAGCATTTCGCGGGAGTGAATTACGAGCTGGACGGAGCAACCAATCAGGATCCGATTCTAGGCCAGATCGTCATCAATCCGCCGCTCGACGCGGTTACGGAAGCCAAGATCACTACCCAGAACTACGATGCCGAATTCGGGCAAGCGGTCTCGGCCGTGGTGACCGCCCAAACCAAGTCCGGTACCAACAGCTTTCATGGCGACGCCTTCGATTACCGCCGCAGCGACGCGCAGCAGGCCACGAATCCGTACAACCAGGTGACTCCCAATTCGGTGACCCACCGCCTGATTCCCTCTGCGCTTTACAGCCAGTTCGGCGGGGCCGTCGGCGGCCCCATCGTGAAGCAGAAGGCCTTTTTCTTTGGCGACTATCAAGGTGTCCGGCAGAGACAAGGCGGTTCTCAACTGGTAACCGTCCCGACCAACACCATGCGCAACTCCTGCCTCTCGGGCAATGGCTGCGATTTGAGCGAGTACCTCAATCCAACCACGGGCCGCGGCCCGGCGCTCGGACAAATCTACAATCCCCGGGTGATCAATCCTGGTACCGGACCCGCACCTTTTCCCAACAACTTTATTGCCCCGCAATATGTATCGTCTCAAGCGCTGAATCTGCTCAAATTAATCCCCGCACCAAATCTTGCCGGGATTGCCAATAACTATGCCTCGGGAGGCACCGGCGTCATCAACCAGAACCAGTTCGATGTGCGCGTTGACGGGTATCTGAGCGGGGGGATCCATGCCTTTGGGCGTTACAGCTATTTCGGAAACGTGATCTCGAGTCCGACGATTTTCGGCGCGGCCGGCGGAACGGGGTTCAGCGGCTATGGTGGCACGGCCCACGGCCGGGACCAAAGCGCGGTGGGCGGCGCCGATATCGCTCTCAATCCCCGGTTGCTGACCGACTTCCGCGCCGGCTATCTCCGCTACCATATTCAAACCAGCAAGTTTGATGGCACGCAGGACCTGGCCACTCAGGTTCGCATTCCCGGGCTCAACCTTGGCACCACGTTCACATCGGGTTCCCCGGCCTTCTATATGAACAACGCAAATAGCACCAATAACAATAACGACGGCCTGCAGAACTTTGGATCGGGCCTGAATGTCAATGCCTGTAACTGCGAGCTGCTGGAAACGGAAGACCAATACCAGTTAGTGAACAACTGGACCAAAATCATTGGAAACCACTCCATCAAATTCGGCGCCGATCTGCGCTATGGAAGAAATTTGCGCGTGCCGAGCGACTCCAACCGCGCCGGAGAACTGACCTTTTCCGCCACCGACACGGAAAACACAACCAATTCTGCGCTTACCTCTCCCGGCGGCCTGGGATTTGCCACCTTCCTGTTGGGTGACGTAACTAACCTGAGCCGCTATGTGAGTACTTCGACCAACGCCAAGGAGTCACAGAAGAGAGTCTTTACCTATGTGCAGGATACTTGGCGCGTCACTCCGAATCTGACCTTGAACTATGGCCTGAGGTGGGAGATTTATTTCCCTGAAACTGTAAACGGACCACAGCAGGGAGGGTTTGCCGATCTCAACACCGGCGATTTCCGTGTCGCCGGCGTCGGACCGTATAACACTGCTTTGAATGTCACCACAGATTATAAGCAGCTCGCGCCGCGCATCGGGTTTGCCTACCAGGTCGATCCGAAAACCGTGATCCGCGGCGGCTATGGCCGCAGCTTCGATATCGGCGTCTTCGGCTCCATCTTCGGCCACGTTCTCACGCAAAATCTGCCCGTCCTCGCCAATCAGAACCTCACCAGCAACGGTCCGAACACAGCAGCGTTCAATCTGTCCAAAGGCCCAACCGCATTTGTCTTCCCTAGCGTTCCTTCCAGCGGGATCCTGCCTATTCCGGTAGGAGACAACGTCAAGATTCGCAACGACCCCAATCTCTTCCCCACTATCGATGCCTGGAATCTGGCCGTGCAAAGGCAGCTCAATAGCTCAATGTCGTTCACCTTGGCTTATGTCGGCAACAAGGGAACCCACACCTTTGCCGGAGATGGCCAGACGGTAAATCCCAATGAACCGGCTGCCTGCATTCCAGGCAGCCAGAGCAGCACCGGTCAGACAATTTGCTGGAATCCCAACCCTACTGGCCCCAACCAGACGAAGAATACTAATCTGTTGCGCCGCTACTTTGGGAAATTCGGCTGGACCCAGGATCTTACCTACTACCACAACGCCTACGACACGCATTACAACGCGCTGCAACTCAGCATCGAAAAGCGCTTCGCTCAAGGGCTGCAGTTTACCGCTAACTATTCATGGCAGCGGGCATTCAATTATGGAAACGACTACCCGGAGATTAACAAGTATGTGGTTTACGGACGCTATGACGACTTACGGGAACAGCAGCTCCAGTTCTACGGAAACTACGAACTGCCTTTCGGCCGGAACCGAATGTTCGCGAGTGGAGCGCCGGGCTGGGTTAATTACGTGATCGGCGATTACCAGCTCAGCACATCTCTCAATCTCTCCAGCGGTCTGCCCTTCACGCCGACTTATGGGGAGTGTGGAACAGACATCCCTACCGGCCCTTGCATGCCAAACAAGACCACGGCGCGTTTGCCAGTTCACCTGACATCTTACAATCCGGTCACGCATAACCAAGTCTATTTTGTCCCTGGACCGGCTTTTAGCTCGAATGGCTCTGCCTCCGGCGTGTTCACCAGGCCGGGCATCGCCCAGTTCGGCAACCTCGGTAGAAATAACTACTTTGGGCCGGGACTCTTCAATGACGATCTCTCACTGCTGAAGACCA
This sequence comes from uncultured Acidobacteriaceae bacterium, assembly GCA_963705665.1. Lineage (GTDB taxonomy): Bacteria > Acidobacteriota > Terriglobia > Terriglobales > Acidobacteriaceae > PALSA-350. The sequence continues at coordinate 115,339 of CAVPKQ010000010.1, read as the reverse complement.
TTCCCATCCATGAATCCATTAACGGGCAATTCCGGGTGGACGCCTTCAATGCTTTCAATCACATCAACGCAGCCAACCCGGGGAACGTTTGCATCGATTGCACCGCGGCCAGCTCAGCCGGCATTGTCAACGGCATGGCGATCGGACAAAACCCCAGACAGCTCCAATTCGCTCTCATCGTTAACTTTTAGCGGTCGAAGCGGGGTGGCTGGGATTCTCCGGTCCTCAACCATACTAAGGATGATCACAATCAGGGGGATTATGCGGAGGTGTTCGTTCCGTGCCGGGTTTTTCTGCTTAGCCGTCGTCGCAATTCTGCCTGCTTCAAACGCGTGCGCCCAGACACAACCCCAGGCACAACAAAGACAGGTAGTATTGGATCGCGACGGTACCACAATCGTTCTTGAACCCTACGCTTCAAACATCGTCCGCGTTACCTTGAGCACGCTGAAAGACCAGGCGCTGGCGGCGCCGGGATACGGGTTCACCGCATCTCCCTCTTCGCAGGGCTGGAGTTACCGGCACACGGACGCAGCCGATACTTATAGCTCGTCCCGGCTTACGATTACAGTTCCCATTGGCGCTACCCGCAGAGGACCAATTCCCGCCAGCCAGGAATCTATTGCCAAGTTCTTTGGGGCAAGCGGCGCCCCAGAGTTGGCAATGCGCGCATCACTTTCGATACGCCCGATGGTAAGACCCTGCTGGATATGGAGCGGTGGTTCATGGGGCCGCCCACCCATGGGAGTGGGGATACCGAAATCCTCGCCGACAGGCGCCCTTCCGACGCGCCTTTTTACCAGGTGAGCGCGACATTCGCATCGCCGGCCGACGAGCACTACTACGGACTGGGCCAGAACCAGGAGGGCTTTCTCGATCATCGCGGTCATGAAGTCCAATGCTGGAGCAACTACACGGCTGCGGGCGGTGAGAGCTTTTGCATCCCGTTCGTAGTCACCAACAAGGGTTATGGCATGGTCTGGGATAATCCCTCGAAGACCACGATTGAGCCTGGCTTCAACGAGCAGACCAGGTGGTCCTCCCAGGCGGGAGACCGCGTCTCCTTCTTTGTGATCGCCGGCAATACCACCGACGAGATCTATTCCGGATACCGCCTGCTCACAGGAGCCGCGCTCATGCTGCCAAAAGGCGCCTATGGATTCATCCAGTCCAAACAGCGCTACAGCTCACAAGCCGAAGTACTTGCCGTGGCAAAAGGATACCGGGAACGGCATCTGCCGGCCGATGTGCTCGTGGTCGACTGGTTCTACTACACCAAGATGGGCCAGATGGATATGAATCCTGTCTATTGGCCCGATCCGGTTGCCATGAACCGTGAGCTTCACTCCATGGGCTTCCAAACGATGATCAGCGTGTGGCCGCGCTTCGTTCCAGGCTCCCGCTATTACGATCTCCTGCTCAAAAATGGATGGTTCATCCACCTTGCAGATGGCACGCCTACCACCACCAACGGCCTGCCCGGTAATCAAACCGGGGCCAACATCGATACCACCAATCCCGCGGCGGGCAAGTGGTATTGGGATGTTATACGCGACAATCTGATCAGTAAGGGATTCAGCGGCATCTGGACCGATGAAACCGAGCCTGACATACCGCCCAATGGAAGCTACCTGTATGTGGGGCCGGGAACCCGCTACTTCAACGTGTATCCGCTCTTTCACACCGCCGCCGTCTATGACGGAATGCGCCGCGATATGAAGACGCGAGCGCTCATACTCGCTCGCGCCGCATATCTCGGCGCTCAGCGCAACGGCACAATCTTCTGGTCCTCAGATATTTCGCCGACATGGGACGCTCTCAAGCGCCAGGTTCCCACCGGCCTCGACGTAACCGCCTCCGGCCTTCCCTATTGGTGCAACGATGTCGGCGGGTTTCTCAATCTGCCTGCCGTCCATCATCCTGCTCATCCTCCATTAATTGATCCCTCCGGCGCGCGGGACAATGTCCGCGGCTACGACGATTATCCGGAGGCTCTACACTCGCTGGTTCGAATACGGGGCGTTTGAACCGGTCTTTCGCACCCATGGCAGCCGTACATATAACGAAGTCTGGTCCTACGGTAAGCAGGCTGAGCCGATTCTAGAGAAATATCTCCGGCTGCGTTATCAACTTATGGCCTACACCTATTCTCTGGCCTATAAAAGTTACAAAACCGGCGCGCCCTATATGCGCGCACTCTTTATGGATTTTCCCAATGATCCCAAGGTGGCCAGGATGGGAGATGAGTACATGTTCGGACCCGCGCTTCTGGTAGCGCCTGTAACAGAGCAGGGCGCAACCAGCCGTAAGGTTTATTTGCCGGCCGGAGCCGATTGGTACAACTACTGGACGAATGAACGGCTTCACGGAGGGCAGACTATCCGCGCGGCTGCTCCTATCGATACGCTGCCTCTCTTCGTTCGCGCCGGATCAATCTTGCCTTTGGGAGAGCCTGTGGAGAGCACCAACCAGGCACAGGCGCTGGCAAAGGTACGCGTCTACCCTGGCGCGGACGGCGATTTCACTCTCTATCAGGATGACGGCAAAACCAATGCTTATGAGACTGCCGGCGGCCGAGTTACAGAGCTGCACTGGGACGATGCAAATAAGAAGCTCTCTCATCACGGAGCGGCAGCCTGGACCGGCGCCGACAGCAAATTGCTGGAGGTTATTCATCCTCAGCAATAGAGCACTTTAACGGTTTCGTACTAGCCAGTGTGAGTTTCGCACTATTCCTGAAAATGATCTAAATGCGTGTGACCGGCCCCTCAATGTCCACTTCCACTGCGGCGGCGAAACTTGGCCAGCTCGTCATAACTCCTCATCGAATCGCCATATTTGTTTCCGGCGCGGTCACGTCCCCGAGCGAGATAAATGTTATGCGACGAATGAGCCGACTCATTCAATTTTACGGTTGTCGGCATGTAACGCATGGTGTACCCACACCGGCGAATATTGCTGGTGTTCGCGGGGCTTCCATGCAAGAGCCGCCCGTCATGCAGGCTGGCGTGGTTCGGCTCTAATTCAATGGTGACCGCTTTGCTGTCGTCCACCGGCCGTCTTTTCACCTCCCACGGCAGGACGTTCCGCTCAGCATCAACCGATTCGTGTTCGCTGTTCCCATCGAGAGATCGAGAAATGACCTGCATCGCCCCATTCTGGCGGGTGCTTGAGTCGATGGCCAACCATACAGTGACGACTTGCACGGGCGAAATCATATGACGCCAGTAAAAGCTATCTTCGTGCCAGGGAACGCGCTTTCCATTTCCCTTTGGCTTACAAATGAAATGGCTGGAGAATAGCGCTATGTCCGGGCCGATGATGGGCTCTACCAGATCCAGCACCTCATCGCTCAACAGCCAATCGAACAATCTCAGATCCGTGAAGTGAGGAACGTCCATCGATTCGGGACGAACGTCCGGCGGCAGAGCCGAAAGCTCTTCTTCAAAGTGCAGCTTCAAAGCATCGAACTTTGGCTGGGGAAAAACAGGCTCGCGATAGATAAGGAAGCCTTCTCTGCGGTACTCCGCCACCTGATCGGTATTAAGGCGTAGGTTGCTGCGAACAAGCATGGAAAGTCCCTCCTATTCGAGAAGAATAGGACAAGCAATCGTCTCACAATCAGCTGCTTCGAGCCAGAGGTACCGCCGCTCTCTCGAGAGTCATTCTGGGAAGCCCACTCTGCCAGCAGAGCATCCTATCCGGGCCCAACACAGCCCCTACTCCGAGTCGCGGATCGGAAGTTCAGTTTACCTGCCAGCTGCACGACCCTCGCGGCCCCCTGTATGATGCTGATCGCGCCGAATTTAGCGCGTTCGGATTCCCCGGGCTGGGATGATTGAAAAATGAAGCTAAAACAGGGACCCATGGCCGGGCGCGCCATCCTGGCCGTGATACTCTTCGCCACCATCGCGGCGCAGGGGCAGGTTGCCAGGGACAAAGGACGGGCCGGAAGCTCACCCGCTGCGGAAACATCGGTTCCAGTCAGCGCCAACGCATACCAGGACCCCGGCCCCCCAGGGCCGGCCAACTGTCAAGGTTGTTTTCCGGTAACGCCGGCAGGCCAGGGACCCAACCAGGAGCCCGGGTCTGCCGCAGGCCGTCCCGGAGCGTGGAGCAGCTGAGAATGGTCTACGCCGTGTGGGGCCGCCGACCGCACTGCCCTACGATTTACTGCTGCGGAGCGGGCCAAGGAGATCCAGCGGCCGCAGTTAGGCAACCTCTCGGTGGGAGCGCCGGCCGATGTGGCCGTGCTGAGCGAAGACCATGGCAAATTCGGCTTCCTGGATATGGACAACACCAAGCTGATGGGCGATACACGCCTGATCTGCCAGCTCACCGTGCGGGCGGGAAAAATTGTCTATGACCTGAATGGCATCTCCATGGATCCATGGAACGACACCCATCCATCGAGCAACCCGCGGATGGCCGATCGCTGGACCTCATTCCCGCCGCGGCCGCCGCTTCCGGAGCAGATAACTCCGCGCCGGCCGCTGTCCAAGTAAGGGCGCCACTCCGGCGGCGCTGGTGGTGAACTGGCAGGCGCTGCAGACGCTGAATCTCAAGCTGCCCCAGGCGAAACAAAAGGCGCCCGTGCTGCAGCTGGCGGGCAAGCGGGCTAAGCATGGCGCACGCCAGCCTCACGATGGGACCGAATGTTAGTTGCCCTATCCTTGAAGGCAACACCGGTGTTTCCGGCCACCGGAGAGTTCGAGGATTCGTAACTGCTGCTGTCGCTTTGCGTTCTGTGATATGGATTAGTCAACACCGGGCAACTTCGGGGCCGCTGGGCTTGGAGTAGAGAGGGGAGGCGTCTGCCAATGTCCGACGCTCTAGTGGAAGCGGGCGTGATTGAGAAGCCGGCGCCCTCCCGCAGCTCGCGGTGGATAGTCCTCGGAGCGATCGGCATTGCCTGCTACGGCGCCTACTACGCGTTTGACTACATCGGGCCGCTTGCGCCGCTGCTTAGCCGGCAACTTCATTTCTCGAACTCCGACATCGGGCTGCTGCAGGCGGCCTATAGCTTGCCCAATATCGTCGCAATGCTCATCTGCGGCGTCATCATCGACCGCCTGGGAACGCGGAAGTCGCTTTCGATTTTCGCTGTGCTTGTCTTCGTCGGGCTCGCCGTCACCGCTCTTAGCCCCCGCCTGGGTGTCATGGCCGCCGGCCGCGTGCTCGTCGGCGCCGGTGGTGAAGCGCTGGCGCTGACTGCCAATGTGGGCGTGGCCCGCTGGTTCTGGCACGACGAGCTGAGCCTCGGGTTTGGTCTCCGGGCGTCGGCGGCACGGCTGGGGTCGCTGAGCGCCCAGGTCTCGCCGACCTGGGCCGCCCGTGCATACACCAACTGGCGCTGGCCGTTGCTGATGGGCGCCGGCTTCGGCGGATTCTGCCTGCTTGGCGCCGCGCTGTACTGGATGCTCGACACGCGCGGCGAACAACGGTTCACGCTTGGTCATACTGCGCGGGCTACGAAGATCCAGTTGGGTGAAGTGTTCCGGTTCAATCAATCGTTTTGGCTAATTGCTGCCCTTTGCGTCACCTTCTACAGCTGCATCTTTCCCTTCGAGACGTTCGGACAGAAGTTCCTGATCGAGGCACGACATGTCTCCCCACAGACCGCATCGTTGCTGGTGGGCATGGAGCCGCTCTTCTCGCTGATCGGCATGCCGGTCTTCGGTTTACTGGCCGATCGCTACGCTCATAGGTCGCTGCTCATGATGCTTGGCTCGCTGTTGATCGTGCCCGTGTTTCCCATGCTGGGCTACACCAGCATCCCGCCGGCGATCCCGATGGCCCTGATGGGTATAGCGTTCGCGCTGGTGCCGGCCGTAATGTGGCCGGCGCTGGTCTACGTAGTGGACAAATCGCGCCTTGGCGTAGCTAACGGCATGCTGGATACGCTGCAGCAAATCGGGCTGGTCGTCGTCAACTTGTTGGTGGGCTGGGCGAACGACCGCTGGCTAGCGAGCGCGGCCAACGCGGCCGGCTACCATGCGGGCATGTGGATGTTCACCGCCATTGCGCTACTGGCCGCGCTCTTCGCATTCGTGCTGTGGCGCGTGGAAACCGGTCCCGACAGCCACGGTCTGGAGACAATCACGACCAGACTCTAGCTTGTGACATTCGTCGCCCCGCGCTCTTGGCACGGCATTGACGAACTCGTTCGTCATGCTATAGTCAGGCGAAAACGCCCATGAAAATCGCCGACATGAACTGGATGCAGGTCGAGCAAAAACTATTGAGCGACGGCCGCGCCGTCGTGCCCATGGGGAGCACCGAGCAGCATGCATACCTGCGCCTGGGTGTCGATGCAATCCTGGCCGAGCGCGTCGCTTGCGAGGCAGCAGAGCCTCTCGGCGTGCCGGTGTTTCCCGTGCTCAACTACGGTATCACTCCCTATTTCCTCCGCTACCCAGGAAGCATCAGCATTCGGCTCGACACCTACCAGCGTATCGTCACTGACATCCTCGATAGTCTTGCCAGCACCGGGTTCAAGCGTGTCATGTTCGTCAACGGCCACGGCGGCAACATTGCGGGCGGATCGGTGCTGCAGGAGTGGATGAATGACCATCCGGGAGTGACCGTGAAGTGGCACAACTGGTGGAACGCGCCGAAGACCGCTGCCGTCGCGGCCGCCATCGATCCGGTCGCGTCGCATGGATCATGGATGGAGAACTTTCCTTGGACGCGGGTGCCCGGGCTGAAACTGCCGGATGGCCAGAAGCCAATGATCGACCTCTCGAGCATGCGCATGATGGACGCCGCCGGCGTGCGGGCATACCTGGGCGACGGCAATTTCGGCGGCTTCTACCAGAAGGATGACGATCAGATGATGGAGCTGTGGCGCGCCGGGGTGGAGGAAACCCGGGAGGCGATGGAAGGGCCATGGCCGTAGCCTCCGGGGGAACTGGCTCGCCCGATCGGATTCTGGTCTGGGGTGCGGGAGCAATTGGCGGTACGGTCGCTTCCTACCTGAGCCGCGCCGGTCTCGACATAAGCGTCGTCGATGCGAACGCCGCTCACGTGCAGGCGATCCGCGAGCGTGGCTTGGCGATCACCGGCCCCATCGAGACCTTCACACAGCCGCTGCGCGCTTATACGCCTGGCGACGTCGCTGGCGTTTGGAACACCATCTTCCTGTGCGTGAAAGCAGTGCACACAGAGATAGCCGCGCGACAACTCGCGCCACACCTCGCCAAGGATGGTGTCGTCGTGTCGCTGCAGAACGGGTTCAACGAGCTGGCCATCGCCGAGACGGTCGGCCGCGAGCGGACGATGGGCGCCTTTATCAACTTCGGCGCGGATGTTCTGGAGCCGGGAGTCGTGCACTTCGGCGGTCGAGGCGCGGTGGTGGTCGGCGAGCTGGACGGCCTCGATACCGAGCGCCTTGCGCGTGTGCGCCACGCGCTCGGGAACTTCGAGCCGGCCGCGATTACCACCGGCAACATCTGGGGCTACCTCTGGGGCAAGATGGGCTACGGCTCGCTGCTTTTCGCCAGTGCTCTCACACCATCCAGCATCGTTGACGTGCTCGAATCACGAGATGCGCGGCCAGTGCTCACGGCCCTGGCGCAGGAAGTGATGGCGGTGGCTGCGGCCGAAGGCGTGACGCCGATGGGCTTCAACGGCTACGATCCCGCAGCTTTCGGCCCAAACGGGACCAGCACTGCGATCGACGCCTCGTTCGACGCCATGGTGGCGTTCAACCGCCGCTCGGCGAAGACGCATAGCGGCATATGGCGCGACATCGCCATACACCACCGCAAGACCGAGTGCGACGCGCAGTTTGCGCCCATCCTGAATCTGGCGAACCGGCGCGGCGTCCGCATTCCTCGCTTGGAATGCCTCGTCTCGCTCATGCAGGAAGTCGAGAGCGGCGCCCGCCTGCAGGTGCCGGACAACCTGATACGGCTGGCCGATTAAAGCATTTTCGGAAATGGTGTAGACCGAAGCCGCAAGTGCTGAGTGGATTTTTCCTCAAGAAAAATCCACCTCCACGGCTCTCAAGAGTTCACAGTATTTCCGAAAATGCCGTAGTTGGAGACTTCGCTAACGGGCCGGCGAATTTGTTTGCTATTTTCGTATGGGGTGCTGTCATGTCGAATGAGATGTTGAAGGTCGGTGAGCTCTCCGCCGGGCACGGAGAGAAGCGCTACGGTGTGATCGAATTTCCAGTGCAGGGCCGGCCCTACCGGCTTCCCATGTGGCTCATCAATGGGAATGCGGACGGTCGGACCCTCGTTGTGACGGGCGGCGTCCACGCCGCCGAGTACGCGAGCATCGCGGCAGCGCTTCAATTGGGCCGCTCGCTCGATCCCAAGGTCCTGCGCGGCCGAGTCATCGTGGTGCCCGTGATGAACCTGCCTGCCTTCGGTGCCCGCTCCATCTACGTCTGTCCCCTCGACGGCCGGAACCTCAACCGGGTATTCCCCGGCGATGCAAACGGAACCGCCTCCGAGCAGATTGCCGACTGGGTCTTCCGCAACGTGATCTCTCAGGCTGAATACTACGTGGACCTGCACGGCGGCGACCTGATTGAGGCGCTCGTCCCGTTCACCATCTTCTTCCGGTCGGGTAACGACCGTGTCGACGCGATGTCGTTGGAGTTGGCCAAGGTCTTTGGGATCCATTTTCTGGTGTGCAGCGAGACTCCCGGTTCTACGTTTTGCGCCTCGTCACGCGCCGGCATTCCCTCCATCCTTGCCGAGTCGGGCGGTCAGGGCATCTGGACGCCCGAGCAGGTCGCGGACCACACGAACGGCCTCAACCGTGTGATGCGCTACCTTGACATGATCTCCGGCGGCGCTCCGGAGCCCGTTCCGTTTACGCTACTGGAGCGCTTCCTCTGGCTGCGCAGTGACCATGAGGGCTTTTGGTATCCCCGGGTTTCCGTGGGAGAAACCGTCAGTGCCGGTCAGGATCTCGGGAGCGTGAAAGACTGGGAAGGACGCGTGCTGCAGACTGCTGTGAGTCCCGCCGATGGCGCTGTGCTCTTCATTGTTTCGTCTTTAGCGATCAACCAGACCGATCCTCTTTTGGCTGTCGGCGCATGAGCAGGTGAAAGCGAGCGTGGGCATACAGCCGTTCGCGGGGAGACCTTCCATATGGACGCTGTTCTGAAGGTGCTCGCCGACAATGAGGGCCTTTACCTGCGTGAGCTCGCCGAGTTCGTTGGCATTCCGTCGGTGAGCACCGACCCCGCCCACCGCGCCGATGTGTGGCGTGCTGCGGAGTGGGTGGCGGAGCGGTTGCGCAAAGCCGGTCCGATCGAAGTCGAGATTCTGGGAGACACCGCTCCACCCCGCCGTCTTCGGACGTTGGAACGGCGCGCCAGGCGCTCCGACAGTCCTAATCTACGGCCACATGGATGTGCAGCCTCCTGATCCCGTCGAGCTGTGGCACTCGCCGCCCTTTGTGCTCACCGAGCGAAACGGCCGACTCTACGGTCGCGGCGTCAGCGATGACAAAGCATCGATGCTGTTACCGATCCTCGCGGCGGAAGCATTCTTCTTGGCCGGTGAGAAGCCTCCCGTCAACCTGCGTTTCCTCTTCGAGGCAGAGGAGGAGATCGGAAGCGTCGATCTTCCGGAGCTCGTGCGTACGCGGCGCGATGCGCTCGCCTGCGACGTTGTGCTGTCGGCAGATGGAGCCATGTGGCGGCCGGTAATACCTAGCATCACGGTGAGTTCGCGCGGCCTCGCCGCACTCTCCTTCACTGTAAAAGGCCCGCGTAAGGACCTTCACTCCGGCCGTCACGGTGGCGGCCTGGCCAACCCCTTGCACGCGGCCGCGGAACTTGTCGCCTCGCTCCACGACAACGGGAGGGTTGCCGTAGAGGGGTTCTATGACGATGTGGAAGCGATCGAGCCGGCATTGTTGAAGGCCACCGAACAACTGACGTTCGATGAGAAGAAGTACCTCGCTGATGTTGGCGCGCCCGCCGGCTTCGGCGAGCGCGGCTACAGCACCCTGGCGCGCCAGTGGTACCGCCCGACGCTCGAGGTCAACGGTTTCTACGGGGGCTACCAGGGTCCCGGCAGCAAAACCGTGCTGCCCAGCGAGGCGCGCGTAAAGCTTACCTGCCGTCTTGTCCCCAACCAGCAGCCGGACGATGTGATGGCCAAGGTGCGCCGGCATCTGGAACGACACTGCCCACCCGGAGTGACTCTGACCGTGGACGGGGGGCACGACGGCGCCGTGGGTTATCGCGTTTCGCCCGACAGCCGCGCGGTGCGCGTGGCTGCCGGCACCCTCACCGAGATCTTCGGCGTACCTCCCGACATCGTCGGCATGGGAGGTACGGTGCCGATCGTCACCACCTTCCGCGAAGTACTCGGCGTCGATACTGTCTTCTTCTCCTTCAGCACTGCCGACGAAGATATTCATGCGCCCAACGAGTTTTACCGTCGTGAACGCTTCTGCCTCGGCCTCCAGGGCTGGGCCCTCCTGTGGCGCAATCTACAAAACAGCGTTCATGGCCATGCGACCCATCCAAGGGAATGAAAATCGGGTGAGGAAGGCCTGGTTGGTAATTACACCTAACTTTGTCATCTCGACCGGAGCGCAGCGAAGCGGAGAGATCTGCGGTTTACGTGTGCAACCGCGGACCTTGTATGTGAATGGTAGCCGGGTGCCCCAGATTCGCGAAGCTATTGATCCGGCCTATAAGCAATGGAGTCAAGCCGCATAGACGACATCTTTCTGAGCGAAGTATTTGCGGACGCGAGCGGGTTGTTTCTGGATGCTGCGCATAGTCCGGGATGCGGTGTGGGTGAGAGCCTGTTTGGTTCGCATGGGCGCTCTGGTGGTGACGGCCCGTTTCAAATCGGCATTGAGCAACTCATCGGGGTTCAACTCCGGCGAGTAACTGGGCAGGTAAAAGATTTCGATTTGCTCACCATGGAGGGCCAGCCATTGTTTGACCAGCTTGCCGTGATGGACTCTGAGATTATCCAGGATCAGAAAAATCTTCCGTCCGGCATGGTGGATCAGCCGTTTTAAAAAATCGATAAGGATGCGGGCATTGAGCGCCCCGGAAAAGATGCGCCAGCGCATCTGGCCCTTATTGGTGACGGTGGAAATGATGCTGAGCGATTCATGCTTGCTCTTGATACGCACCCGCGGCGTTTCCCCTTTCAACGCGTAGCCGCGGCCGCGCACATCGTTGGTGCGCAGACCGGTTTCATCGCCCCACTGGATCTCGGCACCCTCGTTTCTGGCTCGCTCGGCGATCGCTGGATATTGCTCGGTGAGCCACTTGCCCACTGCAGCGGGGGATTGTTCAAAAGCCTTCTTGAGCGGTTTCTGCGGGGTAAAGCCCCAGCGCGCTAGATACTTGCCCATGGTGCGAACCTGCAGCTTGATCTGCCAGCGTCCGGCAATCCATTCGCTCACTGCCTGCCGGGTCCACAACGCGTAAGCCATCTTGAGTTGGTCCGGGGTATGGTCGCGGATGATGCGCCGCACCTCCGCTTCCTGTTCCGCGCTGAGCCTTCTGCCCGAGCCCACCGGGCGATGCCCACGCTTCACCCCTACCGCTTTCCATCCCCCTGCCAGATAAGCCTTGTGCGCCTTGATCACCGTACCGATCGCCATTTCGCACTGCCTGGCTGTCTCGCGCACCGTTGCACCTCCCAGCCGCAGCTTCACCGCTCGCCGCCGCCGCTCATTGATCGCCTCTATCGGCAAACTCCGCGTATCCACTCGTTCCATACACTACAGATGTTTCCATCTCAGAATAGATCCATTACTTATAGGCCGGATCAATAACCTGAGTCTTCTTCGCGATTTGTGGAATCCCAGGTCCTAAAATCGGGACCTGGGGCACCCGGGATTTGTGGTCATCTCTTGGGAAACCGCAGATCTCTCCACTGCGCTCTGCCGAAAATCATCCTGAGAGGTCTGCTCTGCCAGCGGTTGTGGTTTCCCACCCTTGCTACGCAAGGATGGGGCACCCTAGATCTGCTTGAAGTGTGGATCTAAAACCGCCGCCAATCGAGGGTGCCCCATATCTGGCGCGCTCTTTGCGCCAGATGTGGGAAACCGCAGATCTCTCCACTTCGCTTCGCTCCGGTCGAGATGACAAAGTTACATGTAATTGCCAACCCAAGCTTCCTCAACCCGATTTTCATCCCCTTGGGTGGGCCCAGGCCCATGAACACTCCGGTCGAGATGACAAATTTATGGAAGGCTAGAAGCTGATGATCAGGCGTCGGAAAATGATTTTCGAAAGAGCGCCTGAGACGGTGATTACGAGTCCGACCCTCCCGAATTTTGGCCACTGAACAGTACTGCTTAAAGTTGCAAAAAAGTTAATCAAGCACAAGACGACTCCAAAAACGCCGTGGCAAAATGCTCCTTACTTTTCCCCTCTTGTTTGGATTTGAACCCCTCGTGCAAACGTCCGAAGCGAGGTGAAATTGATTGTGCAGGCACCAGCTTCAAGCACCAACAATGAGTCTTTGCCGGCGGCAGGAGTAACGCGGGGAGCGGAGATCCCGATGAAAACGAAGTGGGTCCTCTATCCGGTCGTCGCCACTTGCTTGCTCTGCGGAGCAGTCCGCATGATCCGGGCCCAGCAACAAGCGGCCGCATACCCCACCAGCGTCGATCCGGCTTTCCTCCACTCCTTGCGCTGGCGGTCGATCGGGGCTACCCAGACCGGCCGCGCTCCGGCCGTTGCCGGCGACCCGGAAAATCCACTGGTCTTTTATTTCGGCGCGGCCGGTGGAGGCGTATGGAAGACCTATGACGCTGGGCTTCACTGGCAAAACATCTCCGACGCGTACTTCAAAACCTCCTCGGTTGGCGCCATGGTCGTCGCGCCCTCCGATCCCAATGTGATCTACGTGGGCATGGGCGAGATTGATACCCACCCCGATATCGAGGCTGGCGACGGCGTTTACAAATCCACTGATGCAGGCAAGACATGGGTGAATGTTGGCCTGCGCGACACCCGTCATATCGGCCAGATTGTGGTGGATCCCCACAACCCCGACCTCGTTTACGTGTCCGCTCTGGGGCATGAATTCGGACCCAACCCCGAACGCGGCGTCTTCCGCTCCAAGGACGGAGGCAAAACCTGGCAGAAAATCCTGTTTGTCAGCGATAGGGCCGGCGCGGCCGATATATCGATGGATCCAAGCAACCCGAGTGTGATCTACGCTTCGATCTGGCAGTTCATGCGCCAGCCGTGGAGCGAGATCAGCGGCGGACCCGACAGCGGTCTCTACAAGACGACCGATGGCGGCGACCATTGGACGAATATCAGCCGCAACCCGGGATTGCCGAAGGGAGTGCTGGGGAAAATCGGCCTTTCCGTTTCCCCATCGCGGCCAAGCCGTGTCTACGCCATCGTCGAAGCGGCCGATGGCGGCCTGTTCCGCTCAGACGATGCCGGAGCAACCTGGCAACTGGTCAACAACTCCCGCAGTTTCCGGTTTCTGGCCTCCTCATATTCCCACGTGGTTGCCGATCCTCAGGATCCCGATACCGTCTACATCCACTGGATGGAACTGTTCAAGTCCACCGACGGCGGCCGCACACTCTCGGTTGTAGCTTTGCCTCATTCCGATAACCACGCGCTGTGGATCGATCCGAAAAACAACAAGCGCATGATCGAAGGCAGCGACGGCGGCGCCATCGTCACGTTGAACGGCGGGAACTCCTGGTCCTCGCAATACAACCAGCCCACCGGCGAGTACTACAAGATGGCGGTCGACAATCAATATCCCTATCGGGTCTACGCCACCCAGATGGACGACGGCGCGGTGAGTTGCCCCAGCCAAACCTCGGGTTCGGCGATCGAGTGGACGGACTGTGACACCGTGGGCCATGCCGAAAGCGGATTCATCGCTGCGCGCCCCGACGATCCCAATATCGTTTTTGCCGGAGCGGTCGGTAGCTCGGAGGGCGGCGGCGGAAACATGTACAAGTACGATCGCCGTACTGGCGAACAGCAGATGATCACGGTTTGGCCCGAGGATCAGTACGGGTCTCCGGTCATCGATGTGAAAGACCGCTTCTATTTCACGTTTCCTGTGGTTTTGTCTCCCCACGATCCCAACATTCTCTACGCGGCGGCGCAATATGTGTTTCGCTCCACAGATATGGGCGCCAGTTGGCAGACCATCAGTCCGGACCTGACCAAGAACGATAAAAGTCACATGATGAAGTTGGACGGTGGTCCAATCACCTCGCAGCAGTTCTCCTCGCAGTACACCAGCACCATCTATTCCTTTGCCGAGTCGCCGATGAAGGCCGGCGAGTTGTGGGCCGGCTCCGACGACGGTTCGGTCCACTATTCCCCGGACAACGGCAAGAACTGGCTGGATCGCTCGCCCAAGGACCTGCCGGAATGGACGGGAATCTATTCGATCGAGGTGTCCTCGCACCATCCGGGCACGATCTACATCGCTCCCAACCGGCATGAGCTCGACGACCAAGCTCCCTACATCGAAAAGACCACCGACTACGGCAAAACCTGGCAGCGGATCGACGACGGCATTCCCCAGGGCGATTACGCCTGGGTAGTTCGCGAGGACCCGGTGCGGCCCGGGTTGCTCTACGCGGGAACCGAAGGAGGGGTGTTCGTCAGCTTCGATGCCGGCGCGCATTGGCAGTCGTTGCGCCGCAATATGCCGTTCGTCGCGGTGCGCGACATGAAGGTGAAAGACAACGACCTGATCGCCGCCACCCACGGCCGGTCGTTTTGGATTCTGGACAACATCAGCTCGTTGCGCGAGATCACCCCGGAAGTCACCCAGTCTTCCGTGCATCTGTTCACCGTGCCCATGGCATACCGCTCGATGGTCCGAGGGTTTGGTGGCGGTGGGTTCGCCGCCCAACTCGAGAAAGCCGCTCCCGGATATATGCGGATTTCCGGCGATGGCATCGCGTTGCACGAGACGCGGGAAGCTGACGGAACAATGACGGCTACGTATCTCAACGCTGGGATGAATCCTCCCAAGGGTGTGATGGTGACCTACTATCTGAAGCAGAAGCCGGATGGGCCGGTTGCGCTCACTTTCCTGGATTCCAACGGGCAGGTGATCAAACAATTCTCGAGCGAAGCAGGCCAGGGACGCGGACCGCGGGTATCCACGGCTCCGGGAACGAATCGCTTCGTTTGGGATATGAACTACCCCGGTCCACGCGAGGTGCCCGTCGGGGAATTTTTGCCTCTCGAGTGGGCGCGCGCCCGCGCTCCGGTTGCCGTACCCGGCACTTACAAGGTGCGTTTGAGCGTCGCGGGACAGAATTACGAGCAAAGCTTTGAGATACGGAAGGATCCAAGGTTAAAAGTTTCTCAAGAGGATCTCCAGGCGCAGTTCGACCTGATGATCAAGCTCGAGAACGAGATCACCGCCGTCACGGATGGCGTCGACAAGATCCATAAGATTCGCGAACAGGTGCAAGCGGCGGCGAAGCAGGCGCAGGGCCGGACGGACGTGCAGGAAGCGGCAGAGAAGTTGGATGGCACGCTCACCGGTATCGAGGGACACTTGACCCGGCTTATCAACCACGCCGACACCATGATGGTTCCTCCGAAAACGCTGAATATCCGCCTGGCGGCATTGACGACAGTGGTGGAGAGTGCCGACTCGGCGCCGACCAAGCAATCCTACGACGTGTTTAGCTATCTCTCCGGACAGGCCAACGACCAGCTGAACCAGCTGAAGACGGTTGAGGAGCAGCAGCTGCCGCCATTCCTCAAGATGGCCGGCAGCTCTACCACTGCGGCGCGGTAGCCGGGTGGGGATCGGACGAGTGCCAAGCATTTTCTTTGCCTTGATGGCGTTCCAAACGAGTTGAAAGTTATTCGGGATGAGAGGTGTACAGATGAAGTCGAGACGGGTATACGTGGTGCTTTGTCTTATCGTGGTGACCGGCTTGCTATGCGCCGCCAGTGGCATGAAAGCCGAGCAGGAACGCACGGCGGCATATCCCGAAAACGTGAACTCGAATTTCTTTAAGGCGCTGCGCTGGCGCTCGATCGGGCCATCGCGTGGTGGCCGCGTTCCGGCTGTCGCCGGTGACCCGCAGAACCCGCTGGTTTTTTATTTTGGCACCGAGGGCGGCGGCCTGTGGAAGACCTACGATGCGGGCCGTTATTGGCAGAATGTTTCCGATCCCTACTTCAAGACGGCATCGGTGGGCGCGGTCGCCGTCGCGCCATCTGATCCCAACGTGATCTACGTGGGCACCGGTGAGGCGGCCCAGCATGTCGATATTCAGGATGGCGACGGCGTTTACAAATCCACCGATGCGGGCAAGACGTGGGTGAATGTAGGGCTGGGGACAACCCGCCATATCGCCAAAATCGTCGTTTCGCCGAACGATCCGAACTTGGTGTATGTGGCGGCGTTCGGCCACGAATTCGAGACCAATCCCGATCGAGGCGTGTACCGGTCCAAGGACGGCGGAAAGACCTGGGAAAAGATTCTCTTCGTGAGTGATCGCGCCGGCGCTACCGATCTATCGATGGATCCTACCAATCCCCAAGTGATTTACGCGGCAATGTACCAGTTTCTGCGCCAGCCGTGGAGCGTGATCAGCGGCGGCCCCGACAGCGGCCTCTACAAGACGACCGATGGCGGCGACCACTGGACCAACATCAGCCGCAACCCGGGACTGCCGGCGGAGATGTTGGGAAAAATCGGAGTTTCCATTTCCGCGTCACAGCCGAGCCGTGTCTACGCCGTGGTCGAAGCCGCCCACGGCGGCCTCTTCCGCTCCGACGACAGCGGGGCGACCTGGTGTTTGGTGAATAACGATCGGGAGTTCCGTTACATGGCCTACTGGTACATGCATGTGATCGCCGATCCCCAGGACCCGGACACCGTCTACGTACCCGATGTCCAGATGTTCAAGTCCACCGACGGCGGCCGCACGTTCCAGGTAGTGCCACTGGAGCATAGTGACAACCACGCCCTGTGGATCGATCCGAAAAACAACAAGCGCATGATCGAAGGCAGCGACGGCGGCGCCATCGTCACGTTGAACGGCGGGAACTCCTGGTCCTCGCAATACAACCAGCCCACCGGCGAGTACTACAAGATGGCGGTCGACAATCAATATCCCTATCGGGTCTACGCCACCCAGATGGACGACGGCGCGGTGAGTTGCCCCAGCCAAACCTCGGGTTCGGCGATCGAGTGGACGGACTGTTACACCGTGGGCCATGCCGAAAGCGGATTCATCGTTGCGCGGCCCGACAATCCTAATATCGTTTTTGAGGGAGCGGTCGGCAGCTCGGCGGGCGGCGGTGGAAACCTGATGGCATTCAACCACGCAACCGGCCAGACACGCATGATCACCGTGTGGCCGGAAGACCAGTATCAATCGCCGGTGATCGATGTGAAGTACCGCTTTTATTTCACCTTTCCTGTGGTTCTCTCTCCTCACGATCCCAACATTCTGTACGTAGCGGCCCAATACGTCTTTCGCTCCACAGATATGGGCACCAGTTGGCAGATCATCAGTCCGGACCTGACCAAGGACGATAAGAGCCACATGATGAAATTGGACGGTGGTCGGATTACCTCGCAGCAGTTGTCCTCGCAGTACACCAGCACCATCTATTCCTTTGCCGAGTCGCCGATGAAGGCCGGCGAGTTGTGGGCCGGCTCCGACGACGGTTCGGTCCACTATTCCCCGGACAACGGCAAGAACTGGCTGGATCGCTCGCCCAAGGACCTGCCGGAATGGACGGGAATCTATTCGATCGAGGTGTCCTCGCACCATCCGGGCACGATCTACATCGCTCCCAATCGGCATGAGCTCGACGACCATACTCCCTACATCGAGAAGACCACTGACTACGGCAAAACCTGGCAGCGGATCGACGACGGCATTCCGCAGGGCGACTACGCCTGGGTGGTTCGCGAGGACCCGGTGCGGCCCGGGCTGCTCTACGCGGGAACCGAAGGAGGGGTGTTCATCAGCTTCGATGCCGGCGCACATTGGCAGTCGTTGCGGCATAACATGCCGGTGGTCGCGGTGCGCGACATGAAGGTAAAAGACAACGATCTGATCGCCGCCACCCACGGCCGGGCGTTCTGGATCCTGGACGGCATCAACTCGTTGCGCGAGATCACCCCGGAAGTCACCCAGTCTTCCGTGCATCTGTTCACCGTGCCCATGGCATACCGCTCGATGGAGGGAGGATTTGGCGGCGGCAGGTTCGCCCAACTCGAGAAAGCCGGTCCCGGATATGTGCGGATTTCCGGCGATGGGATCGCGTTGCACGAGACGCGGGAAGCTGACGGAACAATGACGGCTACGTATCTCAACGCAGGGATGAATCCTCCCAAGGGTGTGGTGGTGACCTACTATCTGAAGCAAAAGCCGGATGGGCCGGTGACACTCACCTTTCTCGATTCCAACGGGAAGGTGATCAAACAATTCTCGAGCGGGGCAGGCCAGGAACGCGAACCGCGGGTATCCACGGCTCCGGGAACGAATCGTTTCGTTTGGGATATGAACTACCCGAGTACAAGGCAGCTTCCGCGCGGGGGCTTCTCTGCCATCGAGTGGGCGAACGCCCGCGCGCCAGTCGCCGTGCCGGGCACCTACAAGGTGCGATTGAGCGTCGGCGGACAGGATTACGAGCAAAGCTTTGTGATCCGCGAGGATCCCCGGGTGAATGTGTCGCAGCAGGATCTCCAGGCACAGTTCGACCTGATGATGAAGATTGGGTCTGAGATCAACACCGTAACCGACACGGTGCACCAAATTCAGAAGGCCCGCGCGCAGGTAGAAGCGGCGGCGAAGCAGGCACAGGGCCGCACGGACGTGCAGGAAGCAGCAACGAAATTGGATGCGGCGCTCACCGGCGTGGAGAGCAACCTCCTTCGGATGGTGAACCCGGCCGATCCGATGATTGCTCCTCCAAAAACGGTGAATATCCGCCTGGCGGCATTGACGGATGTAGTGGAAAGCGCCGACGCGGTGCCGACCAAGCAGTCCTACGATGTATTCGACGTTCTCTCCGGACAGGTGAATGAAGCTCAGAACCAGTTAAAGCCAATCCTCGAGCAGCAGCTGCCGGCATTCCTGAAGATGGCCGGCAGCTCCGCCACGGGGGCGCAGTAGAGCGAGGGAGATCGGGCGCGCGCGACCGTGATGAGGCACGGCACAATTTGCCTCTCCCCTTATCGACTGGCCACGCTTGTATCCGCTCATCTTGTGGAAAGATCATGGTTGCACGCGATGCGGCCCATCACTGCCGCTCGGTATTACAGCAGATTCTTCGCGGGCGCGACGAGCTCAACTTTGGGGAAGTACGTTTGATAGCGAGCCACATCGCGCGTGAGCAACGCCAAATGTTCAATTGCCGCGTGGGCGCCAATATAGAAGTCTGGCAGCGGAGTGTTTCGCAGACCTCCACGCCGGCGATAGGTTAGGAAGCACTTGCCGGCTAGGAATCCGGCTTCCCATGGAAGGGCTTCTCTCTGATAAAGGCTGTTGGGTAGAGCGGCGTTTAGAGCTTCGATGGTCGTATAAGCGATTGACAACTCCGCATAGATGATGGGATTGATGACCAACGTCGTATGCTCGGCGCATTCTGCAAGCGCGTTTCCGGACCAGTCACTCCACTTCGCGTCATTTGTAGCAATGTCGAGCAGAATACTGCTGTCCACCAGGACGCCGCGACAATTGCGCAGACGCGCCGGCAAGCCGGTCAAGACCGGTGTCACTTGTTTTTCCTGTGGCGATTATCCTCTTCGCGTGTCAATGACATAATTTCATCGGTGCTCATACGAGCGTCCGCCGTACCGCGGAGTGCGTCGACTGCTCTCTGTCCTCTCACGCCTGCGCCTGTCGGCGTGGCTTTGCGAATGCGGGCGTGATCTCCTGCCAACTCGAATTCGACCTCAGTATGAGGCAGAAGGCCCAGCCGTTTACGGATCTCCTGCGGAATCGTCACTTGGCCCTTGCTGGTAATTTGCATGGTAATACTCCTACTGGTAAGTGTAAGAACACACATTAAAAACGCAACCGGAATCAAATCAGTTAGGCCAACAGAAATCCGTTTCAAGCGGGTCCCGCTCGACTAGCGACGGTGTATTTTCATTGGGGAGGATGAACTCCGCTGAAGGAAAGCGGTAGTCTGCGGCCTAACTAGCTGCTGCCACTGTTCCGGCTCACTCCCTCCGGCGCCTGTAGTGTTTATCGAACTCCTGGAAGATGTTGGGATTGTAGAATCGCTGCCGCGAACTCTCAGTTTTGAGTGGGTTCAGGAGTCGGACGAGGCAGTATTTTGGTTCTTTCTCCAGAACATGGCGAATGTCGTGATAGTCCTGGTTTTCCAAGAAGTCAGAGTAGCGGGCTCTAAGCTCATCCGACAGCGCCCTGTATGTCAGGGGATAGTTTTTCATCACGTCTTCTTCGCGGATTGCGATGGCTGGCGCGTTCGGATCATCTGTGTATCTGAACTCGACCGCCGCCGCCCCTTGGCCCTCACGAGACGGGTCTCCAGCCGCAGGGCGACATTCTGACCCGTCCCGTCCTCAGGATCGGATGCCTCTCGATCATCAAGATACGCGAGGAGTCTCTGAACCTGTTCGGGGTAGTCCGCCCGAGTCACGGGTTCGGCCGTTTCGAAGCCGTGGTAGAAGGAGATCGGCATCAGGAAGAAGTTATAGACGGACAAGTCCAATTTGAACCATGCAGTCGCCAGGAGAAGATAGTTCCGCAAGGAAGCCGTGCCGATCTCTTGCACGCGCCGTCCGATGTAAAGGTCCTTGTTGATCAGGTGGGCCGCGTTGTCGCGGATCTCTACCAAAGCCAGGATGTTCTCCAGCGTGGCCTTCTCCACTCCGGAATTCTTATCCTCAGCCATCACGGCTGCAAGGTAGGTTAGTCCATGCGAAATTGGATTTCCGCTTCGGTTTTCCTTGGGCTTTTCCTTGCCGGCGGGGTCTTTGACGATCTCATAAAGCGACTCGATCGCGTCGCCGTGATCTAGCAGCCACTTGGCCTTGAGCAACAGTTCCCAAGCGTTTGTCATCAGGAGCGAAAACGCCTCTTCCCGATAGGAGAAATTGGGCTTGTTGTATATCTCGATCGCAGCGATCGTGGCCTGGACGGACTTGGCGGCGAGATCGGCGCTTAGCGGCATACTCTATATTAGGAGCGCCAGTGGCGACCTGGAATTATAATTTAGTACCCCCCTCAGTTTAGGAACGCAATCTCATCGCACAGATCGTCGAGCGTCCTGGTGGAGAACAGCCTCGTGTTCCACTTCTTTCCGATCCCGAGCCGCTCGCAACGATCGACCATGGCCTTGTCGGCGACGACGTAGTGCGCAACGGGGATCGCCGTCGCGAGATGCTGAATATCGTAATTGTCCCCGCTCTTTATCGGAAAATGCTTGACGATAAGATCAGCCGATAAGCGGCACGAAACATCCTGTATCGGAAGCTCCCAGTGGTACGGCGATCTCATGAAGGAATAAAGTCCAGCTAGGGCCGTCGGATCGTCTGCGCCGGGGCCGCCCGTGGCGCGCCATGCGTCGATTTGCCGGATGAATCCCTCGACGCCCATGTATTTCCAGAAATCCACGCCGCCAGCCCGGACGATGTGCATATATTCGCCCATCATTCTTATCATCGCGTCAGACTCGCCAATACGCTCCAAGCCTAGTTGCTGTTCGAAGGTCTGTTCCTTCGCGGTGTAGGCCTGCCTCAATTCCTCGTTGGCATCTTGTATAGCCAGCTTGTCTCGAGTCGCCTTCTCGATCCATTCGCGCGGTTTATGCATTTGCGCCTCTACGATGTATCGGTTCTGCTTGGCCTCCCGAACAGCCTTCAGGGGATGGTCATAGAAGTGGATGTCCGCCGGAATATGCATCGAGTCGGCCGCGGCCAGGTAAGCCCTCATGCCGATCAGGATCTGCTGGTCCTTGACGCCGGCGTACGGGATGCGATGGGCGCCGCACGAAAGATCGGTCACAACTCTCCGGATGTCCGCCTCGAGCCGCTTCGCCTCGTATTCATTGGTCTGATCCCATTCCGGGCAAACCAGCTTTTCATCCCGCACAGCTTGGCGCACGACTTTTCGGAGTCGCGTTAGGCGCTTGGCGCGGAGCTTCTCGACCTGCTCGCCTTTCTCTATCTTCGCGAAGTCGACCAATACCGAGGTATCGAGCCACAGCATGGGCGCTGTGCTCTTCTCTGTCGTAACGGTGACGGTTTTCTCGCGGCGCGAGGTATGGAATCGCTGCAATTCTGCGAGGTTCATAGATCCAGTATTATGGCCCAATACCATCTATAATCTTATCCCGATGCACTCTGAGGCAACCCGATGCGTGTAGAGGAACCTTAGACACTGAGGCCGAGACCATTTGCCCGTGCACGTTCATAAACAAGATTAATTAGATAGTTTGCAAACAATACCAGTGATACTGCCTCCTCGGCGCTGTCGAAAGTATTGAGGCGGTGGCTGGCTGGATTCTTGAATAGCCCCATCGGTCCGGCAAAAACATCGGAAATCGCCTGTTGCTCGCTTTGGTGGAAACGTGGGGGAAACGCGGAGACAGGTCCCCGGAATTCCGTCCGGCTGAATGATGTCTGCAAGCTGTACGACTGCCATAGCGATACCTCGAATCAAGATTTGGAATTGATTCAGGCTTCGCCGACTGGCTTAGACCCGCTCGCGACCGCGAGGGTGCTACATGGTGCAGATGCGCGACTGCGCTTGAAAGACAATGGCACAGGTTCGTGCGTCTGACAAGGACATTTCTGAAGAAAGATGCAGGCGGACGTTGTTGAACGAACCTGGCAATGCCTTAGGGCTTTGTGATCCCGCCATTTGAAATACTGATCGCGATTCCTATGGAGAACCAAAGGTAGGCGAGCGCAAAGCAGATCAGCGCCGTAAACCCCAACGCAGTGACAAGGGCTGCGCGAAAAGCTGTAAATCGCTTTGGATCGAATAGGGATTCTTCGTAGAAAAACGAAATAAGCGCCATGAAGAGGACTGCGGTAAGAACTGTAATGCCCAGCAGGGTCATCGAATAGGCAAGGCCAAACGGCAGCGTGCGGAAGCGCAATGTTGGTATTAGGACTAAAGAGGCTGAAGCTATCGTTATCACTACTTCAGCAGTTTTCAAGTATTGCTCATGCCTGGAATCGAAAGAGACATTCCTTCCGGTAAGCTCGAATGCCTTGGTTGCTGTGTTGTACTGTCGCTCTGGCGGCGTGTAGGCGGGTGGCCCACTCAAGCCTTGTGTTGGCTTGAGTGGGGTAGTTTCGCCGTTGGACTGAGTCTTCCCGCAACCCGCTCGCGTTGTCTGGCCGTCCACTCGGATTCGATCTCAACTGCTCCTTCAAAACCGGTAGCATAGTGGTGGGAACTGCTCCACTCCCAATCTTCCGGGGCATCACACAGACCGCGCTTCACCGGATTGCGATGAGCGTACCGAAGCTTTTCTACGAACTGTCGATGATTCCGAACGTTGAAATCGTAGTAAGGCTTTTGCCAGAAGTAGGTGGCCTCGCCAGTCAATCGTCGCAACATACCCTGTTTCAACGACTTGAGCGCGTCAGCGAGCGTTCCAGTTCGCGGTTCACTGATCAGCAGATGGACGTGTTCCGGCATAACAACATAGCCGTGGACGCACAACCGGAAACTCCGCCTGACCTGCTCAAGCGCAACTTCAAACGTATGCTTTGCCGGCGCATCGATGATGAGAGCAGCAGAAGGTTACAAACTGAGTTTGCCCAGACTCCTGCATAAAGCAAGCGTAGGCTGCAAATCCCCCACTCAAGCCAAAAACGGCTTGAATGGGCCACGCGCCGCCAACGGAGGGCAAGTTCACCATTGCGCTGATTTTCAAAGTGAGGGTAGCGCAACGCTGAGATGTTCTGTAATGCGATATATCGACCTGCCCTGAGCCTCTGCTATATCCGGAGGAGTCGCCGAGTAGAGCACCTGATAACGAGAATCATGACTGACTTGTCGTATGCGTTTGGTTAGTAGGCTCGCCAACTCCTCGGAGGTCTGAACTCTTTGGAAATCTCCTAAACGGTCTTCCTGAGTCAACGTATCTGCGATCTGCTGCGACAACTGTTTATCATCAGAGTGCTGCAGAATAATCGTCCTCACTAATTCAACTATTTGGTGAGAATCTACAAGCTCGGCGACGACAGTTCTCTCTGCGGCAGTAGCTGCGCCTTCGGACCTCAAGAGCTGACCTCCCGCCCCGAGGAACACAACAGCCAGGAGAGCGGCGGCTGCCCAGACTCTTGGGCTTATATGCTCCTTGGTGAGTGGGGCGAATAGTACGACGACCGAGGGTGTCTCATGCCGGGTCATGTCTGATTAGATACCCTTTTGCAATTCTTTGTTCCACAACGGCGGCATAAGATTCCACCAAATCTGGCCATGGGCGGGTGGCCCACTCAAGCCTTGTGTTGGCTTGAGTGGGTAGTTTCGCCGTTGGACTGAGTCTTCCCGCAACCCGCTCGCGTTGTCTCGCCGTCCATCGGATTCGATCTCAACTGCTCCTTCAAAACCGGTAGCATAGTGGTGGAAACTGCTCCATTCTCAATCTTCCGGGGCATCACACAGACCGCGCTTCACCAGATTGCGACGAGTATACCGAAGCTTTTCTACGAACTGTTGATGATTCCGAACGTTGAAATCGTAGTAACGCTTTTGCCAGAAGTAGGTGGCCTCGCCAATCAATCGTCGCGACATACCCTGCTTCAACGACTTGAGCGCGTCAGCGAGCGTTCCAGTTCGCGGTTCACTGATCAGCAGATGGACGTGTTCCGGCATAACAACATAGCCGTGGACACACAACCGGAAACTCCGCCTGACCCGCTCAAGCGCAACTTCAAACGTATGCTTTGCCGGCGCATCGATGATGAGAGCAGCAGAAGGTTACAAACTGAGTTTGCCTAGGCTCCTGCATAAAGCAGGCGTAGGCTGCAAATCCCCCCACTCAAGCCAAAAACGGCTTGAATGGGCCACCCGCCCCACAATTATTTGCCTGAGTTGCTTCAAGATGTGATCCTGCCGCAATATTCGGTAGCTGTTGAGGAGCTAGCGACGAAGCTTGGTTTGATCAAGCGAGCGCGGGAGTACTTGAACTCAAGGCAGGACTTTTTCAGCGCCACAGTCAAAGCAATGCCAACATCTTTTGAGTCCTGCTTCGTCGGCCACCCTGGGACGGGTTATTGCCATCGATCGACAGTCGGTGCAGCACACCCTCATCACGCGTGTGTCTTCACCGACGCTGCCGTCCAGATTCACGGAGAAGTACCCGTGCGATGACTGGTACCAGCGCTCGCACTCGTAGCACTGTACGAAGGTTTCTGGAGAAGTGTCCTCGTATCCGCCAGGAGAAACTGCGTTCGGGAATGGGGTTGCGTGCATAAGGGTTGCGTGGTGGCGATCACAGAACTTAGTCTTATTGTCT
The DNA here is from genome assembly GCA_963705665.1 of uncultured Acidobacteriaceae bacterium. Lineage (GTDB taxonomy): Bacteria > Acidobacteriota > Terriglobia > Terriglobales > Acidobacteriaceae > PALSA-350. The sequence goes on along the minus strand of CAVPKQ010000010.1, from coordinate 89,907 downwards.
CGCATGGAAAGAATCGCTGAACCCCTTCACATCACATTGTGACAAAACAACGTCAATCGTTCAATCGTTTCGAGCATCGACATGGCCGCCTATTTTAAGGATGGAAACAAGGGCCAATTTGCGCCAAAACTCGCTAAAGAGGTCGGATTTCCCGGGTTAGAGTGCGCTTCTAAATGATTGATCCTAAATTATTGGTAGCGTCATCGGGGATCGAACCCGAACTCTCCGCCTTGAGAGGGCGGCGTGTTAACCAATTACACCATGACGCCACGACCGCCAGGACAGGCGGTTTGCGCGCTCTCAAAAGTATAACAAAGGGAAAACACAGCCGGAATGACTACACGCCCAGCCGTTTGACCTCATCGTTATAGTACTTGCGGTAAAGGATGTCCCACTCCTGGCTTCCTTCGACGATGATCTTGCGCTGCGAAGCGATCTTTTGGCGCGCCGCCTGATCGAGCTTCATCTCCTCGGTCAAGGTCTTCTCCAGAGCCTTGCGCGCCTCCTGGCGAATTGCGTTCCTGTCGTCCAAAAACTCGCATTCGTCCGTCTCCGCCAGCACATCGGCGACCATGTGCGCCATTTTGTTCAATTTGTCCCGGCTGACCCTCACAACACCGCCTTGTATTTGCGAGCCAGCTCCTGCTTTACCTTCTTGAACATCTCCGCATAGCTGGCGCCTGTCCGGCGCATGTCTTCCTGATAGGCATCCAAAATCACGCGCACTTCCTCGTTGATGCGGTCTTCAAGCGTGAGCTCCTCCAAAAGGGCCGCATTGACACGCTCGTTGACCGCCTCGATCTTTTTGGTTCGGATCACCTTGGCGTCGATCAGCTGCTTGACCGTCTGCCGAGCCAGATAATTTACATATTCCCGCGAAAAAATCATTTGGTCTGCTCCGGACTATAGCATATTTCAGGGACGGTTTTTGCCCGCCCGCAGGCCGCCGCAACAGCCTCCCTCCCCACTGCATGGGGCCAAAAGCGAAACGCCGCATCACTATACAAGCCTAGTGTTTTCTTGATCTCACCCCAACTCTTTTTTGGGCCGCGCCCCCCGGCGCTGCTATCATCTGCGACAATAAAGGATCGCGAACATGCGCCCAGACAATCTGCTCTCGCTCAAAGATGACATGGTGGCCTTCATTGAAGGTCATGGAATGCGCCGGCTGCCCGGCTACGTGCCGGAGGAGATCCCAACCGTCCTGTGGGAGGACGACACCAATCCCGATAGCTGGAAAGATTTCGTCGAGATGGCGAAATGCGCCTCCGCGCCATTCCTCACCATGAGTGAAATTATCCTGGAGAAGCCGGACCTGGAGCTGCTGCTGGGGCAGATCCGGGAGGAGAATTATTCCGAAGAGGAAGCGGCGGAGATTCATGAAGCCCAATACCTGGTCAACTACGTCGGCAGGATGGGTTACATTCAACTCGGCTTTGTTCACCAGGGCGTGGTTTTCGTGCATGAAAGTGCTACCGAGTGGTACGAGCGGTATCAACATCTGCTTGAGCTGGTTGAGAACTTCGGCGATCTGGTCTTTGGAGACGACGAAGACGAAGAGCGCCGGTGAGCGCGGGCGGCTCATCTCTCAGTAGCCCGCCGCGCCCGCTTCCCTCCTCCTTCGGCTTTTCCCGCTGGGAGCTGCCAAAGGCAAATACCGCGGCGGCTTCCGAATTAGCGCGCGGCGCCGGGCTTCCTCCTGTTATCGCCGAACTGCTCCTCGACCGGGGCGTCAACAGCGCCGCCGAGGCTGAGCGATTCCTTTATCCTCAGTTCCATCAACTGCTCGACCCCTACACCATGCGCGGAATGGCCGAGGCCGTGGCCCGCATCCAGGGCGCCATCCTGAATAGCGAGCCGATTCTGATCTACGGCGACTACGACGTAGACGGCACCACGGCCATCGTGCTGCTCAAGACCGCCATCGAGATGCTCGGCGGAGACGTGCGCTTCCATGTGCCCCATCGCATTCGTGAAGGCTATGGAATGCAGGAAGAAGTTCTGGCGGCGGCGGCCGGCCAAGGCGTCCGGCTGGTCATTAGTGTCGATAACGGCATTCGCGCCTTCGCCGCCGGTGAGGCGGCCCAGCGCCTGGCGCTCGATCTGATCGTCACCGATCATCATCTGCCGGAGAAAACCACGGCAATGGGATCCAAACTTCCCCGCGCCTTGGCCGTTCTCAACCCTAACCAGCCCGGCTGTGATTATGCCTGCAAACACCTGTGCGGAGCAGGCGTCGCCTTTAAGCTCTCCCAGGCCCTGCTCGAAGCATGGGATCTGGAACGCGCCCGAGGCAAAATACTTCCCTCCTTCCTGAAGATGCTTGCCATCGCGACCGTCGCCGATGCGGTTCCTTTGGCCGGGGAAAATCGCGCTTTCTTGAGCCTTGGATTGGAGCAACTGCGCCGCCCGGTGAATCCCGGCTTGCGGCGGCTTATGGAGCTGGCCGGCCTGGACCCTGCCGCCCGCCGGCTGACACCGGCCGACATCGCCTTCCGTATCGCCCCGCGCATCAATGCCGCCGGCCGCATGGATGTAGCCTCCGATGTCATCGATCTCTTCACCACGCGCGATCCTTCCAAGGCCGGAGAGCTGGCCGAAAAGCTCGACCGTCTCAATGGCGAGCGGCGCCAGACTGAAGCTTCCATGCTGCAGCAGATCGAGCAGCGGCTGCAAGACGAGCCGGCATTTGCCGACGCCCGCTGCATCGTGATCGACGGAGTAAGCTGGCATCGCGGCATACTCGGTATCCTTGCCTCGCGCATCGTCGATCGCCTGCGCCGCCCGGCGATCGTAATTGCGAGTGAAAACGGCCATGCTCACGGTTCCGGCCGCTCCGTCCCTGGATTTCATCTTCTGGACGCGATTGAGAGCTGCCGGGAGCTGTTTACGCGCTTCGGCGGGCACACTCACGCGGTAGGCTTCTCTTTGCCGGTCGAGCACTTGCCCGAGTTGCGGCTCCGCGTGGAAGCCTGGGCCGCCAATCTCGGAGATTTGAAGACTCCCGCTCTGCGCTGCCATGCGCGCCTGCCCCTTGATCAGATCACTCCCACTCTCTTCGGCTGGCTGCGCCGTCTGGAACCCTTTGGCATAGGCAACGAAGATCCTGTCTTTATAGCCTGCAATCTCCGTATGGCCGCTCCAGTTCGCGCCGTCAAGGATCGGCACGTCCGGCTTCAACTGGCGCAAGGACCACGAGCCAGCTTTGCCGCGTTGGGATGGGATTGGATGGAACGTGTCCAGCGACTGGACCTCAAAGATGGCTCCATCGTTCACTTGGCCTACAAGCTAAGGCAGAATGAGCATCCCGAATTCGGCGGCCTGGAACTGGAGATTGTCGACCTCGCAAGCGCGGAAGACCCCAGAACAATCTCGGAGATCTCACTTTAAACAAATCCTGGGTGCCCCATATCTGACGCGTTCTTTGCGTCAGATGTGGGAAACCGCAAATCTCACTCCGGTCGAGATGACAAATAAGGTGACGGGTGCCGCGCCATTGCTCGCTGGCCTGCTTCTAGTAAACTCGCCTCATGTCACCAAGCCTTTTTATTACCTTCGAGGGTCTGGATGGCTCAGGCAAGAGCACTCAACTCGGCCGCCTTAAGGAGTGGCTGGAAGCGCAGCGCCAACCCGTCACGGTAACCCGCCAACCCGGGGGCACGCGCATTGGAGAGGGCATCCGCGAATTGCTGCTGGACTCCCGCACCGTGGATCTCTCCCCGCTTACCGAATTAGGGCTGATGTTTTCCGACCGCGCTCAGTCCATCGTGCAAGTCATCCGGCCGGCGCTCGCTAAAGGCGACATAGTTCTATGTGACCGCTTTACCGATTCCACCGAAGCCTACCAGGGGGGCGGCCGTCAATTGGGCAGCGAAACGGTTCTCGATCTGCACCGCATCTTATGCCAGGGATTTCAACCCGACCTGACCTTTTTGCTTATGCCCGATTTCGAGCGTTCGCTCCATCGCGCGCGCCTGCGCAATGAGCGTCACGCCCGCTCCACCGGCAGCGACGAAAACCGCTTTGAGAGGGAGAGCACGGCCTTCTTTCGCCGGGTCTTCGATAAATACCGCGAGATCGCGGCGCGGGAGGTTGAGCGTGTGATGGTAATCGAGGGAGATGGCCCGATCGAAGAGATCCATCAGAAAATCGCCGGAACGGTAGAGATGCGCTTGCGCATGAACGGTTGATTATTCTTGCATGTTTATCTGCGCGCGGAGAAAAGCGGCATTGCTGACGTGTACTGAGCCTTGGAATGGCCGGTCAATGTCGCCGATGGCGACCAGCACCAGCGCGATCAGCATGGAAAAAGCAAACACCTGAGACGCATGCAGCAGAGCATTCCCCGAGCCGAACATGCAGCTCGACATGATCGTGACAGCTCCTCCGACGATCAGGACGAACCAGAGCACGGTGGGAAGACGGGTCGTGCTTTGCAGCCTTCGCATTTGCCGATGCTCCGCCATTGCGCTTAATTCATAGAGCGCATGATCCTCGGCAGTAAGTTCTGAGGAGGAGGCAGTCTTCACCGACATCAGAATCTGCCACATCTTTACATTGACCTGACGGCTGGGCAAAGGAAGGTCCTTGGCGGATGCCATATTCGGCCAATCTTCTTTGAGTACCGTGTCGGCATAGGAGCGAGCCGTCGCCCTCAGCTCCGCGCGTTGCTGGGCCGGCAGGCCGCCCGCCAGGTGATAGACATTCAAGAGCGAGTTGGCCTCGGAGTCAGCGTTCAGCTCGGCGGCTCCGAAATTCGTCCACACCGTGTAGAGCATGAACCCCATGATCACGGCATAAGTGGTGCCCAGAATGCCGAGCTGCCATCCGATGATGTCATTGTGCGCGCTGCGCTCGACAGCCGGCCAGATACGGTTCATCAACAGCATAAAAGTCATAGCCAGAGTTACTATGACAATCACAACTACAGTATCGTCAACGGCGGTTAGCATCTGGTGTGATCCTCTTCCTTTCGAAGTGGTGAGTTGCGCAGCTAAATTGGCAGTATAAAGCGACTTCCGCCGAATGGCGCACCTTTCCTCCAAGCTTCTTCCTCGGCGGTGACTGCCCATCGGCTTGGGATCCAGGCGCCCGGCAAGCTAAAGTTACAACCAGGCCCAAAATTACAACCAGCCATGGCTAGTGCCCGTACTCCAACTCCGCAGTCTTCTGATACTCCGCAATGGGAGGTGCTTGAGCGCGATGGCTACCGGTTTCCCCCCGGTCTCAAGCTGAATCTGCCCTTTTACCTGCTGCGCCGTTTCTTCAAGCCGGGAAATCCTATTGTGCTCTTTGAGCACCTGGCGAAGACCTATGGCCACATTGCCCACTACCGGCTGGGCGGGGCGCATAACGTTTTCATCAATGAGCCGGAATTCATCCACGAAATACTCATTCGCCAGCCTCAGAATTTCATTAAGGAACGCACCCAACGCCGCATGAAAATCCTCTTAGGCGAGGGGCTTATCACCAGCGACGGCGAAACACATAGAAGGCAGCGGCGCATTGCTGCCCCTGCGTTCCATCGCCAGCGCATTCAGGCCTATGGCGGGATGATGGTGGATCGCGCCGCCGCCATGTGCGCGCAGTGGCAGGCCGGGCAGCCGTTCGATATCGCATCGCAGATGATGCAGCTTACCCTGCAGATTGTCGCGCGCACCCTCTTCAATACCGATGTAACCGGAGACGTGCTTCAGATCAACGATCAAGTAAACGTGATCATGGATCTGTACAACTTTCTCATCGCCCTGCCCCGGGCCGAGGCATATCTGCACCTGCCGATTCCCGGTCTGCTCCGCTTCCGCCGGGCCCGCGGCCGTTTGGATGCTGTGGTTCAGCGCATGATCGCGCAGCATCGCGCAGACGGCGTAGACCGCGGAGACTTGCTCTCCATGCTGCTCGTCTCCCGCGACCAGGAAGCCGACCATTCCGGGATGACCGACGAGCAGCTCCGCGACGAGGTGCTTACCATCTTTCTCGCTGGATATGAGACCGTAGCCAACGCACTTACCTGGACCTGGTATCTGCTCTCCCAGAACCCGGAGGTGGAGGCTCGCTTCCACGCCGAGGTTGACCAGGTCCTAGGCGGACCGGGTAATGCCCGTCTGCCCACTCTCGAGGACCTGCCGCGCCTTGGCTATACGGAGATGGTGCTGGCGGAATCCATGCGTCTCTATCCACCCGCCTGGGCGATGGGACGGCAATCGACCACCGTGGTCGAGCTCGGACCTTACCGCTTTCCCCCAGGCGTATATTTTTTCTTCAGTCAGTACATTCTCCATCGCAGCGCGGAGTATTTTCCCGATCCCTTGCGCTTCGATCCCGACCGCTTTCGTCCTGAACAGAAGGCCAACCGGCCGCGCTTCTCTTATTTCCCTTTCGGCGGCGGCAGCAGGCAATGCATTGGAGAGAGCTTCGCCTGGATGGAAGGCGTGCTCATCCTGGCCACTATCGCGCAGCAATGGAGCCTCAAATTTGTTCCCGGACAGTTGGTCGATGTTCAGCCGAAGATCACCTTGCGGCCCAAATATCCCATGCTCTTTGTGCCCACATTGCGCCACGCAAGAGCCTTGTAGGATTCGGCTCACCCTCAGTCTAATGACAAATCTGCCCTCCTTGTTTCGTCTTTGCCTTTCTTGCTGTCATTCCCGAAGGGAATCTGCTTCTGCCCTTTAACCATTGGATTCGGGCGCAAAAGATCGACCGGGTAAGCCCGAAAGCAGATTCCCTTCGGGAATGACAGAAAGAAAGGAAGACGCAACAGGTCCGATTCCGGCCCTCAATTCTCACAACTCCGTTCGAGACCGCCTTTTGCTAGTCTCTCTATGTGGGCTTCGATCAATTTCTAGGAAACGGCGCCACGGTCCGTCACTTGCGTGAGGCGCTGGCCGCCGGACGAGTGCCGCCGGCGCTCATCCTCGCCGGACACCGCGGCGCCGGCAAGTACACCTTGGCAATCATGCTGGCTCAGGCCATGGCCTGCCTCAAGGAGCCAATTACCGACGGGCTGCCAGACTTCTGCGGTCAGTGCGGCAATTGCCTCCGCATCGCTCAATCTCAGCCTTTAGCGGATCGGGTGAGCGAAGCGATCGCGGCGCGCGAAGAGTTGCGCGAAGTGGACAAAAAGGAGACGCGCATCCTGATCCAGACTCATCCGGATGTGCTGGTCATACCTCCCGATCCTCCACAACTGCTCATCAAAATCGGCCAGGTGCGAAGCGTTATTCAGCGCATTTACCGCCTGCCGGCGGAGTCCCCACGTTCGGTTTACATCTTCACCGCCGCGGCATTCATGAAAGAAGCGGCCAATTCCCTGCTCAAGATTTTGGAGGAGCCGCCGGAGTATGCCCATGTTATCCTGCTGGCGGAGAATCCAGGCGAGCTTCTCCCCACCATTCGCTCTCGCTCCAGTCTGTTCCGTCTTGGCGCACTTCCAGCGGAGCAGATTGAAACCCTGCTAGCCGGACGACGCACCGATTGGAAGCCGCTCGAGCGATCTCTCGTGTCCCGCCTGGCTGATGGGGCTATCGGCAAGGCTTTGGGCTTCGACCTTGAAGGATATCTGGCCAGCCGTCAGGATGCGCTTACGATTTTACGCAACGCAACGGACGAGCGCGGGGACCTATCTTCTCTCTTCCGCATGACCGAAACTTACCGCGCGGGCGCAGAAGGTCAAGAGAAGACCGGTCGATTGCTGGACGCTTTCAAGAGCCTGCTTGAGGATCTGCTCTTGATTCATTCCGGCTGCAGCCAACTCGCACGGAACATCGATCTTCTGCCTGAACTCACCCGCATCTCTCAAACCATCAACATGCCATGGATCGAGGCTGCGGCGCGCGGAGTAGCGCAAGTGGAACAGGGTATGCGCCGCAATTTGTTGCGCTCCTTGGCGCTCGATTCCTTCGCCATCGGCCTTGGTCAATCCTGATGGCCGGTAGCAACCAGTCTCTTTTCATTTCCATCGCGGAAGCATGAATCTGCATCCTATCCAACAGCAACCTTAATTGATAGCCATGGCCGATATTTCTCCAGTACCGGTACCCGTGCGGGATGAGATTCCCAGCCCGAAGACAGAAACCAAGGCCGTAAGATCGGATAAGTCAAAAGTCGCTTCGGTGAGCGCCGCAAATCCGCGCAAGCTGGTCCGGCCAATGCTTCCGGCGAAAGACCCGGCGGTTCACAACACTGACGCTCACAACCCCGGGTTTCGCGGTCCGGAGAGGCGGAGCATGGAGAGACGGAGTTTCGAAAGACGGAGCACGGACAGATACAAATTTTCCCGCGAAACTCCCTCCCTCTCCGCCCAGCCGCGTAGTCCGGCAGGGCCGGCAAGCTTCTCCGAGAAAACCTCGCACGCGGAAACGTTCTACCTGCAAAAACAGGCGCATAGTCAGACGCTAATGGTATTCGTACTCGATGATGGCGAGCAAATCGGCGGATACATCGAATGGTATGACAGAGATGTCATCAAAGTGCGCCACGGCGGCCGCACCCTTATTTACAAATCCAGCATCAAATATTTGTACAAAGCGGAAGAAAATATCTCCGTCTAGATGCTTGACCTGACCGGTTCTTAACTGCCTGGTTCTTAGCTGCCTGCCTGTGCGGCCTTGAGCAGGCGATCGCGAATGGCGCTGCCAACGCCTTTTTCCTCCGGCAAAGGACACAGAATTACATCAACGCCGGCGTGATCAAGCTCGCGTAATCCAGCGAATAGCCGCCGGGCCAATTCCCCTCCGTCAGCCCATTTTCCCCAGCGGTAGACCAGATTTGGCCGAGCCGGATTGATCTGCATGCCGGCCTCGAGACCGTCCGGCAACATAATGCCCACCGTCTCGCCGCTGTTGCGTAGTTTTTCGGCAAGCTCGAATGCGGCTTGGGCCATGGCAATCTCAAAGAGAATAAGCCGCGCCCGCGGTGCATAATGCTTGAGCCCGGTGCCGGGCGACGGCTGGCTTTCCGGCGCCGCTAAGGTCTCTTGAGGAGCACGGTATCGGACTAATGTGCCGCAGATAGCTTGTATCTGCTCAAAGGTGATCATTCCCGGGCGGTAAAGGACAGGCGGCTCCTCGCATATATCGACCACCGTGGATTCAAGTCCCAACGAGCTCGCACCCGAATCGATCACGGCATCGATCCGTCCATCCAGATCTTCCAGCACAAACTCGGCGCGGGTGGAACTCGTCCGGCCGAACGAATTCGCGCTTGGCGCGGCAACCGGCACCTGCGCCAGCTCGATCAACCTCTGCGCCACAGGATGCTTGGGCATCCGCACTGCCACCCTGGGCCGGCCCGCGGTCACAATAAAGGGCAATGCATCGCTTTTGCGCAGCAGCAAAGTCAGCGGACCGGGCCAAAATGCATCCATCAGAAGACGCGCCTTCGCCGGGACATCCTTGACAATCAGATCCAACAGCCCGGCATCGCTCACATGCACGATCAACGGATCCCAGGATGGCCGCTGCTTTGCTTCGAAGACCCGCCCTACCGCCGCCGCATCGAATGCGTTGGCTCCGAGCCCATAGACGGTCTCCGTGGGAAACGCGACTGTTCCCCCTGAACGCAGAATCCCGGCTGCCTGGCGCAAGGCATCTTCCGACTCCGGCGAATGGAGTGCGTTCGCATCTACCCTGAGCCGCAATGTCTTGCTTTCCGCCAAATTTCCCTTATCTTCCCGGTCTTTGCCATTTTCCCATGCTCTGCTCGCGGGTATAGACTGCCGTTTATGCAGGCGATGGAAACGGAAGTAAAAATCCGCGTTACCGACCGGGAGAGCTTCGAGCAAAACCTGCGGCAGCTCGGCTTTCGCCAGGCCGTCCCCCGAACCTTCGAGCGCAATACGCTCTATGACACGCCGGAACGCAAGCTGCGCAATGCGACGCAAATCCTGCGCATTCGTGAATCCGGCGGCAAATGGAAGGTCACGCACAAGAGTGTTCCTGACGACGAGGATCCCGAAGAACGGCACAAACGCCGGATGGAAACTGAGACTTCGGTCGAGGATGGCCCGGCGATGGGCAAAGTATTCGAGAGCCTGGGCTTCCATCCGGTTTTTATCTATGAGAAGTGGCGCACCGAGTGGACAGACCAGAAGGGAGATTGTGTTCTCGATGAGACCCCTCTCGGCCTTTATGCCGAGCTCGAAGGTCCCGGTGAGTGGATTGACGTCATTGCGCACAAGCTCCACATCGATGAAAGCAACTTCATCAAACTCAGCTATGGGCGCATCTTCGAAGCTTGGCGCGAGCAAACCAAGTCCGATGTGCAGAATCTGACCTTCTCCGAAATTCCCGTCGAGTTCCGTCAATCCTGATGCTTCCCGTCCCGTCCACGGTTCTGGACCGGCTGCGGGTAGTCCTGGTCTCCACCCGCAATCCTCTGAATATCGGCGCGGCTGCGCGGGCGATGAGTAATTTTGGATTTTCACGGCTGCGTGTCGTCGCCCCTTACGAGGCGGCGTTTCGCGAGGCACGCTCGGCGGTAGGCGCTTCCCGGTTGCTCGAAAATGCCGAGGAATTTCAAAGCGTCACAGAGGCGGTTGCCGACTGCCGTTTGGTGGTAGGAACGACGGCAGTGCGCGCTCGCGAGCTGCTCCATCCAGTGAAGCGCCTTGAAGAAGGCGGTGCGATCATCCGCGAGCAGCTTGCCGGCGGCCCTGTCGCGCTGCTCTTCGGCTCGGAGAAGCGCGGCCTGTCGAACGACGATCTCAGCCACTGTCATTGGCTAATGTGCATCCCGACCGAAGACGCGAACATCTCGATGAACCTCGGCCAGGCGGTTGCAGTTTGCCTGTATGAGCTGGTGAGGCAGGACCAGGCTCCTAAGGAAACATCGGAAGTAGTTCGGGCTGAGGCGGCGGAGTTGGAGCGGATGACGTTGGCGCTTTTCGATGGGTTGATTGCCAGCGGCTATGTAAAACGCGGCTCCGAGGCCGTTTCGCTCGAGAAGGCCCGGCGCCTGATACGCCGGATGAATCTAAACCCCAAAGACGCGGAGACATGGACGGGCGCGCTAGCGAAGATGGCCCTCGCAATACGCAGGAAAACCGGATAGCGCATTTCCTTTACCGGACAAGTCATCTGGTCCATAGCCCTGCTTGACGTTGCTTGTCAGTGTTTTACACTGTAAAGCATGCGCACCGCAAAGACCGTTTCGATCACCCTACCGCCTGACCTGCTGGTCAAGGCACAGGCATTCGCTCAGCGCGAGCATCGCACCATGAGCGAATTATTCAGGGAAGCGTTGCGGCGCTACATGACGGGCGGTACGGAATGGGACGCATTGCTGAAGCGCACCCGTGCGAAGGGCCAGGCGCTGGGAATTAAGAACGAAAGGGATGTAGAGCGTCTATCTGATGAATTCCGGCGTAAAAAGCGCTGATGATTCGCGTCGTCGCTGACACTAACATCTTCATCTCGGCCCTGATGTTCGGCGGATTGCCCGGTTCATTTCTCGATCTGGCCCTTGCGGGGTCATTTCTGCTGGTTATCTCCCCTGCCCTCCTCAACGAGCTAGATGAAAAGCTCCGCCTCAAATTCGAGCTGTCAATTGAAGATGCTGACCTGGTACAGGCACGGCTGCGAGGCGCCGCGCTTGTCGTAAGTCCCAGCATTGTTCTTGACGCTATAAGGGACGATCCTGACGACAATCGCGTCCTGGAATGCGCCATAACAGGTGAAGCCGACTATGTAGTTAGTGGTGACCGGCACTTGCTGAAGGTCGGCTTGTATGAAGGAATAAGGATTCTTACCGTCCGACAATTTATGGAGTCCATCGTAGCAAGCTGACTTGCTGACTTGCCGACCCGCTCCCTACATCACTTCCGGAGCCGTGATCCCGAGCCAGTCGAGAGCCTGAATCAGCCCCCGCTGGGATACAGCGGCCGTGGCCAGAAGAAACTGCTTCCTCGCCGGATCTTCTTCGCTGAGGATATGGTGGCGGTGGTAGAAGTTGTTGAAGAGCTGCGCCAATTGGAAGGCATGTTTCGCCAGATACGCCGGCTCTGCCGTGGAGACGCACTGCTCGAGCACCAGGCCGAGCCGGGAAACCGCAATCCAAAGCTCCCAGATGCCGGCTCCCTCCTCGCCCTCGAAGAACCTGTTCACATCTGAAGGCGCGCCAAGGAAAGCGCTGAGGACAGCCTCCGGGGTGGTTTCGGCTTTGCGGAAGATATTCCGCGCCCGCACCACGGCATACTGCACGTAGGGCCCCGTCTCTCCCTCAAAACTAAGCGCCTCGCGAAAGTCAAACGCTATCACCGAATTCCGCGTGAACTTCATCATGAAGTAACGCAGAGCTCCCACGGCGATCTCCCGCGCGATCCCCGCTCTCTCCTCCTGGCTGCGTTGCGGATGGCGGCTGTCCACCTCCTCCCGCGCAGCCGAGATCAAGCGGTCGATCAGATCGTCGGCTTTGACTCCGAATCCCTTGCGTCCGGAGACCTCGATGAAAGGACGACTGCGGTCTTCTTCGGATATCTGATAGCCAAGCTCGATGGCGCAACGTGGCGTGAGCGCGACCATTTCGTAAGAAAAGTGCGTGTAGTGCGAAGCTGCCTGCTCGTATCCCAGCGCGCGGAGAGACTGGATGACGTTCGCCTGGGGGTCGGCCTGGCGGCTGTCAATCACGTTATAGATAGCTTTCGCGCCCGTGAACTGGGGATGCTCCGGCTCACCGTCCTCGGTTGAGATCCAGGCGCGGCGATCGTCGTAGTCAAAAAACGGCGCATAGCCGAAGTCGCGTCCCAACAGACCGAACTTCCACAAATGGTAAGCGATGTCTTTCCCGATGTAGGTAACGGTCCCGTTGGAGCGCACGATGATCTTAGCGTCCTCATCGGGACCGTCGGCGATCTCCTCAAGCCCCCCTGTGCCGGCGCGGCGCATTACCCAGCATCCCCGGTTCTTGCCTTGCGTCTCAAGGTAGACCACGCCCTTGGACTTCAACTGCTCGAAGGCGGAATCCCAAAACTTCAGATGGATGATTTCGCTTTCGCGGGGCAGGAAATCGTATTCGATTCCAAGGCGCAGCATGGTTTCCAGATGCCGGCGCAGCACTGCGGTCGAGAGCAGATCGGCAATCTTCGCGATGGGATTGCCGCCGCGTTCGATTGCGTGCAGCGCTTCCAGCCGGATCTCTTTGCGCGCCTGCTTTTGTGCGGGCTCCGCGTCATACCATTGCGAGACCCGGGCATAAAGATCCCAGCAGTAGTAGTCGACCCGCTGGCCCTGGGCGGCAAGATCCGCCAGCAAGCGCTCAACACCCGCAAGATCGTAACCCTCCAGGTGGGTAAGCCCCACCACCACGTCGGCCACCTGCACCCCGGTGTTGTCGATGTAGTTTTGCACGTCCACGCGCTGCCCTGTGGCGCGCAGAAGGCGGACGAAAGTATCTCCCAGGATCGCGTTACGCAGATGACCGATGTGCGCGGCCTTGTTGGGATTGATGCTGGTGTGCTCGACTAGCGCGTGTCCCGTCGAGAACTGTGGGGCGCTTGAGAGATCCGAATCTCCGGCTATGGCGGCGACAGCGGCACCGCGATCGAGCCTGCCGTTAATGTAACCGGCACCGGCAACCTCGAAGGATTGGAAGCCTGCCAGCGGCAATAGCTCCCCCGCAATCTCTTCGGCGATCTTGCGCGGGGCCTTCTTCAAGCGGCGCGCCAGATCGAACGCGACGGGCAGGGCAAATTCTCCCATCTTTAGGTCCGGCGGTTGCTCGATCGCGATATTTGCGAGTTCAATGCCGTATTTGTCGCGCAGGATGGACTCCAGGCGTTGGCGAAGAAGTCTTTGCTGTTTCCGGTACACCTATGGTCACCGCCTGGTTGGCCTAAAATATGGGCAGAAATTATCGGTTTTTCTTGCCGATTTTAGCAGGGTGGCGATCTTGCGGCCCCGCCGGCCGCCGCGCGCGCAGCACCCTGTTAGGATTCAAGATAAGTTGTGTCCAGGCCGCGCTGGGGCGTGTAGTGGCGTGTAATGGATAGCTAGCCCATCTCCTCATGACCGATTCTTCCAGATTTTCCATCACCACCCCGATCTATTACGTAAATGCCAGGCCGCACATCGGCCATGCTTACTCCACGCTCGTGACCGACGTCATCGCCCGCCGCAAGCGGGCCATGGGCCTTGAAACATGGTTTCTGACCGGCACCGATGAGCATGGGCAGAAAATCGAGCGATCGGCCAAGCTGGCGGGACGAACACCCAAAGAGTTTGCCGACACGGTTTCGGCCGAGTTCCGCGGCTTGTGGGACCGCATGGGACTTAGCTATGACGACTTCATCCGCACCACCGAAGAGCGGCACCGCAAAGGGGTTGAGAAGCTGTTCCTCACGCTGCAGGAGCGGGGCTTCATCTACAAAGGCACATATACCGGCCAATACTGCGTCTACGACGAGCTCTATGTCGACGCGCCGCCCGGCTCCCCTTGCCCTGACTGCGGGCGGATTACGGAGACCGTCAGCGAAGAGAACTACTTTTTTAAGCTCTCCGCATTCGAGCGCAAGCTGCTCGATCTCTATGAGCAGAATCCGGAGTTCATTCGCCCCGAGACCAGGCGGAATGAAATCATCTCCTTTGTCCGTGGAGGCCTGAAGGACCTTTCCATCAGCCGCACCAGCTTCGACTGGGGTATCCCCGTGCCCGGCGATGAAAAACATGTCATCTATGTATGGATGGATGCGCTGGCTAACTACATCACCGCGCTCGGCTATGGCAGCGACGATCCTGAAGATCAGAAGAGATTTCAGCGATTTTGGCCCGCAGACCTGCACCTCATCGGCAAGGAGATCAGCCGCTTTCACTGCGTATACTGGCCTGCCTTCCTGATCGCCGCGGGCTTGCCCCTGCCCAAGAGTGTCGTCGCCCATGGCTGGCTGCTCTTTGAGCACAGCAAAATGTCCAAATCGCGCGGAAACATCGTGCGCACGGAGACCATTCTCGACACCCTGGGCGCCGATGCGCTGCGCTATTTCCTGCTGCGCGAGATCGTCTTCGGCCAGGATGGAAGCTTCTCGCTGGATGGCCTGGTGCAGCGCTACAACGCGGATCTGGCCAACGGCTATGGCAATCTGGTAAGCCGCACGCTGGCCATGATCGCGCGCTACTTCGATGGTGTGGTTCCGCAGGCGACAGCCGGAGCTCGCGAAAGAGCCATCCGCGATCTGGCTCAGGCGACCATCGACGAGTTTGGCCGGCTCTTTGACGCGCTGGACTTCTCGGCGGCGCTCAACCAGCTCTGGGTCTTTATCCGGGCGCTCGACGGCTATCTTACGGCGACAACTCCCTGGGTTCTGGGCTCCAAAAGCGATGCCGAAAGCCGGGCGCAGCTTGCTGCCATTCTCTACACCGCGGCTGAATCCATACGCATCGTCACCGCCCTCATCAATCCCGTCCTGCCCGGGTCGGCTGCCCAAATATGGCGCCAGCTTGGCCTGGGCGGCATCTCAGAATTTGACTTGACCACGCTTGCCTGGGGTCAGCTCCAGGCGGGCACGAAATTAGGGGAACTCTCAGCCGTATTTCCGCGAGCGGAAAAGGAAACCATACAACTTATGCACGACCTCGAACAGAAAACCAACGGCGCTCCCATCCCGGACGCGAACTCCGGCGTCGTCCCCGGCGGGCAGAAGGAAACGCGGCGGGAGCCGCCTCTCTCAAGCACAAAGCCGAAGGAGGGACCAACGGCCGCCCAGGCAGCCGGAAGAGAGTCGGCCCACCCCGACCCCGTGGAAGCGGCAACCGCGGCAACCGCCGCCGCGTCCCTCCCGCCTGTGCCGGCACAGCCACAGGCCGAGGCTACGGCGCACCCTCCCCAGATCACCATCGACGATTTCGCCAAGGTCGAGCTCCGCGTGGCCCAGGTCAAGGTCGCCGAACGCGTTCCCAAATCGGACAAGCTCCTCCGCCTCGAAGTTGACCTTGGCTATGAGACTCGCCAGGTGGTCGCCGGCATCGCGGACGCCTACTCGCCCGAGTCGCTCCTCGGCCGCAAGGTTGTCATCGTCGCTAACCTCGCGCCTCGCAAGTTGCGAGGCCTGGAGTCGAATGGAATGATCGTGGCAGCTTCGCTGGGGGAGAAAGGCAAGCCCGTCCTGGCCGGATTTTTAGAAGAAATCGAGATCGGGGCGAGACTGAAGTAGCCCCCCGAATGCAACTCCCGGAACGAGAGAGGCGCTTTTTGCTGGTCGACTCACACGCACATTTGGACAGCCCAAGATACGATGCAGATCGAGACGCCTTGCTCGAACGCGCATGGCGGCAAGGCGTAAGCGCCATTCTCTCGATCGGCATCGGGGAGGGTCCGGCGACCATGGAAGGAGCCTTCGAGCTGGCCAAAAGCTACTCCGGACGCCCGGAGACGCCGCATATCCTGGCCACCGCTGGCATCCACCCCCATGAGGCTCAACTAGCGGACGAGATGGCGTTCTCCAAACTCGACGCGTTGCTCGAAAAGCCGGAGATCGTCGCCGCCGGGGAGATTGGATTGGACTATTTCTACGATCACTCGCCCCGCGAAATGCAAAAAGAGGTGTTTCTCCGCCAGATGGAGATCGCCGCGGCGCGCCATCGCCCGATCGTCATTCATTGCCGGCCATCCGAAGGCAGCACCAATGCCTGGGATGACACCCTGACGGTCATTGAGGACTGTTGGCTGCGGACCGGATTGGGCGGAATTCTGCACTGCTTTACCGGCGAATGGGAGCACGCCCGGCGAGCCATGGATTGCGGTTTTCTCATCTCATTTGCTGGCAACATCACGTTTCCCAAGGCTGAAGGGATACGCGCTGTGGCCGCCAAGGTTCCCTTGGATCGCATGCTGATCGAGACCGATGCCCCATTTCTAGCCCCCGTTCCCCACCGCGGTCAGAGGAATGAGCCGGCCTGGGTAGAGTCGGTGGCAGCCAAACTGGGTGTGGTCAGAAGTATGGAGACAGAGCAAATTGCCTTAAGTACAGCCAACAACTTTTTCGCTTTTTTCGGTCCAGTCCCCCAAGCGGCTGAACCAACATCAGGCAGCTTCTAAGCTGATTACGAGAAAGGACGGCGCCCCATGGCGGCAGACAACTCTTTTGATATCGTGAGTAAGGTAGATATACAGGAAGTGCGTAACGCAATCGATCAAGCCCTGAAAGAAGTAAGAGCGCGCTTCGATCTGAAGGATTCCAAGTCGGAGATCAAGTTGGAGGGGAACGATACCCTGGAGTTAGCCTCGGCGGATGAATACAAGCTCAAAGCGGTCACGGAGATACTGCAGCAGAAGTTTGTGAAGCGTGGAGTACCCTTAAAGTCGCTTGAATATGGCAAGGTGGAGCCCGCCTCCGGCTCCAGTGTGCGCCAGGAAGTAAAGCTACAGCAGGGCATCCCTGGGGACAAGGCTAAGGAAATCGTCAAGGCAGTCAAGGAATCGAAGAAGAAGGTACAAGCATCCATTCAAGGCGACACAGTCCGTATCACCGGCAAAGACCGCGATACCCTACAGGAGACCATTGCGCTGCTCAAGGGCCATGACTTCGGCATAGACATGCAATTCACCAACTATCGATCGAACTAGATAATTCGTTCTATGGGAGCGTTGGAATTGCGTGCAAAAGCCGAGTTCGATCAGAAATACTGCGGCTATTTCAAGACGGTTTTGAAGCATCTGGAGACTGAGTGAGCACACAGGCGATAGCGACGGCAAAGGAGGTTTTCGACCTGCTGCGCGACCACTTGACCGCAATTGAACACGAGCTGGCCCGCGACGGCTCTTCCAACGTGGGCGCGATTACCGAGATCGCCGATTATTTGCGTGAGGGGGGCGGCAAACGGATTCGTCCGTCGCTGCTGTTATTGGCCGCTCAATCGCTGGGCTATAGCGGCCGGGAAATGATTCAGCTAGGGGCCGTCGTCGAGCTGGTGCATACGGCGACCCTGGTACACGACGACATTATCGATGGCGCCGATACCCGGCGGGGCCGGCCTTCGGCGAACACCACCTGGGGAAATTCCAAATGCGTTCTGGCCGGCGACTGGCTCTATATGCAGGCCTTCCGGATTGCGCTTGAGCAGCATAACTTCAAGGTGCTGGAATTGCTGATCGGCCTTACCCAGCAAATGGTCGAGGGCGAGTTACTGCAGATGGAAAAGCTGGGGCGGGTATTGGGTGAGGCCGAATACTATGACCTGGTTTATCGCAAGACCGCTTGCCTGTTTCATATTTCCATGAGGCTGGGGGCCGTCCTCGCCGGAGCCTCCGAAGAGATTGAGGAGCAGATGGGCGAGTACGGACGGAACCTTGGCGTCGCCTTTCAGATCGTCGATGATGTCCTGGACCTGACCGGGACGGAAGAGACTTTGGGCAAGCCGGTGGCCAGCGACTTGCGGGAGGGCAAAGCCACCCTGGCAGTCGCGCATGCCCATGAACATGGGACAATGCGCGAGCGGCATGCCATCCGGCAGGTGCTGGAAGATCTGAACTTCGAGCGGACCAGCCATCAACAGGTGCTGGATATCCTCCACCGCAACGGATCTGTCGAGTATGCCTTGGCCTCCGCCTATCAATATGCCGAGGTGGCGCGAGCCTCGCTCGCCGGCCTTCCCGACTCCGACTACAAACGGGCTCTTCTCTGGATGCCCGATTTTGTGGTCGCGCGAGACAGATAAACTTTTGCGGCAGTGACAGCATCCTTCCCAATTCGCGTGCTTGTCGCCAAACCGGGCCTGGATGGACACGATCGCGGCGCCAAAGTTATCGCCCGCGCGCTGCGTGACGCCGGCATGGAAGTGATCTACACCGGCCTCCGGCAAACACCCGAGATGATCGTAAATGCCGCGCTGCAGGAAGACGTGGACTGTGTCGGGCTGAGCATCCTTTCAGGCGCACATAACGTTATCGTCCCCAGGGTGACTGCGCTGCTCCGGGAGCGGGGCGCCGAAGACGTGCTGGTCGTCCTGGGAGGCACAATTCCCGAGCAAGACATTCCATTTCTCAAATCGCAAGGCGTGGCGGCTGTCTTTGGCCCAGGCGCCTCGCTCCAATCAACCATCGAGTTCATCCGCTCCCACATAAGGCCGCGTGATCTCCCGGCTTAAGCTAAAAGCGGGTTAGCCGGGAAACGATCAACCGTTAAGTCCCGAAGGGACGGCAAGAAAATAGCCCAGTACGCCAGTGCTGAGTTGCCTCCGGAGAGAAGACGAGTCCGGAGGGACGACTGATACACATCATCATAAATCTGCGGATTTCTGGCGACACGGACCTGAGGAACGATTCAGCCGTCCCTGCGGGGCTTTTCATACGAGCCAAAGTCTCCCCAGCACTGGCGTGCTGGGCCATTTCCTTGCCGCCCCTCCGGGACTTGACGACCGATTTTCACCGTTCCGAATTTTCCATGGATTGCAAAGGCTTCATCCGCAACTCCACCCAATCTGTCATCTCGACCGGAGCGCAGCGGAGTGGAGAGATGACAAATGAGGTGTGATTGCCAGTCAGGCATTGCTCATCCCATTTTCACTACCCATGGGTGGACCGCAAGCCCGATAAGCAGTGAAAACGGTTTAACCCGGTTCCGGCCCCTGCCACCTAACAGTTACTATTTGGAGTTACCTATCCGCTTCTATACCCGGCCGGGACGGCACATTTTCACAACTTTCCACAGCCCGGATTGAGTCTTCTATCCGGCAAAAAACGGCCCTGGATTCGGAGCTGCGAATGAACCATTCTACTCGCGGCCGCAGCCAAATATTATTGCTCAATGTAGTATATGAAATGGTATTAGATACGATTAATATTCGACAATGTGGCGCATGCTAAACCTCAAGCCGGGAAGAGTTAAAATTCGCAATGCAGAACTTCTTGCGGCCCGATTCAGGCTCGCGTGGTAGCTCTCTTTAGGAGAGCGCTCAGCCGCTCCAGACAAGCCGATTAGCGAAAATGGAGGATCTTTGTAACACTTTGAGCAAATGCCGCAAAAAAGGCCTGCGTTTCCCCATTCGGCTCCATCTCGTGTCATTATCAAGCTCAGTGAGAGCGGCGCCATCTCTCTGCTTCTGCTCCGCCTCGATGGTGCTCTTCCCATAAAGCTACTATCATAGATACATAAATTGCGATCCTCGGTTCAACATTTTACAAATGTATCTACCAATATTACGAATATGGACTTGTTCCACAGGTTTTCCACAGGGGTGGATAAAAACTAAACCAACCTGTTTTCTACTGACATTCCGAGGCTTTTGTTCTGGCTTTCGGCTCTTGATCCGGCAAGCGGCGATAACCTCGCGGTTTGTCCGCGAATCAATCGCCGGATAACGATATACGCAATGATGTTGAGCATCAGCGTAACCAGCCCCGCCTGGAAATAGAAACCGGCCGGCTCTTCCCGGCTAAAACCAACCCAGGCGATCCAACAAGCAGCTAGATGGGCAAACAGGAGTCCCAGGCCGAGGCCCCGGGGAAAATGAACATGAGCGGCAATCGATGCGGATACGACCCAGGCGAGAGCGACGAAATAGAAGGGCCACGCATACTCCGCGAGCCGATCGACGCTAGCTCCCAAGAGCGGCGCCAGAATGAAAGTAATAGCGCCATAGAGAACGCAAAAGCGGAAGGCGATCACCGCCCCGGCCGATCGAGATGAACTCTCACCGGAAGCTGAAGCCGGCTTCAGCCAGAAATCCCCCCGCATCGCGGGCCGCGAAAGGATGGCTCCAATATATGCAGCCGCGAAGGCGGGTCCAATCCCGAAGACTCCGAACCACGCCAGCAGAACACGCGCCGGTCCCCAAAGCGAGGGATGGCAGACTCCGATGACGTGAACCGCGCCAAAGTGGAGCCAGGGCGGAAGCACGGTGGTCCACACCGGGTTGCAGGGTGGCAAGGTAAAAGCATTGGTCCATAGGGGCAGCCCGAAAATATTGCGGAAAAAACTCCATACCAGCTTGCCCAATATATATTGGGCGCCGTCGACACCTCTAACGTTCGCGGCTCCCAACTGTACGAAGTGGCGGCTGACCAGCATGCCGGCCAACGTAGCCAGGCAGCCGGTAAGAATCGCCCGGACCGAAATCCGCCGCCACGCCGCCCAAGCCAGACAGATTGCGACCAGGAGGGTGGATTCACGCGTCAAATAGGCGGGAAAAAGCAGCAGCATGGCCAGCGTCATACGTCCGGAGAGGAGGCACACAAGAAGGGCGCCCAGTATGGCCGCGTGCAGCAGGTCGGGCAGGTAAAAGCTATTGAAAAGCTTGAGCCAAAAGGGCATCAGAAAAACAGCCGCGAAAATGCCCGCATGGACAGCTTGAGATCGCAACAAATACATCATCGAAGCCAGGATCGCGGCCAGGGAGAGGATCCCGAGAATCATAAAGCCTTTGTCTACGCCTGCACCTGTGACTTGGCCCAGCCATTTCGCGGCCGCCGGGCCTAAAATGCGCGCGGAGAAAGGCGCGGGCACAGATGCCCGCGGACCGATAGCGAGCAGCCGGTAAACCATCGCATCCGGCGCCAGGATGGCCGATCCCGGGCCAAGCCAAAGGGCAAGAAAGAGACTGACAGCAGGAAAGAACCACAGAAGAACCGGCTTGGAGGAGCGAAAAGAGCGGCCTTCCGCGGGAGGATCAAATGCCATTGGTTTCCGCCATAAACCGATCGAGCGCGATGGCATATTTCTCCGGCAAAGGCGCCGTTCCCATCTGCCGGTTAACGACCACATGAGTGGTTTCGCCCTCGGCGAGCAGCCGCGAAGCTGTGCCTGCCCCATCTTCCAAACGCAGGACCCGGTAAGCGAACTTCAGCACCGACCGGCGAATCGCAACCACCCGGGTTTCCACAAGCAGTTCATCGTCGTAGCGGGCCGGAGACCTGTAGCGGCAGGATGCATCGACGACTGCGATGTGGCAGTCGTCCGCAAGTTCCATCTGCTTGTAATCGAAGCCCAGTTGGCGCAGAAGTTCCACTCGCCCAACTTCAAACCAGACAAAAAAGTTGGCGTAGTAGACCACTCCCATTTGATCTGTTTCAGCATAACGAACGCGAACCTTAGTATGAGAAACGGGCATGACTGAGGATAGCAACACTCAAAAAGGGTCTCTGACAGACAGGAAATGCGGGTGCCCCAGGTCCCGATTTTGGGACCTGGGATCGGAACACTAAGGCCGGAGCTTGCTGAAAAGGGGAAGCTTCGATATGTCATTGAACATGATGAAGACGGCAAAGATGATCAAGACCACGAAAGCCGCCTGGTAGATGCGCTCCTTCAACTCCTGATTCAGGTCGCGCCGCATGATTCCCTCAATCAGCAGCAGAACAATCACCCCGCCATCCATGATGGGGATAGGCAACAGATTGACGATCGCCAGGTTGAGACTGATGATGGCCATCAGCCCGATAATCGGCTGCCAGCCAGGCTGTTCCACCGCGAGCCCGGTCTGCCGGGCGATGCCCACCGGGCCGGTAAGGTTCTGGACGGCAAGCCGCCGTGTAACCATGCGGCCAAGGACCTCAAGCAACAGGCCGGAGTTCCGCGCGTTAAAGCGTACAGACTGGCGGAATGCCGCCGGTAAAGGCAGTTGCTGGACTTTAAATGGCAATGGAGTTGTGGCGAAGCCGATCCGGTAAAGCTTCTGCCCGCTGCCGGCATCCGCCATCACCGGCCGCAATTGAACATCGAATGCCTTATCGTCGCGCAGAACCTTAAGCTGAACCGGATGCCCCTCGTTTTGCTGCAGAAAAGCGAGCACCGAATCCACCGAATGGAGCGCAATGCCATCGACGGAAAGGATCTGATCTCCGGCCTTCAATCCAGCGCGTTGCGCCGGCATGCCGGCTTCGATTTGCGCCACGCGGATGGGGCCGTTCTGCATGCGCGGAATGAAGCCGATGCTCTCCAGGTCGAAGTCGTCTGCGTCTCGCGGATTTGGGATGGTTAGCTTAAGCGGAATGCTTTGTCCATTGCGATCGACCGCGGCCTCTATGGTTTGCCCCAAATCGAGAGCGGAACGGACGGAAACCTGTTCCCACGTGGGATGTTGGACAGAATCGAAGCTGGTGATCAGATCGCCGGGCTGGAACCCCGCATTCGCCGCCGGGGTATGGTTGGAGACAAAGTCAATGTGGGCGGGTTGCGACCGGAAGGCTTCCACCTCATTGTGCATCATGTAAAACCCGGTCATCAGTCCGAGCGCGAGCAGAAAATTCGCCACCGGCCCAGCAAGCCCGATAAGGATCCGCTGCCAGCGCGGATGTGAGCTGAATTCGCCCGGATCGCCCGTATGCTCCGCATCCGGCGTCTCCCCAGACATCTTGACGTAGCCGCCCAGGGGTAGAAGGCTGACACGATAATCCGTATCTCCACGGCGGAAGCCGAAGAGGCGCTTGCCAAAACCGATGGAAAAGACCTCGACCCGTACTCCGCACAACTTAGCCACCACAAAATGGCCCAACTCATGTACCAGGACCATGATGCCGAGGACGACGAGCATGGAAATCGTGCTGGTGAAGAAAAAAGACATATCTGTTCGCTAAATGCCTCTCTCGATCCTCCGCCCCGGACGCAGAAGGCCAGCGGGCGCGAGCCGGATCGAAACAATAAAAAACTACTGCAATACCAAGGGCTTTCTAGCTGAACTGCGGCTTATGCAATCCATAGGCAGTTTTCTCGTCATTCGAGGATCCGCGTTCGCCTCTGATCTCTAGTTATTTATTAGATGACAATGGCTTATTCGATGACACTGGCCTGTTGAAAATTGTCTAGCCGAAGACTGGAGTGAAGCCTGCCAGCACCCCATGCGCGGCCCGCCGGGCTTCCTCGTCTATTTGAAGCACCTCTTCAATATTCCCCGGGTGCATATTCGGCGTTGCTTCCAATACCCCTTCGATTGTACGCGGTATGCCTGTGAAAGGAATACGCCCTTCGAGGAAGGCTCCCACGGCGACCTCGTCCGCGGCATTCAGGGCGACACAAGCGGCTCCGCCAGTCTCGGCCGCCTGATATGCCAAACGAAGGCACGGAAACCGCTCAAGATCGGGTGGCTCAAAATCAAGCTGACCCAAGGCGGCCACATCTAACGCCAGCTCGCATGGAATCCGCTCCGGATAGCTCATTGCATACAGTATCGGAAGGCGCATGTCGGTGACTGAAATCTGAGCCAGGATGCTCCCGTCGACAAATTCGACCATGGAATGGACAGTCGATTGAGGGTGAACGACTACTTTAACCGCCGAAGGCGGCAGATCGAAGAGGCGGCAGGCTTCGATGATCTCCAATCCTTTGTTAAGAAGAGTAGCCGAGTCGATCGTAATTCGCCGCCCCATGACCCAGGTTGGATGCTTCAATGCCTGCTCCACGGTAATGTGCTGAAACCGGTCCAGGGGAAGTTGACGGAATGGGCCGCCGGAGGCGGTCAGCCAAATGCGGCGGACCTCCTTGCGTTGTCCTCCGCGCATGCATTGGTGGATGGCGTTGTGCTCGGAGTCGATGGGCAGCAGCGGGACGTTGCGCCCCCGCGCTTCGCGAGTGAGGATCTCGCCTGCCGCCACCATGGCCTCCTTGTTGGCTAAGCCGAGCGGCTTGCCGGCAAGCACTGCGGCGTAAGTAGCTTCCAGGCCGGCCACGCCGACAATAGCGGAGACCACGAAGTCCACCTGAGGCAAGGTGGCCACTCGCACCGTTCCAGCCGGTCCATGGACCACCTCAATCGACGAATCTCCGGCGGAATTGAGGCGTCGGGTCAGCTCTCCCGCAAGTTGCTCCGTCGCCATCGAAACAACCAGCGGACGCCAGCGCCGGCACTGCTCAAAGGCCAGATCGACATTCGCGCCGGCCGCCAAAGACGCGACGGCAAATTGCTCGGGATATTGTTCGATGACGGAGAGGGTGCTGGTTCCGATGGATCCGGTGGAACCGAGAATGCCGATATGCTTCACGCGCTGTCACTCAAATCCATCAGAAATACTGTTGGACCAGTTGAGCGTACCACAGCACCGGCGCGGCCAGCAGGAGCGCGTCGATGCGGTCAAGCATCCCGCCGTGACCCGGCAGCATGCTTCCGGAATCTTTCACGCCGCTGCCGCGCTTGATCGCCGATTCGACCAGGTCACCTAGCTGGGCGGCAATATTCAGTAGAACGGCGAGCCCGAGCCAATGTCCGAGTGTGCCGGAGTAGGTAATCGAAAGCAGTGAATGTTCCCGCGCCGCCCGCGCGAAATAGAATAGGGCCAACGCGGCCAAAACGCTCCCGGCAACCGATGCTGCGCTTCCCTCGATGGTCTTATTTGGACTGATTCGCGATGCCAGCCGGTGACGCCCGAAGGCGCGGCCAACATAGAGCGCCGCCACATCCCCTGACCAGACCACGCAAAACAGGAAAAGCAGGAGCGAGGCCCCGCTCTCCTCGGCCCAGAGCAGCGGGATCGTGGTGAGCGAAAGGCCAACGTAAACCAGACAAAAGACCGAGCAGGCAACGTCAGGCAAAACCCGTGCCAGCGGCGAACGAAACGCGCACACGGCGAAGAGCGCCAGGCTGCACAGGCCAAGAGCGGCAAGTTCGAGATCGGCGGTGCGATAGGTAGCCGCGAACAGCAGCGCGATGGCGAATAGCACAAGAAGCCGGGGGGTCTTTGCCCCCAGCGAGTCGGCCAGCGAAAGATACTCCCAGGCAGCCAATTCCGCGGCTATCGCCGAGGCTGTCACTACCACTAGAAATGACCCTTTGAAGACCAGCAGCAGAATCAGAGGGATGAGGACCACCGCTGTAATGACCCGTTTCATGATCTCCAGAAGAATACAGGAGTGCCGCTAATGCGACTTCAGTCCATAAGCCCTGCGAGGTCCTTACTTGCTTTTCTTTCTGTCATTCCCGCAGGGAATCTGCTTCTGGTTTCTTTGCATAGCAGTGCGGCGCTGCGATAGGGAAAAGCAGATTCCCTGCGGGAATGAAAGAAAGAAAAGCATAGGATGCCAGACGTCCAGCGGAAAAGACCCCGGATTAAAAATCGCCTTTTAGCCCGGTACCGCCTCAGGTCTAAGTCTGCAACACTCCAAAATTGAATTTTGGAATTTCGGGGTTTAGTGCCGCCGCTTCCAATGCCAAGATCAAAGCCTCGCGCGTCTTCGCCGGATCGATGATCGCATCCACCCACAGCCTCGCAGCGGCATAGCGGCAGTCGCTCTGCTCGTCATAGCTGGCCTGAATGGATGCGAGGATCTGGGCTTTCTCTTCCGCCCCAACCTGCTTGCCGCTGCGTTCCAACTGCTTGACCTTGATCTCGACCAAGGTCGACGCGGCCGCCGCGCCGCTCATCACCGCATATCGCGCCGTGGGCCAGGCGAAGATGAATCGGGGATCGTAGGCTTTCCCGCACATCGCGTAGTGCCCCGCGCCGAACGATCCTCCGACGATTACGGTAATCTTCGGCACAGTAGAGTTGGCGACTGCGGAAACCATCTTGGCGCCGGCGCGAATGATGCCGCTCCACTCCGCATCGCGTCCCACCATAAACCCATTTACATCGTGGAGAAATACCAGCGGAACCAGGTTCTGATTGCAGTCCATGATGAAGCGAGCCGCCTTTTCCGCGCTCTCGGCATAGATCACTCCGCCAATCTCAACCCGCTTTTCCCCCGCGCGACTGGTCTGGATCTGATGGGTTTTCTGGTTGGCCACAATTCCCACCGCGAAGCCGCCTATCCGCCCGTAACCGCAAATCACCGTCTTGCCATAGTCCCCCTTGTACTCATCGAATTCGGAGCGGTCGACAATCCTCGCAATAAGCTCTTGCATCTCGTAGCTGTTCACTGGAGCCTTTTCCGGATCGGGGTCGATGAGCCCGTAGAGGTCATCCGCCGGGTATTTGGGCGCGTCTCTTCGCAAGTCATAGTCGACTCGATCAAATGGCGCACCCGGGCGCCGGCCGAGCTTGTCTACCAGCGAGCGCAGCCGGGCCAGGCACAGGTAATCGTTTGGCTCTTTGAAGTCGACTGTCCCTGAAATCTCCGCATGCATGGCGGCTCCGCCCAACTCTTCCGCGGAATAGGTTTGGCCAATCGCCGCCTGAACCAGCGCCGGTCCAGCGAGAAACAGCCCGCTTCCTTCGGTCATGAGGACATGATCTGTCATCACCGGCAGATACGCCCCGCCGGCGACGCACATGCCCATGATCGATGTGATCTGCGGAATTCCCATAGCGCTCATGACCGCGTTGTTGCGGAAAATCCGCCCGAAATCATCCTGATCGGGAAACACATCTTCCTGGAGAGGCAGAAAAACACCGGCGGAATCGACCAAATAGAGAGTGGGAATCCGGTTCTCCATGGCGATTGTCTGCGCCCGGAGGACCTTCTTGGCGGTCATCGGGAAAAATGCCCCGGCCTTGACTGTCGCGTCGTTGGCGATCACCATCACCAACCGCCCCGCCACATATCCCAACCCAGTCACGACCGCCGCGCTCGCCGCGCCACCCCACTCTTCATACATTCCGAAAGCGGCAAATAAACCCAGTTCAAAGAACTCGCGTCCGTCATCCAGCACCAGTTTGAGGCGTTCCCGGGCCGTCAGCCGGCCTTTCGCATGTTGACTTTCGATCGCCTTCGAGCCGCCACCCTCTCGTATCACTGCCTCTTGCTGTTGCAGGCTGTGAAGCAGCGCCAGCAGCCCAGTCGTGTTCGCCTGCGCCTTTTTGCTCCCGCGATCCAGTTTTGAAGGGAGCGTCCGGTTCAGACGATGGGCCTCCGGTGCAGCGGAACTGGGCTCTGGGATATGCATAGGAAACTGGTCAGCATAGCATTTCCGCCGAGGCGGCTGTGGATGGCGCCAAAAAAACTTGTTTTTCCCTTATGCGATATCCCACAAAGGTGTCATAATACTGCCGTACAATCTTTCGGCCAATATGCTAGCCGAAAGATAGCTGAAACATAACCGACAAGATCGGATGGTAGCCGAAAGATGGTCGTGAATCCAATCCGGCAATTTCGCGAAGCTCGTCTGCGCAAATGGACTGAAACCCAAGCCACAGTGGATTCCTGCACCTGGGTCCGCGATCATGACAACCTGGGCAACGATACCGGTCATTTTGACGTGTCGTTTGTCTACCGGGCCGCCGATTCCGCAGAACCGCATCACGGCAGATTTTGTTATGAGGGATGCCAGAAAGTAGCGCCATATCGCCCGGGTGAGGATCTCCCCATCCGCTACAACCGCAACAAACCGTGCTGCTACCGGTTTCCCTGGGCAGACCAGAACTCCAATTATGAAAAACTAGAGGCTATTTTGGTGGTGGCTCTGTTTGCGCTGGCCGCCGGGTACGCTCTTCTTAATTTCTAATCTCTTTGCCCTTGATCGCTCTCTCATCCTCTCTCCAATTGAGCGCTGAAAACTTCCCGGTTCCGCTTTAGAATCACAGTCGATGATGCTCCGCCCAATCCTTGCTCTCGCGCTCATCTGTCCAGCACTGGCAATATCTCATGCACAAATGCCTTCGGCGGATAGCGTGTCCTCGGACGACATCAGTATCGCGGAGGGTCTGCAGCTACCCGCCTACGGCCACATTTGGGTGCTGGACACCTGGAAAGGCGTCAAGGAATTGGTGCAACTCCACCGCCCGGAGGATGCCGGCAGTAGCTTCCCCCTCAAGCTGAGCCACGTAGTTGAAATCAAGGGGGAGGCAGCTCCGGTTCGCCTCCACGAGACGATACCGCAAATCTTCATGCGCGGGGTGACCGGGGAAAGCAATGGCGAGACACGCGCGGATTTTGCCATTCTGCGCGTGACCGTCAAGGGCGATTCCCGCCAGGCGGCGAAGGCGGCGTCTGACGCGATCAGATCCAAGCGGGAAAAAAAAGGCATCCGCTCTCCCGACGTGATCGAACTAATGCAGCAGCGCATTGGAACCACGGATTGGTACCGGCTGTCGGCAAAGCTGCCGCTGGAGCCGGGAGAATATGTCATGGTCCCGTGGCCGGGCACCCCGGGAGCGGCCCTGGATGAGATTTATGATTTCGCTATCGATCCAGAGGCCCCGGAAAACCGCCGCCCTCTTCGCTCCGAAGCAAATCAACCCCCCGGATAGAAGCCCCGCATTTATGTCCAACTCCACCCTGCTAAAGCAGCGGGCTTCCACCGCCAAGACGGGTGCCCCAGGTCCCGATTTTGGGACCTGGGATTCTCCGAATCCGCAGCCATCCCACACCAATCCCGCGGCCGTCAACTCGCCGCTGTGCCTTCCAAGCCCAGCGCCGCGGCGTTCTTCTGCATGGCCTGGAGGCAGAAGGCAATATGAACATCCAGATCGACGCCCAACTGCTCGGCTCCGGAAACAATGTCCTGGCGATTGATAGCCCGTGCGAATGCTTTGTCCTTGAGTTTTTTGCGGACGCCCGCGACCTCCACGTCCAGAATGGATTTGCTGGGTTTCACCAGCGAAACCGCGGTAAGGAAGCCGGCCAGCTCATCACAGGCAAATAGCGTTTTAGCCAAATGCGAGTTCCGGGGCACGCCGGAGTACTCGGCGTGGCCCATAATAGCGTCGCGAATTTCTTCCGGCCATCCCTGCTCCGCCAATATTCGATTGCCGGTAAAGGGATGCTCCTCGGCTGTAGGAAATTTCTCGTAATCAAAGTCATGCAGCAGCCCGGTGACGCTGTAAGTTTCGACAAGCTCCCGCGCCTCCTCTTGAGCGAGGCCCCGCTTGGTTGCTTCCGCTTCCCCATACGCCCGGACGCAGGTTTCAACCGCAAGGGCGTGCTTGAGCAGACTCGCCGATTGGGTGTACTCCTTGAGCAACGCCCACGCTGCTTCTCGTGTGTATTTTCCGCTGTTCATTCTGCTCCCTTTATGCCTGGTGGCTAGTTAGGTTCGGGTTTTTTCGGGTTTTTATCGGGTTATTCCGATTTTTTTTGGGTTGCCCCCTTTTTTTCACTTGACAATGGAGATACCCTGGATCACTGTAGTCATGAATCAAGGTGAGTACCGCCTTCGCTCTCAACCGTGCATTTCTTGTGCTATGGGACTGAGCAAGGCGTTGCTCACTTGGGGTGCCCGCTCTGGCGCTCCGCTTATACAATATGGCAACTAACTTAGCTACTGTCCCGGCGCGTGATGTGCTTCGGTGCGAATACTGTACCCTGGTCCAGTTTCGCACCTCGAATTCGCTCTGCAGACGCTGCCACAAACCTCTTGAGGTCGATGAGACCGGAGCCTCAGGCTACCCTGCTTGCCGGAGCTCAAGAGAATGCAGCGGGTGACGACGGTGGAATTCAGGTCGCCCGTGCCGTTCGTGAAATTCGCAAGTCTCGCGAATTGAGCCAGCGGCAACTTGCCGGCCGCATGCAGGTACCTCGGACTTATATCTCCAAGATCGAAAATGGCAAGGCGATGCCGACCCTTTCGTCGCTGGAACGCTTGGCGACTGCACTGGAGATCGACATCTGCGATTTGCTGCGCGATGCGCGAAGCCGCCGCCATGAGGAGACTAGCGCCATCCTGGGCGACCCTTTCCTGGCGGAAATTGCGCCTTATATCGCGCAGCTGGATTCGTTCCAGCGCTCGATGTTTCTCAACCAAGTGCGCGACATGGCGATGGGCCGGCGCAAGACCGCTTGATCGGGGCATAGCGCCGCCTGCCCCACCGGGCGACTGCTGCCTGCGTGTGTTCGCTTCAAGCAGGCGGCTTTCTCCTTTGCCGAAGATCCATGAACGCACGATGAACGCCCAATTGGAGCGGCCTTCCTCGTGCTTTGCGGCAACGGTAAGCATGTGCTACGGTCGAATGCGAGGCAGTTGTTGTGCGATCCTTGCTACCGAACCGCGTCAACGAGCTCTCTCCCGAAGAGCAGGCCATCTATCGCCGCCTCGATCCCGAGCGCCTGCCTCAGCACGTCGCCATCATTATGGACGGCAACGGCCGCTGGGCAGGCAAGCGCAGTCTGAAGCGTTTCCTGGGCCATCAAAAGGGAGCGGATGCGGTGCAATATGTAGTCGAGACCGCATCCCGCATCAACTTGCCCTGGCTGACGCTCTACGCCTTCTCGCTCGAAAATAACCTCCGCCGCCCAAAAACTGAAGTGAACTTCCTTATGCGGCTCCTGCGCTCCTACCTGGTCGACAACGTTCAGCGCATGAACGACAACAATGTGCGCATAGCCTACATTGGCCGGACCCACGAACTTCCTCATGAAGTCCAGGAAAAGATGCGTTGGGCAGCGGAAGAGACTGCCCGCAATACCGGCACCGTGCTTACCCTCGCGCTTGATTACGGCGCCCGGTCGGAGCTCGTCGATGCCTTCCGCGCATTGGCCCAGGAGGCTCTGGACAGGAAGATTCCTCTGGAGCAGATTGGCGAGGCGGATATACACCGGCATCTCTACACCGCGCACATGCCCGATCCCGACCTGGTGGTTCGCACCAGCGGCGAGCTTCGCGTTTCCAATTTCCTCCTGTGGCAGATTGC
Organism: uncultured Acidobacteriaceae bacterium; assembly: GCA_963705665.1. GTDB lineage: Bacteria > Acidobacteriota > Terriglobia > Terriglobales > Acidobacteriaceae > PALSA-350. The sequence continues at coordinate 58,485 of CAVPKQ010000010.1, read as the reverse complement.
CTATTCGGAAATCTACGTCACCGAGCGCCTCTGGCCCGACTTTCGCGGCATTCATTTGCTCGAAGCCATCGCCGATTACCAAAGGCGCGAGCGGCGCTACGGCGGCTTGAATGAAGCCTCCGAGTCCGACGAGGTTCCCGCGCCGCACAGCATTCTGGTGCCTCGTTAGATAGATCCAGAATGCCTACTCAAACCAGAAAGCAATCCGATAAACCGCGAAGCGGAAGAAAAAAGAAGAAGGCGACGTGGCTGGGCTACTGGCCGCTCGTCCTGGGCGTTGCCGTCACGCCTCTGGCGGTGAAGACGGCAGAGATTCTGCCCCTCATGGGGGCGAACGGGTTGATGAAGCTCCGGCTTCTGTATCCCTTCGCCATGCTTCTGCGCGAGCATACCCTGGCTCTCTCCGAGGCCAACCGGGAAGGCCTAGCGCAGATCATGCTCTATGCCCAGTTCCCTCTCTACGGCCTATTCCTCATCGCCGCGATCAAGTGGAAGTCGTGGGGAGTAGCCCTGGCCCAGCTCGCAGGAATTCATCTGGCGGCCTTCGCCCTGCTCTGGTTATTAGGCCAAAAGTAGCGCTGCGTCGGGTGCCCCAGTCCCGATTTTGGGACCTGGGATTTTCACGCGGCCAGAGGCCTAAACTAGCTGTATGACGGATGCGGTGAAAATTATCGAATGCCCGCGCGATGCGTGGCAGAGCCTTCCCAAGCAAATCCCTTCCGAGGTCAAGGCTGAGTATCTGCGCGCGCTGGTCAACGCCGGGTTCAAGCACATTGACGCGGTATCCTTCGTTTCACCGGCTGCCGTCCCGCAAATGGCAGATGCGGAACTGGTGCTAGAATTCCTCGATCCTCCGGATGACGTCGAAATTATCGCCATCGTGGTAAACGAGAGAGGGGCGGAGCGGGCGATTGAGACGGACGCGGTGCGCACCCTTGGCTTTCCCTATTCCCTATCGTCCGAGTTTCTTGAGCGCAACCAGAAGCAAAGCCCGGAAGAGGCATTGGACGTTCTGGAGAATGTGGGTACTTTGGCCTACAAGGCGGGCTTGGATCTGGTAGTGTACATCTCCATGGCCTTCGGCAACCCTTACGGCGAGCCATGGAACGAAGCGGAGGCGATCGCCGCGTGCGATCTCCTGGCCGAACTCGGGGTAAAGCAAATCTCGCTCGCGGATACGGTGGGATTAGCCACACCGCAACAGATCGGGTCCCTCGTACAGGCAATAATGGCGGACGCCGAGAGCGCGGCGGTCGAAATTGGCGTGCATCTGCATGCCCGGCCGGGCGAACAGGCCCACAAGGTCGCGGCAGCGTACCATGCAGGCTGCAGGCGCTTCGATATGGCCCTCGGAGGGCTGGGAGGCTGCCCATTTGCACAGGATGCGCTGGTTGGCAATATAGCTACAGAAGCCGCAACCGCCGAGCTGCAGCGTCTGGGGGCCCAATTGCCCCGCCTGCGATCGCTCGATGGATTGCTCACCATGAGCGCCGTCATCGCCGATAAATTCGGTGTGGCTAAACAGTAGATCTGCAAGGAAGAAAGAAATGGCGGAGACCTGGAGCACGCTGCGCGTAGAGGAGTCGGACGGAATTCACATCATCACGCTCAACCGGCCCGATCGCCGCAATGCCCTCAATCCTCAGATGATCGCCGATCTCACGGGAGCGTTGAATGCTTCAGAGCGCTGCGGCTGCGGCGTAACGCTGTTGACCGGCGCCGGAAAAGCCTTCTGCGCCGGCATGGATCTGGAAAATTTCAAATCCTTCCCGGCGCAGCATCCCGAAGAACAGCACGCCGACATCGAGGCCTTCATCTGGCTGATGCGCCGCCTCTATGACTTCACCAAACCTACCATCGCGGCGGTTAACGGAGCCGCCCTCGCCGGAGGAGCCGGCCTCGCCATGCAGTGCGACTTTACCTTGGCTGTAGCCGATGCGAAGTTCGGTTATCCCGAGGTCAAGATCGGTTTCATCCCTGCAGTGGTCGCGGTCTTCTTGATTCAGATGACGGGCGAGAAACGGGCGCGAAGCCTGATGCTCTCCGGACGCTTGTTCTCCAGCCAGGAAGCCATGGAATTAGGCTTAGTGTCGGAAGTCACACAAGCAGGGGATCTGATGCCGCGAGCGCGGGCTCTGGCGGCTTCGCTGATGAGAAACAGCCCCGAAGCGATGCGGGAAATGAAAAAGCTATTGAGTGGATTTTCCAGGACGCGGCTGGATCACGATCTTCGCCGTGCGTTGCGATGGAGTGAGAGAGTCCGCAATAACGACGACTTTCGCGAAGGCATCCAGGCATTTATGGAGAAGCGCGATCCCCTATGGCCCTCCGCCAGGCGCAGCCAGGGAATGACAGACAAGAAAAACGGAGGCAAAGGCGGTGGACGTTATCGCTGACCGCTTCTTAGCTGACCGGTTCTTAGTTGACGGTTTTTCCGCTAACCGGCTTTTAGCTTCAGCTAAAACTTGCCGTTGCCGGCAACGCTCTCTTGGCCGGCGCTGCCGTTGGCAGCGGTCGGCTTCTTGTGCAGTTGATGGTGCAGACAATACAGCGCCAGCTCGAGCCGATCGGAAACGCCTAGCTTGTCATAGACTTTCCGCAGGTAATTCTTGATCACCTGCTCGGTGGTGCCCAACTGGTAGGCGATCTCTTTGTTACGCTTGCCCTGGGTGATGCAGGTAATAATCGCCAGTTCCTTGGGGGACAGCCGCGGCTGGCTGCGCGGGCTGGTGAGCGCGGTGGCTTGAGAGCGGTAGGCCTCAATGACCCAGTTGACGGACTGGTTGTCGATCCAGGTTTCGCCGGCGGCGATTTTACGCACACATCTAACCAACAGATCCGGTGATATGGAACGAGGGATAATGCCGCGGACCCCGCGCCGGTAAAGCTCAACCGTATTGGACTCATCGGTTTGGGTGGACTGAACAATGATCTTGAGCTGCGGCGCGCGACGAACCAGTTCAGGGATGGCGTCCGTAGTGCCGGAGATCAGGGTGCCCTCCAGCAACACGATATCGGTGGGAAATCGTTGAATGGCGCCGATGCAGCCCAGGCAGCGTGTCTACTTGAGCGATGACCCGAATATCATCCTCAAGGGCAAAAATCTTGCGCATGCCGACCCGGTAGATGGCTTGGGAATCTGCAAGAACGATACGTATTGCCGCGCCGTCCGCTCCCGGATCCGGGGCGTAAGCATCGTCTGGAGAGATATCGTCGAGCAAATCTGGCTTAGCGGCGACCATAGGCCTCAGTGACTAAAATAGTATTCATCAATGACAGCAGCGGCTTGCCAGCCGTCTTTAGCCCGCGTGCAGCGTACCACGCGTCCGGTGCAATTTGCCACTACATCTGCGGGCGTACCCATCGCCTCGGCGGGCATTGGAATGGTGAAGCTTACCGAACCGCCGACCTGAAGAGGCCTGGCGAGCTCAAAAAGAATGCCGTTGGCCGAGATGTTTACTGTCATGGCTCCCACCTCTCCTATTTCAGTAGAGACGGAGATGGGGATCCGCAGAGGAAACCGAACCGCGGCACGAAGCTCAATCGATACTTCAGACGCTGGCGACGCTTGCGCTGATTCCGTAACCTCTGTATTCATTCTCAAATAATAACCAAAGTTTTTAAATAAAGGAATCACCCAAAAGATATTGTGCCGGGATTTGAGTACCGAAGTTATACCCCGGCCGTATAGCGCCCTCTCAGCGGGTTTTCCGCGCTCCTTGGGGTGAACAACAGCCTCGCTGAGGGCCATTCCGCCGTTCCTGCCCGTGCAGAACGAGAGGGTTAGCCCAAAGGAACACTTCAAAGCGCGGCTTAAGTTTTCCCCTCCAGGTTCCCGCTCGCCCGCCGATGAATTCTTGTGTACCGGCAACAGGCACATAAATCCTTCTAAGTCAAGGATAGATGGAGTGGTAACTGGTTCGAATAGCGGGATTCGGGGGGTTACTTATTGCTAACAATTTGCCATATACTTCTTCGTTAATACACGAAAGTGGTAGCGGAAGGAGACCGTCCAAGGTAACCTCCGCATCAGCGCTCCTGCGCCTTGAAAGAGGTTTTCTCGTGAAAATGAACATTATCCGCACGCTTACGGTCGTCGGACTTCTAGCCATGTCCTCCGCCGCCCATGCCAGCCCGCTTCTCTATTGCTTTTCATGGTTGTGGAATTTGTAGTCGATCTCGTCTTGTTCTCCGGAATTGAAAAGAAATCGGAGCAGCCAGCTCACCAGCCGGCTGCTCATAAGGCGGTTTTTTGCTTGCCCGGATGGATGAGCCGGCCACATTTGAGCGGCATCACACTTTTGACATCCAAATACGCCACTAGGTTGATATAGGCAATCACCACGGTATGGTCTATCCTGCAACCAAGAATGGTGCAGCGTGACACTGGCAGCTTTTTGGGGCGTCGTCTTTTTTTTAGGGGGCCTGGCAGAGCTTGTGCTGCTAGGCACACTTCTGGCTCGCCGCCAGTACAAGACCTTTCCCGTCTTCACCGCCTACATCGCTTTCAACATCCTTTCGGACCTTCTGGTTCCCGCCATAGGCGTGGCGGTTCCGGGCAGCTCCGCTGCATGGGGGGCTCTGTTCGTGCTGCCCGTGCAGTACCTGCTTGAGCTAGCGGTTCTCTTCGAAATTGCCTGGCATGTTCTTCAACCGGTGCGCTCTTCTTTACCCCCCAAGGCCATCAAGATCTTTGTCTATGTGGTCCTTATGGCGATTGCGGGGGGGATTGCATTAGCCTGGCATGTAAATCCGCATAGCGGCGGAATCTATGCAAAGCTGAAGTTTCCTCTCGACCTGACTGTCGGGCTGCTTCGCATGCTACTATTTGCCGCTATCGCCGGCTTCGCCCAGCTACTGGGAATCGGCTGGAAAGACAGGGTTCTGCAACTAGCCACCGGACTTTCCTTCTATAGCGCGGTCGACCTGATTGCCAGCGTGCTTGAGAGCCATGGCATCCCATCGATGGCGGCTGATCATCTGAAGGTGGGCGCCTATCTTCTCGAGATCGGGTTCTTCATCTGGGCGTTTACAACTAAAGAGGCAGAACGACGCGAATTTAGTCCTCAAATGCAGCAATTTCTGGTAACAATAGCTGGACGAGCTCGAGATACGCGAACTGCGGTTATACGGTCACAGGTGAAATAATGCCATGTTCCTAACTTTTATACAGGCCATCGGAACGGCTGCTCTCATTAGCTATGCCATCATCTGGTACAGGCATCAAATGATGCGGCGTAAAAGAAGTTGGAATCAAATCGTGGCTCGTCTCTGTAACAATGATTGGGGAATTGAAGAGATCGCGGAAGGTTACTTGTATAAAAGCGGCATCAGGGCAACCACCGAGGATATCTGGCAGCGAATCGAGGGATGCCGCGGATTGTGGTCCATGTACAAAAACGCCCCCGTGCTGGTCGAGCTGGCCGATTACGCAGCCAAGCATGGAGACGGCGTGGACAAGGCGTTATTGGACACTCTACGCAGGGATGCTTTCCAAATCCGCCTCTTCGTTATCAGGGCGCTGGCGCAGCACGCCCTTTCGGCCTCCTCAGCAGGCGCTTCGCTGAATGCACACCACGCCGCCGCGGCCTACAGCAGTATGCTGGCGCGCCTAACGCAATTCATGCAAGAGCACTCCGCCATCCTCTTTCCAGACTACCTCGACGCCGTAGCGTAAGTTCCCTACATCTAGCTTCCTTTGTTTTTCTTTCTGTCATTCCCGCAGGGAATCTGCTTTTCGTCGGCGCAGAACCCAAGCAAATTTCCTGCGGGAATGACAGATTATCGGCTGCCCCACGTCCGGATTTTCGGACGTGAGTTTCTCCCCGCTGTTTATACGGACTCCCCCCTGCGGAATTGCTCGATCCTCAAAAATTCCTCCGCCGTCAAGCGGAAGTTCATCGCGGGGATGATTCCCTCTATTTGTCCGGGATTACGGGCGCCCACGATGGCCGCGGTGACAGCCGGATTGCACAGCGTCCAGGCAATCGCCACAACGCCGGCTTCGACGCCATGTGGCCGCCCTATTTCGCCAAGAAACTCAGCCAGTTTTAAATTGCGGGAGAGCCTCGGCTGGGTGAACTCAGGCGCCCTCTTTCGCCAGTCGTCTTGAGGCAGCTCGCCGATGCGCTTCTCAGACATCTTCCCGGTAAGCAGGCCCGACGCCATAGGCGAATACACGATTACCCCTATGTTGTTCTCTTTACAGAAAGGCAGAATCTCCGCCGCGACTACGGGATTGACCGCCGAGAACGGCGGCTGGAGCGAGCTTATGGGCGCAATTTTTTGCGCGCGCTTCATCTGCTCCACGCTGAAATTGGAGACTCCGATGAAACGCACTTTCCCCTCTTCCTTGAATTTGGCAAGCGTCTCCCAACCCTCTTCGATTTCAGCATCGGGGTCGGGCCAGTGAATCTGGTAGAGGTCGATCACATCGAGCTGCAACCGCCGCAGCGAGGCCTCAAGCTCGGCACGCAGCGACTCCTTTTTGAGGCTGTGCCCGATCGTTCCGTCCTTCTCCCATACCATGGAGCACTTGGTGAAAACGTAAGGCTTTTTTGAAACCCGCTTGAGCGCCCGGGCGACCACCTCCTCCGAATGACCCAGGCCATAAATCGCCGCCGTGTCAATCCAGTTGATCCCGAGATCGATTGCCCGCTCGATGGCAGCGATTGAGTCGCTGTCTTCCTGGTGACCCCAGGAGAACTGCCAATCGCCACCGCCCAAAGCCCAGGCGCCGAAGCCGATAGGTGTAATGTGAAGATCCGAACCACCGAGCTGGCGGCTGCCGATGGATACCGATTGCGGAGAAACTCCGGTAGAAGTTGCCATAGAATATAGATGCTCCGGCGACCCTGTGGAGATGCGAAAGAAGCCCCAGTCCTTGCGAAAACCCTTGAATTCAGGAATACTACGACAGGGCGCCGCCGCTCGGTCCCTCCGACTCGCTCGCCTGCTCCCGTCCTTTTTGGATTCCGTGACCCGGCCGGCATTGTTCGAGTAAACGAATGCGGCCCGCAAACGAGCGCTGCGCGGTAATCGGCAGGCAGGCCGCTTCCGAAGCAACGGAAAGATCCTAGGGAACGATTGGAAAGGAATTAAGAACAGTGTTGATGATCCGTCTGGCGCGCTTTGGCGCGCGAAAGCAGCCATATTACCGTGTTGTCGTCATTGAAAAAGACCGCGCCCGTAATGGCCGCTCCATCGAATTGGTGGGAACCTACAATCCCCGTACCAATCCGGCAACTGTAGACTTGAAGCGCGACCGGATCGAGTATTGGAGGGGTAAAGGAGCCCAGCTATCCGAGAGGGTGGAAAAGCTTCTCTCCGTTCCCAGCCAACCGGCTGCTGCGTAGTCTGAAGGACCTAAGCCTCAGTTGCCGATCATATCCAACTACGGCCGTGCCCGGGAAAATATTCGCCGCATCCGCTGAGTTCTCCACTGGACACAACCGCGGCAAAACAGGTTTAATCTGTCATCACAAGGAGACCTGAGAAAACTTAGGCTCCAGGTGCCATTTTTTAAGCTTTGGGCCGATCGCCGGAGAAGAGTCCCGGCATCGGCCCCGGCATTTTCCGAGGGCGTTATCAATGAACATTGTTGACCAGCACTATGACATGCAGCAACTGGTGACGGAAATCGCCAAGGCTCTGGTGGACGAACCCGCGGCGGTAGAAGTTCAAGCCGTAGCACGAGACGAGAACACGATTTTGCGCTTGCGGGTAGCGCCATCCGATGTTGGGAAGGTAATAGGCAAGCAGGGGCGGACGGCGCGCTCCATGCGCACGATATTGAGCGCGGTGAGCATGAAACTGCACCATCGATACACGCTGGACATCCTGGAAGAGGGTGCGGCAAGCGCCACGGAGCAGTAAATTTCACCCAGGCTCAGGATCGCCTCGCTCGATGCTCTCCCCTTTCCGGCGCGAGACAAGCTGCGACCGGAGTATGGCTTGTAAACAGGCTGCAGAAAAACCCGGTGCGGAGTCTTTGGGTGGAAGCCCCCCGCATTTATGCGGGGGTAGGAGCGCTTCAGCGCTCCGGGAAGTTCGACTCTGATCATAATGGGCTTTAGCGCTGGCATCGGTAAATTCAGGGCTAAAGCCCATCTTAAGATCGACCGCTTTCCGCTGGACTGAAGTCCAGCTTCCCCTTGCTAAAGCAGGGGCTTCCACCAAAACCCGCCGAGGGAACAGCTTTCGCGCTCTCTTCTTCTTTAAGCAACTCTGCGGCATGGTTAATTACTGCAATGGATGCAAACTGGGTAGTTCTGGCCCGTATAGTCCGTCCCCAGGGACGGCGCGGTGAGTTGCTGGCCGACATTCTCACCGACTTCCCGGAAAAATTCGCCAGCCGTAGCCGGCTCTTTCTGCGGCCTGAGAATGCAGGCGCTCTGGATCCGGTTCGTGAAGTAAATCTTCAAGCCCATTGGTTCCACAAGAATCGCGTGGTGCTCAAGTTTACCGGCGTGGATTCTATCGCCGATGCGGAGATACTGCGCAAGCACGATGTGGTAATCCCCCTGGCGGAGCGCATGGCCCTCACAGAAGACGCAATCTACATCAGCGACTTGCTGGGAATGCGTGTATTGGACGTGAGCGGCGCCAGCGCCCGCGATGCGGGTGAGGTGGTCGATGTGGCGCCTGAGGGCGCAGGACCGGCGATGCTCGCGGTGCGCATGCAAGATGCGGAGCCGGTGCTCATCCCCTTTGTTAAGGCGTATCTGAAGAAGATCGATTTGCCGGCAAAACGCATTGAAATGGAATTGCCCGAGGGCTTGATGGCCATTCAAGCTCCGCTGACTGCGGAAGAACGAGCACAGCAAGCCGGCAAGACAAGAAGCAGTTCATGATCCGCTTCGACATTATCACCATCTTTCCCGAATTCTTCACCGGCATCTTCGAGCATGGAATTGTCCGGCGCGCGATTGAGAGCGGGCAGATGGAAGTTGCCCGTCACGATCTGCGCAACTTCGCGCATGACCGGCATCGCACCGTGGACGACCGGCCCTTTGGCGGCGGGGAGGGCATGGTGTTAAAGCCCGAGCCGCTGGCGGAAGCTGTCGAATCCCTGGGCATCGCGCCTTTAACAGAACGGCGCGCGCCATCGCTTGGGCAAACCGTAATCCTGCTTTCTCCCCAGGGAAAGAGATTTACCCAGAGTGTAGCCCGCGAGCTCGCGGGCATGCAGCGAATCGTGCTCTTGTGCGGACGCTATGAAGGTGTCGATGAGCGCGTCAACAATCTGATCGCCGACCGGGAACTGTCTATCGGCGATTATGTTTTGAGCGGCGGAGAACTGGGCGCCGCGGTCATCATTGACGTAACCATGCGTCTCTTGCCGGGCGTGCTGGGAAACCAGGCTTCGAGCGAGTGCGAAAGCTTTGGTCTCGCCGACGCGGAGCTGCAAACACCGGGGCAGGCGGCTGGCCAGGCGGCTCCCCGCTCTACCTGTGGCGCCGGCGGCCTGCTTGACTATCCTCACTACACACGCCCGGCGGAGTTTCGCGGGGCCGGCGTTCCTGAGGTCTTGAGCCGCGGCAATCACGAGCAGATTCGAAAATGGCGGAGGCAAAGAGCGCTCGAGAAGACGCTGCGCAATCGTCCGGACCTGCTGAGAAATGCCGCGCTGACCGTGGAAGATCGGGAGTTCCTGCGCCAGCTTGAGAGCGATTGGACACGCGGAAATTGAAGATTCCATGTAAACTAGAAGTTCTGGCTGGTGGCCGGAAAAGATCTGATTCAACTACCGGAAAGCAAAATCTATGTCTATCCATCCAGTAATGCAACGTCTCGCCGAAAAGCTTGGCCGCACCGATCTGCCCGCGTTCGCGCCGGGCGATACGGTTCGCGTGCAGGTCAAAATCAAAGAAGGCGAAAAAGAGCGCCTGCAGGCATTTGAAGGCGTCGTGATCGCGCTCAGCCGCGGGCCGCAAGGATGCTTCACCGTCCGCAAAATGAGCTTTGGCCAGGGGGTGGAGCGCATCTTCCCGTTTAACTCCAAGGTGATCGACAAGGTGGAGAAGGTGCGGTCGGCGCGGGTGCGGCGATCCAAGCTCTTCTACCTTCGCGGACTGCGCGGCAAGGCCGCCCGTCTGAAGGAAGTCGAAAGAACCTAAACGGACGCGGGCTTAAGCCGGTCCCCTAGATGATCCGGGCACCTGGATAATCTACGATAAGAACACGCCCCGAAGGCGGTCGCTTTCGGGGCGTTTCTGCGTTCCGCATTTTCAGTCTGGGAATTGCTCCGTCAGTTGATCTACACTCAACATTGGTCATGAGTGAAGCCGCGAAGCCGTTCCCGGTAGAGGAAGACGACCTCTCGCCCGCCGCGCGCAAAATGCGCATGCTACGACGCCTGGTCTGCGGGAACCGCTACGAAAAAGCGGCGCGCAGCACGGGTGCGAACGTGATTGCCGGAGTGGACGAAGTAGGACGCGGCGCACTCTTCGGCTGCGTAGTTGCCGCGGCGGTGATCCTGCCGGAGGGCTGTCGTATTCCGGGACTTCGCGATTCCAAACAACTCATTGCGGAAGAGCGTGAGCGTCTGGCCCGCATCGTCGAACGCAGAGCGATCGCAATCGCCATTGAAGAGATAGATGCGGAGACGATTGACCGGGTAAACATCTATCAAGCCTCCAGGCTGGCCATGACCGCCGCGGTCAGCCGATTGACTCCAGCCCCGGATCACCTGCTGATCGACGCCATGCGGCTTGACCTGCTATGCGCGCAGACCAGCATCATCTATGGCGACAGTTTGAGCATCTCCATTGCCGCGGCTTCGGTGGTCGCCAAGGTCTACCGCGACCGGCGGATGTGTGAGCTGGATCGTGAATACCCGCAGTATGGACTTGCCTCCCACAAGGGATACAGTACCCCGCAACACAAGCAGGCGCTGCTTGCCCACGGACCGTCTCCATTGCATCGAAAAAGCTTCAGTCCGGTCGCGGATTCTTCCCTGTTCTGGGACTGATTTCCATAAATTCAGCTTTTGGAGAGGAGACATTTGGCACAACGGCTGATGTGTATTACCGCCCACCCCGACGACGAAAGCGGAGCCTTCGGCGGAACGCTGATGCTGGCTCATGCGCGCGGAGTTGAGACCAGCGTGCTCTGCCTGACCGCGGGAACCGCAGGATCGCACCGCGGAAACGCCCGCACCGATGAAGAATTAGGGCAGATACGGAGGCGGGAATTCGTCGCCGCGCTAGCCACCTTGGAAGTCGACCATGGCGAGGTGCTCGATTATCCCGATGGCAAGCTGGCGCAGCAGAATTTCGAGCAAGTCGTCACAAGCCTGGTCGAGTGCATCCGCCGCTTCCGTCCTCATGTGGTGCTCACCTTCGGCGGCGACGGCGGGGTCAACCGCCATCCGGACCATACCATGGCCTCATGCTTTGCCACAGCCGCCTTTCACTGGGCGGGGCGCAGTACGTTTGCGCCTAAACAGCTAGAGGCCGGACTGACCCCTTGGCTGCCACAAAAGCTCTATTACGCGGCGCCGGCCTTTCTCTTCAGGACGACTCCGGAGGAAGCTCGGGAGATCGCTCTTGTGCCCGCCTCGCTCGTCCTCGATCTGGAAGACCGCAAAGCCAAAAAGTTCCAAGCCTTCGCTCAACACCAGACTCAGGCCGAGATCCTGTCCAAGGCGCGCGATACCGTTGATAAGTACGGCGGCCAGGAGAAATATTTGCTCGCCGCCGCCCCAGGAATGCGATCCTCTCCGTTGGAAACTGACATGTTCGACGGAATTCCACCCAAGGAGTGAAGCACCTAGCTTTGTCATCTCGACCGGAGCGAAGCGAAGTGGAGAGATCTGCGGTTTCCCACATCTGGCGCAAAGAGCGCGCCAGATATGGGGCACCTCGATTGGTGGCGGTTTTGGATCCGTACTTCAAGCAGATCAAGGGTGGGAGACCACAACCATTGGCAGAACAGGCCTCCAGGAGGCCCACCCAAGGAGATGAAAATTGGGTTGAGCAATTGCGCCAAATTTGTCATCTCGACCGGAGCGCAGCGAAGTGGAGAGATCTGCGGTTTTCTCAAAGATAGACCGCAGATCCTGGGTGCCCCAGGTCCCGATTCTGGGACCTGGGATTCCACAAATCGCGAAGAAGACTCAGGTTATTGATCCGGCCTATAAGTAATGGATCTATTCTGAGATGGAAACATCTGTAGTGTATGGAACGAGTGGATACGCGGAGTTTGCCGATAGAGGCGATCAATGAGCGGCGGCGGCGAGCGGTGAAGCTGCGGCTGGGAGGTGCAACGGTGCGCGAGACAGCCAGGCAGTGCGAAATGGCGATCGGTACGGTGATCAAGGCGCACAAGGCTTATCTGGCAGGGGGATGGAAAGCGGTAGGGGTGAAGCGTGGGCATCGCCCGGTGGGCTCGGGCAGAAGGCTCAGCGCGGAACAGGAAGCGGAGGTGCGGCGCATCATCCGCGACCATACCCCGGACCAACTCAAGATGGCTTACGCGTTGTGGACCCGGCAGGCAGTGAGCGAATGGATTGCCGGACGCTGGCAGATCAAGCTGCAGGTTCGCACCATGGGCAAGTATCTAGCGCGCTGGGGCTTTACCCCGCAGAAACCGCTCAAGAAGGCTTTTGAACAATCCCCCGCTGCAGTGGGCAAGTGGCTCACCGAGCAATATCCAGCGATCGCCGAGCGAGCCAGAAACGAGGGTGCCGAGATCCAGTGGGGCGATGAAACCGGTCTGCGCACCAACGATGTGCGCGGCCGCGGCTACGCGTTGAAAGGGGAAACGCCGCGGGTGCGTATCAAGAGCAAGCATGAATCGCTCAGCATCATTTCCACCGTCACCAATAAGGGCCAGATGCGCTGGCGCATCTTTTCCGGGGCGCTCAATGCCCGCATCCTTATCGATTTTTTAAAACGGCTGATCCACCATGCCGGACGGAAGATTTTTCTGATCCTGGATAATCTCAGAGTCCATCACGGCAAGCTGGTCAAACAATGGCTGGCCCTCCATGGTGAGCAAATCGAAATCTTTTACCTGCCCAGTTACTCGCCGGAGTTGAACCCCGATGAGTTGCTCAATGCCGATTTGAAACGGGCCGTCACCACCAGAGCGCCCATGCGAACCAAACAGGCTCTCACCCACACCGCATCCCGGACTATGCGCAGCATCCAGAAACAACCCGCTCGCGTCCGCAAATACTTCGCTCAGAAAGATGTCGTCTATGCGGCTTGACTCCATTGCTTATAGGCCGGATCAATAGCTTCGCGAACCTGGGGCACCCGGCTACCATCCAGATACAAGATCCGCGGTTACACGAATAAACCGCAGATCTCTTCGCTCCGGTCGAGATGACAAAATTTGTGGTAGGACCCGAATCAAGCACGGGTAAGCTGCCGTTTGCGAGCTTCGACCAGCGTCCACAGGGGACGGGCTGCCAGCACTACAGCCAGCACCACTGTAATGGTGATCGGAGTGCGAACCCCGGCTTTCACAATCCACCAATAGTGGATTACCCCGCAAATCGCCGACGCATAGGCAAGCCGGTGAAGCGCCTGCCAGCGCTTTCCACCCAGTTTGCGGATCGACCATTTCGTGGAGGTCAGGGCCAGCGGAACCAATAACACCCAGGCGGTGAAACCGGCCAGGACGTAGCGCCGCTTCACAATATCGTCCAGGATGGTTGCCATGCTGAAATGCGCAAACAGCCACAGATACGTGAGCAGGTGCAGGCAGCCGTAGAAAAACGCGAAGAGCCCGAGCATCCGGCGGAAGCGTATCAGCCAGGAAAGCCGAATCGACAACCGGCGAACTGGAGTGACGCACAAGGTGATCACCAGCAGGCGCAGCGTAGCGAAGCCAGTGGCATGTGTAACCGTGGCGGTGGGATCTGGTCCCAGATTGTTTTGAAAACCGTAGAAGACAAGACGGCCGAGCGGCGCCAGACAGGCAAGAAAGACAAGGATCTTGAGAGCGACAATGACGCGTTCCGGCATCGCGCCCGATCGTTCGCGCCTCAGGTCTGGTTTCTGGCCCTGGGCGGCGGCGGTCTTTGACCCGCGGGCGGACTGGATCGGTGATTCGGTGGGCAATTGATCTCGCCTTAGTTGCTAGAAATTCTTTTTCAAATCCATGCCCGCATAAAGATGCGCGACCTGATCCCCGTAGCCATTAAACATGAGCGTAGTCCGGCGCTGACTAAACAAGGAAAGACCGATACGGCGCTCCGTCTTCTGACTCCAGCGCGGGTGGTCTACGTTGGGATTTACGTTCGAATAAAATCCGTATTCGTTGGGAGACATCTCGTTCCACGCCGTGGGAGGCTGGCCGGAAGTGAAACGGATGTGAACAATCGATTTCGCCGACTTGAAGCCATACTTCCATGGCACCACCACGCGAACCGGAGTTCCGTCCTGGTTGGGCAGCACATCTCCATACAGACCGAAGGTAAGCAGAGTGAGCGGATGCATCGCCTCGTCCATGCGCAGCCCTTCGGAGTACGGCCAGTTGAGATTAATCTGCGACAAACCGGGCATCACCTTTGCATCGGCGAGGGAGAGAAACTGCACGTATTTCGCTTTCGGGGTCGGCTCCGCCCATTTGATAAACTCCGAAAGCGAATAACCGGCCCAGGGAATCACCATGCTCCAGGCTTCTACGCAGCGATGACGATAAACCCGCTCCTCCAGGGGACGAAATTTAAGAAGATCGTCGATGCTGACGGTCTTCTTGGTTTTGACCTCGCCATCGACCTTGATAATCCAGGGACGGGTTTTCATCCGTCCGGCATTACGCGCAGGATCGTCCTTTTCCACTCCGAACTCGTAAAAATTGTTGTAATGGGTGATGTCGTTTAAGGGTGTTAGCGCCTCTCCGGTAGTCGAAAGCGGACTCTTGACCGTGGCCAGTTTACTGTCCGCCTCAACCGTTTGACGGGGATCGAAGATGCGGGCGGCGCGATCCGCCCCAAGGCCCGCAGCCCCCAGAGCCACAGCCCCGGCCATGAACGCGCGGCGATTCAGATATACGGCTTTCGGTGTGATTTCAGAAAACGGGATAGATGCTGGCTTCTCGATCGGCATAGGTGCACTCACCGCCTCCCGGCGGGAGTTCCAACTCTTTTAACTTTACTACGTTGGCCACGAACGAACAGATGCGCCAAGGGACGGCCCTTTGGCGCCATCAAAGTAGCCTCGAACTATAAAGCCCGACGCAACCAACTCCCCGCAAAGACTGCCCCCTCAAGAACTTCCATAACCCGTTTCTTTGGTTATTTACCTCCGATTCTTCAGATTTTCACATTTCACTGCGAAGCTACCAACTAGCAGTCCGATTTCAGACCCCACTTTCAAATCCGACGGGTAATAGAGAGCCTTGGCGAGGAACTGCTCGCGATCGGACAAATCTGATTTGAGGCTGGGGCCATCCCCTTTGGCATTGGACTGGAACAAATACGGCAAAGCGAGGTCAAATGAAATCTACTTTAAAGACGCTGGCGACACTGGCGCTGGGCTCGGCGATGATTGCTGGGCATGCCCAGAGTACGGCGCCCGCAACTTCTTCCTCAAGTTCAGCGAAGAAACCCACGCCTCACAGACGAACGACTTCCAGGAAGGCAGTTCCAGCGCGACCCTCGGTTGAGAGTCAAATTCAAGAGCTACGCCAGGATCTTGAGGGCCAAATCCAGCAGCTCAAGCAACAGCTTTCCGACCGCGATCAGCAGTTGCAGCAGGCGCAGCAGGCCGCGGCGGCAGCCCAGGCTTCGGCAAACCAGGCGCAGCAGCAGTCGCAGCAGCAATCGGAGACTATAGCCGGGACGAGCCAGGCGGTGAACAACCTGCAGGGAGCCGTAACCGACCTCAAATCGAGCAATGCCTCTACTGCAGCCACGATTCAAGAGAACCAATCCAAGATCCAGAAGGCCATCGCCAACCCTGATGCGCTCCACTACAAGGGCATCACGATCTCGCCCGCGGGCAGCTTCCTGGCGGCCGAAACCGTGTACCGGCAACGCGCCACAGGTGGCGGCCTCAATACCGCATTCACCGGAATTCCACTCAACAATGCGCCCCAAGGCCAGTATTCGGAGTTCTACGGATCGGGCCGGCAGTCACGTGTAGCCGTTTACGCTGAAGGCAAGGTTAGCCCCGATCTCACGCTGCACGGGTATTACGAAGCAGACTGGCTGAGTGCCGGAACCACCTCCAACAACAATCAAAGCAACAGCTACACCATGCGCCAACGCCAACTGTGGGCGCAGGCTCACTGGGGCAGCTTGACCTTCACCGGCGGCCAGATGTGGTCCCTGGCGACGGAAACGACCAAGTTGACGCAGAATAAATCCGAGATCCTCCCTTCCTCCATCGACCCACAGTACGAAGCTGGCTTCGTATGGGCTCGGCAATATGGCTTCCGCGTCAGCAAGGACTTCGGCAGCAAGCTTTCACTGGCCGTTTCGGCTGAAAATGCCCAGATTCCCAGCGTCGTCGGCCACGGTCTTCCGTACAACTTCGTCGTCGGTCAGTCAGGAACCGGAGGCGGCCTCTACGACTCCCTGGCAAGCTATGCGTCTAACGTGGCTCCCGATTTTATCGCCAAGCTGGTCTACGAACCGGGTTGGGGCCACTACGAGGTCTTTGGTATCGGCCGCTTCTTCCGGGATCGTGTCTATCCAAACGCCACCGCTACTCCTCCTTCTTCCGCAGGCGCCTACAATGACACCACCACCGGCGGCGGAATCGGCGGCGGCTTCCGCGTTCCCACTCTGCACAAACACCTCGATGTTGGTCTGAAGGGTCTGTGGGGGGATGGAATCGGCCGGTATGGCAGCAGCCAGGTTGCAGACACGACTGTTCGCCCGGATGGACAGTTGGCGCTCATCCATGGCTTCTCCGCCCTGGGCACCCTCGAGTTCCATGTCACCCCACGCCTCGATGTCTACGCGAACTACGGTGGGGATTACGCCGGCCGGCGCTACTTCATCACCGCTCCCGGCAAATCGGTTGGCTACGGATCTCCGTTCAACGTCGAAACCGGATGCGATACGGAACCGCCTCCAAGCAGCAGCAACACCGGCTACACGCCTGGCTCCCAGAGCAATTGCACCGCCGACACCAAGGACGTGCAGGAGTTTACCGTCGGCTCCTGGTACAACTTCTACAACGGGCCCAAGGGACGTCTGCGTCAGGGACTCCAATACGCCTACTTCCAGCGCAATATCTGGTCGGGTGTTGGAGCCACGCCACAGGCCACAAACAACATGTTCTGGACCTCCTTCCGCTACTACTTACCGTAGAAACAATCCATCCGCAAAAAGCGAAGGGCGCCTCTCGGGCGCCCTTCGCATTTTGGGTGTGAATGTCGCGGTGAAAACGTCGGCATCGCGACCGAAGAAACAGCTCCTCAGCGGCTAAAAGCCGATCGAGTTTTGAAGCAGTTATGGCACGACTAAAGTTGTGCCCTGATACAGAACCATAATTTTTCGCAGCCTGTTCTACCCTTCTTGCCTTTGCTTTTCTTTCTGTCATTCCCACAGAGAATCTGCTTGCTCCTGTCGCAGCGCTGTTAACATGCCAACGATCCAGAAAAGCAGATTCCCTGCGGGAATGACAGAAAGAAAAGCAAAGCAGTTTCCTCTTACGTGCGGCCTGAAGGCCAAACCCTTCAAAGCTCCCGAGTTTTTCCGCAGCCTGTTTAGCCGCTGACGGAACCGTGTTCAGGAAATTAGATTCCCTTGTAGACGCCGCCATCCACCAGAATCGTTTGGCCGGTGATATAGGAGGCTCGTTCTGAAGCAAGCCACACGATTGCATCCGCAACTTCTTCCGGCTTCGCCACCCGGCGAAGCGGAATATCTTTCGCCGTCTGCGCGTTGTATTCCTCGACGGAAAGACCGGCAGCCCGGGCGCGCTTCTCCGAGAGATCCTTCATGCGATCGGTTGCCGTGATGCCGGGACCGACATTGTTGATCGTGATATTGTCCGGCCCGAACTGGCTGACCAGTGAGCGGACCAATCCCAGCACGCCGGTGCGGATGGAGTTGGACAGAACCAGCTCCGGAATGGGCTGTTTGACTGAGACGGAAGTGATGGTAATGAGCCTGCCCCATCGCCTGGCTTGCATGCGCGGCAGGACGGCCTGGGCAAAGGAGACAATGCTGCGCAGGTTTAACTGGTAGGCGCGGTCCCACTCCGCCATGGTGGTCTCGGCGAAAGGCTTCGCGGGCGGGCCGCCCGCATTGGTTACACACACGTCGATCCGGCCAAAATGGCTATGAGCCGAGTCCACAAACCGCCGCACACGCTCATCCTCGGCGACATCGAAGCTTTCCGTGTAGACCTCGACCCCATAGCTGCCCCGGGCCTCGTCCGCGACATGATTCAGCTCTTCCGCGCTGCGCGCGCAGAGGGCGAGGTTCGCTCCTTCGGCGGCAAAAGCGAGAGCGGTTGCGCGTCCTATCCCTTTACTCGAAGCCGCGACAATAGCAACTCGATTACGTAATCCGGTTTCCATGAAACTGAGTATACGGTGTGCGTCGCGGAGCCTAATGCGAACCCAGCGAGGATAAGTAGGCCTTGATCCCAGCCGAGATGATTTGTATCCCGATACAGAGCAGTATGAAAGAGGAGAGGCGCATAAAAACCGATGTCCCGGAGGCGCCAAGAAGCCTTTCCGCCGCCCCGGCATAGCTGTAGCAGATATAGATCAGCAGGCATATCACGACTATTCCCACCATGGAGGCGATGAGCACTCTAGGAGAGAAGATCGAACCTGCGTGCAGTTCCACCGGCAAGTGTGCTCCCAGGGTGATGGCCACGGAGATCGAGCCCGGACCTACGGTAATGGGCAATGTATAAGGATAGAAAGCATTCGCCAGGATGTCGCTATCGGCGGCCGTCGGCGACCTGGGTCCTTGAGGGGAGTGGCTGAGCAGAGTCCATCCTGTCGCGACGACAACCAGCCCTCCGCCAATCTGCACCGCATAGATGGAAATGCCAAAGAAAGAGAGCACCTCGACGCCCCATAGCAGGGAGCAAATCAGAAGGAAAAAGCTATACACCGCGATCTTTTGGGCTAGAAGCTTTTGAACATTCGAGCCGACGTCCCCGACAAGGTTGAGAAAGATAGCCGCGCCGCCCAGCGGGTTGACGATAGGGAACAGCGCCCCCACCACCAGGATTGTTGCCTTGGTGACGGCAAGTGCCTCATGCCTGACATCAATCACGTTTCGTTCTCCACCTGAAGGCCGGCTCGCGCAGTATGCTAACTATGTCATGCGTATCGTAGCATTCGCCCTGATCGCGCTTGCGGCAGGCTCGGCCGGGCTCGGCCAGTCTCCGGCGCCGGGCAATCCCCAGCAGACTATGCTTGGGGCGCAACAGGATCTCGAACAGGGCAAAGTACCCGAGGCGATCGCACTTCTTCAACAGTTGACAGCCGTTCAACCTCCCGTCAAAGGCTTGCAACACGAGTTTGGAGTTGCCTATTATCGCAACGGAAAGCTGCTAGAGGCGCAGCGCGCCTTCGCCAAGGCCATGCAAGAGGACCCCTCCGATATTGAATCCATACAAATGGAGGGTCTTACCCTCTATCGCCTGAACCAACCCGCGGCAGCAATTCCCTTCCTCGAACGCGTGCGTCAATGGACGCCGAACGCAAATACAGACGCCAACTATGTCCTCGGACTGTGCTACCTGGACTCTCGCCGGTTTGACGATGCTCGCGGGGCATTTGCGGCTGAATTTGGAGTTCCCACAGGCTCCGCGTCGGCCTATCTCCTCTTAGGGAGAATGCTCATGCACGTCAATCTCCCCGAGGCCGCCGCCGAACAGGCCAGCAAAGCCCTTCAACTCTCCCCGGATCTTCCGCTGGCCCACTTCATGCTGGGTGAGGCTTTTCTCTTCAAAGGAGATATTGAAGCCGCAACCAGGGAATTCGAGAGCGAGCGCCGCATCAATCCAACCTACGCGGGCACATACGACCGCCTGGGAGATGTTTATGAGCGAAGCGGAAAATTGCAGGAGGCGCAGCAAGCCCTGACCAAGGCCATCTCGCTTGACACCTCAAGCACCGGGCCATTCATTCAGATGGGGAAGGTTCTGCTGCGCCGCCAGGATCCGCAAACCGCTGCCATGTACCTGAAACACGCTGAGAAAATGGACCCGGGCAATACCTTAACCCACACGCTGCTGGCCCAGACATACCATAAGCTCGGTCAGGAGAACGACGCCAAGCGGGAAGCGGATCTCGCCTCGGCGATCCGCACGGAAAATCAACCCACCCTAGAATCCGTGAAGTGATTGTGGAATCCCACGTCCGAAAATCCGGTGTCAAGTTTCACCACATCCTTTACAAATCCGGACGTGGGGCACCCACGATTTATACCTTATGTAGATCTCGGGTGCCCCAGGATCCACCGATCAATGGACGCGGATAGTCACCAGTCGAGTCTGTAGCGGAACTCCTCCGCCAATCATCGTCTCCAGCACAGCCTCAAAGGGGTGGATCTCTCCCTTCGGCCCGGCAATCTGTCGAAGCAGTTCGGCTGTGCTGTCCGGCCGGCAAACAAAATCAACCGCGGCCTCGGTTCCGAAAGTGGTCAAGCCGCTGAAAATCAACATTCGTTTGCCTGGCTGAACTCCCGGCAGCAGTGCAAGAATTGCGTAGTCCTTGGTAAGCGGGCGCTCAGGCCGCGAATAGATCGCCGGTTCGCCGGGCTTGGGATGGTGATTGACGACTCCCGCCGATCCCGGCGTCGCCACCATGGAAAAGTCGGTCGTAGACTGCAGCACCCGCAGCGAGGGATTTTCGGCAACCGATCCGATGAAGATCAGATTCTTTAGCTTGGCCTCATCCCATGTCATCAGCAGGCTTCGTTTTAAGGTGAAATGCGACCGATAGGAATCAAACAGCCTGGTGAGGTTGTAGACCGAGGTCAGCTCCCCGATGCCGGTATAGGTATCCACATAATCGGTGGATTGTTCCGCATTCTCCGGAGGCTGGCCCGTGGCGTAGCGCATGCCGCTGGTGGAATCTCCGACGAACAGAGCGTTGCTATACACCACCAGGGGCGAGTCGCTCCCCAAAAAAGGCTGCCAAAACCTCTCGACCGGCGAATCGGCTGGCTTGACCCGCGGATGCCAGAATCCAGGCCGCTGATGCCGCCAGCAGCGGAAGCACCATGAGTAGCGCGACCGTCCTCCAGCGGGAGCGCCGGGGTGCGGGAAGAGTCACGGGAATCGTCGCCGGCAACGCTGCCAGGCGAGGGCTATTTTCAGGCAGGGGCGCCGGCGCGGCGCGAGGATGAAAGATCGGGAGATAGTGCCCTTTTGGCACCTCCAGGACCAGCTCTTCTCCAATCCCTTCCTCAGCAAAATAGGCGGCAAGCTTTTGCCGCAGCAATCGGGCGTGGGTGCGCACAATGCTGTCTTCGCTGGAATTGTAGCCGGGCGCGCGATGGAAGACATGGATACCAATCTGCTGTTCCGTTGCTTCGGCCGGCGCCTCTCGAATTGCACAATCCGCTACGTAAAACAACAAGTCGCGCAGCCGGGCGGAGGACTTCAGATGCTGGCTTGAGGCAATACGCTCCAGCAGACGCCAGCGGGGATCGCTCTCGACCTTCGACGTTTCAGAAGCCGGGGCCGGATTCATCGCACCGCTCCCAAAATCACCAGGTAGCAAATGTTTTTAACGGGTGAAATCACCGTAAAAAACGTTGGCAGCATCGCAAGCAACCTTCACCCTTGGAAGTACAGAAGAGCAGGCATCCGTTGATTGGATGCCTGGCGGATCCAAACGATGGCAACATCCCACGTCTCTTTCCCGCAGAGAAGTTCCGCCCAAGACAACATCCGGGGAACGCTTTGCGGGTCTGCCGGGAAGCGGCCCGGATCTGCCACCTCTTAGTACCTCACGACCGATTGGCCCGTTCCTTTCCGGAGGCAACCGATGAAGACTTCAGTTCCCCAACAGTCCCTGTGCACCAAAAAAACTGCTTGGACCCTGCCGACGCTCGTGGTCCTGCTTCTCTGGTCTGCGGCCGGAAAGCCCGCAGCCGCCCAAGCCGTCTACGGATCAATCTTCGGTACGGTCACTGATAATTCAGGAGCGCTGATTCCAGGAGCAACGGTCACGGTCACCGATATCTCGAAGAATATTCCGGTTCAGACTACCACCAACTCCAGCGGCGATTACCGGGTCGATCACCTTATCCCCGGAACCTACAGCGTCCAAGCCGAGGCGCCTCATTTCCAAAACGCCGTCGTCCCCAGCGTGGTGGTGTATGCCGACACCGCCCCCAAAGTCAATCTTCAGCTCCAGGTTGGCGCGGCAAGCAGCACCGTTCAAGTGACTACCGCAGCGCCTTTACTTACCACGGATCGCGCCGACGTGAGCACCGACTCAATTCACGTGCGCTACAGGACCTTCCCAACCTGCAACGGAATTTTACGTCTTTCGAGCTGCTCACACCGGGCACGACATACATAGGCTGGAGTGTTGGCCAGGCAACAAACCCGCAGGAGAGCGAACAGATAGAAGTGAACGGACAGTTGCCTTTCGCCACCGGCTATGAACTCGATGGCACGGACAATCAGGACCCGATTCAGGGCATAGCCGTTATCAATCCGAACCTCGACGCCGTATCCGAGATGAAAGTCACCTCGCAAAACTATGATGCGGAATTCGGGAAAGCGGTGGCGGGTCTGGTGACCGCGCAAACCAAGTCGGGCAGCAACGCGTTTCACGGCTCGGCATTTGAATACCGGCGCTCCGACGCGCAGCAGGCGCGCGATCCCTTCACCCAGATCGGACCGAACTCGATTCCCTCTTTTGTCCACAACCAGTTCGGCGGAATCCGTTGGAGGACCGATCAAGAAGGACAAGCTCTTCTTTTTCGGCGACTACCAGGGTCTCCGCCAGAAGACAGGGGTCACGATTCTCACCACCGTTCCCACCGCCCTTGCCCATAGCACATGCACCTCTGGCGGCGCCTGCAATTTGAGTGAGTATCTCAACCCGTCCCTGGGCGGCGCCTCGACCTACCAAATCTACGATCCCGAGTCCAACCCGAACGGAACCGCCAACCGCACCCCCTTCACCAGCAACATTATTCCCGCGACCCGCCTCTCGGCGCCGGCGGTAAACCTGGTGAAGCTGATGCCCCTGCCGAATTTTGGCAATGGACAAATTTACAATAACTACAACGCCTCCGGCTCGGGCGGCTTCAACACCGACCAATTCGACGTACGCATCGATGACCAGACAACGCCGAAGTTCCACACCTTTGGCCGGTACACCCGCTTCAACTCTTCACTCACCGGACAGCCGATCTTCGGAGCAGCCGGCGGTCAGGGATTCGGCTTGGGCAACTTTGCCGGAACGGATACCGCTCTTGATCAGAGTGTGGCGGCAGGAGGCGACTACGCGCTTAATTCCAAGTGGCTTACCGATTTTCGCTTCGGCTGGTTCCGCCTCAATATCAATGAGCGAGGTCCGAATTACAATCAGCCGCTCGGCACGCAACTTGGCATCCCGAACGTGAACCAGGGCAATATCTCACTCACCGGCGGCCTGCCGCAGTTTTCTGTTGCTGTGCCCAGCAATGGCACAAACAACAGTGCTTCCGTCAGCTATGGAACCACCGCAAATTTATACTTGCAAACCGAAAGTCAATTCCAAGGGGTCAACAACTGGACCCATGTGATGGGAAATCACAATATAAAGTTTGGCGCCGATATCCGCTTCGCCCTCAATCATCTGGTAGGCGTCAACAACAACAATCTTCTGTCCGGAAATTTTCAGTTCCCTTCCTCGGTCACCCAAGGCCCTGGAAGCCAGGGCTTGGGCTACGGCACGTTCTTTCTGGGTGACGTAAACACCTTTAACCAGACAGATATTCAGAACACCAATGCGGCCGAGCGGCAGAAGCGGATGTTCTTCTATGGCCAGGACCAATGGCGCGCCACGCAAACCCTGACCATCAACTACGGTCTTCGCTGGGAGCTTTATTTCCCTGAGTCTGTCGCTGGAAAAGGACAGGGGGGACTGCTGGACCTGAACACCGGTAATGTCCGCATCGCCGGGTATGGGCCGTATGGCAATAACCTCAATGTCAGTATGGAGTACACCCATTTTGCTCCGCGCTTGGGTATCGCGTGGCAGGCACTGCCCAAGACCGTCGTTCGCGCCGGTTACGGCAGGGTATATGGAATGGGCTGGTCCGGGGACACCTTTGGCGAGGTTTTAACCTTCTCGTATCCGACGGCGGTTACGCAGAACCTCACTTCATCCAACAACGCATACTACACGTTCCAATTAAACCAGGGACCTCCTCTCTATACGTTCCCCGCTATCCCGGCCAGTGGCAACTATCCATTGCCCAACGGCATACAACTGCCCACTCGTCCGCTGACCATGCGGATACCCACTCTGGATGCCTGGAACTTCACCATACAGCAGGAGCTCTCGTCTTCGGACTCTTTGCAGATCGGCTACGTCGGCAGCCATGGCATTCACAATATGTTCGACTCCTCCAACCAGGCCAACCCCAACCAGCAGACCCTGGCGGGATTCAATCAGGTCAATAACATCAATCCACCCACCAGCTGCCCTGGGTACAACCCGAACCCCACACTCAATCAATGCAAGTTCACTATCAACGATCGGCAGCCGTACTTTAACGGTGATGCCCAACATTTGGGCGTCGGTTATGGACATCCTTTTAACTGGACGCAGGCCTTCCGTTACAACGCCAATGAGGCGACCACCAGCTATCAGGCGCTGCAGGTGGTTTACCAAAAGCGCTATAGCCACGGCTTTCAGATTCTCGCCAACTACACCTTTTCTCATGCCCGGGCGCACGAGTCGGACTACTTCTTCATCGATCCTCGAGCCGACTATGGCAACAGCTACTACAATCGGCGGAACGCATTCATTTTTTCCGGAAACTGGGATCTGCCATTCGGTCGAAACCATCTCGTCGGCTCCGGGGTCCCAGGGTGGGCTAACCAGCTCATCGGGGGATTCACACTGAATGGAACCCTGACCGCGGATACCGGCCTGCCCTTTACCCCGTCGTATTCACTTTGTGCCCAGGATCAGGATATTGACGGTCAGGGGGGAAGCCTCTGCCGTCCCAACGGAATTGGCACCGGACCGTCAGCCAGCCTGCACGTGGGCCCATTCAACCCAGTTGCGCACAACGTCTCGTACTTCACTCCTCTTCCGACGCTCGCCTCCCCAGGCCAGGTAGAGGGTCCATATAGCCGCCCCTACCCTGGAACCTTTGGAAATATGCAGAGAGATTCGCTTTGGGGCCCGGGTTTGTTCAATACCGATTTCTCCGTCGCTAAAAAGTTCTTCCTGACAGAAGCGCTGAGCCTCCAGCTTCAGGCCCAGGCCTTCAACGTCTTCAACCGTCCGAATCTTGGTCAACCTAGCGGTTGTGTCGACTGCGGCACCAGCTCCGGCAAGATCAATGACATCGTCGCCTCCCAGGATGGAAGCTCCATGCGCCGCCTGCAGTTTTCGGCACGCTTTCAGTTCTAGAACTGCGGCGCACCCAAAGGGGTGAAAGATGGGTTGAGGAAGGCTTGGTTGGAAATTACACCTAACTTTGTCATCTCGACCGGAGCGAAGCGAAGTGGAGAGATCTGCGGTTTCCCACATCTGGCGCAAAGAGCGCGCCAGATATGGGGCACCCCCCGATTGTGGCGGTTTTGGATCCATACTTCAAGCAGATCTACGGTGCCCCATCCTTGCATAGCCGGGGTCCCCGGCAAGCGAAGCTTGCTGGAGTGGGTAGCAAGGGTGGGAGGCCACAAATCCAATAGGTCCGGGGCTAGCTTGGAGTACGACACCTTGGCACAGAATAGATCTGTCCGCTTGCTAGCGTTGCTTGCCGGCCTTTTGCTGTGCGGCCCGGCACTCGCACAGACGCTATTGCCCGAGCTGCCCACTCTGCCGCTGTTTCCCCTACATCCCCAGCAAACCCCGATCATCTCAAGCAATGCCGTAGTTTCCCGGCCCTTCTCCGTCGTGGGACCTCGGGGAGCCGTCCTAGGAGAGCAGGACGGCTCGGTACCGAGGTCTGGCTCTTTCCCTGGAAGATCTTGAGCGGCATGCGCATCTCGGCACAGATGCAAAACTATGCCGCGCCCATTGACGTCAATCAACAAGCGGCGTGGATCGACGTTCGGCCAGATTCGACTACGATTACGTTTTCCCACGCGAATTTCACCATACGCGAAATCATCCTGGCCCCTAAGCATGTGCCCGACGGCGCCGGCGTGGCTATCTTGTATCAGATAGAAGCCGTGCGCCCGATGACGCTCACCTTTAGCTTTGACCCGAACATGCAAAGGATGTGGCCCGCCGAATCGGATGACAGACCCTCACCGGAGTGGGTCAAGACGGGACCTTCCAGCGGCTTCTATATCCTTCATCTCAACTTTCCCGACCACGCGGCGGGGATCGCCATGCCGACTGCTGAGCCGGGCATACTGCCGCCGTATCAGGAGCGTGCCAGGTATTATCCGCTGCAGTTCGTTCTCCACTTCGATCCGGCGCGCGACACCAACACGCTTTTTCCTTTGCTGCTCACCATGGGGAACAGCCCGGCCGAGACAACCAAACCAGCCATGGCCGGCCGGCTGTCGCAGCTCGATAGTCAATTTCGTTCCATCTACCAGCGCAACCAGAAGTACTATCGCGAGTTTTTGAATTCGCACATGAGCCTCGACACACCCGACCGGCAGATGAACGACGCCTTTTCCTGGGCGGAGGTCTCGATCGACCAGCTCCGTGTAGAGACCATCCCTAATCACGATGAAGAGGCTTTGACCGCTGGTTTTGTAGTCTCGGGTGACGCCGCGCGTCCCGGCTTCGGTTGGTTCTTTGGCCGCGATGCCTTGTGGTCACTCTACGCAATCGACAGCTATGGCGGATTTGAAACCACGCGCCAGGAAATGGAATTCCTGCTCCGCCGGCAAAATCCCGAAGGCAAAATCATTCATGAATTCTCGCAAACCGCAAATCTCGTCGATTGGAGGCGGTTGCCCTATGAGTATGCAGCCGCCGACGCCACGCCCCTGTTCTTGATGGCCATGAACGACTACCTGCGCATCAGCGGAGACGTTGGTTATGTCGCGGCCAACTGGGAGGGGATTGCGCGCGCCTGGAACTTCATCTGCACTCACGACGGCAACGGCGACGGAATCTACGACAATTCTCAGGGTTCCGGCTGGGTCGAATCCTGGCCGGGCATGCCACGCCAGGAGATATACATGGCCGTGCTCGATGAGCAGGCGAGCCTTGCGTTCGCCCATCTGGCGCGGGCCGGCGGTCACTCCGCCGCGGGCCAGGCAGCCGATACCCGCGCGGCAAAAATTCGCGGGCTGATTGAAAGCGAATATTTTCTTCCGCAAACGAACTTCTATGCCTTCAGTTGGAATAATAGAGATTCGATCGACCAGACCCCCAGCATCTTTCCTTCGGTTGCATGGTGGGACGGCTCCTATGCGCTGGATCATAAGCAATCCATGTTCGCTCGCTGGGCCTCCGATGAGTTCTCGACCGACTGGGGAGACCGCGATATAAGCGATCACGTCAGCTTTTACGATCCCATTAGCTATCATCAGGGAAGTGTCTGGCCGCTCTTCACCGGCTGGCTCTCGGTGGCTGAATATCGCACCGGACATACTCTCTCCGGTTACCTCCACTTGCAACAGAATGCCGGCCTGCTTTGGACACAGGATCTGGGAAACGCCACCGAGCTGATCTCCGGAGAGTTCTTCCAGCCGCTCGGGCGCAGTACTGCCCATCAATTGTGGTCCGCGGCCATGATCGTTTCTCCCATAGTTCGCGGCCTGTTCGGTTTAGAGTGGGACGCCGCCGCCTATTCGCTCAGCGTGACGCCCAATCTGCCGGCGCAATGGGGAGAAGCCAGGCTCCACAACGTTCCTTTGGGCAAGGATCATCTGGATCTTGACTTGAAACGGGATGGAAAGACATTGGTGATCCGAGCCGCGGGAGAGGGAGCCTCGACTGTGATTCTCAAGTCGCAGGCACCCGGAGCAAAGTTTCGCAACAGCACGCTGACCATTCCGCTGCCTGCGATCGAGGTGGGAGTCTCTTCCTCTCTGCCGGAACCCGGCGCCGAAACCCGGCAGATGAAAGTATTGGATCAACAAAGCTCGCCGCGCTCCCTGACCTTGCGGTTGTCCGCACCGGCCGGCAGCAGCCAGAGTATATTTCTGCGCATCAACGATCCCAAGGCGAAAATACGCACGACCGGGATAGAGTTAACCGGCCCCACGGCCGCCGAACGGAACCTGTCGATCCTGTTCCCGCCAGGCGCAGGATATGTGGAAAAGACGATAACCTTCGACTGGTGATTTGGTGCCTTCCCAAGAGGACGAAAATGGATTGAGCAAGCCTGGGATCGCGATTACATCAACTTTGTGATCTCGACCGGAGCGCAGCGCAGTGGAGAGATGACAAAGTAGAGGCCAATTGCCAATGAAGCTTTCAGCCCAACTGCCACTTCCACCTACCCAGACTCCGCAAATCTACTGCCGCTTGCTCCTGCTTCTCCTGCTGACCCTCTTCTCCCTCCATGCCCAGAGCGCTGACTCCAGCCAACTCACGCTGAGCACCAATTCGACCAACCGCTTTGTCGCCGTTCACGGCCGGCGAGCGCTCGTTATGGGTTATCCCGAATCCGGGCTCGAGGTCTGGGCATATCCCCTGCAGATACTCAGCGGCTATCAGATTGGTTTTCGCGCAGCGGGAGAAACCTCTGAAACCGATGGACGGCTCCTGCTCAAGCGCGTGATCTACCAGCCCGGCTCCGTCACCCGCTTATACATCGGCCCGAACTACATCGTTCGTGAGACCCTCTTCGTGCCTCTCAACCAGCCTGGCGCCATCCTTCGTTACGAAGTCCAGGGCCAGGTCGATATAGCTATCCACTTCACCCCGGTACTCAACCTGATGTGGCCAGCCGCTCTCGGCGGCCAACAGACCGAATGGAAGCCGGATCTACCCGGATATGTAATCTCCGAGGCGGCGCACAAGTTGTCGGCGATTGTCGCCTCACGCGAAATCGTGACCCACGACGATACAGTCAACAGCACCGTGCGCGCCAACGGCAAACTTTCGTTTCTTATCAGGCCGCATGCTGCAAAGACCGGCCCGGCGGTCGCGACGGTTTATATCGCGCTCAACCCGGCAAACAGCCAAGATCCCGCTTCCGCGATGAGCGATCTTTCTACCCGGCAGACGGACGAAGAAGCCCAGGCGAAGACGCATTATGCCGATCTTGAAGATACCGTACTCAGTATTCAAACTCCAGATGAGGCGGTGAATCGCGCACTGGCATGGTCCGAAGTGGCTCTCGACCAAGCCTGGGTCTGCGAACCCGAGCTTGGCTGTGGAATCGTCGCCGGCTATGGTCCTTCGCGGAGTGCGCGCCGCCCGCAATATGCCTGGTTTTTCGCCGGCGACGGATTGACCGCGGTAAACGCCCTGGTCGCGGAAGGCGACTATTCCCGGGCGCGGGAAGAACTCCAATTCATAACGAAATATCAGGACCCAAACACCGGCCAGATCTGGCACGAGCTCTCGCAGAGCGCCGGATATATCGATTGGTCGAAGTATCCCTACATGTTCGTTCATGTGGATATCAGCTTCGACTATCTAAACGTCGTCGCGCGCTATGTATCCGTCAGCGGCGATACAGGGTTCGCGCTGGTCCAGTGGCCGTCGATCGAGGGCGCCTATCGCTATTGCCGATCGCTCATCAGCGCGACGGACAACCTGCCCCACATCCCGCAAAATAAGGAAGGCGCCGACGAGCAAGACAAATTGGGAGACGACCTGGGGCTCTCATCGAGTTGGGTGGGCGCGACGGCCAGCTTTGCCGAACTGGCCAGCGTAACCGGCCATGCCGGGCAGGCCCGTGACGCTTTAGCCGCCAATCAACTCGCGCGCAACGCTATTCCTATCCACTACTGGGATTCTGAGCACCGCTTTTGGATCGACGGACACACAGCCGGCGGAGCGCCTGTCCTCAGCTATAGGAGCAGGCCGAGCCAGGCGATCGTGCAGAAGCTTTTCTCCGCACAGCAAAATGAAACCATCATGGATACGCTCGCTTCTTCGGATTTCCAGTCGGATTGGGGAACCCGCGGAGTCGGCGCCCGCTCCGGCATCTTTAATCCGCGATCTTATTCCAAAGGCAGTGTCTCCGCTCTCGGCACGGCGGAACTCTCGGCTACCTTCTGGCTGGAGCATAGACCAGCCGTCGGCTTTGCGCTGTGGAGCGCTATCCTTCCCTGGAACACTCTAGACTCGCTCGGACACCTGCATGAACTTCTTGCCGGCGACTTTTACCACCAGCAGGTGGAATCGGTGCCGGAACAGACCTGGTCGTCGGCCGGACTGCTCGACGGCGCGGTGCGCGGCCTGCTGGGACTCGAGATCGAGGGCGCCCGGAACCGGGTCAGCTTCGCTCCGCATCTCCCGCCGCAATGGGGTCGAATCTCCGTCGGAAACGTCCGCCTACCGCATACCGTGCTCGCTTTCACGCTGAAACAAACCCTGGATGGCGCCGATCTCGAGATTGGCAACCAGGGCAGCACGGCAGCGGTTGCGTTCCAGCCCGAAATCCCGCTCGGCGCGCATCTCTTAGGCGCTGAGTTTCAGGGCCGGACGGTTACCGTTCATACCAGCGAGTCGGCCGCAGACGAGCACGCACAACTGGAGATCGAGGCGCCACCCGGCGCCAGCCATTGCCATCTGCGATTCCAGGGCGGCGTCTCCATCATACCCAGCCGCGATGTGCCGCATCTGGGCGACCCCAGCACCGGGATGAAAATCACCCATGTCAGTTTTGGGCAGCGCGTGTTGTCCGTCGATGCCGATGTGAACTCCTCCGGCAATGCCGCCTTCAGAGTTCAGACCCCCTGGAAGATCGCCGGGGTCAAAGGAGGGGCCGTCAGGTCCTTATCGGACGCGTTATATGAAATCACCATGCAAAGACCGTCCATGCCTGGAAATCTCTTCGGCTACGCCCACGCACATGTGGAGATCGCCTTCCAATGAAAAATATCGCTAGAATGCAAGATAACCAATAGCGATGCAATACTTTCTGGGACTGGATGCCGGCGGCACAAAGACAACAGGCGCGCTTGCCGATGAGGACCGCGAGCTGGCGCGCGCGGAGACCGGTAGCATCAAAGTGCTGCGTACCGGAAGCAGCGATGCGCGCCGGAATTTGCAGAGCCTTTTCACTCAACTTACCGGCAGCCACGGGATAGACTTACGGTCGATCACCAGGATCTGTATCGGAACCTCGGGCGGTTCCGTGCCGCTGGTCACCAACTGGATCCGGGAAACAGTCCCCCAGTTGGCCGGAGGCGAACTGCTGGTGTGCGGCGACGAAGAGATTGCGCTCGATGCCGCTTTTCATGGAGGCCCTGGCGTTCTGGTGGTCGCCGGCACGGGATCGAAGGTTGCCGGGAGGAACGGGGACGGACAGATGGTGTATGCAGGCGGCTGGGGTCCGGCATTGGGCGATGAAGGCTCCGGGTATTGGATAGGACATGAAGGACTGCGCAGCGCTTTTCGTGCGCTCAACGAGGGCCGGCCCACGCGATTGCTGGAAAGCGTCATCCGCTATTGGCAGCTCGCCGGAGTGGAGCAACTGGTCGAAAAAGCGAATGCGGAGCCTGGCCCGGATTTCTCCAAGCTCGCTCCCTTGGTCATCTCCTGCGCGGAACAAGGAGACGCGGTAGCTCTCGAAATCTGCCACCGGGGCGGAGAAGACCTTGCCTCGTTAGCCTTGTCAGTCATGCGGCAACTGCGCGATTTGGGAGAAAAGCCCACGCCGCGCGTCGCGTTCATCGGCAGCGTGCTCGAACACATTGCTTTGGTGCGAAACGCCATGGCGAATGCGCTGCACCGCGCAAATCCCGAAATAAAAATGCTTCCTCGAGCAGTGGACGCTGTCGAGGGCGCGATATGGCGCGCCCGCACTGTCGAAAATCATTTAGGAAGCTCTTGACCATGTTCAGCTTAGCTCGTTCACCCCGGTTTAAGGGGGAATCGCCGGTTTTCATCCCCTTGGGTGAGCCGCAGGCCCATGAACACTTCGGTTCGAGATGACAACTTTTTTTCGAGTGAAAACGTGCTAACGGCGCCCCGCGGCTTACTGAATGTTTCCGGCGCCTGAAAGGCGTGCAGATCGGCGGAGATATTTTCCGCCGTAGCGCGAAGAGCGGCAATGATAGCTTTCTCGTGCTCTGCGTCACGTACACGCATTTTGGGAAATGAAGTGCTCAAAGCAACGTTCACTTCCCCGGCTGGATTGAAGACCGGTACCCCAAAACAAATCCCATCGGGAACCGACTCCTCCCGGTCGGTCGCGAACTTTTGCGCCCGGACCCGGCTAAATTCCTCCTCCAACTTCCCACGATCGGTGATGCTTCTCTCGGTAAAGTGCCAGAACCCATAACTGCGCAGCAGTTTTTCGCGCTGCGCTTCATTTTGGAATGCGGTAATGACCTTTCCCAGCGAGTCTCGCATTTGGGGGCAGAATAAGACCGACCACATTGCTCATCTTGATAATCTGCGGACTTTCTATCATGGCCACCACTTCGGCCCGATTGTCGAACAGAGCCGCCAAGGTAACCGTCTCGCGCAGATTATGACTCAGTTCCTGCATGCGGACCGCTGCCACCCGCAGCAGCCGGGCAAGCCAAAGCGTGGGAACGACGGAATGGATTCCCACGGCGAGCTGGTATTCACCCGAGCCCGCCGGAACCAGGCATCCCGAAGCTTCCAATGTCTTGAGCAGGCGAAAAGTCGAGGTTTTCGAAAGCTGGATGCGCCTGGCGATCTCCTGCAGAGTCATCGCCGACCGGACGGATTGCAACAGCTCCAGGACTTCCAGGCTCTTGCTCACCGCGCGCGAGAAGTACTGATCGCCGCCGCTCTTCTTTGCGGGTTCCATCGGCTTGCGAGCAACGGCATCGGCCTTCGCCATGAACGGAGAATACCATACCGGAATTTGCTCGGATCTACGCAAAGCAACATCCGGTTTCGGAAAACGCTTCATTGCGCCCTTTACCGTGTTCGCCGCTTAACCGAATGCGCAACCTGCGCGGCCACGGTTAAATCAAGGGCCTGATGTCTCGACGGATCCAGTCGAGGATAAGAGCGAAGCGGGATTCGTGCCGCATCCGGTAGACTTCCGCTACCGTAAGGTAATCCGCCATTCACTTTGCGAGACGTTGCAACAGGTCGCGGTTGCCGGCAACCGAGTGTTCGAAGGCATCCATCACTTCGGGACGGACCACATGCTGGGAAGGAACCACGTTGTGGAGGTAGAACGCAAGTGCCTGCTCGAGAACATGCCGCTTGGTTTGTCCATTCTGCTGGGCAACCGCAACCAACTCATCGTAGAGCTGGGCGTCGATCTCGGGAGTGAACTTTTTGGTCATCCTGGCTGGCATAGTCCCACCTCCCAACTCCTCATTTTACCAGGATAGATCAGGATAAATCTTTATCCACCCGCGTCTTCGGCCGGCGAGAGTTTCCGCCGTGTTCTCCGATCACCTATACTGAAGCACGGATGCGGGAGTGGCGAAATGGCAGACGCACTTGGTTTAGGTCCAAGCGGAGCAATCCGTGGGGGTTCGAGTCCCTTCTCCCGCACCAGCTAACATGATCGTAGCTGGCAGTTGGTGCCGCGTCGTTAAGGCCCCGCGCCTAATTCCTGCAGGCGGCGCTCGAGCCAGGAGCGCTCTCGGTTGTTTTTGGCCAGCGCGATGGCGCGCAGATAGCTGGCCGCCGCCTGCTTCGGCAAGCCGGTGCGGCGAAGCAGATCGGCCCGCGCTGCATGCAGGAGATGATAGTCTTCGAGTTCTCCTTCGTTCGCCAGGTTCTCGATAATCGCGAGTGCCGGGCGGGGCCCTTCTGTCATGGCGACAGCAACGGCGCGATTCAGCGACACAATTGGCGATGGCTGCACCTTCTCCAGCAGATCATATAGCCGGAGAATCTCGCGCCAGTCCGTGTCCTCAGCGCGCGGGGCCCGGCAGTGTACGGCGGCAATCGCTGCCTGAAGCGCAAAGGGTCCGGGCGCCGCGTTCATGGCCGATTCGGCAAGCGATAACCCTTCCTGAATCTGGGCCTGGTTCCACAGCATCCGATCCTGCTCTTCAAGCAGGACCAGATCGCCCTCGGCGTTGTGGCGTGCCTCGCGCCGCGCATCGTGAAGCAGCATCAGCGCCAAGAGACCAGTCGCCTCCCGGGGCGGACGCGGTTCCATGAGGCTGCTGATAAGCCGGCCCAGGCGGATCGCTTCGCCGCACAAGTCGATCCGCAGCAGGGTGTCGCCTCGCGTGGCCGCATATCCCTCGTTGAACACCAGGTAGATCGCCGTCAGAACGGATTCCATCCGCGCCGGCATCTCTGTAAGAGCGGGAACGATGTAGGGAATGCGCGCATCGCGGATCTTGCGTTTGGCTCGAACCAGCCGCTGGGCCATCGTGGCCGGAGCCACCAGGAATGCCCTGGCAATTTCATCCGTCTGCAGCCCGCATAGCGTGTGCAGCGTCAGCGCAACCTGCGCCTCCGGTGCTAGAGCAGGGTGGCAGCAGGTGAAGATAAGTCGAAGCCGGTCATCCGGAATTTCGCCCATGTTCTCTTCCGGCTCCGCAGTGGTCCGGAGCAGGCCGGACGCAACCAAACCCTCGAGCTTTTCCGAATAACGCCGCTGCCGGCGGATCCGATCTATGGCCTTGTTCCGGGCAGTCTGGATCAGCCATGCTGCTGGAGTCTCGGGAACGCCCGAGGTCTTCCATTGATCCACCGCGGCGGCGAACGCCTCCTGGGCGCACTCCTCTGCGAAGTCAAAGTCACCCACAAGCTTGATCAGCGTAGCGACAATCCTGCCCCAGTCGCTGCGGTAAACCGATTCGATCGCGGCAGATATATCCGGCGGCATGGTCCATCATAAGATTTCAATGTTCGGACTGTCGATGGAACGAATCGCCGTTCGACTCAGTGCAGGAGGATCCCCGATGCAATACATGTTCCTGATCTATCTCGATGAAAACTCGCTCAGCGAAGAACAGCGAGCCAGCTGCTACCAGGAGTCCGCTGGTTATGCGATGGAACTCCATGCCAGTGGAAAGCGGGTCTCGGCCGCGCCGCTGCATCCCAGCACGACCGCTACGAGCGTTCGGACGCGTGAAGGCAAACGCATCATCACCGACGGCCCGTTTGCCGAGACCCGCGAGCAGCTGGGCGGCTTCTTCCTTGTGGACGCGAGCAACCTCGACGAAGCGATCGAGATCGCCGGCAAAATTCCGGCAGGCCGGTGGGGCACCGTCGAGATACGCCCGGTGCTGGAAGTTTCCGGCCTCCCCCAAAATTAATTTTGGCGCGGTTGTCGATTTTTTCCCGCACCGTTCGACCTATAGGCAGAACGGAGACAAGACCCGGTTGGCGGCCTGAGATTTCCGATCCAACCGGCTCGAGTCCTTGCCTCGAACTGACAGCGCTGGCTCGGAGAAAGGCTGGCGCGTTAGCTGCGAGAGCCACATGCAAAGAGGAGAAGACGATGAGCGACCACACAACCACCACGCTGTTTCCACATCTCATCTGCCGGAACGCTTCCGAAGCGATTGAGTTCTACCAGAAGGCGCTGGGCGCAGAAGTTCAGGGCGTCTTTAAGAGTCCCGACGGACGCGTGATGAACGCGGAGTCTCCAACTGGACGGCGTGACCTTCTACCTGATGGACGAAATGCCTGAAAACGGCGGTGCAAGCCCTCAGGCTCTGAAGGGCTCGCCAGTGCTGTTGTACCTCCGCGTCCCGGATTGCGATGCGCTTTACGCGCGCGCTGTCGCGGCCGGCTGCAAGGTAAAAACGCCCCTGCAGGATATGTTCTGGGGCGACCGGTATAGCCTCGTCGAGGACCCCTACGGTCACTCCTGGGAGATCGCGACCCCCGTCCGCACCGTCAGCAACGAGGAACTGCAGGAAGTGGTCTCCAGGATGAAGGCCTGCGCTCAGGCCGAGGCCGTGGCGGGCTGAGCGGGCACGGCCGGGACAGAAACCTGAATTCCGTTTAGCTCAGGAGCTTTCCCGGCCGCACGCGAAAAACAGGAACGAGGAATGGAGGAAACCCATGCAATCTGCAGCACAAGCGCAGTTCTTTGAGGCACCAACCCCGGTCGTCCCTGTGGGACGCGCCTGGACCGGAAGAGTCATTGCTGGCCTGGTCACGTTGTTCCTGCTATTCGACGCCGCCATGAAGTTGGTCAAACCGGAGCCGGTGGTGCAGGCCTTCGCACGGACCGGGTGGCCCACGGAACTCTCGGCGTGCCTGGGAGTAATCCTTCTTACCTGCACCGTACTTTATGTCATTCCACGGACCACAGTGCTCGGAGCCATCCTGCTCACCGGCTATCTGGGAGGCGCGGTGGCGACGAATCTGCGGCTGGAAAATCCGCTCTTCAGCAACACGCTCTTCCCGGTCTATTTCGGCGTGCTCATCTGGACCTCGATTCTGCTGCGAAATCCGAGGGTGCGCGAGATCTTTCCGCTCGTCCGCTGAAATGGCCGGTAAATCAGGCACGCCGGTCAAGGCAGCGTCAGCGTCGCACGCCGCCTATTTCTCTTCTCCAGGCGGCGGGGCATTTGGGTTAGCGCCGCCCGGTTTTGCAGGCTTCCAGCCATCGTTCGACGGGCCGTTCTGGAAGAATCTTGCATCCTTGCTGTAGGGGCCCGTGGCATACATCGCGTTGGCTTGACCGAAGATCTTCCCTGCTCTTAGTGTGTCGTCGTGAACCTTTTCGACCATTTGGTGATAGCGTTCATCGGTTTGCGGCAGTCCGGAGAACGAACTCAGGTCGTTGTTGCCTATGATCACTACGTCCACGCCCGGAACTGAGGCGATGTCATAAGCATTCGCAACGCCTGTAGGCGTCTCGATCATGACCACCACCAGCATGTTTTCGTTGATGGTATTACGGTAATCGATCCCGTGGATGCCCCAAATGCCTCGCGCCTGTCCGGCGCCCGCGCTGCGCCGCCCAACCGGTGGATACCGCGCCCACTTGGCTGCCTCCCGTGCCCGGTCGACATCGTCCACTGTCGGAATGACCACGCCCAGCGCGCCAATGTCGGTGGCATGCTGGATATGCCATTCCTGTGCATCAGGCAGGCGAATCATCGGCGTGGCCTTGACGTGCGGGCAAGCGGCGATCATTTTCTCGATATCCGCGAACTCCAGCGTGCTGTGCTGCATTTCAAACCAAGTGAAATCGTAATGCTTGGCCGCCTCGCAATAGCCGGCAGCATCCATCTTCGATTGCGTGAAGCTGAAGACCTGCCTACCAGCCAGAAGCTTCTGCTTGGCGGTGTTATAGAGCTCAGGCTTCGCCGCATCCGGGTTGGGGTTTTGCGCCGGAGCCCCTGCGCACAATAGAGCCCCTGCCAAAGACGAACTGAGGAACGCCTTGATTGCCGGCAGAACCTTCATCTGCTCCACCCTCCCGTATAGAGATTTTCCGCCAGCTCGCCATCGGCTACCGTTCACGTATCCTCAGGCCGGCCGGTGGGCGGAAGTATACACTTGCTGCCGCCAGCCGCCCACCCCGGAAGAAATGTTCTAGTCTATAAAGACGATGAGCCAGATCACTTCACAACCTAAAGTCAAACTGGAACGGGCCGCGGACTATCGCGAGAGCTACGCCAACAGTGTTCAGGTGCAGATGAGCGTATGGGATTTCCGGCTCAGCTTCGGCACCGCGCATCAGGAGACCGCGGAGGAAATCACCATCAACACCTTTCAGGCGCTCTATCTCAGTCCGCAACAAGCCAAGGCCTTGTGGAATGTACTGGGGCAAAACCTGGCGCAGTATGAGCAGACCTTTGGCCATCTATCCCTGGAACCAAAGCCGCCCCAGGGGCCTGTCCACTAAACACGCCCGTCTTTCTGTCATTCCCTGCTTCTGCCCTTCCTGTCGTCTTTGCCTCGATGCAAAAAGAGTCCCGCAGGGACAGCACGAAAATAGCCCAGCACGCCAGTGCTGGGTTTCGGAACAACAGAAGACCCAGTCCCGCAGGGACGACTGAAAGAATTAAAAAACATTTCAGCCGTCCCTGCGGGACTGTTCCTGAATTGGCTCCTACCCAGCATTTCATGCTGGGCTATACTCAGGCGTCCCTCGCGGGACTGACCTCGCGCATCCCACAATAAGTTGTCAAAGCGGTATACGCTATCCAATAAGAGTGACTGTTGCCCGTATTATCAAAAACGCGAGTACCGCTTGAACCGCGAGTAGATCGTCCGCTACCGCTTTGGATGATTTTTCCGCCGCTCTTCGTAGCCGTGTACCTGTCGCACATCACGCTGCTGCGGCTCCCTTATTACTGGGATGAGGCCGGCTACTACATTCCAGCGGCTTATGACTTTTTCCGCACCGGCTCTTTGATCCCCAAAACCACTCTGTCCAATGCGCATCCGCCTCTTCCCTCTCTTTATTTAGCTTTGTGGTGGAAGGCGTCGGGATTTACGCCTGCTGTCACGCGGACGGCGATGTGCCTGATAACGGCGATCGCGCTGCTGGGGGTATTCCGGCTCAGTCTCCTGCTTACCAGGCGGACGCAGTCCGCCGCCGCCGTTACCTTGCTGACCCTGCTCTATCCGGTTTGGTTTGCCCAGAGCACCCTGGCCCAGGCGGATATGTTCGCCGCGGCAGGAACGCTCTGGGGGCTGGTCTTCGTTTTCGAAGCCCTAAATCCGGAATCGAATACAAGACGCGGACCGCCGGCTGCGGCTGCCTGCTTTGCCTTAGCCGCGTTGTGTAAGGAGACCGCGATCGTGACGCCGCTCGCGATTGCCCTATGGGAAGGCTGTCGAGCCATGCGCGCTACCGGGCCGCATCCGCGTCCGCGCGCCCGCACCGCGTGGTTCTTGTTCAGCCCGGTCCTGCCGCTGCTCCTCTGGTATGCCTACCATCGCTACCGGACGGGATACATCTTCGGCAATCCGCAATTTCTGCGCTACAACGCAACCTTGACGTTAGCGCCGCTGCGTATCTTATTGGCGTTGGCTCACCGGGTGGTGCAGCTCACGGTGCACATGAATATGTTCGTGCCGGTACTTTGCACCCTGGCGGCGATGCTGCTGCTGCCGCTCAAGGAGCGCGATGGCAGCTTGCGGCCGCGCATCACTTTCGGCAGCCAGGCAATCGTCTATGTGGTGCTAGCCGCCAACGTTCTCTTTTTCTCCGTGATCGGTGGCGCTCTCCTCACGCGATATCTGTTGCCGCTCTATCCGCTGGTCCTCTTATTATGTGTTTCAACACTTCGCCGGCGTATCCGCTATTGGTGGGCATTCGTGGGATTGAGCGCGGCCGCCTTTCTCATCGGACTCACCATCAATCCACCCTACAAATTCGCTCCGGAAGACAATCTGAGCTACGCCAGTGTTATTCGTCTCCACCAGGAGGCGATTGAGCAAATTCGCGTTCACTTTCCCGGCAGCACGGTCTTGACGGCCTGGCCGGCCACCGATGAGCTAACCAAGCCGGAGTTGGGTTACGTCCGCAAGCCCGTCCAGGTGGTGGCAGTCGCGAATTTCTCCCTGCCGGAGATTCAAAAGGCCGCCTTTTCCTCCCGGCCTTATAGCGTTTGCCTCGCCTTTTCGACTAAGTATGACCCGCGGGGGCTGTTTAGCTTGGGAGCGCGCAATGAGGCCCTGGACACCCGCTACTTCGGCTTCCATCGGGATTTGCAGCCGCAAGCGATCGCTCGCCTGCTCGATGGAAGCGTCTTTTGGCAAGCTAGCCGCAGCGGCGAATGGGCCGCCCTGCTCCATCTCAACCGGCCGAACGTGCAGGCGCCACAGCTGGCGCTCCTGAGTCACCGCTAGCCCGTCTCAATTAATTGGAACGGCTCAGTGTCTTCGCTTCAACAAATCCTGGGTGCCCCATATCTCGCGCGCTCTTTGCGCCAGATGTGGGATTCCACAAATCTCGATCGACGCTGCACGCCGTCCCTATGGGACTTAACAACTAGGTCGGTGAGCTGGGCTCCGTGACCCTCCCACCGCACCTGAAGGACCCAGAACTATAATCAGCGCAGGTGCAATCCCTGCCGCAAATTCGAGTTCTATTGCTGAGCGTTTTCTTGCTGATCTGCGCCGCGCTCGTGACCGGCAGCCAAGGGTTCGCTTCTCCGCTCCCCGCATCCCCGGCAACAAACTCGACAGCCAGCCCGGCGTCCGCGCCGCACGGACGATTGCTGCTGGTGCTCCCGTTTGACGACCAAGCAGACCGCCCCAACCTTGACTGGATCGGCGAAGCGGTTCCGGAAGTCTTGAACCGCCGTCTGGCTTCCGCAGGGTTCCTGCCCATCAGCCGGGACGACCGCCTCTATGCGCTCGATCATTTAGGACTGCCGCAATCCTTCCAGCCCTCGCGGGCGGGCGCGATCCGTCTGGCTCAGGATCTGGATGCCAACTATCTCATTGTGGGATCGTTCTCAACCAACGGTCCACGCTTCCAGGCCACCGCCCAAATCTTAAATATGGACACCCTGCACATGTCGCCGCCGATCGTGGAAGAGGCCGACATGACGCGCCTGCTCGACGTACTGAACAGCCTGGCATGGCGGCTGGCCAAGCAGCTCGATCCCCATTTCGCCGTGGCGCAAAACACATTTGTTTCCATCGACTCCCACCTTAAAGTCGCAGCTTTTGAGAACTATGTTCGGGGACTGGTGGAACCCAGCTCGGAGGCGCGGATTCGTCACCTGAAGGAGGCGGTGCGGCTGGACCCCACCTACTCGCCATCCCTGTTTGCTCTGGGCATGGCTTTTTTTACCAACCAGCAATACGATCAGGCGGCGACGACTCTTGGCCGCCTGCCGAAAGACGATGCTAAAGCGCGCGAGGCGGACTTTTATCGTGGGTTGTCTTACATCTATCTGGGGAGCTATGTGAAGGCGGAGGATGCGTTTGCCTTCGTCAGCCAGCAACTGCCTCTGCCTGAGGTGGTGAACGACCAAGGGGTGGCGGCCAGCCGCCGCGGCAAGGACGCTACTTCGCTCTTTCTTCAAGCCATAGCGGCGGACCCCAACGATGCCGACTATCAATTCAATCTTGCCGTAGCACTGGCCCATAAGAACGACCTTGAGGGAGCGTTGGCCGCTGTCGCCAAGGCGCTCAAGCTGCGGCCCGGCGACAGCGAAGCCCAGGCCTTCCAGGCCACCCTCAATGGCGAGGCGCAGAAGAGCACACCGCCCAGCCATATGAGCGCGTCCTTTGCTCCCGCCGCACAGGAAGACAGCCTGCCCCTGGAGCGGGTGAAGCGAACGTTCAATGAAGCCTCCTTCCGGCAAGCTGCTTTTGAGATGGAGCAGATGCAGGCTGTGCGCCTCGCCTCCTTGCCGCCGGCAAAGCATGCCGCCGTACTTACCGAGGAGGGCACTCGCTTCCTATATCAGGGCCTGGTGCTTGAGGCGGAGCGGGAGTTTCAGGCCGCGTTGCAGATAGACAGCGGCAATGCTGAAGCGCACGCCGGCTTGGCTGTGGTACGGGAGCGGGGCGCCGATGCCGAGGCCGCGCGCCAGGAGGCGCAGCAATCCCTCAAGCTGCAGCCGAATATAACAGCCTACTTGGTGCTCGCCCGGCTAGACCTCGCGGCCAACCAATTGCCGGGCGCGGCCTCCAATGTAAGTCAGGCGCTCCAGCTCGAGCCGCAGAATTCCGCGGCGCGGCGTCTTCGGCAACAACTGGAAGCTAAGGGCCAACAGGTTCCCTGAGGCGAATTTCGATGAGAACGTGGCGCGGAATGCCGCAATGGTTGGTATTTTTCCTGGCTTGCTGCGGGGTCTGCTGGCTGGCAGCGCAGGACACAAAACAGCCGCGCCCGGAAGTGGTTCTGATCCATCTGGACGATACGATCCAACCGATAAGCGCGGATTATCTGGCCCGTGGATTGAACTTGGCCGCATCGCAACACGCCAACGCCGTGCTGATCGAAATGGATACTCCGGGCGGATTGCTCGACTCCATGCGGAAGATGGTTGGCGCGATCATCGCCTCTCCTGTCCCTGTGATTACCTACGTGACGCCATCCGGCAGCCGGGCCGGATCGGCGGGATTCTTCCTGCTGGAGGCATCGGATATAGCTGCCATGGCTCCCGGCACCAATGCCGGAGCAGCCCACCCGGTAGTCGAGGGAGCCAAGATCGGCGACACCATGAAGCAGAAGCTGGAGAATGATGCGGCGGCTTTTCTTCGTTCTTTCGTCTCTCGCCGGGGCAGGAATGTGGCCGCGGCTGAGGACGCGGTTCGCAACTCAAAATCCTACAGCGACCGCGAAGCCCAGCAGCTCGGCCTGATCGATCTCGTCGCGCCCGACCAGGCGGCGCTGCTGAACTCCCTCGACGGCCGCACCGTTACCCGGCTGGACGGCAACAAAGCCACCCTGCATACACGCGGCGCGACCGTGGTCTCGGTCACTCCGACGTTGCGGGAAGAGATTCTGGACCGTCTTACCGATCCGAATCTGGCTTTCTTGATCCTGGTCGTCGGCGGCTTGCTGATCTATGTCGAGTTCAATGCGCCGGGAACGATCATTCCGGGTACTCTGGGAACCATTCTGGTGCTGCTCGCGCTCTTTGCGCTGAATCTGCTGCCGGTTCGCTACACCTCGGTCATGCTGATCCTGGCGGCATTCGTCCTCTTCGTTCTGGAGGCTAAGTTCGCCAGCCATGGAGTTCTGGCAGGAGCGGGAATTATTTGTCTGATTTTCGGATCGCTGACCTTGGTGGCGGGCCCGATTCCCGAGATGCGCGTTCACCTGGGCACCGCCTTGGGCGCAGGAATCGGCTTTGGACTGATCACCGTGTTTCTGCTGCGCCTGGCCTTGCGGGCGCGGCGAGGGAAGATGAAGATGGGGGGCGAAGCCTTGATCGGACAGATCGCTGTCGTTACCCAAGCTCTCGATCCGAGCGGCCAGGTACTCTTGAACGGCGAACTCTGGCTGGCGGAGTCCCAGGCCGCCTATCGAGCGCGGAGCCAAGGTTCGAGTGCATGCGCTCAACGGTCTCACCCTGTTGGTGGACCGGATTCCTTAACCGTTTGTGGCCAGTGGTTTACAAGCTCTTCCCCAGTCCCTGGCGGTACAATCCGTGCTGAGTGAGGTCCGCCATGTTGGGCATTGGCATCCCCGGTATCGTAACCATTATCGTTGTGATCTACCTGTTGAACTGCATCAAGATTCTCCGGGAGTATGAGCGAGGAGTAGTCTTCCGCCTGGGCCGCCTTCAGACCCCGCCCAAGGGACCCGGCATCATCCTCATCTTCCGGCCTCTCGACCAGATGGTGCGCGTCTCGCTTCGCCAGGAAGTTCTCGAAGTACCCCCGCAGGACATCATTACCCGCGACAATGTGACGTTAAAAGTCAACGCGGTTATCACCCTGAGGATTATTGACCCTAACCGAGCCGTGATCGAGGTAATGAATTACGTCTATCAGACCTCGCAGTTCGCGCAAACTACGTTGCGCTCGGTATTGGGCGAAGTGGAACTGGATGAACTGCTCTCTCGTCGCGAAGCCCTCAATCAGAGGATCCAGACCATCATCGACCAGCACACGGCGCCTTGGGGAGTCAAAGGTGGTGAATGTTGAGGTCAAGCAGGTTGATCTGCCGGAGTCGATGCTGCGCGCGATGGCCAAGCAGGCGGAAGCGGAGCGGGAGAAGCGCGCCAAGGTGATCCATGCCGAAGGCGAGTTCGCCGCCGCCCAGCGCCTGGTAGATGCGGCCCACCTTCTGGCTACCGAGCCGATGACCTTGCAGCTGCGGTATTTGCAGACGCTGAACGATATTGGCGTTGAAAAAAATACGACTATCGTCTTCCCGTTGCCTATGGATATGATGACTCTCTTCAACAAGATGGGCCTGGCGAATCTTCAAGCCGGCATGACCGGGCCTAGAGCTAATCCCACGGATCATTCTACCGGTGAAGGATAGTATCCCGTGATCGCACGCGAAGAAGTGGAAGCCGAAGAACCGGAGATTACGCTGAGCACCGCTTCCCTCCTGGGGCTCTTCCTGGCGTTGGTGTTGGTCTGCGGTCTGTTCTTTGGCTTCGGTTATTCCGTAGGGCGGCGTGAGGAAACCATTTCAGTTACAAATTCCGGAAGCACCGCTGTTGATGCGGCCCGCCTCGCAGCCGCGCCGCATCAAGCCAAGCCTTCCGGATCCAGGATTCAGGAGGCTGAGAATACGCTCGCCCGGCCGATCACGCTCCCTGTTCTTGAGACGCCGCGTGAGGAAGATCATGCGAGCTACGCGGAAACCGCCCCGGTCCCGAAGAAAAGTATCAAGCTGGTGGCGGCTCCGGTAGCGATCAGTCCGATCATGGTGCAGGTCGCTGCCGTTTTTCGCCAGGAAGATGCCAACGTGTTACTCTCCGCTCTGCGCCAGCGAGGCTACAACGTTGTGGTGCGAAACGAGCCGCATGACAAGCTACTGCACGTTCAGGTAGGCCCTTTCACCACCCGGGCGCAAGCCGACGTGATGAAGCAAAAGCTGGCCTCCGACGGATACAACGCGATCATTAAGCAGTAATCCAACCGCAGATCTCACATCGTCCATTGTTGCGATGCTCCGGGCTTCTGTATTCACAGTTGCTTTTCTTTCTGTCATTCCCGCAGGGAATCTGCTTTTCGTACTCCGTAGACCAGAAGCAGATCCCCTTCGGGAATGACAGAAAGAACAGCAAAAACAGACAAGGAGGGCAGAAGACAGCTTAATCGTTACCGGCCGGCAGTCGTGAAGCGATAGCGGAGCGCACTGCCGACATAAGCGACTCCCGCGTGGAAAACTGTTGTGGATAGATCGGCTCATGGAAAATCACATGCGCCGCGCCGGGCTTGATGCGCAAGC
This sequence comes from uncultured Acidobacteriaceae bacterium, assembly GCA_963705665.1. Lineage (GTDB taxonomy): Bacteria > Acidobacteriota > Terriglobia > Terriglobales > Acidobacteriaceae > PALSA-350. The sequence goes on along the minus strand of CAVPKQ010000010.1, from coordinate 13,526 downwards.
TGCCTTTCGTCATCATCTGCTCGGTTCCCCAAATGGAAATAGGAATCACCGGGCGCCCGACTCCATGGCGAGATAGAAAGGACCCTTTTTGAAGGGCAGCAGCTTCCCTGTGCGCGACCGTGTGCCTTCCGGAAAGGTCGAGACAGAGACTCCGGAGGCAAGCACGCGCGCCGCGAATTGGACGCTTTCCCGCGCGGATTCCACGCGGCCGTCGCGATCGACGGGAATAAAGTCCGCCAGCCGCATGCCCCAGCCGAGCAGGGGGATCTTGAGCAAAGAGCGCTTTAGGAAGAACGCCGTGCGAAAGGGAAAGAGCGGAAACAGCACCGGTGGATCAAGATTAGAGACATGGTTCGACATGAAGATGCAAGCCCGGCCGGCGGGTATATGCTCGCGGCCGGCTGCCTCGACGCGAATGCGGCCCATCTTCAAGCCAGCGCCCACGATCCACGTGGACCAGCGGTACAGAAAGCCGATGTCTCCGGAGACTAGGGTCCAGGGCAATCCAATCGCAGCCGCCGGAAGGATAAGCAGGAGGTAAGTGATCAATATGGCGAGTGAGCTAAACATGGTTTGGTTGGAATGCCATCCTTGCAATCACTCTTGGGTGCCCCATGTCCGGATTCTTGGACGTGGGATTACGCAAATCTCCATGGCAGGTTAGCTTCGCGAACCTGAAGCACCCGCTTCCACCAGAACTTTACAGAGGATCTGCATTCTTCCCTTTCAGTCGCCGCTCCTTCGTTCGATAGCCGAAGGCAGCTTCTCATAAATACCGTCGAAGCCGCCATTGGAAAGTATGGCCACAACATCGCCTGCTCTGAGGCGGGGCGAGATCTCCTCCACAATCGCATCCGCGGTCTGGTAAACGGCGGCTTCTCTCCCTACGCGTTGCAAAGCGGCTGCGACACGCTCAGGGTGCATTCTCTCCGCCTCGGAAATGTTTTCTTGCTTGAAAACTCCTGACAGCACGATCTTATCCGCCAGCGATAGACTCTCCACCAACTCGTCTTCGAAGACGTTCCGGCGCAGAGTGTTCGAACGTGGCTCGAGCACCGCCCAGAGTCTGCGATCGGGATAAGCCGCTCGCAACGCTTTCAAAGTTTCGCGAATCGCAGTCGGGTGGTGGGCAAAATCGTCGATGATGGTGATCCCCCGGGCCACGGCGCGTACTTCAAGCCGCCGTTTCACGCTGCGGAAGCTCGCCAGCGCCTCGACGATCGAGGCCTCGTCGATTCCCTGCCCCGCGGCGAGAGCGGCCGCCGCAGTGGCATTGAGCGCGTTGTGTTCACCGGGCAGCGGCATACTCACCTCCATCCACTCGCGGCCGGCGCGCAGGATTCTCCAATTAGAGGATCCGCTGCTCTGCCTGAGATCGCACAATTGCCAATCCGAGCCGGGCTTCAATCCATAACGTTCCACGGGACAGAAGGCCCGCGCAACACACGCGTCTACATTGGCGCTGCCGTCAAAAGCGACCAGGCGGCCGCAGCCCGGAACCAGATTCACCAACCGTTTAAAGGCGGTTTCAACCGCATCCAGGTCGCGATAGATATCCGCGTGGTCGAATTCCACATGGGTCAGAATCAAGGCATCGGGAAAATAATGCATGAACTTCGGACCCTTATCGAAGAAAGCCGTATCGTATTCGTCGCCTTCAAGAATGAACGGCTTAGTGTCGCGGAGCTGAAAGCTCGAGCCGAAGTTCTCCGCAACTCCGCCGATCAGGAAAGATGGCGCGAACTTGCCGAGCTTGCGTGACGCAACTTCATAGATCCAAGCCAGCATGCTGGTCGTAGTTGTCTTTCCATGGGTTCCGGCAACCACCAAGGACTCTCTTCCCGAGAGGAACTCGTGACGGATCGTCTCCGCCAGAGAACGGAACGGGATGTGTTGGTCCAGCACATACTCGATCTCTACATTGCCGCGGGAGATAGCATTGCCGACAATCACCAGGCTGGGACGCGGGGAGAGGTTGGCCTCGGCGTAAGGCTCGCTGATTGGAATCCCCAACGAGCGGAGCACTTCGGACATCGGAGGATAGGCAGCGACATCGGAGCCTGTCACGCGATATCCGCGCAGTTGCAGCATGCCCGCCAAAGAGGCCATCGCCGTGCCGCAGATACCGATCAGATGAATGTGTCTTCCTTCTTGCATAAGTCAGCGATTCGTCGCTTGTTCCAGAAACGCCAGCCGCGGCTCGCGCATGCAGTCGAGTTCCGCTCTCACTCCGAATGCCAGCGTGACATTCGACCGCGAAACGTGCCCTGAGCGGAGGCCAATCGCAATCGGTCCATCCAAGCCGTCGAGCACGCGGAGAATCACCTCGTCCACCGCCTCGGGCTTCTGCTCCGGAGCCACGCAATTCAGCATCTCGCCAAAGACGAAGCCCGTAACTCCCTCGAATTTACCGGCAAGCATCATCTGGCGAAGCAATCGATCCAACTGGTAGGGCTTGACGCCCAGGTCTTCGAGAAACAGCAGCCTGCCTTCGGTGCGCGCAGCGTACCGGCTGCCCAGAGACGCCGCCAGCAAGGTCAGGCAGCCTCCGTAGAGTATCCCGGAAGCCTTGCCCGGCCGCAGAACCCGCAGTCCCGCCGGCTGTCCCAATGTCCAACGCTCCCCGCTCAGGGCGGCCAGAAGGCTATCCCGATCCACTCCGTCCTTCAGCGCGAAATCGGCGGCAACCATAGGCGCGTGGAAGGTTGTCAAGCCAAGCTGGTCCAGCAGCCAGGTCTGCACACAGGTTATATCCGAATAACCGAGGATAGGCTTGGGGTTGGCGCGAATCAGGTCGAGGTCGAGCGAGTCAAGGAGATAGTTTGATCCGTAACCTCCACGGCTACATAATATGGCGCGCACTTCAGGATCGGCAAAGGCGGCATGGAGGTCCAGGAGCCTCTGCTCCGCGCTGCCCGCGAAGTAGCCATTCGCCTTGCTGAGTGCATGCGCGCCCACGGACGGCTCGAAGCCCAGGCTGCGCAATGCATCCAGACCCTGCGACAATCTCTCCGGTTGGGGATAGCTCGCCGGGGAGATCACTCTGATCTTGGCTCCGCGGCCAACAGCAGAAATCTTCAGTTTGTCTCTCCTCTAAAACAATTTCCGCTGCTCTGAAAGTTGACCCGGACCGCCGCGATCCTTTGTGGTATCCCCCTGTTAAAGCAGGGGGGGGGGTCCACCAAACGTGATTCTAAAATGCCTCCCCAAAGCAAATCAGCTCGGCCGGCCCGGTCAACACCATCTCGGATCCATCCTGCTCCCACTCGAAAAATTGTGTTCCGCCTGGCGCCGTCACGTGCAGCGCATTTTCCGCGCCCCGGAGATAAATAGCGGCGCTGGCCGAGGCGCAGGTTCCGGTTCCCGAGGAAGTAGTGGGGCCGACCCCGCGCTCATAAATCCGGATTTCGATTTCCCGAGGACTGACCGCCCGCACAAACTCCACATTGGTCTGCTGGGGAAAATCGGAGTGGCTCGATATCTCATGGCCAATACTTTGCCATTCCCGGCCTGTGACGCCGAAATCGGGTTCTTCGACGAAGATGACAAAATGCGGATTGCCGGTGAAAACGGCCGCTCCCTCGATTCGCTCGCCATTGGACAGCGAGACACTCCGCTTTTGAATCTCGGGGATGCCCATGGGTGAGGCGATGCGGAAGGCGTGCCCCTGGCGGGCATCAATGCGGCAAATGCGCTGACCCGCATCGGTCTCGAGGACGATCTCATCGCCCGGAGCAGCCTTGCTTTCGTAGGCTAGCCAAGCGGCGGCACAGCGTGTGCCGTTGCCTGAGATCTCGGCCATCGAGCCATCGGCATTGTAGAGACGAATCCCGCCTTTTCGCTGCGATTCCCCGCTCAAGAACTCGACCCCATCCGCTCCAATCCCCTGGTTGCGATCGCAGAACCGGCGCGCCAGCCCATCATACGGTTGACCGGCGGCGAACTTCTCCTGCACGATGAGGAAGTCATTCCCGCAAGCGTGCGCTTTTACAAAAGGAATCATCCGATCCATTCTCTCAATGCTTCTTGATACAAAGTGCAACAAAGCCGGGTGCCCTATCCTTTGATACCCATGCCTGCCGAACGATGCTATCAGTTCCCTCTTCCCGGCGAGAATGGCGGCAGGCGAGGCGTATACAACTGGGAACGATAGATCCGCGCGCAAGGCTGTCCTGTAGAGCAGATCACCTGCATCAACCGCAATCCTTGCGGATGCCGCTGAATAGCCTGGGCTACCGGATCGTGATCCAAGGCAATTACCGCCAAAGCAGCGTGCGCGGGATCATCGAGCGCCTGATGCCACTCGCGATAGTCGCCCTCATTCAGGAAGCGATGAAGCGGGATGCCCGATTGCTGCACCGCGCCTGCGTCTTGCGACGTATACATCAGAATCACCCCGGCTCCCGGCAATGCCACCAGCGCCCTTGACAACGCGCCCTCAAAGGCGATGCGCGTGCGGGAGTTCGCTACCGCCTCCTGAAAGACCAGCGGCTTGGCTCGCAGTAAGACGACGCTGTTGAGCACCATCAACAACCCCAGCGCCGCTGCCGTCCAGCGCTCCAGTTTCGGCGCAAGGCCAAGCGAGGCGCCGACGAGACATGCTCCGAAGAATGCAAAGGCGGGCAACAGTTCCATGCCATAGCGCGTGTTGTACCAGGAGAATGGCCACCAAAGGGGAATGAAAATAGGCACCGAGCCGTAGGCGATCGAGTAGGCGTAAAACGGCACTGGCAACCAGAACAGCAGCGCCAGCCAGATCGCCTTGCTTTGGAAGCGAACTAGCGCGGCGAATGTCCCCGCCAGGCTCAACCAGAGCAGCGCATTCCCATACCGCAGGGGGACCGATCCCATCTCTGCCGCTTTGAGGAAGTAGAGCGCAGCCACGCGCATGCTGTGATAACCCGGATGATGTGGTGTTCCGGGGACAGATGTCCGGAGCTCGATAGCTCGCGCGGAATACGGACCCCGCAAAAAATCCAGGGGGTCGCCGAAGATCGCGGCGTTGTAAGCCAGCCAGGCCGCGGGAGCAGCGATCAACATGGCGGTGAACAGCATCCAGGCCCGGATAACGGGTTTCGGCGCGCGCCGGCAGACAGCCAGCCGCAGGGTGATCAGGAGCCAGGCCACCGCCGCAAAAATCCAACCGTCATAGCGCGTGAAAATGGCGCCCACGAGAATCAGGCCGGCATAGATCAATAGGCGCTGCGGAGTTTGCCGGCTACCGGCTTCGACCGCCTGTTTCCTTACCTCAGTCTCGGGTCCGGCCTCCAATTCGCGATCAAATTGAACGAGCAACAAGGTCGCCCAGATTACCTCCGCCAAAAAAAGCGGCTCGGTCATAGCCGTAGTGGACATATAGAGCAGGCCGGGATTGAGTGCATAGAACGACACGGCCAATAAAGCCACCGGGACGGAAAGCCAGATGCGGCTCAAGCGATAGAGACCCGCGCATCCCAGGACATAGCTGGGAATGGAAACCCAGGCAGCAGCCAGGCCGTTTTGCCACCAGACCCTGATCTGCACGAAGGGTAATAACAGAATATGCGGGAGCGGCAGCCAGACGGACCCAAGCTGGCGAAATCCCGGATTGCGCGAATCGAATATCCGGCGGGCGATATAAAGATGAGCTACAGCATCGCCATACAGAAGAAGCAAGTTGTGGCGAAAACAATAGGAAAGGGAAACCAGGGCTAAAATCAGCGCAACCCACGCAACGATATAGGTTTCGCTTGCGACTGAGACTTCTTCTTTGTTCTTCTCAATCAAGATGAGTCAACTCACGGAACAGCGCAAATCGCTGGTCGATCTCCTCTCGCGTAAGCTCCTGAAGTCGCTCCGTGCCGAATCGCTCCACCGCAAACGAACCCATAACGCCGCCGTAGAACATCGCTTGTTTGAATTCCCTGAGGGTGATCTCAGGCTGCGAGGCGAGATAGCCTAAGAAACCGCCGGCGAATGAATCGCCGGCTCCCGTGGGATCGACAACCTCGGCCAAAGGCAATGCCGGTGCGCGGAAAGGAAGCAGCCTGCCGGCCGAGGCGCCATCGCGGAAGAAGGCCGTCGATCCATATTCCCCATGCTTCACGATGAGGTTCTTCGGCCCCATGGCGATAATTTTGCGTGCGGCCATCAGCAGGTTCGGATCTTTGGCCAGCAGCTTGGCTTCGCCATCATTGATCAGTAGCGCGTCCAGTCCTTGAAGCACCTTGGCCAGGTTCTCGCCATGACCGGTAATCCAATAGTTCATAGTGTCGCCGCATACCATGCGGACGTTCTTCATCTGCTGCCGAACCTCATTCTGCAGCCGCGGATCAATGTTGGCCAGGAAGAGGAATTCACTATCCTGATAAGCAGCCGGAATCCGGGGAGAAAAGCTCTCAAAGACATTCAACTCTGTCTTCAGAGTCTGCGCATCGTTCAGACTCTGCAAATAGGAGCCTGTCCAGTGGAAGCTCTTGCCGCCGGTGTGCTCGATGCCGCGCGTGTCCACGCCCCGCCGTGTGAGCACAGCCTCGTGTTCCGCGGTGAAATCCTCGCCTACAACCGCGATCACGCGGACTTTGGTGAAGTAGCTTGCAGCCAGCGAAAAATAGGTAGCCGCTCCTCCCAGGCATCGCTCTCTTTTGCCCGCGGGAGTCTCGATGCTGTCGAAAGCAACACTCCCTACAACCAGAATCGCCATGGTATTTTCTCTCGTTCCTTTAGTTCTATTCTTTGGGAAAAATTCGCGGAAGGTCTCTATGCCAGGTACTTGCCGATCAGCAAATCGAGCTTCTCACGCGTAGCCGGGGGAATGACCGCGGGATCGGTCAGAATCGCGTTTTTCAATGCGCTCGCGCAAGGGCAAGAGCGCTCCTGGGGCATTGCCGCCACCGCCGCCCGTATCACTCTCGCGGCATTGGCCGAATTCTGATTTAGAACCGCAAGGATTTGCTCGACCGCAACCGCATCATGCCCTTCGCGCCAGCAGTCATAGTCCGTGACCATGGCCATCGTGGCATAGCAAATCTCCGCTTCCCGGGCAAGCTTGGCTTCCTGCAGGTTGGTCATGCCGATAACGTCCGCCCCCCAGCTGCGGTAGAGGTTGGACTCGGCCCGGGTGGAGAATTGCGGACCCTCCATACACACGTATACGCCTCCGTCTTTGGCTGTGACGCCGGAGGCCTGGGCTCCGGCCAGGATGGCTTGGCCGACAGTCTTGCAGACCGGATCGGCGAAAGCGACATGGCCGACGATGCCGTCACCGAAAAAGGTGGCCCAGCGCAGAAACGTGCGATCGATGAACTGGTCGGGCACCACGAAGTCCGTGGGCTTGTGCTCTTCTTTGAGAGAGCCCACAGCGGAGACGGAAAGGATGCGCTCCACGCCCAGCTTCTTCATGGCATAGATGTTGGCACGAAAGTTCAGCTCCGAGGGTAGGAGACGATGGCCGACGCCATGGCGCGCCAGGAAAGCTACTTTACGCCCTTCTAATTCGCCGGTTACAAACGCATCCGACGGCTCTCCAAAAGGGGTCTCTACCTGGATTTTTTGAGGATGCGCCAACCCGGGCATTGCATAGAGCCCGCTGCCGCCGATAATTCCAATCTCCGCCTGTTGCAAGCCATTCTCCGTGCGTTCGATAGAAACTCTCCGATTAGGTTACACGAAGGCAAACGGCAAGCCGCTCAATGGTAGAGAGTTTCCTGGATGCGGCTTGGACTGGAAAGGCTTCATGGCCAAATGCACCGTCCTATTTGTCATCTCGACCGGAGCGAAGCGGAGTGGATCTGCGGTTTGTGGGCGCCTAACCGTGGATCCCCTTCACTCCGCTTTAGTCTCACTGAGATGTGGGAAACCGCAGATCTCTCCACTACGCTGCGCTCCGGTCGAGATGACAAAGTTAGGTGTAATTGCCAACCAAGCCTTCCGCAACCCGATTTTCATCCCCTTGGGTGGGCCGCAGGCCCATGAACACTCCAGTCGAAAATCGTCCTACAAAATCTGGGTGCCCCATATCTGGCGCGCTTTTGCGCCAGATGTGGGAAACCGCAGATCTCTCCGCTCCGCTTCGCTCCGGTCGAGATGACAAATAAGAAGGTGGAGTTGCCGATCAGAACTCTGCACCCCCTAATGAAGAAGAGCCGCCTTCATCACCCCGCAGCTAGCCATAAAACGAATCAGGGGGCCTGTGGGATCGACGGGAAGCTCCCTCTGTGCCACTACTTCGTTCGTACCGCCTTGCTGTGCGCCGAAGAGGAGAAACTGGAGCTTGCGGGCCAGGTTGAGATCGAAGCTCTCGCTGACAAAGACCTGCTTGCCCTCGCGCACAATGAGGACCGGCCCTTCATTAGTCCGGTAAACCTCCTCATCCGCCGTTGATTCGTCATCCGGATCGGGCGTAACTCCCGAATATTTCATGCCGATCTCGCGGCCATACACTCTCGCGAACTCCGCGGCAGCGGCTTCCGTCCGCCATGCGGAGAGATAAAGCAAACGGATGGATGCCGTGGATGCCTTCTCTTCAGGGCTTTTGGCCGCCTTGCTCTGCACCGCATAATAAAGCCCGCCGTCCCATTGAGGAGTCAGCGCCGCGGCCTCTGTATCGCCGGCAAAGAGCTCGGTCAGGATCTTCACATCGAGTTCGCCCATTACGCCAATGTCATAAGGCTGGTAATCGGCATCCAGCAGCGGGTGAAGATCGGGCATGTGCAATAAGGGGATGCTTTTCTCACGTTCGTAAGCCCGCGGGTTCATGATTTCGTAGCTCGAAGAAGGCGGCCGATCCAGAACACCTGCAAAGGCATACTCCGCCCCTTTGTCCTTCATCAGCGTCTGCTCGAATTGGAGACCGTCGCGATAAGGAAAGAGGAGCGATTCCTGGATCAGTTTGGGCGCCCGCTCCATCACCGGCGAGCTGTCGGTAGTGTCCATATCCTGCCCCACATCCGGGGTTGTCCGCAAACTCTTGCCGGACGGGCTGAGAGTGTAGTCCATGTAAACGGCCATGGCCTGCCCTTCGAGCACGGCATCGCGCGCGGTGTCCTGCTCATCAATGGCCAGCCGCCGGTTATCTTCAGCGACGTTCTTGGGTGGGGAGTCCGGCGTGTCCGGCTCCCACTTATTCAAATCCGTGTGCTGGTCCTGAAGAGCATGGGTGAGTTCGTGAGCGATGACCGGTTTCTGTTCCTCCGGAGCGACCCAGTCCAAGAGATTCACCGTCTTGGTTTTGTTGTCATAAAAGCCGGCGATCTGTTCCGTCAGCAGGCTGACCAGGAAGGGTTGCAGATGAAAATCCCGGTCCAGGAGGCCAAACTTCTTGAGCACGATCTCCTCGCGCTGCATCCGTTTTGCATCCTTATCATCATGGAACTTGTCCATGATGTATTTTTCAACCTGATCGCGGGTGATGAGGCGCCGCTTCACCTCGTGCCGCATGGGCAGCTTAGTATCGTTGCTGGCGAAGGTCAGGATCTCGCTGACGGAGCGGAACAGTTCCTTCGCCTGCTGCGGCGTGATGCGGGTTTCTTTTGTCGGCTGGTCTCCGGGCGCGGGCGCACCCGGCTGCTGCGCAGGAGGGGCGGACGTCTGAGCGGCGCCCAAAACCCCTGCAGGAAGAGCGCAAATAGCGAGTAAGAGGGCGGCTACTGTGAAATCACGCAACTTCTTCGGACAGAGCTTCATTCTTTTGACCTTTTTCCGAGCCCGGGTTGCGCTCAAACACTCTCGCTCTTGCAAGGCTATAATTTTAAGGTGCTTTCTGCCATGAATAATCCGGAGCCGATCGCCGATACCGGCCCATCTGATGAGGCCCGTCTTACGCCTTTGTCCGCCGCGCTTGAAAATTCAGCCGGCAAACAAGGGGCTGGGGCCGAAGAACTTGCGGTTTATGAAGGGGTTCGAACACCTCGTCTATTTGACGATCCGCAGCGGGAGATTGATTCGCTCCTCTCCGCCGCGGGTATTCTGGACCTGGACTGGCGGGCGAAGATTCTGGTTACCGGCAACGACCGGGTGCGCTGGCTCAACGGCATGGCCAGCAATACGATACAGGGGCTGCCCCAGGATCAAGGGAATTACAATTTCATACTCAACGCCCAAGGACGGATTCAAGGTGATTGCTACGTCTACCGGCGCAGCGAAGACTTCGTCATCGACACCAGCCGCGGACAGGTCCCGGCTCTTTTGCGCCATCTTCAGCACTACATCATCATGGACGCAGTGGAACTCAAAGATGTGAGCGAGGGCTGGACAGCATTGGGGCTGGCCGGCCCAAAAGCTCCGCAGATTCTCGCCGCTCTGGGCATAGTTCTCGATTCGGCGCCTCCTTCCGCTGGCAATGCGCGGCTCTTTAGCGCCACCATCGGCGGGGTTGAGGTTGCGCTGGTTGAGGCCCACCATCCCCTGATTCCACGTTACGAATTGTGGCTTTCGCGGGCAGAGGTGATGACCATCTGGAAGGCGCTTGAAGCCGTGGGCGCCATCCCGGCCGGCCTGGAGGCCGCGGAGACCCTGCGCGTGCTCGAAGGCACGCCGCTCTACGGCATCGACCTGAATGAACGCGACTTGCCGCAGGAAACAAGCCAGTTGCGAGCGCTCAACTTCACCAAGGGCTGCTATCTGGGACAGGAGATTGTGGAGCGGATACGCTCGCGCGGCAAAGTACACCGGCAGTTCCGGCAATTCAAGTTGGATGGCGCCGCGCTGCCCCCACCCTTCGATCTGCATAGCGACGGCCAAACCGTGGGCCGCATCACCAGTGCCGCTTCCCTCCCGGCGGGACGCGCACCGGGAAATTTCGCGCTTGGCTTTGTCCGCGAAGAGAGCCTGATACGCAAAGCGCCCATCGAGTACGACGGGGGAGTCGCGATTCCCCTGGAAGCGCCCCCTGACCTGCCGTAGAGCATCTCTCCTGCAGGCGTAAAGGACCAAAATTGCAAAAACGATTGGGAGAAGGCCATGCCTGAAAAAGAGCCTCAGTTCACCGTGAGCGACCGCCGCAAATTTACCCTGGAAGGTGAGCTGCGCGAAGACGAAGCGGTCGAAGCGAAACCTAGCACCCCAACCGAGGCGGCAAAAGTACCCAACGCGACCGAGCCACCGCCACCTCACCAGGACAATGAAAACGGCCGGGAAGACGCCATGCCCGAGCCGACGGCAGAAGAGTCTGCCCAGCAAACCAAGGACTATAACGCATCGACCCGCCAGCTGGACGATATCTTAAGCCGGGCCGCTAGCGGCTCGCCGGCCCTTCCAACCATGAATTTCGACCGCCTGTTGCAGTCCATTTACATGACCGCGGCGATGCAGATGGGGGCTGGAACCGCTCCCGATGAGCAACCGCGCATCGATGTCCTGGGCGCGCGGCAAAGCATCGACATGCTAGGCGTTCTCGAGGAAAAAACCAAAGGGAATCTGACAGAAGACGAAAAACGCTTGTTGCAGAGCGCGCTCTTCGATCTGCGCATGTCGTTTCTGGAAATCACCAATGCGATTAACAAGTCTGCGCAGCAAGCCGCCAAGCCGGGCAAGGCTAAGTAGATGCGGAGATGAAAATCGGGTTGAGGAAGGCTTGGTTGGCAACCACACCTAACTTTGTCATCTCGACCAGAGCGAGACCGGGGTCCCCGACAAGCGAAGCTTGTTGGGGTGGCAAGCGGAGTGGAGAGATGACAAATCCATTGTTTCGCCGCCACAAAGATGGGACGGACAGCAAACGTGCAGGCAGAGATCACAATCCTCGGCAGTGGCACCTCCATGGGGGTGCCGACACTCGGCTGCACTTGCCGGGTCTGCACTTCCTCCGACCCACGCGACCGCCGCACGCGCCCATCGATCGCCATCCGCTGGTCGGGGCGTTGTGTTCTGATTGACACCGGACCGGATTTCCGCCAGCAGGCCCTGCGCGAAGGAGTGAACCATATCGACGCGGTCCTCTACACTCATTCTCACGCCGACCACATCCTCGGTTTAGACGATCTGCGTCCCATCAGCTTCAAAAGCGAGAGCAAGATTCCGCTCTATGCGGATGATGCCGCAGCAATCGTGATCGAGCGCATCTTCGACTATACCTTCGACGCACACTCCTCCTACCCCACTCGCGCGCGAGTAGAAATGCACCGGCTGGGCGAATCGGTTGAGGTTGACGGAGTGGTCTTCCACCGGGTTCCGCTCACTCATGGAGAAATCGAGGTGGCAGGCTTTCGCTTCGGCAACGCCGCTTATCTCACCGACATGAGCGCCATCCCCGAAAGCAGCCTGCCTCTGCTCGGGAACCTCGAGGTGGTGATTCTCGATGCGCTGCGCAAGAGACCGCATCCAAGCCACGCCACCCTGGAGCAGGCGATGGAATTCGTGCGCGTAATCAAGCCAAGGCAGGCCTTCTTTACCCACATGTCGCACGATCTCCATCATGCAGACACCAACAGCGAGCTTCCGGAAGATGTTCAGCTCGCTTACGACGGACTTCGCATTCCCTTTGAGATTTGATCATGCAAGTCTTCAGAAGCCTCGCTGAAATCCCCAGTTCATTCGGCCCTACAGTAGTAAGCATCGGCAACTTCGACGGCGTGCATTGCGGTCATCTACTGATCCTCGAGGAAATGATCCGCAGCGCGGCAGCGCGCTCATTACGATCTGTAGCAGTTACATTTGATCCGCATCCTTTGCGGGTGTTGCGCCCTGAGGCCAGCCCTAAGCTGATTACCCCGCTCCATGCGCGGCTGGCGCTGCTGGAGCAAACCCGCGTCGACGCCGTGCTGGTCCTTCCCTTTACCGCCGCGCTTTCGCGCATGCGCGCTGAGGAATTCGTAACCACCATCCTGCGCGATGCGCTCCATGCAGTCGAGGTGCACGAAGGGCCGAACTTCCGCTTCGGTTACCGCGCCGAGGGCGGTATGCAGGAATTGCGCGATTTGGGCGGCAAACTCGGATTCGAAGTGGTGATTCACGCCGCGTGCGGCTTGCGTGGCATGACAGTTTCCAGCAGCAAAATACGCGAGTTGATCTCCCGCGGCGATCTCCGCGAAGCCCGCCTTCTCCTCGGCCACTGCTTTTCCATTCATTCCACGCCGGCCAGCGGACGGGGCATCGGCTCAAGATTAACCGTGCCCACCATCAACCTGGCGCCCTATCAGGAGCTGCTGCCTCCCGATGGCGTGTACGTCACCCAGTTGCGCGTGGCCGGTGAGTGGTTCGACGCTGTAACCAACCTGGGCAACCGGCCCACCTTCGGTGCAAACTCCTTCGCCATCGAATCCCACGTGCTCAATTTCCATCCTCTGGAGCTCACCGGGCAAACGCCGCTTGAGCTTGTCTTCCTCAGGAGAATCCGCGAAGAGCAAAAATTTCCCTCACCGGAAGCGCTCAAGGCCCAGATCCTGGATGATGTCGCATGCGCCAAACGCTATTTGCACCTAAGGCGCCTGTTTGCCGGGAAAAACAACCTGGTGAAGACGTAAGCAATTTCATCAATGTGCTCTCCCACCTTTGCTATGCAAGGATGGGGCACCCTGAATCTGTTTGAAATATGAATCCAAAACCACCAC
>CAVPKQ010000009.1:0-127291 GCA_963705665.1 uncultured Acidobacteriaceae bacterium | reverse complement strand
GCTTCGCGAACTTGGGTCTTTTTTCTCCGATCCACAGGCACTCCTTTGCACAGCAGGCATGATCACGACGCTGTCCATCGAGATTTGTGGAATCCCACATCTGACGCAAAGAACGCGTCAGATATGGGGCACCCAGGATTTGTGGAAGGGAAAGATTTCCCGTAGGGACGACTGAATGGTTTAGTAAGTTCCTGGCGCATGGAGCCAAGGTTTGATTCAGCCGTCCCTACGGGACTCTAAACCGCTTTCTCGATAGGCGTCGATCAAATAGAAGAATGTTGTTAGCTTCTGGTTTCTCGGAGATGTGAAAAGCAGATTCCCTGCGGGAATGACAGAAAGAAAGGCAAGAGCAAAGCAGATCACGGACTTTGGCATTGCGGGCACCAATAGGTGGATCTTGCGCCGGGGCCTTGCTTGCGCATGAGAATTGTGGCCCCGCAACGGCGGCAGGCTGCTCCCTGGCGGCGGTAGACCCAAAGACGCGCCGCCTGGTCATACGAAGCTGTGGTGCGGCGGCCGCTATCGCTGACACTTGCAACTAGAAATTTTCGAGAGGTCGCGAGCAGGCATTCAACCTCCTGGGGACGCAAGGTGGAGACAAGGCGGAAGGGATGTATTCCGCAGGCGAAGCAGATCTCCGATTTGAATACGTTTCCGATTCCCGCCATCACCTGTTGGTTGAGCAGGACATTCGCGACTTCTTCGCCGGCGTGGGCCAGCAGGCGTTGCGCTGCTTCATCTTGGGAAAACTTTTGACCCAGCAGGTCGGGACCAAGTGCGGGAATGGAAGTATTCCGCTCCAGCGTTCGCGCGGTGTGGAAGCGCGCTACGGGCACATCGAAGGCCACCGCTTCGAATTGAGCTGTCCCTACCACCACGCACATATGGCTGCGCGCTCGCTTCCAACGTTCTCCTGTGCGGTAGATATGCCAGCTGCCGCTCATCAGCATGTGCGTCACCAGAATGAGGTCGCCGGAAAAGTGAAACAACAGCCATTTGCCGCGCGATTCCACGCGCTCGATCGTGCGGCCGATGACCGGCGACTGGTCATGCACAGCGGCCAACTGCGCATAGGCGGTTTCAAATTCTGTGACCACATGCCCGGCAAGCGCCCGATTAAGAGCGCGAGCGGCGCGAAAGATAGTATCGCCTTCGGGCATCGTTCCTACTGAAGCTCGGCGGAGACCTCGCCGTGGGCCGGCGACGGCAACAGAGCGCGGCGAAGGTTGAAGCCCATTGGCCCCGGCTGGAAACCGGCGTCCTGCAAAAAGCCAGCCATGAAGTGGAGGCCGGCGGTTCGGCCATTCAAGGAGGAGATCAGAATGCCCCCGCGGTGATCCTCGCTGCGCAACATCTCTTGCTGCGCGATGGCAGCGAGAAAGTGGCTGAGGTCGCGTGCCGTGCTCGACCGTTCGGGTTCGTCCGCCGGCAAAAATACCTGGAGGTTAGGATTGTTGCGGCGCAGGTAGGCGACCAGTTCGCCATTGCGCAGAATGACGTTCGCTCCAACGCTGCGCGTGAGCATACGTCCGGCGCTTTCCGCCGGTTCTTCATCTATTTCCGAGCCGGCCTGCGGCCAGCGCAAGACGGAACCGTAGAGGTTGGCTGGATCGGTGGCTGCGAGGTAGACCATTTCGGGCTTTTCGAGCGGCGGACCGCTGCGCAAGGAGCGCAGCAGATCGACTGCGGCGGGAAGAGCGAACTGCGCCGCTCCCAGACCGGCGACGAAATACCCGCGGCGAATGCGGCCGCTTTCTTCCAGCGCCTTGAGCACGTCGTAGATGGCGCTGAATCCGCCAGGGACATTTTCCTGGGCGACCGACTCTCGTGTGACCACTCCATAGCGGTGGAGCAACTGGTTGGCGGCGGCATGGCTCCACTCGGTTGCGGTAGCGCGAGTGGGAGGGACGAGCGACCACCGGCCCTGGGCGCTGGGTGGAGTGGTGCGGCGGGAGCGGAACGAGGGCAGGTTGTGCTGCCGCTTGGGTTGCCGTGCCGATGCCGGCCGCGCCACATAGGCGCGCAAGGCATGGAAGGTGTCATTGGTGGCCATTCCGCGCCACACCAGGCTCCAGAGCGCATCCAGCGTTTCGCCGGGATATCCGCCGCCGGCCGCGTCATGCAGTTGGCTAAAGAAAGCCGCGCCGCCGCGGCTGAGCTGGTCAATGAGCGCCAGCTCGCGCGGGGTCAAGCCCATCTCCTCGGTTGGGCTGCGCCGGGGCGGCAGCAGAGTGGCGAGCTTCTCAGATAGGAAGAGAGCAATCCGGCCATCGTGCTCACCGAGCGGATCCAGGCCGCACCAGACCACTTCGCCGGCCGCGATCAGAGTGTCAAGCTGGCTGGGCGAGTAGCTGGCCAGGCGCGCAGGGAGAATCGAGCCCTCGAGCAACGACGCGGGCAGCGGCGCGCCCTGGAGATGCTCGACGGTATCCAGCAGCGCATCCAGGCCGCGGCGTCCCTGGAGCACTCCTTGCCAGTGTGTCTCCATGCGCGCCAGGGCCTGCTGCTCGATAGGTTCAATCTCACGCCGCAGCCGGGCCAAAGACTTGCGCCGGATCAGCCGCAAAACTTCAGCGTCGCACCACTCGCGATGCACGCCGCCCGGGCGGAAACCGCCTTCGACGATGCGGCCGCTGAGCAGCAGCTGGTGCAGCGCGCTCTCCACTTGCTGCTGGCTGAAGGAAAAGCGTGAGGCGATCTCCTGGAGGGTGAAGGGACCGTGGGTTCGAGCGAAGCGGCGAACCAGCTCGACCACCGGGGCCGCCACCGGTTCCAGCAGAGCTTTTGGAATGCCGGGAGGCAGCGGGATGCCCAGCGCATCGCGGTAACGCGCGGCGTCTTCGACTGCGATCAGGCGCTTCTCTCCTGCCAGCTTGATCTCGAGCAGCCGGCGCGCGCGCAGAAGCCGTTCCAGATGGCCGATGAGATCCGGCGCGGCCAGCCGGCGCGCCAACTCGTCCCGCGAAAGATCGCCGATGCGCAGCAACAGGTCGTGGATGCCGTCTGCCGAGCGGGCGCGATAGGTGTCCGCCAGACACTGGAGCTGCTCTTCGACTTCGGCAATGGCGTCGGCATCCAGCAGCTCCCGCAGGTCGGCATCGCCGAGCAGATCGCGAAGCTGCTCCTGATCGATGGAGAGGGCCTGGGCGCGGCGCTCGGCGAGCGGCGCGTCGCCATCGTAGATGTAATTGGCAACATAGCTGAAGAGCAGCGAAGAGGCGAAAGGTGACGGCGTGCGCGTATCGGCGAGGTGCACGCGCAAGTCGCGCGTGCGGATGGCGTTGAGCGTCTCGACCAGCGCCGGCATGTCGAAGACGTCGCGCATGCATTCGCGATATGCCTCCAGCAGTATGGGGAACGAGGGATAGCGGGAGGCGACAGAGAGCAGATCATAAGCCCGCTTGCGCTGCTGCCAGAGCGGCGCGCGGCCCTGGGCGCGGCGGCGGGGAAGAAGCAGCGCGCGGGCGGCGCTCTCGCGAAACTTGGCGGCGAAGAGCGCACTGGCGCTGAGCTGGCGCAGCACCAGATCGGTGACTTCGGCCGCATCGAGCAGGATCAGGTCGGGATCGGGCGCGGCTTCAGTATCCGGAAAGCGCAGGACAATTCCATCGTCACCCCACATGGCTTCGACATCCGGACCCCCGCCGGCTCGGATACGCCCGGTGATGGCCATCGCCCAGGGCGCGTGAACCCGGTTGCCGAAGGGGGTGAGCACGCAGACGCGCCAGTCGCCCAGCTCGTCGCGCGTGCGCTCGATCACGATGGTGCGGTCATCTGGAACCGCGGTGGTGGCAAGTTCCTGATCGGCCAGATAGCGGATGAGATTTTCGGCCGCTATAGGCTCCAAGTCATGTTCGCGGGTCAGCTTGCTCAGGGCGGCGTTGCGAGGCAGCTCGCGCAGTTCGCGCACCAGGCGTCCGATGCGCCGCCCAAACTCCAGCGGACGTCCGGCCGCGTCCCCATGCCAAAAGGGCATCTTTCCAGGTTGGCCGGGGGCGGGAGAGACGAGCACGCGATCGTGCGTGATCTCATCGATGCGCCAGGTCGAGGCTCCCAGGACGAAGACGTCCCCGGTGCGGCTTTCAAAGACCATCTCCTCATCCAACTCGCCCACGCGGACGGGTTTGCCCTCGGCGCCGGAGAGGAAGACTCCATAGAGTCCGCGATCGGGAATTGTGCCGCCATTGAGAATAGCCAGCATCTTCGAGCCTTCGCGCGCGGTAAGGGTGTTGCGGGCGCGATCCCAGGTGATGCGCGGGCGCAACTCCGCGAACTCGTCGGAAGGATAGCGTCCGGCGAGTGAATCGAGAACCCCGGTGAAGGCTGCGCGGCTGAGGCCGCTGAACGGCGCAGCTCCGCGCACCAGCGCCAGCAGCTCTTCGACTCCAATCTCAGGCCCGTTTGTCTCCGCCGCGGGCGGTTGATCGGTCTTCGAGAGCCTGTATCTCAGGGATGCGGGAGGTTGAGCGACGATGGCGACAATCTGCTGCGCCAATACGTCCAGAGGATTGCGCAGAAAGCGCGTCGACTCGACCAGGCCCTCGTGCATTGCCCGGGTGACCGCTGCGCAGGCCACCAGATCGGCGCGGTATTTGGGAAAGATGATGCCTTCGCTGGGCACGCCGACGTGATGTCCGGCGCGGCCGATGCGCTGCACGGCATTGGCCACTGATGGCGGCGCTTCGATCTGGATCACCAGATCGACCGCCCCCATATCGATGCCGAGCTCGAGCGAGGAAGTGGCGACCAGAGCGCGCAGCCGCCCGGCCTTCAACTGCTCTTCGATCTCGGAGCGCTGTGCGGCGGCCAGCGAGCCATGGTGCGCGCGGGCCAGTTGCTCACCCGCGAGCTCGTTGATGGCTCCGGCGAGACGCTCGGCGATGCGCCGGCTATTGACGAAGATGATGGTCGATTGGCGTTCGCGGACGAGCTCGAGCAGCCGGGGATGAATGGCGCTCCAGATGGAGGTTCGTTTGGGGCCTTGCGAGGCGTCGCCGCTGGGCAGCTCCTCCGTCTGCCCAAGCCGCGCCATGTCTTCTACCGGTACTTCCACGCGCAGCTCAAGCTTCTTCGGCTCAGCCGCGTGGATGATGGTTACCGGCCGGTACGCGACCAGGCCGGGGCCGCTGGAGTCGTCCGGCTCCCCGGCTCCAAGGCCCATATCCTCAGCTGCGAATCTAATTTCGCGCCAGCTTCGGAGCCGGCAAGGAAGTGCGCCACCTCCTCCAGCGGGCGCTGCGTCGCCGAGAGTCCGATGCGTTGTATCGGCTTCTCAGTGATTGCCTGCAACCGCTCCAGAGAGAGCGCCAAGTGCGCGCCCCGCTTGGTGGGCACGAGCGCATGAATCTCATCGATGATGACCGTATCCACCTGGCGCAGGCTGGCCGCGGAATTGGATGTAAGCAGCAGATAGAGTGACTCCGGCGTAGTGATCAGGATCTCGGCGGGATGCCGCAGGAAGCGGCTGCGCTCCTTTTGCGCAGTATCACCGGTGCGAATACTGATCTCGGGTTCCCGGAAAGCAATGCCTTGACGGGCAGCCATATTCGCAATGCCGGCCAAGGGCGCCCGGAGATTGCGTTCCACATCCACGGCAAGCGCCTTGAGCGGACTGACGTAGACCACGCGGCAGCCGGTTTCTCCTTTGCCGTTGAATTGCGGGTGGAAGATCAGGCGGTTGAGGCACCAGAGAAATGCAGTCAGGGTCTTGCCGGTTCCGGTGGGAGCGAGAATCAGCGTGTTTTCCCCCCGCGCGATCGCCGGCCAGCCCAGCCTCTGGGGAGCTGTCGGATGTTCAAAGACGGCGCGGAACCAGTCCGCGGTAGCGGGGTGAAAGAGGCTCAGCGCATCGGCTTCAGGAGCGGGAGGAGCCTCAGGAGAGATTTTGGGCTGCCTGTGCGCCCGCTTCGCGCCCGGCCGAGTTTGATCCTTCTTCGCCAATTGCTTTCTGCCGAGCTCCCACGAGTTGGGTCCTCGGGGAGCCGTCGATCCCTTAGGCCGATCTTAGACGCTTGAGCTTGATCTGCTCGGCGTGGACCCGCGTGAGATCGTAGTGCGCCTGCTGCGTGAGCCAGCTTTCAGCGCTCCCGCCGAACACCTTGGATAACCGCACGGCCATTTCGGGGGAAATCCCGCGCTTTTCGTTGACCAGTTCCGACAACGTGGTGCGTGTAACCCCCAGCGCGGCGGCGGCGTCCGTGATAGTCAAGCCCAAAGGCTCGATGCACTGGCGCAATACAAAGCCGCCGGGGTGGGGTGGGTTTTTCATCGGCATGCGTAACTCTCCTTTCAATGGTAGTCGAGATAGTCAATGTCCAAAGCATCATGGTCAACAAAACGGAAGATTACCCGCCTGGGTGCCCCATATCTGGCGCGCTCTTTGCGCCAATGAGATGTGGGAAACCGTCAATCTATCTCCACCACTCCGCTGCGCTCCGGTCGAGATGACAAAGTTAGGTGTAGTTGCCAACCGAGCCTTCCTCAACCCGATTTTCATCCCCTGTGGGTGGGCGCAAGCCCATGAACACCCGGTCGAAAATCATCCTGGGAGGCCTGTTCCGCCAACTCGTTGTGGTCTCCCACCCTTGCTACACAAGGATGGGGCACCCTAGATCTGCTGGAAATAAATATGGATCCAAAACCGCTGATCTCTCCGCTCCGCTGCGCTCCGGTCGAGATGACAAGGTTAGTGTAGTTGCCAACCGAGCCTTCCGCAACCCGACCCGGACAAGTTTCGTGCACCGCAGCCACTCACGTTACTCTGAGAGCAAGATGGGCGTGTTTGAAAATGCGGAAGAAGCGGCGGCGATGATTCGCCAAGAGATCGGCGTCGCGCCGCGGATTGCGGTGGTTCTCGGCTCGGGGTTGGGAGCTTTCGCAGAGACGGTCGATCAGCCCGCTAAGTTAGCCTATTCCGCGATCCCTCATTTTCCTTGTGCCACTGTCGAGGGACACGCCGGCCGCCTGGTGGTGGGCACGGTGGCCGGAATTCCGGTGGCAGTGATGCAGGGCCGGGTCCACGGATATGAAGGCTATACCCCGCAGGAGGCGACCTTCCCGGTGCGCGTGCTGGGGAGGTTGGGTATAAATACAATAATAGTTACAAATGCGGCCGGCGGCATTCGCCTGAACCTGAAGCAAGGGCAGCTTGTTCTCATCGCCGACCACATCAACTTCACGGGCGCAAATCCTGCGGCAGGGGAAAACGACATCCGTTTCGGATTGCGCTTTTTCGACATGACCGACGCTTATGCCAAGCGGTTGAGGCTCCTGGCCAAGGCCACGGCGCGAGAACAGGGACTCGATCTCGCCGAGGGCATTTACCTCAGCGTCCCGGGACCCAGCTTTGAAACCCCGGCGGAGATCAGGGCATTCCGCGCGTTAGGCGCCGATCTGGTGGGGATGTCGACGGTACACGAGGTGATCGCGGCCCGTCACATGGGGATTGAAGTTCTAGGGCTTTCATGTGTTACGAATTTGGCGGCGGGAATCCTCGACCAACCGATCAGCCATTTGGACGTTAACGAGACCGCGGCGCGAGTGCAGGGTCAGCTGACCAGGCTCTTGACCGGTCTCCTTCCCCGGCTTGATCCGGATGCAGGGAAATAATCGCTCCTCAGTTCGAGGCTGCAAATTTAACAAAACAGCCTGAAAATCGTGCTCCGGAATTGATATTCTTATTTATTATGCCGACAAAAAAAGAGCTTCTTACCAAGCCGATTCAACACATCGACATCAAGCAGTTGAACGTTGTCCCGCTGGTCGATGCAATGCAGCACCTGGCCTATAGCTCCCGTGATCTTGCCCGGGCGGCGGCCATTTATGAGCGCATGCTGCGCGATGGGGAGTGCGGAGTCATTCTGTGCCTGGCCGGTTCATTGATCAGCGCGGGATTGAAGCAGATCTTCGTTGACTTGATCCGCAGCAACATGGTGGACGCCGTGGTCTCGACCGGGGCCAATATCGTGGACCAGGACTTTTTTGAAGCGCTTGGCTACAGGCACTGGATCGCCGACGACCTGTACCGCTCGGGCACCGAGGACGCAACTCTGCGCGAGTTGATGATCGATCGCATCTACGACACGCTGATCGATGAGGAACAACTACGCATCTGCGACGACACCACCAAGATCATTGCGGATGGGCTCGCGCCGCGTCCCTATAGCTCCCGCGAGTTCATTCGCGAGATGGGCGCTTATCTGGAAAAGAAGGATAAGACCCCGGAGAATGGGGGAGCGGACAGCATTGTGTTCGCCGCCTATGAGAAGGACGTGCCCATCTTCGTGCCCGCTTTCAGCGATTGTTCGGCCGGATTCGGGCTGGTCGCCCATCGCCATGAGCGCGGCGATCAACCTAAGGTGTCCATCGACTCGGCCAAGGATTTTCACGAGTTGACGCAGCTCAAGATCGCCAACCCCACCACCGGGCTGCTGATGATCGGCGGCGGGGTGCCCAAGAACTTCGCCCAGGATATCGTCGTATCCGCGGAAATCCTCGGCATAGATGCGCCCATGCACAAATATGCGGTGCAGATTACGGTCGCCGATGTGCGCGACGGCGCCCTCTCCTCCAGCACTCTCAAGGAAGCGAGCTCCTGGGGAAAGGTTGACACCACCTTTGAGCAGATGGTCTACAGCGAAGCGACTTTGGCGCTGCCCCTGATCGCCGGCTACGCCTACCAGAAGAAGGCTCACGCGGAGCGCAGTGAGCGCCGCTGGGCAAGATTGTTGGAGCCGGTCACGGCGTAGCTTTAGATCCATCCCATATCTCCCACAAAAAGCGTTGGGAGATATGGGGCACCCGGATCCGTACCTCAAAATTCTAAGACCGCCACAATTAATGGGCGCCCTCTCCATCCCGCTTCCCACCTCCCCCCCCCCCCCTCTCTCCATCCCACTTCCCACCCCCCCCCCCCCCCCCCCCCCCCCCCCCCCCCCCCCCCCCCCCCCCCCCCCCCCCCCCCCCCGACAATCCCGGTGGACCCAAGATTGGTGCAAACTCCGCGACGGTGTCCACGAAAGTTGCAGTGGCTGAGTGTCGAAACCGGTGTAAGCTGATTGATTAGAGCAAGCTAACAGTTACTGTGACGTGGCAGTCGCCCGGGTACAAGCTGTGAGATGGCTCTATCCCCCAAAAGAAGAGATGCGAAAACTTTCGCATACCGGGGTCCCTTGTGGTCTTAGCAATTTTTCTGCTTGGTCTTGTAATTAGTTATTTAGTGGTATCTTTCTCCTTCTGGAGTCTCTGCCGTATGGCGGCGGTGACGGACAGATTTGTAGAAAACCGGGCCAATGTCATTCCCTTCAAACGCCGCTAGGCACTCCCGAGCGTGGGAAGGGCTAGGTTCTTAAACCCGTAAAGCCTATTGAGCCCATAATAGGCAACGGAGCACTCAAGCGAGCGACGAAGATCGCTCCAGGGCCAGTGCGGCGAAAATGGCCCCGGTATCGGCGCCACGAACCCACGGCTCTTGACTTTTACCTTTCCCTGGATCCAAAACGCACCAAGCAGGTACTCCTTTGACTTGGCTAAGGGATAGGCTTCCCTCAACTGTTATCTTCGCCGCTTCACTCTTGCTGTCAGCCTATGGCGGCATCGTGTTGCTGTTGGGACGCGGCGGCATCTTTGTGGCCGCGGTTATCGCCTGGGCCTGCGCGCAAACGCTGCTTATCGTTTTATGCATTCTTCACTTTCTCAGCGCCTCCCGGCAGGACGCCGCGGAACGGCAGGTACAACAGCTAGCCCAAATGCAGAGAAGCATCCTGGACTCCGCCGGTCCGATGATTCTCGCCACCGACCTTGAAGGCAACCTTCTTATTTTTAATCCGGCCGCGGAAAGAATGCTGGGCTACCGGGTGAACGAGGTCTTGGGGCGCATGCGCGCCGAGGATCTCTTTCCCGAGGGCGAACTGGAGCGCGTCGGCCAGGTTCTGGTTTCGCGTTTGGAACGCGCGCCGGCTTTCGAGCTGAACGGAGTCTCCAGCCAACTCAGGCACTACGCGCAGTATGTGACCAGCTTTCCGGTAAGCCGGGTTCGCGGATTCGAGCTGCAGTGCCGGCGCAAAGATGGAAGTTCGTTTCCCGCCATGGTCTACCTTTCGGCGGTGCGCAACAGCGACGGCGCTTTGACGGGATTGCTGGCGATCGCGACCGATTTAACCGCCACCAAGCGAGCCGAGCATGCCTTGCGGGAGAGCGAGGAACGCTACCGCGACCTGTTCGAGAACTCGCAGGAGATGATTGCCACCCTCAGCCCGCGAGGCAAGTATCTGTACGTCAATCCGGCTTGGCAGGCATGCTTCGGAAAGAGCGCGACCGCCTTTGAAAGCCTGTTGAATTTCGAGGCTGCCTTCCCTCGGGAAATGCAGAGCCAGGCAGCCGTTCTATTCGAGCGCGCGCTGCACGGCGAGCGCATCGACGGGGCGAATTTGCGCATGCAGGATGCGAATGGAATGTATCGCGAGCTGGAGGCTAGCCTGAGCTGCCGCCAGGACCGCGGAGAGCCGGTTTCCGTGCGCTGCATCTTCCGGGACGTAACTGCCCAATACCAGCGCGAGCGCAGACTGGCGATGCAATTGGCGGTGAGCCAGGTGGTGGGTGAATCCAATACATCCGACGAGGCCCTGCCGGCTATGCTCGAATGCCTGGGAACGAATCTGGGCTTTGACATGGCTGGGCTTTGGTTCGTCTCCAGCGGCCAGCATACCCGCTATCTGGCCGGATGGTATGCGCCGGAATGCGCCTGCGCGGAGTTTCACCGGGACAGCATTGGACGTGTGATCGAAAAGGGCAAGGACCTGCCGGGTCAGATCTGGGCAGCCGAGAGCCCGTGCTGGATCGAGGATCTGCAACAGAGTTCCAACTTTTTGCGCACCGCGGCCGCAGTCGCCGATGGACTGGTCACAGGCTGGGGCGTTCCCGTGCGCGTCGGCAACCAGGTGATTGCGGTGGTCGAATTCTTCAGCCGCGAGAAGCAGCGCCAGGACCCCGAAATGATGGCTACAGTGGAGACGGTCTGCGCCTCCATTGGACAATTCATGGCCCGCTCGGCGCAGGAGAGCCGCCTGGAAGAGCTGAACCGTCAAAAGGAATCGATCCTCAACTCGGTCGCGGACGGCATCTTCGGCACCGATTCCAACGGCCGCATTGTCTTTGTCAATCCTGCAGCGGCAAGCATGCTGGGCGCTCAACCCTTTGACCTGATCGGACGCACGGTACATTCGGTAGTGCATGAAGAGCGCAAAGACCGGGAAAGCTGCTCCGACCAATGCCGCACACGGCGTGCTTTCCTGGTGAAGGAAGGCAATAGCGGCCAGGATGTCTTCTACCGCAAGAATGGCGCCTCGTTCCCGGTTGAATTCTCCGTCACCCAAATGGTCGAGCACAGCGTGGCCGTGGGCAGCGTGCTCAGCTTCCGCGACATCAGCCAGCGCTATGCGCTCGACCGCATGAAGGACGAGTTTGTCTCGACAGTCAGCCACGAGCTGCGCACTCCCTTAACCTCCATTCGCGGATCCCTGGGCCTGCTTGCGGCCGGCTTGCTGGGAGAGTTAGGAGAGAAGGCGTCCAACCTGCTGCGCATAGCGGTCAGTAACTCCGACCGCCTGGTTCGCCTCATCAACGACATTCTGGATCTGGAGCGCATGCAGTCCGGCCGCGCGCCGCTCACCTATCGTCCATGCTGCCTTGAAGAACTGGCGCGGCAGGCCATAGACGGCATGACACCGATGGCGGAAGCAGCGAAAGTACAGTTGCTGCTGGATTCCGAGCCGATGCCGATCGAAGCGGATACCGACCGGCTGCAACAGGTGATGACCAATCTGCTAAGCAATGCGGTCAAGTTCTCGCCCCCATACTCACAAGTGACGGTGAAGCTGGAAAGACTTCTGGATGGGGTCACGCTGAGCGTGATCGATCATGGCAGGGGGATACCGAAGGATAAGCTGGAGTCGATCTTCGACCGCTTCCAGCAGGTAGATGCCTCGGATTCACGGCAGAAAGGGGGCACCGGCCTGGGGCTGGCTATTTGCCGTACCATCGTCCAGCAACACGCCGGCCGTATCTGGGCGGAGCGAAACGCCGACCGGGGCTCAACCTTCCGCATGTTTTTACCCGCTCTCACGCGGGAGGGAGACGGCCTGCATCAGGGGGAAGACCACCACCCGGAAACAATAGCCGAATCCACCATACTGATCTGCGATGAGGGGGCCGAGGCGCGAGGGATGCTGGCCGAGTCGCTCAAGGATCAGGGCTACTTCGTTCTCGAGGCTTCGGGCGGAGATGAGGCAATCGCCACTGCCCGCCAAACTCGCGTGGATGCCATCCTGCTCGACCTCAGCCTCCCCGGTCTTCACGGATGGGAAA
Source organism: uncultured Acidobacteriaceae bacterium (assembly GCA_963705665.1). Classification (GTDB taxonomy): domain Bacteria; phylum Acidobacteriota; class Terriglobia; order Terriglobales; family Acidobacteriaceae; genus PALSA-350. The sequence goes on along the minus strand of CAVPKQ010000009.1, from coordinate 114,928 downwards.
CGCTGCGGCAGCTTAGAGACGACCGGCGCACAGCATCCATACCGGTGGTCGTGCTGAGCGCCTTCGGAGCGCTGAACGATCCCGAGATTGAGGAGAACGCGGATGCCTGGCTGCAGAAGCCGCTCGAAGAAGAATTGCTGCTGACCGAGCTTTCGCGGGTATTACGAACCGGCAACGATCCTGCGCGTCTGCTGCTGGTGGAAGACGATCCCGATCTGGCCAAGGTTATCCTTGCCACCTTCGAGCGCGCGGGGATCGAGGTTTATCATGCTTCCACCCGGCGAAAAGCGATCGAGCTATGCCTGACATCGCGGCCCCATCTGTTGATTCTCGATCTCGCTCTTCCCGATGGGGATGGCTTCGGTGTAGTGGACTGGCTGCGTCAACAGAACGACCTCAAACAGTTGCCTTTGGTGGTCTATTCCGCCAAGGATCTGAATGAAACGGAACGGAAGAAGTTGCAGCTTGGACCCACTGAATTCCTGACTAAGGCGCGGGTGCAGTTGCCGGATGTCGAAATATTGGTTCTTACCATGTTGCGTCAATACCGTGTGATCGTCGAAGATAAACTCCACTGGGACGGGGCAGCATCCAGTAATCTTTGAACGCGGATCGGGAATTCGCATGGCGCGCCGTGTTTTGATCATCGATGACGAGGACGATATTCGCCAAGTGGCTGCTCTTAGCCTGGAGACGGTGGCCGGTTGGGATGTTGTGCTCGCCAACTCAGGCAAGCAGGGAATCGAACGCGCATCCAGCGAACAGCCGGACGCAATCCTGCTGGATGTAATGATGCCCGAGATGGACGGGCCCACCACCTTCCTCAAGCTAAAATCCAACCAAAAAACCTCCCACATACCCGTTTTGCTCTTGACAGCCAAGGTGCAGGGTCCCGACCAGCGTAGATTCGCCGGATTGGGAGTCGCGGCCATCCTCTTTAAGCCATTTGACCCTTTAACCTTGGCAAGCCAGATCTCCGACGTGTTAGGGTGGAGTGAAGACGCTTGACTTGCCTGTTATGAGCGATAATCCCCCAGCAAACGAGCAAGCACATCGGCGCTCCGCTCTCCATACCGAGGGCCCGGCGAAGAATTCGCAACAGAACCTGCACGCCATGATCAATGCTATCTGGCAGCGCAGCAAAGAAAGAGTCGCGGGCCATGTCGAGATTCTGCAGCAAGCCAAGAGGCTGGCTTTCCGGAGCGAACTGGATGAGCCGGCCAGGCTGCGAGCTGTCGACTCGGCCCACAAATTAGCGGGCGTGCTCGGCACCTTCGGCTTGCCTCGCGGCACTGATTTAGCCAGGGTGGTGGAGGAAGCCTTTGGACAGCCGGTGAAACTGAGCCGGGCCGAGCTTGAACGGGTTGGAGCGGCGCTGGACGAATTGTCCAGCCTGGTTAAAAAAGAAATACCCTCCAATGACGCCGATCCTTCCGCAAAAACATAGATCTCGGGAACGTAATAAACTGAGCCGATGAACGCTGTAGGCAGACTGCTGATCGGCTTGGGATTCCTCCTGCTTATCGCCGGCGGTCTACTGCTGATTCTGGGCAAGATCGGTCTCCCTTTGGGCAGGCTTCCGGGCGATATCTCCTATCGCGGGAAGAATATGTCGGTCTACTTCCCTCTGGGAACCTCCATTTTACTGAGCATCGTGCTGTCCATTGTCTTCTATCTCCTCTCCCGTTTTCATCGCTAGTGGTTGGCCGGAGAATCCCAGGTCCCAGAATCGGGACCTGGGGTACCCATCGCCGGTACAACAACAAACAGTGGCGCTACAGAGACGCGTGAAATGATCTAGACTCGACATTGGCTGGAGGCAATTGGTGCCCAATCCCGATGAGCAGCAGTACCAGATGGGACTGGCTTTTCCTGGGCCTGAAGTGAACCGGCGAAGAGTTTGGACCGTCGGCGAACTTGTCGGCGAAGTCCGCACCCACATCGAGCAGGAGTACACCGACGTATGGGTGCAGGGCGAGATTTCGAACTTTCGCCCCGCTCCTTCCGGCCATTTGTACTTCACGCTCAAAGATGGCGAGGCGCAGTTGCCGATTGTGCTGTTCCGCCGCCAGGCTTTGCTGCTGCGGTTTCGTCCCGAGGACGGGCTTGAAATTCTAGTGCGCGGGCGAGTCTCCGTCTACGAGCAGCGCGGCCAGTTGCAATTGGTGGCGGAGTTCGCCGAACCGGTTGGCGCAGGCTCATTGCAGGTCGCCTTTGAACAGTTGAAGGCCAAGCTGCACATGGAAGGACTTTTTGCCGCCGAGCGCAAGAAGCCTTTGCCCGCTTTTGCCCGCTCCATTGGCATCGTCACATCGCCGGCAGGCGCGGTGATCCGCGACTTTCTGAATGTCGCCGGACGCAGGCACTTCGCGCTGGATGTGCAGATCTATCCGGCGCCGGTGCAGGGGGAGGCGGCTGCTCCGGAGATCTCAGCTGGAATCGCATATTTTAACCGTGCGCGTACGGTAGATGTAATTGTGATTGCGCGCGGCGGAGGCTCGCTCGAAGACCTGAGTCCTTTTAACAGTGAACTGCTGGCCAGGTCCATCGCAAAGTCGGAATTGCCGATAGTTTCCGCCGTCGGTCACGAGACCGACTTCACTATCTGTGATTTCGTGGCCGACCTGCGAGCGCCCACGCCTTCTGCCGCGGCCGAACTGCTAACCGAGGCTCAGCACAAACTCGAGGAGCGACTGGAGCAGCTCGAGCGGCGCGCTCGCCATGCCTGCCGATATGCGCTCATGCGCGCCAATGAGAGCTTTGCCCGCATCTCCGCGCCGGCCGCATTCGCCCGCATGCGCAACGCCCTGGCCCGGCGGCAGCAGCGCCTGGACGAGCTGCAATACCGCATGGATACAGCCTGGCAACGGCAGTGCCGGAGCTCCGCGGAGATTTTGCAGAGACTGGAGTCGCGGCTGCTTCGCCAGGATGTGAGCCACCGTATGCGCGTGGCGCGCGAGCAGCTCGGCGTGCAATCTACAAGACTCGAACGCGCCCAGCGCGCCCTCATGGCTGAACGGAAAGCTTTGCTGCTGAACGCTGAGTCTCTCCTCTCTACGCTCTCTCCTTTAGCCGTGCTGAACCGTGGATATGCCCTGGTTTTCAATGAGGCTGGAGCCCTGATAAAAGATGCCCTTTCCATCCCAGAGGGCAGTTTGCTTACCACGCGGCTGGCAGCTGGCTCGGTGACCAGCCGCGTGATTGAAAGGAAGCCCCAGCAAGACGCATGAGAAGACTCTTCGGAACAGACGGCATTCGCGCAATAGCCGGAGAAGCCCCACTCGATTCAAGAACGATTTTCGCCGTGGGAGTTGCGCTGACCCATTTTTTGAGCAAGACCTTCCCCTCTTCCAGGGTGTTGCTGGGCATGGATACGCGCGAGTCCAGCGGCTGGATCTCAGCGGTGATCGCCGCGGGCCTCGCCAGCGAGGGCGCCGAGGTGTTGAACGCCGGCGTTATCACTACCCCGGGCGTCGCCTATCTCACCCATAAACATCTCTTCGCCGCCGGCGTGGTCATTTCCGCCTCGCACAACCCTTGGCAGGACAACGGAATCAAGATCTTCGGCAGCGACGGATACAAGCTGCCGGACGATGCGGAGCTGGAGATCGAGGCGGAGATATTTCGGCGGGTAGAGAGCGTGCTCGTGCCTGAGACGGCTAGTTTCAAGCCGCCTATGGTATCGCCGGAATTTCGCCGGGAGTACGAGCTATACCTGCGCAACCTGGCGCCCGGACTTAACCTGAAGGGCAAGAAGATTGTCGTCGATTGCGCCAATGGCGCCGCCGCCGCAATCGCTCCGGAACTTTTTTCCACTCTGGGCGGCGAGATTGTTTTCACCCACGTCACGCCTGACGGGCGCAACATCAATGACAATTGCGGCGCGCTCCATCCCGAGATCGTCGCCAGGGAGACCAAGTCGTTGGGCGCGGATCTGGGAATCACTTTCGACGGCGATGCCGACCGCGCGCTCTTTGCCGATGCCAGGGGCCAAGTCGTTAACGGGGACGCGGTGATGCTGGTGACGGCGCGCGACATGCAAGCCAGGGGCGAGCTTACCGGCAACGTTGTGGTTGCCACAACCATGTCGAATATGGGTCTGGAGAGCGCGCTCGGCAGGAGCGGCATTAAGATGTTGCGCGCGCCGGTCGGCGATAAATACGTTCTCGAAATCATGCAAAAACATAATGCCAAGCTGGGGGGCGAGCAATCCGGCCACATTCTCTTTTCCATGCGAAGCACCACCGGCGACGGACTGCTGACGGCGCTGATGCTGCTTGACCTGCTGGACCGCTCCGGAAAGCCTTTTCAGGAGCTGGCAAGCGACCTCCGGGTCTTCCCGCAAGTCATCGTAAATGTGCCTGTGCGGGAGAAGCGGCCGCTGGATCGCATCCCGGCGGTAGTTGAAAGCATCCGCAGAGCGGAAACCGATCTCAATGGGATAGGCCGCGTGGTGGTGCGCTACTCAGGGACCGAGGCGCTGGCGCGAGTGATGATCGAAGCGGAATCGGAACAGCAGATGCGGGAACATGCGGACCGGATCGCGGAGGCGATCCGCATGGAAATTGGGGTGTAGAAAGAAATTTCAATTGTCCTAAAATTTTGTCCTTTCCCAAAATTTTTGAGGCGAACTCTGCTTGAGCCGACTTCAGCGAAGGATGGAGATAAGAAACCGCAGATCTCTCCACTGCGCTTCCCACCCCAGCAAGCTTCGCTTGCCGGGGGCCCGGTTTCGCTCCGGTCGAGATGACAAAGTAGGTGGAGTTGCAGATCAAGCCCTGGGCAGTCCGATGCCGTTATTTCGTCACGGTTAAGAAACCGCAGATCTCTCCACTCCGCTTCGCTCCGGTCGAGATGACAAAGTAGGCGGAGTTGCAGATCAAGCCTGGGCGGTCCGATGCTGCTATTTCGTCACAGTTAAGAAACCGCAGATCTCTCCACTCCGCTTCGCTTCGGTCGAGATGACAAAGTAGGTGGAGTTGCAGATCAAGCCTGGGCGGTCCGATGCCGCTATTTCGTCACAGTTAAGAAACCGCAGATCTCTCCACTGCGCTGCGCTCCGGTCGAGATGACAAAGTAGGCGGAGTTGCAGATCAAGCCTGGGCAGTCCGATGCTGCTATTTCGTCACAGTTAAGAAACCGCAGATCTCTCCACTCCGCTTAGCCTGCATTTCTCACACGCACTGCTTTGCAGGACGGGTTGGCGTGTGATTTACGAACCGGGGCGGTGATTTGGGTGGTGGATCTGATCGGTCGGGATATTTCCAACGGGTCATGGCCTGTTGGAGTTTGCCGGCGCGGTTTTGCGCATGGCACCGCAGGCGCGATGACCTGGGCCAGTGTGGAAGCTGAGTTGGGGCAAGCAGCGGCGGCTGCTCAACAGCGCAGCGCGTGGTGAGCTTGGGCGAAGATGTCTTTCCAGGGATAGGCCGAGCTAAGTTGGAGCAGCACGCGGCGCACGCTGATCCTGACGACAGCGCCGATCTTGAGCAGCTTAAGGCGGATCGTATCCACCTGGGCCTGGGCCCAGGCAGTGCCCTTCAGTCCCAGGCGTCGCAGCGCTTCCAGCAGCGTGTAGGCCAGCGCGGAGAAGTAAAACCTGAGTTGGTTGCCCTTCATTTCGCCGGTGGAGAGCCGGTCGGCAAACAGGCACATCTGTTCTTTGATCCGATTCTCCATCTCTCCGCGGGCGCAGTAGAACTTCTCGTATAAATCCTGCGCGGCCCACTGGTCAGCCGTTAAGGAAGTAACCACGAAGCGCGGGTTCTCGCCCTTGTCGAGATACTCTGCCTTGGCCACCACGCGGCGCGGACGGGACCAGCTCTTGTGGGTTTGATAGCTGAATTGGGTGAAGACCCGCGCCGCTTCACCGCTGCTCTGGTGCAGGATGTGAGCCTGATGCATCTCAGCGCCGACGATCTTGCGCAGCCGCTGGTTGCGCGCCAGCCCCAAGGCGTAATCGACATCGTTGGACTCGCACCAGCCCATCAGTTCTTCGCGGCAGAAGCCGGAGTCGGCCCGCAGCACGATGCGTACCTCGGGCCAGCGCTGGCGCACCTGAGTTACGATGCGGCTGACTTCCGCGACCGAACCGGCAGCCGCGTCCTGGTTGGCGGCCCTGAGCCGCGCGCACAGCAACTGGTCGCCGGCGAAGATGTACAGCGGCAGATAGCAGTAGCTGTCGTAGTAGCCGTGGAAGAACCGCTCTGGCTGATGGCCGTAGAGCGGGATGTCGGTCGCGTCCAGATCCAGCACGATCTGCTTTGGCGCGGTGGCGTGCGACTCCAGAAACAAGTCTGTCAGCAGCCGGTCCAGCGCCTCGGGCGAGTAGCTGATCTTGTGGTAGCGGCCGCTGCGGCCTGTCAACTCCAGCCGGTTCAGCGTGCTCTTGCCGGCCAGCGGCTCATCCAGTTCGCGCCTGCCGCTGAGCACCGCCAGCAGCGGATCCGAGCGCAACTGCTCGTGATCGTTCAGGTCCTCATAGCCCAGCGCCAGACCATAGATGCGCTGCGCCAGCATCTGGGGCAGTTGATGCTTGACCAGCAACGGCATGCGGCGGTCGCTGAAGCAGCCGGCCAGCCGGCCCAGCAGGTCGATCTTGCGCTCCACCTCGCGCAACAGCAGCGCTCCGCCATCGCTGGAAACCTGTCCGGCCGTGAACCCGGCCCCCACGCGACGCGAAAAATGGGCTGTAAATGCGAACGTTTTCTGGGTACACTCTGTCATCAAAGGCTGCTCCTTTTCAGGGCATTCAACTACGCATAGACAACGCAGTTATGCCTGAAAACAGCGGCCTTTTGCTACTCTTTTCTTCGCCCCACCGTTACTCCTCGCCTACACCTCATGAGAAATGCGGGTTAGCTCCGGTCGAGATGACAAAGTAGGCGGAGTTGCAGATCAAGCCCTGGGCGGTCCGGTGCCGTTATTTCGTCACAGTTAAGAAACCGCAGATCTCTCCACTCCGCTTCGCTTCGGTCGAGATGACAAAGTAGGTGGAGTTGCAGATCAAGCCTGGGCAGTCCGATGCCGTTATTTCGTCACGGTTAAGAAACCGCAGATCTCTCCACTCCGCTTCGCTCCGGTCGAGATGACAAAGTAGGCGGAGTTGCAGATCAAGCCCTGGGCGGTCCGGTGCCGTTATTTCGTCACAGTTAAGAAACCGCAGATCTCTCCACTCCGCTTCCCACCCCAGCAAGCTTCGCTTGCCGGGCCCCGGTTTCGCTTCGGTCGAGATGACAAAGTAGGTGGAGTTGGAGATCAAGCCCTGGGCAGTCCGATGCCGCTATTTCGTCACAATTAAGAAACCGCAGATCTCTCCACTCCGCTTCGCTCCGGTCGAGATGACAAAGTAGGCGGAGTTGCAGATCAAGCCTGGGCGGTCCGATGCCGTTATTTCGTCACAATTAAGAAACCGCAGATCTCTCCACTGCGCTTCGCTCCGGTCGAGATGACAAAGTAAGTGGAGTTGCCGATCAAGCCTGGGCGGTCCGATGCCGTTATTTCGTCACGGTTAAGGAACCGCAGATCTCTCCACTCCGCTTCGCTTCGGTCGAGATGACAAAGTAGGTGGAGTTGGAGATCAAGCCCCGGGCAGTCCGATGCCGCTATTTCGTCACAGTTAAGAAACCGCAGATCTCTCCACTCCGCTTCCCACCCCAGCAAGCTTCGCTTGCCGGGGACCCCGGTTTCGCTTCGGTCGAGATGACAAAGTAGGCGGAGTTGCCGATCAAGCCTGGGTGCCCCATCTCTTCGCTTCGGTCGAGGTGACAAGGTTGGGTGGAGTTGCGATGTGGCATCACTACGGCATCAAGCGGTTAGACCGGCCTCTTTCCGCAACTCCTCCACCTCTTTTATCCCGATCGAGTCGACAGATCTTGTCGGCGCCCGAACCGCGGCGCAGGCAATTATGCCCAGGGCCTGAAGGTTGAGTTTCATCACGGAAACGCCGAGGCCGGGCTGCAGCTCGTAGCGGATCAATGGCAACAGACTTTGAAACTGCGCCCGCGCAGCGGGGCGATTGCCGCTTTGATAGGCGTCCCAGATGCGCACAAAGATCGCGCACAGATCGCTGCCCGGCATGACGCCTACCGCCCCGCGGTCGAATTCTTCGATCAGGAAATTCCCGTTCAGCCCGCCGAAGAGAGCAACGCTCTGCTTTGCCTGTTGCAGAAGCTCGGTGATTTTAGGAGCGGTGGGAGGCGCTTCCACTTTAACGCAGCGCACATGCTCGAGATCATTGCTCATTCGCGCGAGCAGCGCGGCGGGCATCGCTATCTGGGTCATCAATGGCGCGTCTTGCACCATGATCGGGATGGTGACAGCCTTTGAAATAGCGGCGAAATAGTCATAGACACCTTGACTGTCCGGCTTGAAGTAATACGGTGGAAGCACCATCAAGGCATCGGCGCCGGCTTTCTCGGCGGCGCGGCTGATCTCCACCGCGGCCAGCGTTCCCGTGTGGCCTGTGCTTACGACAACCGGAACTCTGCCGTTCACTTCCTGGAGGATTATGGTCATCAGCTCTTCGCGTTCAGCCTGAGTGAGAGCGTATCCCTCACTTGCGTTGCCGAAGAGGGCAAGACCATGCACTCCCTGGGAGATCAGGTGCCGCACCAGGCGCCGCTGGCTCTCAAAATCGACTCTGCCGTCTTCGTGAAACGGGGTGACCGCGATGGGTATGATTCCATGCAAGGATTTCAATTTCCGTTCTCCAAAATTGACGAAACACATTAGGCACACGTGCACTTGACGCGGCTGAACTTTGCCAACTCCTCTTCATTCATTTCAATGCCCAAGCCCGGGTTCTCCGGGACCTCGACAGTATTTGCCGACAACTCGAATGGGATGCTCTGAAAACGTTCTGCGATCCGGTAGACCTGCGGATTGCACTCCACGTATTCCAGATTGGTCCAGCAGGCGGCGCAATGCAAAGCTGCGGCAATCTGCGGCCCTAACCCGATACTGATGTGCGGCGCCATGGAGACCTGGTAGCTCTCGGCCAAGCTGGCCAGATGATTTCCTTCGGTTATGCCGCAGCGGCCTATATCGGGCTGCAGGACATGGAGCGCGCGAGCCTCGAAAAAGGGCATAAGTTCAAATCTGGTGCGATAGCTCTCTCCGATGGCGATGCGGACAGGGGAAAGCCGGGCCAGGGCTCGGTGGCCTGAAATATCTTCCGGGGCTAACGGCGCCTCCAGCCACTCCACGTTGTATTCGGCTAATTCCTGGGCAAAGCGCAGGGAAGTCTTGCTATTCAAACGCCAGAGAGCATCCACGAAGAGCTTTACCGGGGCACGGCTGCGAAGCTCTCGCAGCAGCGCAAGGCAATCGGACGGCTCCTGCGCCATAAAGATCTTGAAAGCAAGAACGCCGTTTTCCAGATGGTGCTCGAAGGATTGGATCTGCTCTTCAGGCGTTCCACCAATAAGCCCGGAGACGTAGACCGGCAGCGACCTGCTTACCGGGCCGCCGAGCAGGCGGTAAACCGGAACCCCAGCCGCTTTTCCGGCAAGATCCCACAGAGCGATATCGATCGCGCTCAGCGCGTCGACATAGAAGCCTCCGAAGTGTCCACGGACCCGCATTGCGTCATAGAGCATCTGGCGAATGGCGACCGGAGAGCTGCAGGTTTTCTCCAACAACAGGGGAGCGAAGAGATGGTGAACGATCTCCTGCACAACCTCCGGGGCAACCGGCGCTTGCGCTTCTCCCCAGCCGATGGCGCCATCGGCAGTGGTGAGTTTTACCAGCATGGTTTCAATGTCGCGCGAGTAAACCGTTCCATAGGTGTCGGCCAGGGAATAACGGCCGGCGGCGGACTGAAGCGCCGCGGGAGAACCGGTCCCCCGCGTGCCGCCGCCGAATCGCGCGGAACTCGGACCGCGAAGGTGTCTATCCTTGCCAGCCGCACTTAAGGCCTCTTTCCAGAATCGGAGGGCTGCTTGCGCTTGAGGTCGTTGACCAGAACGGCGGAAGCTCGCAGGATGTGCTCATTGAGAGCCCGCTGCAGCGCCCGGGTGTTTCTCGATTTCAGGGCCTCCATGATCTTGCGATGCTCCAGCCGCTCCGCCGGCACCCGGTCGATCCAACTGTTGCTGGCGTAGTGGATGCGGGCAACCTTCATGTTCGCGTTGAGGCTGCGATAGATCTCGATCAGGGTTTTGTTTCCCGAGAGCTCCACCAGCCTAAGGTGAAATTCGCTGTTCCGCTTTTCGTGCTGCTGGCGGTCTTTCTCTGTACGCTCCAGATATCCGAGCGCCTCCTCAAACCAGGCAAGATCGTCGCGGGAGATGTTTTGCGTGACGGTCTCCGCAGCCAGGCATTCCAGGGCGCGGCGTATGGCGAGGGTTTCTTCCACGTCTTCGGGAGAGAGAAGGGAAACATAGGTGCCGCTGCGCGGCTTCAGCTCGATGAGTCCTTCGACCACCAGCCTGGTAATTGCATCCTTGACCGGAGTGAGGCTGACATCCAGCTTTTCCGCCAGCATTTTAACGTTCAATCGCTGGCCGGGAAGGAAGGTCTGGTCAAGAATGCTTTCGCGAAGGATGTTGAAGACGCTATCGCTGGCGCGCTCCCGCTTTACCCTGGTCAGTTTCATTCGAGTCGCCTCACTGTCGATCTGGCCTAAAGGGCCGGCGGAAACCATGATACACAGGAAACGGGCAGAAGAATAGAAAATCTGAAATTTCAGACTTGACATTTAAAGTATTGCCAGACTACATTGATCGCCGGCGGAGCATCGCTTTGCCGGGACATTTGAAAGGCGCCGCGTTTACGCAGGCTTTTTGCGCTGTGCAAAGCCGTATACAGCAAATTTCGCAAGCCATAGCGACAAAGAGAAATGCTCCAGAAGGCCGAGGTTGGAGAGATGCATAGAGTCAGTTTCAAGCTCGAAATATTGTTGTTTCTGGCGATCCTGTCCTTAAGACCCGCCCTCGCTCAACTTGAAGGCGGCATCATTACCGGGAGTGTCCACGACTCTACCGGGGCGGTGGTCCCCGGAGCGGCGATCGATGTCCAAAATGTAGCGACCGGCGAGCATCTATCGCTGGTCTCGAACAACGATGGAAACTTCACCACTCCAGCGTTGCGCGTCGGCAGCTATACGGTCGCGGCCAGCCATCCCGGCTTCAAGAGCACGGTGCAGTCCGGTATTATTCTCGAAATCGGCAGCCGTCCTGCGATCAACCTCGTTCTCCAGGTAGGGACCATGAACCAATCCGTGCAGGTAACAGCCTTGGCGCCGGCGATGAACACGACCACAGCGACTGTAGGCACGGTAGTGGAAGACCGTCCGGTGGAAGAGTTGCCGCTGAACGGCCGCAATGCGTTGGCGCTGGTGCTCATCACTCCTGGGGTCCGCTCGACCGGGGGCGCCGAACTATGAGGGTTTTGCCGACCGTGGAACGCTGCTTTCCTCCATCGTGATCAACAACGGACCGAGCGCGCTGAATGGAAATTTACTCGACGGAGCCAATAACCTCATCGATTACACCGGCGAGATCAGCATCAATCCGGCCGTGGACACGATACAAGAGTTCAATGTGATGACCGGAGTGATGCCGGCAGAGTATGGCTTTACCGGCGGCGGCATCATCAACATGGCGACCAAGTCGGGGTCCAATTCCTTGCATGGAACCGTCTATGAATTCCTGCGCAACAACGCGTTGGATGCGCGCGATTACTTTTTGTCTCCGACGGCTCGCATTCCTGAGCTGCGCTATAACCAATTCGGCGCCGCCGTCGGAGGACCGATTGTCCGCAACCGGGCATTCTTCTTTGCTAACTACGAGGAGTTTCGTTACATAGCCTCAACCGTTACAGTCGGAACGGTTCCCACGCTGCTGGAGCGCCAGGGAAACTTTTCCCAGCTCTATGGAACCAATGGTTCGTTGATACCCATCTACAATCCCGCGACCACGCGTCCTAATCCATCCGGCGCTGGATATGTGCGCAGCCCCTTTGCGGGCAATATCATTAACACCCCGCTTGACCCCGTTGCCCTAGCCATTCAGAATGCCATTTATCCTGAGCCGAATCGCCCGCCCACCAACACCCTAACTCAGGCAAATAACTTTGAGGCGGTGATTCCTAATCATCGCCAGATGCGGCAATCCATGGGCCGCATCGATTACCGTATCTCCGGCCATCAAAGCGCATTCTTGCGCTATGCCTATTTCAATCATTACACGGACCAAGGCGGCTCCATCGCTTCTTACTTGACGGCTCCCGAAGTCGCCTATCGTTACGACAACCTGGTCAACCAGAGCGCCATTCTAAGCGATACTTACACCTTCTCCCCTTTCCTGATCAACGAATTCCGGCTGGCCGCGAATCGCACGAGTTTTCCTTTCACCCTGGCCAGTTATAACGGAAACTGGCCGCAGAAGCTGGGTTTTCCCTCCAATGTTCCTTCCACTGTTTTCCCTACGCCCAGCGGGAACGGTCTTCCTTCCTGGACGGGCACGGTTGGTTTTCGCGCCGCAACCAATCCTCAGATAACAGACACAGTAACGGTGCTCAAAGGAGCCCACAATATACGTTTTGGCCTGGATTGGCGGCTGAACCGCGGGGCCAACTCCCAGACCTCATATCCCTCCGGCTTATTTAATTTCACCGGCGCTCTCACAGGAAATCCGCAGTCGCCTTCGGGAACGGGAAACAGCTATGCAAGTTTTTTGCTCGGCCAAGTGTCGACCTCGGAAGTGGTTTTGACTGAGGGCACCGGAGATCGCAATTTTTCGATCAGCCCATATGTCGAAGACGACTGGAAGGTGACGCCCCGCTTTACCCTCAATGCCGGCCTGCGCTATGACTATCAATCGGAGCCGGTGGAGCAGAAAAATGGCATTAGCAACTTCAACCCCTATATCGTGAGCCCGGTCTCCGGTCTTCTTGGGGCCACGCAATATGCCGGGGTGAACGGCGCACCCCGCTCGTTTACAAAGAACGACTACCACGATTTCGGCCCGCGCATCGGCTTTGCATGGGATGTTTTCGGAGATGGGCGTACTTCTGTGCGCGGCGGCTACGGCATCTACTACGTCAGCTTGTTCAACACGCTATTCTTTGGCAGCACCAACGCATTTGCGGCGACGACAACTAATTACAACCCGCCGGGAAACAATACAAACTTCGCTACCAATCAGCTTTCCTCCGGGTTTCCCAGCGCGCCAATCCAGCCGCAGGGAGCCAAGCTTGGCGCGGACGGTTTTCTTGGGCAGTCCGCCAGCTATCAGGCGCCGCGGGGCAACACGCCTATGTCGCAGCAGGTTGACTTTGCCATCCAGCGAGAAATGCCGAAGGGGATCGTGGTCGAGGCCGTCTACCTGAACAATCATGGAACTAATATGGTTGCGGGAGGATATAACCTGAATCAGCTTAACCCGCAGTACCTCGCGCTTGGGACCAAGCTTCAGGACCTGGTCCCAAATCCGTATGCCGGCCGGGTTCCTGGGTCTTTGGGAGCTGCGACTATCACGCGAGCTCAATCGTTGCTTCCGTATCCGTACTATGCCTCGATTACGGCCTACAGTCCGCGCGACGGCGTCTTCCACGGTGACTCACTTGAGATTAACGTCACACGCCACTCCAGCAATGGATTGACGCTTCTGGCGAACTACACCATCAGCAAGCTGCTCGATTTCGGCATAGCCACTCCGGTGAACTTCAACGGGGTGACCCAGGCCGGCGTGACTACGCCGCAAAACAGCTACAATCGCCTTGGAGAATATGGGATCGATCCAACAGATGTGTCGAAGCGGGCGAGCATCAGCCTGCTCTACAATCTTCCTTTCGGGCATGCTCAGAGCTACGCGGCGAATGTAAGTGGGTTGGTCAATGGCCTGATCGGGGGCTGGCAGTTGAATGCCATCTCTCTTTTGCAAAGCGGAACTCCGCTCACTATCACCGGCGCCAACAATAATACTGCGACCCGTCCTAATTTCGTGCCTGGCGTATCGCCGAAGCTGGCGCACGGGGATAAAGCCGAGTGGTTCAATACAGCAGCCTTTGTCAACCCTCCGCTCTATACCTATGGCAACGTTCCCCGCTCGCTGCCGAGCGTACGCGGACCTGCACTTATCAATCTCGATCTCTCCGCCTTCAAGACGACGCAGATCCACGAGAATCTCGCCCTGCAATTTCGCATCGAAGCCTTCAATGCCTTGAACCATCCAAATTTCGGATTACCGGGCATGAGCTTTTCGCCGGGGAGCAACGGCCTGAACGCCAGCGGATCCTTCGGCACAATTACCTCGGATTTAAATCCGCGCGCGCTGCAAGTGGCGCTGAAGGTGCTCTTTTAGCGGCGGACCGAGAGTTTAAGGCAGTTTAAGAAATACCGTGGTCTTTTCCAATTTGCTCGAGGCCGCCGCTCCCTGATGGTCGCGTCGGCTTGGCGATAGTGGCTTCGGTCTACACCATTTCCTAAACTGCCGTAGCTTCGCGCATTCAGGAGGCTTTGCGTGCGACTAGCCAACAAGTCGGCGGTCATCACCGGAGGAGGCAGCGGCATTGGCCGGGCGGCCGCTATCCGGTTTGCAGAGGAGGGGGCACGCGTTGCTATTGTCGACATCAACGCCGCGGCTGCGGAAGCAAGTGCGCGCGAGGTTCGGGAAAAGGGAGGATTTGCGCTGGCCTTTACTGCAGACGTATCCCAATCAAGCCAAGTGGACAGGTGCATAAGCGAGGCGGAGCGGCAGCTGGGGCGGATAGACATCCTTTATAACAACGCCGCAATCACATCGCTGGCGGCCGCGGCGGCAATCTCCGATGAGGAACTGGACCGCGTTCTAGCGGTCAATTTGAAAAGCATCTTCTACACCTGCAGAGCTGTTCTGCCGGGGATGATCACGCGAAAAGCCGGAGTCATCCTGAACAATGCGTCGATCACGGGCATTGTCGGCGCTCCCGGGATGGCCGCCTATGCGACGTCCAAAGGCGCGATCATCACCTTGACCCGTACCGTGGCCCTGGAACAGGCGGAGAACGGAATTCGCGTGAATTGCATTTGTCCCGCTTCGGTGGACACGCCAATGCTTCAGGCCTCCTTCGACCACACGCCGGACCCCGAGCGAGCTCGCGCCAACAATATTCGGAGGCATCCGCTGGGACGCTTTGCCACGCCGCAGGATGTAGCTAACCTTGCGCTGTTCCTCGCCTCGGATGAAGCCGCTTTTATTACCGGGACGGTTTCCGTAGTCGATGGCGCGGCTTTGCTGGCCCGCCGCTGGCAGGAGTAATTCAAGAATCATGCGCTTTAGCGCTGGTGTCAGGAAACACGAGCGCTAAACAGGCTGCGGAAGAAGGTTGAAGAGAGTGCGAAAACTGTTCCCTCAGCGGCTAAAGCCGATCGACTTTTCAATCGCTTACGTACGGCCTGAAGGCCGTACCCTTCAAAGCCCCCGAGTTTTTCCGCGGGCTGTAAAGCCCATTTCAAGGTGGAATGATTCAGTCGCCCCTCACGGGACTTAGCCAAAGCGAAGGGCTCCGGAAAATGACGGGAGTTTTATTTGAGAGACGGTGGTTGATCGTGGGCCTGCTGCTGCTGGCCACAATCATCAACTATATCGACCGTCAGAGCCTCTCCATCCTCGCGACAACCATTCAACATGTTTTCGGCATGAATGACTATGCCTACGGCCACGTGGTCTTTGCCTTTCTTCTCTCCTACACGGTTGCATATGCTTTTGCCGGGCCCTTCTGCGACCGGCTCGGCGTGCGCGCGAGCATGGCCATTCTGATGACGTGGTGGTCCATGGCGGAGATGCTGCCGCCATTCGTACATTCACCGCTGATGTTGGGAGTGAGCCGCCTATGCCTCGGACTGGGAGAAGCGGGCGTATGGATCGTTGGGCCCAAAGCAGTAGGGCAGTACTTCCCGCCGGAACAGCGGGGGACCGCGATCGGCATTTACACCTCGGGAGCCACACTGGGAGCAGCCATCGCACCTCCCTTGATCGCATCCATGACCGGTAGATATGGCTGGCAATCGGTTTTCGTGGTAACCGGCTTGATGGGTCTTGTCTGGGTGGGGCCTTGGCTCTTCCTATTCCGTGAATCGCCTGGGTTGACTGCGGAAGAACCGGCGGCGACCGGCGGATTT
This sequence comes from uncultured Acidobacteriaceae bacterium, assembly GCA_963705665.1. Taxonomy (GTDB): domain Bacteria; phylum Acidobacteriota; class Terriglobia; order Terriglobales; family Acidobacteriaceae; genus PALSA-350. Next base: position 98,823 of record CAVPKQ010000009.1, on the reverse strand, counting down.
GTCCGGGAGCTGTTATGCACGAGAAACCTCTGGCTGCTCCTGGTGGCGCGGCTTATCACCGATCCGGTTTGGTATTTCTATCTCTTCTGGTATCCCAAGTTCTTAAGCGATGCGCGCCACCTGACGCTCTCTCAGGTCGGGCGCACGGCGTGGGTAGTCTACTTAGCGGCGGATATTGGAGCAATTGCCGGAGGCTCGGCCTCAGGATGGTTGATACGCCGCGGCCTCCCGATCCTACGCGCGCGCAGGACAGTAATGACCGCCGCGGCTTGTCTGCTGCCCCTCAGCCCGTTGGTCGCCCTAGCTCATCAGGTGTTGTGGACATCGGCCTTCGCGGCCGTGATCGCCTTCGCGCACCTGACCTGGATGATCACCCTGACCGCGGTTGCCGTCGATCTGTTCCCTAAGGCCAAACTAGGCACCGCGTTTGGATTCATCTCCGCGGGCAGCGGTGTAGGCGGTCTTCTCGCAATCGAGCTGATCCCGCATGTGCTGCAGGCCTCAGGCTACTTCGCGTTGTTCGCCGCCATGGGAGTGCTGCATCCCATTGCGCTGCTCTTGATTTGGCGGATTCGCCAGGAAACACCGCGGCTTCAACTCATCGGGGAGGCGATATGAACGCAGGAGCGAACCAGTCATGACTTCAGTGGAGCCGCTCTACTGCATCGAAATGGGCACAACCCGCTGCCGGGTCTGGCTGACGGAAGGAGACCGTGTCTGGTCCCATGCCGGGGGCGATTTTGGCGTTCGCGATGTGGCGCGTGGAGCTTCGCGCCGCCAGCTGGCGGAAAAGCTACAAGACCTAATTTCCCGGAGCGGTGAAATGGCCCGGCAGGCGGGTTTGCGAACCATGCCAAAGTGCGCGGCCGGCGCGGGCATGATCACATCGGGGCAGGGACTGCATGAGATTCCCCATCTCCCGGCTCCCGTAAGCGCACTAGAGCTGGCGCAAAAGATGCAGCGGTCTGCGGCAGGCTTTCGCGAACCCATCGAGTTGCTCCTGATCCCCGGGGTTCGAACCGGGTCAACAGCCTCGGGTATAAACGCTGTGCTGCGCTCGGACGTAATGCGGGGAGAAGAGACACTCGCGATCGGGTTGATGTCTCTCGGACAACTCGATGCCGGGGGCAGCCCTATTGAACCTCGGATCGCATTGGAAGTGGATACAGATTGACGAGCAGAAGCGGATTGCATGCAGCCGAACCGCGCTCACCGGCGAACTCATCCATGCCGTGCAAACGTCTACCATGCTCGCGTCGGCCCTGCCTCAAACCATGCCATCCATTCTGCATGAGGAATGGGTGGAGCGGGGCAGTCAAGAGGCGGCGCGCTCCGGCCTGAGCCGCGCTTTGTTCGGCGTGCGCTTGCTGGAACAAGCCGGGCAAGGCACTCCGGACGAGCGCCTGTCGTTTCTCTTGGGAGCGTTTCTTGAAGTGGAATCACTCGCGCTCCACAATGACAAATCCTTCGCTGAAGCAAGCTCAATTTGTCTGGCTGGCCCATCCGTCCTGACGTCTGCATGGCAACGCAGACTGCAACAAATGGGCCGAGCTTCCAGGCTGATCGAAGCAGCGGAGCGCGATCGTGCGTATCTGGCCGGGTTGAACCGTCTCTTTGGCTTAGCGAAGCAGGCCGGGGTTGTGCCTGCTTCAACAATAACTGCCTGACTTATCAAGTAATAGAGAAGGATATTCCATCTATGTCCCGCATATCGTTTGATAGCCGATTGCTGCTCATGCTGGCCTGCTTTCTTTGGGCCAGCGTGCCCGTACGGGCGGAGCCGGGTCCGCCTCCGAAATATGTGCTTCAATGGAGCGACAATTTCCATGGCGGTGTTCTCGACGCCACCAAATGGAACTATCGCACCGACATCAAGGCAAAGAGTGCTCAGCTCCCGGCCAACGTCAGTGTCGATTCTCTCGGTCACATGAATATCGCTCTGCGGCAGCAGGACTTCGGCGGCCAGCAATTTACCGGAGGCGGCATCGTGAGCAAAGCATCCTTTCGCTATGGCTATTTTCAGGTGCGGGCCAAGACTACTGTAAATCCCGGTTGGCATAGCTCCTTCTGGATGTTTGCCGGCGACGGAGCCACTACTTATGCTCCGGAGGCATATACGGAGATTGACGATTTCGAAATCAATTCAGCCATGCCGGAAGTTATCTCGATGGGCAGGCTGGAATGGTCCAAAGGCGCAATGGTCGCAAGCAAGCGGTGCAATGCAAACTACAGGCCGGGCTACAGCACTGCCGGCGCCTATCACACCTACGGCCTGGAGTGGACGGAGCAGGAGATTACCTACTATCTGGACGGTTTTAAGATTTGCAGCCAGCCTTACCCGCCAACCCAGTATCGGCACGATCCGCTGAATATCTGGCTCACGGCAATCGGATATAGCTCCGGTATCGCAGTCATAAAACCGTCGCCGGTTAGCTTCGCGGATGTAGCCTTCTATATTCGCGATTATTACATCGGCGATAAGGAGCCGGGATACGTCGAGTACGGAAAGGGTTGGGAAGACAGCTCTCTGGCCGGATACTCGAGTATTCCCAGCCGGGCTTCGTGCAGCGGCGGGGCCTCCGCGACTTACACTCCAACTATCCTTCAGGCCGGTAATTACGACGTACAGGTCTATCGGGTTGCAGATGACAAATCCGATCCGGCGGCCCGGTTGACGGTGCTGCACGCCGGCGGAAACGCCACAAAAACAGTCGATTTCAAAACCGGAGGAGACGGTTGGGTTGATCTGGGCAGCTATCCATTTGCTGTTGGATCCGGCGGCTCCCTGAACAACGCGAACTCGGGAGTGGGTTGCACGCGCACCAGCATGGTGAAGTTTGTCCGGCAGTAGATTGGCTCCTTTGTCATCTCGACCGGAGCGAAGCGGAGTGGAGAGATCTGCGGTTTCCTACATCCGAGTGAGACCAGAGCGGAATACGGGGATCCGCAGTGATACACACAAACCGCAGATCTCTCCACTCCGCTTCGCTCCGGTCGAGATGACAAATTAAATGAAACACCCAGGAGTGGAGCACTACGAGGGAAGCCTTTATGAGATTCGTCACAATGGTTCTATATGCGATCGCCTTATTGTTGGTGACGCCTGTCATGCGCTCGCAAACCGTGCTGCGCTCCGGATCTTTGGAAATGCGGATCGAATCCCGGCCGCTCCGCTTTGCCCTGTTTGAGGGCCGCAGGCAGGTTGTGGGAGCCGATGCGCAGGCGGGAATTCTTCTCGACTCCCAGCCGCTGACCGCCAGCCAACCCAAGGAATGCGGAGAAAGCACGTGCACCTTCGAACTTAGGGCGGAAAACGGCGACACCGCGCGTTTGGAGGTCACGCTGATAGCGCATCGAGCCGAGCTACATATGACGCTGCCAAAGACCGGCGAAGAGGTCCGCTTTCAGACAGCCGGCGCAGCGCCTGCTTTCGGTCTCGCTGACCAGGCGGTGCTGCGGCCTCCTTACAATACCGACGTTACCGGATTCGAGGACGATCACTTCCTATCCGGTCAAGGCATATCGCGCCTGGTGAGCAACTTCATCCTCTATCCCCGACAAGGATTTGCTGTTCTCTTGATAGACCCAACAACTAAGATCGTCCACACCTCCAAAACACAGATTGTTCAAGGAGTGGTCCATGCGGGCTCCACTCTGAATATGTTTTATTTTGCCGGAACGCCGCACGAAATCTACAGTGAGTACCGCAAGGCTCGCATCGCGGCAGGATATCCGGTGATGCGGCCGAAGGAGGAGATATTCGGAGTGGGGTGGGAAGCATTCGGCGCCCTGGGCTGGAACACGAATCAGAAGACGGTTACCGAAAGCGTGGACCGCTATCTGGCGCTCGGTTATCCGCTGCGCTGGCTGGTTATCGGTTCCGGATTTTGGCCTGCGGAGGATCGTTTTCACGAGACGACGAGCTTTGGCATGGTCGATGAGCAGAAGTATCCGGACCTGCGGGAGCTTACCCGGCATTTCCATCAAAGGAATTTGAAGGTGCTTCTAGGGCTGCGGATCTGCTTTATCACCAATGGCCCTTTCGCCGCCGAGGGAGTGCAAAAGGGATATTTCCTCGAAAAGGACGGCAAGCCCCAAGTCTTTCGTGGAAGCTGGCCCAAGATGCCCTACTACCTGCTCGACGCGCACAATCCGGCTGCGCTCGATTGGTATATTGCTCTGGTAAATCGCTGGAACGCATTCGGCATCGATGGATACAAAGAGGACTATTACGGCTTCGGCGGATATGACCTGCGCGACGATAAAATCGATCCGACAAACAACCGGCTGATGCAAGAAGGGAAAGATATCATTGAGCGCAATGGTTATCTCTCCTCCGACGGAGACTTAGAGCGCATCAACGACTTTAATTACAATCAGGACCAGGATCGCGGCCCGGTCAATGCGCTTGCGTTTGCCTACTCGGGCTTTCCGCTGGTTTATCCCGACATTGTAGGGGGCACCTTCGGGGAAAATCATTTTGCGCTCAACCGCACTGCGCGGATGAACACTTATATGATGCGCAACGCGCAGTGGGCATCGCTGCACAGTTCGATGTCGATGGGCGAGCCGCCGTGGTCTTTTTCCGACAAAAAGGTTGGCGATGTGATGCTCGCCGCGGCGCAACTTCACGGACGCCTGCAGCCTTATTTCTATGCCCAGGGCGTTCGTTTTTCTCAGGACGGATATCCCTGGCCGATGACTCCGCTTCCGGTCGCCTTTCCCGGTGACCCTAACGTTTATGGCCGCGGAAACGATCGCGTTCGCGGTTACGAATGGATGATCGGCGATTCCTTACTTGCGACTCCACTCTATGGCGACGACTACGCCACCGCATCCACTCGGGATGTCTATCTGCCTGCCGGGAAGTGGATGGACTACGATACCGGCAAACTCTACACCGGAGGCAGGCTCTTGCCGGATTTCCCGCTCCCAGTGGGGAAGACGCCGCTCTTTGTTGGCGGCGCCGGCATTGTTCTGGAGAGAAACCAAAATAAGCTGGTGGCGAGAATATATCCGGTATCCGGGCAGGCAAAGGAGGTCTTCGCTCTCGCGCAAGAGAACCGCGACGTGACTATTGAATTAGAGACCGCGCACTTGCATGAAGCTAAAGTGGTCGACCAGACAACTCATCACCAGGTTACGGCTGCATGGGAAAGGTTTGCGTTGCAGTTTTCTATTGAAGGCGGCCACACCTATACGATCCAAGGGAAGTAGATTTGCGTCGGCCGGTAACAGATCTATATTTGTCATCTCGACTCCGCTTCGCTCTGCTCTGTCGAAAATCATTATGGGTGCCCCATATCTGGCGCCCTCTTTGCGCCAGATGTGGGAAAACCGCAGATCTCTCCACTCCGCTTCGCTCCGGTCGAGATGACAAAGTAGGTGTAATAGCCAATCAAGCCTTCCTCGCCCGATTTTCATCCCCTTGGATCTGCTTGAAGTATGGATCCAAAACGGCCACCAATCGAGGGTGCCCCATATCTGGCGCGCTCTTTGCGCCAGATGTGGGAAAACCGCAGATCTCTCCACTCCGCTTCGCTCCGGTCGAGATGACAAAGTAGGTGTAATAGCCAATCAAGCCTTCCTCGCCCGATTTTCATCCCCTTGGATCTGCTTGAAGTATGGATCCAAAACGGCCACCAATCGAGGGTGCCCCATATCTGGCGCGCTCTTTGCGCCAGATGTGGGAAAACCCTATTGCGGCAAACCAAACGCCATCACCGTCTGACCGGAGGCGATGGCTATGAGTTGTTTGCCGTCGAATTGATAGGCCATTGGAGAGGCTTTCCAGGACTGATTTGCTTCGAAATGCCAGAGCGGTTTTCCGTCGGTTGCGTCGGCAGCCATGAACATTCCGCTGTCATCGCAAAAGAAAATCAGGCCGGTAGAGGTCGCCAGCACACCTCCGAAGGTGTAGCCCGGTCCGTCTTCCGGCAGCTCCCAGGCAATCTTTCCGGTTTGAATATCGATGGCGCGAAGGAATCTCTGCGGAATTTCGCCCGGGACCGGACGAGAGGCGCCTCCCTCATATCCCCGCCCGGCTTGCCACTGGTCGGGGGATGAGATAAAGACGGTACATTTCTCAACCGCTTGGACGTAGTATCGTTCGGTCGACGGAAGGTAGGAGGCTGAATACCAATTCGAGGCGCCATCCTGTGAAGGGCAGACCTTGATGCCGCGGCCGAACTTCTCGACCGGGTTCAGGACCGGTCTTCCGTCCGCTCCAATTTCCTTGGCCCAAGTCAGCTTCTTTACAAACGGTTTCGCCAGAAGCAATTTGCCGTTGGTGCGGTCGAGCACGTAGAAGAAGCCGTTGCGGTTCGCGGTCAATAGGAGTTTCCTAGGCTGACCATGCCAATTCGCATCCGCCAGAATGGCCGGTTCTGTCGCGTCCCAGTCGTAAACATTGTGGGGAGAGAACTGATAGTACCACTTGAGTTTTCCTGTCTTGGGATCGAGCGCCAGGATGGAGCACGAGTAAAGATTGTCGCCCTCGCGTTCTGAGCCGTTGTAATCGGGGCCCGGATTTCCGGTTTGCCAATATAACGTGTCGAGCTCCTTGTCGTAGGAACCGGTGAACCAGGCAACGGACGAGCCATGCTCAATGGCGTTGCCCTTCCAGGTTTCGGAGCCCGGTTCACCCGGCTTAGGCACCGTCCAGAACCTCCACACCTCTTTGCCATTGGACTGATCGTAGGCAGCCACAAAACCGCGCGCCCCCTGCTCGCCGCCCGCGGTGCCCGAAATCACCAGATTGCCAACCGCCAAAGGCGCGGAAGTGGCGTTGTAATTCTGATGCCAGTCCGCCATCTCTGTTTCCCAGATAGAGCTCCGGTCAGCCGATTCAGCGCCAGCAGATGCGCGTTATCGGTCACCATAAACAGGCGCTCGCCGACCACCGCCACGCCGCGATTAAACCCTCCGGCAGCGTTGCCGACCAGGCCCTGGGTCCGGGGCCGGCTGAAATGCCAGCTCCCTGCCATTGCCGGCATCGAGCGCGTAGCACTCGTTAGCGCTGGTGGCGTACATTATTCCGTCAACGACCACCGGTGTAGTCTCGAGCGAGGAGACATCGCGCATGGTAAAGATCCATTTTGGCGCGAGGGTGGCTACGTTTCCTTTGTCGATCTGGCTGAGACTGGTGTAGCGGTTGCCGTCGAGGCTGCCGTTGTAGGTCGGCCAGTTCGTCTGCGAAGTTACCGGGCGCCATTTGCCTTGGCTCGATCGCAGCAAATGGATGGCGCCATCATTGGTCTTCAGCTCGAGATCTTCGGCACTCTGGCTGAGGACTTGTCCCTCGAGCGTCTGCCCATCCGTAGTCTCGACTGTTCTTCGAATTACCGGAGCAGGGCGGTGCGTGATCTGGGCGGAACGGAGAAATTCCAGCAAATTTGAGAGATCGCTGCCCATGATGTTGGGGAAGGGCGGCATTCCGCCTGGCAGGCCTTGGTGGATCGTGGTCGTGACCCGCTGATCGTCCATTCTCGGCAGCCGAAATGCTATCGCAGGTCCCATTTCTCCGCCCATCAAATCACCGCCGTGGCAGGTGGAGCACATGCTGTCGAATTCCCGATGGCCGGCGTTCGCGTCGGCTAGAAGAAACGCTGGTGAAATAAGGAGGGCAGAGAAGAAAGCACAAACTGTGGCACGAGCGGCCCGTGACACAACGACTTCCGATCCGGTCATTTCCATTCCTCGGTTTTCGTAATATCCTCGGCGCGCAGGGCTGAAAATATCGTTGGCAAGGTAGTTCCCTCAGCGGCTAAAGCCGATCGAGTTTTCAAGCAGTTATGTATGGCCTGAAGGCCGTACCTTTCAAAAGCTCCCGAGTTTTTCCGCAGCTTGTAAAGCCCATCTCAAGATCGAAAACTTTCCCCTGCCAAAGCAGGGAGTTGTCACTTCAAATCCCGCCAATTCAGTCCGGCGCCACAATCGGCGACAATCGGCACCGTCAACTCGATCACGTGCTCCATCTCCCGCTGAACCATCTGCCTGATTCGATCGAGCTCGTCTTCAGGAACATCGAAGAGAAGCTCGTCATGAACCTGCAGCGTCATCACGGTCTCGAGCTTCTCCTCCCTCAGCAACCGGTCGATGCGGATCATGGCTATTTTGATCAGGTCGGCGGCGGTTCCCTGGAGCGGCGTGTTGACCGCGGTCCGCTCCGCGAAGCCGCGCAGATTGGCGTTGCGGCTTTGAATGTCCGGGATGGGGCGCACGCGGCCAAAGAGAGTGCGCACTCGCTGCTCGCGGCGCGTTTCCTCGAGCGCCTGGTCGATATAGGCGCGCACTCCCTGGTAGCGCGAGAAGTAGGTCTCGATGTAGAGGCGAGCTTCGTGCTGTTCAATACCCAGTTGTTGGGCCAGGCCAAAGGGTGAGATTCCATAGACAATGCCGAAATTAACCGCCTTGGCACGGTCGCGTGTCTGCTTATCCATATCCTGAGCAGAGACTCCGAAGACCTCCGATGCGGTCAAGGTATGAATGTCGTCGCCGTTGGCGAAGGCCCTGACCAGCAGCGGGTCTTGAGCGAAGTGCGCCAGCAGCCGCAGTTCGATCTGAGAGTAGTCGGCCGACAGCAGCACACGACCGGGAGCGGCGATGAAAGCGGCGCGGATCTCCCGCCCCAGGGCGGTGCGTATGGGGATGTTTTGCAGGTTGGGATTGATCGAGGACAAGCGGCCGGTTGCCGTTCCAACCTGGTTGAATGTGGTGTGGATGCGCGAATCCGCATCCGCAAGCAGGGGAAGGGAATCGACATAGGTGGACTTCAGCTTGGCGAGCTGGCGGTATTCAAGCACCAGCCGAGGAACCTCGTTGTGCTCGGCGAGCTCTTCGAGCACGTCAACGGCTGTGGAGACGACCTTGCCGCGTCCATATTTCATCGGCTTGGGCAGCCGCATCTTGTTGAACAGCACATCGCCGAGCTGCTTGGGCGAATTGATGTTGAAGCGGTGTCCGCAACGATCGAAAATCTGTTCCCCGACCCGGTGCATCTCGCTGCTCAGGCGGCCGGACATCTCGGAGAGAACAGCGCGATCGATGCGCACGCCGGCCTTCTCCATTCTCAGCAACACCGGAACCAGGGGAAGATCGATCTCGCGATAGACCTTGGCCTCTTCCAGGGATTCGATTTCGGCGCGCAGAGGCCGCGCTAGCTCATGGATAGCACGCGCAGCTTCGGGGAGATAGCGTTCGCCCGGCTGGGCATCTAATGAACGGCCGCTGAAGAGCGCCACGACATCCGGCAGGCGATGCGTGGCGTGGGTGGGATTGATGAGATAGGAGTAGAGCATCAGGTCGTCGATCGAGCCCGCCAGCCGGATGCCAGGCAGGGCTGGGTCACGCTCTTCAATTCTCTCGAAGACGCGAAGGGCAGCTTTCAGGTCATGCAGGGATTTCGAGATTTCCGGGTTCTCGAGCAGGGCGCGCAGATCTCCGCCCAGGTCTTTGTTCAGGTCAAAGACAAGCGTCTTGCCGGATTCCGCTGAAACCGCCATGTGCCATGGCTTTTGCGAAAGGCTTTCATCTTTGGCCTCGGGCGCCTCCGCCAGATCCAGCAGGGAACCAGTCTTCAGCAGTGGCGGCTCCTCTTCCGCGGCTTCGCCTTCTATTTCTGCTGCCTGTTCCGCGGCGATCTCAGGAAGAAAGGCATCGATTGCCAAGGAGAATCCTCCGGCGCGCGCCAGTTCCATGAAGCGGCTGATCTCTTCTCTTGATGGTGAGGAGAGAACTTCCAGCGGCGCGGCCTCTTCCGGAGCCAACTCTTTGAGCATCGTGGTGAATTCCAATTCATTGAAGAGCACGCGGCAAGCAGCCACGTCCGGAGTCTGGGTGCGCATTTGCTCAAGATCGAGGGTCAGCGGAACCGCGCAGTGGATGGTGACCAGCTCCTTGCTGAGCAGAATCATCTCGCGATTGCTCTCAAGCGATTCGCGATAGCTTTTGCGCTTGACCTCGGAGGCGCGCTCCAGAGCCGCCTCGACGCTGCCAAATTGCTGGATCAACTCGACCGAGCCTTTATCGCCGATGCCGGGCGCGCCGGGAATGTTGTCGATCGAGTCCCCCCGCAAAGCCATGACATCGACCACGCTTTCCGGCAGCACGCCGAGCGTTTCCACCACCTGGCCGCGGTCAAGCACGAGGTTGTCCTTTACCGGATTGAGGACCTTGACCCGATCGTTCACCAGCTGCAGCATGTCCTTATCATTCGAGACCACGTAGACGGGATGGCCCTCTTTGGAGGCCTGAGCCGCCAGGGTGCCGATCACATCATCGGCCTCAAACCCCTCCAATTGCAGGATGGGAATACGGAAAGCTTCGAGCGACCGGCGGATAAAGGGCAGCTGCTGCACCAGGTCCGGGGGCATCTCGGTGCGATTCGCTTTGTAGCCGGCGTAATCGACTTCGTCGAAGGTTTGCGTCTTGCTGTTCCACTTGCGCACGGTGGTGATGCTGCGCGCGCGCTCATCGCGAAAGACAGGAGCGCTCACGTCGAAGACCGCGGCGAAAAACTCCGGCTGAAAATCCCGGCGCAGCTTGTTGATCATATTCACGAAGACAAAGATCGCCGCCGTGGGCAGACCGGTGCGCGTCGACATGGGCCGCTGCCGCTGCATGGCGTGATACGCGCGAAAGATGAAGGACATCGCGTCCAGCAGGAAGATGGCGGGCTTTTCCTGCTTCATAGATGGATTAGGAGTGGAGGCCATGTTTTGACGAGTTTACCGTGATTGCGAAGTTTTCTGCATTGCCTACAATCGGTCTGTGCTCGTCTCCAGCTTCGATTTCAAGCTTCCTACGGAACAAATTGCGCAACAGCCACCCGCGGAGCGCGGCAGCAGCCGGATGCTGACCCTCTCGCGCGCGGCCGGAGCGTGGCAGGATGCCATGTTTCAAGATCTTCCCGAGTTGTTGAGAGAAGGGGACGTGCTGGTCCTGAACCAGAGCCGGGTAATTCCCGCCAGGCTCTTTGGGCAAACCGATCGGGGCAAAATCGAGGTCTTGCTCACCCAGCAGTTAAGCGAATGGGAATGGAGTACCTTGGCGCGGCCAGCGCGCAAATTGCCGGAGGGGGAAGAAATTGTCTTCGATTCGCCGGAGGGCGATTGTTTGCTCCAAGCCGCGGTCATTGGCCGAGGCGAGTTTGGGGAGCGCATCCTTCGCTTTGCTCCGGTGGACGATTTCTTTGCTTGCCTGGAGAAGCTCGGTCACGTGCCGCTGCCTCCTTACATCCACAGGCATGACCAGAGCCTCGACCGCGAACGCTACCAGACAGTCTTTGCCAAGGAGCGGGGGTCAGTGGCCGCTCCAACCGCCGGCCTGCATTTTACCCGGACGATATTGGAACGCATCTCTGCGCGAGGGGTTCGCGTTTGCTATTTGACGCTGCACGTCGGTCTTGGAACCTTTCAGCCGGTGCGGGTGGCGGAGGTGGAGAAGATTCAGCTCCATTCGGAGCACTATTCGCTGCCTTTAGAGACCGCCGCGGAGGTGAATCAGGCGCTCAAGGATGGCCGGCGAGTCATCGCGGCGGGCACTACCACGGTGCGCGCGCTCGAGCACTGCGCGGCAATCGGAAGGCTGGATCCGCACTCCGGCTCAACCGGCATCTTCATCTCTCCCGGTTTTCCGTTCCGCGTGGTCAACGGCATGATTACCAATTTCCATCTGCCGCAATCGACCTTGTTGATGCTGGTCTGCGCCTTCGCCGGTAAGGAGCGTGTGCTGGCGGCCTATCGGCATGCGGTCGAAGCCGGTTACCGCTTCTTCTCTTACGGGGACTGCATGTTTATTGCTTGAGCGGAGAGATCCGTGGTTTCCCGTATCTTTGTGCCAGATGTGGGAAAACGCAGATCTTTCCGCACTCATCATTTGTGGTCTCCCACCCTTGCTACGCAAGGATGGGGCACCCTGAATCGAGGTTGCCCCACATCTCTCCGCTCCGGTCGAGATGACAAAGTCAGGTGTAATTGCGAAACAAGGCCGAGAGACGAGAAGCAGATTCCCTTCGGGAATGACAGAAAGAAAGGCAACTGCCAACCAAGGCCCATAGATCGCCTTCATCGTGTGGCAGCCTGTTTGAAGTGGCGCTCGGCATTCAGGCGTGCTCGCTCGAGCGCATTCTCCACCTCGACCCGCTTGGCTTCGAGTATCGCCGGGTCGTCCGTCTGGGGCACGTGAACCTGCAGCGCCCAGCTTACCGCTACACGGGAGAAGGGTTTGGGAATCATGAAGCTATCCCAGGAGCGCAGCAACCAGGCTTTCTCCGGAAGAAGATAAAAGGCGCCGATGGCATGGCCGGTAAGCTGGGCCAGTTTTACCGCTCCCGGCTTGGCCTTGTACAACGGCCCGCGGGGACCGTCAGCGGTGAAGATAGCAGGGTAGCCATCCTCCAGCGCTCGGGCCAAAGCCAGCAGGCCGCTGGCGCCATAACGTGAGCTTGATCCGCGCACCGTGTGAAAGCCGAGATGCTCGATGGTGCGGGCAATCAATTCGCCATCAAAGCTGCGGCTGATGAGCACCGCCGGCTCGATCACGCGGTGAAAATAGCAAGCGGAGGGAATCAGGCAGCGATGCCAGAAGCACCAGAATCTGGAGCGCAGGCGGAATGGCCGGCTCCGCCCCAGGCTCTACAACAACCTCGTAGCGCAATGTGCGATGAAGCGCCAGCAGCAGGAGCGCGGCCAGCCGGGGAACAATCGCGATGGTGAGCCGCTGGACAAGACTCAACCGCTGCTCGGAGTCGTTCACCGTGCGATTCTATCGAACTGCCAGGGAAAAACTCTCCATCCCTCATTGGTGTGATTTCGGTGGTGAGTTTGGTTCATTTCAACCCGCCGGCCACGGGCGTATACCAATACTCACTATGAATACACATCGGATTGCAGTTGGTTCCTTTGCTTCTTCTCTGCCTGCGTCTCGGCCCTGTGGACAGAAGTCGTCATTCCAGAGGTCGTCACTCGATGACAGGCTCGACAAGGTCTTCCAGGCAGCCGAGCATGTGGATGCGAAATGCGTCCATCTGCTGGATGCAGCCGGCCAAAAGCGTAGAGCGGCGTCGCGCTAACGATTTTAGGCTGGGTTAGCTGTAGCGCAGCCAGCGGAGAATCTCGGGCAGAGTGGGCCGCTTTCCGTACATGAGGATGCCGACACGGTAGATACGCGAGGCGACCCATAGCATCGCCCAGATGGCCAGCAGCAGGAGCGCGACTGAAAGCGCCAGTTGCCACAACGGCGGTGTCTCTGCGGCCATGCGCAGATACATGACAATGGGCGTGAATGGCGGAAACAGTGAGAGAGCCACGACCGCCGGCGCGTTGGGATGGCCCAGGATGTAGGTTGCCATCACCAGGCCAACGACCAGGGGCAGGACGATGATGAAGCTGAACTGCTGAATCTCCTGCTCGGAGCCGACACTGGCTCCGAAGGCAGCACTGAGCGCGCTGTAGAAGAGAAAGCCCAGCACAAAGAAAAGCACAAAGAAGACAATCTGCGTGACAGATATTCCCAGGGAGGCGAATCCTCCGCTTCCCAAGCGCGCGGCGATGGGGGATCCGGCATAGAGCAGCGCCAAAAGGATCCAGATGCCGATTTGCGTGAGACCGGCGGCGCCCACCCCTATCAATTTGCCCGCCATAAGGGATTCGGGGCGGGTTGCGGCCAGCAAAACCTCAAAGACGCGAGAGGTCTTCTCCTGAATGACGGAACGGGCGACATTCATACCGTAGTAAATGACAGAAAAGTAGAGCAGGAAAAGCATGACGTAAGCGCCGGCGAAACTGGAAAACGAGTTGGATGACGACGCGCCGCCGTTCTTTATCCGGACTGTTCGGAGTTCGACCGGCCGCAGCAGCTCATCGATTGTTCCCACAGCCACTCCCTGCCCGGCCAACCGGCGGCGGCTAACCGCCTGAGTCACGGCGTCGCTCAATAGATCGCGGGTGGAGAGATTTACGGAGGATCGCGACTCGTAGATCGCATGCGGCAGCGTGTTGTCCGGTTCCATCTGAAGCCAAAGAAGGGCATCGTATCGGTTTGCGTCCAGCGCGCGCGTAATTTCAGGGTGCTCGCTTTCGGTTACCGGCGCGAGCACATTGACGACGTAGCGCAAGCTCTTCCTGCTCTCCAATTCCGCCTTCACGCTCTGCGCCAGCCCGGCATCGTTTGAGGCAATGACAATCGTGCGGCCGCCACGGCCGGCCTGGCGCGCAGAGAGGACGCTGCCTGCCAGCAGGAGACTCATGAGAAGAGGGAGAACGATGGTGGTGAAGAGGAAGGTTTTGCTGCGGACCCGCTCCAGATATTCCCGTTTGGCGATCAGCAGAGCATCACGCATCCGATTTTCCTCCGACGGTGCGAACGAAGATCTCCTCTAGCGACGGCCCCATCAGCTCGAACTTGAGGATGCGCGCCTGCCGCGACGCCAGGAGCAAGAGCCGCTGGGGGTCTGCGCCAGGCTTCAATTGGAGATCCGCCCGGTTGCCATAGTTCTTGATTTCGACAATCTCCGCGTCTTTGAGAAACGAGCCGTCGCCATCGAATTCGAGGATAACCCGGTCGCGCGGATATCGGGACTTGATCTGGCGCATGCCGCCGGAAAGAACAGCTTCCCCGCGGTTCATCAGGCAAATCGCATCGCACATCTTCTCCACCTGATCCATGCGATGGGTGGAGAAGAGGATCGCTTTGCCCGCCTTGCGGAGCGCAAGCAAATTCTCCTCCAGAAGTTGGGTGTTAATCGGATCGAGGCCGGTAAACGGCTCGTCCATGACGATCAGGTCAGGCTCATGCAACAGGGAGGCGATGAACTGCACTTTTTGCTGCATGCCCTTGGAGAGCTCTTCGGTCTTCTTGTCAATGCTGGGAGCGAGGTCCAGTCTTTCGCACCAGGACCTGGCTTGCTTTTCCGCGGTTGCCCGATCGAGACCGTGCAATTGTCCCATGAGGATCAATTGTTCGAGGACCTTCATCTTTCCGTACAGCCCGCGCTCTTCCGGCAGATAGCCGACGCGGCGCAGCAGCCTGCGGTGGAAGGGTTGGCCGAAGAGGCGCACTGTGCCCGAGTCGGGGAGCGTGATGCCGATCATCATGCGGATGCTCGAGGTCTTTCCCGCTCCGTTGGGGCCCAGCAGTCCGAACATGACGCCTGGCTCGATCTGGAAACTCAGCTCGCGGACCGCAATCTTCTGGTCATACGCTTTGGAGATGCGCTCCAACTCGACGAGAGCCATGGACAGCGTCTCCTGGGGAACAGGGCTTAAGTGTATCGCGGCTGTGGGCCGGCGATTTTGGCAAACGATTGCTGCAGTTTAGAGAAAAAGCAGATTCCCTGCGGGAATGACAGAAAGAAAAGCAAAGACGGACGAGAAAGGCTGAAGCACAGAAAGAAAAGATCCAGGCTATTGATCCGGCCTATAAGCAATGGAGTCAAGCCGCATAGACGACATCTTTCTGAGCGAAGTATTTGCGGACGCGAGCGGGTTGTTTCTGGATGCTGCGCATAGTCCGGGATGCGGTGTGGGTGAGAGCCTGTTTGGTTCGCATGGGCGCTCTGGTGGTGACGGCCCGTTTCAAATCGGCATTGAGCAACTCATCGGGGTTCAACTCCGGCGAGTAACTGGGCAGGTAAAAGATTTCGATTTGCTCACCATGGAGGGCCAGCCATTGTTTGACCAGCTTGCCGTGATGGACTCTGAGATTATCCAGGATCAGAAAAATCTTCCGTCCGGCATGGTGGATCAGCCGTTTTAAAAAATCGATAAGGATGCGGGCATTGAGCGCCCCGGAAAAGATGCGCCAGCGCATCTGGCCCTTATTGGTGACGGTGGAAATGATGCTGAGCGATTCATGCTTGCTCTTGATACGCACCCGCGGCGTTTCCCCTTTCAACGCGTAGCCGCGGCCGCGCACATCGTTGGTGCGCAGACCGGTTTCATCGCCCCACTGGATCTCGGCACCCTCGTTTCTGGCTCGCTCGGCGATCGCTGGATATTGCTCGGTGAGCCACTTGCCCACTGCAGCGGGGGATTGTTCAAAAGCCTTCTTGAGCGGTTTCTGCGGGGTAAAGCCCCAGCGCGCTAGATACTTGCCCATGGTGCGAACCTGCAGCTTGATCTGCCAGCGTCCGGCAATCCATTCGCTCACTGCCTGCCGGGTCCACAACGCGTAAGCCATCTTGAGTTGGTCCGGGGTATGGTCGCGGATGATGCGCCGCACCTCCGCTTCCTGTTCCGCGCTGAGCCTTCTGCCCGAGCCCACCGGGCGATGCCCACGCTTCACCCCTACCGCTTTCCATCCCCCTGCCAGATAAGCCTTGTGCGCCTTGATCACCGTACCGATCGCCATTTCGCACTGCCTGGCTGTCTCGCGCACCGTTGCACCTCCCAGCCGCAGCTTCACCGCTCGCCGCCGCCGCTCATTGATCGCCTCTATCGGCAAACTCCGCGTATCCACTCGTTCCATACACTACAGATGTTTCCATCTCAGAATAGATCCATTACTTATAGGCCGGATCAATAGCTTCTCACCCCAGCAAGCTTCGCTTGCCGGGGCACCCGATTCTGCAGCGGAAGGGAAGAGGTTCTCTAATTTGCTGAGAGGCCCGGCGCGGTAGGATCGTGGATGTGCTTACCGTTGAGACGCCGGTTCAGTTCGTCAAGGGCATCGGGCCACGCATTGCGAGCATGCTGGCCGAAAAAGAGATCGTGACCGTTGAAGACCTGCTTTACCACCTTCCCTTTCGATATGAGGACCGCCTGCGCCCGCAGGCAATCGAAGATCTGAAGGCGGGCGAGATGGCGAGTTTTATCGGCCAGGTACGGGGAGCGGCGCTGCTGCGGACGCGGCGCATGCCCATCTTCGAGATGACGGTGGGCCAAGGGCTCAGCCGGGTAAAGTGCATGTGGTTCCACGGCGGTTATCTGAAGGACAAATTCAGGTCCGGGCAGATGGTGGCCGTTTACGGCAAGGTAGAGGCTTCGCGCAGCACGAATAGCTTCAAGATGATCCAGCCTCAGGTTGAACTGCTGCCCGATGATCACGACGACGAGCAGTCCAGGCTGCTCGAAGTAGGGCGGATCGCGCCGGTGTATGAGTCTTTGGGCGGGAGTAAACTCACATCGCGATGGCAGCGGCGGGTAATCTGGGGGATATTAGAAGAGCTGAAGGGGCGAATTCCGGAGACGCTGCCTAAGGCGATGTGCGAGCGGCTGAATCTTCCCTGCCGCGAAGAAGCGATCCGGCAGGCTCACTTTCCGCAAGAGGGGACTCCGCTCGACCAACTCCAATCCTCGACGACGCCAGCGCAGCGGAGACTGATTTTCGAGGAGCTCTTTTACCTGGAGCTCGGCCTGGAGTTGAAGCGAAAGAAGTTGCGCCAGCGGCAGGGCATCGCTTTTGCGGCCAATGACCAGGTTCGCGCCGCCTTACGGCAGGTTTTGCCCTTCCATCCCACAGCCGCGCAGAAAAGAGCGCTAGGCGAGATTGTCTCCGACATGCGCCAGGCGGGGCCGATGCGGCGGCTGCTCCAGGGGGACGTGGGATCGGGAAAGACCATCGTGGCCCTGCAGGCGGCGCTGGTGGCAATCGAAAACGGCTATCAGGCGGCTCTGATGGCTCCGACGGAGATCCTGGCTACCCAGCATTACCTGGGAGCAAGGCGGCTGTTGGAGCGGTCGCAGACGCGCTACAAGCTGGTGCTGCTCACCGGATCGCTGGACGAGGATCGAAAGCGGACCAACCGGGGGATGATTGCCCGGGGAGAGGCCCAACTAGTGATTGGCACCCACGCCCTCATCGAAGAAAAGGTCGAGTTTGCCAACCTCGGGCTGGTGGTGGTCGACGAGCAGCACCGATTCGGTGTTTTGCAGCGCTTCCGGCTGATGAAGAAGCCCAATGCCGGCGAACCCGATGTGCTGGTGATGACGGCGACGCCGATTCCCAGGACGCTGGCGCTTTCGCTCTATGGAGACCTGGATTTGAGCGTGCTCGATGAACTGCCTCCCGGACGGACTCCCATCTTGACCAGGCAGGTTCCCGATACGCGAGCGGCTGAAGTATGGGAGTTTGTGCGCGCGCAGGTGAAGATGGGACGGCAAGCCTACGTGGTGTATCCGGTGATCGAAGGGGCGAAGGAGGATCAGCCGGAGCTGGATTTTCCCGGATTGGAGGAACAAGCGCCGGGCGAGCCTGCCAAGGCGAAAAAGAGCAAACCGAGTCCGGATGGATGGATATCGGAAAGGCCCTTGCTTAAGGCAGCCACGGAAATGTATGAGGAATTGCGAATGGGAGCGCTCAAGGATCTCCGTTTAGGGCTGCTGCATGGCCGTATGAACGCCGACGATAAGGAGGTCACCATGCGCCGCTTTCAGCGAGGAGAAGTGGATGTGCTGATCGCGACGACGGTCATCGAGGTGGGGGTCGATGTGGCAAATGCCACCGTGATGGTGATTGAACATGCGGAGCGCTTTGGCTTGGCGCAGATGCACCAGTTGCGCGGCCGCGTGGGACGGGGAGCGGCCAAATCGTATTGCATCCTGATGACCGGCGGAAAACCCTCTCCTCAGGCGGAGGAGAGACTGGCGGCCATGGTGCGTACGCAGAACGGATTCGAGCTGGCGGAACTGGATCTGGCGCTGCGCGGGCCGGGAGAATTTTTTGGCACCCGGCAGGCGGGATTGCCCAGCTTCAGGATTGCCAACCTGGTACGCGATCGAGTCCTGCTCGAACTGGCGAAGGAGGAGTCCGCCGCCTTCGCCGCCAAGCCGGAGGAGAAGGTGAGCGAAGAAGAGAGGAGCGCGGTTTGGGCTCGTCTGCGCGAGGCATGGCAGCGGCGGTACGGGCTGGTGGAAGCGTAGGTATCTGCTTCAGGCCAGACTTTGTCCGAATTGGAGCCTCTATGTCTCTCCATCGAGATTTGTGGAATCCCACATCTGACGCAAAGAACGCGTCAGATATGGGGCAACCAGGATTTGTTGAAAGGAGAGGCTTCAGGAACCAGTTCTGGGGTCAGGCCGCGTCGGCGCCGCGATCGGGCAACGCTGTTCTGGAGGCAAAGCGGACGTAGAGCTCCACCTTGATGATTTCAAGGGAGCAAATATATCTTGTGGACCGGTCCAGTGAAATTGGATCGACAGCGGTGACGCCATCTAAGGGCGGCTTAAACAGATGGGGCGTACAGCGGCACAGCTCGGCCAACAGGCGATGAGAGTATGAACTGAGCTCGAGTCCAAGCGAGACCAGAGTGCTATAGATGTCAACGCAGATGTCGCGGGGAAATTCGAAGATAACGCGCACCAGGCCCGGTTCGACGCATCCCCGGCTGATAATCCATCCACCGCAGTCGCCGAGGACGTCATGCAGCATGGGCAGCACTTGAAAGTGGCCTTCGGGCAGAGAGGCCGCGAGTTCGAAAATTGTATTCATGTTCCTCTGCACCATAATTCTTTAATCGGCCTTCAGGCGCGGGGCATTATCATGCACGCTGGTACTTCCGATATCTGCTTTAGTCACAGGAGGGGACGGGGAAGGGTTCCCGTGGTACCGTGGTCAGCATGCTGCTTGGGACAGGCGTGGACCTGGTTGAAGTCGGACGGATCGCCCACTCCATCGAACGCTTTGGGGAGCGATTCCTCAATCGTGTCTTTACTCCTGGCGAGATTGCTTATTGCAGTGGCAAACGCAATCAAGCCGAAAGCTTTGCCGCGCGGTTTGCTGCGAAAGAGGCAGGAGCGAAGGCTCTCGGTACGGGGATGAACTTCGGAGTGACCTGGCGCGAGATTGAGGTCGGGCGCATGCCTTCGGGGCGTCCCAGCCTGAAACTTTCCGGCCGCGCTCTCAGTATCGCTCAGCGGCTGGGCGTGCGCTTGATTTCGCTCTCCCTGACACACACGGTTGCGTCTGCCGTGGCCATGGTGATCATGGAGGGCGAACCCATCCCTTCAAATCGCGGCCTGGGGAGCCCGCCATTTGATATCCTCAGCGCAGAGGGCCCGTGACCATGGGCGAAAAGATCCAGGTCAGTTTCGCGGTTAGTATCGCGAACTTGGGCTCCCGGCTCTAGATCAGATTTGAAGTGCTTTAGCAACGGCTGCACCAGCTTCATCCGAGGGGGTCTGTGCCAAGCCAGCAAGAAGTTCGATGGTCGCAACTGAAGGTGGGCCTGCTGGTTATCGTGGCCCTGGTAGCGCTGACTACCCTGGTGTTCCTCATGTCCGGAGGCGAAGGGGGATTCGGACAAAAACTAATCCTGCGCTCGTACTTTGAAAACTCCGCCGGGCTTAAAGTAGGCGCTCCCGTCAACCTCGAAGGGGTCACGATCGGCAATGTGAAAGGGATCCATATCGTTCCGGAGCGGAAACTATCACCTGTCGAAGTGATCATGAAGGTGAACCGCAAGTATAGAGATGCCCTGCACACGGACTCAAAATCCAGCTTGGATACTGTCGGCGTGCTGGGCGATACGGTGGTTGATATCGACAGCAGGAACGCCACAGGACCGCCGATCGCGAATAACGCCGAGATGCCTACGACCGAGACGCCCAACCTTTCCGACGTGATCAAGTCCAGTCAGGGGACGATCGAGCAGGTGAACGTCATCCTGGCCAAGGTCAATACCCTCGCCGATGCCCTGACTTCGAATAAGGGATCCATCGGTGAGCTGATCAACGATCCCAGTCTCTACAACAAGGCAGTGTCCACCGTCACCTCGTTGCAGCAACTGGTGGACGAAGTGAGCAATGGGAAAGGCTCGATAGGGAAACTGGTGAAGGATGACACCTTGTACAACCACGTGAACGATACGGTGGCCAAGTTGGATACGCTAGCAACGCAACTGGACCAAGGGAAGGGCACGATCGGCAAACTGCTCAAAGATGAGACGCTGGCGGACAACCTCAACCGTTCCGTAACCAATGCCAATAAGCTCCTGGCCGACATTAACGCCGGCAAGGGAGGGTTGGGCATGATCGCCAAGGATCCGGTGTTTGCGGCGAAATTGCGAGACACGGTCGAAAAACTGGACTCGTTGGTCAGCCGGGCGGATAGCGGCGAAGGCACACTGGGACAACTGGTGAGAAATCCCTCGCTGTACAACAATACCGATCAAATGCTGACGGAGACCCGCAACCTGGTGGCGGCGATTCGAGAGAATCCTAAGAAGTACCTGACCTTCCACGTCAAGGTGTTTTGAATTCAGGCTGCTGAAATGCCGGAGTATTCATGAGCCTACGGCCCCGGTCCTTATCAAACGCCGGAAGAACCGGCATAATGAGACAGACAAGAAGGCCGTGCAAATGATCTCGGCGGAACGCGAATCACTGCTCTCGCTAGCCGAAACGTGGCTTAAGCTTTTACAATTCAAGCGGGAGACATCCCCAAACAGTTAAGCTGCGAGCGCAGCCCTAGGCCGCCCAAAAAGGGCCAGGACGAAGGAAACGCATGAAGTTTAGGAAATTGGGCCGGATAGCACTGGCCTTGGCAGTATCCCTGGGATTGGGATTGGGAGTGACCTCCTGCAGTACGGACTTCACGGCGGGCTATCTCTGGGTCCTGGGAGCGCAGTACGGTCAAATCGGCGGCTTCAGGATCGACAACAATCTCGGACAACTCACCCCTAATCCCGGCTCTCCCTATGGTTCGGGAGGCGTCAACCCGGTCAGAGCCGTGGTGGCCAATGCCGGACGATTCTTTTATGTCCTGAATGCCGGGTGCGGGGGAACCTCTCAGGTCGCATGCCCAGCAAATACGCCTCCGAGCCAGACGCAGCCCAACATCTCTCTTTTCCTGGTAGGCGGCAAGGGATCGTTGAATTTCCAACAGAGCTATACCAGCGAGGGAAACCTGCCGGTCTCGATCGTCACCGATGCGTCCGGCAAATATTTATTCGTTCTCGATTCGCTGGCTCCCGATCCCACCACCTGCGTCGGGTACGTGGCCGGCAATCCTGCCACTGCTTGTGGAGATATCACCGCTTTCAGCATCGATGGCAATACCGGACGGTTGTCGCTGATCACCAATCAGCAGAAAAAGAACAGCGCCCAAACCAGCAATCTTACCTATTTCCCTATTGGGAGCGGCCCGATCGATTTCGCGATCTACAATAGCGCCTTTATCTATACCATCGAGAAGGGCAGCGGATCGTCAGCCGATCCCACCCAGGCCGTCTTCGTGTACGCGCTCGCCGACACCACGGGCCAGCTCACGCTGACGCAAAATACTCCCATACCGACCAACGCCACGAATCTGAGTTATATCTATGCAGGCGGCACGGGCACCAGCGGGACGGCAGGCTCGGGCACTGGCGGGACTGCGGGAGTCTACCTGCTGGACGCGGGCGATTTGACTACGCCGGGTATTGTCCTGCCCTACACCTCGGGTACAAACGGGGCGCTGCAATCGCTGGTAGGCGGCGCCGTTGCCAACACCGGCACCACGGCATATCCAAACGCCATGCTAGTCGACCACACGGGCAAATTCGTGTATATCGCCAACCGGGGGCCGAACTTAACTCCCAGCAGCCCGGCCAGCACGGTAAGCGCGTTTTTCATCACGCCCACCACCGGTCTGCTGCAGCCCTTGACTTCGGGCACAGCATCGAATGGCGTTCCCTTCGGCTCCGGATCAGGTCCGCGCTGCATTCTTGAAGATCCATCGAACCAATACCTGTACACCGCCGATTACAACAGCAGTACGGTAACCGGCGCGCTGATCAACCAACAGGCGGGAACTTTAACCAACCTGCGAAAGAATTCATCCTTCGGCACCGTGGGTGAACCTACATGGTGCGTGGCAAGCGGCACGTTGTTCTAGGCTAATGCAGTTCAAGCTCTTACAATGCAATTGGAATCACACAATCTTTAGATAGCTTTGCTGCGAGGGGCAGCCCTGATTCACGCCCGGCATGGATCAGGATGAAGGAAGCGCATGAAGTTTAGGAAATTTGGGCAGATAGCAATGGCTGCTGCTGCATCTCTCGGTCTGGGATTAGGCATTACTGCGTGCGGACCCAGTAATACGATCGACTTTCTTTACGTTACATCGTCGAAACCAAACCCTGGGCAAATCAACGTCTATGCGGTCGACAGCCAATCCGGCGCCCTGATACAGATTCAAGACTCGCCTTATAGTTCCGGCGGCAGAAACCCGGTGGCGGATGTTACCTCCCCTAACGGTAAAAACCTTTATGTTATCAACCACGACGACAACACAGTGGTCGAGTTTGCCGTAGGTACGGACGGGAAGATCTATCCCCAGCAGACATGCAATACTCCGGGCACCTTCCCCATGCAGTTGGCGGTAAATCCGGCGGGGACTTATCTGTATGTAGTCGAGACCTACCAGCCCAACTACAATGTCAGCCTTCCCGGCCCGGGTGCGTTAGTGATCTTCCCCATCAATTCAAGCGGCACACTGGGGGCGACGGGCAGCTTGTGTACACCGGTGGCCAACGGCCAAAGCTCCTTCTTCCCGGTGGGCAACAACCCGGTTGCGGTCAATGTGCTGCAGAGCGGCAACTTCGTATATGTGGTGAACGAAAACGATGCGACGCTGCAATCTTTTCAGGTGAACTCCAACGGAGGAGTTACTGCGGTAGGAACCTATCCGATCGGCGTATCTCCCAATGCGGTCGCCAGCGATCCCACGAACCGCTACATTTACGTTACCGATGGCGCGTCAAATCAGGTTGTCGGCTTTCTAATTCAGACTAATGGAAGCTTGCTGCCCATGCAGCAACCCTTCAGCACGGGCAATCTTCCCGACGCTATAACAGCGGATCCGCGCGGCCAATATATCCTGGTCGCCAACTATAACTCGAGTACGGTAACTGCATTCTCGATCGACCAGGCCAATGGAAACCTCTCGGCAAATGCAACCACGCCCACGTTTGCCGTGGATACCGGACCAACCTGTGTTCTGATCGATCCGGCGCTCGGGCGATACATTTATACCTCGAATTTCCTGGGCAACACCGTTTCCGGCATCTACTTGAATCCCAACTCGGGAGCACTCTCGGGGGCGCAGAATTCGCCCTTCAACGCCGCCGGCCAGCCAACATGCTCCGCAGCCGTCACCCACGGCAACCACTCGATCCAGCACGTGCAAGGATAGCTCTCCACTCGGAAACCCGGGTACCCAGCAAGTGAAGATTGCCGGGGCCGGGTTTCGCGCTCCCGGGAACCGCCGATTCATTAGTTTGTAGAGTTTCTAGCCCCCGCCATAGATTTTTCATCTCGACCGAAGTGAAGAGATCTGTGGTTTCCCACATCTGGCGCAAAAGCGCGCCAGATATGGGGCACCCTCGATTGGCGGCGGTTTTGGATCCATATTTCAAGCAGACGTTGGCACAGCATGCCTATGCGCTCTGCTTTACTCTCTCTCAGATGTGGAAAACCGAACCACCACGAATCAGGTGTAACTGGTTGGGGCGGCCGCTTTTTCAAATTTGGGCAGATGCCGGGAGAGCCAGCTTCTCGCCGGTCTTTCGATGAGGCGTTTGGTAAGCAGCGCGGCTACGATGAGCAGCAGATAAGAGAGCCATGGGTCGAACACTATTAGCCCGGTCTTCTCCAGCACATGCGAGTCGTGCAGCATGTTCCACAAGTTGAAATGCAGCAGATAAAGACAATAGCTGGCTTCTCCAATGGCGATGAAGGGAAGTATGCCAAAGAGCCGGGAGACAGGATTAACGCCCGCCAGGCAGAGAATGACACCGGCAAAGAGCGGCATCAGGAGGCCGTCGTGCAGAAATACGTAAGGGAGACGGTCGCCAAAATACAGAATGACGTAAAGCGCGGCAAAGGCGACGATGCCGGCGGCCAGCCGCTTACGGCTGTGTGGCGGAATCAACTCATGAAGAAAAGCGAGGGACATGCCGAAGAGAAAAGAGGGCAAATGCTGCACCGGCATGTACTTCAATGCGCGCAGCCAGATGCCTGCGGAATAGCGTCCGATGTGCGCATCGCCATCCGGATTGAAATGCACATAGAGCAGAGGAAGCACTAATCCAAGGGTCCAAAGGCCAAGCATGAGCAACAGGAGGCCTGAATGACGGCGTGGGCGGCGCAGTGTGACCAGCCATGGAAATAAGACGTAAAAGAAGGCCTCGGTAGACATGGTCCATGCCGGAGTGTTCCAAAAGGTGGAAAGTATCGGATGCCAGCCCTGCAGCAGCAAAGGGGTGAGAACCAAGCCGGCGGCGAACCTCAGGTGGGTCTGAGCATGGAATTCCTGAACCAGCATCCCGGCGGAAATCAGCAAACTGAAGAGGTAGACCGGGTAGAGGCGTGAAAACCGGGCCAGCCAAAAGCTTCGCGCAGAAAGCTTTCCTTGCCGGGCCCGTTCGGCGTAGTTGTAGGTGAGAATAAAACCCGAGAGCAGCAGGAAGAAGCTGACCGAGATATAACCGCTGTTGACGATCGGGCCGAAGGGTCCAAACCACTGCGGATTCGAATAATGGAAAAAGACAATGTTAAGCGCGGCAAAGCAACGGATACCCGTCAAGGCGGGCAGTTGGGCTCGTCTCGGGGGCTTCGCTACCACGGCCTGGGCGGCGGCGGCAGGGGGGACTTGTAGGACTGTGCTCACCGTAGTCAGGCAGCCACCTCAGGCGGTTACCAGAGAACCGACCTTTTCTCCGCTCACCACACGTAAGATGTTTCCTGGCTCGTTCATATTGAAAATAATCATGGGCAGATTATTGTCCTTGCACAGGCTCACCGCGGTGGTGTCCATTATCTTCAACCCCAGCCGCAGGATTTCCATGTAGGTAATCTGCTCAAATTTAACTGCATCCTTGGTAATCACAGGATCGGCGTCGTAAATCCCTTCGACTTTGGTAGCCTTCAACAGAACATCGGCCTTGATCTCCATGGCGCGGAGAGACGCGGCCGTATCCGTGGAGAAGTAGGGATTCCCGGTCCCGGCGGCAAAAATCACGACTCGCCCCTTTTCCAGATGGCGGATCGCGCGGCGGCGGATATAAGGCTCGGCTACCTGGTTCATTTCAATCGCCGACATGACGCGCGTCTGCACGTTCGATTTCTCCAACGCATCCTGCAAGGCAAGCGAGTTAATCACGGTGGCCAGCATGCCCATGTGATCGGCGGAGACGCGGTCCATGTTGCGGGCTTGCTCGGCGACGCCGCGGAAGAAATTCCCGCCGCCGACCACAATCGCGACCTGCACGCCGAGGTCCTGAATTGCCGAAATTTCCTGGGAAATTTCCTGTGCCCGAGCGCCATCAACACCGAAGCCGCGGCCCGCAGCCAGCGCCTCGCCAGACAACTTGAGGAGAACTCGCTTATACATTCAAAAAAAGTATCGCACATCGCACCAGGCTAATCGTGAAAACCGTGGCCGTTCCGGATGCATTTTGCTCTCCGGCGATGCGCCGGATTGCGCCAGGCAGGCGGGGCAGGATGCACTTTAGAAACAACTTGCATACAGCTTTAGCATCTTACCAGCTTAGGGTTGGCCACCTGCGTCGGCAGGGGATGATTCTCAAGCCAGCCCATTGCCCACAGCCTTCGGAGGTTTACCATGCGCCTGCTCGCCGCTTCGTGGACTTCGCGGCTTCGTTTCCTGAGTCTCCCGCTCTTCCTAACCGCCTTCAGCCTGCCGGCGTGGGCGCAGTTCAACGCCAGCCTTTCGGGCACGGTGGAGGACAACACCGGGGCGGTGATCGGCGGAGCTACCGTCACGTTGACCAACCAAGGCACGCAGGCGGTGAAGACTACTACCACCAGCCCCTCGGGCTATTACAACTTCAGCGAGCTGGGTCCCGGCGTCTACTCCCTGGACGCGACGGCGAAGGGCTTCGAGAAGTCGTCGTTAGGAAATATCACCTTGGTGGCGGAGACGCCGCGCAACGTCGATATCAAGCTCCAGGTGGGGGTAGCATCACAGACTGTTACAGTCTCCGGAAATGAGATTCCGGCGCTCGATACCTCTGACGCAAGCGTCGGGACCAGCCTATCCTCGGCCGATGTCACGCGGCTCCCGGTCTTCGGGCGCGATCCCTATGAGTTGCTCCGTCTGACACCGGGGGTCATCTCGGACGCTGCCCGCGGCGGCTCGGGCACCAGTATCTCTTTGCCCAACAATCAGAGCGGGAATCAATCGAATTCGGGCATATTTCAGACGGAGAATCAGATTCAAGCCTCGGCGGCCGGTCAGCGCGTCACCTCGAATACCTACCTGATCGACGGCGTCAGCGTTGACAGCCTTTCACACGGCGGGGCGGCGATCGTTACCCCTAATCCAGAGTCGGTTGCGCAGATCACCACTACCTCCAGCGACTTCGACGCCAGCGAAGGACGCAATGTCGGCATGCATACCCGGGTGGTGACCAAATCAGGCACCAATCAAATTCATGGCAGCCTCTTCTTTCAATATGATGAGCCTGGCTTGAACGCCTATCAGCCCTATGGCGGCCCGGCTGGAGCGTTGCCCGTCCGGGTGGAAAATAAGCAACGTGAATATGCCGCCAGCATCGGCTTCCCAATAATCAAAAACAAGCTCTTCTTCTTTGGCTCCTATGAGGGCATTCACAGCTCAGACAACGGCTTCTCCGAGCAGTATGTGCCCACTCCGCAATTTTTGAGCGCGCTGAAATCGTCGCGCAATCAGGGTATCGTCTCCGGCATTCTCACGGCGGCAAATGCCCAGCCTTCGGTGGTCAAAGTGTTGCCGACACTGTGCCAGAATCTGCAAAGCCAGTGCCAGCCGCTTGCTGGAGGCGCCGACGTCGGTTCACTTGCCGGCGGTCTGGGCACGTATCTTCCCGCCTATAATACGGCGAGCCCGAATACGCCGAACTTCGTAACCGGCGGCGGCCTCGATGGCGTGCCCGATATCGAGTTTGCCCAGATCCGCACCCCGGCGAGCTTTCACGGCAATCAGTACAATGCGCGCGTGGATTGGAACATCACTCCCCGCGACCAGTTTGCCGTCAGCGCCTTCATCGTCAAGCTAGACCAGGTGAGCGCAGACCCCAGCACCGGAGCGCAACCGCTCTCGAACCTACCCTTCAAGCCTTTCAACTCCTCGGGAACGCTGGTCTATATCCATACTTTCAGCCCTACTCTGCTCAATGAACTGCGCGCCAACTATACCCGCTTTGCGGACAATCAAAACAATGACGCCGGCACGACGGTGGATTTCGGGGCGCCTCGTTTCGAAGTGCAAAACTATACCTTCGGCCGTTTATATGCCGGGCCGAGCTGGGGATCGACCACCCCTGGCATTCTGGCCCAGAATACCTATGAGGTCCGCGATACCCTGATCCAGACCATCGGCGCCCACACCATTCGCTATGGTCTTCAGTACCGGCGGGAACAGGATAACGATAATTTGAGCGGCTTCTCGCGTCCGGACTATGTTTTCAACGGTATCTGGAACTATGCCAATGACGCGACTATCGATGAGGGCATCGCCGTGAATCCCAATACGGGAGGCCCGGCCAACGGGCAGCGCTACTTCCGCGATCACGATATCGCCGCCTTCGTGCAGCACGATTGGAAGGTGACGCCCACCCTGACGGTTAACACTGGCCTGCGTTGGGAGTATTTCGAGCCTATCTACAGCAACGGTGGACGCATCAACCTGCCTTCGTTCGGGCCGGCTTACGCCACTTTTCTCACCTCCGCAGTTCTGAGGCCAGTCAATCATCTTTTCAACGCCAATTACAACAACTGGGGTCCCAAGGTGGGCTTCGCCTGGACGCCGCCTATCTACAACTCCAAGATGGTCGTTAGGGGAGGTTTCGGAGTCTCCTACGACCGCATCGACGATGGGCTTTATCTCAATAACTTCCAAAACGGACCTGGCTACGCGCAGTTTAGTCTTTGCTGCGCCGATGCCACCCATTCGCCCCAGTCCATCCATATCATTCTGCAGCGCGGCGCAACCCATTCCGCCTACAGCTTTGCTCCCAATCCATTTCTGGCTGCGGGGACAAACCCGGTAACCGGCCTGCCCGCCGGCCAGGACAAGATTCAAGTCTACGGCGCCGAGCAGCACACCCCGCAGCCCATTCTTTATAGCTTTACGCTGCAAACACAATACGAGTTACCGCACCAGATCGTCGCCGGTATCGGCTACCAGGGATCGGTAGGGCATCACTTTCCGCGCCTGGTCGATCAGAACTTCCTTTATCCGACCTGCTCTACCGCGCTTGCCTCCGATGGGAGCTGCCCTGGGACTCTCACCCCGTTCAGCGACACCTACGTTCCTACGACCGACGTTTATACCAATTACAACGGCCTCAACCTCACCGCGAACAAACGCTTCAGTCATGGTTACAGTATCAACGTAACCTACACCTATTCGAAGAGTCTAGACCAATCCTCCAACGAGGGACCGGGCGCGCTCTCCAATCAGACCGATCCGGCGCAGCCGGCAACGGAATACGGGCCTTCGGATTTCGACAATCGTCATCGGGTTACCGTCTCCGGCAACTGGGATTTGCCGAAGTACCACAACGGCCATGGATGGGTTGGTGAAATACTGACCGGTTGGGAGATCAACGGCATCTATACCTTCCACACCGGTTTCCCCTGGACCCCGGTTACCGGGCAGCCTACGGTCGCCATCGTACAGAGCGCGCAGACCATTGCGCCTACCCGCCCGCTGGCGTATTTTGGCGGGGCGCACAATTCATGTTCGAACAGCGCCTATATCAATGGAACCAACTTTCCCGGCGGGGGCAAGCGGTACTTCAAGATAGGCACGCCGGGGCCTCCGGGCATCGGCCGCAACTCCTGGAATGGTCCTTGCTACATGGACACGGATCTCACCGCGGCCAAGGAGCAGCCCTTCACCATAGCCGGCCACGAAAGCTCCTTCCGTATTCAGGCTAACTTCTACAATGCCTTTAATAAGGAGAACCTGAATCCGCTCATTAATGGAGCAAGCAGCAACGAATCGATTATTGAAAACAGTCTCTTTGGGCTGGCTCCCGGTTCCGATGCCGGGCGGGTGATTGAGTTATTCGCGCGAGTGCAGTTCTGAGAGGTTTTAAGATGAGCAACTGCTCCTAATTTGTCATTTCGACCGGAGCGAAGCGGAGTGGAGAGATCTGCGGCTTTCCACATCTGCCGCCCCGCAGAACGGCCTAAGAGGCTGCGGAAAAGTCGAAGAGAGTGCGTAAACAGTTCCCTCAGCGGCTAAAGCCGATCGAGTTTGCAAGCAGTTACGGCACGACTGAAGTCGTGCCCTGATACAAAGCCATAGTTTTTCCGCAACCTGCTAAGCCAGAAATAAAGAACCGAACCGCAGATCTCTCCACTCCGCTTCGCTCCGGTCGAGATGACAAAGGTAGGTGTAATTGTCAACCCGATTTTCATTCCCTTGGGGGGGCCGCAGCCCCATGAGCACTCCGGTCGAGATGACAAAGGTAGGTGTAATCCCCAACCAAGCCTTCCTCACCCCGTTTCATTTCTCCAGCTGACGCTATTCCTGGGGGCTCAGTTTGGTCTGGGCTACGGTCCAGGATGTGTCGCCGACCTTGAAGCGGGCGAAGCGGCGCACCACGATGTTCTCGCCCAGTTTAGCCACCTTCTGGGCAATGAGGTCCTTGATGGAGAACGATTGGTCCTTGATGAAAGGCTGATCGAGCAGGCAAACCTCTTCGTAGAACTTGCTCATCTTGCCTTCGACAATCTTCTCCGCAACCTGTGGCGGCTTGCCCGTCGCGGCGGCCTGGGCGCGGTAGATATCTTTCTCGCGCTCCAGGTCTTCTTCGGTGACGTCTTCGCGGCGCACATAGCGTGGATCGGTGGCGGCGATGTGCATGGCGATGTCCTTGAGTAATTCTTGAAAGTCTTCTGTCCGGGCGACAAAGTCGCTTTCGCAGTTGATTTCGATCAGGACGCCGATTTTGCCGCCAGCGTGAATATAGGTGCCAACGGCTCCTTCAGTAGTGCTGCGGGCGGCCTTTTTGGCAGCCGAAGCCATGCCCCTTTTACGCAGGACAACAATGGCTTGGTCCAAGTCGCCCTTCGCTTCCTGAAGCGCGTTGCGGCAATCCATCATCGGAGCTCCGGTCTTTTCGCGAAGCTCCTTCACCTGTGCGGCGGAGATATTTTCGGTCACGGTTGACATCCCTTTACAGTTCCTTCTCTGTCGAGTGCGCGGCGAGGCGAGGCGAGGTCTTTCTTCGGTGGATAACGCACAGTCTCCCCCAAAGCATTGGCTGCCTGGGAGGAGACTGTAAAGTGTTTAGAGCGATCCTTCGACTGCTTCCGGCTCGTCCACCGCGGCGATCACGCCGGGCGCCTTGCGGATGCCTCCGCCCAACGCGGCTTCAAGATCGACCTCTTCGCTGTCGGCGGACGACTCGGCGGCCGCAGCCTCGGAACCTGCCTCGATGGCGGGCGCCTCAAGCTGGGCGTCAGCGGTGACACCGGCATCACTGGAGCGCTTTTCACCAGCCGTTTGTACGCCTTCAACGACGGAGTCGGAGATCTTCGAGGTGAACAGACGAATGGCGCGCAAAGCATCGTCGTTGCCGGGAATGATGTAGTCGACGACGGTCGGATCGCAGTTGGTATCCACCACGGCGACTACGGGAATACCCAGTTTGCGGGCCTCCTTCACGGCTATAGCCTCGTTGTTCGAATCGACTACGAACAGGGCATCGGGCAAGCGGCGCATGTTTTTGATGCCGGCAAGGTTGGCCTGCAAGTGCTTGCGCTCGCGCTCCAGCCGAATGACCTCTTTCTTGGTCAGCAGCTCGTAGCGGCCGTCGGTGGCCATATCGTCGAGTTCCTGAAGGCGCTTCACGGATTTTTGCACGGTAATCCAATTGGTCAGCAAGCCACCCAGCCAGCGCTGGTTAATGTAGAACATGCCGCAGCGATTTGCCTCTTCGGCGATCGCGTCCTGCGCCTGTCTCTTGGTGCCGACAAATAGAATGACTTTACCCTGCGCGGTCAGATCGGTCACGAACTTGCTGGCTTCCTTGAACATCTTCAAGGTTTTCTGCAGGTCGATGATGTAAATGCCGTTGCGCTCGCCGAAGATATACTCCTTCATGCGTGGGTTCCAGCGCTTCGTCTGATGCCCGAAGTGAACACCCGCTTCGAGCAACTCCTTCATGGTGATAGTGGCCAAACGACCTCCTTGTGATTTGCATTCCGGAGCTTAGTCCGGAATTGATTCCCCGTAGCAGGGAAGATTAGTACTGCGAGAACTGTTGCCTCAGCGGCTAAAGCCGATCGGCTTTTCAATCAGCTACGGCACGACTCAAGTCGTGCCCTGATACAGAACCATTTCCCCAACGGGTCTAGCGCTTACTGAACTGGAACCGCTTGCGAGCGCCCTTCTGCCCATACTTTTTGCGTTCCTTGATGCGGGCATCGCGCGAGAGCAGACCGTCGGCCTTCAGCGTCTTGCGCAGCTCCGCGTTGAACTCCAGCAGGGCGCGGGAGATGCCCATCTTTACCGCATCCGCCTGAGCGCTCACCCCGCCGCCGCTGGCAGTGGCCAGGACGTCGAAATTCGCAGTCAACTCGGTCAGCACCAAAGGCCGCTTGGCGGAGACCCGCTGCTGCTCGGTCACGAAGTAGGTCTCGTAAGGCTTCTGATTGACTACGAAGTTACCGCTGCCGGGCCGCAGGAATACCCGCGCCACACTCGACTTGCGACGCCCCGTTCCATAATACTGAACCAAATCTGCCATGTCCGTCCTGTCTCTTCTCTTCTTAAGTCTTCTCTAGCGCGCGGCTAGCTCAAGCACTTGTGGCTGTTGCGCTTCGTGAGGGTGCTTGTCGTCGCGATATACCTTCAGCTTGGTGGCCATCTGGCGGCCCATCTTGCTCTTGGGGAGCATTCCCTTGATCGCTTCTTCCAGGATCTTCTCCGGTCTGCGCGCCAGCAGCCGCACGAACGACTCCTCGCGCAAGCCACCCGGGAAACCGGTGTAGCGGCGATACACCTTCTTCTCAGCCTTGAGCCCGCTGAGTGAAACCTTGGCCGCATTGATGACGATGACGTGATCGCCCATATCTATGAAGGGCGTGTACTTGGGGTTGCGTTTGCCGCTCAACAGGCTGGCCGCTTCGGTCGCCAGACGCCCCAAGGTCTTGCCGCTGGCATCGATGACGAACCATTTGCGGTTGATCTCATGCGAGCTCGGTATATATGTAGACATCGTTCAACCCTATCTCCCGGAAGAGTCCGGCAACCATTTCGCAATCGCGCGAGGATATTTCGCGGATTCGCAATCCTTCCCCACAAACGACAAATTCAAGATCGTGTGAGTGACGCAGAGAGAATCGACCAGGCTCTTTCGATTCGTAGGCCAGTGCAGACGGGCAGACGCGGCCCTGCGCAAGGATTTAAGACTATCGCAGTCCAGGCAAGGAGTCAACGCCGATCTCGCCCCGGATACGGTGTATGTCCTTAAAGGTACAGGTCCTTTCCACGAAAGAGGCATTCCGCTCCTTCGGTTGACCGGCTTACGCTTTCCATGTCGCCTCACGCCGGAGGGTCCCCCACCATGTCACCCCGCGCTTTTGACTCACTCATGGCAGCACTGATCCGGATCGGTTTGTTACTGGCGCTGGTTATCATGCTCATCGCCGAAAACGCCCAGGCTAAACGGTTTCTGGCTCCGCTTAGCGTACGGGGAGCGGTTACGGCTCCGGGCAGCACTGTCCCTGCGCTCAACACGCGCGTTCCGCGATGAGCGATACAGAAGCTATTCAAGGTATTCGAATAAGCAAGCACTGCGACCGCGCGCCCGGGCCAGTCGTTCCGAAGGAGATTGTATGAGGTTCTTGCAACGCTGCTCTTCGCTCTTGGTGGTGGCCCTGGTGGGCACAGCTTCTACCGCGATTGTGCGCGGACAGCAGAGCGCCGCAAATCCATCCGCCGCGCAAAGCACTCCCGCCAAGGCGAAAGCCCAGCTAATTACCGAAGATGCCTTAAAGAGCCGCTTCCTGGGGAAAATGGTTTTTGTTCGCGGCTTTTACGTGTCGGACGATTTGAGTTTCGATATGAATGGTAAAGTGAATGGCTCGCCGGCGACGGCGTCCTTCACCCTCTCCGCACTGCAAGTGCGAAAGATCAGCATGTCGAAGAAAAAAGTGGAATTCGAAGCGGACCGCTACGCACTGCATTTCTCCGGCGCTCTGCCTTACGAGGACGACTCGAAGTCTTTTGACAAGGTGAAGATCTCCAAAAAGCCGGTGCATATCTCGATCGATCGTGAACTGGTGGTGGTCCCTAAGGTAAAAAAAGAAAAGAAGGACAAGAACAAGAAGAGCGCCGATGGCAAGCCCGGCTCCAAATCCACCTCCCAGGGCACGGCAACCACGGCCGCTTCCCCGGCGCCCGTGACGGCTACGAATGCGCCTGGCGCCCCTGCGGCCATAACTTTGGCGCCGGGCACCACCACCGATCCCGCGCACAGCGCAATGCTGCTGAGAGCGGCGCTGGATAATGTTTTTGCCACGGATGTCGACGACCGGATGCTGGCTCATCTGCCGGATTACTGGCGGCAATACTTCGATAGCAAACGCGAGCATCATGAATTCGTTCCCGCCGACCCGCACGTGCTGCAGGTAGGGGGCAATGTGACGCCGCCCAAGGTACTGAACAGCATCGATCCCAGCTCCAATCAATATGCGCAGAAGTTCGGAGTCGCCGGATTGGCAATGCTGCGTACCGTAGTCGATGCCACCGGCAGGCCACAGCAGATAGCCATCGCCCGGCCGATAGGTTTCGGACTTGATGAAAAAGCTGTCGAGGCGATTAAAGCATCGCGCTTTACGCCGGCAACCGAGAATGGCAAGCCCGTGCCGGTGGTAATCGACTTGGTGGTCACGTTTCGCATTTACTCCAATCGAACCAAGCCGGGGTCTGTGATCAAGGGTTCCAAACAGACCGAAGTGGTAGCCTCCGCTTGGGATTCGGACTCATCCAAGACCGCGCATTAATACTCTAATCATTCGGTGGAAGCCCCTCGTCCTTTCAGCATGTCCTGCGTGCCCCAGGTCCCGATTTTGGGACCTGGGATTCCAGAGATCTCGATGGACAGTTGCCTCGAGCT
Organism: uncultured Acidobacteriaceae bacterium; assembly: GCA_963705665.1. Taxonomy (GTDB): domain Bacteria; phylum Acidobacteriota; class Terriglobia; order Terriglobales; family Acidobacteriaceae; genus PALSA-350. Next base: position 63,767 of record CAVPKQ010000009.1, on the reverse strand, counting down.
CAGACAAAAAGACCCAGGTTAGCTTCGCGAACCTGGGGCACCCGTCTCTGCACCAGAGATGAAGAGTCCGTGATTTGGACAGGCTCCATCCGAACTACAATAGGCTGGTGAGCCAGCGTTTTCTGAATCTCATTCGAAGAGGGGAGACGGCCGAAGTCGCCGCCGCCGCCGAAGAAGACAAATCGCTTGTTACGTGCCGGGATGCCCAGGGAGTCTCGGCTGTTTTGTGGTCCGTTTACTGCGGGCAACCGCTGATCCGGGATTTCCTGCTCTCTCATGTATCCGAGCTTGACGTCTTCGAAGCGGCTGCGGTGGGTGATTTGAGCAGGCTTGAATCGCTCCTCAGGCAAGATGCGGTCTGGGTTTACCAGGTATCGGCCGATGGATGGGGACCGCTCCATCTGGCGGCGGCATTCGGGGGACCGGATGCCGTGGCCATGCTGCTGGAGCATGGAGCACATGTCCATCAGTTCTCGCGTAATCCGATGCGCAACCAGCCGCTTCACGCCTGCATTGGCCTGAGCCAGGATTTGCGGACCGTCCGTCTGTTGATCGACCAAGGAGCGGACGTGAACGCCGCCCAGGCTGGAGGCTATACTCCGTTGCACCAGGCGGCGGCCACCGGGCGGGAAGAGCTGGTCCTTCTGCTACTGCAAGCTGGCGCCAATCCCGGCAAACAATGCGACCAGGGTAAGACTCCCGCGGATTATGCGCGCGAGCGCCACCACGAGAAGATTGCCGAACTGCTTGAAACGAGTGTCCTGCCCCTGAAATAACTTCTTTGCCATCCGGGCAGGGATATATACTTTGTTGCCATGCGTGCCTTGGTTTATACCGCTCCGAAGACAGTCGAAATGCAGCAGCGGTCCCGGCCGGAACTGGCCCCGGGCGAAGCCGAAATAGCCATCGAAAAAGCCGGGATCTGCGGATCGGATATCTCAGCCTTTCTCGGTCATAGCGCGCGAAGGCGTCCGGGATTAGTGCTGGGGCATGAGTTGATCGGGTGGCTGGACGACGGGCGCCGTGTTGTCGCCAATCCCCTGATTAGTTGCGGAAGCTGTTGGGCTTGCCTCTCGGGGTCGCAGAATCAGTGCGAAAGTTGGCGCTTGCTGGGGATGGATCAGACACCTGGCGCGTTTGCCGAGTTTGTGGCCGTGCCCGAGTCGCAAATCTACGAGGTTCCCGCTTCGCTTCCCTCGAGCCGCGCCATTCTTACCGAGCCGCTGGCCAACGTCGTCCATCTCTTCCGGCTAGCGGCGCCTCCGCGTCTTTTCCGGCTTGCCGTGGTGGGCGCAGGAACGATGGGAGCGCTGGCGGTATCCTTTGCCAAATTGATCGGCGCAAGAGACATTCTGGTGGTGGACGTGAACGATCAACGGCTGGAAAACATGCCGCAACTTGGCGCAGCGGCGGTGGTGAATACCGGCTCGGCGGAAGGCCGCGCGAGGGCTACCGCTTTGGCCGATACGGGTTTTGACCTGGTGCTCGACGCCAGCGGCAGCGCGGCGGCGCGGCAAATGGCATTCGATCTTTGCCGGCCGGGCGGCCAAGTCGTCCTGTTGGGCATGGGAGCGCAAAAAAGCGAGGTCGACTTTGTCACCAGCATTCGCAAGGAGCATCGCGTCACCATGTCCTTTGCATATAACCCGGTCGATTTCGAGCGCTCGTTATCGCTTTTGATTGCCGGAGAGATTGATCTATCGCGATGGACGCTGGAGATGCCGCTCGAAGAAGGCCAGCAGGCATTTGAAATTATTTCCGGAAGCCCGGGGGCCACGCTGAAGGCCTTGTTAACTGTCAGCGCCAATTGAAAAGCAAAGGCGCCGCCGTGGCGCAGCCAGCAAACCGCAGATCTCTCCACTTCGCTGCGCTCCGGTCGAGATGACAAAGGTTGGTGTAGTTGCCAACCAAGCCTTCCTCAACCCGATTTTCAGTGCTAATTGAACCGCTCCGGTTTTGGTCTCTCGGGGATATGAGAAGCGGATTCCCTTCGGGAATGACAGAAAGAAAAGCAAAGGCGGCGCCGTGGCGCAGCCGGCAAACCGCAGATCTCTCCACTCCGCTACGCTCCGGTCGAGATGACAAAGGTTAGTTTGCGATGCTCCCCTTCTGCAGATTCCCTTTCGGGAATGACGGAAAGAAGGGCAAACGCGGTGCTGCCTATTCGTAGGCGAGGGCTTCGATGGGGTCTTTTTTGGCAGCCTTGATTGCCGGGTAGCTGGCTCCCACCAAGGAGCCGCCAAAAGCGATTACTGTGGCGCGCGCGATCCACTCCGGGGTCATGGGGAACTGCAGCGTGGGGAAGTGGATACCCAGCGCGGTTTTGAGCGCGAAGGTCAGGCCGATTCCCAGAGCAATGCCGACTATGGCCAGCAACGCGGTCTCCCGCAAAACCACGTTCACGATATAGAACTGCGAAGCGCCCAGCGCTTTCAGAATGCCTATTTCGCGCGTCCGCTCCAGCACCGCCGTATACATCGCCTGGAAGATGACAAGGAAGCCGATGACAACCGCGATGCCCATCACCGTGCGCAGCGCGGTATTGAAGGCGGGAAGGTGCTCGGGAGTGAGTTGTGAGAGAAGTTCCTGGAGCGTTTGTACCTCGTATTGGGAGAGTCCAGGGGTGTTGAGGATTTCCTGCTTGATGAGCGGCTGGTTCTTGAGATCGTCACTTTTGATAAAAAACAGGCTGGCGTTGTTTTCCGAGCCCAGCAGAGCGCCAAGAGTTTTGATGGGCAGGTACTTGCGGCCGCCCTTGCCATGCTCGACGATACCGCAGATGCGAAACTTGTGGTTCAAAATTGGGATGTTGTCCCCAACGTGGTATCCGCCGCGGGCAAAGACATCGTCCACGATCACGTCGCCGGGGTTTTGGAACGGGCCGCCGGAGAGGAAGGTAAAAGGACGCAGAGCATTGAAGCTTTGGTAATCGATTCCCCATATCGTCTCCACCGTCCCGCCGGTCGTCAGTTGCTGAATTACGGGGGATACGACGGCGATGTGCGGCAGCTTACGGAGCACATCGGCGATCCTGGCCGGAACCGGAGCGCCGCTGACACCGGCGAGAAAGCTCTGGTTGGGAGGGCGGACGATCAGGTCGGCGCCAATACCGCTGGTCTCCGTTCTGGAGCCCTGGATCATGCCGACCATGATGGCGACGATCGACAGGATCATGATGACCTCGATAGCCACCGCGAGCACGGTGATCGCCGATCGCAGCGGCCGGTGCAGAAGATTGCCGATCACCATCCTGTTCATCGTCTTGAGGTGAGTCTATAGCATTGCGGCGATTTCCGGAGGTATTCACCGGCAACGGCACTAGTAACTTAGAAGATGCTGTAGGTACAACGAAATAAAGGGTTAGGAGCAATTTGCTTTGACCGGGGAAAAGGCCGCCCTTTATGGTTAGGCTAGACGCAGGCAAGTATGAGCGGATTCGGGGAAACATTGCGCAAAGAGCGGGAAGCTCGGGGAGTTGCGCTCGAAGCGATCACCAAGGTCACAAAGATCAGCAACCGGCATCTCCTGGCTCTCGAAAGGGAGCAGTTTCAGGCCCTTCCCGGGGGTGTTTTTAATAAGGGCATCGTGCGCGGCTATGCTCGTGTTGTCGGCTTGAACGAAGAAGAGTGGGTGGAGCGGTACATGTCCGCCTACCGCTCCAGCGGGGCCGCTCCCGACGAGGAGTCCAGCTGGGCCCAATTTGCGGAAAACGCCAGCCGAGCCCGCGAAGCTGCTCAAGCCCGGCGGCCGGAGATGCGTCTGCGTTGGACCGGTATCGCGGTGCTGATGTTGTTGCTGGCGGCACTGAGCTGGTTTGTCTGGAGCTATGTCCACAAGAAGATCGCCCCCGCTCCGGCGACTCACCAGGCGGCTGCCGTTCAGTCTCTCCAGGAAATCCCCAGACATGGCGTTAGACCCCGCCGCGTCCGTCTGATACCGTGTAAAGTAGTTCTTCAGAAGTGACGCGAGCCGCCCCCCGCAGACAGACCCACAGACCCAGAGGAGGAAACTATTTTGCCAGCCCACGATAAGATTTTGTTTACCTCGGAATCGGTGACGGAAGGGCATCCCGACAAGATTGCGGATCAGATTTCAGACGCCATTCTCGACGCTTGCCTGGAACAGGATCCTTTCAGCCGGGTAGCCTGCGAAACCTTGACCGCAACCGGTCTGGTGGTGATCGCCGGCGAGATAACAACCAAGGCGTATGTGGATTTTCAGATGCTGGTGCGTGGAGTGATCGCGGCCATCGGCTATGACAACGCCCTCTACGGTTTTGACTCGAATACCTGCGCCGTAATCTCCAGCATCAACAAGCAATCAGGCGACATCGCAATGGGAGTAGACACCGGCGGGGCGGGCGACCAGGGCATGATGTTCGGCTACGCCACGGACGAAAACGCGGAGCTGCTGCCAACCCCCATTTCTCTTGCCCACAAGCTTACTCGCCGGCTTACCGAAGTGCGCAAAAGCGGGCTGCTTGGCTATCTTAGGCCCGACGGAAAAAGCCAGGTGACGGTCGAGTACGATAACAACCACAATCCGATTCGTATCGATGCCGTGGTCATCTCGACCCAGCACTCGGAGACGGTTTCTACCGAGGAACTGCGGTCGGCCATCCTCAAGCACGTCATTCAGGCGGTACTGCCTTCCGGTTTGTTGGATGCCGACACCAAGTACCACATCAATCCGACGGGCCGGTTTGTCATTGGCGGTCCGATGGGCGATACCGGCCTGACCGGACGGAAGATCATCGTAGATACCTACGGCGGCATGGGCCGGCACGGCGGCGGCGCATTCAGCGGCAAGGACCCGACAAAGGTGGACCGCTCCGCCGCATACATGGCGCGCTACATCGCCAAGAACATCGTAGCCGCGGGGCTGGCCAGGCGCTGCGAGGTTCAATTGGCCTACGCCATCGGCGTGGCCGAGCCGGTGAGCGTGAAAGTTGACACCTTCGGTACGGGAACGGTGGATGAGCAGAAACTTCAGCAACTGGTTCGCGCCAATTTCAAGCTCACCCCGAAGGGCATCATCGAGAGCCTGGATCTGCGCCGCCCCATTTATAAGAAGACCGCGGCCTACGGTCATTTTGGACGCAACGACGCGGACTTCACCTGGGAGGCGACGGACAAGGCCAGCGCATTGCGCGAGCAGGCCGCCCGCGAGCCCCAACTGTCGACTGCGGCCAGATAACCGGCCGCGGATCCCCACCCATCTCAACCACGAGGCTATTTATGGCTACCGCAACCCTGAATCCCGCTGTTCCTGCCGCCGACTTCAAGGTGGCCGACATGTCTCTGGCCGATTGGGGCCGGAAAGAAATTTCCATCGCCGAACACGAGATGCCGGGCCTGATGTCCATTCGGCGGAAGTATGCCGCGGAGAAGCCGCTGGCCGGTGTGCGGATTACCGGCTCGCTGCACATGACCATCCAGACCGCGGTCCTGATAGAGACCCTGAGGGAGCTGGGCGCCAGCGTGCGTTGGGCCAGTTGCAACATTTTCTCCACCCAGGATCATGCAGCGGCCGCTATCGCCGCGGCCGGCGTTCCGGTGTTTGCCTGGAAGGGCGAGTCATTGGAGGAGTACTGGTGGTGCACTTATCAGGCGCTCAACCACGGAGAGGGCCAAGGTCCCCAGTTAGTGGTCGATGACGGCGGCGATGTTACGCTGCTCATTCACAAGGGCTATGAGCTGGAGATGGGTGACAAGTGGGTGGATGCGCCTTCCTCCAACCACGAAGAGCAGGTGATCAAGAATCTTTTGAAGCAGGTCTATGCCGACGATCCGCAACATTGGCGCAAGGTTGCCAAGCAATGGCGCGGGGTTTCCGAGGAGACCACTACCGGCGTGCACCGGCTGTACAAGATGAAGGAACAGGGCAAGTTGCTGGTTCCTGCGATTAACGTAAACGATTCTGTGACCAAGTCGAAGTTCGACAACTTGTATGGCTGCCGCGAGTCCCTGGCGGACGGCATCAAGCGCGCGACCGATGTCATGGTCGCCGGCAAGGTTGCAGTGATTTGCGGCTATGGCGACGTGGGTAAGGGCTCGGCGCATTCCTTGCGCGGGATGGGCGCGCGCGTCGTAGTCACTGAGATCGATCCTATCAATGCTCTCCAGGCCGCGATGGAGGGCTTTGAGGTTACCACCCTCAAAGATACATTGGGCCGCGGCGATATCTATGTGACCTGTACCGGCAACCTGGACATCATCACCCTGGAAGACATGCAGGGGATGAAGGATCAGGCGATTGTCTGCAATATCGGACATTTCGATAACGAGATCCAGATGGATCGCTTGAACAGCGCGCCCGGGGTGGAGAAGTTGAACGTTAAGCCCCAGGTGGACCAGTACACTTTCCCTGCGGCCAAGGGTAAGCCCGCGCATAGCATCTTTGTTCTCGCTGAGGGCCGGCTGGTAAATCTCGGCTGCGCTACGGGGCATCCGAGCTTTGTGATGAGCAATAGTTTTTCCAACCAGACGCTGGCCCAGATCGATCTTTGGAAGAACAAGGACACATATCAGCGGGATGTTTATACGCTACCCAAAAAGCTGGATGAGGAGGTTGCGCGCCTGCATCTGGAAAAGATCGGCGTGAAGTTGACCACGCTCACTCCGGCTCAGGCGGAGTATCTGGGTGTGCCGGTTGAAGGACCGTTCAAGCCGGATCATTACCGGTATTAGACCGGGAGCTTGTCGAAAGGTTCGGCGGGATTTGCGGCTGCCCGTCCTTCGCACGGAACCTCGCCGTGCGAGGGATGGGGCACCACCCTCGATTGGTGGCGGCTTTATAGCGTTTTCACAATTACTGTGTCCTGGTGAGAGTTGGCTATGTGCAGGCGTTCTTTGATGGAACGCCTGCGTGGAGTGTTGTTTCTTGGGATACACCGATTGTGAAAGCGCTATAGGAATCAAGCTTCCACCGTGTAGGCCTGAAGTGGATCTTCGTGCAGCCGTTCCGTACGGTAAGACAATTGCCGCCGTCACAGTTGCAATATTTGCCTGCTGGCTCCCTGGTGCTCCGGCCTGCGCCGGCCAAGCGGATGCCAGCCATCCCGCCGTACAGGTGATCAAATCAACGGCGCCGGATAAGTCGGTGCTGGCCGCGCGGAAAGACTCCTACAGCTTTACTGTCGGCAGCGGCGATTGGAAGGACACAGGTGTAGTCGTCACCAGCGGCGACGATCTCAAATTCACGGCCAGCGGCAAAGCTAGCACAGGCGATGGAAGAACAACGACTCCGGATGGAATGGCGCGCGGCTGGCGCGATATGTTGCGTATCTTTCCCTTGAATACCGCCGACCCGGGCGCCCTGATCGGGCGCATCGGCGACGGAGAAGCCGCGGCGCTTTTCCCGATCGGCTCGAGCAAGCAGGTCAATGTCAATGCCACCGGGCACCTGTTCCTGCGGCAGAACTTCAGCTCCGATCTGACCGCGACCGGCGACTATGCGGTGAAGATGAAGCTGACGCGGCAGGTTGGGCAAAAAAGCATCTCCGCGCCGGATCTGGCGACCCTGCTCTCCCCAAATCTATTCGCTAACCTGCCTCGGCGGGTGCAGGACGAACAGGGACATCCGGGTGACATGGTGAATTTCGCGCTGATTGGAACGGAAAGCCAGGTGGAGGCGGCTTTCGCCTCGGCCGCGTGGGTTGCGGTGGATAAGACCACCGAAGAAGCTGTACTGCACGGCTTGCTGTCTACTCTCTCCCACAATGCTTATACCGAAATGCCCATGAGCACGCTCTTTCTCTTTGGCCGCTCGCAGGATCTGTCGTTTGCCCGGGCGGCGCCGATCGAAGTTGCCGCCATTCGCCACCATTTGCGGGTGTGGAAGACGACCGAGCAGGTCGCCGGCCGGCCACTGTGGGTGGGCTCGGCGACGCACGACAACGGCTTTGAAAAGGACCAGCGCACCGGGGGAGTAACCCATCACATCGACCCAAATATCGATCAGGAACGCGATTTTCTGGAGCGGACCTTCGCCGACGCGGGCACACTGATTGGAGCAGCCTATGTTCTGCCATCCAATCCGCTCACCTCAGCGAGGACGGCAACCGGCGGAGGGTTTGAATCGGATGGCCGGATCGTAGTGCTAGACTTGCGTTGAGCCCATCCTGAACAAACTGCCGCCATCGACGCTCCATGGCGGCCTGCCCGACCGGGAGCGAAAGGATTTGGTTTCTATTTCATCAGAATCAAAGCATGCGGCCCTGGTGCGAAGTCTTCTATGCTTCGCTATGGTGGCGTTCCTCTTGGGGCCGGGTTTGCAGGCGGCACACGGGCAGGATAACTATGAAATCCAGGTCTATGGATCGGATACCGTGGCGCCCCGGACGACGATGCTTGAGTTGCACAGCAATTTCACCGCAGATGGCTCCAGAGCCGTGCCAGGCTCGAATCTCGCCTCCGACGGCACCTATCCTACGAATCACGCCGAGCATGAAACCATCGAGATCACGCAGGGCTTGACCAATTGGTCCGAGGTGGGGTTCTACATCTTCACCAGCGAGCGAAGCGGTCAGGGTTTCCAATGGGTGGGCGATCATATCCGGCCGCGGGTTCGCGTTCCGGACAGTTGGCATTGGCCGGTTGGGGTGAGCCTCTCGACCGAGATCGGTTATCAGCGGCGGGTCTTCTCGACCGACACCTGGACCTGGGAGATCCGTCCAATTCTGGATAAACAGATTGGGCGCTGGTATTTTGCGCTGAACCCCGCGCTCGAACGGTCCTTCCACGGTACAACTGTCAACCAGGGAGTTGCTTTCTCTCCCAATGCCAAAGTCAGCTATGATTTCAACAAGTACATCAGTGGCGGCTTGGAGTACTACGCCGCCTATGGAAAAATCGGAGATTTCCTCGGTCTGCACGATCAGCAACAGCAGTTTTTTCCCGCAATCGACCTGAACGTTTCACCCAACTGGGAGTTCAATTTTGGAGTCGGCGTAGGACCGACCGCCAGTACGGACCACCTGATTATAAAAGCCATTGTTGGGCGCCGCTTCGACTGGACCCATCATCGGGCAGGAAGCTCGGACAGCATGCAATGAGCCGTTCTTGTGCAGCTATCGAATGAACCGTCGCGAGTTCATGACAATCTCGAGCGCGGCGGTGGCTGGCGCGGCTCTCTTGCCTTCAGCTTGGCCGCAGGCGGCGAGCGACGTCACGCTGGAGATCGCGCCCCTGAAGTTGGAGATCGCACCGGGAAAAATAATTCACACAGTTGCTTACAACGGCCGCGTTCCCGGCCCCCTCATCCGCTGGCCGGAAGGCAAACCCATTACCGTGGATGTGCTGAACCATACCGCGGTTCCCGAGATCGTGCACTGGCACGGGCAATGGATTTCATCGGAGATGGACGGGGCTAACGAAGAAGGTTCGCCGATGATCGCGCCCGGCGGCAAGCGCCGCTACAGCTTTACGCCCCGGCCCGCCGGCTTCCGTTGGTACCACACCCATACGTTCGCCGGTCACGACCTGAAAAGAGCCACCTATACCGGTCAATTCGGTTGTTTCTATATCGAGCCTAAAGAGGAGCGGGGCGCGTACGACCAGGAAATCTTCCTTACCTTGCACGATTGGAATGCTTATATGGGCGGGGGCGCCGATTCGTCGATGGATGCTTTCTACGACTATGCGACCGTCAACGACCGGATGCTCGGCTTTGGCGATCCGATCCGCGTCCGGCAGGGACAGCGGGTGCTCTTCAGGATTTTAAACGCAAGCGCCACAGTTACACACTGGCTGGCGACGGCCGGTCACGAGTTCAGCATCGTCGCCATGGACGGCAATCCCGTGCCGGCGCAGGCCCGCGTGCAAGCCATTCGCCTGGCTCCCGCCGAACGCATCGACGCAGTGGTTACCATGGACAATCCGGGGATTTGGGTGCTGGGCGAGACACGCGAGGATATCCGCCAAAGTGGAATGGGCGTAATCGTCGAGTACTCCGGCCGGAGCGGCGAGCCGCAATGGATCGAACCCAAGGAAACCATGTGGGATTATCTGCCGTTCGCATCGGCTCAAGCAAGCACGCTCGCGCCAGACGCTCGCATTCCCTTGGTGTTTGAATCGAAGTTCCGCGGGCACGGCGACTTCGATTACTGGACGATCAATGGAAAATCCTATCCTAAGACGGACACGCTCGAGCTCAGAGAAGGGAAGCGCTACCGCCTGCTCATGACCAACAAGAGCACCGACGATCATCCCGTGCATCTCCATCGCCACACTTTCGAAGTCACCAGCTTGGACGGGAAACCACTTTCAGGTCTGCTGAAGGACGTGATCGTGGTTAAGGGGAATAGCACCGCGGAGGTCGATTTCACCGCATCCAATCCCGGGCTTACGCTTTTTCACTGCCACCAGCAGAGCCACATGGATTTCGGCTTTATGATGCTCTTTCGCTACGTGTAACAGGATTTGTCAGTGTTTGTCGGAGGGCGGCGGAGCGGGCGTGGAATCGGGAATATTTCCTTGCAGCTTGGCGGAGCGGCCCTTGAAGACCTTATGAGCGACGTCCGGCCAGAACTCGTAGGCCAAAGCTCCCAAGGTCCCTTCCGCCGTCACCGTGAGGCCCCGTTCGATGGTCAGCCCAGCGCCCCGGTCGCTCGATGGATAGTAGAGGTTGGAGATGCCTCCCGCAGCCAGGTTGCCGAAGACGTTGGAGTAGTTCGGCCCCCACTTTCCATTGTCGTTTTTGGACCATACCGTGGTAGAGATGGAATAGAGAAGACGGCTCTTGAAAGTCCCTGTCCCTCTGCGAAAGTAGCGTGGATCTTGCTTGAGGATGATCGGGAGAATGGCGTTCCCGATCATGGTGCCGTCGAAGTCATCCGCATAGGAGGCTCCAAAGCGTTTGCCGTAACCTCCCCAGCCTTGCCCGTAGCCGGAAAAATCATTGGTCGCCTGACTGTAGGCGGCATCCAGCCCGGCTGCAAAAAAGACAAAAGGATCAACAGCGCTGTGGAAGGCCAGGCCGAATTTTTGTCTCGGCGAAAGCGGGACCGCGTCCTGCACATAGGAAGTGTTGAAGTTAGGCACTATTCCCAAAATTCTCTGCTTCTCCTGCTGTTTAAGCTGCTCGGCGGCCTTTTCCCGATCGGTCTGGGCCTTCGATTGATTCGTTTGCGGGGCCTGAGGCGTTGGTTCCACTGGAGTTGCACTTTGCGTCGATGAGGTCGTTGACCCCTGCTCCGCCGGCTGTGCAGTTTGCGCCGGCGCCGTACAGGCGAGGGAAACAGCGATCAGCCAGATCGCCGGCACATAGAACTTGAGTTGGTTGTTAGTGATCAAGCAGAGCATATCTCCGGTTGGAGTGTCCTTTTCAAGGCAGTTAGGTGCAGCTTGTTCTCAATGGAGAAGCTGTGCAGACACACCACGAGCGCTCCTGGATTGTCGAGTGTTGAATGGACGAAATAATTCGAGGGAAAGATGCAGGAACCTTAGTGTAGAAACCGCGATTGGGCTAAATAAGTTGCGGGAAAACTCCTCAAATTTTCAATTGTTTACGGACAGCCTGATGCGAGAGACCAGAAGCAGATTCCCTGCGGGAATGACAGAAAGAAAGGCAAAGGCGATCCATGGGCCTTGGTTGGCAGTTGCTTTTCTTTCTGTCATTCCCGCAGGGAATCTGCTTTCTCTCTCGCCCGGGTGCAAGGTTAAACGTCGTTAACTATTTTTCAACGTGTGCCATGGTCTTCTTCTCCCGGGCAATCGCGTCCAGCACGCCGTTCAGGAAATTCAGCGATTCCGGAGCCGAGTAGCGCCGCGCGATTTCAAGCGATTCGTTAATGACTACAGGAACCGGAGTCAGTGGAAAGCCTAGCATCTCGGCGATCGCCGCCCGCAGGACGTTGCGATCGACCGCGGGAATCCGTTGCAACCGCCAATTGGCCGAATGCGATTCGATAAGCTGGTCGATCTCCTCATCGCGGGCCTTGGCCACACGAAAGATATCTTCGGAGAAGCCGCGAGTCTCCGCATCCACCTCTTCGCGCGCCGCCCAGAAGGTCTCGCGTACCTGATCCGCTGTTTGCTTGCCTACATCCGATTGAAACAGCATCTGCATGGCGAGCTCGCGGGACTTGCGCCTTTTGCCGGTTGCGCTCATTGCCCGGTACTTCCCGGCGTATCTGCGCCGCGCATCTTCCGCTGGAGCGAGACCATCTCTATGGCGGCGATCGCGGCCTCGAAGCCCTTGTTTCCCCCCTTGATGCCGGCGCGGTCGAGCGCCTGCTCCAGGGTCTCGCAGGTGAGCACCCCGAACGCATGCGGAACACCTGTCTCCTGTTGCGATTGTCCGATGCCCCGCGACACTTCGTTGTAGATGGCTTCATAATGCGCGGTTTCGCCGCGCAGCAGGACTCCCAGGGTGATCACCGCATCCACGCCCCCGAGGGCCGCCTGGCGAGCCGCCGCAGGTATTTCCCAGGCCCCCGGCACCCGGATTACCTGCACATCATGCCGGGCCGCGCCTGAGCGCAACAGGCCGTCGAGCGCTCCTTGCAGAAGCCGGTCGGTAATTACCGAGTTCCAGCGCGAGACAACTACCGCAAAACGCATCTCTTGGGCGCTCAAGTCTCCTTCCACGGCTAGCGGTTTTCCCTTCCATGGATCCGACCATTCCCAGAAGGTAAAGACATGCCCAGGTACCGGTTCAACGGTAAAGGCTCTGCTTTTCCATGGCGTGCCGGCAACCGGGCCAAGCCTGTGCGCTGTTTCCTCTTCGCCGCAAGCCGCGACCATCCAGGCGTGCGCCAAAGTCTCAATCGCCTGGAGACTGGTGACTTCCACCCAAATTTGCTCAACTTCGGGCGCGCTCCCGTGCACGAATTCCAGCTTTCCCACGGGCGCCAGGAAGGCAGCGCCCCGGCTCCGCTCCTCATTCCATCCCCGGCCGGCCTCGAAGCCCAAGGATGAAAAGAAGCTGGCCAGTTTTTCGTATGCCTCCGCGCTCGCAGCCGGCCGCACGAGGGTAATGCCTTTGATCATCTTTTGACTCTACCATTCCGCCGCTTCGGAGCCGCTTGCTATGCTAGAGCAGGCTCTAACTGTGGCGCGTTCGCAATATTCGACCCGTTCCTCCCCGCGCGGCCGGCGCCGACCCTGGCTGCCCAACACGCTTTTTCTATCGTCGGTTCTTCTCCTAAGCCTCTGTGGGTGCTCGCGCAACGGTCCCGCGAAATCCGCCGAATCGCAGGCGGCCGAAGCGCGAGCCGCCCAGTTGCAAGCTCGCAAAGCCGCGCGCACGAAAGAAGATGCGGCGCGCGAGGAGCTGGAGCAGATTCTCCCTCCATCGAAAAGCCGCTATCTAGGCATACGCAGCAGGGATGCCTATGCCAATCCCTTCCTCCTGGTCCATCCGAACACAATTACGCTGACAATCATCTTTCCCGACCAGAACCCGAATGGATTCGGGACCGGGGGCATGCTGCGGCCGGCGAAGGCGCGACGGAAGCAGTTCGAGGTACGGCTCAGCGATCTTCCCGACGCGCTCTCGTCTCTTCCTCCGGAAGTGTGGCCCTATGGACGGGTGGTCGGGCTTGAGGAATCGCCTTCCGCTCCAGGGGAGGCGCGGGTGGCGATCCGGCGCAATGTCGAGGCCGCGATCCAGGTTCTCAGCGATCTCGGAGTGGTTGTCGATGAGTGGACGGGCTCCACTGGGACGCTGCTCAGATAGGTTTCGGTAAACCAGTGTTGCTCAGTTGATACCATCGGGTTGTGATGTCAGTTTCCAGTCCTTTCCCGATTCTTGCTCCGTCTCCTGCCCGGCCCCGCGTGGCGCACCCTCATGAATCTTTTTCCGCCTCCAGGGAGCTCGAAGCGGAGCTACGCGCGCGAGTGCGCGGCGAAGTTCGTTTCGACGAAAGCTCGCGCGCTCTCTACTCGACCGATGCATCGAACTACCGCCAGGTTCCCATCGGGCTGGTGACGCCGCGCGATGCCGCAGATGTTGCGGTCGCCGTGGCGGTGTGCCGTGAGTTCGGTGCGCCCGTTCTCTCTCGCGGCGGCGGGACGAGCCTGGCGGGACAGTGCTGCAACGTCGCGGTAGTCATGGATTTCTCGAAGTACATGCACGGCATCTTTGAATTGGATCCGGCGCGGAAGATCGCCCGGGTCGAGCCTGGCATCGTGCTCGACACATTGCGAGATGCCGCCGAAGAGCACCAGCTCACCTTCGCGCCCGACCCCGCTACACATAGCCGCTGCACGCTGGGCGGCATGATCGGCAACAACTCTTGCGGCGTACATGCTCTCATGGGGGGAAAGACGGTCGACAACATTGAATCGCTCGAGGTGCTGCTTTACGACGGCACGCGCTTCAGTGTGGGAGCGACGCTGGAGGAAGAACTGCGCGCCATTATCGCCGGCGGCGGCCGGCGGGGAGAAATCTACGCCGGTCTGGCCCGAATCCGGGACACGTACGCGGACGAGATTCGCCGGCGCTTTCCCAAGATTCCCCGCCGCGTCTCCGGTTACAACCTCGACGAGCTGCTGCCGGAGAACGGCTTCCATGTTGCCCGCGCCCTGGTCGGCGCGGAAGGCACCTGCGTCACCGTGCTCGAAGCTACCTGCCAGCTCAAGCACAGCCCGCAGCATCGCCGGCTGGTTGTGCTCGCGTTTACGGATCCTTTCATCGCCGCCGACTACGTACCCGCAGTGCTCGAGCATCGGCCCATCGGCCTGGAGGGATTCGACGGCCTGCTGGTCGATTACATGCTCAAAAAGGAGCTTGCCGTCGAGGATGTAAAACTCCTTCCAGAAGGACGCGGCTTCCTGCTCTGCGAGTTCGGCGCCGATTCGCCGGAGCAGGCCGATGTCCAAGTGGAGGAGTTTATGGGAGCGGCGGCCAGATTCTCCTCGATGCCCAGCGTCCGCTTCTACTCCCCGGCAGAGGCCGCCCGCGTCTGGCATGTGCGCGAGTCCGCTCTGGGGGCAAACGTATTCGTGCCGGGCAAGCCCCATGGATGGGAGGGCTGGGAAGATTCCGCCGTGCCGCCGGAAAAGCTGGGCGGCTATCTGCGCGAAATTCACAAGCTGCTTGCCCAATTCGGCTACACAACGCCCATGTACGGCCACTTCGGCCAGGGCTGCGTTCACCTGCGGATCACCTTCGATATGGAGACCCAGCAGGGCATCCATAGTTTTCGCGATTTCATCGAGCAGGCGAGCGATATTGTTCTTGCCCATGGCGGCTCGCTTTCAGGAGAGCACGGCGATGGACAATCACGCGCCGCCCTGCTGCCCAAGATGTTCGGGCCGGAGATCATGCAGGCATTCCGCGAGTTCAAGGCGCTTTGGGATCCTGAGAACCGTATGAATCCGGGCAAGCTGGTCGATCCTGTCGCGGTATACGATCCGGTCGACAATCTCCGGCTGGGAGCCGGCTATCAATCGAAAAAACCCGAGACCTGGTTCCAGTTTCCGGAAGAGAAGGGGTCTTTTGGCGAAGCCACCTTGCGTTGCGTCGGGGTGGGAGCCTGCCGTAAGAAGGATCACGGAACCATGTGCCCGAGCTACATGGTCACGCTTGAGGAGAAGCACTCCACCCGCGGGCGCGCTCACCTGTTGTGGGAGATGCTCCAAGGGGAGGTGATCTCGGGCGGCTGGCGCAGTGAGGAGGTCAAGGAGGCGCTGGACCTCTGCCTTTCGTGCAAGGCGTGCAAGACGGAGTGCCCCGTCAATGTCGATATGGCCACATGGAAAGCCGAATTCCTGGCCCACCATTTCGCCGGCCGGATTCACCCGCTGCAGCATTACGCTTTTGGCCTGATGGATCGCTGGTCTCACTTGGCCTCCAAGGCTCCGGGGCTGGCCAACCTGCCGCTCAAGACCCCCGGCATCGGCGCTCTTTTGAAGGCTCTTGTGGGCGTCGCGCCACAGCGTGAGCTGCCCAGCTTCGCCGGGAAAAGCTTCCAATCGCGCCGCCGCAGAGCGAGCACGGTTGGCCATGGCGCTCCCGTTCTGCTTTGGGCCGATACCTGGAATAACTATTTCCATCCCACGGCGCTCCAGGCGGCGGAAAAGGTTCTCGGTTCCGCGGGCTTCAGCGTGCAGACGCCCGCCGGCCACCTCTGCTGCGGCCGGCCGCTCTATGACTTTGGCTTCCTCGACCGGGCGCGCAGATATCTGCTCGACATTCTTGACCATCTGGGATCGCAGATCGATTCCGGCATGCCTTTCGTCATCCTGGAGCCAAGCTGCGCCAGCGTCTTCCGCGAGGAGCTGATCAATTTCTTCCCTACGAACGAACGCGCGCGGCGCCTGAGCAAGCAAACCTTTCTGCTCAGCGAGTTCCTCGTCCGGCATGCGCCGGATTATCAGCCGCCGCGCTTGACGGGCCGGGAGATGGTCGTGCACGGCCATTGCCACCATAAGGCGCTTATGGCCATGCAGGATGAGATGACGCTGCTCCAGGCGAGCGGCGCGAATGTCAATCTGTTGGACTCGGGCTGCTGTGGGATGGCCGGCCCTTTCGGCTTCGAACGGGAGAAATACGAGATTTCGCAGGCGCTGGGCGAGCGCGTCTTACTGCCTGCGGTACGAGGCGCTTCAGAGGACACGATTCTGATTACCGACGGATTTAGCTGCCGGGAGCAGATCAAGCAAAACACGCCCAGGCGCGCGGTGCATCTGGCCGAGGTCCTGGCCGGAGAGGTTCCTTAGCTATCTTTCGAGCGCGGGGTCACGAAAGAGTGACCGAACGCACGAATTTGATAGGAACAACCGCTGCCGGGGCGTATGGTTAAAGTAGTCCCTTTGACAGCCCTGGCTTGCGGTTTCCTCCTGAGCCAGCGCGCCCCTTTGAGACAATCCGAGCAATACGTGAGGCATTGTGCGCTCTGAACTAGTCTATTGGGCTGGCATTAAGATAGAGAACCGGTTTCTTCTCGCGACCGTGACCATCAAGGCTGTGCGTAAGCTGCACATCAGCACGACCCGCACCGAGGACACGGCCAATTCCGTGTTTCAGGAAGTGGCTGCAGGCCACTATACCGACGTAAAAATGCCCGAACTGGCTCCACAGGTGGCAATTGAGCCGCTGATCGTCGATCCTTTCGTTGTTTCCGCCGCATAAATCAAATTCTCCCAGCCGCCCTCAGCGCAAGCTCGCGGGAGGGAAGGACGACTCGGAAAGCTGTTTGAAATCAGCCTCCGAGAGCTCAAGAGAAGCCGCGCTCACGTTTTCCTCCAGATGCTTCAGCGAAGCGGTGCCGGGGATCAGCAGAGTGTTGGGTGAGCGGCGCAGCAACCAGGCAAGGGCGACTGCCATATGGGAAACGCCGTGGGCTCGGCTGATGCGTTCAAGCACTTCCTGCGTGCCGGGAACGGCGCGAATTGGCGCCCAGGGGATAAACGCGATCCCGTTCTGCTGGCAATAGTCGAGCAGATAGTCCCACTCCCGGTCGGCGAAGCTGTAACGATTTTGCACCGAGACGATGGGCGCAAATTTGCGTGCCCGTTCGACATGCTCGCGAGTGACATTGGAAAGCCCGAGGTGGCGGATCTTGCCTTGTGACTGCAGCTCCGCCAAGGTTTCCATGGAGGCGTCGAAGGAGACCGCAGGATCGGGAATGTGAAGCTGGTAAACGTCAATGCGCTCCAGGCGCAGACGCCGCAGGCTGCCGTCAACCGCTTGACGCAGACTCTGGGGCGCGGCGTCGTGCGTCCATAGCCCGGGGCCCGGCCGCTTCCAGCCACCTTTGGTGGCGATTACCACGCCCGCGGCGTAGGGAGAAAGCGCCTCTCCAATAATCTCCTCGCTAACTTCGGGCCCATAGGAATCCGCGGTATCGATGAAGTTGACGCCAAGCTCGACCGCCCGCTGCAGCACGGCGATGGCTCCCTGGCGATCTTTAGGCGGCCCCCAGATGCCGTCGCCGGTAATGCGCATGGCTCCGTAACCGAGGCGATTGACGGTGAGGTCGCCTCCAAGCGTGATAGTCCCGGCGGAGCGGGCAGAGAGCTGCTGGGTAGGGCTGACCATCAATCAATCTCCTTGGTGCAAATTTGTTGGGGAAAAAGCGTGAAGGGAACTGCTCTTCATGCCGCACGACATCATCACCGTGATTATAAAGCCCACATTGCGGGAATCGCGCTTTCTCTGTTGCGATGGGTGGCCCAGGTCTCATTTTGTAAGGAGACCACTACCATAACTTTGTCATCTCGACCGGAGCGAAACCGGGGTCCCCGGCAAGCGAAGCTTGCTGGGGTGGGAAGCGCAGTGGAGAGATCTCGCGGTCTCCCACATCCGGCGCAAAGAGCGCGCCAGATAGGGGGCGCCCAGGCCCTTCTTTTCCGTCCTTGCTTTTCTTTCTGTCATTCCCGCAGGGAGTCTGCTTCTGGGATAGGAAAAGCAGATTCCCTGCGGGAATGAAAGAAAGAAAAGCAAGTGCGAATAGAGAGGGCCGGAGCACCGCAACGAGGATTCGCGGTTTTCCCAGGATGATTTTCGACAGAGTAAACGAAGCGAAGAAGATCCGCGATCACCCACATAGACCGCAGATCTCTCCACTGCGCTTCCCACCCCCAGCAAGCTTCGCTTGCCGGGGACCCCGGTTTCGCTCCGGTCGAGATGACAAAGTTAAGCGGAGTTGCCGATGAAGCGTTTGCAAAGCCATGCTACGTACAGCTTGACCCCTTCCATTTGCCTCCCCTTGGCAGTCAGGGCTTATAGCCGTGACTGCTGTAGCTTCCCTGAAAACTCGATCGGATTTAGCCGCTGAGCGAACTGCTCCTGTTCACCAACACCTTTCCATCCCTCGCTAAGAACCCTATCTCTAAAAGATCCATAGGTCACCTCTCTATTTATCAGGATAACTATAGTCTCCGGATTCAACAGGTCTTACTTTTGTCATGGTTATGCACAGCTATTTCACTTAGATACAACGAAGGTAATGTTCGCGCTACGGGAGCCTCGCTGTTATCTTCGCAGAGTCGCGGGAGGCAATTTGCGGATCTTCTTTGGTCGTGCCCTGAATTCACCTTCGTACAGCCGCCAGCATGGCACATGGCCCATGAGCGCGATGTGCACCATCCTCGGCGCGATTCTCTTCGTGCCCCTTCTCTACGGCCAACGGCCGCCCTCTGCGAATGTGTCAGAGCAGCGTCTCGAGTGGAAACGCGTCGAGGTAAGGATCGTTGCGCGCGGACCCAGCGTAACCAGCAGCATTGGCAATATGGATTCGTATCTTGCTCTTGTTTCAGCTCCGGGACACGGCCATTCTGTAACGGCCGCTCGCTTAGTGGATTACTATCCCAGCTTTCAAGACGGTTTATCGAATGCACGGATGACAGCTGGCCATACGCTTCGCCTGCGGCTGAGCTATGCCAGCTATTGCAGGGTGGCGGCCAAAGATTTCGCAGTGCAGCAAGCCTTTGATGAGGACGCAATCGCCAAGCTTCGCAGTGCAAATCACGAACAGTCGCTGCCGTGTTTTCTCGTGCGGCAATGAGTAAAACAGTGAGTTGGAAGGCCGATTCTGATTGCAAAGAAGAGATGTGTTTTCAATTGTGAATCGATTTCATTTCTAGGTCTAGCTTCATGAACTCTACTTGGATCACGCCTTTTGGAGACAAACGATGCGTAGCGCAACCTTGCTCTTAATGGCCGCGATGGCCGGCACTGCATTTTCACAATCAGATGTGGAAGCTCTTATCCAGCGCGGCATACAAGCGCAGTCCAACGGAGGCCAGATCACAGACCTTGTTCTTTCGGGCACTGTCACGTGTACGAAAAACGGAACGAGTGAATCGGGCAATATCACCCTGGCAATTAACAACCGGGGGCAGAGCTCGGTAACGGTCAACACGCCATCCGAGAACTACACGGACCTCGGCGCAGTCGTAACCGATTCCTCTTCATCCGCAGCAAATTCAACGGCCACGAATCTGAACGTCCAAGGACAGGCGAGTCATAGTCCGCTGGCTTCAAACCCGACGTGGTTTTCGCCTTATTTCTCTCTGGTGGACGAACTGCAAATGACGACCCACGCACGCTCGGACAAAGGTTCGTCGTCTGATAGCGGCAGGCAACTACGTCACATTGAGATCGTCAACAAGCCAGGCCTCCGCATGACCGACGTTCTCAACCAGAGACCCAATCAATTAGCCGAGACCATTGAATTTGATGATCAAACAGGTCTTCCTTCTTCCATGGTTTTCCACGCACCGGGAGTCCACAAAGCAGGCTCAGTCGACTCCCCCTGGGTAAACCACCATCCGTCGTTTGAAGAGAAAGTCTTGTATTCCGACTACCAACAGATCAGTGGCCTGGCTATTCCCATGCATATCCAAGTGCTGATCCAGCGGCGGCCATACCTCGATATCTACGTTGCAAAGGCATCGGTCAATACAGGTGCAAGCGTTCCACCCGTGGTTCAAACATACTGACCACATCCGGCCAGGAGAGATTCTCATATGCGTAGATATGGCGTACTATTTTTTTTGTGTTGGCCTTTGGTGGCTCTGCATTTTGTCAGGAAGACCCGAATGTTGCCACCGGCCTGAAGGCCTTTGGGACCTATAACCAGGGAAACATCGACCGGATCAACGTAAGTAACGGAGCATTATCCGTAGACATTCCCATCATTTCGTATCCTCAGCGAGGCGGCAGGCTTAAACTCAATCTGGCCCTTCATTATGAAAACCGCGGCAACTACGCCGATCAAGTCTGCACAGACGATGGCGATGTGCCGTACTGCGCCTTCCAGGGGCCCTTCGGATTCATCCATGGGTTCAATATTGTTCAGGAAGGCGTCCCCGTTTTGTTAGCAAGCGCCTCCGACTCCGGGGCCAACGGATTTGAGACGGAGAATGCGCTTGTCATGACGCCGGATGGTGGCACGCATGCCCTGGAGCCCACTAATAATTCTGTTTGGGGATCGATCGACGGCTCAGGCTATCAGGCAATATTTGACTACAGCATGCCAGGGCAGATGTTTGTCGACACGCCTCTTCTTTCATCGGCGGCGTTGTACGCTCCGGATGGCACCCTCTATCGTTTCCCCGCTGACACGAACACAACGCCGTATGTTGTGCCCGGGCCTTTGCGGGCGAGCGGGGCTGAAACCGACACGGATCTTTGGATCTCTTCGCTGCAGCAGGATAGGAACGGAAATCAAATCACGTTCTCATCAACCTCCGGTTGGACCGACACCGTAGGCAGGCCGATTCCCGTTCCGGTCCAGACCTCTGACTTTAGCGGATGCCCGGGTCCGAATACGGTACGGGCGTGGACATGGAATCTACCCGGAGTCAACGGCGGCACCTACCCGATCGAGACTGTGCGAAACTGGGGTCTCTGAGACTATGGGCGGCCCGCTTGGGAGTACTTATGTTGCTTATCAGTTACAAAGCATCATTCTCCCGGATCACACCGCATGGGTCTTCGATTACACGAACGACGGTCTTGGAGATCTCCAGAAAGTAACCTTTCCGATTGGAGGAACGATCAGCTACACGTGGACAAGTCCCTCTTTGTTTGCCGAAACACATGACTATGACTTCACCAGGGGAATCTCGAAACGCATATTTGATCCAAATAACGGCAGCCCCGTCTCTGAGTCGGACTACGCCTATGGCCGCGGCCCCTATAATCCCGACATGAATGAAGCGGATGGCACTACGACAATATCGGATGGAACGTCTGTGAATGGCTTGCTGGGGACCGACGCCAACGACGTAGTCCACACGTTTTTGTACGGCGATTCATGGGATGAATCCGAAGCCGACACATATCAAGGCACAGGCTCGACTCGGACGCTCTTGAAGAGCGTGCAGAACACCTATCAAAATTTCACCGTGCCGGGCGACGCATCATCATGGCAGGGAACAATGAGTTTGCTGACGGGTGCAACCACGATATGGGCCGGGACAGGCGCAGAGCAGTCCCAAATAACATATCAGTACAACGATCCACTTACCTACTATAATGCGGTTTATCAGTGTGGTGTTAATGGTTGCCAGCTGGTAACAGGCATCGGCCCGCAGACCATATCGTACATGTTACAAACCGGAAAAACAGAGTCTGACTATGGGATGGGCTCTCCTGGAGCAGTGCTCAAGACGACCTCGACAAGCTATCATGCATTTGACGGCAGCCAAAATAGCAGCAGCTATCTGAGCGCGAATCTTCTCGATCTCGTATCGGGCGTCACGGTAACAGGAACAGGAGAAGGCTCGCAGACGACCTACGGCTACGATGAAAACGGAAGTCCGCAAGGGATCTTCGGGAATCAGACCTCGATCAACCAATGGTCGGATAGCGCAAACGCAAATTTAACCACGGCATTCACTTACGCCAGCGCCAGTTTTGGAATGCCTCTGACGAAGACCGACCCTAAGGGTAATCTCTATCACATGACATATGACCCGTCAGGATTGTATGTAACAAGCATAACCAGCCCCCTGAATCAAATCACGTCACAAACCTTCGACTTTAATACGGGGCAGATCACCTCAAGTACAGATGAAAATTCTCAGACGACGACATATGAACACAACGACCCGCTCGGGCGGCTGACGGATATTTTTTACCCGGATGTTTATCCAGGCACAAGTGTTCATGGGCACGTTAATTTTACTTACAACGACAGCACGTCGGGATCCTCTGTCTTGATTTCGAAGTTGATAAACCCAAGCCAGACGGAGCAGACTGAAGTCGACGTCGATGGTTTTGGAAGAAAAATCGAGACCAAGTTAACCGAGTCGACGAGCCAGACCATTTATGCAAGAACCGAATACGACTTTCGCGGCCGGACCTGGAAGGTTTGGAATGCCTCGAGATGCGATCCGATGACCGCCTCAAGTTGTGCCGGAGAAAGCACGTTTGGCGTTACGACAAATACATACGATGCCCTCAACAGGCTCACAACTGTAACAAATCCAGACAGCACGACAAAACAGACGACCTTCTCCGCCAATCTCGCCGATATTTTGGATGAAAACAGCCGGCACTGGCAGCAGACAACGGACGGTCTTGGACGTCTTGTGCAGGTGATGGAGCCCGATCCGACGAACAATACCCCATCCCTAGAGACGGACTACCAATATGATGCTCTTGACGATTTGACTCTGGTGCAGCAGCATGGGATTGCAGGCGACCCTCTGCACACTCGCGCCTTTATGTATGACTCTCTCTCTCACTTGACCAGCGCCTGCAATCCGGAAGCGATAGCGAGCGGGAGCACCTGCAGCCCGAACGGACCGTGGAGTGAGATCTACACGTATGATGCAAATGGCAATGTGACCTCAAAGACGGATGCCAACAATATCCGGATCCAGTACTGCTACGATCAGCTGAACCGGCTGCTTTCCAAGAGCATAGTCGACACGAGTTGTTCTTATTATCAGATGTCCCCCAATCCATATGCCGCGTTCATTTACGATTCGGGGGCTGCCTTTGGAGTCACAGGCAACCAGGCCGGCAGGTTGGCTGTTTCGACGAACTCGCTGGTGCAAAACACAAACTCCGCGGCAACGATCTACTCGTATGATCCGGTAGGCAGAATCTCCGGGGAGACGATCTTTACTCCCAGTTCGCTAGGGGCATCTGGAGGGCCGACCACCTATTCGTTGCAAGCACTCTATGATTTGGCTGGAAACCCGAGCCAGATTACCTATCCTGACGGCCGGGCGGTGATGCAAAGCTTCGATAACGCCAACCGTTTGTACGGCGTCGCCTTCCAAAGCTACAATGGCCAGGCGCCCTCTCCGTCCTACAACTATCTAGCCTCGACAACCTATCTCCCGAACGGCGTGGTCAATACCATGTCGTTTGGCAACGGAGCGACGGACAGCGTTTCGCTCAACAGCCGATTGCAACCCTCGGAAAGCAAAGTTATCGCAGCGCCGCCCGGAATCGCCGCATCTACGGTGGTCGATCGCACTTACGCCTACACATCGAGCAATCCATCGAACTGTCCGGGCTCGGGGATGCCGGCGGATAACGGTAATGTTCTGCAGGTCAACGACACGCTGAACAGCGAGCACACCCAATCCTTCTGCTACGACAATTTGAATCGCCTCACATCCGCTCTCATTGCCGATCAAAGCCTGCAGCAAATGCTTAACTACGATTCCTTCGGCAACATCAAAAGCGCTACGGGCACGGTGAATTTTGTCCATGCAGGTGGTCCGAAGAACCAGATTACCGATTCCGGATACCTGTACGACAATGCAGGAAATCTTACCCAGGCCAACCCGGGCGTCCTGAGCACCTATGCCTACGATGCCGAGGACCGGCTCACCAGCTTCAACAACGGTGCGGCCACGTATGTCTATGACGGCGAGGGCAATAGAATACGCAAGAACGTAGGCAATGACTGGACGGAGTATGTTTATTGGAACGGTCAGCCGCTCGCGGAAAAGCACGCTGATGGAACATGGTCTGACTACATCTTCGCCAATGGCAAGCGAATCGCGAGGGCGGACAATTACGACACGCGGCTGCACATGTCGGGCGTAAACGCGCAGAGTTGCTCCGGGGAATACTTTTCTCTCGGCATCATAGCCTTGAATCCCTATACGCATGTGATACAGCCGGGTGACATTTTGAACCTGCGGCAATACTCGTCGGGGCCCGGAGCATTGGGAGGCTTGGCGCTTTATTTTTCCAATAATGGTATCAGTTATTTTGACCCTGTATCCGACACGGACGGTCAGAACATTGGTGCAGATACAACCATGGACACGTGGCATTACAGGACGATAGATCTAACCCCGTACGCCGGGTTGGGTCTGGGTTTTGTGCGGCTGCTCGAAACCGGCGGCGCGCCGGCGGGCCAATTCGACTTATATTTTGACGACATCTCCGTCACCAGTAAGGATGGAACGGTGCTACCAGTATTCAGCAAAACTCCGGGAGTTTACGTTCAGGGCGGAGTCGCCGGTTATCCCGAATGCGTGAGTAACTTCAACGTGGTGGACGAGACCTCCGCGAGCCCGGCCGAAGCGCTGTCGCCGAAGGACACGACCACCTACTATCATGGTGACCAGATCGGGTCGGCGCGTCTGCTGACGGCAGGCGGCGGATGGGCTGTGTGGTCCGGCACGTACACCCCGTTTGGGCAGGAAATTAATCCAGCCCAGATCAACCCGCCGAACTTTTACAAGTTCACCGGCAAAGAGCGGGACGAGGAGGAGGGCTCGTACCTCGATTACTTCGGCGCCAGATATTACTCGTCTGCCATGGGCCGGTGGATGAGTCCGGACTGGGCGGCTAAACCGGAAGCTGTGCCGTACTCAAGCCTCGACAATCCTCAGTCACTTAACCTCTACAGCTACGTGAACAATAACCCGTTAAGTAAAGCTGATCCAAACGGCCACTGCTGTGACTCGATCTGGATGGCCGGTGCGCCTATTGCGTTTGCTCAGGGGCTACAGGGGGCTGCAACAAGTGCTTATAATTCCCGCTACGTGGCCGGAAGTATGAAAATTGCTGTGGGGGTTGGCCTCGTGGTTTCTGCAGGCGCTGGAGATGTACCAGGCGGGGCTTGGGGAGGAGCGATCCTGGCCAGTGTTACACTAGGCGGAACGTCGACGGTCGTAAATGGGGCAACGGAAATCCTCGGAGCGGCCACGCAAACGGATGTGAGAGAAGCCCAGGATGTCCTTAATTCGACGAGCAATCTGCCAGGCCTAGCTGTCACGGCCGCAAGTGGCGGCAATCTCAAAGCCGGCGAGGTGGCAGCTACAGTTGCCAATGCAGCGAGTCTGGCAATTAATCCGACTGCGGCTGTAAAAAATCCCGCGACCGCAGTGGATGCGGCAACAACTGTGAAAGACACGGCAGGTTTGCTCCAGAATGTGATGAGCCATATCAGTAGTGCAATTTCTGGCGCAATGGCTCCTTCAGCGCCACCACCGCCTATCCCAAAAGCACCTCCTCCTCCGGAGTGTGCTGACCCTGGGGCATGCAGGTGAGCGCCTTTCACCGACTCATTTCGAGGAGAATGTGGTTCCTGCTTTTCAACGTGGGAACCACCGTCTATATGCTTCTCAGCGGACACTTGCGGGGACGTGTCGATTCTATTCTCGCCTTCATTGTGGCGTTAGGCGTGATGAACGGAATCGCATGGGTTTCGGCAAGAAATTTTCCGGATTGGAAATGAAGCGACGAAATCAAGTTGTTATCGTGAACCTTTGTATCGTATTGGCCCTATTCCTAGAGTATTTTCGCGGCACTTCACTCGTCGCAATTCTGATCATCGGATTTGTTTTATTGTTACTCGTCAATGCCATCTTCCATTTCCGGAAACCTGGGGGAAACCTGAAACCTGGGAACAGGTGAAACCTGGGGACAGAATGGACTGCACCCCTAAGCTGAGACACGCTGGAAGCCGGTCAATTGGGGACACTTCAGCGTTTTTCGTTCTTATTTTCTTATTTTATAGATCAGCAGTCGCGGAGCTCTGGGAGGCGGGTGGCCCATTCAAGCCGCTTTTTGGCTTGAGTGGGGCAGATTAGGGGCCTAAGGTTGCTTTATGCCTTGGGGACTGAAACGATTCCAGCAATCTGGGCAGACTCATTTTGTAACGTTCTGCTGCTACCGTCGCCGAGAGTCATTCAGCGATGCGCTGGCAAAGCAAACGTTTGAAGTTGCGCTTGAGCGCGTCAGACGGAGTTTCCAGTCGTGCGTCTACGGGTACGTTGTCATGCCGGAACACGTGCACCTGCTGATCAGCGAGCCCCGAGAGGGAACGCTCGCCGATGCGCTCAAATCGTTGAAGCAGGGCGTATCGCGGCGATTGATCGGCGGGGCCGATCACTTCTGGCAAAAGCGTTACTACGATTTCAATGTCCGGAATCACCGGCAGTTTGTAGAAAAGCTTCGGTATATTCATCGCAATCCGGTGAAGCGCGGTCTGTGTGATTGTCCCGAAGATTGGGAGTGGAGCAGTTTCCGCCACCATGCGACCGGTTGCGAGGGAACGGTTGAGCTCGAATCGGAGTGGACGGCGAGACAGCGCGAACGCGGCGGGAAGACTTAGTCCAGCAATAGAACTGCCCCACTCAAGCCAACACAAGGCTTGAATGGGCCACCCGCCACCCGCCCACCCGCCGAATCCGGGCTATGCTCAGGCACTTCAGCGCGGCGCACAAATCTTGCAACAAGTTGGGTATTTCAAATGAGCCTGAAAGCCAAGATCGAAATCGGAGATTGCTTCCGCGTTCCGCTGCCCGATGGACGATGGGCCTACTGTCAATTCGTGCAGCAGAGCGATGAACTCGGGTATCTAGTTCGGGTCTTTGATCGGGTTACTACAGAGCCCTTGAGTTCAATCGAAGAACTTGAAGGTGCAGGGCTTCTTTTCCCGCCGGTGTTCGTAGGTCTTCGCGCTTCTGTGCGAAGCGGGCGCTGGCAGAAGATCGGAAGCATGCCAGTGAATGGTTTCGCGTTCCCGAAGTTCCGCATCACGATGGGCACAAAGCCGGGCACTTATCACGACTGGCGCATCTGGGACGGGAAGAACACAGTCAGCATCGGAGAGCTTCCTGAACACATGCGGCCACTAGAACTGAAACAGGTGTGGGGAGATGAAGGTATCGAAGAAAGAATCGTTGCCGGAACTTATCGCGGCGACCGAATGTTTTGAGCGGTCCGGAGTTGAGCATCATGGCGGATACACAGACCCAGAATGAAGAAGCTGTAGTGATTTTCCTCGACGGTCAGGGACTTGAGGATGCGGTCTATCAGACCTATGACCTGAGCACTCTCGAAAACCTGCTCACCGAGCAGATCGAACCAGATGGAATCGGCGAACTTGACGGCCATGAGACCGGCCAAACACAAACGACGATCTATCTCTACGGTCCTGATGCAGAGGAGCTTTTCTCCAGAGTGCAGCCCGTTCTGGCCAGCTATCCCCTGTGCCGGAACAGTCGAGCGGTCGTTCGTCGGGGAGGCCCAGGCTCTAGCCAGCGAGAGACAGCGTTCCCGTTTAGCTGACAGAATCGTCTCCATCCAGCGAGGCCTTGTGGGACGGCCTTGCTGCGTCCGTGGCAATGCCGAGGAATACGGCGACAGAGGAATACGGCGACATGATACCTATTTCCGCTTTCGGCAGTTCGCGGGTGGCCCATTCAAGCCGTTTTTTGGCTTGAGTGGGACAGATTCGCGGCCTAAGCTTGCTTTGTGCCTTGGGGACTGAAACGATTCCAGCAATCTGGGCAGACCCATTTTGTAACGTTCTGCTGCTACCGTCGCCGAGAGTCGTTCAGCGATGCGCTGGCAAAGCATACGTTTGAGGTTGCGCTTGAGCGCGTCAGACGGAGTTTCCAGTTGTGCGTCTACGGCTACGTGGTCATGCCGGAACACGTGCACCTGCTGATCAGCGAGCCCCGAGAGGGAACGCTCGCCGATGCGCTCAAATCGCTGAAGCAGGGCGTATCGCGGCGATTGATTGGCGGGGCCGATCACTTCTGGCAAAAGCGTTACTACGATTTCAATGTCCGGAATTACCGCCAGTTTGTAGAAAAGCTTCGGTATATTCATCGCAATCCGGTGAAGCGCCGTCTGTGTGATTGTCCTGAAGATTGGGAGTGGAGCAGTTTCCTCCACTATGCGACCGGATGCGAGGGAACAGTTGAGATCGAATCGGAATGGACAGCAAGACAGCGCGAACGGGCGGCGGGAAGACTCAGTCCAGCGGTGGAACTACCCCACTCAAGCCAAAACAAGGCTTGAGTGGGCCACCCGCCCAAGCTCATCGCTCAAATCCAGACTAGAAGTCCGCTTAACCCAGGGTGGGCCAAAACAAACTGCCGAAGTGGGCCACTTTAGAATGCCAATGTCAACAGCGCGAACGGGCGGCGGGAAGGCTCAGTCCAGCGGTGGAACTACCCCACTCAAGCCAAAACAAGGCTTGAGTGGGCCACCCGCCACTATGCGACCGGATGCGAGGGAACAGTTGAGATCGAATCGGAATGGACAGCAAGACAGCGCGAACGGGCGGCGGGAAGACTCAGTCCAGCGGTGGAACTACCCCACTCAAGCCAAAACAAGGCTTGAGTGGGCCACCCGCCTATTTACTCCCATCCCATCATCGTTCATGGTTCAGGAGGGTGCTTAGGGTTTCTTTGTGTTTTTGCTTGCGGCTGTTTGCGCGTGGCTGGTCTTCGATCACGCGGCCCGGCTTGGGCTGGCCGAGGCGTTCGCGGGCATTCGCTTTGACTGCTTTGGTTACTGAAAACTTTGCCGGTCGGCGTTTCCTTTTCGCCATCAAGAGCCTCTCGATTCGTTCCGCCGGGCGAGGTTTGTCCCGCCCCTGATGAGTATGGAATACTTCTGAAGGGGCCGGAGAGGCAAGTCTCTCCGTGCGCCCGGGAAGCAGGGACTCCTCTCCATGGAAGAGCGAGATTTTTTTGACGAAAAAGCTGAACAGCGCAAGCATACGCTGGTGTGTCCGCACTGCGGCAAAGCGGAGGAATACGAGATTGCATGGCTGGTTCGGCGTAAAAAGGCGCAATTGCCGCGCAACGCGGATGAGCGGGATCGTGCACGCTTTGCCAAAGCACAGTCCTACATGGTGCGCAAGGATGATATCGCCGGGTGCAAGAACATCCGCTGCCGCAAGCGCTTCGAAGTATCCAGCCTGCAGTCGGTGGCGTTTCTCTGAGGATCAGCGAATCAGCGTGTGGGTTCCGCTCACGAAGCGCTCCGGCTCCTTTTCCACACAGCAGAGACGGAGATTTGTGGTTTCCCACATCTGGCGCAAGAGCACGCCAGATATGGGGCACCCGGCTAGCCTTTTCTGCGAGGGATGATGAAGATTCTGGTCTGCATCAAGCAAGTGCCGCAAAAGGATGCGCCTCTCAAGCTCAACGATGCCGGGAACTGGATTCGCGAGGAGATTTCCTATGAGGTCAATGAGCCGGACGTTTATGCGCTGGAGGAGGCGCTGCGCCAGAAGGAGAAACTCGGCGGGGAAGTCGTGGTGGTGAGCGCCGGACCGGCGCGGGTGCAGCAAGCCTTGCGCGAAGCATTGGCCAAGGGCGCGGATCGCGCGATCCACCTCGAGGACGACAGGTTCGTCACTATGGATTCGGCGAACATCGCTCGCGCCATCGCCGCCTCAATTGCAGACGAGCACTTCGACCTGATCGTCACCGGGTTGCAGTCGGACGACTTCGGCTGCGCGCAGACCGGAGTGCTGTTGGCCGAGGTATTGGGATGGCCGCACGCTACTATCATCGTAGGCATGGAGGCTCAAGCGTCCGGTCTGCGCCTGAAGCGCGAGCTCGAGGGCGGCAGCTACCAATATGTCGATGTTCCGCTGCCGGCCGTGCTGACCATCCAGAGCGGGATCAATAAATTGCGATATGCCACGCTCCTGGGCATCAAGCAGGCGAAAGGCAAGCCACTGCGCAAGGTTGCCTGGAGCGAGATCGAGAACAAAATAGGGAAGAACCTGCAGGCGATCGAGCGCTTGTATGTTCCGCTCGAGCAAAAGAAAACGCAGATGCTCACGGGGTCTCCGGCGGAAACGGCCGCGAAGCTGGTGGAAGAGCTCAAAAAGAATGCGCGTGTGCTTTAATAGATCCGCGGGGTTGATGAATCCGGGGTCCAGAATCGGCCGCCGTGGGTACAGCAACAAACCGGCAGGAGATCTAGTTTTTGATTGCGGGAGAAGTACACGATGGAACATACTCTGCATGCGACGGAAGAACGCAATTTGAACCCTGAACAAGTCGGCGCGCTCGATAAGCGCAGACACCGCGGGCTGATGCTCCTGGTCATTTCCGGTCAGTTCGCGACTATCTCGTCCGTCCTGCTGCTCTGGATCGGCCAGGATCTAAGGTATTCGCCGGGCTGGGCGCATCCTATGTTTTATTACTTTCTGATTACCGTCGGAATTTCGACTATCTGCGGAATGACCGGAATGTTTCTGCGCCGCGGCTCTCCAGAGTTTAGTGCTTGAGTATTGGAGCTGAGGGTTTTTCCCCGAGAAAAATTACATGAAGATCAGTTGTTAAGTTTCTGCGGGACTCATTCCACTCCAACCTTCTTGAAGTTCCGGAACATTTCAAAAGATGACGGATGGCATCATCGTCGTTGCGGAGCAGCGGGAAGGCAAGTTGAACCGCGTTTCCCTGGAGACGTTGGCTGCCGCCCAAGCCATTGGGGAAGATGCCGGTTGGCCGGTTGAAGTTGTGCTTCCGGGCCGGGAGATCGCCAAGCCAGCTCAGGAACTGGCGGGGCTGGCGGTGGAAAAGGTATATGCGCTCGATAGCCCGGCGCTCAAGAGCTACACTTCAGACGCATACGTGCATGCGCTGAAGAACTTTCTCAATAGCCAGCATCCCAAGCTGGTTCTGTTTCCCCATACCTACCAAGTGCGCGACTTTGCCCCAAGGCTGGCTCTGGCCTTGGACCGAACGCTCATCTCCGATGCCATCGGCTATAAGCTCGAAAACGGCCGGCTGCTGTTCATCCGGCAAATGTTCCAGGGCAAGTTTGTCGCGGATGTCGCATTTGCCGGAGAGGCTCCCTGGTTGGCGACAATCCAGATCGGAAGCTACCGCGCGGAGCAGGCCAAATCGGGCTCCGCGCCGGTTGAAATCGTGCAGGCTGCGGATCTGGGCACGCCGCGCATTACGCCCCACGAGGTCTTTCAGGAAATCAGGCCGACAGTTGACCTCTCGCAGGCCGAAATTATCGTTGCCGTCGGCCGGGGTATCAAAGAGCAGAAGAACATCGCGCTGGCCGATGAACTTGCTCAAGCATTGGGCGGCGAAGTGGCTGCTTCGCGGCCCATCTGCGACAACGGCTGGATGCCTTTGGAGCGGCAAATCGGGAGCTCCGGGCAGACCGTGTCGCCCAAGCTTTACGTCGCGCTGGGGATCAGCGGGGCCATTCAGCACCTAGTCGGGATGAAGGGCTCACGCATCATCGTAGCGATTAATAAAGACGCCGAGGCGCCGATTTTCGAGATTGCCGACTACGGTATTGTGGGGAATCTCTTCGACATCGTGCCTGCCTTGACGGGAGAGATAAAGAAGGCTAGGACGAGGACTTAACCTGTTTTCTACTCATAGCCTGGTGGAGAGCCTTAAAAAAGGGGGCGGTGGCGCCGATTTACCGTAGGACGCGGCCGGTTAGCAGTACACTCCCATCATGGGGGCTTTATCATGAGCGGCGGCGATTCTTTACTTACATGCAGTGACTGCGGACAGGAATTTGTCTTTACTGCAGGAGAACAGCAATTTTTCCAGGAGCGCGGGTATTCCTCTCCCCGGCGCTGCAAGCCATGCCGCCAAGCCAAACAGGGCGCTCCCTCAGGACACCATGAGGCGGGCGGCGGCGGAGGATATAGCTCCGGCTCGAGTACGGGCACCACTGTCGTCTGCGCCAGTTGCGGGCAAACCACAACTGTTCCCTTCGAGCCACGCGGCGACCGTCCTGTCTACTGCAAGAGCTGCTATCGGCCCAAGCAAGGCGGCGGCGGGAGCGGCGCGGGAAGACAGAGCCGTGGCGGCGGCGGGGGTGGCAATCGCGACCGCGATCGCGGCCGCCGGTATTAGGATCTCACGCTGATTGAGGAGCGGAGGATCCCAGGTCCCAGAATCGGGACCTGGGGCACCCGTATTTGTGGCAGTTCAAAAACCCTGATCTTTCCCGAGCGCTGAAGCGCGCCTCCCAATGCCATTCTTGTGGCCTCATAGTTGTATGGTTTCCCTCGCCTGGGGTCCGGCATACTGCTGGGGCGCAGAGGAGGATTGGTATGGAACAGGCGCTGGCGGATATGTTCGAGCAGGCTCGCAAGCTAGTGACCGAGGCCGATCGCAGACTGGCCGAGGAAGAAGAGCGCCGGCATGAGAAAGAGCGAGAGACGAGCCTGATGGAGTTGGCTGGGCGGGTGGAAGCGGCCTTCGACTTCACCAGCAAGGAGAAGTTGGAGCTCGATCCACGGCTGGACTTGCAGGATGGGCGGCCGCTCATCGAATTTGTGGTCCGCAGCTTGAGAGCGATCTTCGTTCTGGCTCCGCTGGGCGATGCGCAATGGACGCTGGCCGTGTTGGATGATGGGCGAGAGCCGCAGGAGCTGGGTCAGTTCAAGGGTGGGACCAAAGCCGACGCCGGCTCGCGGCGCTTGGCGGCTGCGCGTATCGTCACTGCCATCGGCAACTGGACACAGAAGATCCAGCCAGTTCCGAAAAAGGTTGCGCAGGCATCCGTGCCCCGCTGGCAGGATCAGGCTGCGCCGCCACCCGAGCGGCGTGAACCTACCTACGGCACATTTGGGAAGTTTCTCGGCTATTAGGTTATTAGAGGATCGCGCCGCCATATCCGGTTTTCATCAGGCCGCTTCTTCGCTATTTTAGTGAGTATGCGCAGAGCGTTGCGAAAGCCGGCCGTGGCCGCGGTTCTGGGATTGACCCTGGGATTGCTTTTGAGCGGTTCGCTCACAGCGGAGGCGCAGTCCGCGGCAGCGCGGCATGCCGCCGAAATCGCGTATGACGCCGAGATGGCGCACGTGGGAAACGATTGTCCGGACCAACTCACTTTGGTCGACCGGAACGAGTGCTTGAACAATGTCCGCGTCGAAACCTACAAAAACTTCGATGCATTCTTTGCCGGGCTGCGCGAGGCGCTGATCGACGAATCGCCCAACGACGCCAACGCCTTGGCGCTCGATGCGACGGAACGCGCCTGGGAAAAGTACAGGACTGAGATGTGCGACGCGGTGAGCAACGTCTACGATGTGGGAACTATCAAGCATCCGGGATCGACCGAACCAAGCGCCCGAACCCGCTGCTTGATCCACTTAACCCGCAGCCGGATGCGCGACCTCATGCAGTTGTATCAGCCCACGCTGTGATGATCCCTTTTTCATTGTTAACGTAAACGAAGTTTTGTCATCTCGACCGAAGCGCAAGATCAGAAGCAGATTCCCTGCGGGAATGACAGAAAGAAAGGCAAAGACGGATTGGCTTCGCAGTTGCTTTTCTTTCTGTCATTCCCGCAGGGAATCTGCTTCTGCCTAACCGCAGATCTCTCCACTCCGCTTCTCACCCCAACAAGCTTCGCTTGCCGGGGACCCCGGTTTCGCTCCGGTCGAGATGACAAAGGAAGGTGTAATTGCCAACCAAGCCTTTCTAAACCCGATTTTCATCCTCTTTGGATGACAAATTGGGTGTAATTACCAACCAGGCCTTCTCAACCCATTCAACGCCCGGAGGGCTAGTGCGAGCGACGCGTTTCAGCTTCAGCACTCAGTGATTTCACCTCAGGCTGCTCCAGTGTTCCGCTTACGGTAAACACGTGCGATGCAGATTCGCTCTTCAGATTCATCGCGCGATCCAAGGAGATGGTTCCAGAGATTGGAATCCCTTCCGCTCCGCGCTCCAGCAGACTGTGATCGATCCTGATGACAGAGTCTGCCAGCCGGGCATCCCCGCTCCAGCTATCGAAACGAAACAGCGGCTGGGCGGCGACGGTGAGGGTATTTTGCAGACCGAGCGATCCCTTCATCCAGTTCCAATGTATTGTGCCCGTGGCGGAGGCGGCGAGTTCCCGCGCGGTAAATCCAGACATTTTCAAATGCGCCGAGAAATCGGCTGTCCCGCTTCCCCAGTGCTCGCCGAAGAGACCGGCGGCGGCGTGTGGCGAGATGCTTGTAACTTCTGTCGTAATCTCGTAGCTCGGCTGATCCTTGGCCGCGTTCAGTGTTCCAGTCAGATGCATGGCCCCATTCATGAGCCGGCCGTTGAGCGACCGGACCACCACCGAGTTGCCCGAGATCTCGAGATCGCCCGTGGCGTCGCGCAGCACCAGCTTGCCGATGGAAAGGGCGCCGATCTCAAAGGTTCCCGAGATCCGCGGCCAAGCTATGGGGTGGCGATCGATGCGGTTCAGGATCTCCTGCAAGAGTTCTCCATTCGCATTGGCGCCGCGCAGTGTCGACTGCAGCTCGGCGGCGTCCACACCCGGAGAGGCGAGCTGAAGGTATCCGGAACACGGTTTTGGGCCGGAGCACAGGGTGGGGTACTCGAGCGTTGCCTGAGCTTCTAACGTGCCGTAGCCGACCGATGCGTTGGTCCACGCAACTCCGGAGGGACTGATCAGCCCTTGAGCGGATACGATCCTGAGCGGCTGCGATAAGTAGGACGCTGTCAGTTCCGCATTTCTGAGGATGACGCTGCCTGTCACGTTGAAGGGCGCCGCCGGATGCTCGGGATCGGCCAGAGGCCGCAGCCAAGGTCCTTGAATATTGAGATCAAGGGTTGCTATGCCGGTGGAGCTGAGCGCCACCTCGGGACGGGGCTGATCGTTGGAGGCGCCCTCTCGGGGCCAGGAGACTACTTTATTCAGTCCACGCAGGCGGCTGACTGCCGCAGCGCCGCTCAGATGGATATCAAATCCGTTGAGGGTGAACCGGCCATCGATGATGAGCGGAGAAGGCGCTCCCAAAGAGAGCCGCGCCGGCTGCAAGAGCAGCGCCGGTTGCGCAGTCGAAACCGCTATCCGGACAGAAGAGGAGCGTGGGGATCGCGAAGTGGTTTGATTCTCAATCTGGAAGCGCACGGGGGCGAAGGATACTGGCCGGCCGGAGTCTGGGACCAGCGTCAGGGAACTCAAGCCCATTTCGCCGGAAAGCTGAGGCGGATGAACGCCCAAAGACGCGTAGCGGAAATGGCCATTGACCGCTCCTACTACGCCCAGGCCGCTCCCCAGGCCGTCGCGCACTTCCTGCAGCCAGGACAGCACGGCGGAGGCTGGAACGCGATGGATGTTCAATACAAGCCCGGTCTGCAATTGTGTTTGCATATCCCGGATGTAGCCGGTAAGTTCCAACTTGCCGCTACCCACAGCAGATGCGCAGTCGATGTCTTCGAGCGCGGAGGAAGCTTTGCGGTAGGAGGCCTGGCAGAGCGTCTCGATATCCATCGGCTGCGCCGGAGAAAATTCCGAACGATGCAGGCCGTTGATCTTCAAGACGGTATTAATCTGCGCCAGGCTGGCGGAGCCGCTGACGGTCGCCTCCACCTGGAGATCGCCACGCCAGCCGATATCTTCACCCATAGTGAGCCGGCTTAATTGGCCCAGGGGCGCCGCGCTCCATTCGGCGTTCAGCTTGAGCGGCATCTGGTTCAGCGTGGCGGCCCGCTGCAAGGTGCCGTCGATGCGCAGGATGCCGGTATCGGCTAAGTCGAGATCGAGGTCGGTGCGCACCGGCTGGGCGCGGAAGTGGATACCCCATTCATTGGGATTGTCCAGCCACACGGAGAGATCGGAGTTGAGAAAAGAGAGCGGCTTCTTCTCATTTCCTTCTTTAAAGTTGATTCGCGAATTGGTCGCCTCGATATAGGGAAAGCGGGGAGCTCTGCCGGGACGACGTTGGCCGGTAGGCGCCTCGGGGCTATTCGCCGCCTGGACCAGGATGGAGGCGAAATTCCACGAGCCATCGCGAGCGCGAACCAGATTAAGGCTGGCCTCGTCAAAGTGGATGCGGGAGATCTCGAGCCCGCCTCGCCACAGGGAGGTCAGTCGGGGATAGGCGACAACGCTGGCGGCGCGAAGAATCGGCTCGGCCCCGAACTCGGGTTTTTCCTCCACCAAAAAATCGGTCAGCTCAAAGTTAGGGAGCGGCAGAAGCCGCAGCGTGACGGAGGACATATGCACCGGGCGCCCGATACTGCGGCTGATGCTGGCGGCAATGATGCGCTGGTAGCGGCCGATATTGACCAGCGGCGGGAGCAGCACCGCCAGCACCAGCAGTACGACCGCGCCCAGCAGAACCCAATGCCTGGGCGAAGGCGGCTGTCTCGTACCACCCACCTTAATGCACCAGCATAAACGTGCGGTGCCAGCGGGTCTGGCTGAAAAAGTGAGTGATCACATGCAGATAGAACTGGATGCGGTCGCCTACACTCTGCTTTTCGTACTGATCGTCCGCCTCGATGAAAGACCAGTAAACGAACAGAGGACTGCCGACAATATCGGCCCGCTGCACGAATCCCCAGTAGCGGCTATCCAGGGACACTGTACGGTTATCGCCCATGGCGAAGTAGTCGCCAGGAGGAACGACAAGATCTCCCCCTTGAATGTGATTGGGCAATTCGAGCGCCCAGGTAGGTGTTACATCCCCGCTTTGCGAGGGCGGGACCGCGGGAAAGTCATCCCGGTAAGGGAAGTAGTCTCCGTAGTCGGGCTTGGCGGCCTCGGGCTCGTTTTGCGCTTTTCCATTCAGATAGACGATGCCGTCCCGGAGGTGAATGCGATCGCCGGGAATGCCGATTACGCGCTTGACCAGGTATAAGTTAGGCTCGCCGGGTTTGAAGAAGACGATGATGTCGCCGCGCCGGACATTGCGATAAGAAACGAAAGGAGCCCAGCGGGCGGGCGGAGCCAGCATGATCCTGCCTACCAGAACATGATCGCCGACGAGCAAGGTCTTCTCCATCGACGAGGAGGGGATCTCAAAATTCTGAAAAATGAAGGTAAGGACGAAAAGTCCGATGACGAGCACCGTGCAAATCGAAGCAAATGCTTCCAGCGGGGTCTCTTCTCTGGCGTTTTGGCTTTGAACCGCGGTGACCGTAGCGTGCATCATGAGTTTTCGACTGTGCCTTGTGTCTATTGGCTGAAGCCAACAGAAAAAATAATCGAACCAGAAGCCCCTCTAAACTAATGGACGATCCGGAACATTCGGCTCCATCGGGCGAAGTCCACGATCGAATCCAGCGGGCTCTTCTCGTGTCCGAGTCTATCATCCGGAAGCGTTGCCGCATCGGTGGCGGAAGGCTCGTGCAGGGAGAAGTAAATGAGGAACGGGCGGCCTACGATGCTGGCGGGATGGACGAATCCCCAGTAGCGGCTGTCGCGGCTATGGTTGCGATTGTCCCCCAGGACAAAATACGAGTTTGCAGGCACCAGGAGTTCCCCATTGCGCACGTTGCGCCGCAACTCTATCCACCAGTCTGTATCGACCCCGGGGTCTGTGTCCACAGCGGAAGGGAACTGATCGCGGAAGTTGTCCGGATAGGTGCCCTCAAAAAGCGCGAAGGGCTCATTCT
This sequence comes from uncultured Acidobacteriaceae bacterium, assembly GCA_963705665.1. Taxonomy (GTDB): domain Bacteria; phylum Acidobacteriota; class Terriglobia; order Terriglobales; family Acidobacteriaceae; genus PALSA-350. The sequence goes on along the minus strand of CAVPKQ010000009.1, from coordinate 25,746 downwards.
GCCTTTGCCCATTGATATATACAGTCCCGTCGTGCAAACGCAGTCGATCGCCGGGCAGCCCGACAACCCGCTTGACCACATGGTCGGAGGGATCAAGAGGGAAATGGAAGACGATGATGTCTCCGCGCGAAATTCGGCGGTAGGGCAGCAGCCATGCCCAAGCTCCCGAAGGCCCAAAGATTGACTTGTTCACCAGCAGAAAGTCTCCCACAAGGAGCGTTCGTTCCATGGATTCAGAAGGGATACGGAAAGGCTGCACGACAAAGGTAAGAATGAAGAGCGCGATCACGATAATCGACAGCAGGGAGCGGATCGAGTCGAGGAGATTGGGGAAAATGAGGTGAGCATGGCCCTGTGCGTGCCCGCGGGAGGATACACGCTCGGCGGGAGCCTGGCCGGTTTCGAGCTTCGTCAACGCCGCCGGGAAGATCGAAAGAAAGCACCTGGATTTGGATTCAAGAGCCGTTCCCCTCTCCTGATGTCATCGGGCTTGCGGAGCCCGGAACTGCGGAGTCCGGCGTCACGGGAAGGCCGGTATGCTCCTGCCTTCGCAGCTTCCAAAAGGCGCGGCGTGCAGCCTCTTGCTCAGCCTTTTTTCTTCGTGGTTCCGATGCCACGCGCCAGCGGGGTGGGGCTGGGGCCGCCCAGAGGGACTCTCACTTCCACCAAAAACCGCTTGCGATGGTCAGGACCACTTTCCGCTTTGAGCACGTAGGCGGGAGGACCGCCTTTCTGCGCTTGCAGCAGTTCCTGCAGCGCGGACTTGTGGTCGCCGAGCGAGACGCCCGAATCCAATGCCTCGCGCAGATCGTTGAGGTAGGGAGCAACCACATGCTGCTCGAGGAAGCGCTCGACCGGCGGCAGGCCGCCATCCAGATACAGCGCCGCGATAATCGCTTCTAGCGAGTTGGCCAGCAGGGCGGATTTCTTGCGGCCTCCGCTCCGCTCCTCTCCTCGCCCTAAGCGCAGGAAATCCCCCAATCCAAGTGAAGCGGCAACCTGCGCCATATGGCGGCGGCTGACCAGACTAGCGCGCAGACGCGTCCACTCACCCTCATGATGGCCGGGGAAGCGCCGGAAGAGGGTCTCCGCGACTACCAGCCCTAAGACCGCGTCTCCCAGAAATTCCAATTGTTCGTTGTCCTGCTCAAACGGGCCCTGGGTGGCGCGGTCCTCCGAGTTGCGAGCTTCGACAGATTGTTCGTGAGCAAGAGAACTGTGAGTCAGCGCCCGCACCAGAAGTTGCTCATCGCGGAAGGCATGCCCGAGCGACGTCTGCAGCGTTTTGAGGAGCCGATCTGCCATTCACCTGGAAACCCCTACTTTCTACTCTATTGCAATCCCGGCTGTAATAGAGGAAAAGCCAATCCTGTGCTCGGCCCAATCAACGAGGTTGACTTGGTTGATTGGGTCGATCCGGCTGAGGAGCTTGAGTTGGCGCAGCCTGATCCGGCTTGCCGTCCTGGCTGTCATCCGACGGTTCGGTGTGCGTCTCCTGAGGAACAGAATAGGCTTGTTTGATGCCCTTTTCCGCGGCTAGCTTGGTGTCTTGCTGGCCATCGCGCGCGGTGAGCGCAGCCCGGTACTCGGTTACCGCCTGGTCTCTCTGGTCCTGAATGTCATAGAGGCGTCCGAGATAGATATGCGACCAGGCGAGTGTGCGGGGATCCTTCGAAAGCCGGATAGTTTCATCAAAGTCGTGCTGGGCGGCGGCTATATCGCGGTGCATGATGGCGACCCGGGCAAGGATAAAGTTGGCCCTCCCGGCATCGCCCGCCCGGTCATCCAGGGATTGCTGGGCCAGCTTTCCGGCAGCATCGAAGTCGCCTTTTATCAGATTGGCTTCGGCTAGATCGAGCCCCCGCAATTGCCGCGGCGCTCTTTGAACCACATCCACCGGCGCCTGGGCGACGAAGTTGATGTGCTTTACCCGGCTGAGCTCGCTAGGCACGTCCATACCATAGACCATCTCGCCGATGCTTTCGGAGAAGCTCTGCGGTTGCTTCTCAAACTCGGCAAAGGCGTTGTAGAAGTACCCGGTGAGGACGAAGCCTTCGAGCATCGACTGTTGGACGGCGGTTCGCCGGACTGCCTCGGCGCGCTCCAGCGATGTATTGTGCTCACGGGTAGCGGCTTCGAGGTCAGTGCGGCGGATGTCAGCGGGGATTTTATAAATCGCGACGCCCGTATTCATGGTGCGTGCTTCAATGGCCCGGATCATCGACTCGACTACCAGAGCGACCACATCGCTGCGATAGGTATAGCCGATCGGCGCGTCGCGAATGACCTTGAGGAAAGGCAGCAGACGGTCCATTGCCTGAGCGCGCGCGTACAGCAGCGGTTCGATCTCGTAGTGCAGGTACGTGTGGCGCACGTCGTTCATGCGAATTGTTCCGTTGACCGGGGAGACCACGACAACATAGTCCGCGCCGTACACTCGCGCATTGGTTTGCCGCGGATCAAGCAAAGGCTCGACCACCACCAGGAACCGCTGCCCGCTGGAACTGCTTGCCGGCGTCTTGAGGTAGGCGTTGACGTCGACAATCATCTGCGTCAATGGGTTGTGTAGCTGAGTCAGCTCCCGGTCGTACAGGGGACGATTGTGCAGCCAGATGACATGCAAATTGATGAGTCTGCTGAAATCGCGCAGCAAAGGGAGGATGTCCATCACCTGGGTGGCGTCCGGAGGCATATCGGCATTCTCAACGCTCGGGGTCAGCTCAGGAGGAGGGGTGACGTAGAGAGCGAGTGAGATGTACTGCGCCAGGTCGAGACCGGAATCCGAGAGCCTATGCTGGTTGATAAAGGTACACAGACGGTCGCGTGAGTCGCGGGCCTCCGCCGAGGTCAGAAGGGATTGGTTGATCTCGTCCCGGACAAGTTTGCGCACAGGGTCAGAGATTTGTAGTCCCTGGTCATACCCGCAGGCATTCAGGGCGGCGGCGATGTCGAAAAGAGCCTCGCTGCTTTGCAGGCTGATCTCGGGTCCGGCTGGATCCACCAATGCCGGAGATTTTGGGGGCGCTTGCTTGGGAGCAGCGGAGGCTTGCGAATCGGAGGATCGCTGGGCAGCCAGGGGTGAAGCGCTCAGCAGGCTAAGCGCGAGCCCGATGAGCCCGATGGGAAAAAGCCTTAGGCACGGGTTTTTGCGAATCCGGCGTGAGAGTACAAATTGCTTGGAATCACCCTGCATGGCTGTCTGCGCTTAGTCTATGCACGCGCCAGATGCAGGGTCAAACGAGCGGGGAACGGATGGCGGATCGGTTGGATCAGTTGGATCAGTTGAATCAGGCGCATGCCGGTACGCCGCTTTCCTTGAGGTCGTATTCATATCTCGAAACAAGGTACGGTCCGGCTTGCCTGTCACTGTGATAGCGGAACCCAAAGCGCTCATAGATTGCCCGTAAGCGCGGCCGAGACGCTTCGCAATCCAAGCGCAGATAGCGGCGGCCAAATGTATGAGTCCGCTGAACAGCCCAACGCAGAAGGGCGGCGGACAAGCCGGTGCCTGCGTAGCGCCGGCGCACGGCCAAGCGGTGAATATAGGCGGCGTCCTGTTGGACGGCGTCGGGCCAGAAGAGTGAATCACTCAGTTGAAATTTCATCGTGCCGGCAGGTTCGCCAGCACACTCCGCAAGGAAAAAGAGCCCCGCCCGGGTATCGGTAATGATGCGCGCAGTATCCAACTCCCGATCCCGCCACAAGGGCATGCCGGCTTCTTCCAGCCATCGAGCGGCCTCTTGAAGAATTTCCGCGACTGTCTGAGCATCTGGAAGTGTCGCCTGCCGAATTATTATCTGGTTAGCCACGGATAACAGATTTGCGCGCCAATTGCTTGCGAAGTGGGCAAGCACAGCCGGAGCAGCGGCCTAGCCGTGGACCGAGACACCGGAGAAGGAGAGCACTACGGTTCCCTTTACCGGCTGTCCAAATGTCCGCGCCGGGTCAAAAACACTGAAAAGCAAGGCACTCTGTAACTGAGAACGTGTCTTTACGTTGGTCGCGCCGGAGACGATTTTGTAGTCATACACCTGGCCGTTTCCATTGATAAAAGCCTCGACCACGACGGGATTGTCGCGGTCTCCAATGGGCCCGGGTTCGAGCGAGGTGTACAAAAAGCGAGGACTCGACGCCATCCCCAAAGGCTCATCCCGCGCTAAGAGCGGGTCAGGCGAGGCAACTATACCCACCAAAAGAGAAACTGAGCCAAGCAGCAGGATGGTGCTGGCCAAACCCGCCGAAGCCTGTAGAACCAACGGCCTTATGGTGTTCTGCCAACGAACCCGCCAGCGGGCAAGGTTGGCCTGAGTAGTATGAGCAGCCTGGTGCGAGAGAGCGATGCGAAGACGAAGGCCGAGATCCTCGGGCGCCTTGGCGGGTCCGAGTAAACTGAGCAGGGCTTGAGAATTCCGCCAATCGGAGAACTCAGCGGCACAGGCGGGGCAGTTCTCCAGGTGTCCGGTGATCCTGTGCATGTCCGAGCCGGAAACCGCACAATCCAGGTAGCCGGAAAATTCGCTGCGAATTTGAATGCATTCCGTCATTGGGCCTCCTCAGCACGCGCCATAAGCCGCGCGGCAGGCTGAAGCGAGCGGACTGGACGTTTGGCTGCGGCTGCTGCAAACCCAGCTAAACGGTCTTTGAGATGGGCACGGCCGCGCATCAGGCGCGACTTTACGGTGCCTAGATTGATGTCGAGAATCTCCGCGACCTCTTCATAAGAAAAGCCTTCGATATCGCGAAGGACCACCACCGTCCGGAATGGTTCCGGTATCTGGCGCAGCCCATCTTCCACCCGGGCGCGCACTTCTTCATGAGCAGCGTGGTCGAACGGAGACTCGTGGGTATCCACTAGTGTTTCTTTCAGGCAAAATGAGTGACCGTCGTTCGATTCGTTCGCCTCAGACTCGATCGTGATCTCCTGGCGCTTGTGGCGGCGCCACCAGCGCCGCTGATTGGACGCTTCGCGGAGAGCAATGCGATAGATCCACGTGCGCAGGCTGGCTTCTCCATGGAAGCCGCCGATGCCGCGGTATATTTTGATGAAAACGTCCTGGGTCAGGTCGGCCGCATCCGCCGGGTCAGGGATAGTCCGGGCGATCACGCTGAAAATCGGTTGATGATACTTTGTTATGAGCCAGGAAAAGGCTTCCTCCGAACCGGCTTTCAGGTCGGAGACGATAGAAGATTCTTCCGGTTGTATCCCAATCAAACTGGCGACATTTCCCAAGGCGATTCCCGTTTGCATCCGAAGTTTCTCCTTAAGATAGCAGGAACGTTCGCCTCTGGATAAGCGTTTGCACGGGAAACATCTCTCCCGGAATCGAAACTAGGCGCCGGGAGTACCGTTCCGGTCAGCCCGCGGGTAATCCTAAGAGGGACTTGGGCCCGGTCGGCACGTCCCTACTCACTGGTTAATTAGACACCGCGGCAGCCTCGGAGTTCCTAAAATTCGCGCAAGATTCCCGCAAAGCACCTTATGGAGGGGTTAGCCGGAGACCTACTGCTGTGGAAGAGTAGTAGTCTTCTTGGGCTTCTTCTTATGGTGCTTCACTGGTTCCGCGCCATCGTCTATGACGGTCGTTGGAGGAGCCGGGGGCGGCGGCTTGGCTACCTCGACGCTGCGGGCGCGGAGCCGGGCAAGTTCGGCGTCCTGGGAGGAGACGGAGGCCAATAGCGAATTGGCCAGTTGGGAGCGCGCCTGTTCCAGGGCGGCCCGCGCATCTTCCAGGTGGGCGGCGTCCGCGGCCGAGCCGGCCAAGGTCGCCATTTCGGTGACGCGAAGAAGCACGTCGTACAGGGCATCGATGTTGCGGAAGACGGCAAATGAGGGCGCTAGCGGGGCGGAGGCGGAGTTAGCCGCTTGCGCCCGGTCCAGCAGCGGCGGCAATGTGGCGCTCAGATCCCGTTGGATAGAGGTGACATCCTCCTGACTCGAACTCCGCAGCTCCTGCGGCGCCTTCCAGCGGGAGATCCTGAGATCCTCCACGGCCGCGCCTATCTGGCTCAGCACTGGGCGCAGGCCGGCGATGGCCGCTGCCGGGGAAACGCTCGCGGGCGCAGGAGTGAGAGCGGCTGGGGCCGGGGAAGGAGGCGCCTGGGCGGTCGCAAGCGCGCCAGATGCGAGCAAGGCAAAAGCGGGAATGGCCGCGCTGAGCCGGTAACCGGGCATGAACATCACGTTCCTCCGAAACAAACCACCTTAGAGTAGGTTGCCACAAAAATGCACGGTTTGACGGATCTGCGCCGGCTCACGGAAAATACAGAAAGTCCTTGTGGGCCTGTGGCGCAGCTGGGAGCGCGCTTCCATGGCATGGAAGAGGTCGTCGGTTCGATCCCGACCAGGTCCACCAATAAATCAACAAGTTAGCGACTCCTTTCAGTTCAGGGGGTTTCATCCAATGTGGCCGCGTACTCCGCGGGGGTACGGACAATGACGCCACCTCTCGACCCAGCGGGGTAGTGTTTAAGATTGCCGGTGATAAGCCATGCGCCGGTCTTCTTTGCCAGGGAGAGAAAACACGCATCATCTGGATCGGGCAAGGGATGTGGCCAGGATGCTCCATCTGGGAACCGGAGCGCGCTTTCAATCAGGAACTCCAGCCATTCTGGAGGAAAGTCATATTGGGCGAATTTGGAGTATCGGGAAACCCGCCTGTATTCCGCAACGATGGAAGGACTCACAGCAATTTGGATGTTCGCCTCTTGAATGGCACTCCGGATAATCCGAGCAGGAAAGCCGTCCCGCTTGATCCCCGCAGAGACAATGACATTCGTATCCAGTACAACCAGTCTCATCGCGAGCTTTTGCGCTTCGGCTTCCGTTGCCTCACCTTGAGAATCTCTTCATCGATCTCATTGTCGGAAACCTTGTCGAAGCCTTGTTTCTCAGCGAAACGCCAGCTCTCCTGAAGACTGGCCATTGCCATCGCCCGTCGCAGTTCCTTGTCGCCGATTGCAAGATCGCCCTGCACCGGAACAAGATAATAGACGGGCCCTTTCCGACCGGAAAGAAGAACAACTTCCCCCTTCGGGACAGACGCAAGCGCCTTTTCTCCCCGAATTCTGAATTCGCGCAGTGGGACCTGCCGCATCATGCACCTCAATATTATTGTAGCCAAAACGGCAACGCGGCTCAATCTCCGATTTCTGGTGAAATCCCAAATCTGAACTCAGCCCGTGTCACGCTTTCTCGCCCCTCTACGTTGCGCTCGAATCTCAAGTCGCTGTTCCATGGAAATGCGAGGAATCATTCGAGTTGGAGTGAGATCGTAAAGATCATGCAGTTCGACACCAAAAGCTGCCTTTAGGGCGGATACCATCTCAGGACTAGTTCGCCTCGGCGAGGATGACCGGAAGCGGTGTCACATCGAGCGCTTTCGAGCTGGGAGGTAAAGGCGGAGGAACGAAGGCTCTGCCTTTATGCCAACTTTGGCCGTTGGGCTGCGTCATCTTCTTCGCTTTAGGCTCGTTCATAACTTGAAGAAACAGGACGCGCTACCGACGAATCGAAAATGGATCGGTTTTTTTCGATAAAGGTTTGGACGGACATGGGAGGCTGTCCCGTCACCTGTCCGATGATGCCGTCTTCTCCGGCGAAAACCCCATTCTGGTAGTCTTTCGCAACCTCACTCACATGTTGGTGGATAAAATCGCTCCACCCCTTGAGTTGCCCTTCTTTGATGAACTGTTCGGTGGTCACGGGCTGGTAATGCACCTCGCGCCCCAGCGCCTTGCCCATCTCTTTCGCGATCTCAAAGTGGTTCATCTCGACCGGACCGTGGACGGTGTAGCTCTTGCCGGCATGAGGCTGCGGATTCTGAAGGATGGCGGCCACCAGTCGTCCAATGTCCTCCGCGGCAATAGGAGCGTGGCGTCCCTCGCCCATCGGAAGCTTGAGGGCACCCGTCGCCTGGAGGTCGGCGGGGTCGACTAGGTAGATCAGCCATTCCGCGAAAAAGGCCGGCTGCAGATGGGTCGTTGGGATTCCGGACCAGTCGAAGATCCGCTCCGCCACCCAGTGGTTGAGGGCGGCGCGGCTCTTCGCAATACGGCGCGCCGAAATTTGCGAAATGTTAAGGGGTCACTACACCAAACGTCAAAAATAGTACGGTAAGGCTCCGTTGCGAAAACCTATTGCCTTCAGGAAGCTACTCGCAATACCTTTTTGCAGCGCAAAATACGGGCTTTCAGCCAGATCTGGCTTCGTTGCACAAACGTTCCTTTCCGCAAAAGGTCCAGAGATCTCTTTTGAGCCGCGCCTGAAGACCAAAATTTCAATCTGCCGCTTGACCCCGTAGGTAACTACGGGGTTTAGAGTTTGAATATGAAGAACTTGACCATCGGCCAACTGGCACAAGAGGCAGGCATCAACCCCGAAAGCGTGCGGTTCTATGAGGCGCAAAGCCTGTTGCCAGAGCCTCCGCGTTCCACCGCGGGCTATCGCTTGTATTCGCAAACAGCCGTGCTTCGCATCCGGTTTATCAAGAGAGCGCAGGACCTCGGTTTCTCCCTCAAGGAGATCAAAGAGCTGCTGTCGCTGGCGGAAGACCGAACGACAGACTGCGCCGATGTGCGCGCTCTTGCACAGACGAAGGTGGACGAGATCAGCCAGAAGATCCGGACGCTTGAAGCAATGAGGAACGCTCTCACGGGATTAACGGAGTCTTGCCCTGGCGCGGGTTCCGCCGCGAACTGCTCCATCCTTGAAAGTATCGGGTCCGACGAGGTGGTTCATGAGAACTGATCGTTGGGCGACGATACCGAGTATTGGTGTAGCACTGCTTCCGAAGTTAACCTGCCCGGTGTGTTGGCCTGCTTATGCCGCCATCGCAAGCACGCTTGGACTCGGATTTCTGGTTCGTGCTCAGTATCTGTTCGCGATCACTCTCGCCTTCCTTCTCGTCGCAATTGCAGCCCTCAGCTTTCGTGCGCGACAGCGGCGCGGATACTGGCCAGCACTGCTTGGCGTAGGGGGTTCTATTTTCATCCTGGTCGGCAAATTCAGTCTCAATTCGACCTTGGCTCTCTACTGCGGAGTAGGGATGCTCATGGGCGCATCGGTCTGGAATGCATGGCCGCAAAAGAAGCCATCGTGCTGTCCGCAAGCATGATTAACACGGTCATTCAACGGTGGAATACCACCATGAGTCAGAAACGTAAGGTTGAGATCTTTACTGCAGGTTGCACTTGCTGCGATGAAGCAGTCGCGCTGGTGAAGAGCATCGCCTGTCCGTCCTGTGAGATCACGGTGCATGACATGAAGCAGGAGAGCACGGCGAAACGGGCTGGGGAACTGGGCATCAAGCGGGTTCCGAGTGTTGTCATCGACGGAGCCCTCGCGGAGTGCTGTGCTGGCGGAATTAATGAGCAGACATTGCGCAGCGCCGGGATTGGCAGCTCTCTTTAGCAGGAGGCATTGCCAAGCGCCCAACGACCAAGTTGGGCGCTTGGGTTTCACTCCTTATGACAAGCCTATCTACTTCTTCTTCGACTCTTGAAATCCAGCAGCGCGACCGCCTTCTCCGCGTATTGGCTGGCATCACTTTCCTGATCTTCTTCCAGGGCTACATGGTCGCGCCCATGATCCCTCGATTGGCTGCGACGTTCGGGGTCTCGGCCCAAAAAGTCGGCCTTCTCGTCCCGGTCTATCTGATCCCTTACGGAATTTCGACGCTGTTCTTCGGTCTGCTGTCGGACTGGATTGGGCGCAGGCGCATTATGTTCGCTTCGCTTGCAGCCTTCGCTGTCTTGACCGGCCTGACGGCTACGGCTGGCAGCGTAGATCAAATGATCGTCTGGCGCTTTCTTACCGGCCTTGGCGCAAGCGGCGTGGTGCCGCTGGCGCTGGCTCTGATCGGAGTGCTCTTTCCGTACACTGAGCGGGGCCGTCCGCTGGGATGGTTGTTTGGTGCGATGGCCGGTGGAATGGCATTTGGCTCTACCTTTGGCGTACTGCTTGAGCCCGCAATCGGCTGGCGCGGAGTGTTTCTCGGGGTCAGTGCTGTCGGTTTCGCTGCGCTCCTGCAGCTGCGGCCGTATGCCGGGGCGCTCGGCGAACGACCACTCACAAGGACTCTGACATTGGAATCCGTTCTGACCGGATACAGACACTTGCTGACCTTCGCCAAGGCCCAGCGAACCTACTTCTATGTCTTCCTGAACGCAGTGTTTCATTCCGGGGTCTTCACATGGCTGGGACTGTACTTCTCACGCCGGTACGGGCTGGGGGGAGCCGGAATCGGCTTAGCCCTGCTCGGCTATGGCGTACCAGGCTTTCTGTTCGGTCCTGTCATCGGGCAGGCTGCCGACCGCTGGGGCCGTCGATGGATATTGCCCGTAGGTATCGTTCTGGCAGCCCTCTCCGCAGTCCTTTTGATTCCCGTGTGGCCACTCGCCTTTGCGGTTGTTGTCGTCACTGCCCTCTCTCTCGGTTATGACATGACCCAGCCTCTCCTTGCCGGAATCGTCACCACACTCGACCCGAAACGAGCAGGACAAGCAATGGGTTTCAATGTGTTTGCACTGTTCACTGGCTTCGGGCTGGGGAGCCTTTTATTTGGGTGGTCTCTACAGTTTGGCTTCAATAAATCTCTGTTGACCTTCGGAGGAGTGCAAGCGGTTGCAGGCCTAGCCGCTATCGCTGTCTTCCGGCCCGAAAAGTGTGTAGCGATGTCGCAAGCGCGTTAGCGTACTATTTTTGACGTTTGGTGTAGTGACCCCTGTTAAGGATGAATTTGAGCCCGGCCTCTTTCGCCGCGGCCGCAAAATAACCGGTCGCGTCGATCAGCCGCGGGGCGACTGGGTAGCAGAAATAGGCGCTCTCAATCCCGTCCAACGCATGGACGATTTCGTCGAGGTTAAAGAAGTCGCCAACCACGACGTCGGCTCCTAATGCTCGAAGGCTCTCGGCCTTCGGTCCTTCGCGATGGGCTAGAGCCCGCACGGGGATACTCTGCTTCACCATAGTCTCAATCGCGACATATCCACCTTTGCCTGTGGCACCCGTAATGAGAATCTTCGGCACTTTCATTATTAAGCTCCTTGTTTTCGGGATTTTGTTCGATCCAGATGCTGCGAGAATAGTTGCGACCGCTAGCATTGTCAATGATAGCGATCGCTATCATAACTGCCGTGAGTTTAGCGAGCTGTCTTTCCGCTGTGATGGTAGCTTTTTCAGGAGATTTGCGTCACCCGGAAGAACCTGTCTCTGTGACGCACGATGTCGGTATCAAGGCGTGCGCAGGAGTACATGATCAGGTTCAGGTATCCAGGAGTATGCCCAGAATGGTAACCAACCTGCTCTAACGCAGTTCCTTAAGCAACTTTGATCGAGTGACTGAAAGAATGCGGTCCGAGAATTCTTGGTCGTCTACGGCACGGGCCAGAATCATCGCACCGACCATTGACGAAACTGCAGCAAGCATCTTGTCCTTGCGTGCGCGAGGTGCGCCCGCCGGCAGCTTCTCCGCCAAATGTGCCGCTGCGCCTTTGACGATGCGCGTGAACGAGCGGCGCGCGACCTCTCCTTGCCGGGGCATGTCACCTCCTAACGCTGCCATGAAGCAACCTGATCCAGGATTGTCGCGATGCTTAGAGCTTAGGTACCGAGAAACTATTCCCGAAACGGTATCAACCGGAGAGGCCAGTGGACCTTCGCGCTCAAATCCGTCTTCGAGTGCTTCCGCGAGAAGCTTTTCCTTCGAACCGAACTGACTGTAGAGGCTTCCGTGCGTCATTCCCGCTGCTTGACCGAGTGCGTCCACGCCGACTCCCGGCACGCCACGTTCGCGGAATAATTTGGCGGCGCTCGTGAGGATCAATTCTCTGTTCACGGCTGCTTGCTTCTTGGAAATCTTCATGGATGAACCGTTCCTTATTGGTAGCGATCGCTACTATTATGTAATCATAGCGAACGTTGCGGAGAGCCTACAACCAAAAGCTGGCCTGAATGAGCCACGCAGCTCCTGGTGCTCCAATCGCCGCACTTCCCGATACCAGTCTGGGCTATTGAGAAGCGGAAATCGGGGTTGAGCTGATGCGCGGGGCCGCCGTTGAGAAAGACCATCTCCTGGCCCTCAAGCTCGATGGTGATGGTGGCAATCTTGCCCACGGGCCAGGGACCGACGCCTTTGGAACGCAGCTCATCGAGCCTGCGCGCGTGCGGGAAGACGGTCAGGTAAAACTCGGCGGCTTCTTCAGCGTTGTCATTGAACCAGAGGAATGGCGCAAGTTTGTTCATGCCAGGCATGGTACCAGCCAGGCGGTCACTTCCGATAAGCCGTCAGCGCCGACTTGAACTCACGGAGCCAAGCCGGCATCGTTCAGTCCGGTTCGCCGCGTCAGGACATATATCGCAACCAGGGCAGCGGCAAACCCCGATGACGCGCCTACGCCAAGTGCCCACCGGGGACCGAAACGGTTTGCCACCCAACCGACGAAGGGAGCTCCAACCGCTGTTCCCCCGAGCGCCACGCCCACACGAATCGCCATCACCCGACCGCGCATGGCGGGCTTGGTCGAAAGCTGCATCATGCTGTTCGTCGCGGTCGTGAAGGTGAGCGCGGCCACTCCGACCACCGCGAGGGCCGCAGCGAACCACCAGTATCCAGGAGAGAACGCGGCAAGCGTACAACCGATCCCAAGAATTCCGGAGCCGAGGAGCAGCGTCCCAAACTTTGGCTTGTCGCGTCCGGCCGCCAGCAGCGCTCCGCTAATTGTGCCGATCGCCATGATCGAGGACAGCAAACCGAATCCGCGCGCATCGGTATGGAAGACATTCACCGCCATGGTGGAGATGAAGATCGGGAAATTAAAACCGAAAGTGCCGATCAGAAAAAGCATGACTAGGATTGATCGGAGGTCCGGTCTAGCCCATACATAACGGAGTCCTTCGATGAAGCCGCCCGGTCCGCGGGAAGCTCTCGCGTTTGTCCTGAGCCTCTTGAATGCGCAGCAGATACATGGAGAGCAGAACAGCGCCGAAGGACAGCCCGTTTAGGAGAAATGCCCAGCCGGTCCCGATCTTTGCGATGACCAGACCGGCCACAGCCGGGCCGATCATCTGGCCGGCGAAGAACGAGGTCGAGTTGAGCGCGACTGCATTGGGCAGGTGTTCGTCACCCACCAACTCCCCAACAAAGGTTTGCCGCACTGGCGCATCCAGTGCCGCAGCGGCGCCAAAGACAAAGGCAAACACATACACATGCCAAAGCCGTACGTGACCTGAGATCGTCAGGATCCCCAGCGCGGTCGCAAGCACACCCATGGATGCTTGCGTCAGCATCAGCAGCTTGCGCTGATTGAAACGGTCCGCTGCCAAACCGCTCCAGGGCAGCAACAGCAGCTGCGGAGCGAACTGCAGGCCCGTGACAATGCCGAGGGCAGTCGCGTCATGGTGGGTCAGTTGCGTCAGCACGATCCAGTCTTGTGCCACGCGCTGCATCCAGGTCCCGATGTTCGATATCAGACCGCCTGCCGTCCATAAGCGGAAGTTGAAATTCCCCAGGGCGCGGAAAACTCCGGCGAGCGGATTCCTCATGGGCGCTCCGGGTTGTTGCCTCCGTGAAGCTCACCGAAATGCCGTGCCGACTGCAGGCTAATGAGGAGTACGCCAGCCGCAAACGGCGCGATGCAGGCGATGGATCGCGGATCGAAGTGTCCGACGCGCAGCAGAAGCAGATAGGCGAAGACGAAATTCGCGAAGCCCCATAGAACATTCACCGTCGAGGACGAGAGACCTTTTCCCGGAGGCTTTGCGAACGGCGTCTGAAAGGGTTTTCCCATAACGCCGCTGACGAAATGCGGCACGACATTGCCCAGAAACAGGCCTCCGAAAAAGTACGACACAGGATGCAGCCAGTTCATGATTACGCGCTCCTTTTCGCTAGCAGGTCAAGAATGTCCCATGTTGCGCCCGTTTCTCCAAGACGAGGAAACACGTGCGCGAGACTGTACTCGTGCGCTTCGGGGCGCACATCTGTCATGGCATCGAGGGCCAGCGTGACGTTGAATCCCTGCTCATACGCCTGTCGAGCGGTAGCCTCGACGCCGGTTCCAGTCGCCACGCCAGCGATAACCACCTGAGTTGCCCCTTTTGCCTTCAGTTGCGCTTCAAGGTCCGTGTTCGCAAATGCCCCCCATGTCCGCTTCGTCACTACGATGTCGATGGGTTGGCGATCTAGCTCCGGAATCAAATCAGCAAATCCTTCGGGGAGCGTAGAGTGACGGCGAGGTTGCTCCGTCCGGCCGGGTGCGCCTCCAGCGACATTGACCAGAACGACCGGGAGATCACGCTGACGAAAGGCATCAAGCAAAGCGCGCGTTCGCTCAATGACGCCAGCGACCGGATGGATAAAGGATGAATTGATAATGCCTTTCTGAAGATCAACGACAATAAGGGCGGTCTTCGGATCAAGCGTTGTAAGGGGCATTAGCTTCTTTTCCTCCACAGGGATCTGAATGAGAGTTGAGTGTCTGTACGCGAGGGCATCAGTCTTCAATGAGGCGCGCGAGCAGGTCGATGGCAGAAGCGAGCTTTTCCTGTTCCTGGGAGGAGAGTTTCTTCTGGATTGTTGTAGTGAGCCAATCCTGCCTCGCGGCGCGACCGTCTTTGAGCAACTTCTGGCATTTCCGGGAGAGTGACATCAAGGTCTGCCGTCTATCGTTGGGGTCCGGAGAGCCGCTCACCAATCCCGCTTCCAGCAGCGACGTGATGATGGCGCTCATCGACTGAGGGCGCATTCCCTCAGCTCGAGCCAGGGTCGATACCGCCGCAGGACCGTCCTTCTCGATACGAAGCAGAACAGCGACTTGCGAAGGCCTCAAATCGCTATCCCTACCCTGTTCGCGCAGCTTCCGCTTGAGTTTGCCAGAGATTGCCCGAAGCTCTGCTGCAAGCGCAGAGGCACGCCCGGCTTGAGAAGGACTCACCTGATCACTCATAGAATCCAGTATGACATGTATACAGTTTATCTGTACAGGTAGACTGCATTAAGCACGAGGATTTGTAGTATTGATCCGGTGGCGTTGAGCCGTCACTTTGCCGAGACGCCGGGTGGACAGTTGTGTAAAGTACACGTATGTACTGCGGAGGATTCATGCTGAACACACAGATGTTGATAGCTCAGGCGTACTCCGCCTTCAATCATCGGGATATCGACAGCGCGCTGGCGCTCATGAGTGAGAATGTTAGCTGGCCCAAGGCATCGGAAGGCGGGCGTGTCGTCGGGAAAGAAGAGATTCGGTCCTATTGGACCCGTCAGTGGAAGGAGTTTGATCCTCACGTGGAACCACTTGAGGTCATCGACCACGAAGGCGGCATTACCGACGTCAAGGTTCATCAACTCGTGAAAAGCCTTGGTGGCGATGTCCTTTCCGATAGCGAGGTGTGGCACGTTTATACCATCGCGAACGGTCTCATTGAACGCATGGACCTCGAGGAAAGCGAAACGAGCTCGGACCCAACCCCATCTACAGCATTCTCCAGACACTAGAGCATTTTCGCAGTTGATGTAGACCAGACCAACTGCACTCGATGCAGGCCTTTCGTTCTCGACACACGTCGTTCCGAGTCACGGCGGAAAATGGCTGCGTATAACTTGACGACTGATTTTAAACGTTCCGAGCCTTTGGCAACCAATCGAAACGGTTCAACTATTGCTGAAAATGCTCTAGCATGTGTCAGGAATCCGCCGCTATTACCTGGTAGGGAAGGCCATGCAGACCGGCTTTCCCACCTTTCCGCCTCGTTGCGGCAGGATTAGTAATTGTAAGTCGCGATGTCGTCAGTCACAGGCCTCGATCCCTGGCAGCGATACGATTCAGAAGGGTAGGACGGGTGACGACCAATTTGACGCCGGCCGTAGCAGATCAGCAGATAAACTGGTGGGTCACCGATACGGAGCGACGCAAAGACCGCGGCGTTCAACCTGATCGAGCACAAGGAGCACACGAACATGAAGCCAAAGAACACGATCTGCCTCTGGTTCGACAAGGACGGGCATGAGGCGGCGCGCTTCTACGCCGTCACCTTTCCGGATAGTAAAGTAACCGCGGTTCACGAGGCTCCCGGTGACTATCCGGGCGGCAAGAAGGGCGATGTGCTGACGGTGGAGTTCACCGTCGTGGGCATTCCCTGCCTCGGTCTCAACGGCGGCCCTGCGTTCAGGCACACCGAGGCCTTTTCCTTCCAGATCGCGACGGAGAATCAGGAAGAGACGGACCGTTACTGGAACGCGATCGTCGGCAATGGCGGCACGGAAAGCCAGTGCGGTTGGTGCAAGGACCGCTGGGGCCTCTCCTGGCAGATCACCCCGCGCGCGCTAACCGATGCGCTTGCGGCTGGTGGCGGTGAGGCAAAGCGTGCCTTCGAGGCGATGATGACGATGAGGAAGATCGACATCGCCGCCATCGAGGCAGCGCGGCGAGGCTGACGTGAACACGCCGATCAGCCGGTCCCCATCGGAGAGCACCCCAATGAGGCGTGGCGTCCACTCCGGCACCGGTGGCAAGGGAGCAGGCACGAAGGCCGAATATGCGCCTAACGAAACGGTCCTGCCGGGGATGAGAGACGGCTTCGACATGACAATTCAGTCGTGAAAATTGGAATCACTACTATTTTCGATGTCCATCGTAATCGAAAATAGGCAACCGCACCATTAGCGAGGCAAGAAGGTTGGCAGGTCTCATTTGGACATTCGAACGATTGTTTGCACGGAAATGTCGATTTACACTCATAGATCAAAATGGGATCACCGAAAATGGTAGCGTCCGCCCTCGCAGTCCTTGCCCTCACAGCTTTTGCGTCTACCCCCGTGCAGCAAGGAGATAGGGAAACACGGCTGCAATTCCGGACCCGGATCCAGCCCTTCCATTGCGGCGGTCCGTGGTCCGAATCCTATTTCGAGGCATCCATTGTCAATGCTAAGACAGCGATTGTGATCACCGACATGTGGGACAAGCATTGGTGCGCAGGTGCGACCAAGCGAGTTGCACAAATCGCAGAGAAGATGGAGCCGGTTCTCGAGAGCGCCCGACGCGCAGGCATTCTGATCATTCACGCACCCTCTGAGACGATGAGCTTCTATGCGAACGCGCCTGGGAGACGTCTGGCAAAGAATGCGCCGGAGGCTGCTCCTCCTCCGGAATTGAAATTTCAGGACGGTCCTCTGCCGATCGACGACAGTGACGAAGGCTGTGATACGCCTGGCGATAAGCCTCATCAGGCGTGGACGCGCGAGATCTCGACACTCACCATCGCTCCGGGCGACGTTATCTCAGACAAAGGTTCCGAGATCTACAACGTGCTGAAAGAACGGCATATCGACACCATCTTGTACATGGGCGTCCACGCCAACATGTGCATCCTGAATCGAAGCTTCGGGATTCGGCAGATGCCCAGGTGGGGATTCCATTGCATCCTGGTGCGCGATCTCACTGACGCCATGTATAACCCTGCATCCAGGCCATATGTGTCCCACGCTGCCGGCACGGAATTAGTCATTGAGCACATCGAGCAGTACTGGGCTCCTACAGTGACAAGTAGCGATTTGCTCGCAGCGCTGGCAAGAGGAACTTCCGGTCAGTGAAAGGCCCATCTGTCGCGCTCTAGCGACACCTTCCATTCCGTGCCAGCCCATTCGACTCTGTTCAATCTGTTCGCAAACGATCGTGAGCGCGATGCTCTGCACAGCTTTTGTTTATTCGATCGCGGTTCTGCTAGCGACATTTTTGGAGAAAAACTGGCACATGTTCGGAACTCTAGATCAAGCCTTCGACCCGGCGCGGCAGGAGGATAGGTCTAGTAGAACGCTGCCATGATCTGGGGCATGAAAAGGGGATAGCTGGATCACCGGCTCACGTCAACTTTACGCTTGCACGCCGGAGCAAATCGGCCCATAAGAACAGCCGCGCCGAGTTGCTGCCCATTGCCATCGGCAACAGTAACTCCGAGTCAACTGCCCCTCTACTCAACCTCTCGTTTGTGCCGGATAACTGGTGACCCGGTGGACTCACTCCGCTGACACACTCCGAAGGCGGTTTTAGAGCAGCTATATATAGTGCTGTACTTGACGTATGGAACTTATCAGCCCAACGCTTGATAGTGCCTGTATAATTTGCGACGGTCTCTTGCTGCTCCGGACCGCACAATCACTTGTCTAATCCTGGAACCTGGAGGTCTAGCTTGGGTCATCATTTCAACCACCAAGCTGGCGCATTCGTGTTTTCGGTAGTGAACTGTTGCGTATTTCCGCAGTTTAAACATATAAGCGTGACTCGGAACCGATCACCGCCGGTATGAACCTGGTATCGTCCGCTTACACAATATAGGCAGTTCTGCCGCACGTCCATGTCCAAAACGTGGGCGTTTCCTTCGATCTTCATAATCACTCCGTCAAGAGCATCACGCAGTTCTGTAGCGTTCTGGTAGCGATCATCAGGTTTAGTGAGGATGCTCTTGTCGAGCAAATCGTAAACAAAATAGAGATATTGATCGACAAGGCCGGTTACGGGATGCAAGAGGTCGTAGGGTTGGATTCGATGCTTTTCACGCGAAAACGACCTTCCAGAAAGAATGTAATAGAGGAGCTTGCCGAGAGAATACACATCAGCCGAAGGAGTGGGATTGTCCAACCGCCCATCTTCAAGTTCAGGCGCAATGTAGTCGCGGGCTCCGACCGCCTCGGAGGAGGAGGTAAAACGCTCGCCCGTATCTGCCAAATGAAGGCAGAGTCCAAAGTCGCCCACAGCAGCCGCGCCGTCGCTGCGAATAAGGACATTAGGGGGCTTTATATCACGATGAATAATATGAGCTCGATGGGCAGCGGCCATAGCATCACAAACCTCTCGATAGAGCAGTAGCTTTTGTCGGAGGGTTTTGCCGGACAGACTGTGTTTGCTGAGATCGCCATTCTCGCAATATTCTGCCACATAAAACGGGAGTCCCTTGGATTCGCCGCTTTCGATTATTCTTAAAATGCCCGGATGCGAAAGAGCCTCTAAGGCTTTGATTTCTGCCTTAAATCTTACGGCGCGCTCCGCGTTCTTGAGGCGTTTAAAAACATAAAGGATCGGATCGGACCCGTTGGAACGGCGAACCAGGTAGGTCCACCCCTGACCGCCTTCGCCTAATGATCTGACCACTGTCCACTCGTCTGGAAGCCAAGGTTTGGACTTCCGTTCTCCCGAAGAGCTCCTGTCGTTTGGATGGTCTTCAGTGAGAGGATCATCCCCGATTGCCGTCAGATCTTCTGCGGTCACATCCATTCCAATGAATCGGACTCGATTACCTATGTTGTCCAACGCTCGAAAGATATTCTCGTATCGCGTCTTCGACTGGTAGGAATCGGCATCTCTTTCCATCTCGCGATACGTCTTGAGAGGAACAAGCGCACGAAGAACCTCAAACTCGTCTCCGAAGCCGTTCGTGGCAGTCCAAAGTTCGTAGGGAACTCGCTCCAACTCGGCAGCGTTCGCACCGGTCTCCATCAATACGCATCGCACGAGCGGCTTGCCCACGGACGATTTGCCATTGTGTGTCGTGAATCCGAGTAACGAGTCGTGCTTCTTGCGAGCCGCTTCCGTTCCCGTTGTGGAGGATGAACATTTGACTCCGGAAGTCTAACAGGCTATCGGTTTCTGGATTCACCGGGCGCGAGGATCCGGTGTGAAATTCGCTTTCTATTCGCTCTATATGCGCTACCCTTTAGCGTATGAAACTTCCAGACGTCAGCGCTGACCGAATCCCAAATTCCTCCAAGCTGAAGGCCACATGGGAACAACGGGAGCAAGTTCTTGCGCTCCTCCGACAGCAGGAGTACCTAAAGGAGTGGTTTTCCAATCCAGCGGCCGCCGGTCTACCATCATCTTGCGTGACAGGTTCCCGGCCAGGGACATAATTGTGGCATCGCTGGCTTGGCCTTCTGTGACCAGGCTTACGAATGAATGCCGGCAATCATGCCACCGGCGGGTCACGCCGGCCAGCTTCTGTCTTGATCGAAGTGTCTCTTCCACTGGCGGGATATAAGTCTGTGCCCTTCGGTGCAAGGTGCAAATACAAGGACGTTACTATGCCGGATCTTACATGGGACGTATTTGTGCTCTATGTGCTCGAAGACAAGGCGGTTGCGAACGCGTTGGCTCGTAGATTGATCGCGGCTGACCTAACCGTCTGGTTCGACGAGCAGACGATGCTTCAATCCGGAGATTCCCTCCAGCGACTTATCGACGAAGGACTCAATCATTCAAGATGCGGCCTCGTGATAGTAAGCCCTGATTTTTTGAGTAGGTGTCCGGCCAGCGAATGCAACTCGCTATTCTCATACCAGCAATATGGAAGCGGAACTGTGCTTCCAATCTGGCATAGAGTCACTGAGGCTGATCTCGGAGGCTGGTCTCCGTTTTCCAAGATAGGCCTATTCACATCGCGTGGTTTAGATGAGGTGATGCAGAGAATTCTCGCAAACACTCGGGATTTACCCGCGCGTCCGTACTCTTTGCTGCGGTTCCGAGATTCGATTAATGCCGATCCTGTCACAGCGAAAATTGTGATCGCGAGGCGCCTTGAAGAAGGTGAAGCCGTAGAAGTCTTGTGGCCGACACTATTTGACACACTGCTGCAGCACGTCGAAGCCCTTAAGGTGGATGCTGAGCGATACTATGATGTTTCGTCGCGCTTCCACGGATCACCGGCAGAACATGTCGTGAACTTTCTAGATACCGCAACGAGAGCGATCTCATACTCGCACACGCTTAGACTGAATATCCCAAATCGAATACACACTCTCATCGAAGGGATGTCGGAGTACTGGGATGGTATGACACCCTTGATTGAGCGGTCGGTCGTTAATTTCCTTACGCTCGCTAACTTTGATGCCCAGTTCCAATTGGCATATTGCTTTCGCTACAAGAGCATCGCTAGCCAAATGCCGCCGGAGTGGCTTCGCTGGTTTGAACCTGAACGCAGTTCCTTGCGCAGGTATGCTGAGCTCTTCGGGATCGAGGAAGAGATGTGTAGCGCTCGAGTCTCTACCGTTTCAGACGTCTACATAAACATGTATATTTGGGGTCCCCGATCGATGCTGATGGAGGCGGCGTGTACTCCGATTGATAAACCTATTGCGAATCCATGGTTTGTGAGGCACTTGATCCCTCAGCTAGAACTTGCACTGATTTGGGACCCAGGACTACCAACAATCAGATACAGAGAGAGGGCCGTCGTAACCAAGGTAGTGAGCGAATCGGGCGAGGAACTGTACTGATGCACAAACGTATCACTACGAGCACTGTCGAAAGTCCCTGCTAGATGGCAGCGGCGCTTCCGAATCAGGGATCTTCATCCTCAAAACGTCATCGTTTTGATGTAATATTCCACCCCATGAGCCAAAACATCGATCCTGTTCGGGGCCGGTACCTAGGGCGACTCATTCTTGAGCCGCTCCCCGAAGGACGACTGATGCGTGTGGTAGAAGCATTCGGTTTCCTGGACGAGAATCAAAAACGTTGGCCGTTCCAGCGGGTACAAAGGTGGATGGTGCTTCAATTCCGCAGGCGCTGTGGTCACTGATTGGAGGACCATTCGAGGGGAAGTATCGTGATGCGTCAGTCATCCATGACTACTATTGCGACGTTCGGTTGAAGTCGTGGCGAACTGTGCACCGCGTCTTCTATAACGCGATGCGCGTGTCCGGCGTGTCCGAGGCTCGCGCAAAGTTGATGTATGCCGCCGTATTCTTTGGTGGCCCTCGCTGGTCGGATACCGCCGTAGATAATGCCAACCTGCCGCGGTTGGACGACTCCACCATAGTGTTCTGTGTAAAACATTCAGAATTTGAAGAACGTGTCTTCGAAGCTGTAGAAGTAGATGGGCAATCGGCAACTGCGTCTCTGCGGAACCATAACGTTAAGTCATCAGAAGGCGGAGAAGCGAGGCTAGACGTGAACCAGATGCAGAAGTTGATTGAGGATCATAATCCAAGTCTCTCCGAAATAGACAAAGCGATCGGTGATGCGGAGCAATTACTAGCATTTATTCCTGGAGGTAACGAGCCAAGGCGCCTCCTTGTCGCCCATTCTTGAATCACACAGTCGCCTTTGCGACCGTTTGATTGGTTGACGCTGCGGCGCGCAGATGTTTCGGTCTGCTAAACAGCAGTAACGGTTCTGTAATGTCGGCTGGACCTCGCCAGCCGCGGGGAACCCGAAGGCTCGCGCCATAATAGTTTCCCGACAGCGCTGTCTCTTCTGCCTTTCCGGACTTCGAACTAAGGATGATCTTCCGGGACAAACTCTTCCGCCGCTGGCGCATGCACAGATACCCTGAAACGCTCCTAGGAGCATTTGAACTCGATCTGGCCAAGGGTCGGGGTCGAGCGAAAGCCGATTCCTTGCCGGAACGTAATCTGCACGGGTAAACTGCTTCCGTTTGGATGAGGCTGCAAATGGCACTAGCAAGATGTGCGGACTGTGGAATACCTGATGGTCGCACGAAGACCTATTCGCGGACCTTTTACTATCCTTCGGGATACCCCGGGGACGGGGTGATTTGCGCTCGCCCAGACGGCAGAAAATCGGCTTTGGTGTGGCTGACTCCCGACGAGGAAAGTGCTTACGAACGAGGAGAGCGTATCTTCTCGATTCCCTCGCAGGGCGCCAAACTCAAGGTGCGATAGCATAGGCCGACCAGGCACCCGGCTAGCCAAACGGAGCGTCTCAGATTGAGGTGGATTTTGTGGGACCCTGTGGAACGCGGAGAATTCGGGGAATATTTCGGCGCCAATCACCGGGTTTTTTTAAGCTCGTTGTGGTGCCACTTGGAATCCTTTCTATTGACCTCGGAGGCCCCGCACGGCGTTAAAATAGTTTTCGCATGAACAGAAAACTCCATATCGTGGTCAAACCTTTCCAGGTCCACGGGGAAAGCGGCTGGTTGCGAACCGTGAAAGAAAATGAACACCTGTTTGCTGAAATACCGCTCGGCAAAGACAAGGTCGTCGTCGAACTCGATAACCGTCAGGTGTGGGCATATAGATCTGAGTTTGTGGCATCGACCAAGCCCACGTGACTGTGCTCCTGCGGCCAACGTCAGGCGATGTCGTCCCGGGACTCATGCCGAAATAAGGCGAACAGATGCAGCGCAAGAGTGGCTTTTCTTTTGTATTTCGCAAATAAAAATCAACCCGGGCGGTCTAACGCGCCGTCTGAACAAACTTCATCGACCCCATACCCGTGATTGTTGGACGGGAATGCGATTGGAGGATCAACCCACTTTCCATCGTTTATGATGATGTCGAAGAAAGTGTTCCTGAAGTTCCTATGGCGAATTGAGAACGCCGTGTGTCCCAACTTTGCTTTCCCGAAATTAGGCTGCAACAGCACATCGAGCAGTACTGGGCTCCTACAGTGACAAGTAGCGATTTGCTCGCAGCGCTGGCAAGAGGAACTTCCGGTCAGTGAAAGGCCTATCTGTCGCGCTGTAGCGACACCTGCCATTCCGTGCGAGCCCATTCGACTCTGTTCAATCTGTTCGCAACAGCGGTCATCGAAAGCGAAAGACGAAGCCGGCGCCTAGTTCGAGATTGTTCTGGACGTTGGTGGTGCTGTTGGGCAACTGGGTTCGGAGCCAGTTGGCTTGGACGGCGCGGAGGGCAATTCGCGGGGCGAGGGCCACGTTCATGCCGCCGCCAACCTCGAATGCGGCGCTCGTGTTGCTGCCGGTGGCGCCGGCCGGCGTGGGGAAAACGCTATTGAAACCGTTGGCGACGCCCACCAGCGCCTGACCGAAGAGCGCGTACTTACGGTGCGCCGGCGACCAGGTGTAGCGCGGGCCGAAAGTGGCCGTCACCATGTCCAGTCCCACGCCCGATGAGTTGATGTTAGACGAGTGTGCACCGGCAACCTCGGCGACGACGCCCAGGCCGCGATAAAACTGGCCGTGCAATTCGACGGCACCGCCCTGCATCCAGAAACTCGATCCTGTGACGACATCGGAAAGCGTAGCGCTGTAGGTGGCGGACACTTCAAGGGGATACTGCAGCCGTGCCGGCGCGGCTGGGGCAGGCGTGTTCTGCGCCGCAACCGGCGCGGCCGCAGTTGCTGCGGCCATCGCTGTCATCATCGCTCCCATAAAGAGCACACTGCCGAGTCGTCTACGCATCGCAAGTCTCCTTATGCGTTACTGGAGGTCGAGAGTGGCGGTGGCGCTATGTTGCATGCTGCCACTGGTCGCCACGATCGTGATGGTGTAATTCTGCGGTGCCTGGGCGAAGTAGCCGTTGACCCCGCAGCCGCTGAGCGTGGAGGTGGCCGCCACGCCCCCCGCGAGCAACGCTACGATGCACAGCAGACGGCTGAGCGCCCGCCCACGCTTACGGATGGCGCCTGCTCCGAAGAGGAGAAGAAAGCCTAGCGCAAACGGCTGCAGCCGGTGGGTTTTAGCGGGCGACGAAGGCGCATGCTCGCTGGCCGTAGCCGGCGCGGTACGGATGGTGACGGTGATAGTCTGCGGACCGGCGTTGGCGGCAATGCTGGAGGGCGAGAAGGTAGCGGTCGCGCCCGGAGGCAGGCCGCTAATGGCGAAGTTCACCGTGCCCGCGTAGCTGCCGTAATCCGGCGCCACCTTTACCTGATAGGTGATGGCGCCGGCCGGCACCACCGTTGCGCTCGACGGACCGCTCAGCGTCATTGTGAAATCGAGGGGTCCCACGGTTACTGTGAGGTTCGATGGGGAACCGCTGGCAGCGAAGTTCGTGTCGCCGGAGTAAGTCGCCGTAAGGTTGTGGGTCACGCCGGGGGCAAGCGATGAAGTCGAGTAACTGGCCGTGCCGGCGCTAAGAATGGCCGTATTCAGCAAGGTTGTTCCATCGTAGAAGCTCACCGTTCCTGTAGGCGTGCCCGTCGTCGCCGAAGCCACCTGCGCTGTCAGTGTCGCGCTCTCTCCCGGCGCGAGGGCCCCGCTGCTCACCTTCAGCCCGGTGGTGGTGGCAGCCTGCGTGACGGTCAGCGCGCCGTTAATGATCGACTGTGTGTAATCAGAGAGGTTCACGCCCGTCACCGAGGGAACGATCGCGTAAGTGCCCGCCGGAGACGAGATCGTTGCCGTCGTCGAGAAGTTCTCAGGGAACGTATCGCCGTTCTGTTGCCCCGTGACGGCGCCGGTGAAGGTGGGATTCGCCGTGCCGTAGACCCTTCTGACATTGTTGGCAGTGATGGTCAAAGTAGGCTGACCCACGGCCATACTTACTTTGATCGGCGTGGCCGCGTTGTAATTTGTGTCACCGTTGTAACTCACGGTGACGGCATAACTTCCCGCGGCCTGACTGGCAGATATGCTGAGCGACGCTGTCCCAGAAGCGATGACAGCGGTCTGCGCTGCCCCGCTG
Source organism: uncultured Acidobacteriaceae bacterium (assembly GCA_963705665.1). GTDB lineage: Bacteria > Acidobacteriota > Terriglobia > Terriglobales > Acidobacteriaceae > PALSA-350. Next base: position 367 of record CAVPKQ010000009.1, on the reverse strand, counting down.
CCGATGGTATAGGTCACGCTGCCGCTGGGCGTGGCGATGCCTGGGCCCGCGTACTGGCCCGCGATGGTGACCGCAATCGTGCCCCCCGAGCCGTAGATAAAGCTCACAGGCGAAGCAGGTCCGCTCAGCGTTGAACCGGCTTTGCCAACAACCAGCGCGGACGCCGCCGGAGTCAGCGCGCTGGTTGTGAAGTTGGTGTCGCCAGCGTACTGCGCCGCATAACTATGGCTGCCTACCGTGGGGGCGCTCACCGTATAACTGGCGCTGGAGCTGGCGGCTGCGCTGGACGGAGCGAGCGCTGCCGAACTGTCATAGAACGCCACCGTGCCGCTGGGCGATGATCCGGCCACAGCACTCGGCGAGATCG
>CAVPKQ010000008.1:0-15699 GCA_963705665.1 uncultured Acidobacteriaceae bacterium | reverse complement strand
CCTGGGTCTTTTGCATGTACTCCAGACAATGGAGACGGAAAGCGATATCGGCAGGAGCGCGGCCCGAGCTTCATTCTTCAGCTCTTATCGGCGGCAACGCTATGTTGGCTGTTGAAATCGAAGCAGCGTGACTTGCTTTGGCCGCCGCGGCCAGCGAGCAGCTTTTGCTCTTGCCTTTCTTTCTGTCATTCCCGCAGGGAATCTGCTTCTGCCTTTCTGTCATTTATATCCACATCAGTATAGTTGCACTATGAACGTTCTCTGGTCCCTTGGAGACTCGCTCGAACCGCTTCGCTAAATTGAGGAGGGAGTTGAAGTGAGCAAACTAGAGTCTTACGCCAGCGTGTGGGACGCGATTGCCGACACTCCCGAGCAGGCAGCCAACCTGCGAGCCAGGGCAGAGCTCATGCAGAAAATCGCTGCCATCGTGAAGGAGAGCCGGTGGACGCAGGCGGAAGCAGCCAAACGCTGCGGCGTTACACAACCTCGCGTGAATGACTTGATGCGCGGCCGTGTCTCGCGCTTCTCTCTCGACGCGCTGGTCAACATCGCCACAGCTATCGGCCGCCGCGTCCGAGTTGAAATCGAAGCAGCCTGACTCGCTTTGGCTACGGCCGCTAGGGAGCAGCTTTTGCTCTTGCTTTTCTTTCTGTCATTCCCGCAGGGAATCTGCTTCTGGTTTCTCGGAGATGCGAAAAGCAGATTCCCTGCGGGAATGACAGAAAGAAAAGCAACTACAAACACAGAAGGCTGGAGCGCGGAGCGGGTGCCCGGGATTCTCGGACGTGGGTTTCTGCACTGATACTGCTCTGCGCTAAGAATCTAATCTGCCCCAGCCAGGTACACGCTGAACCATTGCCGAGGGTCGGTCCACCGCTCCCGGACCTTAAACCCCGCCTGGGCGAGCATCGCCGCCGCGCGCTGGCGAGTGAATTTGTAACTGTTCTCGGTATGAATCGTCTCTCCGCGCCCGAAGCAAAGATCGAGCCCTAACTCCGCAATCGAAACCCGCTGCGCGATGAGACTCTCCAGATGCATCTCCACCCGGGAATGGCAAGGATTCCAAATAGCCTTGTGGGAAAAGAGGTTCAGATCGAAGTTCGCGCCCAGCTCGCGATTGATGCGCGTGAGCACGTTCTTGTTGAAATCCGCCGTAACTCCGGCTGCGTCGTCGTAGGCAGCCAGGAGCAGCCGCTCGTCTTTCACCATGTCGACCCCCAGAAGCAGCCCGTCTCCGGAGCCAAGTTGCGCTCGCACCCGGCGCAACAGATCCAGCGCCTGCTCAGGGGAGAAGTTTCCGATGCTCGATCCGATGTACAACACCAGACGCCGCGCAAAACCGTCCGCATTGTCGAGTCTGATCTGCTCCAGTCCATCGGTGTAGTCCGCGACGATGGGTTCCACCTTCACTCCCGGCAGCTCCGATTCGAGCCTGCTCTTGGCCTCGGCGAGCGCGGTTTGCGATACATCTACAGCGTAGTAGGTCATCGCGCCCTGCCGCTCGACAGCGGCCTTCAGCAGAAGACCGGTTTTCGTTGCCGTACCGGCCCCTAATTCGAGAATTGTGAGTTCGCGATCTCCCGCCGCGGCGGCCACGATCTCTTCCGCGTGGCCGGCCAGAATGCTCCTCTCGGTGCGCGTAGGGTAATACTCCGGCAGCTCGGTGATCTCTTCGAATAATGCCGATCCGGCGGAATCATAGAAGAGCCATGGGGAAAGAGTTTTAGGGCAGGAAGTCAGGCCCCGATAAACTTCCGATCCCAGCGCGGTGGAAGCGGCCTCAGGCGGCTTGGGTAAAACGGTGGCGCTCATAGGTGTGCTCTAGACCTCCGCTGGGTTGCTCTTTTCGCTTTATTCGTGGGATTTGCGATCAACGCTCCGCCAGACGGATGCCGGAGAACTGCCATCGGGTCTGCGGCGCGAAGAAGTTGCGGTAAGTGGCGCGAATGTGGGTATCGGGGGTCACGGCCGAGCCGCCACGCAGCACCATCTGATTCGACATGAACTTTCCGTTGTACTCGCCCAGTGCTCCAGGCGTGGGAGTAAAGCCCGGATAGCCAACATAGGGGCTTTGTGTCCACTCCCACACATCGCCGAACATTTGCCCCGCACCGTCCGCCGGCTGGGTTCTACAAATATCGGGATGCAGGCGTCCGCTCTCCAGCAAGTTTCCCTCGACCGCCTGATCCTGGGCCGCGATCTCCCATTCCGCTTCCCTCGGCAGCCGCTTCCCCGCCCAGTGGGCGAAGGCGTCTGCTTCGAAATAGCTCACGTGGCAGACGGGAGTGGCGCCCAAATCCTCCAAACTGGCGTAGCCGCGCATGGTATAAATCCGCCAGCTTCCCTGGTGTCTGCTCCAATAAAGCGGCGCATTCCATTGTTCGGCCTGGACCGTATCCCAACCGGCGGCAAGCCAATACTCGGGACGCCGGTATCCGCCGTCTTCTATGAATTCCAGATATTCCGCGCAGGATACCGGCCTGGAGGCCAGCCGGAAAGGCCGCAGATACTCCGGATGACGGGGCATTTCGTTGTCGAACGAGAATCCGGAGCCGGCAAAGCCGATGTCGAACAGCCCGCCTTCATGCTCCACCCACTCAACCGGGCTGCAGGCTTCGCTTCCGGTTGCGTCCAAACCACCCTCGACATAAGAGGGATGGAGCGGATTCGACCAAAGAGCATGTTTGATATCCGTCGCTAGCAACTCCTGATGCTGCTGCTCATGATGAAGACCAAGCGTGATTCGCCGCGCGGCCTCCGGATCCAGCTTCGCTTCCATTAATTGCCGCATCCCTTTTTCCACATGCTGGCGGTAGTCGAGGATGGTCTGCACTCCCGGCCGCGAGAAAGAGGCACGCAGCTTCTTCTCAGGCTGGCCGGAGATCGCGTTGTAATAACTGTTGAAGAGCCAACGGAAATCGGGATCGTACGGCCGGTAGCCGGGCAGGAACTCGCACAGCAGGAAGGTTTCAAAGAACCATGTGGTATGCGCCAAGTGCCATTTCGCAGGGCTGGTCTCGGCGCTGGACTGCACCATCATGTCTTCCGGCGAGAGCGCCTGACAAAGCTTTTCGCTTTGCCGCCGTATGGTCGAAAATTGTTCGCTGAGCAGGGAATCTGGGGTGGTCTCGGTGGCTGGGGTCATGAGTTGGTTCCATCTCTATGAGAGAAGCTTAGCGGCCTGATGTTGCCTGCCGAGTCAATTTTGAGGCCTGCCCGGTCAGTAGCATTGGATGAGGATTGACCGTATCTTGTTACACAAAAGATCGAAAAAAGGCCTACTGCGGATGAGCGCTCAGCAATCGGGCCAGGATATAGGCCGCTCCGGCAGCCAATCCGCCGATCAAAATCGTCTGTAGAGCGCTTCGAACCGCGCCCGCCCCCGTTAGCCTTCCCTTGACCCCGCCAAAGATCAGCAGAGCCAGCAGCGTAATCACGACCGAGGCTCCCAGCGCTGTCCGAGGCTCCCAGGCCATGTAGGGCGCCAACGGAACCATCCCGCCTACCACGTAAGAGCAGGCGATGGTCAACGCGCTGCGGCTGGCCCGGTTGCGCTGCGGCTCCTCTAAGCCCAGCTCAAAGCGCATCATGAAATCCACCCACGATTTGGGTCTGCGCTTCAAGGCTTCGAGCACTGGCTCACCTTCCCCGCGCTCCACACCGTACTGCTCAAAAATCTCGTAGATCTCTTCTTCCTCGTCCTGGGGGCGCTCCACGATCTCGCGCTCCTCGCGCAAGCGTTCGCTGGCATAGTGCTCCGCGTCCCCTTGCGCCGCCAGAAAGCCACCCAGGCCCATGGCGATGGATCCCGCGGCTATCTCCGCCAATCCCGCCAATACCACCAAATGAGACGAATTCACCGCGCCCGACAAACCGGCGGCCAGGGCAAATGGCACGGTCAGCCCATCCGCCATGCCGATGACGACGTCTCGCACCAGCGCGGTGGACTCGAAATGCCCCTCTTGGTGCAACTCAGGAGTGGCCGCCATGACTTTCTGGGACATGCAGAAAGTTTATAACGATCCCTCCTACAATCAGATGGAGAGGGCTATCGCCATTCTCCGCTGCGTCCTTAACGTTCCATTGACCGTCTAAAATGGGCAAAGACCGGGAATGGCTGCCCACGGCAATACTGTGGAAGCAGTCCGGGTAAACCCGTGGTGATGCGAATTTCATTTTTCGCCTTTCTCTCTGTCTTTGGGCTCTTCGGGGTCATCGTTCCCGCCCACCCCTTGGGTGCGCAGGACGGTCAGTCCGATCAGGCCGCTCAGATCGTTCAGCTCTTCGGTGAAGGCAATGGCGTCAATGGCACGGTCACCGCCTCCTCTGCCAGCGACTTCATCATCCGCACCCCTAAGGGTGAAAGCTACAAGGTGTTTTACGGTCCAAATACACGTCTGATGAAGCAACGGCAACCGATCGGCGCGAGCGATATCCACCTCGGCGATGAACTGATCGCTCTCGGCCAACTCGACCTCAAGGCCAAAACGCTGGGTGCGGTGTTTATCTTTGACGCCGATGCCGCTCAAGTGAGTAAGGCCCGCGCCGGCTTCGGCAAGAGCTGGACGGCAGGCAAGGTCACAGCCATTCACGATCTGAGGATCGCAATAGACCCAGTCATGGAGTCTGCCGGAAGCAAACAAACGCAGGTTATCGTGGTAGACGAAAACACGTCGTTCCGGGAGCGTGGGCAGAGCGTCACTCTCCGCGATGTCAAGGTGGGTGACTTTATCAATGCGCAAGGAGCATTACATAACAAGATTTTTGTGGCCACTGTCCTGCGTGTAATGGGACCAACACCCGGCAATGCAGCTTTCGGCGACCAAGAGGATCGGTAATCTCCCATGAGCATCTCCTTATCCGGCTTGAATCGCTCTTCCGGCGATGCTGCTGAACGAAAGCCGCCACAAAATCCGGATGCCCCACATCTGACCCGCTCTTGTGTCCGATCTGCGAAGCCACGAAGCTTTCTGTCTCTGCTCGCATGGCTATGGCTTTGCCTTGCGCCCTCCGTATTTGCTCAATCGATTCCCGCCCAACCCGCTGCTCCGTCCTCCAATACAGAACCTGCTCCAGCCGCCAATGGAGTGGAGCAACCGGCACTGGTTCACGGCACTGTGAAATCGGGCAACGTTCCGCTCCCCGGAGTGAGCGTCACTGCGACCAATACCCTCACCGGCCAGAGCTTTCAGACCACGACCGACATCAATGGCAATTACTCGATGAGCATTCCTGCGAATGGACGCTATGTGCTCAAGACCGGCCTCGCCGCTTTCGCCCCGGTAACCAAGGAAGCGCTGTTGAAACCGGCGGGGACGCCCCTTAACCAGCAGGTAGACTTCTCGCTGATGCTGGCCTCCCGCGCAGCCCTCCAGACCGCCGAACGGCCCAGGAGCTTCCGGCGTTATGGCGGTAACGCTCAGAGTCTCGATCTGCTCGGTGCGTTAGCCGGAGCCGCGGAAGCCGGCAATAACACCGGCGCCTCCGGAGCCGCACTGCCGTCCCTTGCCAACAACTCCGACTTCTCCGGCGAGTCGGTTGCCGTCGCCGGCCAAGGAGGGACAACCAGCCCCTTTGCCGGAATCGACATGCAACAGCTCCGGGAAAACGCGGAGATGAATCCCGAAGGTGGATTTGGCGGGATGGGCGGACCCGGCGGTGGCCCTGGCGGCGGTGGCCCTGGCGGCGGCGGTGGAGGCGGCGGGGGCGGTGGTGGAGGTGGTGGCGGTGGCGGTGGAGGCGGCCGGGGCGGAGGTGGAGGCTTTAGAGGCGGTGGCGGCGGCGGCTTCGCCGGCAGAGGCAGCTTCGGCGGCGGGAGAGGCTTTGTAAACTTCAGAAATTTGAAGACCAATCAGCCGCATGGCGCGTTTTATTGGAACGGGATGAATAGCGCGCTCAATGCGGAACCCTTCCCCATCAATGGCCTCGCAGGCCAACAGCCAAGCTACGCGCAAAATAGATTTGGACTCACATTCCTCGGGTCTCCCTACATCCCGTGGATATTGAAGCACGACACCAAAGATGTTCTGTTCTTCAACCTTTCGGGCCAGCGGGCCTCTTCCCCATCCGACCAATACGGCACCGTTCCGACTGAGGCGGAGCGCGCAGGGGACTTGTCCGCTCTTACCCAAAATGGCTCCCTGACTACGATTTACGACCCCAGGACCAACCAGCCGTTCCCCAACAACGTCATCCCTGCGGCGCGCATCTCGCCCCAGGCCGCGGCCCTTCTGGCCTACGTTCCGCTACCTTCCTTAACCGGGCAGACGCTCAACTATCGCCGGCTTACCTCCGCTCAAACCAACACGACGACTATCGGATTGCGCTACATCCGTTCGCTGGGGGCCAGCTCAGGCGGCTCGCCTATTATCGGCCTGATTCGCCAGTATCTCGGCCAGGGAGGCTCAGGCCTTCGCCAGAATATCAACGCCAATTTCAACTACGTCCACTCCGCGGCTGATGAGGTCAATCTCTTTCCGCAACTCGGCGGTAAGGAGCAAGTCCATCAATACTCTCTACAACTGGGCTACTCGCTCGGCAAAGGCCGGCTAACGAATAACTTCAACGTCAATTGGAACCGCACCGGAACCGATCTCAGCAACTTTTTCACCAATACGACGGATATTGCCAGCCAGATCGGCCTCAGTGGCCTGCCGTCCAACCCGCTGCTCTTTGGCTTGCCCGATCTTTCTCTCGCCCCCTTCAACGGCTTCAACGAGCAGCAGCCCACCTTTCAAACCAATCAGACCATTTCCTTTTTGGAATCCGGCTCCTGGATCCATGGCAAACATAACGTTCGCTACGGCGGCGACATACGCCGCGTCCACCTCGACCTTTTAGGCAAGACAGGCAATGCCACCGGTTCCTACATCTTCACTGGACTTTTTACGCAGCAGCCCGGCTCCGGCAATACCGGGACTAAGTCGACCGGCTCCGCGCTGGCGGATTTCCTGCTCGGTCTGCCGCAGCAGACTTCACTGCAAGCGCCCTATCGGAAATCCTATCTGCGGGAGAATGTCTGGGATGCCTATGCGCAAGACGATTGGCGGGCTAAGCCGAATCTGACGCTGCTCTTCGGCGTGCGTTACGAATACTTCTCGCCCTACTCCGAAAAATACGACCGGCTCTCGACTCTGGATACAGGGAACAACTTCGCGGCCGTCGAGACCGTGGTATCGAACGGCGTGGGGCGTTATACCGGAAAATATCCACGCGGCCTGATCTACCCCGAGCATAATAACTTTTCCCCGCGGCTCGGTTTTGCCACGCGGTTTAAGAACACGGTCGTGCGCGGCAGCTATGGGATCAACTACACCGTCGGGCAGTACGCGAAATTCGTGCAGGACTTTGCCTTTCAGCCGCCCTTTGCAGACGTCCAGACCAACGAGTCCACCACCACCGGCGCGCCGCCCATTACTCTGGCCAACGGCTTCCCTTCCCCGCAAACGGAAGGCAACTATGCGGTGAATAAGAACTACCGGCTCCCCTATGTGCAGGCATGGAACCTGAACCTCCAGCGCACCATTCCCGGCGACATTGTGCTCAACGTGGGTTACAACGGCTCCAAAGGCACTCGCCTGGACATCGTCGACGCCCCCGGCCGGACCGCGACCGGCTCCCTGAGCGGAGTGCTCTACGATTACGAGGACTCCGTGGCATTTTCCAACTACAACGCTCTAACCGTCCGCGCCCGGCGGCGGCTGCACGGCGGAATCGCTTTGGGTGCGAATTACGTCTATTCGCATTCGATCGACAATGCCAGCTCTATCGGCGGCAACGGAGGCACAGGCCTCTCGATCGCCCAAAATTGGCAGAATCTTCTGGCGGAAGAATCCAATTCGAGCTTCGACATTCGCCACAAAGTAAGTGGGGAATTTCTCTATGAATTGCCCTTCGGACCGGATACACATTTGCTGACCACCGGATGGGAGGGACATGCTCTTGCCGGAGTCTCCATCTCCGGCAGTTTCGAGTTCGCCACCGGCGAGCCGCTGACGCCGAACTATGCCAGCAACATACAGGATGTCGCCCGCGGCAGCACTGGGTCCTTGCGGCCGGATCGTGTCCCTGGCGCATCCCTCACCGCTGGCGGCGGCTCGCTCAAAAACTGGTTCAACACCAGCGCCTTCACCAATCCGGCTAACATTTACGGAACCGCTTCGCGCTTTTCCATCCCCGGTCCGGGCACTGTCTCCCTGGATGCTTCGCTTTCAAAAACCATACGCTTCGCGGAGACGCGCACATTCGAGATGCGCGCTACCGCCGATAACGTCTTTAACACCGTCCAATACTCAGGAGTAAATTCGAGCTTGGGAACGGCAAGTTACGGTCAAGTGAACTCGGCCGCCACCATGCGCCAGTTTTCATTCATAGCACGGGTGCGTTATTAAGAGCTTCCATCAAATCGCGCGTTCGAACTCGGCGGCCTTCGCCCTCGCCCTGCTGATGGCCATGCCGGTCTGCGCGCAGCAGGCAAACGGATCGCAGCCCTCCCAGCCGCAACCCGGCCAAAAATCCTTCACCCTCAAAGTCAATAGCGATCTGGTTCTGACCAACGTCGTAGTTCGCGACAAAAAGACAGGACAGCTGGTCCGGGGTCTCACTGCCAAAGATTTTACTTTGCAGGAAAACGGCAAGACGCAAGAGATCACCAGCTTTGACTTTGAAAACGTCGATCAGGCCGCCCCGCTCAATGAGGCCACGATCAATGGCAAATCGGGCGCCGGCATCCTGGGAAACATGAATCGCGCCGCCACCTCGGAGCAGTTGCGCAATCACCGCTTGATCGTGATGTTCTTCGACATAACCTCGATGCAGCCGGAGGACCTGGAACGCGCCCAGGAGGCCGCGCGCAATTACATCGGCAAGCAGATGCAGCCGGCGGATTTGGCGGCGGTCGTTTCCCTGGATAACTCGCTTTCGCTCGACCAGGACTTTACCTCGAGCAAGCAGCTGCTGCTGCACGCCGTCGATGCATACTCGGGAACACAGGGATCGGGCTTCGAGGCGGGCGCCACCAGCACCACCAACCAAGTGGAAGATACCACCTCCTTCAGTCCGGATGAGTCGGAGTACAACGACGTCAATACGGACCGCGAGCTCTTCGCCATAGAAGACATCTCCCACTCGCTCGCTTATATCAACGAGAAGAAGTCGCTGCTCTACTTTTCCGGAGGCATTCAGCGCGACGGCATCGAGAACCAGGCCTCGCTTCACGCGGCGATCAATGCGGCCGTGCGCGCCAATCTCTCCATTTACTCGGTGGACACGCGCGGACTGCAGGCGGTCACGGTACTGGGCGATGCAAGCACCGGGAGTCTGCGCGGCAGCAGCGGATTCAACGGCGCGGCTCTGCAAAATAATTTCGACTCCAACTTCAATACCCAGGAAGTGATGGCCACGCTCTCCTCCGATACCGGCGGCAAAGCCTTCTTCGATTCCAACGATTTCTCCCCTGCTTTTGTGCGCATCCAGCAGGATACTTCCGCCTATTACGTCCTCGGGTTCCGCTCCACGGACACACGGCGCGACGGCCGCTATCGCAGGCTGAGCATCAAGATCAATCGTCCTGGAGTCAAGCTCGAGTACCGCCCCGGCTACTACGCGCCCGCGGATTTTAAACATGCAACTCGCGAGGACCGCGAGCGTCAGCTTGATGAGGAGTTGGCCAGCGATCTACCCGCCACCGATGTCGAGGTTTACCTGCAGGCTTACTACTTCCTCGCCAATACCGGCTCCGGACCGGAGCGCTTCGATCTGCCGGTCTCGCTCATCGTACCCGGCTCACAGATTCCTTTTGTCAAGGGCGGCGACCGCAGCAAAGCCACTCTGGATATCATCGGGGAAGTTAAGAACACTGCGGGACAGGATATCGCCGACGTTCGCCAGACGGTGAAGCTAGCCATTGACGATTCACAGCAAGTTCAGCGTAAGAACATTCAGTACACGACTTCCTTTACTGTTCCGCAGGGCAAGTATCATTTGAAATTCGTGGTCCGGGAGAATGAAACCGGCCGCATGGGCTCATTTGAAGCCGACATTAATCTGCCCGACCTCAAAAAGCTTCCACTCAAGCTGAGCTCCGTGGTGCTGGCCAGCCAGCGCGTTCCAGAGAACAAGAAGAATCCCACCGACCCGCTGACCAATGGCGGCTTTACCTGGATCCCGAACGTCGCCCACGTCTTCCGCACCGATCAGCATCTCTACATGCTCTACGAAGTCTACGATCCCACGGCGGCCAAAGTCGTTCCGGCGGCGGAAACGAAGCCGGCCAGCGGCCAGGTCCATGCCGTACAGGTGCTCACCAGCCTTGAGTTTCTTCACGGGACGAGCAAGGTTTTCGAGACCCCGCTGGTTCAAGCGAACGAGATCAACGTTCCCAACCGCAATGCTATCGCCTTTGCCTTCGACATTCCGCTTACCCAGCTCAAGCCGGGTCTCTACATCTGCCAGGTAAATGTGATCGACGATGCCGGGGGCAGCTTCAGTTTCCCCCGTCAAGCGCTACTCATCCGCCCTGCTCCCACTGCCCCGTCAGCCCCGCCCACGCCTCATCCCGGCCATTAGATCCCTGAAGCCTCTGCTTTCAACAAATCCTGGGTGCCCCAGGTCCCGACTCTGGGACCTGGGATTCCACAAATCGCGAAAAGACCCAGGCTAGCTACAATACTGTTCACTTAAGAAAGAAAGTGTTACCCTGCGCGAAGGGGACGCAGGAGGAGCAATGGCGCGTACGGTTGCCGAACTTCCCTCGGGGACGCGGATCAGCGATTACATTAGCTTGGGAGTGATAACCAAGACTTTTCCGTTGAAGACGATAGGGTCGATCTTGACGGCAACGGGTAAGGGGAGCAAGCGGGAGCGCGACTTGCCAGCGCAATTGGTGGTGTACTACGTAATCGCTCTAGCGTTGTACATGCAGTCGTCCTACCGGGAAGTATTGCGCAGCATACTGGAGGGTGCGCAGTGGTTGCTCGATCCGTCGGCCAAAGTAAAGGTGGCGGGCAAGTCGGGCATCTCGCAAGCACGCGCACGGCTGGGATGGGAGCCACTGCGACAGCTGCATGACGCAGTGGTGAAGCCGATTGCAGTTCAGGCCAGCAAAGGCGCTTGGTACCAGGGCTGGCGTCTGGTCAGTTTAGATGGCAGTACGCTGGAGGTGGCAGACGAGGCGGGCAATGTTGCTGCCTTCGGCCGGCCACCAAGCAGTCGCGGCCACAGCGCCTATCCGCAGATCCGCTTTGTAGCTTTCGTTGAGAACGGTACGCACGTGTTGTTCGGCAGTCAAATGGCCGACTACAGAACGGGCGAAACCACGCTCGCCCAGGGCGTCCTGGCAAATCTAAAAGAAGGCATGCTCTGCCTCGCCGACCGGCAGTTTTTTGGCTTTAAGCTGTGGACTCAGGCTGTAGGCAACAGAGCTGATCTGCTTTGGCGCATCAAGAAGAACATGCGTTTGGCCTGTGAAGAATGTCTGCCGGATGGTTCTTATTACAGTCGCATTTATCCCTCGGGTCGAGACTGGCAGCGTAAGACCAATGGGGTCGTTGTGCGGGTCATCGACTACCACTTGGAAGGAGTCGCCGATCCTGAACCCATCTACCGCCTGCTTACCAGCATTTTGGATCACGAAAGGGCTCCCGCCGCAGAACTGGCTGCGCTCTATCACGAACGCTGGGAAATCGAAACCTCCTTGGACGAATTGAAGACCCATCTGCGCGGTTCTAAGATCGTGCTCCGCAGCAAGACGCCAGATCTGGTACGTCAGGAGTTCTATGGGCTTCTCATGGCTCACTTCGCGATACGCAGCCTCATGCATGAAGCGGCGTTAAAGGCAGAGGAAGACCCCGACCGGCTTTCTTTCCTCCATACCGTACGCGTGGTCCGCCGCAAGATTTCCGCCTACAACGCTATTCCCCCCTCGGTGCAGAAAAGTCCTTCATAGCAAAGCCATTGACGAAATTCTCCAGGAACGCGTCGTCTCCAGCCGCCATAGACGGAACCCTCGTGGTGTAAAACGCAAGATGAGCAACTTCCCCCTTCGCCCAAGAAACTACACGCCCATCTCCGTTGGCTTCCGCCCACCCATAATCGCATCTCCTTAAGTGAACAGTATTGAGGCTAGCTTCGCGAGCCTGAGGCACCCGGTTCTGCATGAGGAAACGCTCTAAATCCGTTTTGCGCGAACGGGAGAATTTTTGTATTCTGCTCCTGTCAGTGATTGAGAGGAGAGCATGACCAAGTCTTCCGAATTGCTCCAGGGAACTCTAGACCTCATGATTCTGAAGGTCCTAAGTTTGGAGCCAATGCACGGGTGGGCCGTTGCGCAGCGTATTCGTCAACTCTCGCAGGATGTTCTACGTGTGAACCAGGGCGCTCTGTATCCGGCACTGCACCGGCTCGAGCATCAGGCGTGGATTGAGGCGGAGTGGGGCGAGTCTGAAAACAACCGGCGGGCAAAATACTACACGCTCACCAAGGCGGGACGTAAACGGCTGGAGGCGGAAGAAGACTCGTGGGACCGGCTGTCAACGGCGGTTCAAGTCGTACTTAAAGCTGTGTAAGTGAGGTTCCTATGCGCTTATTTCATAGTCTCCTTCGCCGCTTGCGGTCGTTTCTTGAAAAGGATGCGAGCAATGTCGAGTTAAGTGAGGAGCTATTGTTCCACGTGGAACGACAAACGGAAGAGAACATAGCCAACGGAATGTCCCCCGAGCAAGCGCGGGCAGCGGCCAAGGCTAGTTTTGGCAGCGTCACTCAGGCTACCGAAGATTGTTACCAATCGCGCGGCATGGCCTGGATCGACGATCTCGTACAAGACCTTCGCTACGGCCTGCGAACCCTCTTGAAAGATCGTTCCTTTACCTTGGTAACAATTCTTACCCTCGCTTTGGGAATTGGAGCCTGCACTGCGATCTTTAGCTTAGTAAACGCCGTGCTCATCCGCTCCCTTCCTTATGGCGAGCCGCAGAGGCTGGTCTATCTCTTTACTCCAAACCCACATTGGGACATTCCCGCAGAAGCCTTTGGACCCTGGAATGCGGACTTCTTCGATTTGAAGAGACAGAGCCATTCCTTTGCGGAGATGACGCTTTTTCAGCAGGCAACTTATAACCTTGCAACGGGTGACCGGCTGGAGAGGGTTGGCGCGGCCAAGGTGGATGCCGATTTCTTCAAGACGTTGCAATCCGCTCCTGATTTTGGCCGGGTCTTTGATGCTAGCGATGAGCAGCCAGGAAGCGATCGCGTGGTGGTCATTAGCCATGCGATCTGGGAATCCATGTTTGCAGGAAGGAGTGACATCTTAGGCCGCGCGCTACGGCTCGATGGAACGCCATATCGGATCATAGGCGTAATGCCGCCGGAGTTTGCATACCCGCACAAGAGCGATCTCGCTTATGGGGACGCCGGAATAGAAACAACACAGCTTTGGCTGCCCTCCGCGCTCACGCCCCAGCGAAAGGCAGATCGAACGGAATGGAACGGTTTTGCCGTTGCACGCCTGAAGCCGAAGGTCACTTTGCGGGAAGCCCAAGCGGAAATGAGCACGATCATGTCGCGGCTCGATTTGCTGCACAGCCCGGAGATGCGCGGCTGGGGGGCGCTCGTCAAGCCATTCCGTGAACTGGCTCTCGGTCCTGTGAGGCCTTTGATGTGGTTCCTAATGGGCGCAGTCGGCTTTGTACTGCTGATCGCTTGTGGCAATGCCGCGAACTTGCTCCTGGCGCGCGCCGCAAACCGGACCCACGGCTCGGCGTGCGGGCAACATTAGGCGCCCGGCGCGGGCGCTTGCTGCGCCAGATGTTGACGGAAGCTTTAATGTTGAGTGCAGGAGCAGGCCTTGTGGGCATTGGGCTGGCTTACCTCTTCCTTCACGCGCTTCTGAAACTCAACCCGGGGAATATCCCAAGAATGCAAGACGCAACGCTGGACCTCCGTGTCATGGCCTTTCTAGTTCTTGTTACGGTGCTGACAAGCATTCTCTTCGGCATATTGCCCTCCCTCTCTGCCACCCGCATCAATCTTGTGGAGTTTTTGAAGACTGGAGGAATGCGAGGAATTGTAGGAGAGCGCAAACGGGTAAGAAGCGGTCTGGCAATAGCGCAGGTTGCGCTGGTGGTCATGCTGCTCATCGGAACCGGCCTGTTGTTGCACAGCTACTTGAATGTCCTTTCTCTCAACGCCGGCTTCTCGGCTTCCACGGTAACTGTGAATGTGCATCTGACTCCGCAATACGCCACTGCGCAAAGCCGGCGAACCTTCTTTCAACGGCTCCTTGACAGGATCAGAGCTATCCAGGGCGTCCAGGCTGCCGGGCTGGTGAACTATCTCCCTCTGAGCGGCTCAGAAAGCCTGGGGTTCTTTGAAGTGAAGGGTTATCCGAACAAGACGGATCAGTTGGTGGAGGGGCGGGCGATCACACCGGACTATCTTTCGGCGATGCAGATTCCATTGCTGAACGGCCGGGGCCTCGGTGACCAAGACGGACCGGGGCATCCGGCCGTGGCGATGGTCAACCAAGCCTTTGCCAAGAAGTACTTCGAAGGGCGCGATGCAACTGCACACTATTTTCGCGGCTCCCCTACACAGCCATGGATCAGAATCGTCGGTGTCGTGGGAGATGTTCGGAATATGAGTCTGGAGGCCGCCGCTGCGCCGCAAATATATACTCCGTTCTGGCAGGCGAATCAGAACAGTGCCTCCCTTGCCGTGCGCTCACCCCTCCCTCAAGATGCTATCGTCTCGGAAATCCGCGCGGCAGTGCGCAGCCTCGATCCGAATATGGCGATTGCGGACGTTCATTCGATGGGCGATCTGGAGACGCGGGCTACCGCAAGACGCCGGTTTCAGACCACCCTGCTGACAGTGTTCTCAGCCATAGCAATGTTTCTGGCCGTAGTAGGAATCTATGGGCCGCTTGCCTATTCCGTCAGGCAGAGGACGGGGGAGATTGCAATCCGCATGGCGCTGGGTTCATCCAAAGCTCGCGTGGTGCGCCTCATCTTACAAGAAGGACTCGGACTGCTTGCAGTAGGCTTGCTGCTTGGGCTGGCTGCGGCAATGGCATCCACGCGGCTCTTGGCCGGCTTTCTTATAACGTCCCGGCCATCGATCCAATCACTTTTGCTCTGGTCCCATACTGCTGCTGGTTACAACACTCGCCGCCTGCCTCATTCCGGCTTCGAGCGGCCGCTGTCGATCCGATGAACGCCTTGCGTCACGAATGATGCATCACAGACTGCGCATCGAGATGAAATCAGAGGGCATGGCCCGCGGCTCATCCATGGATGGAAGGCTTGATCGGTAATTACATCTAACTTTGTCATCTCGACCGGAGCGCAGCGCAGTGGAGAGATCTGCGGGTTCCCAAAAGATGACCACAATTCCTGGGCGCCCCAGGAACCGCTTGAAATATGGATCCAAAACGACCACCAATCCGAGGGTGCCCCATATCTGGCGCGCCCTTTGCGCCCGATGTGGAAACGCAGATCTCTCCGCTTCGCTTCGCTCCGGTCGAGATGACAAATTTATGGCAGCGGCTAGAGACTGATGCCCAGTTTCCCTAGACCATTTTCGAGAGAGCGAAGCGGAGCTGTACTCGACAACTACGCTGAGTACTCTTTGTAGGGGCAGTGGCAGCATACCCCGCGTTTAAGATGGTAGCGCTCGGTAAAGACCATGTATTCAAAACGCCAGCTT
>CAVPKQ010000007.1:0-44671 GCA_963705665.1 uncultured Acidobacteriaceae bacterium | reverse complement strand
AAGGCGTTCGAAACATATCATTATCGGACTTGTTCAAATTAGAGACTCTTTGCTTTTGGTGCAGAGGCGGGTACCCGAGGCTCGCGAAACCGGGGTTCCCGGCAAGCGAAGCTTGCTGGGGTGGGAAGCAAGCCTGGGTCTTTTTCCCTGGACTTGAGGCAATCCTTTCGCCAGCAAGTGTGACGACACTGTCCATCGAGGATCTGTGGAATCCCAAATCCCGGAATCGGGACCTGGGGCACCCAAGATTTGTTAAAGGGAAGGGCTTCAGGAATCGAAGTTTTCGGATACCGATGTTGTTTTAATCAACTCAGCAACTTAGACTATCTAAAATCGTTAGCCGCTAATTTGGACAAGTCCGTATCATTATCGGCCCGAGTATCCAGATTTTCTGCCACCGGGCGCCACTAACATCCGCGTGTGCGGCTTCCATTAAGGAAAGCCCCCATGAAGTCGCCAATACCGGCAAGCTCGACAGGAAATCCGGAGTACGCTGGGGCGAACGTGGGCACTCATCCTAATTTCTAACTGGTCCTGCTATGACACATGGTCAGCCCGCCGTTCCCTATCCGATGATTTCACTTCGAAGTGTTCTTGCTCTCGCTGAAAATGGTATTTTCTCTTTCTCTCGACGGCATCGCGGGGGCCACCTACGCTCCACGCTTCGTTGAGAGGGACAGCAGGCGTTTGTAAACAAGGAGATAGATGCGACTTACGTCTGGGTTGACAGCTGCAGCTTTCTTGGGGATGTTGATAAGCTTTGTCTATTTTGGTTTGGCCCAGGAGCCCGCGCCAAAAGCGAGGGTACAGCGAGCGCCCGGAGGATTCGTGCCGGGCTATGTCCGACCGCCAGCCGACCCGGCCGTGGTGGCGCGCGGCAAGACGCTCTACGGCATCAATTGCCAGGGCTGCCACGGACAGGATCTGCGGGGCGTGATATGGGCGGCCCGAACTTACTGCGGTCTCAGGTCGCATTGAGCGATCAGGATGGCGAGCTGATCGTCCCCATCATTCAAGGCGGCCGCCGGGCAATGGGAATGCCGGCGATCGGCCTGAGCATAGAAGATTCCAAAACTGTCGCGGCATATGTGCGCAGCGTGGTGTCGACGATCGGGCGCCAGGGAGCCCCACCGCAGGAGCAGAAGCCTCCCACCATCGTGACCGGCAATGCGAGCGAGGGCCAGGCCTACTTCGACTTGAAGTGTAAGAGCTGTCACTCTCCGGAAGGTGATCTACGCGGCATCGCCTCCAGAATCAGCGATCCGAAAACGCTTCAAAACCTCTGGGTCGCCGGCGACGTGCGGGGGGCAAACCACAAAGGAGTACCCGCCACAGTTACGGTTACTTCCTCTTCCGGCGCAGTCGTGGAAGGTCAGTTGGTGCACCTGGACGATTTCATCGTCGCTATGAAACTGCCTGATGGATCGTCGCGCACCTTCAGGCGGAAGGGTGACATTCCCAAGGTCATTGTCCGGGATCCGTTGCAGGCGCACAAAGATCTGCTCCCCGTCTATACGGACAAGGACATCCACAACGTAACGGCTTATCTGGTGACCCTAAAATGATCTTGCGGAAATTTCTGCTGCCTCTTCCTGTCCTGTTTTCCTCAGTCCTTACCCTCGGTCAGGTCGGTGAAGTGGCGCCTCAAGACCTGCTGAAGCCGCTCAGAGATTCGTGGCCGACCTATAACGGGGACTACACGGGCAAGCGTTATAGCGCGCTCACTCAGGTCAATCGTTCCAACGTCAAAGACTTAACGCTCGCGTGGATGTCGCAATTGACCGAGGGCGCGGAGAATCCCGCGCCGCCTCCTGGAGACATATCTGGCGGCTATGAAAGACCAGAGGTGATCGTCGGGGGCGAAGGTCCAGGAAATATCTCCGCTCGCGGTGGAACGATCAAGGGTTCAGTGCTTGAAGTAGATGGCACGTTGTACGCCACCATGCCGGACAATGGCTGGGCAATTGACGCGCGCGATGGGCATGAGCTCTGGCATTACTTCTGGAAGACCAAGGGCGGCACCCATATCGGCAACCGCGGTTTCGGGATGTGGAACGGCTATCTTTACATGGAGACGCCGGACGATTACCTGGTCTCATTGGACGCGAAGACCGGCAAGGAGCGTTGGCATAAAATCATCGCTGACGTAGACCAGGGCTACTTCGCGACGCCGGCTCCGATTGTTATCGGAAACCACGTCATCGTGGGTGTGGGAAACGACATTGACTCCCCCGGCTTCCTGCAGTCCTTCGACCCGGAGACAGGGGAACTTCAGTGGAAGCACTATACTGTTCCCATGCAGAAGGGCGACCCCGGCGCTGACACGTGGGCCAGTCTGGATGCAGTTCGACACGGCGGCGCAGAAACGTGGATCACCGGTGCCTACGACCCGGAGACCAACCTCTATATTTTTGGGACAGGCAATCCCACCCCCGCCTTCACGAACGGCGCGCGCGGCGACAAAGACAATCTCTTTACCTGCTCTCTGATCGCTATCAACGTAGACACCGGCAAGATGGCCTGGTACTACCAGACATCACCGCACGACATGCACGACTACGATTCGGCGCAGACTCCGGTGCTGGTCGATGGCATGTTCCGCGGCAAAATGCGAAAAATGGTGCTCACAGCAGCGAGAAACGGATACTACTTTACGCTCGATCGAGTCACCGGCGAACACCTGGTCACAAGCAAATACGGCCTATTGACGAACTGGGCCAGCGGCCTCAGTCCGGCCGGCGCACCGCAGCATGATCCATCCAAAGATGCCACCGTCCCGGGATCCCTCATTTCGCCGAACTCCAGCGGCACCGTCAATTGGCAACCTCCTGCCTTCTCGCCGGCTACGGGCCTCCTCTATGTCGCTGAAAATGACACCTACTCCATCTTCTATCTCACCGACCTGGATCCCCGCGGCTCGATGGGACTTGGTGGTAGAGAAGAAGCGCAAATCGGCTCCGGAGGAAGCTATCTGACAGCGATTGACTACAAGACCGGCAACGCGAAATGGAGACATCGTTATGACAACGCCCACGGAGGAGGCGGCGGTGTACTGGCAACGGCAGGCGGCCTGGTATTCGCCGGGGATGGATCCGGAAGTCTGGTCGCCCATGACGCAGCCACCGGCGTTCCTCTGTGGAACACTCGCATCGGCCAGGTCTCCAATGCCCCGCAGACTTTCATGTTGGATGGTCACCAGTACCTCATCTGCGCCACGGGTGACATGCTTTGGTCGTTCCTGCTTTACTAGTCCTAAGGTGTTTGCCAGTCTGGAAGAAACGAGCGAGTCTTCGTGCTTCACCGATAAGCCGATCGCACAGACAAACGCTTCATGCCGAAAGAAATGATGCGTATGATTACGCGCGAACGACTCGTCGAGGGCAGCGATGGAGAAGAACGCTCAATGGAAGCGTCGAACTGCAGCTGGATGTACTGCCAGGTCCCGGTCAATCACGAGTCTTGACATGTACATGCTTCCCATCGTTCCAGACCTTCACCGCACCTGCAGGTTGTCTCCGCAGAGATTCGTGATGAAGAAAGGAGTCCGGTAAGGAGTTAGGGTATAAACAGCTCCCCCCAATCTTTACCGTGTAGACAAGCATTTGCGCGTCGTGACAGGTCGACATACTCGAACCATACTGAGTCCCAAAGCAGTTCATGCGAACAGACTCCGCGTGCGTCTCCTGGAACACGGCGTCCTGGTAATTTGGGGCTGGTTTCACTTTGGCCGACGCCACAGAACAGAGGATGAGCGTGACGAACAGAGCTTTCACGGGGGAAGCCTCCTGCCCGTTCTACATTGCAGGAGGCCACCAGGGCCTTACCACTTTTGACTCATCACTTCGGTAGCGCTGCTCTAAAAGTCGCGCCACAGGATCGCAGAAATCCGGCCTTCGTCCTGGAAAACCTTGACTATTTCGCTGATCGCCTCGTCAGGGTCAACTATAGACACGCCGTTCACCACCAGCTGGTACGCAAGCTTCTTCCCGCATTTGGTGGTGATGTAGCCTCCGAATGCCTGGGCCTTTAACTGCACACCGGTTGGGCCACCCGCACCAATATAGGTGCCAGTTTTGGCAAACACGTGTCCCTTGGCTGGCGCAAGCGTGGCATCCTTTTCGAAGTCTGTAACGGTGCCCAGCGATCCATCGACGCCAAGTATGGGAAACGAGGCCAGGTAGTCAGGAAAGACGCTGCGCTTGGACATCTCGTCAAGGAAATGTGTCACCGCTTCATTGGTTGCCCTGGTGTCGTCCCCGCCGCTGCCATCAAAGAACGTGTATTCCGATTGTGGAATGCCGAAATTTTCGCTCAGGTTTCGTTTCTCGACAGCGAGCGCAGAATCCATGCTATCGACGCCTTCGGTCAGGCCCCACAGCACCAGGCTTGTGTCGGCTCCCAGGTTGTAACTTACTTTCATGACCAGCTTTGCATCTTCGCTGTACGGCAAGCCCTCGAGTTCGGCCACCCGCGCTTGGGCCTTATAGGAGTCCTTGCCCGGCAATAGTTTTGTAGGATTCGGCTCGACCGCCGGGGCTTTCACGGTTACACCGGCTGCTCGCAACGCCTCAATAAATACGGTACGTGCGTAGTCAGAAGGTTTGGTAATGCGGTAGGTGCGAATCAGCGGATAGGTACCCGTGAGCGGCGGTGTAAAGCCCACCGGCAAATTGCCCTGCAACGTAACCGAGCACCCAGGCTCCCCGATACATGTTGGTAGCTGGGGTTTAATAGTCTCCTTGGTGTTACTTGCGGTCATCTCGACTTCGTTCTTTACCCTCAGCGCTTCTGAGACCGGGCGATGGTGCAGGGAAGCGAGGTCTCCCTGCTGCTCCGGATTGATAATCAAATCCACCAGGTCGTCGTTGACGAAGATAGGCCGCATATCGAACTCTTCGCGAAATTCATACGGCTTGAACAAACGGTCGTCGATAACGACATCTCCCTTGATCTCCGTTATGCCGCTGGCCGCTACCTGGCGGCCAAGCGCTTTATATCCCGCTAGGGGATCCGGTTTGGAAAGAACGGCATTGCCCAAACCATTGGCTTCATTGTGATCAAAGACGGTATATGCAACGGTGCCATCAGGATTGGTGCGCCCGCCCATCGTCAAATCGCCGGAGGCTACTACGATCAGGTCTCCGTCAAGCACTCCTTGACGATTCACTTTTCCTTGCCGGTATACCGGCGTGTTGTAACGATGTCCGGGTCCAACCTTATCCATCAACTCCCCGACTGAAAAGTTCTTGCGCACAGAAGCGATGAAGAACTGGTGCCCTGGATTAAGATTGACCAACTCGTGCCCGTTGCCCAAATCGATCACCCGCAGTCCCCAGGTGGCTCCCTTGTACTCGGGTTTGTCCATGATCTTCTTTATGTCCTTCGAAACTGCCGCGCCATCGTTCTTTTGCGCATATGCTGTTCCGCCGGCTGCCTGCAATGCCGCGGATACAATGAGAGTCAAGCAGCAGCGAAACGCACGCGGTTTCATGTATTTCTCCTGATATCCGTGATTTATTTTCAATTTGATTGTTGAATGATGATTGAGATCTCAGCCTCGTCTTCAATGACTGAGAGCACCGGCGAAAGGTCCGGAGGGATTCCTGCGTCTCCTGCATTGTTTACATAGAGAGCGTAGGCGAGCTTTCTGCCACTGCGAGCGCCGATATATCCGGCCAAAACTTGCGCGCCGATCTTGCCTCCTGCCACATATGTGCCGGTCTTGGCAAACACCTTTCCTCGTGCGGGGCTGTTGCTGCCAAATTCAGCCAGGGAACCATCCACTCCCAGGATCGGTAGCGATTGGAAAAACGGGATGAAATCCGGCTGGTTTTTCATAAATCGCAGCAGCTTCACCGTGGTTTTTGCTGACGCTTCGCTGTCTGGGCTGCCGCTGCCATTGGTTGGGAAGTAGAATCCTTTGCCATCCAGGCCGTCCTGCTCCGTCAGGGTCTTGCGCTCTACCTCGAGCGCCTGTTGTATCGTGTTTACCCCATGGCTCAAGCCAAACAGCATCAGGCTTAAATTGGCGCCGAGATTGTGGCTTATTTTCAGGACCAGCTTCGAATATTGCGCATAAGGTGTGGAGACCAGAGTGGCAACCTCGGTATCCGCCGGGTAACAATCGGGTGGGGGAAGCTTGCGGGCAGGGTTAGGCCCCAACAGTGGCGCATTGACCGTTATGCCCGCCCGGCGTAACGCTTCGATAAACGTGGTGCGGGCGAACTCGGTCGGCACCTGGAGTGAGGCCGGAGAATCAGTGTCCGCCGGATTGTCCACGGCAAAGG
Source organism: uncultured Acidobacteriaceae bacterium (assembly GCA_963705665.1). Classification (GTDB taxonomy): domain Bacteria; phylum Acidobacteriota; class Terriglobia; order Terriglobales; family Acidobacteriaceae; genus PALSA-350. Next base: position 38,384 of record CAVPKQ010000007.1, on the reverse strand, counting down.
TTCGCACCAGCGTTGGTACGCCGGCAAAAGGCGGTTTATAGTCCACTGCAATTTGTCCGCTCACATGGCCGGCGTGCGGCCCGGACTGCGTAAGCTCGACGTTTGTTTCGTGGCCAGCAGCCGCGGTCATCACGTCTTGTGTCACCGTGAATGCTTCCGTGTGCGGCCGCCATTCAATTTTTGCGCGCTCCCCTGGCTTCGTCGGCAGGACCGTCACATCAATGCGATTGTCGTTGATGATGATCGGCGTGATCAGCAGCTTCTGGTTTGGGACCCGGAAGGGCTTGAACAAGCGGTCGTCGATGATCACGTCGCCGGAAATCTTCGTGATGCCCGAAGCTGCCACCTGTTTGGCCAGCCTGTTGAGGCCGCCAAGTGGGTCAGGAGCCGTCAGAACCCCTACGCCCAGGTTGTTGGCATCGTTATGGTCAAAGTTGCTGATGGCGAGTGTGTCGTTGCCCTGGTCACGGCCGCCCATGGTGAGGTCGCCCTTGGCCACAAGAATCAGGTCGCCCTTCAAATCACCGGATCCGTCCACCTCGCCTCGCCGGTAGACCGGGATAATCGGGGCCAAGGCGGTTGAGCGTGTCGCTTACGGAATAAAGCTTGCGGACGGAACCGGTTAAGAGACGCGGCCGCGAGTTGAGGTCGTAAATCACTTCGCCTGACTGCACGTCAGTCACGCGCAGGGCCCAGGTCGCCTCCGAGTAGCGCGGCTTCTCCATGATGGTGCGGATGGCTTTGGGCAGTTCTTTGGAGCCGCCGCTTTCCCAGCTGAAGCCGGTTGCACAGAGGGCGAAAACGCCTACTGCAACAGCCCCGTAACGCAGCGCCCGCGCGCCTTTACCAGACGCGTGCCCCTGCCCGCGCCCTGATTGCCATAAGCCTTGCATGAATCCCCTCGCCTCGAGAAGAAGGTTGCTATTCAAACGCTTTGAGGAAAAGTGCGCCAAACCCGGAAGGGGGATTCTGGGAGGTTGATGGACCGCTTCCTAACTGCGAACTCTTTATATACTGAACGCAGTCACAGTCCAACTGAAATTTCGCTTATTTGATGGATGGCTGGGCCAGACACGGAGGTGAACTCCTGCGTCAATGACCCATGACGAATGCCCATATAGCGTAGGCTCCGCAAATTCAGGCGCATTGCCCGAACCGGTCGTATCTGATCGTCCGAACTCGCCGCACATGGCAGACCCGGGCAAACCCGGGGACGGGTCCCCCGGGTTCCCCCCGCTCCGCTTGCGGGTGCGAGGGGCTCTTACTTTCTCGTTGTTCTAGGACTGTTTGTTTTCGCCGCGAGCGTGGCAACGCTCTCTTTTCTGCGTTGGCGGAGGTTAGCGGCGTTGGGCGCGGGAGCAAACTGGCACTGGTTGCGGCATGCAAATGCCACACTGCTCGACGCGGTTGGTGCTCCGCTCGGAACTGTGCAAGCGCTTCTCGGACACTCTTCTTCGGAGATCACCCGAGAAGTTTACTCGCACTCGGTGCCAGCAGATGCGAAAGATGCGGTTCAGAGGGTCGAAGATTTAGTGATTGGACCCAAACGGACCCAAGTTCCGGAGTTTCCGGAACTTAAGAGTACTCTAATTCATTGATTCCGTGGGATTTAGATGGTCGGGGAGAGAGGATTCGAACCTCCGACCCCCTGGTCCCGAACCAGGGATGCAGTCTTACCCGGTTTTACTAAGTTTGCCCCTATATGCCGATTCTAGAGGGGTTTACAGGCCTTCAGGCATTTACCCATTACCTTGGTTTAGAAGACTTTTTCAATTGGACTCCCCACAATTTCCCCCACAGTGTAGGATTGTGGAACATTCAATAAGCGCGCCTCGGAAGTCTTGCAGGACCTCCGAGGCGCTAACCAGTCGCTCTCAGGAGGAGCAACAATGGCTAACCGTCAACCTAGCACGCCTTCAGTCCCAGAACAAAGCAGTCAGGCCTTTAAACCCATCCACTACGATGCCCGCCAGGTGGAGTTTATGGCCACGGTTGCGGCCCTCTATAACCCCGATTTCGCAAAGTTCACCGCTGCCTCTGACGATTTCGTCACCGCAGTCATTCGCTACTTCGATTTGAAGCGGGATGAGATGGGCGGATATGTATGGCAGGCTGAAAGCGGGGTCCAGCTATGAGCCCGCGGGCAACGAAATCCCTCCGCTTTACCCGCACGGACCTTTCGCGCCTGGTCCAGGCGGCAAACCTTAACTCCGATGACTTCGCAAAGGCGCTCGGGATGGGCAACCGCTTTTTCCTGGGTACCTGGATCAACGAGTTTGTTCGTATCGAATCCGGATCGGTTCCCCCCAAGATTCTTCGCTATTTTGACCTAAAGCAGACCAAAAAGGGGTATGTATGGAATCCTCGATAAGGAAGGTTGCCCTCTACGCGAGGGTGTCCACTCATGATCAGAACTGCGCGATGCAGCTTGACGAGTTGCGAGAGTACGCTGCCCGGCGCGGCTTTGAGGTAGTCAGCGAATATGTTGACGCTGGCATCTCAGGCAGCAAAGACTCGCGCCCCCAGCTCAACCGCCTGATGGCCGATGCATTTGCGCGCAGGTTCTCTGCTGTTATCGTCTGGCGCCTAGATCGCTTTTCTCGCTCATTGAAGCACCTCGTTTGTGCCATTGAGGAGCTGCAGGAGTGCGGGGTAGACTTCATTTCCCTGCGCGATAGCTTTGATCTCAGTTCTCCGGCCGGCCGCATGATGCTGGCCCTTCTCGGGGCTTTCGCCCAGATGGAGAGGGAAATCATACGCGAGCGCTGCATTGCCGGCCAACAGGCTGCCCGTCGTCGCGGTGTGAAGATCGGGAGGCCGAAAGTCTGGATCAGCGCGGATAAAGTGGCAGCGATGAGGTCCGAAGGTGTTCCTTGGCGGAAGATCGCGAAGCGCCTGAACTGCGGCGTCGGCACTTGCATGCGCGCATTTCAGAAGGAAACGGCCGCCTGAACCCAGTCGCATTCCCTGGCGCGGGTTGTGTCCGCGCCTCAGCAGTCCCACTCTGCACAACGAACCCACAGGAGAACTGCCTTGGAATCCCTCGCCGCCTCTATCCCTCAAGAGCTACTACAGCCAACCCCGCTCACACTCACACCCCTACAGCAGAACCTCGAGGATTTTGATCCAGAGTTTGAAGAGATAAAGAAGGCGCTCAGGCGCAAGGCCTATTTTGGCGTCTCTGTCACGCAGCCATTCGATTCCCTAACTACCATTGCCTGGCTGATGGATTACATGCCGGGACTGGAATTGAAGCTGGAACTCGACCAGCTGGACAGGATCGCAGACGGCATGGCAACGAAGGAAGACGAGGAATGCTTCGTGGACGACGGGGTCGATGGCGTCCTGCCAGCGCTGGACTGGTGGCGACATGCTTCCGAATCGTTGCTAGATCATCCGGAGAGGAAGTTCATCCCGGAACCCACTTTTGCGCATCACCGCGAAGCCATCTTGAAGCTCCTGAATGATGCCCTCGCAGCCATCGTTCCTGCATGGCAGGAGGGGTGCGAATTTTCAGACGATTGTTCCAGAGAGGGAGGGGCTACGCGGGAGCTGCTGAAGCGCTACAGGCGGTTCACGCGGTATGTGTGTGCCTTCGCTCAGGAGCGGTTCCCAGACGCTAACCTGAAGGAGCTGCTAGAGCGGTCCTGAGAAGGGAGGCAGGATGACACGGCCGCGGGAGCGATCCTGCGGCCTTTTTCTTTTTGCGCTCGGTGTAGCCTTTTAGGGAGGAGGATTGACCCATGCCCCGTAAACAATTCGATCGCTGTAAGCACATGCAAAGACGCTCAGTCGTAATTCACCTGAACGGCCCGGGGCCCCGGAATTGCATCGTCGTCAGGCTTCGCTGTAAAGACTGCGGGGGAATGCAGGAACTCATTGCCGATCGCGTCAAGGTCGATGGCGATGAGAGCATCGTGAGCGCTTCGGTTGCGAAGGATACCGGCTGGAAGATTCCTCGCGTAAAGCTGGCATGAGCTCCGGAACGCGGCCTTTCTGTTGGGATTTCAGATCCAGTCCGGGATCTGCACGTTTGGAAAACATCGGCAATTCGGGAGGGCGCCGGCGTGGCCCACCATGTTATCCAGCGTCGGTGGATCATCCCAGCGAACAAACTTACCCTGCATCCGCTTGTGGCTGGGCCGAACGTCTCCGTCCTTGGATGTGGCCCAAAAATAACCATCACTGCCGATGTATTCAGCTCTTGCTTGCGTCAGAGCAGTTGCTGTGCGGCTTACCTCGGTCCGCGCGATCAGCATTGCCCGGCTTTTCGTAACTTCGCCGGACTGCATGATCTCTTTTGCGATTTCAGAAGCCCGCGTGCTGTTCGTGAGTCCTTCTATCGTGAGCTTATGCACGCGCTCCGCGGCATCCAGGGGCAGGCTGGTGATCAGATGCACCTGCTCGGCAAGCGCCTTGCGCATCGCCTCACCAGTCGGAGCCTGGTCAATCTCTTTCTTGAGTGCCAGGCCGATCATCTTCCCGTGCTTCGACCATGCCGCCGCGTCGCGCTGGCTGACATCTGCAACCATCCGCGCGGCAACTGATTCCGCCCACGGCCGGAGAATCTCCCCATACCGTTTCAGGGTGGCCATCAGCAACGTGACATCCCCAACTATGCCCTCCGGAGCCATCCCCTGAACAATACTTCCGACTTGATTGGCTACCTGCCGGAGCTGGCGAGCATACTGCGTCTCCGCCTTGCGGCCGGCAAGGAACCGCTCGCGAGCCTCTTTGCGAAGCTTCTGAAGCGCCCGCCTGTCGGGCATTGGAGTATCCATCATCCCACCCTTTCTGCGCGAAGTTGCCGTAGGCTCGCGCGTAGCCGTAGCTGTCCTCCGCGGCGCCTCTCAGCATCCCACTGCGGCCTCATCCTTTCGAGCGCAACCCGGAGCCAAGTGCCGTCGATATCGGACATCGATACGACCCAATCGAAATGCTCTGCAAAAGCGATGCTCGAAGGCCACAGGAAGGCCTCTGCGCTGGCCCGGGCTGAGTTATTGCCGGTTCTGAAGTCTTCAATGGCGGAGAGCAAGATGCTCGTGCCAAGATTGGCCCTCTTCCCGTTGCGCTGGGCTTCGGACTCGCTGTCTTCTTCAGGTTCAGTGTCTAATGGCTCAAAGTCGATAACCGAGGCTGTTGCCATTGTGTCCTTTTTGTGCCAGAAAGAAATGGTTGATGGCTACTCCGGAGGCGGTCGAGTAAACCGCTCCGTCATTGGCTACGATCAGACTGCCCGCATGAGGGTTTCTGGGACATCAGCGCCGCGGGGCGCCAAACATACCCGAGGGCAGGGAGTTGAACGGCCATCGCCGAACGAGTTCATTGGCCGCCTTCACGGGATCCTGACCGGTCTGATCAGCGGCGCCGGGTTCATCCGTGCCCAGCGCTATCCAGGTGTCCATGTCGTGGTCGGCCGCCTTCGCCGTCGCTCCAGGCTTCTTACGTTGTTTCATCCTCAGTCCTCGTCGTCGGAAATCAGCGAATCCATGAATTTCGGGGTTATCTTCAGGCCGGAATGTTCTGGCCTGATGGCTTGGGATTCTGCGAGGATGCCATCCAGGAAGTCTCGGAAAGACTCTTCCCATTGTGGAGACCCGACGACGACTGTCTTTCCGCCGGCGTTGTTGATGCCTATGCCTATCCTCGTGCCGCTCTGGATCTCGCCAGAGATCTTGCCGAGGAGCTCCAGGCACCCCCGAAGCTCGCGCGATGCGGCAATTGCAGGCATCCAGTCTTTGCCCTTTGTGGCGGTCTCCGCGATCATCTCGCAGCGAGTCATGATTCGTTCGATTCGGCCCATAAGGGACGTGGACTCGAGAATCTCTCCCGCCTGCTTCGCCTTGGTCAGGATCTTAGGTAGGTGGTTCGTTCGGTGCCTGTGAACGGCCGCGGGAGACAAATCGAACCGGTTCGCTATGCTTCGATTTGATTCGTTATTTACGAGACACTGGTCAATTTCCTTGAGGTGTTGCGATTCGCAGACCAAGCACTTACGGGGCATGGTTTTCCCCTCTCGCTTCCCTGTTTCGCAGGATGCTGGATATGTAGTTGAGGACATGCCCGCTACTCATCGCGCGGCCTTCCTTGCGTTCCTTGCGGACTTTTCGCAGTGCGATACCCATTCGCTTCTCCTCTCCGACAGCACATGCACAATCACGCTTGTCAGATACCTGCGCAGATCATCGCCGGTCATCTCAACTCCGTCCCTCAAAGCATACCGGTGTTTCCTGCCAACGCGTTTTATCGCGCGTTCGAGCGTCAAGCGTGCCGCGTGTTCCGTCTCTGGATTACAGCGCGCAATCTGATCGCGCCACCTGTACCACGCAGCCGGCCCTGGCGCCGGCTGGTCGGGCAGCTCGTAGAGCCACAGCTCCGTGAGGCGCTCAAACCACTGCTTGGTGCGTTCTCTTTTCGGCATGTTCTCATCCCTCCCCGAGCACGCTTTAGAAATTGCGGGAACACAGCTGCCCGGCCGCATTCCTGCGGCAGCGGAGCTTTCGCCGGAGGGAAAGGATAAAACCCCCGGCAAGTCCTCCGTACCATGGCGGCCATTGGATGTGACCGCCAATCTTGAAATCACTTGCCGTAGAAGTTCGAGGGCATAATAGCTTCTGGCATCGCCAGGGCGGCCGTAGGGTCGCTCAGCAGCGCATCAAGCATCGTCCTGAAGCGCTGCGCCTGAACCTGGGTAGGATTGGCGTTTCCTGGGAACTCTGGCGCTGTGAAGCCGCCGCCATTCGCGTCCCCGAGGGACATGCGATTCCCTTGCCCGTCGAAGTAAACCAGATTCGCAAACCCGGAGCGAACCTGGCTCAGGGCCCAAAACTCAGCTTGAAGCGAGGCCTCATCTTGTCCGCGATAGGCTGGATAATTTCGTGGACCAGGACGCGACCGGCTGCAGGCACGAGGCTCGACTTCAGCTTCGCAAGGGCATCCTGGGAGTCGCTTAACTCGGACTCCAATAGTTCCACCGTTTCAGCGCTCTGTGAGGCCTCGATTTCGGCATCACGCTTTCGGGTTGCCTTCTTCCTCAATTCGTCGCTGAGCACCCGGGGATTCCTGCCGGCCTTCAGGGCTGAACTTCTGAACTTCGCTACCTCGGAATCCAGGTTGCTGAGTGCCTTCAGAGCTGCCTCCGCTTCGACGCTTTGCCTTCGCGCTTCCGCGAGAGCTGCCTCTAAGCGCTCGATCTCTGCGGCGAGCCTCTTTAGGTCAGCGGTGGATTCCTCTAAGGCCTCTCGCGCGGTCGGTGTAGGGTTCTTCATGGTTTTCTCCTTTTGTGATGGGTCTGTTTGTTCCACGGCCGGCAGGTTCGCCGGCCCGGACACTTCCGGGGCGCACGCGCACCCGAACGTCAGTTATTTCTTCTTTGCCCAGCGCTCTTTGGAGGCCTGCACGAACCTCTCGATGGGCGAGCGCTTCGAATCGTCAGCAACACGCTGGGCCCGCTCTCCGGGCGTCGGCTTCAGGCTCGATTCCTTCGAGCTAAGATTCCCGCCGAACGGCCCGGGGCCGTCATCTTCACTTGGTTCAATCGTTGGGCGATTCTTCAAAGCTTTCGACCAGCGGGCGTTGGAAGCAGCCTGGAAGGCCTCTACGTCACGCTGTTGTTTCGCCCTGCTCGGCATAGCGTTGGGATCTTCCTCATCCTCGACCGGTTCCCGCTTACGCGGGTCGGTTTCGCCGACGATGTCGTCCCGCATTGTGATTCCGCGATCAAAAAATCTCATCCTCATGGTGTTTCCTTTCTCGAAAAGTGATGGTTTTGGTTCAGTACGAGACACTCCAGGCGCAGCTTCCTGCTAGTCCAACGGCCCGAAATTTCGTCGTCGTTCCGGGGTTGCGCCCAATTGGGTAGGTCTCCGGGCCGCTGTACGGCGTGACCTGCGCGATGAACCTATCCCCGTCGAACGGAACTACTGACATGCTGGTCAAGATCGTCATGTCGGCATCTTCAAAAAAAGGCGAGGCGTTGACAATAGTTGCAACGATTCCCGGGACACAGGGCATCAGCGTAAGCTGGCAACTGGTCTCACAGACCGCCACCACCGACCTATCTGAGTTGGCGAGCTGAGAGCTAGCGGTAACCACGCGTGGGTTCCAGAGCGCAGGATCCCATTGGCTTGTGTTTGATGTGTCCGGAGGATAGCTGTAAGAACTCTGTGCGCGCCCAGCTATGGCAGAGAGCGCGAGTAGTGCTGCATATACAAATCGGCGCATTAGGGTCTCCAATCCTGAATTTGTAGTGTTCCTGCTAACTGCCAAAAAGCACACAGTCCAACTCGGCATAAGTGGAGCTGACGCCCTGGCTGGCAGTTCCGCTTTGCACGGTTACAGTTACGCTCGACAGTCCCTTCACGACGCCCTGAATGCTGGGAAAGCCAGTGGGGTTGATGCCCGTGCAGGAGACTACGTAATTCAAATCAAGCATTGTTGCAGCGAGCGGAACCGTCGTGCTGCAGATCCCGCCAGAGCTCGGAGTTGAGCAAACAGAGGCTGTCTCCGCGACGTTGCCGGAGATATTTGTCGCGCTGAAAGTGGCGGTCTGATTCTCGTATGTCATGACCGGCGTTCCGGGAGCGATCGTTGAAGCGGTGCTATACCAGGCGAATCCGCCGGATCCGCTTCCATGCTGATCGATGAAATCGCCCTCGCCGAATCCTGCTTGATTCCACCCGAAGAGATGCTCGTTCACGGGGAAGCTCGTTGGCACACCGTTCACGCTCAGCCAAATGAACTGTCCAGTCGATGGCGTGGCCGATCCAATCGAGCCGTTTATATCGCCGGTGAACCCACCCGAAGCCGATGCTGTCGTGAATGCGCCCGTGCTCGGCGTCGTGGCGCCAATCGAGCCGTTCAGCGAACCGCTGGCGGATGACAATGCAGTGAAGGCGCCAGACGCGGGCACGCTGGAACCGACAGGCGAACTATCAAGAGCGCTGCTGGTGATCGCGCTGCTGGTGATCGCGCTGTCGATGATCGCCATCCCGGAAAACTCGGCCGCAGCCGCAACGCGGCGCACTGGCGCGAAGAGGAATGACGCGAGCAATAGAAAAGCCACCGCGAGGGCGGCCGCTAGCTTTTTCATAGTGGTGTGATCCTTTCGAGGTTTGAAGTGGAAGCCCTTACTTCTTCACAGTCGGAGGTTCGTTGTAAAGGCAGCCTTGACCATCAGCAAAGGCGTCGATTCTGATTGCCGAGGTGGGCGGTAGACCAATGGACGACATGCCCGAAAAAGCCCAGCGATCGCCTTTGCCCAAGACGACCTTGACGACGGCGGAACCGGCGTTTTTAATTTCGATGCTGCGATGAGGAACGCACTTAGGAAGTGCGATCTCGAGGACCGACTCACTGCCAATCGCGAGGACAATGTCCGCCGGCTTCTCGGAGGCAGCTACGACGCACGCGACGCACGCGAAAATCAGTGTCGGCAATACGACGAATCGAAGAGCTAGGTTGACGATTTCGAGCTTTTTCATGTGATGCTCCTTTGAGGTTTGTGTACCAGAAGTGTCATTTCTTGGCGCTACTGTCATCCAATGACAGAGCGGTACGAATTTTCAGAGTTGGGTGTTCAGATAGCTGTGTTTTTTGAAGGGGCCAGATGGTCAAGCCTCTGACCGGGCATACGGACCTGAAAGGCCCTACGTTCCACCTACGCGGCGGAAATTGCGATTCGGCGCGCCTAACTCAGCTACCAAATGCAACTGCGGTCTAACTACTAACTTCGACAAGCAGAGTATCGCATCATTTGCAATATCTTCGACAAGATTATTTTTCCACATAGGTAATTGATATGGTTACACTTCACCCGCATCCTCAAGCGCTTGGTTGCGCGGTAACAAACCCCAGCCCGCAAGCCGCTGCAAGCTCTGGAGTCGGCCTGAAGCCATAACTCGCACTTTGTCCGGTGACAGCCCTTCGATGAATCCCCTCTTCAGGTTCACGAGGAGTTCCATGTCGCCATGCTTTAGTACCGGGATGGAGTTATGCGAGTCCGATGGCTCGGCAACCGCAGTAAGCCGGTAGATTGGCCGAGGGTCTTTCCGCTTGGAGACACGCCTCGCCTGGCCGTTGTCCGCCAGCCGCTCGGCTTCCGCCGGGGCAAGCCATCGAAGATGCATCCCCTGCTCGTTCTGCAGACTCACGTTTTGTTTACGCACGGTGGCTCGACCAGTCGCAGACAGCCATAATTCCGCCATTCTCGCGAAGTCGATCGAGTCCGCGCTCACCCAAGAACTGCGGGAGTTGAGATTTCTCGACATTCGTACAGATCAACGTTGGCCTCATGTCCTGGTAGCGAAGGTCTAGCAATTCTTCGATCTGCGTTTTCTCTGCATCGCTGCCGAACTGCCGCCCAACTTCATCGAGTACCAGGAGATGTGGTCTAGTGAATTTGCGGATTGCGTCCGCCTCGCGGACCTCGGGGTTGTTCCAGGTCTCGCGAATGGTACGGATGATCGTAGAAACCGTCGCATACCGAACCGGGTGCCATGCGGCGCGTTCCCAGGCGCTGACCTCGGCGAACGGCCGGGCTGCGATTTCTCGCAGGATGCCGCATGCGATATGAGTTTTTCCGGTGCCCACCTTGCCGGAGAGAATCAGGCAGCGGCCCGCGGCGAGGTGCTCATCAAACTTATCAGCGTAGTCTCTTGCGATGGACAAAATTCGGCTCTGGCTATCAGTCTTGGGCTCGTAACCGTCCAGGGTTTTGTCTCTGAATCGTAGCGGAATGGTCGCAGCGCTGAGTCTATCGGCGAACGCAATTTTCGCGAATTCGACGTCCTGCGCACGCGACCGCGCCTCGCGCTCCAGTTCGCAAGTTGGGCACTCCGACCAATGGAGCATGCCTAGTTTTGAGTACCGGGTTGCGGTTGAAGTGAATGCTCCGTGTGTAGAACATTCACTCTGCTTCTCTTCGCCAACTAAGGCAGGATTTTGGATCATATTCGCCCCACGTTTTCACCGGGCGCAAGCCCGTAAGATTTTGCATAGTCGATCGAGTCAAAGTTTTCGGTGCGCAGCGGGCGCTTTCGGGGGGCATCATTGGGATTGTCCTGCTCCCTCTTAAGCCAGCCGTTGATGAATGCCTTAATGCCGGCACGCGTCTTTCGTTTTCCAGGGTTTGAGAGCAGCCAAGCGCGCATCGCGCCGAGTTGCTCCATCACGTTCACGTTCGCTGGATAAGATTTGCAGTACTCCGCATACAGGTCCTGAGGAACTCCGTAGCTTGATCCATCCTTCAGGGGGAGTTCAAAGACGACGCCTGCGACCTGCTCGTCAGAGCTGGACGCAAGAGTCTTTTCTTCGGTTACGGTTACGGTTACGGATTCGGTATAGTCTTCGGCATAGTCTTTGGGGAAGGCTTCCGCAAAGGCTTCCCGAAAGCCTTCCGATAAGCCTTCGACGAAGCCTTTAAGTTGTTCAAAGAGTTGATACTTAAGGTCGCACTCTGGGATGAGGTCGAACGCTTCCGGCCATGCTCTGACCACGTTCGGAGACTCCGGCCTGTTGTATCTCAGGAAGTTCGGGAGCCACAGGCAGGAGGCCTTCGAGTCATGCTTTACGATGCCCTTCTGCAAGGCTTCCTGGAAGGCTTCGAAAGTCACCTCTAACTCCGCTGCCAGTCCCGGAACTGTTGCGCGCATGGCGCCCAACATGGTCAGGCTGGGATGCGTGAGCGCAAACAGGAAGACGAGCTTGCCGCGTTCCGAGAGCGATCTAAACCGGGCATCATTCCAGATGCGCCGATCTACTTTGGCGTAGCGCGCCACTTACGCGACCTCGCGAGCCGCGACGCTGCCGGCATCGATCAGCTTCTGAACTGCGTCGAGCGAGATGCGCCGAGACCGGCCAATCACAATCGAGTCGATGGATCGCGCATATACGTAGTTCCAGACCGTCTTCGAACTCAGACCGAGGATTTCTGCAACCTCTGGAACCCGAAGCAGTCTGGCCGGCGCTGTTTGACCTTTGAGCGTGTTCACGATTACCCTCCCGTGGAATTGATGTCCCGATTCTGCTTGACTTCCGCCCTACAGTGTTAATACTTTCTTTACATGCCTAATACAGAAAGTCGTTGGACAGAAAACGGGAGACAGTACCACGGGGAGGATGAAGCATTCCCCCTTGTTGAATGGCTCAACCGGAAAGAAGATCCTGAAGCGACAAACCGTCAGGCTATTGAGGAATCGAAATCGCGGATCGCTGGAATCCTCGACTGGCTGGGCGAGTTGGGGGCCGCGGGAGACACCGAGATGGAGAAGTGTGGCGCGTTAGCGGCGCGTATCAATGAAGTGCTCGGCGAATGCGCTCTCCTTCCCCAAATTGAACTCCTGCCGGGTAAGGAACTCTCGGTCTCTCTGGAATTTCACCCGGCGCCTGGCACCCGCCATTATGGGGAGGCAACAGTACCCAGGGAGATCGGGAAGCACTTCGTGCCGTTCGGGGGACACTACCACCTCATGCAGCTCATCAACATCTGGCGCAGTGGAAATATTGCGAAGCTTCGCCGGTGCAAAGGCTGCGGCAAGTTCCTATACAAGCGTTTCAGTAATCAGGAGTCGTGCAGTGATCGGTGCAGAGAGGCGGCCCACAAGCGCAGCCCGGAATACAAGGCTAGGCGCAACAAGCGGCTGAGAGAGCAGTACCAGCAGAAAAAGAAGGGTATAGTGAGGCAATAATCATGGGACTGTTCAGGCGCGGCCGAACCTGGTGGTACGAATTCATCTTTAACGGCGTTCGCATTCGCGAAAGCTCCAAGCTGCAAAACAAGGATCTGGCGCGGAAGGTTGAGAAGGCCCGGAGAGACGCGATGGCGCTCGGCTCCGCCGGCGTTCAGCAAGCGCCCAGGCCGATGCTCTTTGTTGACGCGGCCGACGCATTTCTGATCGACCGCGAGCCGCATTGGTCGGAAAAAACTCAGGAGATGCACGCAAACTCGCTCCGGCACCTAAAGGCCTCCCATTTCAAGAAACTCCTACTGCAAGAGGTGCAGCCGGAGCACATCTCGCGCTATCAGGGGAAGAGACGGAAAGAGAAAGCCTCGCCCAAGAGCGTAAATCTGGAAGTCGAGCTCGTGCGCCTCATCCTGAAAAAGCACAAGCGGTGGGCAGCCATCGCGGATGAGGTGGAGATGCTGCGCACGCCGAAGGATGTTGGACGCGAGCTATCCGACGACGAGACTCACAGGCTGCTGACGGCCATCCAGGCCAGCGTAAGCCGTTCGCTCTATCCGGCCTTCATCATGAGCACACACACCGGGCTACGAAACAAGGAATTGCGTTTACTGAAGTGGCGTCAGGTGGATCTGATAAACGGGTCGGTCACCGTGGGCGAATCGAAGACGGAGGGCGGCTCAGGGCGTCTCGTGCCCCTGAGCGAAACCGCGCTGGGAGCGCTGAAGGACTGGCGCGCAAAATTCCCCGATGCACAACCGGATCATTACGTGTTCCCCAGCGAGAGCTATGGGTTGATGGGCAAGGAGGGGACGTTTGGTGGCAAGGTAGCACCCTACCAGACGTTTCCGGATCGTCCCATTGGCAGCTGGAAGTCAGCCTGGAAGTCAGCCAAGAAAGCTGCCGGCGTTAAGTGTCGCTGGCACGACATGAGACACACGGCCGTTTCGCGCGTCGCGGCGGGCGGGGCCACGGATGGAACGCTGCAGGACATATTTGGCTGGATGTCCCCGGACATGATCAAGCGCTACTCGCACGTCAGGCTCTCGGCGAAGCGGAAGGCGGTTGCCGTACTGGATGGACCCAGGACCCGGAAGCGGTCCCCACAAAATCCCCCACAGAGGGGGCAGTCCTCGCAGAAGCGTTCCGGTGTAACTCATTGTTTCTGAATGGTCGGGGAGAGAGGATTCGAACCTCCGACCCCCTGGTCCCGAACCAGGTGCTCTACCAGGCTGAGCCACTCCCCGAATGCCACGTTGGACGGATGCTCGTGAGCAAAAAGGCTCCCTGGCGGGCCCCCTCTAACGTCCACAAGCTATTTCTGAGTGTACCAGAAGGGCGGTTTTTGTCTGGCCGGCCCTTACGTTCATGAGCCTCTGCGCTTCACGATATTCTGGATGGGATCCTATGAAGACGGTGCAGGAGCTCGACCTCAGCGGCTTGCACGTTCTCGATGGAGGCATGGCCACCGAGTTGGAGGCGAGAGGCTGCGATCTTTCCGGGCCGCTGTGGTCGGCGCATGTCCTCGAGAGCTCGCCCGAGACCATTGCCGCCGTACATCGCGCCTACCTCACGGCCGGCGCGGATTGCCTGCTCACCGCCAGCTACCAGATCTCCGTTGAAGGTTATGGGGAGCTCGGCCGCGGACCTGGCGATGCAGCCGATGCCTTGCGCTCCGCCGTGGCCATCGCCGAGAGCGTCCGGCGCGACTACCTGCAAAGCGCCCGGGGTAAGGTCCAACGCAAAATTTGGATCGCGGCTTCGCTCGGACCCTACGGCGCCGCCCTGCACAATGGGGCCGAGTACCATGGCAACTATGCTTGCGGATTTGACGATCTGGTCCGCTTCCACGCCCAGCGGCTCTCCGTGCTCGCGAACACCAGTGCGGATTTCCTGGCCTTTGAAACCATTCCTTCCTTAGAGGAGGCAAGGGCGATCGTCGAGGCCCTGCACCGGTATCCAACGTTACCCGCCAGCCTGAGCTTCACCTGCACGGATGCATCGCATGTCGCTCACGGCGAGGGCCTGAGTGAGTGCGCCCGGCTGCTGGAGCGGGAGGTCCAAATAGTAGCCCTAGGGGTAAATTGCTCCCATCCTGATTTCATCCTTGGTCTCATCGGCGAGCTCACCCGCTCCACGGCCAAACCAATCATGGTTTATCCCAATTCCGGCGAGCACTGGGACGCGGAACGCCGCCTCTGGGTGGGACCAGGCTCGGCGCGGAGCTTTGGCGAACTGGCCAGCCTCTGGCGCCGGGCGGGCGCCGATTGGATCGGCGGTTGCTGCCGCACCGGGCCCGAGCACGTCCGAGCCATCGCCAACGCTCTTCGCAGTGCCCAAACATAGATCCACGATCCACGAATCTCGAAGGAAGCCAGGTTAACGCGCCACTGTTCCTTCCCTGGGTACAATCGAGACTGACAGAGATTTTTCAGGAAAGCAGACCTATGCCGTCCAACATCGCCACTACCCTCACCACGGCGGTCGGCTCCGCCGTCCGCCAGGCCGGATTCTCCGTACTCTCCTTCCAGCAGGGGGCCGGTTTTGACGGACAGCCCACCGCCATCTTCGAACTCGGACTCTCCACCGGAGCGACTCAGGAACGCACCCTGCGCCTGGAGTTGAGCGATCCTCTGGATTTCGAGAAGCCCGCGTTATTGCCCGCGATGACCGCATATTTGCGTGAAGAAGCCCAGCGTCTCCGCAATCCCAGGCCCGATGCTTACGTGACCCTCGGCGGTATCCCCGTGACCTTTGCTGAATTCAGGTGGCCCTTTCACCGTTCTGTCTCCGGAGCCGATACCTATATCGTCCATGGGGTGCTCACGCTGGCCGATGGAAGCAGCTCTTCGCTGCACGCCAAGATTTCGGCCAGCATGACTGTCACCTTTGCCGAAATCGTTCCCGCCCCCGAGCAGCCCTACGCGGAGACTTTCATTTACAACGCCATTCGCAAAACTCTGGACCAAGGCCAGCTTGAGTTGGTCAAGAGCGGCAACCGTCAGCCTGTTCCCGTCACCACCCGGTATTACAGCCGCTGGCAGAAGAAGTTCTTCTTCACCGATACCGACGACGAGACGCGCCGGCAGTTTCTATTGTCGAAGGCGTTCTGGCTCTCCGGCATTCTCGGAGAGAATCAGCCGGTCTGGATCGCCGATCCGCGCGATGCGCAGTACCTCAACACCACCGCCGAAGCCCTCGCGGCAGCCGGCGCCGAGTTGGCCCGCGCGGCTCTGTTAAGCGTGAGCGACAATGGCGAATTTGCCGCGGCCACGCCGGCTCTTATGGCGCGTGAAGCCGAGTTCCGCAACCGCCTGGAAAAAGCTCTCGCCTTCACCAAACCCACCTTCAACGAGGAGATGCGCGCCGGCCACACCAATATGTAGTCAGGGAATCGGAGTCATTCATAACGAAGATCTCAGAGCTGAAGCGAGACAAATCGGCGACTTTTACACACTTAACATCGCGCGTGCTAGCTGCCGTTAGTGAGCCCCCACGGGGTTAGGCTGCCAACTCCCTCAAGTGCCGAGGCAATCTTAATTGCATCGCGCACAACCTCTCGGCCTACCAAGCTCTTGCTCAACGCCTCCGCCCCTCTATCTTGCTTGATATCTCGCAACATGTGCTCCCAAGATTCGGTCGGTTCCTTTCGAATCCCAAATACCCCCTCTCTCTGATGAAGAACGTTGTTGACAGCTGCCTCGATGGGGTCGTATCGCTCGCCCTTATCTCCTTCATGATGGCTAGAAAGACGATGAATATCCATAGCATCTTGCAGGTCAGATTGTGGTCTCCAGCGCCACAGTCCAACTATGAGCGACGGATTTAAGCAGCCGACGTTGACCGGCTCCGCATCTGTGATTGATCTAACCCAATTCAATAGCCATGGACTATATCTGGCACCCGCTTCCACCTTACTCGCAATCGCAACCTTTATCTCCCGCCCAGCTACCGTCTCATCCAAGTCGTGAATCCCGGTTGCATTCAGGCCGTAACCTAAAGCATTCATTACACAATCCAAGTCACGAGAGTGTAGCCATGAAGTGACAAGGCATAGCCAGAGATTTTCAGCTTCCTCCTCGGTCTCTGGAAAAGGCGCCGCGATGTCCTCTTCAGCTAACCGTTTCGCCTCAGACATGCAGGCCGTAAGCTTTTCGACTTGATCGTTTGGGATAGTATTAATACACAGCGCGATCATCCTCCGTTCAACGAGCGTGCCAAGAGGATGGCGAAGTAGTAAGTCCGCGAACGGTCGGATTAATGATGTCTGATCTGGACTTCGACATAGTCTGGGCAATATGTAAGGGCACTTATTGCGGCCTAGCCCTTCATATAGGCCATGCCAAGATCGACCGCTACCTAGAAGGCGATAGCGCTGTGTCATGTACGGTCGATCAGGCGGGTCGCCGACCACATAATCGAACATCTCGAAGGTCGAGATCTTCATCCCTTCGAGATCTGTGGCGGAATCGTATGTGAATCCCGGTATGCAGACTGCGATTCCCAGAACGCCAGTATTGCAAGACTGGAGGGATTCCATAATCGCTTTCCTGTTTGTGATGCGGTCGTCAATAATCGCGACAGGAACCCCGTATTGACTCTGAATCACATCCTGATGCATAACCTTTATCTGAGCGTCAGACAGACTTTTCTCGGGCGACACCAAACTAGGATGCCAAGCGTTGCCAATGACAAGTTGTGGCTCCGCAATGCCAGCTCGTTTTAAGCCCAACAGTGAGGCTTCGATATGTTCAGGAAGCCAGCGCCCAGAGATAAATACAACTTTACCTCCTTCCTCGTTAACACGGTGAACAAATGCTCCAAGACCCGGGGTGGGCATGTCAGTGCAAATCCAACTCGTCGTCCAATATTTCTCGTGAAATAGCGCGAATGGGCCTGTGGTATGATCCGTCCATGCCAATTCTTTGTGAGTCGATTGAAAATCCATCAACTCCACAAAGGATCTCCACGCTTCGTCGGAGTAGCCTGGCAGAGTCGGCAACGATTCCGCGTCGATCAGGCGTTTGATTCCAAACGTAGTACCCACCTCTCTTAGTGCCCTAATTGTCCGATTGATCGGCATCAGAGATGTCAAATCTAGATCGATCTCTACTATAGGCGTAATGTTTCGGTTGACCATTTCAGATATGCAACGGAAAAGACTTCGAAGGGTTCTGAGCTGTATCGCAGCCGTGACCCCCTCGTTCAAAAGAAATTCGTCTCTGTCTTCATCGTATGTATTTCTCATCGCCTGACGACCGACCTCCAACTACAAGGGATATAAATCACGCAGACCGTCCGTATCGTGCGAATCCAACATTGTCGAAATTCGCCGCAAATCAGCAGGCGAGAATTTGCCGGAAGGTTCTCGGCTCCCATCCGGCTCCTCTGAAGCTTCACTGACTCTGCGCGCCCATGCGATAACCAGATCACTCGATTCGACATCTGCTATGGTTGCGACAGACGGGAAGCGACCAAGCCGCGGCTCGTATTTGTCAAGTTTTGTCGCGACTTGGGCAGGTTGATCTTGGATAGTCTTTTGCAGATGGGTGAATTTGTTGACCGCTTCGAGGGTGGCGCCCAAGTTCTTCTCTTGTTCAGAGAGAATGCTCTTCAATTCCGGAATGCTCTTCGATTCAGCTTTTCTCTCGGTAGGAATCTCCTCAGACTTGAGCAATTCATCCATTACGCCAAGCATTGACCTCAGGTGCGTGAACAACTCCAGTCGGAGCTCATTGGTTTTTGGGGTGAGCGATCCTTCAGCATATCTCCAATCGAGTCGAGCCAGATGACTAGCTGCGCTCCCGTAAATCTCTGTGGAAGCTTGCCTTCGTACTGTGAGCGCCTGGAGAACCTTCGCGGGATCGATCTCGCCAATCACACCCTCCGATTGATGGTGAAGCTTTGTGCCGATGCCCACTCCACCTACACCTATATACACCGCGTCACGCATGTTTTCTGGCGTCATTCCAGCTGAGATGTAGGTCTCAAGACCACTTTGGTGCGCAGCATGGACGACATCAAGGAGTTGGGCACGCTTGAGCTGTTCGCCAACGATCGGGACGCTGGGTCCATTAGATGCACCATCCCAAGCGACCTTGTTGAATCCGCCTAGACCCACAAGGGTGACCGCTAGTTTCGCAATCTGATACCTATCCTGAATCACTCGAGGTGCTCCCCTCGAGAACAGGTCATCGTTGAGGGCAGAGTTAATATTAAACGCGGCAGATAGACGCTGCGTAATCGGGTCCCGCACGACATTTCCAGCAACAATCCGCATGAACGAAACTGACTGCTTAGCCGTCATCCCATCCATGGCTACTTTGCAATCGGCCATACCATGGGCAAACATCGCAGAACACACACTTGCCATTGTGTGTCCTGCCTTCAACAGGCCTAATTCAAAGTCATTTCCTTCAAAGACGGGTCGCCCAATGAACGCAGTACAGGGAGTCTCATTTCCGATGTGGAGCCTAACCCTCGCAGCATTTCTGATGGCGGGTAATCGATATGCTTCCACCAGATCTTTACGATCCACATTGTCACGGTCAATATACTCAATATGTACAATCAGTCCATCAAGTAGTTCTTTCTTTCGAACTGTCACTGCCAAGTGCCCGTCCCCTGGGTCTGCAAATGAAAGGTACGTCTGCACGGGTCGATACTCATCGGTTCTAATAGGTTGATAGTTCTGCGGCATCCGAACGCCGACGTCAAGCAATCGGTATGCCCTTTCCAGGGCGAGCTGATCTTCTCGTTCGGTAATGTCTTGGCCTAGATCGCGATAGTCGTGACACATCTGCATGATTGAGGCTACAAACTGCTGATCCTCCATTTCTTTAGCTAGCGCAGTCTTGATGTCTGCGTTCAGGGTGACTTCGCTAGCAGTTTCTAACCTTAAGCGATTTTGTTTCGAATCTACGGTGTACTTGTACCGTGTCGCAGAAGCCGGGATCTCCTTCCCCTGTCTTGTGAAGCTCTTGGCGAACTCCTGAGCTTCTTTCAGCCTTTGCCATGCATCTGCAATTTCTCTCGCGTCCAGTATTTTCTGGATCAAAGCGTTTGTCGTGCTCAGTTTGGGTCTAGCGAACGGTTGATCTTCTCTGATTCGATTTACCAAAACTCGGATATCTGAAGCCTGCTCTTCTTCGGTCCTTAACCTCAACAGAGGGGGCGGTTCGCGCCGAACGAGCGCTGCTGCCGAACCGTCGGACATCGATGCGGCACGTAGGGAGCGCTCAATCGCAGAAAGCGCAAACAATCTTAGGTCAGCCGGCGCGAGCTCAGCGGCACATTTCATGGTATCGCTCCTATTTCTCAGCACTCTGTCTTAGCGCCCTCACTTGGTCTCAAACTGAAGGGTACCAGTGATTTCATTCTCCGTCTCGAGCCAACTTCTGTAGCGATCGTACCTCCCGCGCAACGGCGCTCTCGGAGTTCCGCTCAACTAAGCGTAGCCTGACGGCTGAACAAATGTGGTTCATCGTAGTGCACTGTTTCACATGGTTTAGCGATGACTACTACAATAAGCGATCGAACGCACACTCAGGACACGATTTGATACCGGCCGGTGTTTTACAGAATAAGCTTGTTCGTCCGTGCGTACGATCCTGTCGCGCTTTTTCTGCGACCCCCAACGAAAACTCTGATATTAGAAGGCCCCGTCACCCTCACAAAGGCAGAGGCGTGACGCCGTGGTCTCTGGCTAGACGTATATCCACCAAGAACTCAAAAGAGTCCTCGGTAACGAGCTGTTTTTGTGCTGCTTCCCGAGAATTGCTGAAGCTGGCGCCATTGGTCAATCCTGTGGTGTCGACGGCAACAATCTCCCCGTCTGCCACACTTTTTCTCAAATTGGCGCCGTATTCCTTTCCCAACATCCACGCGTCTTGCTCCGAGGTCGCTCTTCGAAGCACGTACTCCATGGTTTCATCGTGCGCTTGACGAGTATTGTAGTAGCCCGGAAACGCGTGACCCTTGAGCAGAAAAACTATCGGATAAATCCCGATCGATTCCAACACGGCCGCATAAAGCAGTGCAAGATCGATGCAGTTTCCTCGATTTCCTTCGAGTGTCTCTGAAGGTGAGCGTAAACGTTGCGTGCGAGCTACAAACGCGGGGGGGATCGTGAGATACCTCAAGTTGAACTCATTGACCAGCGCGTACCAGATTGCGCGAGCTTGGTACTCCGGATTAGGATACCCTACGAACCCGGCAGCGAGATCATCGGATAGAGTAACTAGATATTTCTGAGCGATTCTGATAATTCTCGAGATAGCCGGATCACGCGGAAGAACAAACGATGGTAGCCATTTCCGGTTTTGATCGTCATCTTGCCAATGATCTATTGGTAAAAGATTTACTCGAAACGTATTTTCATAAATGGCGCGATCCGCGGCGCAGACTTTGACGTGCAATCCCGTATACATGCTCTCCTTCAATACTCTTGGCAGTGTCGCAGTGAGCGGCACGCGAACTTCGTCCGCAAGGTCCCAGATCGCGTATCTCAAGTCCTTGCGGCCTCTAAAGGTAAGCCTCTCAGGTCCAGCGTAGAGAGACACCTCAACAGTTACATTGTCGATTACACCCTCCCCTTCCGTCTTTCGGATATAAAAAAAGTCGAATAAATTCCGATTGTTGTGCAACTGGCAGTAATTCAATTCACGGTAGCTTCTTATCCTGACCTTCAATGTCTTGGACAACACAGAAACCGTTGCGGGCTTGCTTGTCTCATCGTCAAATCTTGTCCTGAGAGCTTGCGGAGGATCCGTGGACATAGTTGGGATTCTCGCGTTTGTGCGCCTTTTCTTCTCCGCGTCCAAGAGCGACCGTCGACTCCATAGAGTCACGCTAAGGCCTCTAATCTTTAGCGCGGGTGTGTCTTCGATAAGTTCTGACCACGCCAATTTGAATGCATCTGACAAGTCCCAGTCTGCAAGTCGCCAAGCCAAATAGAAGTTGGCAAAGAAGCTCTCTGCTACGAGGTCGTCGACCTCGTTATAAAAACCAATGGCTGCGTCAGCGCCAAGCGAAATCGCCTTTGCGGCAATAGAAGACGAGTTGCTAAAATTGGTGACCACAAGAAAGGGTGCCTGCTATCTTGAGGGACACAACGCGACTGCCAGCCTGTCCGCATCTATTACCTCAACGTCACCGTCATCTGTCGCAAACATCATTCCTGGGTGAGGCACAGAGTCGGGGTCCGGTGACCCGGGGAGGTTTCTCGCCTGCAAGGAGTCAACTCCCGCCAAATGGATAACATCTGGTCCCTGCTCGAGGACATACTGGGTAAGCTCAGCGATCGTGAGATTGTGAAGCTCCGTCTCAATTGTTAGGTTGAGATTGTCGGATACGTTAAGTGCCTCATATTGTAATGAGGTATCGCTGTATGTATCGGAAATGTAACCTGGATTGGACTTAACGACTGCTAAGCGTTTGGGTCGAGGAAATCTAGGTTCTCCGCCAGACGGGACGCAAAGGTGCCTTAAAACGATCAGACGCCGCGTCCTAGGGCCAAACTCTCTTGTTGCCGACGTCAATAAAAATTCCCACGGTAATTCCCAGAGCAGTATGTCGCTACAATTCGAGAGCTGAACCTCAATTATTCCAGCGGTAGCAAGTCGCACAAGCGGTTTGTCATATGAAGAGAGACCCAGAACTAGGAGGTCTTTCCCACTTTCCCGTTGCAAGTCGACTTGAGCTGAAATGGCTCTGGTCCAAGCTTCAGGAGTTCGCAGCAATTCCCGCCATTTTGTGACAAGGGTTTCGATCTGCGTGCCACAACCTAAGAGGAATTCGTCTTTAAACGTTCGCAATTTTACCGGTGCATCTTGCATAGGTGGACCACCATTCAATATCCCAAATACTGCGGCTAAAAGAGTAGCGCACTTTCCTGGATCAGGCACGAAATTTCATCAGGCTGACAGAGCCGGTGCCTCCGGAAGGAATCTATTGATCCGGCCTATAAGCAATGGAGTCAAGCCGCATAGACGACATCTTTCTGAGCGAAGTATTTGCGGACGCGAGCGGGTTGTTTCTGGATGCTGCGCATAGTCCGGGATGCGGTGTGGGTGAGAGCCTGTTTGGTTCGCATGGGCGCTCTGGTGGTGACGGCCCGTTTCAAATCGGCATTGAGCAACTCATCGGGGTTCAACTCCGGCGAGTAACTGGGCAGGTAAAAGATTTCGATTTGCTCACCATGGAGGGCCAGCCATTGTTTGACCAGCTTGCCGTGATGGACTCTGAGATTATCCAGGATCAGAAAAATCTTCCGTCCGGCATGGTGGATCAGCCGTTTTAAAAAATCGATAAGGATGCGGGCATTGAGCGCCCCGGAAAAGATGCGCCAGCGCATCTGGCCCTTATTGGTGACGGTGGAAATGATGCTGAGCGATTCATGCTTGCTCTTGATACGCACCCGCGGCGTTTCCCCTTTCAACGCGTAGCCGCGGCCGCGCACATCGTTGGTGCGCAGACCGGTTTCATCGCCCCACTGGATCTCGGCACCCTCGTTTCTGGCTCGCTCGGCGATCGCTGGATATTGCTCGGTGAGCCACTTGCCCACTGCAGCGGGGGATTGTTCAAAAGCCTTCTTGAGCGGTTTCTGCGGGGTAAAGCCCCAGCGCGCTAGATACTTGCCCATGGTGCGAACCTGCAGCTTGATCTGCCAGCGTCCGGCAATCCATTCGCTCACTGCCTGCCGGGTCCACAACGCGTAAGCCATCTTGAGTTGGTCCGGGGTATGGTCGCGGATGATGCGCCGCACCTCCGCTTCCTGTTCCGCGCTGAGCCTTCTGCCCGAGCCCACCGGGCGATGCCCACGCTTCACCCCTACCGCTTTCCATCCCCCTGCCAGATAAGCCTTGTGCGCCTTGATCACCGTACCGATCGCCATTTCGCACTGCCTGGCTGTCTCGCGCACCGTTGCACCTCCCAGCCGCAGCTTCACCGCTCGCCGCCGCCGCTCATTGATCGCCTCTATCGGCAAACTCCGCGTATCCACTCGTTCCATACACTACAGATGTTTCCATCTCAGAATAGATCCATTACTTATAGGCCGGATCAATAATGCAGGTAAGGTGGGTCAGTTCGGCTGACTCCAAGATGCTAGTGCGAGGTTGAATCGCGCTTGGCTTGGCTGATTTGACTTTTGGGAGAAAGGCCCAAGTGATTGATAAGAAATGGCTATGAGGGGGACCTTGAACAGAGTAAATTGATTCCCGCCTGAGGTGTTGGGAACTCGGAGGAGTTGGGGCGGAAACGCGAAGCTTCGCAATACGCTTGTTCGCGCATGTCAGACCGGGCTACAAGATTTGGGAAATCTAGGAAGCGTGCTCTGGAGCTGTCGCCAGCCCGTGGCATAATCCCGGGTTCTCAAGGGTTCCGGGTCCGACTCGTCTGCGGGCTCATTCGCACCAAAAAAATAAACGACCTCAGTGCCCACGACGCCACAACACTCTACACCCGTTTCATCCCTCGCGGGTCGGCTACGTCGGTTGGGCGACTGGTCTGTCATTCCCGAAGGGAATCTGCTTTTCCGGCGCTAAAAACTGAGTACGCCGAAGAGACAAGAAGCAGATTCCCTTCGGGAATGACAGACAAGATAGGCAACGGCAAATATAGAAGGCGGAGCGCAGTGAAGTAGAGATATCTACGTTCTCAATGAAAAAAAAAGCCGCGATTGCTCGCGGCCTTCTTAAGTACAAGTTCCAGATAGTTACTCGGTGGCCATTTCCTCGGCCTCGCCTTCCTGCCGCATCAACTCCAGCTCACGCTCCGCCTCTTCGTATGCGGCAGTCACTTCCTGCTGCACGCGAACAGCGGCTTCTTCCAACTCCGGCGAGAGCTGAATGTTGCGGTAGTACTCCATACCCGTGCCTGCGGGTATCAGACGGCCGACGATGACATTCTCCTTGAGGCCGCGCAGAGTGTCGACCGAGCCGCTGATGCTGGCTTCGGTAAGAACCCGCGTTGTCTCTTGGAAGGATGCGGCGGAGATGAACGAATCGGTGGAAAGCGAAGCCTTGGTGATGCCAAGCAGCAGCGGACGGCCTACTGCCGGACGGCCGCCGTTGGCGATCACGCGCTCGTTCTCCTCGCGGAAGCGGAACTTGTCGATCTGCTGTTCCAGCAGAAACGACGTGTCGCCGACCTCCTCGATCTTCACCCAGCGCAGCATCTGGCGCACGATAGTCTCGATATGCTTATCCGAGATGGCGACGCCCTGCAGCCGGTAGACCTCCTGGATTTCGTTGACCAGGTAGCCCTGAAGCTCCTTCTCGCCCAGGACTGCCAGGATGTCATGCGGATTCAGCGGACCATCCATGAGCGGCTCGCCGGCGCGCAGGCGTTCTCCCTCCTGCACGTTGACGTGGATGCCGCGCGGGACCTGGTATTCCTTCTCCTCGCCGTTATCCGCAGTCACGTAGATCTTTCGCTGACCCTTGGCCACTTCACCGAACTTGACCACGCCATCGATCTCGCTGATGATCGCGGTTTCGCGCGGCTTACGCGCTTCGAAGAGCTCGACCACGCGAGGCAAACCGCCCGTGATGTCCTTGGTGCGGGTGGTCTCACGCGGGATCTTCGCCAGCACATCGCCGGGAAAGACCTCATCGCCGTCCTGAATCATGAGGTGGGCGCGGCTGGGCATCAGGTAGCGCTTGTTGCCCTTGCTGCCCTTGATGATGATCGCCGGCTGGCGCTTCTCGTCGGATGCATCCGCAACCACCAGACGCGACAGGCCGGTTACCTCATCGACTTCCTCATTCAGCGTGATGCCTTCCTGCAGATCCTTGAACTGCACCGTGCCGCCGATTTCCGTCAGGATCGCGAAAGTGTACGGATCCCATTCGACCAGGGTCTGGCCGAGATGGACCGGAGCGCCGTCTTCGACCATCAGCTTGGCGCCGTAAACAACCTGGTAGCGCTCCTTTTCACGGCCGCGCTCGTCGACTACGGCGATTGCGCCCGAACGATTCATCGCCACCAGATGCCCCGCCTTGGCGCGCACCGTGAGCATATTGATGTAGCGCAAGGTTCCGTTGTTCTTGGCATCCAGCCGCGATTGATCGGAGACACGGGATGCCGTGCCGCCGATATGGAAGGTGCGCATGGTCAACTGGGTGCCCGGCTCGCCGATCGACTGCGCGGCAATCACGCCAACAGCTTCACCCAACTCCACCATGCGTCCGGAAGCAAGATTGCGCCCATAGCACAGAATGCAGACCCCACGCTTGGATTCGCAGGTCAGCACGGAGCGGATCTTCACCTTTTCGATGCCGGCGCCCTGAATGGCCGACGCCAAATCCTCGGTGATCTCCTGGTTCACTTCCACGATCACGCTGCCTTCATAGTCCTTGATCTTCTCCAGCGACACGCGGCCGATAATCCGGTCGCGCAGCGGCTCGATGATCTCGCCCGAATCGACGATCGGACCGACGTAAATGCCCTCCACCGTCCCGCAATTCTGCTCGCTGACGATGACGTCCTGGGCCACGTCCACCAAACGGCGGGTGAGGTATCCGGAGTCGGCCGTCTTCAAAGCGGTATCCGCCAGCCCCTTGCGCGCGCCGTGCGTTGAAATAAAATACTGCAGCACGGTGAGACCCTCGCGGAAGTTGGCGGTGATCGGTGTCTCGATGATTTCGCCGGAAGGCTTGGCCATCAGCCCGCGCATCCCGGAGAGCTGGCGAATCTGCTGTTTCGAGCCGCGAGCGCCTGAGTCGGCCATGATGTAGATCGGGTTCATGACGCCCGCCTTATCGGCGTTCTTCATGTTGTCGAACATCTCATCGGCAACCTTCTCGGTTACCGCCGACCAGATCTGGATGACCTTGTTATTGCGCTCCCCGTTGGTGATCGCGCCGTCAAGGTACTGCTGCTGCACCGCGAAGACCTGCTTTTCGGCGTCGCGCACCAGGGTGTATTTGGTGTCTGGAATGACCATGTCGTCCAGGCCCACGGAAAGTCCGCTCCGCGTGGCATATTGGAAGCCGAGGTCCTTGATCCGGTCCAGCATCTTGACCGTCACTTCGAGTCCCAGGTTCAGATAGCAGTAATGCACCAACTGCCCGATGCCCTTCTTCTTGAGCAGGCCATTCACGTACGGCATGGCCTCGGGCAGCGACTCATTCAGAATGGCGCGGCCGACAGTAGTCGAAATGTACTGCTTGTCGTATTGCACCGGCTCGGTGTGCGTCAGGTCCTGATCGTCATAGGCGGTCGTCATGTCGAGCACCGCTCCGCTATAACGCAAGCGGATGGGGGTCAACGTCTCGACTTCCT
The DNA here is from genome assembly GCA_963705665.1 of uncultured Acidobacteriaceae bacterium. GTDB lineage: Bacteria > Acidobacteriota > Terriglobia > Terriglobales > Acidobacteriaceae > PALSA-350. Next base: position 11,418 of record CAVPKQ010000007.1, on the reverse strand, counting down.
TGGCTTCCAGCGCCATCAGGACTTCTTCCGTATTGGCGAAGACCCGGCCTTCACCCTTGCCGCCCTTCTTTTCCTTGGTCAGGTAATAGAGGCCGAGAACCATGTCCTGGGTAGGCACGGTAATAGGCTGACCTGAGGCGGGCGACAGGATATTATGCGAGGCCAGCATCAGCACGCTCGCTTCCACCTGTGCTTCCGGAGAAAGAGGAATATGCACGGCCATCTGGTCGCCGTCGAAATCCGCATTGAACGCGGTGCAGACCAGCGGGTGAATCTTGATCGCCTTGCCTTCCACCAACACCGGCTCGAATGCCTGGATGCCCAGGCGGTGCAGAGTGGGAGCGCGGTTCAACAGCACCGGGTGGTCCTTGATGACCTCCTCCAGAATGTCCCAGACAATCGGCTCCTGCAGCTCGACCATCTCCTTGGCCTGCTTGATGGTGGTGCAGTGCCCGGTCTGTTCCAGCCGGTGGTAGATAAACGGCTTGAAGAGTTCGAGCGCCATCTTCTTGGGTAGGCCGCACTGGTGCAGCTTGAGCTCCGGACCGACGACGATGACGGAACGTCCTGAGTAATCCACGCGCTTGCCCAACAGATTTTGGCGGAAGCGTCCCTGCTTGCCTTTGAGCGTGTCGGAAAGCGACTTGAGCGGACGGTTATTCGCACCGCGCAGTACGCGGCCGCGGCGCCCGTTGTCAAACAGGGCGTCCACTGCTTCCTGCAGCATGCGCTTCTCATTGCGCACGATCACTTCAGGCGCATGCAGGTCCATCAGCTTCTTCAGGCGGTTATTCCGGTTGATCACCCGGCGATACAAGTCATTGAGGTCGGAGGTGGCGAAGCGTCCGCCATCCAGCGGCACCAGCGGGCGCAGCTCCGGCGGGATGACCGGAATGACATCGAGAATCATCCATTGCGGCTTGTTGCCCGACTTGCGGAAAGCCTCGACCACCTTGAGCCGCTTGGCATACTTGAGCCGCTTCTGCAATGAGGTCTCGATCTTCATGCGCTCGCGCAGCTCGACGGACAGCTCGTCCACCACCACGCGCTTGAGCAATTCCTTAATCGCTTCGGCGCCCATCATGCCCTTGAACCCGCTCGGCCGATACTGAGCGTCAAGCTCGCGCAGGCGCGCCTCATCCTTGATGATTTCGCGCTCGCGCACCGGCGCGTCGCCGGGATCGACCACCACGTAGCTCTCGAAATAGAGCACGCTTTCCAGATCGCGCAGCGAAATATCCAGCAGGTGCCCGATGCGCGACGGCAGGCCTTTGAAGAACCAGACGTGGGAGCAAGGCGAGGCCAGTTCAATGTGACCCAGGCGCTCGCGGCGCACTTTGGAAAGAGTAACTTCGACGCCGCACTTATCGCAGATCACCCCGCGATGCTTCATACGCTTGTACTTGCCGCAGAGGCATTCCCAATCGGTTACCGGCCCAAAGATGCGGGCGCAGAACAACCCATCGCGCTCCGGCTTGAAGGTGCGATAGTTGATCGTCTCCGGCTTTGTCACTTCGCCGTGTGACCAACTGCGAATCTTCTCCGGCGAGGCGAGTGAAATGCGAATTGCGTCAAAATCCGTGATCGGGCTGGTGAGTTCAAATGGGCTGGAACGGTACAAGACGACCCTCCTTGGCATCTCGTTTCAGAGTCGGTTGCTCTGAAGTATGCCGGCTACGTTCCCGGACTTCATTCTGCTATGGGCTTGCTGTCCTTTCCGGGAGCGTTTGCTCTTAAGGACAGGGCCTATTTACTTCAATCTTGGTACGGGGCGCCTGGGTTCAAGCTATCTATTCCTTGGACCCAGGCGCCCGCGAAAGCTCAATCCGCAGCCGCGACCGCGGGCAGTGCCTGCTTCTTCTCCGCCGCCCCTTGCTTGATCAACTCCACGTCGAGACAAAGCGATTGCAACTCGCGGATAAGCACGTTGAACGACTCCGGAACGCCCGGCTCGATCGCCGCCTCGCCCTTCACAATGGCCTCATAGATCTTGGTACGGCCATAGACGTCGTCGGACTTCGCGGTGAGCAGTTCCTGCAGGATGTAAGCCGCGCCATAGGCTTCGAGCGCCCACACTTCCATCTCGCCGAAACGCTGCCCGCCGAATTGCGCCTTCCCGCCCAGCGGCTGCTGGGTGATAAGCGAATACGGTCCGATCGATCGCGCGTGAATCTTGTCGTCGACCAGGTGCGACAGCTTGAGCATGTAGATATAACCCACTGTCGCCGGCTGTTCGAACTGTTCGCCCGTCATGCCGTCGAACAGGTGAGTCTTGCCCGAGCTGGGAAGATCCGCCGACGCCAAAAGCGCCTTCAGTTCAGCTTCCTTGGCTCCGTCGAAGACCGCCGTGCCGAACCAGATACCGCGCTTCATGCCCGCGGCTACGCGAAGCAAGTGCTCGTCGTCGAGTTCCAGTAGTTGGCGCAAGGCCGCCGTATTGGCAAAGCGCTCGGTAACCACCTGGCGAACCTCGTTGGCGTCGCGGTTGCGCTCGACGATCTCCGCTACCGCTGCGCCCAGCTTGTGCGCCGCCCAGCCGAGGTGGGTCTCCAGCACCTGCCCCACGTTCATGCGCGAAGGCACGCCTAACGGGTTGAGCACGATCTCGACCGGAGTGCCGTCGGGCAGGTAAGGCATATCTTCCTCAGGAAGAATGCGCGCGATCACGCCCTTATTCCCGTGCCGTCCTGCCATCTTGTCGCCGACCGAGAGCTTGCGCTTCATGGCCACATAGACCTTCACCAGCTTGATGACCCCTGGCGACAGCTCATCGCCCTTCTGCAGCTTGCCGATCTTCTCGTTGGTGATCTTGCGCAGCACATCGATCTGCCGCGAGGTCATCTCCTCGATCTCGTCGATCTGCTCATTCACGCGCGGGTCCTTATCGGCGTAACGAATACGCTTCAGGTTGCGCGTCGAGATGCGCTCGATGGTGTCGCGATCGACGATCTGCTCCTTCACCAGCAGGCGCTTGTTGGTGCGCTCATCGTGCAGGTCGGCCAGCACTTCCTTGCCGCCCAAAATCGATTCCAGCCGCTTCAACCGCTCGTCGGTAAGAATCCGGATCTCGTCGGCCAGGTTTTTTTCGAGCTTGGCTACCTGCTCGCTTTCAATCAGCTTGGCCCTTTCGTCCTTCTCCTGTCCCTTGCGCGAGAAGATGCGAACATCGACCACCGTGCCTTCAATCCCCGGCGGGCACGTCAGCGAAGCATCGCGCACATCGCCTGCCTTCTCTCCAAAGATGGCGCGCAGCAGCTTCTCTTCCGGAGTCAACTGCGTCTCTCCTTTGGGAGTAACTTTGCCCACCAGGATGTCGTTGTGCTTGATCTTGGCTCCGATGCGGATCACCCCGCTCTCGTCCAGGTCGCGAAGCGCCGACTCGGAGACATTGGGGATATCGCGCGTGATCTCTTCCGGTCCCAGCTTGGTGTCGCGCGCTTCGATTTCAAACTCCTCGATGTGGACCGAGGTGTAGTAATCGTCCCGCACCAGCTTCTCGGAGATCAGGATCGCGTCCTCGAAGTTGTATCCGCGCCAAGGCATGAAGGCCACCAGCACGTTCCGGCCCAGGGCCAGTTCTCCCTGCTCGGTGCACGGTCCGTCGGCGATCACCTGCCCCTTGAGCACGCGGTCGCCCTTGCGGACAATCGGCTTCTGATTGATGCAAGTGTTCTGGTTGGAACGCTTGAATTTGATCAATTGATAGATGTCCGACCCAACTTCACGGGAAAGCTGCGTGGGATGATGCTCGCCCTCGACGCGCACGATGATGCGCTCGGAGTCGACCGAATCCACCAGCCCATTCCGCTTGGCCAGGATGACAGCGCCTGAATCGCGCGCCGTTACCCCTTCCATGCCTGTGCCCACCAGGGGCGCTTCGGCCACCAGCAAAGGCACCGACTGGCGTTGCATGTTGGCGCCCATGAGCGCGCGGTTGGCGTCATCATGCTCCAGGAACGGCACCAAGGACGCGGCTACCGAGACCAGTTGCTTGGGGCTCACGTCGATGTAGTCCACGTCGTCGCGATTCACCAGGACGAAGTTGCCCTGACGGCGGGCATTGACCAGGTCCTCGACGATGCGGCCTGCCTCGTCCAGTTCGATGTTGGCCTGGGCAATCGTGTGCCGGTCCTCTTCCCATGCCGAGAGATAGAAGGAAAACGGCTCGAACTCCACCGGCCGCTTCTTGTCTTTGCGCAGCTGGTTGTTGAGCTTGAGCGCTTCCTGCTTCTCCAGGTGCTCACCGACCCGCAAACCGCTGTCCCCGGCATTGGCGATCTGCACATAGTCCAGAATGTGGCCGTTGCGCACCCGCCGGTAAGGCGACTCGATAAAGCCATACTCATTGATCCGCGCAAAGCACGACAGGGAGCTGATCAGGCCGATGTTCGGGCCTTCCGGCGTCTCGATCGGGCAGATGCGCCCGTAATGCGTCGGGTGAACGTCGCGAACCTCAAAACCCGCGCGCTCCCGGCTCAAGCCGCCCGGCCCCAGCGCCGAGAGACGCCGCTTGTGCGTAATCTCCGACAAGGGATTGGTCTGATCCATGAACTGCGACAACTGCGACGAACCGAAAAACTCCCGGATAGCCGCCATCACTGGCTTGGCGTTGATCAGGTCGTGCGGCATGGCCGTCGACATCTCCTGATAAACGCTCATCTTTTCCTTGATCGCCCGCTCCATGCGAACCAGCCCGATACGGAACTGGTTTTCCATCAACTCGCCCACCGCTCGCACCCGGCGGTTGCCCAGGTGATCGATGTCGTCCACTACGCCGATGTTCTTGCGCAGCTTGAGCAGGTAGCGGATGGTGCCGTAGAAATCCTCCGGGGTCAGAGTGCGGCGATCCAACTGCGTCTCGTCCGCCGACTCATAGAGCTTGATGTTGAACTTCAGCCGGCCCACGCGCGAAAAGTCGTACTTGCGGGGATCGAAGAACATGCCCTCAAACAGCGCCGTGGCCGTGTCCAGTGTCGGCGGGTCGCCCGGACGCAGCTTGCGGTAGATCTCAATCAGCGCCTCTTCCGGCTTGCGCACCGAATCGCGCCGCAGCGTATTAGTGATGATGTTGCCGACGTCATCCCGCTCCGGGAAAAAGACCTCGATCGAGGTCACGCCGCTTTCCGTAATCTTGTGCAGCTTGTCGGCGGTTAGCTCATGGTTGGCCTCGAGCAGCACTTCGCCTGTCGCCTTATCTACCACGTCGGCGGCCGTCATCGCGCCGTCCAGTTCCGCGGTCTCGATCTCCACTTCCGAGATCTTGTGGCTGCGCAGAGCCTTGAGGATGCTGGGCGTCACCTTGCGGCCGGAGTGAGCAATCTCTTCGCCCTTCACCACCACCGCATGCGCCGGCTTTGCTCCCAACAGATGCGTTCCCTTTTCCGCGCCTTCAGGGATCGTCCAGAACAGCTTGTTGTCCTTGACCGTGATGGTGTCGACCAGATAGAAGGTCTTGAGAATCTCCTCATCGGAACGCAGCCCCAGGGCGCGCAAGAAGATGGTGCCCAGGAACTTGCGCTTGCGGTCGATGCGGACGTAAAGAGTGTTCTTCTGATCGTATTCGAACTCTACCCAGGAGCCGCGGTAGGGGATGATCTTGCCCAGAAAGTAGGTACGGTTGTTGGCCGTCTCGAAAAAGACGCCGGGCGAGCGGTGCAATTGGCTCACGATCACGCGCTCGGTGCCGTTCACGATAAAGGTGCCGTTCTGGGTCATCAGCGGTATGTCGCCGAAGAACACCTCCTGCTCCTTGATGTCGCGGATAGTCTTTGCGCCGGTCTCCGGATCCTTGTCATAAATAGTGAGGCGCACCGTCACTTTCAACGGCGCGGAATAGGTCATGCCACGCTCTTCGCACTCCGCCTGGTCGTACTTCAACTGCAACCCCACCGGGTCGCCGCACTTGTTGCAGAAATCCGGAGTGTTCTTGTTATACGTTCCGCACTTCTGGCAGAGCACGTCCCCGGGATGGAAGGGGTCAGTGATCACCATGGCGCCGCAGTTCACGCATGCGGTGCGCAGATGGTGCAGTCCCTTCAGGTGGCCGCACTTGCACTCCCAGTTGCCGATCGCGTAATCCACAAAATCCAATTGTGAGATATTGCGAAAATCCGTAATCGGAAAAACCGAGACGAAGACCGACTGCAAACCGTTGTCTTCGCGCTCCGCCGGCAGCTTGTCCATCTGCAGAAAGCGCTCGTAGGAGCGGCGCTGCACTTCGATCAGGTTAGGAATCTGGATAGAGGTTGGAATCTTGGAAAAATCGAGACGGCTGCGAATGGCGCGGTTCTCGTTCGGCATGCATCACTCCTGAGACTCGTGTACGCGAAGTTCGAGGAAACAACAGAGGACAGCCCGAGTCTGGCGGTCATTCTTTGGGTGGTTCTGGCTTGGCCTATGCGCTGACATGTCTTCGCCGCCTCGCCCGGCAAAAACACCGCATTTTTGTAGTGCCTAAGCAACTCCTGCTGACAGGCAAGCGTCAGAGGAACGTGCTGCCGCCTGCTCGACAGGTTGAAAACCTGAGCCGACGGATGATGGGCGGAAGCCCTGCGAATATGGGAAGACGCGTGCAGCTCGACCGGAAAAACGGCAAACGCCCGAGAGGGCGAACCGCCCTACGAGCGCCACAAACGAATTGTGCACTTGACCGATAGATAGGAATGTCTGAATCCTGCCGGTTCCAATAAGCCGCGTGTGCGCCGCCCTACAGCAGATCGTTCATCACACCTGGAAACCCGCCGCCCGCTTGTCCAGATGTGCCGGCCCGGATCGGGCCAAAAATTATAAGTCACATACGGTTCGATTGACAAAAAAGCCGTATGCAAAAACCGTTCCGCCAAGCTCAAGTAACATCCGATGGCAGAGACGCGCTAAAAATAATAATAGCGCGTCTTGCTTTGGCATGCAACTTGCTACTTAACCTCGACTCCCGCAACCCCGTCGAACTTCTTGCGGATGGTCTCGGCTTCTTCCTTGCTGATGTTTTCCTTGAGTGGCTTAGGAGCCCCGTCAACCAGGTCTTTGGCTTCCTTTAGGCCGAGCGAGGTCACTTCCCGTACTGCTTTGATGGTATTGATCTTGTTCGCGCCCGCATCCTTGAGGATCACGGTAAACTCGGTCTTCTCCTCAACCGGAGCGGCCGCTGCCACACCCCCGCCGCCGGCCACGGCAACCGGAGCCGCCGCTGCCGCCGAGACGCCCAGGCGCTCTTCTAGCTTCTTCACCAGGGCTGCCGCGTCCAGCAACGTCAAGCCCACAATCTGCTCTTCCAACTGCTGCAAATCCGCCATTTTTCTCTCCACGTAAAACGAAACTTTGTAAAATTTTTCTAGCTCTTCGATACAAGCTCTCATGGGTATTCGGAATCGCTGACGCCACGCCGTTTACCACATTTCCTTTATTTCTCTCCCTCGGCCGGCCCCTCAACCGGAGCCTCCGTTCCTGCCGCTTCCGTTTGCGATGGCGCATCGGCTACCGGCGCCGCAGGCTCGGCCTTAGCAGGTTCGGTCTTAGCCGGTTCATCCTTGGGAGGTTCGGCCTTGGCAGCTTCAGTTTTGGCCTCAGCAGGCTGTGCCGCGCCGCTGGCCGGAGGTGCCTCGGTAAACTTCTTCTTCTCTACGCCCTGGTTCAGCACCACCGCCATATCCCGTCCGGCCGCGTTGATCACCGTCGCCAGCCGTTGTGCCGGTGAGTTGATCAGGAAGAGCAGCTTCGAGAAGAGCTCTTCCTTGCCCGGCATGGTCGCCAACTGCTTGACTTCATCAACCGAGATCAGCTTGCCGTCTACTATGCCGACCTTGAAGGAGAATTCGGCATTGTCCTGCACCCATTTGGCCAGCGCCTTGGCTAAAGCCACCGGATCGCCGCTGGTATAAGCCACCGAGGAGACGCCCTTGAGTCCTTGCAGCGCCTGCTCCACCTTAGTGCCCTGCGACGCCCGGGCCGCCAGCTTATTCTTGAGCACGCGATAGCTGCCGCCAGCGTTCCTGACCGCCTTGCGCAGTTCAAAATCCTGCGCTACCGTGAGCTTTCGAAAGGTGCCTACAATCGCGCTGGTTGAACTCTCCAGCTCGTGCGCCAAGCGCTCGACCCTTTCTGCCTTATCTGCTTTCGTCAGTGCCATTCAACCAACCTTTTCGCTAAATCCTCAAACCGGCAGAATCTATGCCTTGGCGGCGGTCTCCGCCACGCCACTGTCAAGCGCGATCCCCGGACCCATGGTCGAACTGAGGGTGATGCCCCGTATGTACTTGCCCTTGGCTGCCGATGGCTTGGCGCGCACCACGCTGGTGATCACCGTGGTCGCGTTGTCAATCAGCTTTTCCGGGGGAAACGAAAGCTTGCCCACCGGCACGTGTACCAAGGCTGTCTTATCCGTGCGAAACTCCACCTTGCCGGCCTTGATCTCCCGGATGGCCCCGGCCACGTCATTGGTAACCGTGCCTGTCTTTGGGTTAGGCATCAGCCCGCGAGGACCAAGGACCTTGCCTAGCCGGCCGACCGACTTCATCATGTCCGGTGTGGCGATCAGCGCGTCGAAGTCCGTCCAGCTCTCTTTCTGGATCCTCTCGACCATATCTTCGCCGCCGACTATATCCGCTCCCGCGGCCTCAGCCTCGCGCATCCTATCCCCCGACGCGATAACCGCAACCCTCTTGGTCTTACCCAGACCATGCGGCAGGACCACGGTGCCGCGCACCATCTGGTCGGCATGCTTAGGATCGACGCCCAAACGCAGCGTCAAATCGACCGTCTCATCAAACTTGGCGAATTTTACTTTTTTGAGAAGCGGAACTGCGTCCGCGAGCGAGTACATGCGGTCTTCAACCTGCGCGCGCACCTTCGCTCTATTCTTGCTGATCTTCTTTGACATGCTTCCTCGTCTCCCACCGCCCTAGGACGCTAACTTGTCCAGCCGTGGTGCTGGCCGCCGTTGACTGCTGAAGCGGACCATTGACATGCGTCTCGGTCGCTTGAGACGCATTCTTGATGGTAGCACAGATTTTCCAGGAAAAATTGCGTGAGAGTTTTTCGCTCAGAAATTATGCAGCCGTTTCCAATGCTTCCTTACTCATTCCCAGAACTGGCGCATTTCCAGGCGAAAACCGCTAATGGGGCCGTCACCATCCAGAAACTCCGGCTGAAGCAGTGTCTCCGGCTCGCACCCCGGACGATAAATCATGGCCAGCTTCCGCCTGGGATCGATAAGCCATCCAATTACTGCGCCGCGGCTCATCCAGAATTCCATCTTCGCTTCGCTGGCTGATGCACGGTCGCTCGCGGACCGCAGCTCAGCGACAAATTCCGGGCAAAAGGTGAGAAAAATCTCCCGCTCCTGCGGACTCAACTGACTCCATTGCTCCGCGGACAGCCACGCCGCATCGGGTCCCCGCATTATCTGATCGGGAAAGCGTATACCTAGATCGGGACCAAATACGATGCCGCCTGCCAGCCTGGACCAGAGTGTCAACTCCGTGGCCAGCAGTTGATTAAGCCGACTGCTTTCGGGGCCGGCGGGGGTCATGACGGTAATACTTCCATCCCCATCACTTTCAATCTTCAGTCCCTTATTCGCCGCACAAAACGCCAGCAAATCCTTGTCGCTCAGTGGCTGAGCCGGACGAATGACGACCGGCAATGGAACGTCCCGGAGCAGCAGTTCTGACCGGGAAGGTTCGCATGAGGCTAAGCCTATATCTGGCTGAATTATCGGATTGGCAGACATTTCCACCCTCAAGTCTCAAGCGGTGATCTCAATCCCCATCGACCGCGCCGTTCCCTTAATGCTCCGAACCGCCGCCTCGACTGAGATCGCATTCAGGTCCGGCATCTTTTGCTTGGCGATCTCGAGCACCTGCGCCTCGCTCACCTTGCCTACCTTGTCCTTATTCGGCGCAGCCGAGCCCTTGGCCAGGTTGGCCGCCTTCTTCAACAGCACAGCCGCCGGCGGCGTCTTGGTCACAAAGGTGAAGGTGCGGTCCACGTATACCGTAATCACCACGGGGATGATGAGCCCGGCCATTTCCTTGTTCTGCGTGCGCGCATTGAACTGCTTGCAGAACTCCATGATGTTGACTTGAGCCTGGCCCAGCGCCGGGCCAACCGGCGGAGCCGGGGTCGCCTTGCCTGCTTCAATCTGCAGCTTGACCGAGGTCTGTACTTTCTTAATCGGAGGCATCGCTATCCTTTTCTTCGAACGGACGGCCTTCAGTCCGTCCTTAGAGTTTCTAAAATGGGACCATCGGGTGGAAGCCCCTGCTTTTAGCAGGGGGAGCTGGACTTCAGGCCAGCGGAAACGCATCCGACCTTGAAATGGGCTTTAGCCCTGGGGTTTCCCGATGCCAGCGCTAAAGCGCATTATCAAAAATCGAACCTTTCCTGGTCCCCGCACACACTGGCAACTGCCCTTAAACCGCCTTCTCTACCTTGCCGAATTCCAACTCCACCGGTGTCGACCGGCCAAAGATGGTCACCATCACCTTCAGCGTCTCGCGATCTTCATTGACCTCATCGACCACGCCATTGAAGTTGGCGAACGGGCCGTCGGTAATCCGCACCGACTCGTTTTTCTCGAACTTGATCTTGAGCCGCGGTTTCTCCTTGGAAACGTCGCTGCGGAAGAGAATCGAGCTCACCTCTTCCTCGTTCAAAGCTACCGGCTTGTCGCCGGTCCCCAAGAACCCAGTCACTCGCGGCGTGTTCTTGATCACATGCCATAAATCATTGTCCAGATCCATTTCGACGAGAACGTAGCCGGGCAAAAAAACCCGCTCCACGGTACGTTTCTTGCCGTTGAAAATCTCAGTCACAGGCTCGGTCGGAATCATCACCCGGCCAATCCTGTTCTGCAGCCCAAACGCCTGCACCCGGCCCTCGATCGACTCCTTCACCTTGCGCTCGAATCCCGAATAGGCGTGGATGATATACCACTTGAAGCTCTCGTTGGCAGGCGGCGTCAGCCCTTCCTGCACAGGTTGACCCGGGTGGTCCCCAGGGGGGAGCACGGGAGCCGCTTGATTGTTTTCCTGCGTCATCGATTTCTCTTTCGGGCGCTTATTGGGTGCCGCCCAACCAGTGCAACAAGGCCTGAACAGTCCGGCCAAGAACCCCATCCACTACATAGAAAAACGCCGCGAAGGCAAAAACCGTGAGGATCACCACGGTTGTCGTCGTGCGCACTTCTTCCTTCGAAGGTGTAACCACCTTGCGCATTTCACTGCGCACGTCTTTCAAAAAATCTACTGTTCTGGTAAAGAATCCAGTGATCTGGTTTCCGCCAGGACCCACCGGCCCGGCCCCGCCCTGCTTCTCGATCTTGTTCGCGGCCTTGCTTACCAGCTTAGCCGCCTTGTCGGTCACGGGCTGCGTGTCGCGAACCACTGTTGCTGACTTGGCCATTGTGCTACCTTCTCATTC
>CAVPKQ010000006.1:0-60466 GCA_963705665.1 uncultured Acidobacteriaceae bacterium | reverse complement strand
GAAATCGCGTGCATCTCCTTGATTGTCATTCTTCTCCGGCGCGGCTCCTGAAAGAGGTCAGACTCCTATGGATCCATCGTCCATGCATGGTAAATCGGCGACTCTCGCGCGCTTACTCGAAGTCCTGCCCAAAGACGTTGCGCCCTCTCTGTACGCGGCTATCTCGGGCAGCCAGGTCGATACGCCGAAGCTGGAGAAGGCCCTTGCGCAGGTGGACTGGCAATCGCATCGCAAGCTCCTGGAACAGATGTTCCTGGAATTTCTTCCCATTGAGGAGCTTGTACCGGCGGTCTATGAAAAATGGCGGCCCGTGGTGCGCGACGGCTTTAACTTCATCGGCGCGCGGCTCTCCCCGGATCGCCTCATACCCAAACTCATCGAACAACTCACGCTTCCCTTAGCGACATCGCTCGAAGACCGCATCGTCGCCTTCATCCGGCGCGTCCCAGTTTTCCAGAAGATCGGCCAGACACTGGCGCGCAACACCAACCTTGACTATGGCCTCCGCGCGCGCCTTATGGCCCTGGAAGATGGAATACGTGAGGTCGATGAGCCGGAAATCCGATCCGAGGTCAAAAAGCAGATTGGAGGCGTGCTGGCTCAGCACGGTGTGGAGTTGCAGCCGGGGCTCTACGGCGAAGGCAGCGTCAGCGCTTTGTTGCGATTTACATCGCCGAACTCGCCGGATGTTGCAACTCAACCGGGCGTGTTTAAGGTACTCAAGCCATTCATCCCCAGGTACTTTGAGGAAGATATGAACTTGCTTGCCGAGCTCGCCGATTATTTCGATGCAAACCAGAAAAGTTACGATCTCGGCAAGCTCAACCTGCGGGCCATCCTCGATAGCGTGCGCGAGCTGTATGAGCGCGAAACGGACTTTGTCAGCGAGCGAAGCAATTTGATTGCGGCGGCGCAACGCTACGCCGGGGTTCCCGGCATCCGGATACCGCGGCCGATCGCCGCCCTCTCCACCGACACCATCACTGCGATGACCGAAGAGCGCAGCGTCAAGATCACCAATGCCTTCCGCGATGATCCCCAGCGCCGCCGGGGGCTCGCCCGCAGACTGGTCGAGTCCCTGGTGGCCCGTCCTCTTTTCTCCACCGAGGAAATCTCTCCTTTCCATGCCGATCCCCATGTGGGAAATCTGCGTGTCGACCAGGCGACCGGCGACATCGTGTTGTTGGATTGGGCCCTGACGGGCGCTCTGACAATCTCCGAGAGACGATCCCTGATCCTTCTCTTCGTGGCGCTGCCCCTGCGTGACGAAGGGCAGATTCTGGCTGCTCTATCGGAGCTCAGCGTCTCGAAGGACGAAGTCTCCCGCAACCTCCTCAAGCGCCTCATCGAGAGGTTTATGGATTCCCTTCCGCTGGGATCGCTTCCTACCTCGGGCAGCCTCGGCGATCTAGTGGACAGGCTTTTGCGGGCGGGCGCACGGTTCTCCGGCACGTTTCTGATATTCCGAAAAATGCTTTCAACACTGGGAGATGTGATCGACCAGCTTTCTCCCGGTGAAACTATCCAGCCGGCAGTCCTGGAGTACGCAGTGAAAAACGGGCTGTTGAACGCCTTCATTCCGGTCTTTCGCATGCAGGAATTCAGAATCCCGCTTCAGGGCGCCGACCTCTTTCAGATCGGCGTGAGCGCGCAGTCCTTCCTGCCCAGGGTGTGGGTTCAAAGCCTGCGCAGTGTGGCCCGCAGTATCGGTGTGCTTGAACCGAACAAGACTAGAACCGAATTGGAATAGCATTGAATACCTTTCGACATAGCGGAAAACTCGGCGACATCATCTATAGCCTGCCTGCGGTTCGCGCGCTAGGCGGCGGGGTTTTCTATGTGGATCATGTGACTCAATACCCGGAAAAACCTCCGCTTGGAATAGAGGCTGCTGAAATGATGATCGAGCTCCTGCAAACTCAGGACTATATTCATCGCGCAGCCTTGTATAAGGGGGAGCCGTTAACCCATGATCTCGACCGCTTCCGGAGCAAGGCCGTCCCGGCTCACATCTTCAACATCGTCAAAGCAGAAACCGATAAGGCCGCAGGCCTGCTGTTCGGAAGCTTTGCCGCAGAAATCCGGCGGCGAGTGATTCCAAACCTGGAAATCAACATGCCGCAATTTCATTGGGAGAGCGTTGGATTGCCGGGCAAGGCCGATCCGGACATCCCCTGGATGAATGGCATCCCGAAAAAACCGATCGCTGACATTGTGCTGTCTAAGACCGGCCGCTATTGCGGAAAGCTCGACTGGCTTCGTTTGAAGAAATATGCGAGCCGTTCTGTTTTTGTGGGACTCGAAGAAGAATGGCAAGTCTTCCGCAGCAGTTATTTCGACCTTGAGTTTTACAAGATTAGCAGTCTGCTGGACTTCGCCCAGGTGGTTGCAGGGGCGAAGCTTTTTGTAGGGAATCAGTCTTTCGGATTGGCGCTAGCCGATGCCCTACTGGTTCCCCGAATAGCGGAATTGTGGGAGCCAAATCCCATCCGGATGTCCGCGGTCAAAGCGCACCAAATTCTCACACCAGATGTCGTGGAGGCATATATCAAATCATGAATATCGTCAATCTTCCTTCTTTCGCCGATATATCGACGATGCAGGAGCAGATCCTGCTCCCTGTCTTTGTCAAGTTGTCCCGTCTCCAGGAACAGCTCTGGATGGACATGGGCATTGAGCCTGCCGCGGACCTCGAACCTGGCTTCCTGGAGATTTACAAGACATGCCAGGACCACACTCTCACCCCGTTGAAAGCAATGTATGCGACCTATCAAGCCGCATCCTATGTGGCAAAAGCGGGTATTCCCGGAGACTTCGTAGAATGCGGAGTGTGGAAGGGCGGGACTGCGATGATTGCCGCCCGCGCCTTCCTCCGATGCGGAGGTTCGGACCGGAAGCTTTATCTTTATGACACTTACGAGGGCATGCCGGAGATTTTCAAACACGATGGCGGCCTTGGGGCCGGCCCGTTTGAACTGGCGATGAATCTCACGACTTGGCTGCGCGGCGGCCATGCAGGAGTTCTTTATGCTCCGCTTGAAGAGGTTCAGCGGAACATGCAATCCACGGGATACCCGGAAGAGAACATCCGTTTTGTCAAGGGAATGGTGGAACACACAATACCGGGTCAGGTTCCGGACCAGATCTCTTTCCTACACTTGGACTCCGATTTGTATCAGTCTACGTATCATGAATTGGCCCACTTGTATCCTCGGCTGGCGAAAGGCGGCGTATTGATCATTGACGATTACGGAAGCTGGAAGGGGAGCAAAATGGCGACCGATCAATACTTCGAGGAGAGCAAGATTTCCATGCTGCTAACGCCGGTAGTCAGCGGCGGCGCGCGAATGGGTATCAAAGCATAGGTTGAATATTCGACAGCGAATCAGCCCCAAGAAAGGACTGCCCCAATGGCAAAGAGACGAACAAAGCAGCACACTACAGCCCCTCACACCCGCAAAGCCGCCGCGGCCAAAACCGGCCAACCGAAGTCTTCTAAACCAGAGCTGCACTTGAGACCGTCAAGACCAGGTTTCGCGAAAGATGAAGCGCTGGAACTTCTCGGAATGTGCACCGCGGCCAATTTCCTCGGGCCGGTGGCGTTCGCCCCTTTCCCGGCCGGTCTCGTGCCCACCGATGATAGCGACAACCCGCTGCCCAACGACAATGGCTCTACGTATCCATACCCCCGCACGCCGATCTGGCCGGAAGGCTGGACGCCTGGAGTCCGGTCGAAAGACTCAAAGAAGCCTTGGCAGGAATCGATTGTGACCTCACGATTGAGCACCGGCACAGGCGTCAACAGCGCGATCTTTGCCTACAATGCGGAACGGAATGCGTATGCCATCGCGTTTGCCGGGACTTTGAATCCCGCCGCCGCCATGGAAGATGTGGCCGGCATTCTTATCCCTGCCGGGCCGGTTAATCTGAGTTACTTCCGCAGCGACGAGACTTATATTTTCCCTGTTATAGATCCGCCGGTCGCGCTTGCCGGGGGAGAGGCCGCTGACGCCACCGTGGAGCCGCCGCAGCAGATCCCTTTGGTGCACCTTGGCTATCGAGATGCCGTCGAGTCTTTAACCGTAGGGCTTGTGGTGCCGGCGAATCTTCGGTCGATTCTGAACGACCTGGCAGAAAGCGAGATCGATCTTTATGTAACCGGCCATAGTTTGGGCGCATCGGCAGCTCAACTATTTTCGGCTTGGATCAAAGCCGGAGGGGTTCCTTCGAAGAAGATCAATATCAAATGCTATAGCTTCGCAACCCCGAAATGCGGCAATACTGCCATGGCTTCCAACTATAATCTGGCTCTCAGCAACGCCGGTTTCTCCTACAACGTCTCCAATTCCCTGGACACCGCTCCTCAGTTGCCGCCTACGCATGAAGCGCCTTCCGACTTGATCAATCCGGCCATCTCCGCCGATGTTCTTACGAAGGCCAATCCAACCGGAGTCTATGCGGCGTCTCCCTTGGCTCCAATCGTCAAGATGATTCTTAGCTCGGGCGCGATATCGGGCGGCTCGGCTGAACCCCAGCCGGCAAAAGGAACGGTCGGGATTCCCTTTCCGTTCTCCATTCCCTTTCACTTTCTTCAAGCGATCGCGGGCGCGGCAGCCAAACAGGCGAATGGACCTAGCTCCATGGCGTATGTAGGGATGGGCGCTCCCTATGTTCTTCTGGCTCTGCCTCCCGTGGTCTACAACGGCAAATGCTATCCGCCGGAGTTTTTCCCAGGGCGGGAAGCGGAGGATTTGGTTGAAATTCCGGACGAAACCACCCGGCAATGGTGGCAGCATTGGCCCTTTAACTACGCAAAGTATTTTTCCGAAGCCTCTGACGGAGCGATCGGATAGTGTCTATTTTTTGATCTCCGGGGAGGTTCATTACCGGAATTGAAGTGGAGACCGAAACCGGGCGGTTGCTCATGCGCTGATGACGACTTGCACCCGTCCGCTAGTGCAGCCGCTTTCGTTTTCCTATTTGCCAAGACCGGAAATGGCTAATATAGCTTCACCTTTACCAGGGCACTCAATCAGGCCACTGCTCGCGACCGGAGGATCGGCAGCATAAGTTCGCTCAGGTTGGCATAGGTACACAGAGATGGACACCGCCTCCACCAACTCGCCTATTGCATCACCGGTCCCGGACAGCGATTCCTCTCCGCTATCCATGGGCGCGGTCTTGCGCATCCCCATGATGCGTCACCTCTGGTATGCGCAGGTCATTTCGGTCTTTGGCGATTTTTTAGCTCTCTACGCGGTCATCAGTGTGCTCACCTTCCGGCTCCACGCAACCGCCCAGCAGGTTACCGGCGTCCAGATCGCCTTCCTTCTTCCTATCGCCGTCCTCGGCGCCATTGCGGGAGTTTTTGTAGATCGCTGGCCGCTCAAGGCCACCATGGTCTCGAGCGATGCAATCCGCGCGGCGCTCGTACTCTTGCTTTTGGTCTCCACGCGAATCTGGCATTTCTATGCCGCATTGGCCGCCATCAGCATTATCTCGAGTTTTTTCGGACCCGCACAGGGAGTCGCCATCCGTTTCGCCGTCCCTCTCCGCGGCCTCAGCTCCGCCAACGCCCTGATGCAGCAGGTAACGTTCGGTATGCGGATCGTCGGTCCGGCTCTCGCGGTCTTTCTGGTTGAGTCTGTCGGTGCGGCCAGCTGTTATGTCATGGACTCCGCCAGTTTTGTCGGCTCCGCATGCCTTATTGCTTCCGTAGTTTTCACCCATCCGGCAGGGACGGCAGCTGACCGCCCGTCAACCGGCGCCGCTCCCTCAAAAGAGTCTGCCCTGAAGCGAGTGTGGACCGACATGAAGCAGGGACTCATCTTCATTGTGCATGACGCGGGGCTACTCTTCGTTATTGTCGCGCTCGCCTGTGGGATGTTTGTGATCGGGTGCTTCGCCCCCCTCACCGCGCTGTACGTGCGCGATACCCTTTATGCCTCGACGAGGGTCTTCGGCATCGCCAGTGCTATGGTCGGCATAGGAATGGTCACCGGTATCAATTCTCTGAATGTCTTCGCGAAAAACGTAAAGAACACACTCCTGGTCTACTCAGGACTCGGAGGTATCGCAGTGGGCCTGCTGCTTCTCGCGGTAATAGCTCAGACTTGGTCCACTTTCCTCGCCGAGTTCGTGATAGGTTTTGCGTTCGCCGCCATCTTCGTTCCCTCTGAGACCATGATCCAGCAAAGGACCCCGCCCCCTCTGATGGGCCGTGTAGGCTCTACCGTGATGTCCGCCATCTTTACCGCACAGATAGCCGGCCTCATCCTCAGCGGGATCCTGGCCGAGCATATAGGTGTCCGCGAGGTCTTCGCCCTTTGCGCTGTTCTGCTAGCTATTCTCGTCGTGGTGGGCCGGATCTGGATGAGACCGAAAAACAAAGGCGCCGTCGCCAAGGGCGCAATCGAGGCTTAAGCAGGTGATGCTCTTGTGGAATGCAGGCATGGAGAATTCAGCAGGTTCCGGACTGGAACGCGAGGCAGGAAGAGAAGCGGAGAGATATGGCGGTTAGTAATTATGGTGTAGCATCGCTGTCGGCTTACCGGGCGCGAGTCGATCAGGTGTTTCTGCGCCTAAATTGCCGGGAGCTGCCCATCGTGGCCAGGGTGGTGGACTCTTCACGGCAAAAGCCGATTCGCATGCTTTTGCATTTGACCAACTTCCTCTATGACGGTTGGATCTACACGCTCCTGCTCTTATTTCTATTGCTTCGCGAGGAGTGGCGATTGCTGCTGACAGCCGCCCTTTCCGCAGCTATCTCGTTCATTCTTTACTTCATGACAAAGCCGCGATTGGCGCGAATTCGCCCCTGCCATCTTGCGGTCGCGCGAGCGGTTCAGTCGCGCTGCCTGGACCGGTACTCGTTTCCCAGCGGTCATTGTATGACGTTAATCGTAATGGGCGTCTTGTTAAGCTGGAATCACCATGGATTTATTCCTATCCTCGTGGGCATGCTGCTGCTCCTCTGCTGGGCTCGCATGGCAGCCGCGCACCACTACCCGTCTGATCTGATCGCCGGTATCGGAATAGGTTTGATAGTGGCAGTACCAATGGCGGTGATACTGCTCTAACACGCTGCTCTATCCTATTGGATCGCATCCTCCTGCTTGTATCGACAGATTTTTGCTGCAAACGCGCCTGAACGACCTGGCCGCATACCTGTCTCAGGATCGTGTCAAGCACGCGCGCTCGTATCTGAAATCGATCTTCGACGAGGCCATCGAGCAGGAATTTCTGCTCCGAGACCCAACCCGGAAGCTGAAAGTACCGAGCCACCTTCAGCCCAAGGATAAGCGAGTTCTCACTTGGGAACAGCTCCGGCAAGCTCTGGCAAAGAGCAGTAGACGCGACCGGATTCTGCTCATGCTGGATATGACTGGAGCGCTGCGTCCGAGCGAGTTGTTCGCTCTGCGCTGGCGCTCGTTCGATGACGTCGATACGTTGGCGATCACTGAAACCGTCTACAAGGGTCAGATCAGGCCTTTCGGCAAGACGAGGAAGAGTCTCGGAGAGGTCTACCCACCACCGGGGCTGACTGCTGAGTTGTTGCAATGCAAGCTGGAGTGCCCGGACAGCTCACCGGACGCGTTCATTTTTCCGAACTCGGAAGGTGGCTTTCTGGACACAGGGAACTACAGAAATCGGGTTCTCAAACCTCTCGCCGCAAGGCTGGAGATTCCGAAGCTGAATTTTCAGATCTGCGTCGGACCACGGCGACACATGCGCAGAAGATGGGTTCGCTGAAGGACATCCAGGCGCATCTACGGCATGCGAAGGCCGACACCACGGCCAACGAGTACATGCAGGAATTGCCGGAGAGTGTGAAGCAGATGGTCGGATCGGTCTACACAATACTTGCTCAAACGCATAAATCGCGTAAAGGTTCGCAGCGTTTGCTACCAAATGCTACCAACCCAGCAGTCAAGATGCTGTAAGTTATTGAAAATATGGTAGGCACGAGGAGACTCGAACTCCTGACCTCTACCGTGTCAAGGTAGCGAGATACCAGCCGGTTGAAGGAAACAAAGGAGTTAAATACCGGCGGAGTGGCAAAAAACCGGTCCACCGGGCACTATTTGCTACCAAATTGCTACCAAAACCAAGTGGGTCCAAGGGCTGGGCCGTGGGGGGATCAGCCCTGATTTACAAAGACAGTGTCGGCGGCTGGAAGATGAGCCGTTCATTTTGCAACTGCATCTGTGAAAGATGACGTCAGCGCCTTTAGCTGGCCAGATTCCTCCCGGTTCGGGGTCGAGGAACTATAGCTCGTCGGTTTAGTTCCGGAATGTACGCCTCCAACTGTTGAAGCAGAGTGCTGTGCGCTCCACTCAGCCAAGAAGTCGATCAGGTTTACTACGGATAGCCCGAGCGATTTCGACAGAGAATATTCAACGTGGGGGACTTTCCCACTTAGATCGGTGCGAACGATGATCCCATCTTTCTCCATCTGCCGTAGATGCTGAGTCAGCATCTTTTTGGATGCGGCCGGGAACAAACTGCGCAAGTCTCCGAGGTGCACCGGGCCTTCCTGAAGCCGGGAGAGAATGCCGATTTTCCACTTTCCTTGAACCAGGCTGATCGCATATCGGATAGCGGCTTGCTCCTGTGGTGAAAAATGGCGTTGCTCCGAGATCACGCTGTGAGAGGATTGGGAAGAACTCCGACGGCTCGGGACACGGTGCAGCACGGTTGTGGGTCGGCTACTGTAGCCGTCCTCAGCCCCATTGAGATTGGCTTTTAATGTCGCCCGCGCCACATGGCACCGCCGCTTCTCAACATTGGCGGACTTGCGCACTGCCTCATCGGAATCATTGAGAGGTGTGTTCCGTTACTTACTAAAGGCATCTCCAGAGGCGTTTTGGGGCACGGGGATTTGAATACCCAGCAAAATCATCGCCTATACTTTTGAAATTGGTGGTTTAATCCCCCTCGGGCAGACGCTCGCAAATGCCGCCAAAAGATACTCGCTGGCAAGATCTGACGTGGAGTTGGGCCTATTCAACGGGGCAGCCAGCTACCGATCAGGCACTGGACGCCGCTGCCCAAGCAGCGTGGCCCTATGCTGTTCTTTGCGCCTGGACCTACCTGAACGACCGCGATTCCGCGCACGACCTGATGGACCACGCGGTTCAAAATGCCTCGGATTACCTTGGGCGGCATCCGGGCACGCCTATCGACAAATTGACGGCGCGCATCAAGAGCGTCCTTCGTCGACACGCCAAACAAATTGCGGCTAAGCGCAGCCGCGAGCTTTCGCATGGCTCGCTTGCCGATCTGGAACAAATGTATGCTGGCCGACCGGAGATCGAGCAGCAGGTGTATGCGAAGGAGTTGTTGGCAGCATTGTCCCCGTTTGCGAATTCCATCGTTCATTGGCGCTGGCTGGGATATTCGTGGCGGGAGATTGCGAAGCAATTGGGCATGGATCACACAGCGGTACGCCGCGCATACTTCCGGGAGTTAGAATCGGTTGTTCGAAGCCTCTCCCAGTCTGGAGATTTTCCTCGATGCGATTGAACTGGCGTCGGCCCTCACGGGCTGAGGACCGATTCGAGAAATGGATTGCGCAGCGTCATCAGGAACGTGTGCTGGCGGGCGACACGATCGTTGCCGGTCCATGCCCCGATGAAATTTTTCTGGAAGACTTGGCGCGCAGATCAAGAAAAATTGCGTTGTCGGACCTGCGAGTCGATCATGCCGCAACGTGCCCAATCTGTATGGATCGGCTATTGGCGCTGCGCCGCGAGCAGCGTTCGCGCCAGAAAAAACTTGTGTTCGCAACCGCTATTGCGGTCTGCGTACTCATTGCTGCAATCGTCACAATCACTCGATACGAAATGGGAAATCGCTCTTTGGCCACGAACACGGCCCCAATTGCAGAAACAGTTAACTTGTGGGACACCGGCGCATTTCGAGGTCAGCAACCGGGCCCACTGCAATCTGTCTCCCTGCCTGCCGCGCTCGTTAGGGTGAGAATTATCTTGCCGCGATTCAGCTCACCTGGGAGGTATGGGGTGGCGGTTACTCACGATCCGAGCGGAAATGGATTGGTCGCAGAGGCCGCCGCCACTGCGACCAGCAGTGGAAAGCGAGAAATTATACTGGCCGATCTCGATTTACGGCACGCAAAAGCCGGTCGGTACTATCTGTCCACGACCCATGAACAGGATCAGGCGGCATACTACTATCCGCTTCGAATCAGGTAAGCGCATATCCGAAAGGTTGTGGTGGGTGAGCCTTCGATGAGCGCTAAGGGCTGTTATCAACAGTTGGGTGTCTCTTCGAGATCGATGTGAATATCATTGTTCAACAAAAGACTCAAGAACGGATTTGCGGAGCGACAAATGACGAAGAGACTATCCCAGAGCGATTTCCGGGCAGTTCGAGTCGTCCTCGGACCCGAAGACTTTGCGCTCGGCAGCGACGAGCCTGACCCGCCGCCTTCAGACCTGATCTCAGAGAAAACATGGCACGGTATTATGGACCTGCCTGACGATGTCGCAATCAGGACTTCAGACCATCGTGGACAGGTTCTCGGTGAGGTGTATTGGTTTTGGGGGCGCTGGATCGAGGCAACTGGCGAAGCCGAAGATGCTCTGTTTGTTCCGATGCTAGATGCGCACGACGATCTTCAGGCTTCGCTTTTTGATTCTCTGCATGGCTATTACCGGACGGCGTTCTCAGCTCTCAGAAACGTGATTGAGCTTATGACAATCGGAACATGTGCGGCGCTCACCAGAACCCCGTTGTACGAGGAATGGCGGAAGGGCTCAACTGAGTTCAAGTTCGGAACTGCATGCGATCTCCTGTCCAGCGACGTTTCTCTCGTCGCATTCAATCAAGGCTTAAGGTCCAAGGGACACGAGTCGTTATGGGATGCGAGACGAGCAGGGTCGCAGGGAGGATACAGCCGACATCTGTACCGGAACATGTGCGACTTTGCGCATTCCCGCCCTGGCTTTACTAATGGCGATCTCCGGTGCAGCAACGGCCCGATTTATGTCCCCAGCGTGTTCTGGGATTGGTACTATGCATTCCTCCGAACAACGTCCCTCTGTGCAGTCTTGATGTTTCTCGCTAGACCGAAAGGCGATCGTGCTGCGTTTGCCGACCTCTTCATAGATGATCCCGACGTCCTTCCGGCCGACCTTTTGGAGGCCTTCCAATTAGTCACCTCTCGCTGAGAGCTGGGCGCGTCTCCCCGCGAATCTTGCCAATGAATGGCGGTTATATCGGCTGAGTGTCCCAACCGACTGAGGGTCGTAAAATTGGCCATGCCTCGAAAACGCAGCAGCTATTTTCTCCCGAAGACAGGTAGGCATGTCGTGGCCTCCAAGCTCAACAAACTGGCCGTTGACGACCAACTCGACCTCATGCGGCACTGGTTCGAAGACCACTTCATGTCTCCAGACGAACTTCCTTACGATTCTTCAGAGGGTGGATATCAGTGGATCTGGGGTCCGGAAACCTATGCCGCAGATGAGCTACAGAACGAGTTCTCAGGTGTCGTAAACGACGACATTATTGATCAATTGTCCGATGAATTAAGCGACATCACGCCTACTTGGTCACCGAGGCCGGACGAGAGCGATCTCGCCAACGACTATATGGCGACTTGGCTACCCCAAGACAGCGATGATCCATACACCGCTTTGATGATGACCTTGGTTCAGATCGAGGAAACCGCCAAGCGACGAAGAGCAAAAAACGATCAGCCGCTCATCTACCGGCTATTGTATGTCAATGTCATTACGGCCCTCGAAACATATCTCGGTGACGCCTTTTCCAAACTAATTTTCAGTAGGCGTGACCTGTTGGAGCATTTCGTGCACAACAGCACGCATTTCAGAAACCAGAAGATCTCACTCAGCGATATTTTCAAAAGGCTGCCTACGATCGAAGCTGATGTAAGAAGCCTGCTCGGCAAGACAATTTGGCATCGCCTAAAGGTCACCGAAGCGCTCTACAGCCAGGCATTTGGTGTTAACCTACCGAAGCCGTCCGCGAGTATCACGAAAGGCGTCAGCGACCGGCACGACATTGTCCATCGCAACGGAAAGTCTACGGACGGGATCATGGGTTCTTGGGACGTAGCGCAGATCATCGCGCTCAAGACCGATGTAGCAGAGTATGCAACGGAGATCGAAGGCATGCTCAAGGCGCTTCCTGGTCCGCCCTCTCCACCTGACCAATCTATTCAGATTTGAATTGTGCCGCGCCGGAGTCCTCCTGAGAAGCAGGGCGATGAAATTTCGACGCGACACTGCGAATATAGTCAATGGCGTAATCGAGTTGTCGATCGTTGCCAAGTCGTCGGTCTAGCCAATCGAAATCCATGAGTTCGTCGGGTTCGATGGGAGTCCCTTCGAGAACCGCTCCCTTCCATGTGTAATAAGCCCCGGTGGGAAGCGCGAGCCTGAAACCTTTTCCAACCTTCACGGATGTGGCAGAGAGAAGCCGACCAGCGGTCTTCTCGCCAATAATTGTAGCCAGCCTGTTTTCTCGCGCAAACGCGACAATCATTTCGGCGGCGCTCGCGGTGTGTCGATTCACGAGCAATACGACCTGCCCATGAAACGGCTTTTTACCCAGTCCTTCCGTTTGGAGCACGATGGGTTTCTTTCTCAGCATCGCAGGCGCAAACTGTAATGCAAGCAGCCACAGGGTCTTGGTTGAAGATGGTATGCGTGAGAAGCGTGGATAGCGGAGTTTCTCCGAATCGAGGTCCGCCACGACCCGCCGTGTATCAAGAGCAAAGCCAACCGGGAGTTTTTCCGGTGTAAGCAGGCTCATGGCGCGCAGTGCGCCGATGCCGCCTCCAGTGTTTCCACGGAGGTCAATGATCAGGCTTTCGACTGCACCCAGGTTTTCCACCTCGCTCGAAATCGCGCTTGCCACTTCGACGCCCACCATACCGGGGAACATCGCAACCTTCAGATATCCTAGTCCGTCTCCCAGGCGCCGGGCCTCCACGAGCGTTGGCTGAATGAAGTGGAGCTTTTTCCCTTTGGGGCGGGCCACATCGACTGGCACGTTGCGTCGTTGCTCATCCTTGCCGACTATCTCCAGGTTGGTCTGCTTTCCCATAGAGAAGACCGGATGCTCGGGCGGCACGATGTCACGGCCATCAACGCTGAGCAGGATATCCCCCGGTGCGATGCCGGCAATGCTGGCGGCTCCGCAGGAGTGGACATCCTGGAAGATCCAGCGCTTTCCATAGGGCGTGTCATCGGCGAGGTAGGTCGCGCTGAGCGCGGCGCGGCTGGATGCTCTGCGGGCGCTGCGGTGAAAGAAACCCAGGTGTGAAGTGTGCAATTCCGTGAGCAGGTCGGTCATTGCCTGCTCAAAGGCTTCCGCAGTTGCCGCTCCTTCAATGAGCGGTCTGTGGCACTCCACCGCCGCCTGCCAGTCTTCATTTAACTTCTCCGGCGAATAGAACCGTTTCTGCAAGGCTTTGAGGACATTTTCCAGAATGACATGCCGGTCCTTCTCAGAAATGTTGAGGGGCAAGTCTGGCTGCGCTTTTGAATTCGTGGTCATCGACCGCTCCTAAAAGAAATTTCTCTGCCCGATCCGTTGAGGAGACTGCCGCTTGGTTCTCCTACCAGCTCGAATCCGGCCCAGTAATAGGGCGGCGCGCCGGAGTGCAGCATGTCGAGTTGCGCCTGCCGCAACGCCTCCGCTTTTCCCACTCCATTCCCAAGCTGCCGATAAAAATCAATCATGAATTGCGCAGTCGCATGATCTTCAAGCTCCCAGAGCGTCGAGACGACGCTCTGGGCTCCCGCTTCAATGAAGGCGTTGACGATATTTGCTACTCCGTCTTCGCCTACAGGACCAACGCCTGTGTTGCAGGCCGACAGCGTGACGAGGCTGGCATTGAGAGAGAGTCGCCTGATTTCGCGCACCTGGAGGAGTCCGTCATCCACAGGCGGGTCTTCAGGCGCGAAGACAAGAGCGGAGCGATCCGGAAATTCGGAATTTGCGTATCCATGCAGGGCGAGGTGGATGACGTTGTATTGACTGAGTGGCAGTCGCTTGAAGTTTGTTTCGGTGGCACGATCGCCCAGCAGAATTGTGCTTGGCCTGGGAAGATCGGTGGCAATGGTCTCCACCTCGTTGCGGCTTGCCGGCAGGGCAACCAGTTCCTTACGCTCTGGTCCAGAGACGGCCCTGCGGATGTATGCAATCAATGTCGTCGAGGGCGGTTTGGAGATCCAAGCCGCTACTCCCAAATACGGCAAGTCTTCTTTTGCCGTTTGATCTGCACGGTGCCTGAGCATGTCGAGCACGGTTCCCGATGGCGCCACCGTCACCAAATGCGAATTGAGGATGTAATCCCCGGAGTTTGCAAGCGCAGAGAATGGCAAGAGGTGCAGCTTGCCGTCGGGAATCACGATCACGGCCTGCTTCTCTTTGAATTCCGGTATGCCGCCCAGCAGCCCATCAAAAAGGCGTTGTGCCAGAGGCAAATCCGTCTTCTGTTCGATAAGCTCGGATCGGTACCGCGTTGCTTCCTCTTCCAATTCGGCCTTCGATGGCAGTGTGTAGCGATGAACCGCGCTTCGTGTTACCGCGAGCGCATAGGAATGCGGATCGGCCAGCACGTATTCGACAAGAAGCTCAGACGGTCGCAGGTCACGCTGCAATTCCGCGAGTGGAACCGGTTTCGGCGGTATATCAATCGCCGATGCTCCTCCGGGGAGTTGCTGTTCCGCAGTGTAAATGGCGGCCAGGATACTGCTTCTCACTTTTGGATCGTCGGTGTTGAGTAGCTGAACATTCAGACTCGTCAGGCGAGCCTGTGGAGCATCCGGCTCGCCCGGCGCAATCACTTCGTGGTGAGCAAGCGTCTGCGCCTCCACCCGTCCCCTCGCGCGCTCGATGGCCCGGAACGCATCTGCCATCCTGCCCTGATTGGTGAGCGATACAAAATACCCGGCATAGACGGTGCTCAGATCGTTCAGCAATTGCCGTTCCACCATCGGCGTTGGGACTTTGCTCAGGAGTCCATCCAGCAGGTCGGCGCTTTTCCCATAGAGATCGTTGGATGCCTTTACGTTCCCGAGCCGCTCCATGACTTCTGCTTTGATCGCAAGGTTCTTCGGTACAAAGTACAGTTCGTCGGGAATCTTGCGGTTGGCATCAATGGCTTCGTTGATCGCCGCCAACGCGGGTTCCAGCGCGCCCTGATGGAGGTATGCGCTTGCCAACGACCCGTCCACCTGGATCAATCCGCGCCAGTACAAAAGCTGATTTGCGTACCGGGCAGACGCAGTAAGGTCGGATATGGCCTGAGGCCAGTTACCCATTCGCTCGTAAACATCCGCCCTCGTTTGATAAAGCTCGTATAGATGCTCAGTGAGGTGGTAAGCGGACACCTTTTGCATCTCACTTGCTGCGAGCGCCAGAGCTTCTTTGTTGTTGCCAAGGCCACTCAGAGCCTCAATTTTGGCCGTGATTGCGATAGAGGGATACGCCACGCCGCGGGTCTTCGCGGCAACCCTGATCGCCTCATTCAGTGGTCCGAGCGCCTCTTTATATTTGTGCAGCTCGACCAAGCCCGTGCCATAGATGCTCGCATATCGAACTTGAGCGGCAGGATCGGCAACCTTCGCTACCGTCCACGCCTTCACCACGTCCCTTTTGGCAGTTGCGATGTCACCGAGTAGAAACGCCGATATCCCTTGCTCGCCAATTGCTCGCGAGGCGAGCAGGAAATGGTGCTGCCGCACTGCCAGAGTTTCTACCTGTGTCCACGTATCCCGTGCCATACCGGAGTCGTAGTTCACTTCAAGCATTCCCAGAATGGTCAGGATACGGAGCCGCGTTTCCGGATCGTGTGCCTCGGGCAACTTCAGATCATGCCGTAAAGTGGCAATCTGGCTCGGAAGTGTCGTTGTGGATTCGCTGTGCGCCGGCATCTGGCTCACCCGCGCGTAGAGGGCCTTCGAGGGCCGATGCTCCTGTGTGAACTGCGACTCGGCTTGCCGATAGAGCGGCGCGGCGGCAATCCAGCTATTGAGCCACGACATCTTGTCGGCCCGCTCCAGGAGCGCCTCTGGCGAATCGGGCTTTCTGCGACGGACAGTTCGATATCCAACCGCACCCAGAGAGACGGCGACGAGCACACCGGCAGTGATGCGAACAGCAGGGGAGGAGGCAATTCGCATATAGCCCCATTGACTTCGGGTCAATGATGTCAAATTACTCCTCAAATATCAATTCGCCTCTACCGCGCCGTAGTGCAAAATGAACGATCGATTACTCAAGTTGCGAACAAATGCAATTACGGTGCAAGCCTTATGAAAGCTGGCGCGGTGCCCGGCGGGTGGGCAGAACCGGGTCTGGCGCGGAGCGGCAGCACGCTTCAGGGCGGGAAGACGGGCGTCCCAGGGAAAAACGGAGCCTGTGGTTGCAGGCTCCGTCGGTATTTGCGCGGTAATTATGCAGCGGCGGTTTTCTTCGTTGACTTCGACTGCGCTTTCGCATTCTTCATTGCAGCCTGCGCCTTCGTTCTCGCAGCAAACTCCTGCTTTACCTTGAGGGCGATGGCGTCGGTGTCCACCTTGTAATGCTCGGCTGCTTCCTTGAGCACCTTGCCGCCGTCCGGTTGTGTCCGTGCTGTGTGAAGAATGACCATCTCCACCAATAGCCGTCCGAGTTCACCTTCGTCCGCCTTGCGGATGTAGGCCGATAACAGCTTTGGAATCGAGTCGCTGTCCTTCGCCTTTTTGATGCTGCGATTGCGGGCGACGATCTCCTGCCGCCGTTCATCGAGCATCGGGGCTATCCGCTCCACGACGAAAAGCAGGTCGCGTTTCATCAACCGCACCGGAACGGCTGCGATGATGGCATTCAGGACATGCAAGCCCGTTGCCTGGGCCAGTGCCTCCTCGCGCCGCTGTTTCTCCTGCTCGGCCTTCCAATTGGCATCGGCAGGTGGCTTCTGCTTCTTCGGATGGTGGACTGGGCAATTCGGGTCGGCACAGATTTTGCGAAGTTCGCCCTTCTCCGTACCTTCGGTGATGATGGCCTCGGTGGTGGATTTGCAGGTCTTGCACTCCGGCCAATCGCGCTGATGCTTGCCGGTCGGCTTCTCCCCTTTGATCTCGACGTACTTGTTGCGCGGGATGGCCGTGCTGCCCTCGGATGGTTGGCCGTAGGCAGCGGAAATTTGTACCAGCTTCGGCTTGGCTGCAATGGTCTTTGCAACATGTGCGTCTACCTTGGTCTGGTAACAAGTTGGGTCGGTACAAGCATCCTGCCGCACATCCGCAAATAACAGTTTGTTGTGTCCGGTCCGTTTCAGGCAGTCGTGGCAACTGCCAGCCTGCGGGTTGAGGGCCGCGTCGCTCTTGGAGAACGGCGCATCGCTCAGGATGAGCATGATGTTGTGCTCAATCCAGTCTTTGAGGTTGCGGACGGGCAGCAAGATGCGTTTGCCCTTGCTGCCGCTTCCCCAATCCTCGCGGAAGCAAGCGGCAAGTGCCTGTTCATGCTCGGATAGCTGAAGTTTCGCCAGTAGCAGCGCATGGCCTATGCCGATCTCGTCTTTGTAGAACGCCTCGACCACTGCCGGGGCAAGCTCCGTCAGTTTGATACGTTGGGCGCAATAGGCGGGAGTTTTCCCCGTCTTCGCTGCAATTTGTTCGATGCTGTATTTCGGCTCCTCCAGATTCAACAAGGCGCGGAAGCCCTGCGCTTCTTCCAGCGGATGAACGTCCCGGCGCTGAAGATTCTCGATCAATTGCGCCTCCAATGCTTCGGCGTCGGTGAGATTGACGATGCGAACAGGCACGGTCTCCGACTCGGCCATCTGCGCGGCGCGGTAACGCCGTGCTCCGGCCACGATCTCGAAGCTGCGTTCGTTCAAAGGCCGCACAAGCAAGGGCGAGAGAACGCCCTGGCTGCGGATGCTCTCGGCCAGTTCTTTTAATGCCGCATCCTCGAAGATGCGGCGCGGGTTGGACTTCGATTCCGTGAGAATCGAAAGCGGAAGGTTGCGGTATTCGGTAGCTGCGATGCTTTGGGTAGACATGATGCGCTTCTCCTTTGGTTGAACGTGCGTGGATAGGGAGAGCGGACAGCCGCTGGCCGTCCGCCGTAGAGTTGCGGTGGACTAGCTGGCGACTGCCATTGCATCTTGCGGTTCCTGCTCCTCGACTTCCGGTTTCGGTTCCAACGCCGCCAGAATGACGGCAGAGGCTTTCTGGATGACTTCAAGGCTTTCCGCCAGCAACGATGCATTGCCGTGATAAAGCTGGATGTAGTCGGCGGATGCGGTTCCCGTCTGGAGACCAACGGCCTTACCCACCACGAAAGCGATGGCTTCGGCTTCGGTCTCACGGACGGTCTTGGTTGTGGTTGTCCGGCGGTCGGCTTTATGCAACATTTCGTGCGCCAGTTCATGCACGAGGGTTGAAAATTCCTCGGCCTTCGACTGTCCCGGCAGTAGAACGATCTTGCCGCCGTAGCTCGCGCCCATTGCCGGCGCGATGCGCTCGTTGAACTCAAGCTCGATATTCTGAGTATTGATAAATTCAATCAGGCGGTCGCGGTTCTCTCCCACGTCACCCTTGACGCTGGCGTGTTCGGGAAGCTCCGCACCGTCGGTCTGGGAGACATCGAAGACGTAGGCGGCACGAAAGCCAACCAAAACAGGGACGTTCTGTTTGGTGAGGTCTTTTTCGGCCTCTTCCTGCGGCTTGCGCTTGACGCCGATGATCGGGGCAAGAATGCGGATGCCGTGCTCGCCCTTCTTCACCCTGCGGCCAAGCTGGTTCCACGCATACATTCCCGCAACGCGGGTTGCGTCGGGCTTCTGCCGAGCAATCTCAAGGATGTTGCCGAAGCTGTAGTTATGGAAGCGGCTCATCGCTGTGAGGTAGGCCGTGAGCGCGTCACTGTGTCCCGCCTCAAGCTGCTGGATGAGGGAGTCCACATTCTGCTTGATGAGTTGTTGCGTGGCAGTTTTTTCCTTGCTGCCACGGTTGCCGTTGCTGCTGCGGTTGTTGTTGCTTGGATATTCCATTGAAAACCTCCTGAGTGCCCGTCTGGGGCGTTTTTTTCTTTCACCCTGGAGCGAAGCGAAGGAAAAAACGATCCCAGACGGCACGCAGGGTGAACGACCAAGAGGCGGAATGTAGGGTCGAGCGGCGGGCGCGGCCAAGTGCCAAACACGCACTACCGTTTGGCGCGCGGACGTGCTGTCCCGAAGACCCGGCCCGCAGCGGCCAAGCGAAGGGCACATTCCGCTGCGCGGAAGTGGAGAAAAGGCGCGCGTAGCGCTTACCTAATAACTTTTCTTGTTATTCGTGCGCGTCAGTGCACAGGACTTTCAAGGCCGGCGTTGTGGGCAGGAACGGGCCCGTTGGGATGGGCCGAAGAAGACGGCAAGGCCGGCTGAAGCGAGGGAAGGAACTCCTTCTCTCTGACATTTCGGTTGTGCGTTTGTCTATTACTTGGTTTATAAATCGATGCTCAACAAGCGCGCTTGCGCGGGTGTTCCGTGGAGGGTCAGTCTGAGACAGGGCTCTTCCTTCACTTCGTGAGGGGGTGGCGTTGTTGTCGTCACAATATATTGAAACAGCGGTTGATTACCGGCACCCTCAAGCCAGCGGGCAAACAGGAAAAGACGATGATAGATTTCGAGTCCCAAGTCGGCCTCGCGCGGGCTGTCGTGGACTAGAAATGATGGCAAATTAGCAGTTCCTTCGATGGCTAGGCAGAGTGTTGAAAGGTCAAAGGCAATCACTTTGAGAGAATCTATTGCGCTGGTTGATCGGTTACCACCCATCCGAACCGTTAAACTCAGCCCCTTGCCCGTCAGCGCGATATTGCCCGTTGCCTCTGGCCCGATCAGATAGCGAATAATGGGATCGAATTTTTCGGTGAGCCGGGTGAATACAGGCGTCTGTCTATCGACGAATGATGCGATGATTTCACGCTCACCCTCAATGGTCGTCGTTCGGTTTATTGACTGCTGCGCGGCCTCACGCTGCTTGTCCATTAAATCACTAAGGACCGATACGTCATTTGCTAGCTGCTTTGCAGAATTCCATGCTAAGTTTCGATCATCGCGAGACGCTTCCAATTTGACGAGACGTTCTTGAAGCGTTCGTGCATGCTGCTTGGCTTCAATGAGCTCTTGTTGCGCCGAGCCTCGGTTTCTCTTAGCAGTGGTAAGGCGTTTTGTTTCCTCCGTCAATTCTTTTCTATTTGTGGCCAGTCGTTGCTTGCATGATTCCAAGTCTGGGATTTTATGCGAAAGGTTGCACTTGGAGGCTAATACCTTATCAATTGGAACTTCGCAAATGGGACAAGGGTAACTCTGCGCTTCCTGGACGGCGTATGTCAGGCCTGGGTATTCGCCTTCGATCTTTGCCATGATTCGCTGGATATTGGGAATATCGGAGGTGAGTATGCCTATTTGTTGTTCAAGTGCAACAACTTGGGCACGAGCTTCCTCGTAGTCCTTTTTGGCTATCTCAATCGCTGTAGGATCACCATCGGTGTCGCGTTGACCGCGGTCATCCCGCGACTTCTCAACCGCCTGAAGCAATAGATCTTTTACAAAGGCACCGTTGGTGAGGATGTTTTCTGTGAGGCCCAGAGCGGGAAATACCTTGGCTTTCGATTGATCGATCTGCCATTGTCGATGGCCAATCTCTGCCTCTAAAGTCTTCCTCGATTCTTCAAGCCTCGCGACCTCATCTCGTTTACGCTGCTCCTCTGGCGTGATTGCTTGAAGGAACACCCGCAGTGAATCGAGCTTCTCTGTTTGATTGAGTCCTCGTGCAGGCGAATCAGACTCCGACGTGGCCGAACGCCAATCTAGTACGTGGTCGAATCGGCACTCCTGATCTCGCGTCAAGAGAGCGAGCGCTATGGGCCAACCACGGTGATCCTGCCGATGGCCTGGAATCAGAGAAGCCAGTTCTGTAGGGAGAAATGCTTTCTCAACAGCATCGAGAAACGGCTTCAGGCCCGTTGAGGAGCTATCGGTCGCTGCAAGCTCATCAAGGTTGCCATCCGGCACCGCAAGATGACGACGCCGTGTGCCGAGTGGACGAATGATTGCCCAACATATTCCATCGAGGATCACTTCAGCGCCGACCAGGCCATCAGGAAACTTGGCCGATATCTGTGCACGTTGGTCGTCCGCTGAGAAGCGGTCTTCACCCAGGCAATAACGTACAAGGCGGCAAAAGAGAGTCTTCCCGCCTCCGTGCCCGATTCCTCGGTCGTCTGGTGTCCAAATGATGTTAAGGCCTGGCCTGAGACTTACATCGCGGATCTTCTCTCCACCGGGTTCGCGCCAGATCACCATACGGCGCACCCACAGCCGCGGACCTACTGAATCTGTTGGTGGGTGAATTTCGAGTTTTTGCTGGAACAGCTCATGCTGCAACGGCATCGAACCACCTTCTCAGGTTGGTTGGGAACGTGGCGATAATGGTATCAGCCGACTGGCGCTTGAGAACATTGAGTACGATCCTCGCCCGGCCGTCCGGCCAACCCGCAGTTGCAAATACTTCCAGGTTTGCGCCTGGTGCCCACGTTCTGGCGTGAAGGTTTTCGATGAGGTAACCGTTTGTTCGCAGGTTGCGTACTGCTGCGCCCCAATCTGGGTCTGTTCTGGCGATGAACTGAGTTACTCCCGTGGGCAATGTATCGGCCTCGCGGCCAATGTTACGCCGCCACTTCTCCGCTTCCTGCTCATCAAGGTACGGAAGCAAAAGATTAGGTTCCAGGGCGAGAATGGCTGCCAAAATGACTTGACGTTTTGGCAGCGGCCCGTCCATTGCTTTGAGCATCGCTGCCAACTGGACGCCTGTTTCGGCCCGGTAATCCTGCATAGGCCGCGCCCAGAAGCCGGGCGATACATCTGCCTCTTCGGCACCACGTTCGTGATTCAGTCTAAGCAGTCTGTGCAAGACTTCTTTGCGGGCAACGGGGCTGATGGTGTAACGGACGCGGTCATTCTCCGGCAGGGTGTCCACCTCGTGGAAGGCGTGCTCCAAGGGAAGATTCTGCCAACCGTAGGCGTCCCGAACGGCCAAGTCGAGTTCGACGTGAAGGCGGCGCAGTTCCAGCAGACCTTCATAGCCCCGCGCGGCTTCATCATCTGACTTCTTGCTGACCTTGGAGACCAGCCTAGGTGTTAGGTCACGGGCATGGAAGAGATTGTAGATGTCCGTGAGGCCGAGGCAGAGGGAGAGCATCAGGGATTGTCGATGGTCGTGATACCGTCTCCCAATGCATTCCAGAACTTTGGTAACAGCATGATCATTAGGAAATGGGAAAGAAAGAAAACAATCACTCGGCGAGTAGTTGATTGTTGAACTCCCCAAAGTGGAGCTATAACGCCAAGCCCAATATGTGTGCAAATCGGCCTGCAAGATAGCAAAGTCAGCAAAACTTTGATGGGCGAAGACTAAGACTTTGTTCATGAAGACTTGACGGCGCGCTACGAATACAAAGCTGACATATTTCGAAACCAACGGCGCCACTAAGACGCGATCAAATTGCGCAATAGTCGAGTACAGCTTTGGTCGCTTGTCTGAATAGATCCACCATTTTTGTGGCAACGGCTTCCGGAGGACGAATTCACCAGCCTCATCTCGCCTTGTTCGTTCAGGCTTCACCTTGGATTCAACAATCGCAAAGGCTTCAGGATACTCTGCCCGACACTTGTCTTCACTCCAGTTGTAAAAATTGATTGCGAAACGGCTTGCGGACTGAGTTGGGCTGCTGTTGAGGTCGTCACCGTTCAGGAATTCTAAAACTACGTCTTTCAACTTCGGATTATTTGTAACCAGTATCTTAGCCTCATCCGGGGATAGAATGAACCCTTTCCCGACGAGGATTGATCCTTGAAAGCTTTTGTCTATATTTTCGACTAAGGCGGAAGGCTCGACGCCCGGAGCTGCGGAGTCCAGGTATGAGGAGATCCTTTCAACGATCTGGCCGTCCAACACACTCGGCCTCTTCCATTCACCTCTGTAGATGGAAAGGAGTGATACAGAGACAGCTGCGCGCCCCGGCCATCTCTGCATTCGTGTAGCGAAGTTGATCTTTCCCCCGTGTTTTGCTACTACGTCTAGACCACCCTCTCGTGCGCCGCCTTGAGCTATAGTGTTGGTCGATATGATTGCCAAGAAGCCTCCGGGCCGGAGTAGATCAAAAATACGACGGAGAAAGTAGGTTACGAGATCAACAGACCCTGCAGGCGCAAATTCATACTTTACCCAGTTCAAAAAGGAATCGCCAAACGTGCCACTCAACGCGCGATTACCGAGGTACGGAGGATTCCCTAGAATGCAGTCAAAGCCTCCGTGCGCGATGATGTCAGGAAATTCGAGGAAGTAGTGGAAGAAGCGTTTCTCGATTGACTTCGCTAATGCGGTTGCGGTGCCTTCGCTCTGTGGAGTGAGACCGTCTACCCAGTAGCGCCGGAAGTCCGCGTCCGTAACCAGGTGCGAGTTGTTCTCCAGCGTCTTCGGAATGTAGAACTGCGCAATGGGGATCGCCGCAATCTGTGAAAGGAGAAAGGCATCAGCGCTGTCCGTGAATGCGCGAAAACGCTGCTTCTTGGTTTCAATCTCCGCCGGAGTGCGTTCAGGGAGTGCGGATAGTTCGTTCCAGCGCGCTAGACGACCTTCCAGCCGTCGTTGAACGGCTGGCGCCAGGCGCATTTGGCGCGTATCTTTGCGATCCTGCTTGTTGGTCTTTCGCCAGAGGGCAGCAATCTCCTTATTGTCTCCGGACATAGTGACAAAGGCTTCATTCGGCACACCTTTGTCCAGCTCCTCCTGCCGGACAAAACCAACGATGGCATTGCCGCATTTGATGTGGTGGTCGAGAAAGTTGAGTGGTTGGCCGGGATTGTGCGCTTCCAGCCACAGCGCCACTTTGCAGAGTTCGACGGCAAGCGGATTGAGGTCCACTCCGTAGATGCAGGTCCGAATCACGTCACGAATGGCAGTGCGAAGGGCAGTGGGTGACGGCTGCTCTTCTCCGGTCCGCACGACGGCAAGCTCGTTACCGATGCGCCGTGCGGCGGCAAGCAGGATATGACCCGAGCCACAGGCAACGTCGGCAACGCGTAAATCGAGCAACGCGGCTTCGGGATTGGGCGCTTTCAAGCGATCTGCGATCAGGTAATCGAGCGAGTGCTTGATGAGTGGCTGGACGAGATCGTCCGGCGTGTAGTGGGAACCCGTCCTCGCGCGTTCGTCGCCCTCTGCGAAGTCGAACTCGGTGGCATTGCCATGATTCAAGAAGACGGGATCGTATTCGAGGAGTCCTTCGTAAACCGAGCCGAACTCCTCCACATTGAGGGCGGCGTAGTTAACCCGGATCAATTGATGGTTGTCCGGGTGCTCGTAGACGTTGAGCACGCGAAGGCAGCCAAGAAGAACATCATTGCCGAGAGTGCAACCTGCAATGTGCGAAATGGCGTTTCCGTCGAAGAGATCGCCGGCGAGCGGGGCTACGCTTAGCTTGTGTCCCGGCCCGTCGGCCTCAAATAATCGGAAAGTGGATTGCAGAGACAGCCAGAGATCATGGCGGCGGTGGTCGGCAAGGTAGCGGTGCTCGGAAAGAAGGCGAAGACGCTGGATGCTGTAGAAGTTGCGATAGATTTCCCTGCACTTTTGCTCGACCTCCAGCGGAAAGACGAGATCGCGCTCTTCGATGACCATAAGAAAGAGCAGGCGATAAATGAGACGCAGCAGGTCTTTGTAATAGTCGATTGCGGCGAGTCTGTTGTTGGCCACAGATTCGCGCAAGGCGGTGTTTTCGGGATGTTTCAAGAACCCGTTCGCGAAATCGCGAATGGCGGTTTCGACGGCTTTACTCAGTCCCTCACGAATGCGCGCGCCGGACTCAAGAGAATCCTGATGGTAACACTCGATCCAGCATTCGGCCGCGGTCTCATTGGTAAGCGGTAGGCGTGTGGCATGAAGTAGCCGATAAAGGATCGCAAAGTCGGCAAAGAGGCCATCCGTGAAGATGCGGTCGAGATCAAACTCCAGATAGCTTAGCTTGATGAGGCGAGAGCTATCACGCAACAGACGAATCACGCGGCCATTCGTGACCAGGCCGTAAAGTTGCTCGTTGAGATTGATGAACTCCTGCACGATGGCATGAGCCGACATGCGGAGAGTGGCATTCGCGGGTTTACGATCAAGGCCTGCGAGTTCGCGGTATCCGACAATCTGTACCGGTGCTTGAGCGCGATTGGTGGCACGGTGCGAAATGGCATATAGCTTGCCATTCAGTTCCGCCGCGCGCGGTTGATACTCGATCTGGTAACCAAGCAGAGCCAGGAGGGGTACAACCCATTGCTGGCGCGTTTCGGAAGTGGCGGGCGACTCGGGTCTCAGGGTTTCGAGTTTGCGCTGGAAGATGCGCCAGTAGTCCTGCGCGTCGGCCCAAGCACGGACGATCTCGTCCTTGACCTTGACGGACGAATCGAGGCCGAAGTCTGCGGGCTTCTGGCCCGGAAGATCTTCGATACGACCGAGGATGTCCGGCGAGAGGATAGCGCCTTCGATTCGGATACTGGGGTAGTTCATAGCGCCTCCTCAGGAAGCAGGATGTAGATGCCGAGGAGGTCCATTGGAAGGACAGGGTAGACGACCTGAAAGCGCTGCTTGTCCATCAGGCTGCTAAATCGTTCGTGCGCGGCAACGAGGCGCTTAGACTGCTCTTCCGCAATAGCGTCAAATTGCGGAGCGAGAGAATCCATCAGGCTGAGTTCGTTGTCCAGAAAACTGGCGCGTGCCTCTGGAGATAAGTTGCTGGAGGCGCGCACGGTGCTGAGAAGCTCTTTGGCTTCGAGATGATCGAGATGTTCGTGCTCCTGCGGTGTGCCACGCCATCCCCAGAGCAGCATCTCTTCAGCGACGATCTGGTGGCCGCTCTTGCTTTGCTCAATTACGTTGCGACAGCGGAAGAGCAGGAGAGTCGTTTTACGGGACACCTGACGGGTGCGGATTACGGCGCTCCGAGCGGCGCGTTTGTCTTGGCAGGCAAGAGTGTTTGCCATGACGAACTGGCAAAGTTGCTCGACAAACCGGTGATTGCGACCCAGGTAGTGATAATCCTCGGGCGTCGGCGACACAAAACTGACCTTGATCGGCTTTGTAGCGGAATGCTTGCCGGCAGGGAGGAGATCCAGGAGCTGAGGCGGCAAGTTGGCAGGTACGATGGCGAAGCCCTTGCTTTCCTGTATCACCTGCACGCCAAGGAGATTGGAAAGAGTGGAGATGACGAATTCCTGCACGGCTTTGGGGTCGCCAATGGCCTCATCGACGGCGCGGAGGTCTTCCTCGATTTCGTGCGCCTTGATGGCGTGCTGGGCGAAGATGCTGCGAGAGGCGGTCTCGCGATTGGCGGCTTCATCAACCTTCCGAGTGACCCTGTCCTTGGCAGCAGCGGCTTCCTCAAAAGCATTGAAGTCGAAGAGCATCTGTTGCTGTTTGCCACGTACACGCTCGATACGGCGATCAGGGTTAAGCAGGAGGGCCTGGGTAATGGTATCGATGATGCTCTGCGAATCTTCTGGGAATGGGACATTGATCCCGGTGGCGCGCTTGATTTCCCGCACCTTACGGAGAAGCACATCCAACACGATCCCGTCGATAGGGTTGTCAGCGCCATAGAGGAGACAGGCTTTTACTTCGGCGGCTTGCTGACCAAAGCGGTCCACACGGCCTTCGCGCTGTTCAAGGCGGTTTGGATTCCATGGGAGATCGTAGTGGAGGACGCCGGTAAAGAGTTCCTGTAGGTTGATGCCTTCGCTGAGGCAGTCGGTGGCAATGAGAACTCGGGGTTTGTCGCCAGTCATTCCGTCGATGCGCTGGCGGCGGACATCGTCAGGGTCTTCGCTGGTAACAACCTGAAGATCGAGTTTAGGATATTTCCTTCGTAGGGCAGGCCCCAGATGTTCGCCGAGGTAGAGTGCGGTGTCGATGTAGCGGCAAAAGACGACGGGGTTGAATCCTCTATCGAGCCACTCTTCAAGGACGATGGATGAGGCAAAGAGCTTGCCATCATGCTGGATATTTCCGAGCTTGTCGAGACGATCGGCAAGAGCCTTCATCTGGCGGCGCTGGTGATCGGAAAAATCGCCCAGTTCTACAACTTGGGTAGGAGCGTTATCGCCTTCGAAGCCATAGTCGAGATCGCGGACGGGGTTCTCGGCTTCCTCAACCGCTGCGACAGTGGCATCGATGCCGACATCCGCGAGGCGCTCAATCCTGGCGTTGAGCATTTTGACGCCTGCTTTAGGACTCGACATGACGCCACGCAAAAGCGCAAGCGCGGTCCAGTATTGAACTCGCCTCTTTCGCTGGCCGGTGGGATCGGGGACGACAAGTCTGCGAGCGAAATCAAGGATGTCGCCGAAGAATTCGCTATATTCGGGAGAAAGATCATACGGCCATTCAAATGTGTCGCGGATCGGAAAGTGGGTGTCTTCATCCATCCACTTTTCGACATCTGCGCGTTTGCGCTGGATGAAGTGACGGGCAAGCTCGCGACGCTCAGCCTGCGACGCAGAAGGAAGATCAATAAGTTCGAAGTTTGGCTTTAGCAGGCCGAGCAGAGACTGGAACTCTTCGGGTTTGCCGCTGTGCGGGGTGGCCGTGAGCATGATGAGATGCTGGCCTGGTTTGGCTGCGATTCGGCTGACTAGGTGATAACGCTGTTGTTGTGCGGTCGAAGCTCCTGTTGGACGGGCGCAAGTGTGCGTCTCATCGACAATGACGAGTTCTGGAGACTGCTCGACGAAGACGTCACGCCGAGCGTCCGACTTAATGAAATCGATGCTTATGATTTGGAACGGGTAGTAATCGTAGACGCTGGCATCACCCTGGATTCTGCGATCAAGACCGGCCTGAGTATTGGAACGGATTATCACCGCCTCAATGTCAAGCTTCGAGCGAATTTCCTCCTGCCATTGCTCGCAAAGGTGAGGTAGACAGACTACGGCAAAGCGTTTGATGATGCGGCGTTCGAGAAGCTCCCGGACGATGAGTAGTGCTTCAATGGTTTTGCCGACGCCAACATCATCTGCGACAAGGAGGCGCACGGTCTCTTGACGTAGCGCCATTATGAGTGGAACGATCTGATAAGCGCGCGGTCGAAACGATAGTTTTGCTAGAGATCGGAATGGCCCGGCACCATTGCGAAATGCAAGCCGCGCCGAGTCGTAAAGAAGTCTGGCGGTTGATATGTCGCCAAGGTCAGCCTTCGTGGGTGGAAGAAAGCAAGCGTCCACTGGGCGGTCCGAGTAGATATCTAGCGGCAGATATATGCCTGTGATTTCGTTGTCAGACCCGCCAAGGGGCTTCACGATCAGAAGATTGTCGGGGTCATCCGACGGCAGAACAACCCATTCGCGCCCGCGAAGCGTTACGAGCTTTCCCGGTTGAAGCTGTGCAGTCATCTTACTTTCCTGAAAATGTCAGGCCTTTGAGCAATCCTGGTCGCGAGGTCGTCGCGATAGTGCCAAGACCAGACCTCATCGCCGCGAGCAATGATGAGCTGTCTTTGATCGACGTCGCGGCGCTCAGTCTCATGGTCGTCGTGCGGAGAGCCATCGCAAAACACCCAAAAGCGTGGTTCGTAATAAAAGTCTGGTTGGCAGTAAATGCCTTCAACCCGCCTCTGGGCCTCGTCGGGCAAACGAAGGCCGTTCTCGTAGAGAAAGGTAATGAAAGCCCGTTCAGTTGACGAATTTGGGTCCAGGTGCCGCAGCATTGCTTTGTACTGGTCTTCGTAATCACGGTAGGCCGTGTTGGTCTGGATCTCGATGGTGCAAAGCGCCAGCTTGTCTAGTGCATCTTTGATCAAATGGCGGTCGATGATCTTGTGGTCACGCTGGTTGTAGTAGCTTAGGAGGTCGTTATACGAAGCGGGCGCGCGGTAATCTGGGTCATCGAAACGACAGATTCGTCTTGCCGCTTCCACCACCTTCAGGAAAACCTGCGTGCCCTCAACGAATTGGGAAAGGATACCGAGACTTCCCTCAGCGGCCTCGAAAATCAGAATGTTCGGAGCTTCTGGGTCGCCTAGCGTTACAACTCCAATCTCGTTAGACTCCACCTGAAAAACCGTCTCAATGGCTCGCTTAATCGCATGTTCAAGAGTAATTACTCCGTCCCCTTTAAGGCCAAGTGCAGCGACTGGTTCAATGTAGAGTGCGTCGGCAACGTTGGATGTGAAGAGCTTGACTAGGCGAAACTCCTCACGGACGTTGTCGCCGGGTTCCGGGAGGGAAGAACGCCAATCGCCGGAGGTAAGACCGAGAGGGAAGCCCTCGGTTCGCTGTGCTCGCCACTGCGAATTCACGTGATACAGGCGAGCGGCAGGAATGTAGCGAAGATTGAGGAGGCGCGTGTCGCTGGAGCTTGCGCTGGCCTTTTTAATACTATCTAGGTCACCGCCGTCGACTGCGAAGTATGTGTCCACTTCATAACCGCTGGAGACGCGTTCCTCCTCTTCGCACGAAATGCGATCTACTTCCTCAGCGCGGGATTCCGACATTTCGAGAAGGTTATGGAGGTGTTCTTTGTTCGCGTTGTCACCGAGGCTGACGCCGGAGAAGGGGCAGATCTCCAAATCTTTTTCCTCCCCAATCAGGAAGTACCCCGCTTTGGTACTTATCTTTGCATCTGAGAGAGAAGACTCGGCGTCTTGAACGATCAGTTGCGAAACCCGGTATTTGCAGCCGTTGTAATAGATAAGATTTCGCGGGCCGAATTCTCGAAGGGCGATGGTTCTAGGCCGAGAGATGAATTCTCCGGTGGAATCGCCCGCAGGCACAAAGACCCGGAGTGGTAGACGGGTGAAATTGTAGCCAGGGAGGAAGCCTTCAGAGGCAAGATAGCGGTAGGGATAGAACTCCGAACGTTCCGTGCCTCCATATGAACCCACATCGTTTCGAAGTAAATTTAGCTGTCGGTTTGCCTGATCCTGATGGCGCTTATGCTTCTTGTATTCATCGCTACCAACCGTTAGGAGGCCGCTTTCAATGGGTTGTGTGGCGCGCGAAAGGAGAGTCCGGGCGGAGCGGTAGATATTGCGCCAGCGGTTCATCGAACGGTCGAGATTATCTGCAATCTGGTCGAGGTTTTGTTCGACCCAGTCTTCTGAGTACCAAGCCGCTCTGGTTTCGAGATCTCCCTGAAAGTCATCAATGGCGCGACGAAATGTCGCCTTAATCTGCTTTAGGTGTCCTGGTGCAATCTTGAGTCCGTCGCGGACACCAGGAGCAAGCGGCATACCGGCGTTGTCGTCAACAATGAGGCGCATGAGTGATGCCTGAGATCCGGCCTGGGGTTCAAGCCCGGGCAAGCCAATCTCGCTAATGGCAAGCGCATTCAGGTGTGTGAGGAGAAGCTCGCGATTGCAAAGGTCGAGCCGAGGG
This sequence comes from uncultured Acidobacteriaceae bacterium, assembly GCA_963705665.1. GTDB lineage: Bacteria > Acidobacteriota > Terriglobia > Terriglobales > Acidobacteriaceae > PALSA-350. The sequence goes on along the minus strand of CAVPKQ010000006.1, from coordinate 30,015 downwards.
GACTGAACCACTCCCGCGACCAACTCGGCTTGGTGCTGGAAGTAGTGTCGGTCATGCGGGGAATAGCTTGAACAGTATGTAAAGATAAGCGCACCTTGCCCGCCACGCCCCGCGCGACCCGAGCGCTGGGCGTAGTTCGATGGGTTAGGCGGAGCGTTGCGGAGATGAACTACAGCCAGGCCTCCGATGTCTATTCCGAGTTCCATCGTGGGAGAGCAGAAGAGTGCGCTAATGGACTTACTGCGAATCTTTGCGTGATCAGGTTGGGTTTTCTTCTCGTCTAGGAACCACTCGGCCCGAAAGCGATCTTCGCGGTCTGCACGGTCTTCCGCCTTCACATGGCCGGTGTGGTCTTCGGCGCGGAGGCGTTTCTATGGGGCGAAATCGCGGTACATATCCCGGAAAAACTGGTTGGGGCGGGGGGCCTGTTGCTTGTAGGCGCGTCGCTTAACGGGATCGGGTCGGACGGTTTCGCCATCTCCCAGACACCAAAGAATTTTGTCGATGCGCAGGCGGAAAACTGGGACTTCCTCGTTCTGTTCGCTGCGCGCGATTTGCTCGACAAGATAATCCGCAGCTTCGAGTTTTCGCATTAGTAGCAGGATGAACTTCTTATATCGATCTCCCTTGAGATCGTTGAGGTCGCATCCGTGCTGCTTCGCGAAGTCCTTAAGGTACTTGCCTAGTCCACTTGCCGGTCCCAAACTCTTAGAAACCAAGCGGGCCGATTTGTGGAGCCGATCGAAGCGGATGACACATGGTTCACGGAGATCCTCGGTGCGATCGAGGGTCCAGGGGGCCTTGAGGCGTTCGCGAAATAGCTTTTCGTTTTCCTTTAGACGCGATGGGATGAGAAAGTTCTCGCTATGAAGCGCGAACTCCAGGCGAAAGAAATCGAGAATTGTTTCGATAAGACTTTGACGCTCGCCGGGAGCGAGGTCGCGAAGGACGGGGACATCCGACCAGAGATCTGCCTGACTTGCGAACTCTTCGATGTATTGGTATTCCACGCTGAGCAGCGCGCATTGTTCGAGATTCGGAAGTACGATGCGCCAACTCCGACGAAGGTCTGCGACTGCCCGGTAGAACAGAAACGCCTGGAGCGCCAATTCGTAATCACGTCTCACTGGGGCCAGCACAGGTTCGGAATCGCGATTGGCAAAATCGAGAAACGCCAAATTCAGAGATTTTGAAACTGCTTCGCCAATAGTCGAGTACGTCAGAGTATGGTTAGGTGCGGCTTTCAGTGCCTTGAAAATTGCGGACCGCAACTGAATAACCTGCGCGAAGTCATTAAAGTGGCCGGCTTGCAAGGCGGCGTCCTGAACATTATCGGTAAAGCTCAAGACCTTTTGGTCTTTGGCAGGATAGCCAGCATCGTGCAACCGGTTGAGTATCGAGAAAGCTGTAATTGTTGTGGAAGTGCTGCGGCCCTCGCTGCCGAGTTTGGTTAGCTTGGTGCCTTCGTTGGTATTCGGGTCGAAGACAACGCCACCTGTTGGATCGAATAGAAGAGGCGCAGGCATGAACCAGCCCCAGAGTTTAAGGTCAGCCGAAGCAGAGTCTGAACAATTACCGTACTCATCAAACCAGAGCTTTTGGGGGAAACGTGCGACTTTTTTTGAGTCGGGCACGACTAGGCCATTCTTGGTGCGGCGGAGCCATGCTTCCGGGAGATCCTGAAGATCGATGTCCGGGTCCCAAATCTCTTCGCCAACGATGAGGTAGCCATCTCTTTTCTGCTCAGATTCGTCAGGCGTGTCGTTCGAGCTAGCCCGGAATTCGCGGGGTTCGAGAAGATTGTTGACTCGCGAGACACATAAAAATGGCTGTCCAGTGGCGCGGCTGAAGACGTTGGGGTAAATGCGCTTCTTGTTCTCGTCGTCCTGCTTGTAAATTCCCGGTTCGAGCGTAATGAAGCGCTCAGGGCCGTTCTTATCAAGGGTTGTGTAAACAGAGCCGGTTTGAGCGATAAACTGGTGCAGTTTAAACGGCAGAATGGTGTACCGCGACCCATTCTTCATGAGCGTCTGATTCACGGAACTGATCCAGTGGAGGAGGGAAACGATGGTTTCTTTGCAAAGGTGCTCCGGTTGGCCAGAGGCCTTCGAAAGCGCACACACTACCTCGCCCACCTGGAGCGGCTTGCGCCTAACAAATTGCCCTTCCTTTTCCTCGAGAGCAATTTGGTTTTCCAGCCAGACGGCGACAGGGTTGGAGCGGAGTTCGAGTTCGCCAGCCGTCGAATCAATGCCAGCGGCAATTACCTGTGAGAGGGCGTCTCTGCTCGGCTGTTCGCCGGAGAATTCGAGAGACCGACGCAGTTTTTCATTGACAATCTGGGATGGTTCGAAGCGCTTTCCGAACATTGTTGAGGCAACTGCCGCGACCTCCTCCCGCTGGGCTTCGAGAGTACCAACCGAGATCATAGTGGCTGAGGTTCCGATGCAGACTACATCTTGTTGACATTGGGCTCGGATGCGACGTATGAGCATAGCTACGTCCGCGCCTTGTCGGCCTCTATAGGTGTGGAGTTCATCGAAGACTAGGAAGCGGAGGTTTTTATAAATGGCATCACGAATACCTCGCTCCTGAAGACGCGTCAGGAGGAGTTCGAGCATCATGTAGTTGGTGAGGAGGATGTGGGGTGGGTTATGCTGCATCTCCAAACGGGCCTCACCCTTTTCTTGGCCCGTGTATTGGCCGATGGTTATCGGGAAGGTTTGGCCAGTTTCGTCCTCGTAGTTCCTTTTGTAGATATTAAATTCTTTAGTTTGGGAATTAATGAGAGCGTTCATCGGGTAGACGATGACCGCTGACACACCTTCATTCTGTGGTTCAGAGAAGAGACGGTGAAAGATGGAAGCGATGTATGTAAGGGACTTCCCCGATCCAGTACCAGAGGTTACGACGAAGTCTCTGCCCTGCACGCCAAGGCGTATAGCTTTATCCTGATGCCAATAGATAGAGTAGCCCTTAAAAATACTAGGCATCGCTGGATGAAGTATGCCTGCTTGAGCAATACTCTCAACGCTCCCAACTTGTTCGTAGGCCGGGTTGAACTGGAGGAGCGGGTCGGGCCAGAGTTTACCATCGGAAAGTGCCGAATGGACCGCCTTGCTTATCTCAGGATCAGCGATATTGATGAAGCTCTTGATGTAACTGGCATAATCGGTAACGACGGAATCACGCAGGTCAAAAACGTTCATAGACTCGCGTCCTCACTCCGCTGTTTGGATTCGCACTTGACGTATCTTTCAGCAGCGTCCCGGATCACCCAGGCTAAAGACACCTTTTTCTGCATCGCAATTTCTTCGAGAGTTTCGTACAGGTCAGATGGGAAGCTGATCGACGCCCGGACAGATTCTTCCCTCCGAGCCTTCAGACTTTTACCCTTAGGTGGCATCTCTCTCACACGCGCATCCTCCAGCATTCACCACTTTACACCAGGTTGGTGGGCACGAAATGCCAAGGCGTCTCCTTGAAATCGCCGTCCCAGCCTTCTGCGACCACCTCTAGCTAGGCCGTCGAGGATCTCAATGGACTCTTCGCAGGAATACGGCAATCGGATTCGGAAGACTGGCAAACAGGAAATGGCAGAAGGGTGCGACTAAAATGGCCTACAGATCAAATCATTGCGCCGCTGCTCCGAATGCCGAAAGCAATTTAGGGCGATTGAGCAGAGTCGCTGATCGCCTGATGCTGGCGCGTTTGCCATTAACTATGCTGCGGCAGACTCTTCTATGACCGCTCAACAGACGCATAAAACGGAGGCGCACAGTAACGAACTTCACGGCTAAATGAACCAAGGGGTCCGCTCTAGCACTGGATGAAGCTTGAAAGAATATCCATCTTGTCGCAAAAATGCCGATGTCAGATACGCGATGTCCCCCGCATACTTCGTTGTAATGGGTTCGCCGCAAAGCGAATCTGTTGACGCCCAGTTCAACTTCGTAAGGCTTAATATCTGAAATGCGAGGGCCCGGAGATCATGCTGTTCTCGCACTCTTCCGTTCGCTTCTTCTGTATGGATATTGACTTCTAATGTCAACGGAGTTCCCAAACTCCTTCGATAAGGGTTGTAGCCTGTTGTCGAAACATATGCCTGAGATGGAGAGGCAGCAATATATGTTCCCCGCCTTAAGCTGCCATCTCCTTCGCTGGATCGATCGAAGAACCGGACGTTGTGCTGCGTGTTGATCCATACAAAGGAATAGGTTCCTTTGGGCCGCACTTCGCGTGCAGCCCTAAGAATTGCATTCCGATCGTCTCTCGAGAATTTAGCGGAATAATGGAAATAGACAGCAGGCGTCTCAGAAAGCGACAGCTTTTCGAGCGTGGACTTTACCAGCCTATAGAAATATTCCGCTTTATCGTCGTAGGGGAAAGCTTCAGTGTTCGCCGAGTAGAATCCCCACCGTCCATACTCGTTGAAAACATTGGCATAGCCCATAATTCGTGCCGCATCCTGCCTGCGGCTCTTCGTATATGAGAGTCCAACGAAGAAATGGGCATCTGGAATTGCATCTGGCAATACCCAAGGCACAACGCCGCATTTGGCAACAATGTTCAATCCAAGATTGAGATCCTTCCAATCTGGATTGATCAGAGTGGGGGTATCGACCATTTGGCAGGGGATACCAGCCTCCAACATCAATCGCTTTACGCGATAATAGGGCGATCCCTCATCATCAAGTGAGTATCCCCGTTCTGGTGTATAGATCAAGAACAATCTATTCAAGTCCTTGTTACCGGTCCACCCTGAATGTTCTGCTATAACCCGTTCGCATTCGGAGAAGAGGGATGAAACACTTTCCGTCGTGATGATCGAACCATAGGAAAACCGAGATCCAAACGTTCGTTCGGAACCTTTGTATTTGTATTTTCCGGACTTCAACCGTTCAATCAGCGCTGCCATCTGCTGACGGTATTCCGACGTGCAGACAGGAACTAATTCAATATCATGGGGGTCTTGGTTGAATGCACCAAATCGCGTAATCCCATCGCGAATATCTGCTGATTCATGATGATGATGAAATTCGACATTGGGTTCGGGAATGCCGGAAGCGTGGAGGGCGCTAATCGCATCCTGGTTGCGGACTATTATCGCCGGAGTTGGCTGAAACATGACCTTGATACCATCGGACATGGTGACGGGAAATACTGTGTGAGTCAGCTCTTCGGCGATTGCCTGAATTTTAGCTGAACGCACGCGCGAGGCGTTCGGCTCTGAAGCAAGGCTTTCTCGTTTGATGGCGGTGTTCAGGTCGAAGCGAACTCCGCTCTCTATCAAAAGCGACTCTAGCAAAGAGATCGGAAGATTTGGAATCACCTTCGAGCTGGAAATCCGTTCAACCTTAGCGAATTCAAAAAACTCGATCTCGGTCCATTCTGGATCAACGCTCCGAATGCGTCCTGGACGCCAACTGTCCCAAAAGGCAACTGCCGTCCGACCGACGAGATTATCTTTAGGGACGTTCTTCAGCAACTCATTCGTAGTCCGAATACTCTTGACTTCGAGCGAGTAGTCAATCGCGAGGTAAAGTACGTTCCAGTACTCTCGAATCTGTAATGAATACGCAGGATAAAAGCGTAGATATCGCGCGACATCTGCTGGCAACGGAAGCTCTGTTCCCCGTTTATGTGCCTGAAGACGGAACCCAGTTCGGTCCAAAAACCAACCAGCCGATTGAAGGGAGCCAGCTAGAGCGAAGGAGATCTCTCGCTTGAGCTTTGGAAAATCCTCGAGCTTAAGGTTTCGAATGTTTCCCAACTGGAGCGGAAAGAGGTTTGAGATCTCTGTCGACGTTTCTGCGACGCCAGCAGAAGAGCGTAGGAGCGCCTCCCTTTCCGCTGCGTTATTGAAGAGTGTGACCCGCGTTTGAGATGACGTCACGTGGAAACGTGGTGCCGGGAGACCGAGGAACTGCATCTCATCTCTCATGCGCCGTGTGCCTTCACTCAACGCCCGGACGAACTCGGCTCCTCGTTCATCCTTCATCAACTTAAGCCACGTGAGTATTTTCGGATTGCGTGGGGTGTGATCGAGGGCTGTATCGGCGAGAGTAAAGTCCGACGGAACTTCTCTCTCGCGCTGCAGAACACGGCCTGAGTTGTTCACTATAAAGGCGTCGGAAAATTTCCGGCATTCGATCGGATACTTGGCTGCATATTCGCGGTGGACAACCGCATTTACGATCGCTTCGTCAATTGCGACCAGTGGTAGTTCAGGCTCCTCGGTGAATCCGCCAGAACTATTGCGGCGTTGGTATTTCTTGAAAAATCCCGACTCCTGGAAGTAAACCCGGATATTGCGAACCTGCTGCGGCAGTGAACCTGTGAACTCCCTATCCAAGCTGATGACGGCATTTTCTGGTGGCGTATTCGAAAGAGTTTCGTAACGGATAAGGCGGACGGCAGCCCAACTCAGGATTCGTTGAGGATTTGCTGCGAAGAACAGGAACCCCGCATTGTTAAAGAGATAGGTATCTCCGTCACGAATAAGAGCTCCGGCTTGAAATAGCAATTCTTCGTCGCTGTACCTATATCGGGCATCGGCGTGATAAAGCTTCCGGAATTCAGCCAGCAGAGGCTGATCGAGGTCGCGGAGATCGAATGCGCGACAAGCTTCATTCTCGAAGCTGACGATCTTCTTGTCCCTACGCAGTTGATCCTTTTGGTCCGACGTGAGAAGTGCGTTTTGAGCGCCCTGTCTACGCCATGCACTTGGGGATGCGCCTAGCGTTTCGCAAATGGCATTAAGAACGTAGGGAACGTAGATAAGGCAGACTTTGCCCGGCTGGCCGTTTGTGTCGGTACAATCATGGAGTTTAATGCGGGCATCGTGGTGCAAGAGCCAATTTGATGGTTGTGCTAAAGTGTTTCGTTGAGCATCCGTCAGATGGGAAAGTCCCTTGACTTCGCCGGTTTTGGATATCCCAAGGACAAGTAGACCCCCATCACGATTTTCGTTGGCAAAGGCAGAAATCGTGGCTTTTGCGTGGTCGATTAAGGAACTGATCTGGCTAGATGAAACCTTGCCGTTGGAATCCGGGGTTCCGGCTTCCTTACGGTCAAAATGCTGGTCTTCCAACTCGACGTCTTGGCTGGAGGAAAGTAGCGACCAATGATGGTCCGGGTTCTCAAATACCTCCAGCGGCTTTGGCATCAATCACACTCGCAAGTGGCGGAAAGAACACGCCTTATGTAGGCTCCCACAAGTATAGCCGCCGGTTGTAGGAATTCACCGAGGACACCTCTATGGTGCTTCGGCAGTATTGCCTCGACCGCGCGGGCCGGCAGATTGCCCTGAGAAGTCTTATCAACCGCGATCTTGGAACCAACCACGATTTGGAGTCCACTGTGATGCGGGTTTCTCTCGTAGCGATGGATGAATGCACGGCATTAGGAATGTGCGCAGAAGTGTGCCGACTTCATCGAACGATGGAGCTTTGCTGCCCGGGTCCAGCCGGTTGGTGAATGCACTCCATTGCAGTTTTTTCTGTGGGTCACTGAGGAATTCCTCGGTAAGCGCGAACGGAACGCCCTCTGGAATGGTCACACCGCGCCGTTCAAAGGATGCAAGAATCGCGGTTCTCAAGGTATCCATCTCGAACTCCCAGGTCGTAGCCATGAACCAGATGTCGTAGAAGTCCTTCATGCGGCTATTACGAATATCGAGAACCACCATCGCGTTGAATTTCTCCGCAATGGTCGCTTCGCGTGGATAGGCACGAATGACGGGGGGCTCCATCGGAAGCAGAACTGGAAAGGACGCAAATTCCGGAGTGGGATAGACGGCATCCCCGAAGCCGATATCGACCTGCATTGGGATTCGCGCGCCAGCCAATCCGACCTGGAACGTGACGCGAACGCCTTCGTATTCATCGTCCTCTTTGATCCTTGCACCCTGAACGGATTGGCCATCGAAGAGCAAGCCGTCATTTTCTTCCATCCCACAGATGGTGCGGATGCTCTCCACGACGTCTCGGATGGCCGACGATCCCCTTCCAAGCAGGTCAAGGTCTCTGGTTGGTCGGTGTGTGTCCCCGGTCCAAAGCGTGAACAAGGTGGCTCCCTTGAGTACAAAATTGTCTCGATACTGCGATTGCCCGAGACGATGTAGGAAGCGCTCGATCGCGTATTTGCCGAGAATACGCTGGAAGTCTTCGCCCTTGGTTTGAGCCAGAGTCAGGAGGCGGGCACGGATGGATGCCGCTAGGTTCTTTGCTGGCTCACGGCTCATAGCGCCTCCATGTAGGGGCGAATGATGTTGCCGACACGGCAGATTTTGGCATAGCGGTAGATGTGGCTGACGGTTGCCTTCTTCTGGCGGAGGCAGTCTTTGAGCGCTTCGATGGCGACGTCAAGGCCGATCTTGTTGCGAAACTTGAAGCAGTCGGCCACCGTTTTCGCCGGGGAGTAGACGCGAACGGTGATGCCCTCGACCTGATGCTTCTCGACCCCCGCAACGAGCGACGGCCCGGTGAGGCGAACCACCTTAAGTGATGGAGATGTGACGGCTGGTTTGCGTGCTCCCTTTCGGAGTGCAATCCAAACGGACGCGGGATTCTGCGTCGTAATCTGATGGAAAGCAAGTGCCGAGAGCAGACAAAGGACGGCTTCCGGCACGCGCTTGGTCACTTCTGCATAGGTGTGGCGTTCGGTGATCGCTGCGTCAGGCAGCGTGTAGATGCCGCGCCCGCTTCGCACGAGCTTTCCCTGCCGATGAAGCCGGAGCAGGTACTCCCGCGGAATACCGATGGATTCGACATCGCGCGGGCGTGTACGATCCGGTTTTGGCGGACATATTGCATCGTTTTCTCTTGGATCGTTTTCGCGGTCATTGTTGCGTACCGCCATTAGATAACCATAGATAATGGCGAATAGCAACTCCCTTTCGCGGTGCATTTCGTAAACGTCTCAAGTCATTGTCATTCCCTGACCAATGGAGTCGGCATGGCTGACCTCTAACGCGGAAGTTTTGTTGACCTCGGTTCCGAGCTGTTGAGCCAGTCGGCTCATGTCATTCGTAAAAATCACCGCTTCGTGGCTGGCGCGGGAGACGGCGACATAGCCGAAGCGCGAGCTGAGCAAGTCGGGGTGCACGCTGGTGTCGGCGTGAATGAGTACGCGCTCGGCGGTGAGTCCTTGGGAACTATGGCTGGTGACGGCATAGCCGTGATCGAAATGACGGTGCTCGGCGGCATCGAACTCTATTTGGTGTTTGTCATCGAGGCGGGCGGCGATGCGGCCATCGGGAGAGATCGATTCGATGGCGGCGAGGTCGCGGTTGGCGACGCCGAGTGACTTGTCCGGCGCGGTGAACTGGATGCGGTCGCCGACAGAGAACGCTCGCTCGACCTCGCGGTAAACACTGACGCCGGTGAGCCGGCGGGGATCGTAGGTGACAGGCTCTCCAGAACTCTTCTCGGCGGTTAACAAATTTGCAGATGGGTTAATGGCGGTGGCCATGCCATATGATCCCGCTTCGATACCCGCAGCCTTGCTGCCGCGCGCGTAACGCACAACGTCGCCGATTTCGTAATGATTGGCCCAGGCGCGGTCGGCGCCTGTCATGTCCTGGCGCTGCACGAGCACCCGAAAAGCATGATCCTCGCGATGGACTACCCCTCTCGTCTTCAATTCTTCGCGGACGGCGAGATTCAGCTCGCGCCGCGAGGCGTTGTCGGGAGAAACGATGAGCGTGTTTTCAGGTGAAGCGGCATACATCCGTGCAACGGTGCGAATGCGGGCTTCGCGGTCAGGTATCTCCTGAACACGGCCCTGCTGCCGGAGTTCAATGAGAGCTGCGGCGCTGCGGCCCCGCGCCAGCAGTCTCGACGGCGGATTTGAGGGCTGGATCTTTCTGGCGGACGATCTGATCCAGTTTCGCCGTGCGCATCCCAGTCTCCTGCAACTGCTCAAAGGGGCGGCCCGCTTCGACGCCCTGATGCTGGCGTGTGTCGCCAATCAGCAGTACGCGGTCTTGGGGGCCAAGCCGGGCAAGAAATTCCTTCATCTGGCGGGTGCTGGCGAGACTTGATTCATCGACGAAGTAAAAATGCTTATGAATCGTACCGTCGTTCTGTTGTACGGATCGCGCAAGAAAACTTTGCAGAGTCGCTGCTTCAACTCCTGCCTCACGGAGTTGCTTTGCCGCGCGGGATGTCGGAGCGAAGCCTTCGACGGTGTAGCTTTGTGTCTCAACAGCCTGACGGATGACGGACAGGGTCGTGGTCTTGCCCGCACCGGCAACTCCTTGAATGCCCTGGACGCGGTCCGGGGAACTGAGCACTTCTTCGACGACGTTCCTTTGCGCGCGGCTAAGATATGGGTGTTGTTCGGCTACGATGACCGCCTGTTGCCGCGACAACACTGGTGGAAGTTGGTTTTGGCCCTCGCGCGTCCGGCTGACAATCTCCTTTTCCTCCTGAATCGTTCTGGCGGTCGTGAACTGTCGGCCTGGCATGTTTTGTGCGCGCTCAATCATCCGGAATTCTCCAGTCAATCGGCGGCTTTCCAGATGAGCGCGAATTTGGGCGTAAGTGATCTCGCCCATGCCGCGGCGCAGGGCGTCGCGGGCGAGCAGGCGCTCATCGACTACGGCCTCGCGCTCGAAATTCTTGTCGCGCGCAAAGGTGAGAGATTCGCGGATTCGTTCTCGCGTGCGTTCAGGTGAGACGCCATGCTCCTGATTTCGGGATCGTCCCTGCGCCGCGCGGACCACGGCCTCGGCTTGATGGCCGAACTCTGCGGCGAGCTTGCGATGCGCAGCCATCACTTCGGCGGGTGAATGGATTTCCTTGCGATCGCGCGTCGCGTGCGCGGCGATTTCCGCGGCTTCGCTTCCGGAGCGGCCGGTGCGCTCAAGATATGCGCGAATCTGCTGGCTGCGCGGGCTGGATGCGTCGAGATACTCCTGGGTGTAGCCCTTGATCTCCGGCGCTCCGCTGCGTCCGGCAGCGATTTCGTATCCGAGCTGACGGAGACGGTACGTCAACTCAGATTGATAAATGGCCGTGGCGAACTGCTGCGATTGAAACAGGCCACGTTCCTGGAGAGCGCGGTACTGGCCGTCCTCGCGTTCGGTCATATTGAAGAGAACAACGTGAGTGTGGAGTTGCGGCGCAACGTAGCCGTCGACCGGACGGGCGGTGTCATGCTCGAATTTGGCGGTAACGAATTTGCCTGTGGTCTCAGGCGGGTGGTTCCCGCCGATGCGGGCCTGTGTATAGCGTTCAAGTTCGTTAAGAGCAGCGGTGACGGCTTCGCGGTGTGCCTCGCGCACCCGGTAATCTCCGCCGACCAGAGCGGTGAGAGAGACGGATTTGGGTGCGGAAAATGTCGCGTCCCACCCGGCCCGATGCTCCATGGTTTTGACGGTTTTCCCGTTGCTGTCCTGGTATTGATAGGAAGCGCGCTGCTTTACAAGCTGCTCGCCGGTTTCCGGGTGCTGTCCCTGACTGAGCCGGGCGAAATCGTGCTCGGAAACCGGCCCATGCAGACCGAAACTTGCGGCAAGTCTGCCGTGCCATTCGCCCGCGATCTCGCCGCGTTGCGACCAGTAATTCTGCTCCCGCGAGGTGAATTCCTTCTGGTGATAACTCTGCGCCTGGCTGGCAGAAAGCGGCTTGGAAATGGTCAGCATGGCAGGCTACTCCACCTGAATCCCCAAGCCGCCGCCTGGGGCTTCTTGGGTGAGCGCCTGACCAGGAACCTCCTTTGGCTCCGGCTCCATTCCTTTGTTCGGTACGATCAGATCATCCATCGTTCGTTCGGCGAACCCAGGATGCTTTTCTTCGAGCGCAAGGAATGGAAACGAGAAGCGCGCAACGTGATTGCCGTACTTCAGGAAGCCGCGCAGATCATCAAGACCGGAGATCTCTGAAGGTAAGACCAGCGGTTCTGTCTGGCGGTCGAGCGCAAAGTTTCGGCCTGCGCGCGAGCCGTCGTAGTGCGTCTCGCGCAGCCGCTCGATCTCGACCTCGCCAATCGCCTCGCTCACCCACTTCGCGGCGCGCGGCTCCGTGGTTCGCAGGAAGATTTTTGTGGCCGGTTGCGACAGCATGGCTTCCGCATCCTCACCGTAGCGAGCCTCCATCTGGCTGCGTCCCTGAAAGCCGAGGATGACAGGGTTCTGCGACTTGCGGCTTTCGGTGATGGCAGTATGAAGTTGTGGCAGCCGCTGCAGACTCGCCATCTCATCGATGACGAACCAGACCGGCTTCTGGCCGGGATCGGGCTCGTTCAGAAGGCGCAACACAAGGAGATCGATCCACAGACTGATAAGAGGACGCAGGGCCTCCCTCAGCGTGGGCCGCGAAGTGATGAAAATCCAGCCGCGGCGGGTCTCGGCCCAACTGGTTGCCGTCCATGCGGCTGTTGTTTCTTCCTGTCTGGGCAGCAGGCGGAAGCTGTCGGCGCTCATATTGAGCGAGCCGAGGACGCCAGTGCGCTGATGCGGCGCGCGCGAATCGATCAGCGCCCAGTATTCGGTGCCTCGGACACGCTGATCGATCTCCGCCGGGTTCGACATCCAATGGACCAATTCCGTGGGTGTTGGCAGGTACGTGAGCAGATGGGCGAATATCTTCTGCGGCGCTTCGACGAAGAAGCGATTGGTCACGCCTTCCGGCTGGTACATGGAGACAGCCAGCGCTTTGGCTTCGGCGCGGCGGCGCAACTCCAACGATGGACTCCAATAGGGCATTCGGGCGTCGAGCGGATTCAGAACAATGTCGCCACGATGCGGACTGTAGAACTGCTTCACGAACTCGCAGGCCGGGTCGTAGATGATGGCGCACTCGCCGCGCTTTTCCACTTGATAGAGCATTTGGCGGATGATGCTCGATTTTCCGGACCCGGTGTCCCCGACGATCAGGAAGTGCTTATTTTCGGCGTTGCGTGGGATGCGCAGGGCCCGCTTCGCGTCGTCCGTCGTGATGCCAATGCCATCGCCGGCAACAGCTTCGTTGAAACCCTTCGCGGTCACAAGGAATGGGCCTTTGAGGCGGCGGCCGTAACGCAGGCCTTTCAGCCGGCGAACGTCCTTTGGAAGCGCAAACGGAAGCTCGGTGACAAAGAGCAGCAGACCGAATGCAAACTGTGTGGAGAAGAGGTGCCAGACCGGTTGGTAGCCGTAAATCCAGTGCGCAATCCAGGCATGAAGCGCCTTGTTCGAGTAGCGGCGCGAATGCTCCCGGAAGAGAAGTTGAGCACCCTCTTTTCGTGCGTTTTCAGATAACGCAAGCGGCAATGGCTTGCCCCCTGCCTGCGGCGTTAGCCCCGGCTGCACGTCGGAATCCAATGCAGGCCGAGCCTTTGATTTTCCGTCTGTAACGTAGAGCAATTGATAGGCAGCAGACGGATGCAGGATGCCAGCGGCCTCGGTCCGCAGATAGTACGGCAGGTAGTAGCGTTCAAGCGGAGCAAGGCCATACTGGACGCGGAGGAACACGAAGAATCCCGTCGCCACCACCGCCAGAAACAAAGCGCCCAGAGTGTAGAGATAGCCGCGCGGCGGCCAGATCAGCGATTCATTGCGGCCCCATTGCTGTACGGTTGCCATGGCTAGCTCTCCTTCGATTGCGTCCGTTTGAGCAATAGCTGCCGGGCGCGTGTCGCCTTGGTTGCCTGCACCTCGCGGAAGAGCTGCGCAGTCTGTTCGCGTGACAGCTTTTCCCCGCGCAATAGTGGTTCAAGCGCATTCATCATGAGCATCTGGATCGCAACCAACTCGGTAAAGATGTGGGTCTGGACAGCCTGGGAATCGACGGCCTGAAGCGCGTCAAGAAGTGTTTCGCGCGCCCAGTCTCCCAAGGTCAATCCGTTCGCCCACGCACGCTTTTCGAGGTCGGCGTATTCGCCTTCACTGAACCGCGCGGAGAGAATGCGGTTCCGGGCAACGGGCCGCGCCGATCCATTGCTCAACGCCTGCGGAGCCATTGACTCCTCCATATCCGGTCTCCTTTTTGCCGTTTACAAACGTAAACGCCGTATACGGTGAATTTGCCAAGTGCCTCAAAGGTCGAGCGTTGACGTTCGTATACGGGCGTTTACGAACGTGTACCCTTCAAGGGATGGAGTGTCGAAATAAACCCGGTGCGCAGCACCGAACGGGGTACTTGCCTCGCTACGATCAGCTACGCGGACGTAGATCATGGGTTGCCTCCGTTAGCGTGGCCGGATTCAATGCGCCGTTGGCGGGCTCCGATGTCGCGCCGTTCTGTCCAAAGCGACGGATGCGAAGGCTCGGCGGTACATGGGCCGCTCCCGGGGTCCGCAGAAAATCCTGGAAGTCGCGATCTTTGGCGAAGACGTATGTGAGCGCTTTGTCCACGATCTCGTCAGCGGAAGCGTGGAGGAAGGCGGCGTACTGGTCGATCTGTGCGGCGGTGGTTTCGTCGAGCCGGATCGTGGCTGTAATCTGGCGGGTTTTGACAATCTCAAGCAATGGCATGAAATGGCCCCTTTCGGTCTGATTTCAGACTTGGTTTCGGGATACGTATTTGCTGCTGTGCAGCCCAGAGAATCTCGATGGCATAAGCCCTGGAATCGGCTGTTGAAAGCTCGAACCGATGCCGGACTTCCAGCATGATCAGAACGTCTGCAATCGGCGTGCCTTGGGCCAGCCAGAGCTTGGCCGAAGCGATATCTAAACGCTCTCGCTTGCGAGCCGTTCTCAGCATGAGATAGCCTCCAGTTCCGACCGTGCATCAGCTTGGAATGCGTACTCAGTTAAAAACTGCCGTGAGCGGCGGTCGTAGTCAGCCACTCGGAGCACTTCGCTCACCACGCGGCATCCCGGCTGGCGCTCGATATGAACGACGTAATCGACCGCCTCACCGATCTCGGCTTCGATGTCCTCATAGCTCGCCTGCTGCTGGCTGCGGAGCACGAGATTGGCGAAGCGGCGGAGCGCTTTCATGGCGGAGTTTGCATGAATCGTTGCCAGAGACCCAGAATGCCCGGTGTTGAAGGAGTCAAGCAGCGTGCGCGCCTCAGCTCCGCGCACTTCGCCCAGAATGATCCGGTCAGGCCGGAATCGGAGAGCATCTTTCAACAGGTCATCGAACGAGATGGGGGCCTTGAACGTGTGTGTCTGTGATTCAGTGGCGACGATGTTCGGTTTCCGAATCTGAAGTTCCGGGGTATCCTCGATCACCACCAGGCGTTCCTCGACTGGAATGGCGTCAGCAAGAATCCGTAGCAGCGTCGTCTTTCCTGACCCCGTTCCGCCACTGATTAGCAGGGTCTTCCCGGCCTGAATTCGCGTAGCAAGAAACTCAGCAAGCGGGCGCGTAAGCGTCCCGCGAGCGATGAGATCCTCAATGGTGAAGTGGCGGCTGTTGAACTTGCGGATGGCGACGGCCGGAGCTGGGGCGACCACCGGCGGAATCCATACTGCAATCCGGCTTCCGTCCGGGAGCTGCGCGTGCAGCCTTGGGTTGTCTTCGTCGAGCCTTTTGCCGAGGTGATTTGCGATCACTTCGAGACCAGTGCGCAGGCTCGCCGGGGCAAAGGAAATACTTCGCTCACGGCATAGCGTCCCTTCGCGCTCAACGAACCAACTCGCATCCGGATTGCCCAGAATCTCGCTCACTTCGTCGTCGAGGAGAAACGGCTCGATGGGTCGCAGGAACGGGAGTATCAATTCAAAGCTCATCGCAGGCATTTCCAGTAAGGAAGCCCAGCGTGAAGCCGGGCTTCCGGTAGGGAGAAAGAAACGGCAGTTACGCCGCTTCATCCTCGGGGTTGAAGTCATCGCCGGTCCCCTCTTCCGGGCCGGCCTTCTCGGCGCGGTCGAGCTTCAGGATTGAAGAGACACGCACTTCCCAAATGCGTCCCTTCTGGCCGGTCTTCTTGTCCTCGCGTTCGCGGCTGCGCAGCTCGCCTTCGACGGACAGATGCGCGCCTTTCTTCAAGGTCTTCGCGTAGTCGGCCAGTTTGCCCCATGCAATACAACGGTGCCACTCGGTGTGGTCGATGTACTTGCCGGTTGTCTTGTCCTTGTATGAGCTTTTGGTGGCGAGTGACAGGGCTGTGAAGTTCGCGTTTTTGGTGGCGACGGCGGTGGCGTCTTGACCGAGGAATCCGATAAGCGTGATGCGGTTCTGATACATGGTGAAGTCTCCTGAGTTGAATTCCCGGATTGACCGGGTCACCCATTGGCGAAGCCCAAGCGAGTGGGCCATGCTCCCAAGTGCCAAGTCGCGCTTTCTTGGAGGGCGCCCTTTAGGGAGGAACCAAGACCCGAAGGGCGGCGAAGCCGAAGCAGAGCGACGCCGTGCCGCCGGGCGCATGAAAAGCCCCGAAGCGTGTGACCGGACAAGCAAGGGAGAGGCACGGGAGACAAGTGCTTCATGGATCGCATCGCCGAAGGTTTCCTCGTATGCAACGCTGCGCTCCACGGTGCGAAATTGGCCTGCTCCCACCTGCACAAGGAGAAGGTGAACGGATCGGCCAGACCCTTGTGCTTGCGCTTCCTCTGGGCGGTAGTACGCGGAAGAACTGGCGGTGCATTCTAGCTGGAAAGTACGCGCCGTGTTGGACATGAAGATCGCCTCGCTGTGGGAAGCACGCTTCTCTTACTCAAACGCCTGGTCGGCCCGGAAGCGGACGATAGTCAATCCGAGAGGATTAACGGCCAGTTCGTTGTTCTTGACCTTATTCCGGAAGACATAGGTAACGCTGGCGGTCCATTGCTCCCGCTTGAGCACGGAGTTGTCTGTTGGGTTCGTGAATACTCTCTCAAACTCGATACGCGCCGAATACGGCGACTGTCGCAGATCATCGAGGATCACGTTTTGCACCTGGACATCGACGAACGGCAGCGAGTTGTCAGTCGAGTATTTACTGATCGTCCCATCCCTCCGCTCCTGGTTGATGACTACGTGCTGCACGTCGCCATTCAGGAAATAGAGGGCATCGGTCTGATCGCGTTCGATGGTGAAGCGGTTCCGACTGAAATAGAGTTCCGCCCACCGCGTCAGGTAGTACTTGTTCTCGGCCTCCTGCGGGCGATACTGAAAATTCCGGTAGTCAATCGCTTCGGCCCGACCAACTTGGTTTATGCGGATGATGAGCGGGTGCATACTGGCAAGTGCCTTCTGCCCCCTATAAACGAGGCTGGCGAGCGCAAGGCAGACCACCGCCAGTACCAGAATCGTGGTCTTGAGCCAGGTGTTCATTACCAGCGGATCGCCGTACTGTTCGAGATAGCGTTCCGCCGCGCGGGTGATCTCCGGACTGGATTTGGCTGTCGTCGTCATGTCCACACCTCCATCTCCTTAAAACGCCCGCAGAATGGCAGCGGAAATCACGCCGCCCGCTCCGATTCCATGTCCGCCGACATGACCGGAGAAGAGCGACGCTGTCATGGTTGGAATCTTGAAGAGTATGAAACCGGCGACGAAACACAGCATCAGTAGACCGGGCATGAGCGTTATTAGCTTTTGCGGAGCATCAACGTTCATCGCCCCGCTCGTGAGATAGGTAATCAGCAGATGGCTCACTACACTCATGCTGGCGGCGGCAACCACCTTATAGAATTCGAATCCGACGAACGCCTTGAGCCAGCCCCAGAAGAGAAAATCGGTCTTGTCAAAAACTATCCATGGAATGAAGACCGGCCCGAGCAGGCCGATGACAGTGGCTCCGATCGCTCCGTAAGCGATGATGACGGCAATCAGTGCAGTCATAATGCTGAGCACAATCTGAACGGTATAAGTACAGAGAAGCGTATACGGCTCTGTGAGCGAAGGAGACATAGTCCCCACCTTGCTGAGTGCAGTACGGATCGTATTTTGTACCTCTTGTGTCGAATCGGTGCCGATGTAGTTCACCATGCTGCTGGTGCCACCGCTGACGAAGCCTTTCAGCGAATACCCTATGCCCGGAATTGAGCCGTCGTAAAACCTCACGAAACAGTAGGCGAAGGTGATAAGGAGGAAGAAGTTCAGGAACTTCGCCACATTGAAGCCGGAACCGCCCTGTGCGGATGCAAGTGCCTCCTGAACGCCGAACCAGACCAGCATGATGGTGGCGAGCGAAAGCACCATGTGCAGCCCGAGCGCGTCGACGGAAGGCGAGGCCGTCGCTGTCAGGTTGTCACAGCCATTCTTGATGAGAATGAGGAAGTCCATAACTGCTCTCCTCGTCTTCAGTAGTGGAAGGCCCACTCGGTGCCTGCGCTCGTCTGCTGCGGCGTGATTTCATTGAAGTTTTGCTGATAGCTGTTGCCGGCCTGGAACAGCGACTTGAGATTGTCCTGCTGCACCTTCTGGCCGACGATCTGCTGCAGGGCCTGCGCTTCGAGAATCTGATTGGTTTCCTGTTGCGAGCGCAATTCAATCAACAGGGCCTGGTTAATTCGCTGCAACGTTGCCATCTCCGTGTGCTGGGACGGATCGGCGGAATGACTGGCGGCTTCGAGTTGGCTGATGTCGGCCTCCCGCCGCGCGGAGTCTGCCCGGATTGTGCCAATGGCCTCGATGTTAGTGGCGTTGACAGCGTTGGCGAGATCTACGGTCGCACCCTGCGCCGCGATCTCCCGCTGGCCTTGTGGGCTGAGGGAACTGTATCCGGCGATGCGCCCCGTCGTGTCGAGGCTTGCGGCTTGGGTCGCCGCTTTCGCGCCATAACCGGTCGAGGCTGCGTTAATCCAGATTGACGAGTTGCCGTAGGTATTGGCCGGTGTTGTCAGCGTGGTCCACTGCTGCCGCCCCAGATTGCTGTATGTGGTATAGAGCGTCTGCGGCAGACCTGCCATCTGTCGCGCGAGATTGTAGGCGGCAATGACATTCCGGGTGGTCGCAACCGTGGTCGTGTAGAGCTGGTTGGCTTGGGCAATTTGCTGGACAGCATGCGCCGATTGCGTCGGATCGAAAACGATCCCGGAACCGAGTTGGGCGTGGGCAGGAGACACTCCGGCCAGCGCCGCAAGGATTGCGAGCGTGATTGACAGTTTCATTGTTATCTCCGTGTGATTATCTCTTCGTGCGTTCGGCTTGGAGCCGGTTCCACGCATCTTTCATTCTGGCGTCCTCCGTTTTGCACTTCGGGCTGATCTTCGGGGGAAGTTCCAAATACTCGGCAGAACAATCCTGCTGAAATTGCTTGGCTATTTGGTCATACTGCTTCTGGAGGTCCGCCACCTTTGCCTGATGGCTCTGGCATCCAGTAATGGCAATGCCAAGAATCGCAGTGAACACAGCGAACATTGCGGTACGGCGCATACTTCCTCCTCAGAACGTCTGTGGGATGGTGTGGTTCTCGTAGGCGGGCAGCAGCATGTCCTGCGTAAAGTAGATCTTCACCCGATGGCCTTCACGGATCGTGATCGTCGGCGGTATCTCAAGAAAGCGATCGAGAATAGAAGTAGCCGATTGCGAAACGCTGCCGGAAGCCCCGGTCGCAAATGCCTGCGACCCACTCGTAGAAATCGTACCTCCACCCTGCGTAATTTCGCCCGCGCCGGCAATCACGCCCAGCGCAATCGAGGTTCCAAAGATTTCAAGATAGTGGTTGTTCACCTTGTCCTTCAGTCCTTCAGCCCCTGACTGGTTCAATCCATGAAACTGGTCGAGATCGACTGAATAGCCGTCGGGCATAATCATGCGGTGAAAGACTACGGCCATACGCCGCTGCTGTCCGAAACCCGCCGCGCCAATCTTCCGGGCCTCGCCTAGCACGATCGTCCCTTCTGGAATAAGGACATGCTGGCGGTCGTGCGAGTAAACGGGATTCGAGACCATCACTTTGACCAGACCAGGAGCATCGCCATCCAACCGGTTGACTAGAACTGTATCCAGAACCGTCCCCTCGTAGAGCACATACGGCTGCCCGGTTGCCGAGTCGATGTTGATCTCGGCCTTGTGCTGTGCTGGCGTTTGCCCATCCGTGTTGGCAGGCGGATCTCCTGCGGCCTGCGGATTAACCAGGCTGGTGCCGCTTGGATCTGATGCCGCTGTTGGCCCGGAATTTTCTTTTTGCATGGTTTGCGTTGCGCCGTTCGCTCTCTGAGCGAAAACCAGATTCGACGCGAAGCGCGATTCGTAGGCCAACTCGCGATCTTTGGCTGCGAGTTGTTGCTCCTCTTGTTGTGCCGGTGAGATCTGCTGCTGATATGCTGCCTGCGGCGATGTACAAGGTTGTCCGGAAGCGCAGGCAACCGGCTGACCTGTGGGGCCGTATGCGGCAGAAGCGGCTTGCTGTGCCGCTGTCATCCCTCCAGTCGCCGTTGCAGCGGGCTGCTGCGCGGTGTCTTGCGCCGCCCGCTCCTCAGCGGCGGCCACCTGGCTCTTGAGATCGGCGACGCTGTTGGCCGTATTGTCCTGAAGCACCGGCTGTGGAGGCTCATGTCCACTTCCGGCTGGCTGCATGGGCGACCTCTTGGCGGTTCCGCTGAAGACCGCCGCCAAAATCACCAGCGCCGCCGCACCCAGATACAGGATCGGCTTCAGGTTCTTGTGGAGCACGCCCTTGGGGACGTGCTCGTCACGGCGCAGCTCCGGGCCATCCGGTACGGCATTCGGATTGTTTGTCATTGGCTCCGGCATCGCAAGCCTCCTCATCCCTTACGGGAGAACTCCATCCGCTTCTTGCCCGATTCGACGTAACCCGAGTCCATCACCTTGGGAATCACGTAGGTGCCGTTCGTGAGCTGAAACGTGACCAGGTTCGGCTTGCCGTCGCGCATCTCGTAGACGGAGAACTTCTCCGGCGCGTCGGTTTTGATGTAGGTGAATTTGTCGTCGTGGTAGATTGCCTGGATATTGAACGGCGGCTCATTGGCCTTGAACGTGTAGTCGAACTTCAATTGCATCGGATAGGCACTCTTGTATTCATCCACCGCCTGCGTGATATGTGCCTCGACCGCGGCAAGCTGCTGCTTCGACTGCTCCAGTTGCGCGGCGGGAACGAATTGTGCTGGTCCGGTGGAAGCAACGATCGAGGAGCGGTCTGCCGGAACGACGATGACTTTGAGGTCTGGCGTCTCGTCCGTTTGCGAAACATCCTGCAAAGTAAAGGAGTAGATGTTGCCCTTGTCGGTAATGAGGTTTAGGTTCGAGGAAATACCGGCCTTGGCCGGATGCACAAAGCAGAAGTTGCCGACGATATCGACCACCCAGAAATCCTTGTCTCCCGTTGCGGCTTCCATGATCTTCTCTGTTGCCGGCAATTCAATCAGCGTCGTGTACTTGAGCTTAGCGTGAATCGGAACGATGTCTTGCGAGTGGTACTGCACGGTACGCGCGGAGGCGTTCTGCGCAACCGCGGTGATCAGCGGAACGGTCATGGCCAACACTGCGAGCGAGATGAGTGTGCGTTTCATGCGGCAACTCCTTGCGATTTGGTTTTCGGGGCACCGGCGGTGTGAGGATTGGGCTGCGACCCCTCAGCCAGACGGCGCAACCCTTCGGCGAAGCCGAACTCGGCAAAGTACTTCCACTTCTTCAGGTTGTCGGGCGCGTTGTTGGTCGCAATCCAGTACGAAACGGGATCGACGTTCAGCCGCACCTTCTTCGAGCTTTGTGCCTTGCGGATCAGCATCTGTCCAGGCGGCACGAGTCCCGCAATCAGGTCCAGCTCCGTATCGTTCAGGTGGAACGCCTCGGCATAGACCGCGCGGTCCATTCCCGGATTTGCCAGAAAGATCTTCGTCGGGCAGCATTCGGCCACCACAGGCAGCAGCCCAGATTCCTGCAACTCCTTGAGCGATTGCGTGGCCAGAACCATCGCGGCACGATGCTTGCGCCAGGTCTTCTGTGCCTGCACCACGTAGTTCCGGATGGTTTCGTTCCGGAAGAAGAGCCACGCCTCGTCCAGCAGAAACATCTTGAAGGTGGAAAGCTTGTCCGGATCGGCGATCTCGTTGCCCGCCCGATGTAGCACGTAGAAGAGGAGCGGCTCCAGCACCTCCGGCGCATCGCCCCATCCCCGGAAGTTGAAGGTCTGGAACTCGGCGAATGACAGCGTGTCTTCCGCGTTATCGAAGAGAAAGCCGTACTGGCCCGCGCGGGTCCAGCGGTGCAGCCGGTCTTTCGTTTCGCCGATGATCCCGGCCAGGTTTGATACTGTGCGCTGACCCGGCTCCAGGATGTAGATTCGCTCGATGGCATTCCAGAGCCGCTGCTCCTCCCGGAAGTCCATCCGGTAACGCTGGTCCCGGCCTTCGATCAGAACGCGGAAAAAGCTGAAGAGAAATTGCAGGTTCTCGGATGTCTGCGGCAGCGAGAACGGATTGATGGTGAAGTCGCGCGACTCGCGCCCGACGTTCAGATAGGTGCCCCCGAAGATGTGCGTGACCGATTCGTAGCTGCCGCCGATATCGAAGATGTAGGTCTGCGGCTGGTACTTTTGCGCATTCTGCACCAGGAACACCGACAGGAACGTTTTGCCTGATCCGGTCATGCCGAGAACCAGCGTGTGTCCCACTTCGCCGCAATGCAGATTGAGAAAGTAGGGCGTGTCATTGTCAGTTTCAAGAACGGCTAGATATTCCGCGCCAAGATACGCGTTGGTCGTCTCGCCCGGTAGAATGGTGAACAGAAAACTCAGGTCGGCGTAGTTGGTGTTCAGCAGATGGAGCCGGCGCAGATTGAAGGCGTAGTTGCCGGGCACAATGGCGAAATAGGCGTTGAGCTGGTTATACGTCTCGGCAAACAGGCTGCCGTCCGCGTTCGCGAAGATACCTGCGAATTCCCCCACTTGCGATTCAAGCGCCTGACGGTCTTTGTCATACAAAACAATCGTCAATGAGAGCTCGCCCAATTGCTGCCCGTCGCCCAGCGCGCGCAGGCAATCGCCCAGGTTCTCGATGTCGGCCTGCTTCGACTCATCCACCAGCACATCGCGCGGATTGGTCTTGGCCGGATCGTTGCCGAGCTGCGACACAAAGCCCGACTTCGCAATGTTGAAGTGCCGCCTGCGCTTGTTCACTTCTTTGCGCGCCTTGTCCCCGAGGAGCTGCGTCCACTCCGTGCAAGCGATGAAGTTCGCCGGAATCTTCAGCAGGGCATCGAGAACCAGTGGCCGAGTCTCACCGATGGCCTCTTTCATCGTCAGCACGCGCACAAAGTGATCGCCCACGCGCAGATGATCGCGCTCGGCTTCAACGCTGGAGTTGACCGCCTGATAGTCGAGAAACTGTGTGTGCTGCGGCTTCCCGGCAATCCGCCAGGCGTCGTAATTGAACAGGCGGCGGAAGAAGCGGAACTGGCCGTCCTGATCGAGCACCTCCATCGGCGTCAGGTCGCTGAGCTGTTTCGCGAATGCCTGAACCCGCTGTTCCAGACGAGCGAGATCGCGCTCAATCTGCGACCGCAGCAGCGTCTTCATCCCTTTTCCGCTGAATTGCGCCTTTAGCTCACTCAACCCTCCCGCCGGGTCGCGGAACATCTGCGCCAATGCCGCGCCTACCCCGGTCTTCGACCGCGCGCCGCGAATAAGGATGCAGTAATAGATTTCGATCTCGAAGAGCCTGTCGGCCTTCTCTTGAAAGAACTGCTGCCGCCGATCCTGGCCGGTCTGCACAATTGGGTCGTCATGGTCGGCGAATGGAATATGCGGATGGTTCGTCTTGAACAGGTATTGGTAGACGTGGAAGCCGGGGCCGAACAGTTTGAGCGCCGATTCCAGCCGCTTTACGGCATACTCCTGCTGCGCATGATCGAGGCTCTCGTAATCGACACCTGTGACGCGCAGCACCATACCCAAGTCGCCGCTCTTGGTGAGAAAGGCGGTCTCGTTCCAGAAGCCGTACAGGTTGATGTGGTCGCACAGTGCGGCAGCGTCCTTCCACGGCTTGATGACCTTATTCAACCGCAGCATCAAACCACCTCCACACGCGGATCTCTTGGCTTGGCGGCATCGTACCGGGGCTTGTACCGCTCAGCTTTGGCGAGAATGCGCAGAAACGCTGGATCACTCGCTGTCACCCAATGGCCGAAGGCATAGCCGCTGAGAAATACGGCCACGCCAGCCAGCAGGCTGTTGAACAGGTTGAACGCGCCCACCGCCCCGACGCAGACGAAGTAGAACAGCGTCCGTTCCACGCCCAGATACGTGAGGGGCTTGTGCAGGCTCTTGTAAACGCGGTTCCTTCGCCGGTTTGTGGTGTGTGTCTGCATCGAATGCCCCTCACACTTGAAGAAGTTGGATCGTCGCCGTTGCGCTTCGAGAAGATCAGATTCCCCATAGCCAGCTCAGAACGTTCACCGCCAGCACAGCAATGCCGGTCCCGGCG
Organism: uncultured Acidobacteriaceae bacterium; assembly: GCA_963705665.1. Lineage (GTDB taxonomy): Bacteria > Acidobacteriota > Terriglobia > Terriglobales > Acidobacteriaceae > PALSA-350. The sequence goes on along the minus strand of CAVPKQ010000006.1, from coordinate 5,765 downwards.
GCCACGCCGGCCAGGGCTTTCTTCGATCCCGGTTCACCGTGCGCAAACTGATATCCGCCGATCACGATGGCGATCAGGCTTGCCACCTTGGCAACCGTGCCGGTGAAGAGGTTCTGGAGCGCGGTGAATCCCGTATCGAACGGCGAGCCGCTTTGCGCGAGCGCGACTGCCGGGAACAGAAGTAGCAGAGAAAGGAGAGTTGCGGGCTGCGAGAACCGCCGCAGAACCTTAACGCGGACGATTCCGCGCCGCAGAGAAGTCTGGATCAGAGTGAACATCGGCACCTCCGACGGCCGAGAATGTTGCCGTCATGTGCCAAAAGTTAGCGCCGCTTTTCCGATCCGTCCAAGACTTCTTGTCTATGGCTCCATAGCTCGCATCTATGGCCAATTGTGCGGGTCTGCGGTAGGGGAGAGAACAGGCCGTCCGTGAACTCCGAACGGAGTCAGGACGGAATTCCCGGCTTCAAAAGCTGATATGGCGATGCGGCATCAATTGAGGGTCACTCCTTGCGACATGCGCGGTTGTCGATATTGAGTCCAATGAGCGCATTGGCCTGTTCTCGTTATTCGAGCGGTTTGAAACTACTCCCGCTCCTGAGGATCGATCAATACCTTCGTCCAATGGAACCTCCTGCGTCGTTTTGGTTTAATCACGAGTAGTAATGAGTGGGGCCAAGGATTTGGAAGCCGGTACTCTATGAAACGGATTGCTTTCTTGCTGGTTGCAATGGCAACAGTCGTCGGCGTCCAGGCCTCGGAGTTCCCCGAATCTACGACGTGCTTAAATGGGCGGCGCTCTAGAGAACGCCATCTTCTTAACGCACACCCTACAAGCTTCGACTGGAGGCTTCGCATGACCCCACATTTCCTTTCCGTACAATCCGCATTTCGGGTTGCCGTTCTTCTCCTCGCTGGCTTGCTCTGGACGCGCCCCGCGGGTGCCCAGACTGCAGATGCGTGGATAGCACGGGCGAAAGAGGGCACCTTTACGGCATCGCATTTCCTCTTCAACGACGGTGAGACCCTGCCCGTCTTGCACCTGCACTATCGCACCCTCGGAAGCCCGCATCGTGGTCCCGACGGTCACATCGATAACGCAGTGCTGCTGTTGCACGGCACTGGCGGCAGCTCCAAGTCGTTTCTGATACCAACGTTCGCAGATGTGCTGTTTGGCCCCGGACAGCCGCTCGATATACATCGCTACTACCTCATCTTTCCTGACGCCATCGGTCACGGCGAATCCAGCAAACCCTCCGACGGCCTGCACATGCACTTTCCCCACTACGATTACGACGACATGGTGCGTGCGCAGCACCTGCTTGTCCAGGACGGGTTGCACGTCGATCACCTTCGACTCATCTTTGGCACGTCGATGGGCTGCATGCATACCTTTCTGTGGGGCGTTACCTATCCGGGCTACGCGGATGCGCTTGCGCCCTTTGCCTGTCTGACCGTACCAATTGCGGGTCGTAACCAGATGTGGCGTTCGATGGCGATGGAGGACATCCGGAATGATCCAGCGTGGCTTGGCGGAGAATATAAGAGCGAGCCGGTCGCAGGCCTTCGTGCCGAAAGCAGTCTCTTCCTGATCGCGACGTCATCCGCGCTGCAGTTGCAGAAACAGTATCCGACGCGGCAGCAGACCGAGAGCTACACCAATCAGTATCTTAGACAGTCGATCCACTCGATCGATGCAAACGACTGCCTCTATTATCTTGATGCCAGCCGAAACTACGATCCCTCTGCGCAACTCGGTCGCATCACGGTTCCGGTTCTTTGGGTCAACTCCGCCGATGATTTCATCAACCCACCTGACCTTGGAATCGCCCAGCACGAGGCCAGCCGGATGCCAAATGCACGCTTCGTTCTGCTGCCGATCACGCCGGAGACACACGGCCATCTCACCTTCAACTACGCTGCCGTCTGGCAACAATATATGGCTGAGCTGCTGAAACGGTAAGGGCGGCCCAGACTGTCGAGGGTCACCTTAGCTTTCCTCGAGAATTCGCGTGAGCGCTGTCGCCACTGACCGGCTGCTCTTCTGTGAGCTATTTGTCGTAGAGGCGTAGACGCCCAACCACTAGAAGGCGTCCTCCTGGGCGATGAGACTGGCCCTCATGGCCCTGAGCTAACTCAGGGCACCCACTCTTCATGGACTCGCAGATGTGCGCGTCGTAAGATGGGGCGACCCGAAACGAAGCAGCTTCGAATGATCGGCACAAAATCGACTTAAGGAACCTCTGAAACACGCTGCCGGTCGACAGCCGATGCGGTTAACCTGGGTTGTGGAGGCAAAAGGCGAGTGAGACAGCAGAGTCTGGCAGCGCAGAGCGGGTTTGAGAGATACGGGAAGAAGACACGGCGGGAGCACTTTCTGGAAGAGATGGAGCGGGTAGTGCCGTGGGCGGAGTTAGAAGCGCTGATTCGGCCGCACTATCCGAAGGGCGAGAACGGGCGTCCGCCGATGGCCGTCGGCATCATGCTGCGCATTCATTTTCTGCAGCAGTGGTTCAACCTGAGCGATCCTGCGGCCGAAGAGGCGCTGTACGACTCGGCTGTGCTGCGGCGGTTCGCGGGCGTGGACCTGGGACAGGCTCCAGCGCCGGACGAGACGACCATCCTGCAGTTCCGTCATCTGCTGGAGAAGCACGATCTGGGCGGGGCCATGCTGGACACGGTGAACCGCTATCTGGACAGCCGGGGCATCCGCATCGCGAGCGGCACTATTGTGGACGCCACCATTATTCATGCGCCCTCCTCGACGAAGAACGCGCAGGGGGAGCGCGACCCGGAGATGCACCAGACGCGCAAGGGCAACCAGTGGTACTTCGGCATGAAGGCGCACATCGGCGTGGATTCTAAGTCGGGCATCGTGCACTCGGTGTGCACCACGGCGGCCTCGGTGGCCGACGCGCATATGTTGCCCGACCTGCTGCATGGAGACGAGCGCAAGGTATGGGTGACGGCGGGTACCAGGGGCAGAGCGAGACGATCCGCCAGGCCGCGCCGCACGCCCAGGATATGACCAGCCGCCGGACAAGATATAAGGACTATGTGGACCAGTTACAGAGGGCGAAGAACCGGGTCAAGGCCCGAGTAAGAGCGAAGGTGGAGCATCCCTTCCGGATCGTGAAGCGCATCTTCGGATCGAGAAGACCCGCTACCGCGGGCTCAGCAAGAACCACCAGCGGCTGTGCGTGAACTTCGCCCTGGCGAATCTGTATCTGCACCGCAGACGGCTGGCTCGGCTCGCGGCGTAGTGTCTTCGGAAACCGCGAAAACAGCGGGTTTCGACCAAGCAAATCACTGAAAAGCATCCCACCGGTCGATAGCTCCGACGCTTCCGCTCCGATCTGCCTAAAACAGCTTCACGGCGACCGGTTGCGCAGAGCTTCCTTAAAGGATGACGGAGTGCAAATTAGCACTCCGACAGAACTCTAAAGCGCTTTGACGATGGCCTCGGCCATCTTGTCGCATGGCTTCAGGTTCGCGGACAGTTTGGTGCTTGCGCCGTTCGTCTTCGGCTTATTGATCTGCAACCCCGCATACTGATTCCGTCCCAAGAAAGCGGCTTCTCAGGAATTCCTCGCCGCCGAAATCGGGACTAGCTCCGGCGTGGTTTCCAGAGTCTCTTTCACGCAAGGGTTGTGATTGGCCCGAAAGCAGTCGGGAGACGTGCTGGACGGTAAACGGCAATGTTTGAATGCGCCTGTCGCGCTGCCTGAGACCAAGGTATCGAGCGACACCATCGTCCAATAGATTCGCCTTCCCGCTTTTGGCCTAATGGAAATGTGCATCACGTCTGAATCAGTCGCGAATGCGCAACGCACGAATGACTCTATCTAAGGAGAACTCACCATGACTTTCGAAAAAGGTTTGCACGCCGCCAACACACACAACACGAATAGCTGGAAGCATATTCTCACGAAGCATCCGTTGCTGCATCTCGTGCTCGCGTCTTTGATCGCCGGGGTGGCAGCTCCCAGTACAATCTGGGCCCAAGAGCAGCCAGCCCCTCTGACCACGGCCGCGGCCTCACAACCATCGCAAACGACCGCCTATCACTACGTTGTGCCACTCAGTCTCGCGCTTGAGGCCGCGTCCGAGTCTGTTCGTGTCTGCGCCCTGCACGGATATTCGGTTAGCGCTACGGTCGTGGACATGGACGGAGCACCTCAAGTAGCGATTCGCGGTGATGGAGCTACCATCCATACCGCAGAATCGAGTTACGACAAGGCGTACACGGTGGTCACGCTCGGGCCGATATTCCACTTTGATACGTCCGGCGAGTTTTTCAATCTGACAAAAACCAATCCGTTTGCACCCCGACTCGGTTCGATGCGCAATGTTATGGCGCTTCCGGGGGCAGTGGCAATTAAGTCGAAGAACGCCATCGTGGGCGCCTTGGGCGTAGGAGGGGCTCCCGGTGGAGACAAGGACGAAGTCTGTGCGCAAGCTGGGGTGGCGAAAATCGCCGACCGACTTCCACGGTGAAGCTCACCGATTGCAGGAGCCTTTTTCAAACACGCAATGGTGTAGGTGCATGTTGGGCGTGTTTGTTCGATCTCTGCAAAATAACTTCGCCCAACTATGCTATTCAGCCAGCGTTACCGGCTTTCGCTTAGGGCCAAATTAGAAGATCTCGTTGTGGTTCTCGGTGAAAGTAATGGTCGCGAAAGGTCTTTCAGAAGAGTATTGCAAGTGCTGGGCTCACCGAGGCGCGAACTGGATGCTCTGTACGCGGACTCCGGGCGGCTATCGATTGAGCCGGAGTCAGACAGGTTTCAACTCGGCAGAAAAGCAAATCAAATCCGCAGCGTCGCAGCGAATTTCACCAAGTTCCTAGTGCAGACCACGCCTTCGGTCGAGGATTGGTTTGAAGAGTCACAGTTAATGCGATAGCCCGCCTGGATTCACAAGCCAAGATTGGCGCGTGGTCACGGTCGCGGCTTCGGGTTGACTGGCAAATCAGCGGACCGTCGAACCGCATCATCGGACGCCGCTCAATGTCTCGACTGATACCAAGGTATCCACAATACCATCGTCCAATTGTATCGCCTCCAAGCTTCTGGCTTAATCACAACTGTGTATGGGATCCACTAACGACCTGGGTACCTGCAACAAACATTTCTTTAGCTAAGGAGAACATTCCATGACACACACCCTTACAACAATTGAAAAGGCGTTCTATAAGGCGCGCGCCATGCGACTACTATGCAGCTGCTTGTTGGTTACAGCGCTGCTTCCGGTTGCAGCCGTGGCCCAAGTCAAAACTGGTCCGGCAGCACCCACGGTTTCAATTACACCGGTGTCGCACGACAGCGTAACGATCGCTGGGGAGCCAGAACTCTATCTGAACACTCCAAACCCTGAAGTGTCCTCGGTAGTATTCACATTTTCTCCAGGCGCTGTATCGCAATGGATGATTCACCCTGCTCCAGTCTACGTTTACGTCCTGGAAGGTACATTAACGGTCGAATTTGAAGATGGATCGCGTAAATCGTTCCATGCAGGGCAAGGATTCCTTCAGTGCAGATCGAAATGGCATCGAGGCCGCAATGACAGCTCGCAAACAATGCGATTCCTTGCTGTGTTTTTTGGTGGGAAAGGAGTACCCAATGTGGTCCATCCAGCATCAGGGCCTCTGGTCGATCAGCAGAAGTAATACTGGCCAATACTGCGAGCGGCGGTCAAGCGCTTGCCGTGACGGGACGTGCAGTGATGTGTCTTTTGACTAAGAGTATTTGCACCAAGCTCGCGAAG
>CAVPKQ010000005.1:0-12909 GCA_963705665.1 uncultured Acidobacteriaceae bacterium | reverse complement strand
CGGTTATCTGGCTGCTTCCTGGGCTACCGGCAGTTTCGGGCGAAAGCGCACCATGGGATGGTTTCTTGCACTTGCCTGTGGCGCCGGATTCGCCCTGGCCGTCTCGCGTTCGTTGGCCGCTCTCTATCTTTCCAGCGCCTGTTATTACTTCTTCAACCAGGGAGCCTGGGGCGTATGGGATACCTGGATGGGAGAGCTCTATCCTACAAGCGTTCGGGGCGTTGGCTATAGCGGCGGCCTTGCAGTGCAGCGGATCGCGAATGCGGCTGCTCCCGTCCTCATCGGCGCATTGTTGGCCCGCCGCGTCACCTTCACCGTTACCCTCGAGCTTCTATCCAGCTTGCTCCTTTTCACCGTTCTGCTCATCCTGTTCCTACCAGAAACTGAGGGCATGCTCTTGAACTGAAAGATGTAGACGGGCTTCTCCAGAAACCTAGTATGCATGAGGGAGCAAAAGCAGATTCCCTTCGGGAATGACAGAAAGAAAGACAAAAACCGACAAGAAAAGCAGAAACGCAGCTAAGACGGAATTCACCCGGTCAACCGAGGATTCAGTCAAATCTCCAGTTCACCGCGTCCAGAAAGGACACACTGGCCGCCAAGTCGAATCTCGGTCACGGTCTCATTGTGCAACAGAGCACTACCGAACATCGCACCCCGTCTACCGATTTCGCTGCCCTGCTCGATCATGATGCGCTCTTTGGATCTGGCCCATCCGTGCTGTACCATCCAGGCAATGCAAGCTCCGCCGGCGGACCCAGTTACTGGATCTTCCGTCCACTTAAGAATGTTGCGCGCATGGATGCGGGCAGAGGGATCCTCGGTTTCCTTGGTGACCAGATAGAGGCCCGCGGCCTTGTCAGTGGTTTGACAGTAGGACTCGATTGCCGGAAAGTCCAACTTCACACGCTGGATTGCTGACAGAGTCCTGAAGGGCACAATGATTTTCGCCCGCCCGGTGGAGACGGTTTGGATTGGAATCTCGTCAACCAGTTCTTGCGGCGTCACTCCAACCAATTTAGCGATGAGTTCTGACGGGTGTTCTTTACCGAAGATAGGTTTTGGCTGAAGCATCTCGCCAAACAATCCAGATTCGTTTTCAAAGAAAGACACAGGTATCCTTCCACCATTCAGATCCAGAGTGACTGTGACGCCGGCATTGGCGCTTCGTAACAGCCACGCTGTTCCCAGCGTTGGATGGCCGGCGAAAGGCAGCTCCTCTTTGGTGGTGAAGATGCGTACCCTGATGCCTCGCTTCTCTTCAACGGACTTGGGCCGCCGGAACACGAATGTAGTTTCGGAAAGATTCATTTCACGGGCGATTGCCTGCATATCGGAAGCCGTCAGACGGCCCGCATCAAGAACCACCGCCAGCGGATTGCCGGTCCAGCGTGTTCCGGTGAACACGTCCACGACTGCATAGGGAAGTTTTGTTGTAGCGGCCTGCAAAGAACTCCGCTCCACCGGCGCCAGTTCGCTTTCCACTACGTTTTCGCGTGAGTTGTCCATGATGGCTAGCAGCCGCTTCCTATAAGGTCTTGCTCTAGCATCTGTGGCTCCTTTAAAGGCTTGACAGGCTACCCCCGCATCTTCTGACTCGCGTAATCGTGCGCGCCCATTATATGAAGTGAGACGTAGGGCTCGTCACCTACGACCCAGCTATCGTGACCGGGTGCGATGTAGAACAGGTCGCCGGCCCGCATTTCAATTACATTACCGTCGTCCATAGCGGCGGTTGCACGCCCGGAGATGACCCACCCAACGTGTTCAACGTCACAACTCGTCGCCCCAAGCGTCGCGCCAACATGGGTCGACCACTTCCAGCCGGGTTCGTAGGTTGCTCGTCCGACGGTCATGCCGCCGATTCTAACCACTTCAAATTTTCCCTTTTCGAAGTTCCGGACCTCATCGGGCTTGTCGAATCTCTTGAGAATCACTTCAAACATCGTTCTACTCCTAGCGCGTCATGCTCAATTGTGCCGCATTCAGCTCCCGTAGGTCTTGAACAATCCTGCCGCCAATGGACGCCCGGTCGCAGGTCCTCGGCGAGCGATACCGGGTCAGCTTTACGCTTTCACTTCAAAAACTGAGGATGCTTCGCGCGCCGCCCAGTAAAGCTGGCGGCTGATACCCCCAAAGATCGCTAATCCCAGCGGCACATGCACCGCCAAAATATGGAAATGTCCGCAGACCGCCTCGACCACTTCAGCGAGAAGGACCCCGATATTTGACAGAACCAACCATCCCGGACACATTCCTTTGACCCTCAGCGCGATCAGCGGAGCCATCTGTATTGCCCTGAGGGCCAACAATAAAAGGCCTGTGAAGCCATGCAGCTTTGCAGCAAGGCTATTTCCACTCAGCATCTGGCCGGCAAAGATGAACTGGATGAAAATCACGAGGAGGTTGATGGCGACCACAGCGCGGAATGTCTTGAGCAGGTTCATGTAGATCTCACGTCAGTTTATTGAATATCGAAGATGGATCTTGCATAGTGCCCGAAGGTCGTCATCCTCTGGAAAGAAGACCAGAGATCGAGAAGATTCGTGACAGTTGCTTAGCGCAAATATTGCGGGCTTCAGATATGGGGCACCCAAGATTCGTTAAAAGAGAGAGGTTTCAAGAAACAACCGGGGACTTTTTATACGGAATCATAAGCCACGCAACCACGGAACTCACGACAGACAGTCCCGCGCAAATCAACATAACGGTGCGGAATCCGAATACAAATGCTCCCCTGATTGATTGCGTGATGGCAGCTCTCGTGGCAGGATCAAGTCCCGCAGGCGCGTGTAAGCCTGCGAGCTTGATCTCGTCCGCGTGAACTTCGGCGAGAATACCATCCGGCAGCAAAAGATGAGACAGACTACGATTGAGGTGCGCAGCAAAGGTATCGACCATCACGATTCCAAGAACTGCAATCGCAAGCACACCAGCAACTCGGGCAACTGCATTGTTGATTCCGGAGGCCGCGCCCAGACGATCCTGGCTGACTGAATTCATGACCACGGTGGTCAGAGGAGCCACCGTAATCGCCAGCCCAAGACCAAGAGCAATCACCGCGGGAAAAAACGACTTCCAATAGCCGCCACCTACTGAGGGTAGAGTGAACAGAACAAATCCAAATGCGGCAACCAACGGGCCAACGATCAACGGAAGCCTTGGTCCGTAACGCGTCACCAGCCCTCCGGACCAGCGGGAAAGAACGAAGATCAGGAGAATCAAGGGCAGCACGGCGGCGCCCGTGGCGGTTGCGGAATAGCCTTGGACCTGGATCAGGTTCAAGGGAAACAAAGAAGAAGCAATATTTTAATTGCGGCGTAGAGGAACAAAGTAAGCAGGTTGGAGCCGCTAAAGCTAGAGGATTCAAACAGCGCCAGGGGAACCATGGGCGAGGTCACCGTGGCCTCGACCCATGGAAACAAAATCAGAGCACCGCAGCCCACAATGAAGCTGGCTAGCACCATGGGATGTGTCCAACCCAGGTTCGCCGATTCGATGAAACCGCTAACCAGGCCCCCTAATCCCAGAGTCGCGGCCAAGGCTCCGAACCAATCGACACGGCCTCCGGAGGCGCCGCGGCTTTCCGGAATATGCCAAGACGAGATGGCTATCACCGCAGCCGCCAGAGGGAGATTGATGAAAAATACCCAGCGCCAGGAAGCATGCCCAACCAGCCAACCGCCCAGCACCGGCCCTATCGCGGTAAGCATGGATGTGAACCCCGACCACGTGCCGATGGCCTCATCCGCCGGCTTTTCTCGTCGAAGGACGCAGTGAGAACGGCCAAGCTGCCGGTTATCCAGAGCAGCCCCCAAACCTTGAATGCTCCTCGCCATGATGAGCTGATGTATGTTCGCAGCAAGCCCGCAGGCGCCCGAGGCCCCGGCAAAAATCGCCACACCCAGCACGAAGATCAAGCGGCGGCCAAACAAGTCACCAAGCGAGCCCCCTACGAGAATCAGCGCTCCCAGGAATAGTCCCTCCGATCCGACTACCCATTGCACATCCACTACCGTTGTATGAAAGCTTGCTTGGAGCGCAGGCAGGGCGACGTTGACGACCGTGCTGTCGATGAATGCCATGCTGGAACCGATAATGGTTGCCGCCAGTATCCACGCTCTCGCTTTCGCCGCACACGGAGCGGCGGCATCTCCGGATCGGATGACGGCTTCGTCGCAAGGCGGTCTCATGGACGCTATTGATGCCGCTCGAAAGGAATTGGGTTCTCAAGATTAGAAGATCGGAAGATGAAATGCGGATTTTCACACTTCTGCACAGTTCCAGAGAGGATGCCTACCGCTTCTCAATGACTCAGAAGACTCAGACACGCCCGGGGCAGGAGAGATATCGACCGGCAGTCCCTGCGGGAGAGGCATTCTCGGCACGAATGATTCCGCCGTGAATGCGGACGATGCGGTCGGTGATGGCCAAGCCGAGGCCCGTTCCCCCGGACTGACGGTCACGCGCCTCTGCCACGCGATAGAACGGCTGAAAGATCTTGGCCAGTTCGGAATTGGCAACCCCTGGGCCATGATCGCGGACGATAAGCCGGACAAACGTTGCGTTCGTCGTATCCTTGTTTTCCATTAGAGACATTAAAGAGCTACCGGCGGCCGTGTAATAAATTGCATTGCGGAATACATTCTCAATGGCGCTGTGCAATAAATCCGCCCATTTCCTGCTCTACGTAGATACTGCTCTTCCGCCGTCAGTCTCACAACCACGCCCCGCTCCTGGGATTCAAACCCGGCATCATGGACGATTCGCGACACCAGCTTGGTTAAGTCCACCTGCGCCATCTGCGTCGAAGTTGAAGAGGTGTCGAGCCTGGCTATAGTGAGTAAGCGCTCGATCATCCCGTTCAGACGCTCGAGATCCTGCTCGATATGATCGAAAGCAGAATCGTTGCCTTTCCGCTGACGCCCAAGATCCAGGGCCACATTCAATCTGGCTAACGGCGAGCGCAATTCATGCGAGACATCGTAAATAAGCTGGCGCTGCTGCGAAATAAGATATTCGATGCGGTCAGCCATGGTGTTGAAGTCGCGCACCAGATCTCCGAGCTTGTTGCGCCGGCGCTCTATCCCGACGGCAGCGCGCGTATTCAAATTGCCGGCTGCGAGCTGCTGCGACGCTTGGCGTAATCGCAAAATCGGAGTGGTGAGATAGCGGGTCAGCAGATAGCAGACCAGCCTGAGACGAAAAAAGCAACGCCCCACTCCAGTACGATTGCATTTCTATTGATGCCAAGGGCAGCTCGAGGCCCAGCAGGAAGTTCAGTCGCAAAAATGTATTCCCGGCCGCTCATGTCCCGCAACAGCAAAGCGACTCGAGCGATGCCATATCTCATGCTGAAAGCAGAGCTCGTGGAGGCGGACACACGAGAAATCATGTCCTCGAAACTCCCGCAGCCTTTGCCGGCGATCGCACCTCCGGCCGAATCGAAGAGGCAGGCTTGTTGACGCGTATCGCTCTCAAGCCGATCGATGTAAGCCGATGCCCGTGCGGCGCTCCCACTTCGGCTTCCTCGATGGCCACCAATCCGGCATAGCGGGCCGTGTCCTCCAAGGACGCGTGCCATCGCGAAGGCACGCTTCGCGGCTCCAGCATGAATGTAAGCACAAGCGAAATGCCGGTGACAATCACAGTTGCCCAAAACCATAGGAAGATTTTGAGAAAGAGGCTGCGCATGTTAGATGGTCTTCTCCTCAGAGCGCACCACGAAGAGGTAGCCACTGCCTCGCACAGCTTTGATGCGCTCGCCTCCTTGCGCAGGCCCCAGCTTCTTGCGCAGATTACTGACATGGACGTCGATCACACGATCGAAGGGCCCCAGTTTCCGGCCGAGAACAGTCTCGGTGAGATGTTCGCGTGTAACGATCCGGCCGGCATTGCGCAACAAAGTTTCGAGCAGCGTGAACTCCACACTGGTGAGATCGAACCGCGCGCCGTTCAGCCACGCTTCACGAGCCGCCGGGTCGAGGCGGATATCACCGGCAACCAGTGGACTCGCTTCTCTGGCCGCTGGACTCGTACGCCGCAGAATGGCTCGGATACGGGCAATAAGCTCCCGCGGATTGAATGGTTTGGGCAGGTAATCGTCGGCGCCAACCTCCAGCCCCAGGATTCGTTCGACATCCTCTCCTCGCGCGGTGAGCACTAACACCGGAACAGAGGACTGTGCACGCAGCCGGCGCAGCACATCCAGACCGCCCATGCCCGGTAACATCAGATCGAGCACGACGAGAGCGTGCTCCTCGGAGAGAGCGCGCTCCAGGCCGCGCACTCCATCGTGAACGGCTTCGATCGTGAACTCTTCCATGGTGAGACGCTCGGCGAGCAGCCCACATAAGGCAACATCGTCATCGACAATGAGAACGCGATCCATCTCTCGCGGCCAGCCGCCCTCCGACTCGATACTAGTCCATTCTTTTGAGCCCCTGCCGCCTTTACAAAACTTTATCTTGCTTAACCAACCTTTATCGCATGCGCAGCGAGTAAATGCTGAAATCGAGATGAAATAGAAATCGGAAACGGCCGGGGCGATTGGCAATCAGGCCGGTCGCGCGGCGCGCCAAGGAGGATTTATGAAACGCATAACTTCAATCATCACAAAATCGCTGGTTGCGATTCTAATTAGCGGCGGGTTGTTGGCAGTAAGCGCACAGGCACAGATTGAGTCAGGAATCACAGTCACCATTCCATTCGCTTTCTCGGCCGGTAGCCAGAATAACCCAGCTGGCGCCTACCATATCATGTTGCTCTCTGACCCCTTTCTGCTGTCTATTCGTAATGTAAATACCGGCAAAGAGAGACTGATTATAGTGCGCCCGGAAGAGGGCCGATCGTTCGCATCGCATGAAGGCCTGATTTTCCGTCGCTATGAAGGCCACAGTGATCTGGCCGAAGTCCACTTTTCGGGCGACAGCACCTACAGTGAGGTGGTCAGTGGATCCGTCCAGAAACACGGGCCAAGGATTGCCGAAACAAAAGTTGTCTTATCGGGAGATTCGGCAATAGTGCGGCCTAACTACGGAATCAAGTAAAGGCGTTGCTATGAGACGGTTCATAATTGCGTCAGGTATAGTTTCTCTGGTTGCCTGAGACGATTGGCGGCAGCAATGGACTCGCAGACAAAGGTCAATGAGAGACGACTCCCTCCCCGATGGCTGCAAACAGGCTTCTGGATTTGCATTGTGATCGCGGTCGCGGTGGTAATGCGGCGGTTATCCGCACTGGCGCATCCATCGAAGGGTCTTCCGCCTCAGATGGCCACGCTCGATGCGGTGTTTGCATCGCATGCCGCTCTGACGCTTGCGCATATCCTTCCTGCGCTGGCGTTTGTTTTACTGGTTCCGTTTGTCCTTCTGCGCCGCTCCGGAGCGGAGTGGGCCGAAGGTTTGCTCTTTCCTTTGGGCGCGGTGGTCGGAATTACCGCATATGCCATGAGTGTCTACGCCGTTGGAGGATGGGTGGAACGCTCAGCGGTTCTTTTTTTCAATAGCCTCTTTCTCTTCTCCCTTGCCCGGGCCTATAGCTACATGCGCCGCGGCGACCGGCGTCAAAAAATGCGCTGGCTGTGGCGCTCGATCGGAATCCTTCTGGGTATCGCCACCACTCGCCCCGTAATGGGTGTGTTCTTCGCCACCAGCCGGCTGACACATCTTCAACCGCAACAGTTCTTCGGCATCGCATTCTGGATTGGCTTCTCGATCAATACCATCGTCGTCGAACTCTGGCTGCGTTCCCGCGGAGGTAGATTTAGGTTTCTGGCCGCCGGAGAATCCCAGGTCCCAGAATCGGGACCTGGGGCACCCGCCTGAGTACAGCAACAAACAGTCGGAGTATCAGTTGCTAGCCTGTAACAACCTTGTCACCCCGAGCACAGTGGTCATGGACTTGCGGCCCACCCATGGGGATGAAAATCGGGTTGAGGAAGCCTTGATCGGCAATTACACCTAACTTTGTCATCTCGACCGGAGCGCAGCGGAGTGGATCTGCGGTTTCCCACATCTGGCGCACCCTCGATTCGCGGTGGTTTTTCGACCGCAGCGGAGTGGAGAGATGACAAATTAAGTGGAGTTGTCGAGCAGTTCTGCACCGCTAAGGCTGCTTGTTCTGGAGCTGGCTCTGGAGTTGAAGTGAGTCCGGTGTCACGACGACACCTTCCAGCATCGACTTGGTTCGAGCCCAATCCGGAGTCTTCACTTCCAGCAGCCATTGCGGATTGGCCGCGCCGCCTTGCGGCGTGAGCGTGCCACCGCCGATCTTCGTTTTCTTGCCCGCCTGCATCTCGAACTTGACCGGAGAGGATAAGGCTTGATCGCCGGCTGGTAATCCAGGTTCGAATGTGAGGGCGAATCCGTGATCGTCGCTTTGCTCCTCGGGCGCGAAACGTACCCGCTGGATGAGCCAGCCCTTTGCCGTCTGCTGGGCTTCGATCCACATCTTGCGCCCTGGAGTGTGTTCATCCGCGGCGACGATGGTGAAGCCGTTGCCGTTCGCTTTCTTCACCGTGAGAGTGCAGTGCTTGCCGTCGCTGGAGGTGAGCTTCCACACGGCGCCGGGGCTCACCGCCGCCGGGGCTGATTCGACCTTCCACCGGATCATGCCGGGCTGCAGCATGGCAACATCCAGCCCCACCGCCCGGGCGCCGTGATATGCAACAAAAAACGGCGGGTGGCTGATCTCCTTCCAGACGTCGGCCTCGCTGACTTGTGTGCCTACCTGCAGGGCCGTGCCTTGTCCGGCCACAGCGCCCTGCTCGCGATACATGAACAGTGGCATCGGCGTATCAGGCATGGGCGTGAGGCCGCTGCCCTGCCCGGTTACATCCGACCCCTGAATAAAACGCCAGATGACAGGCTTGCCATCCTGGGTGGTGAAGGTGAGGTTCCAGGTAGCTCCGGCGTTGTCCTGTTCCGGGTTAGTCAACTGGATCTTAGTCAGATAGGCATCGCCGCTTAACTTATCGATATCGACCTGCTGCTGTTGGTTGCTGTAGTGGACACGCTTGCCGGTGCTGCGGTCGGTCAGCACCACATCGTACAACGGCTGGCCGGCCTCCGGGTCGGCGTAGATGCTCGATCATCGAATAGGGGAGCTCCGTGCCAACCCATTGCACGAATTGCTCCGGCCAATAGCGGTAAACAACCAGCAGAGGCGGAAGTGGCGGGACCGCCGCTTTGGCCGTGGACTGAGCGGCGCCGGTAAGAGAACCGGCTAATAAGAGTGCGCATACCATGGATTGTTTTGTCACAGTCTTTCCTCCATTGGAAGTTGATTGGGTTCTAAAAGCTGTAGCGAATTTCAAATTCGACGCGGCGCCCGGGTCCGCTGCGTAGGGTAGGCCGAACGAGGGCGATCCCAGCACCCCGCCTACTCCGGTAACATTCGTGTGGTTCAGCAGGTTGCTGGAGCGTGCGGTCAGGGTGAAGGTTTGCCGTGTTTCGCCGGCGGCATTGCGGCGACCCGCCGCGAAAGTGCGGCTGAGATTGGTATCGAGATGGACCGCCCAGGGCATTATCCCGGCATTCCGCGGCAAGCCGCCATTGATGCCGGTAGCCGTCAGCAAGCCGAATTGCGTTGCGTAGACTCCCGAACCGGGAGCGGCAGCATACGCGGGACGATCGTTGAATACCCCGTCGCCATTGTTGTCCGTCCCCGTGGTCACGTTGTATGGCTGGCCGCTCGAGCTGTCGAAGGTTCCGGTGAGCGAGAGCCGCAGGGGCAAACTCAGTTGGCTAACGGCGAAGAGACGATTCGTCGCTTCCCACGACGCTTGCGCCATCTCTCCGTGATTGCTGTAGCTGTTTTGGGGAAAGAGCGTCGCGCTATCCGCGTCGGTCTTCAGGCCGAAGTAGAGATAGCCGACAAAGAGCTGCAAGCGCTTGAGCGCGTGCTGATCGATACCAGCGAAGAAGACAGGGCCATGCACGTTGCCGGTCTGCTCGAACTGAAAAATATTCCGGTTAGGGGCAAAGGGGCGAGGGGCCAGCAAAGGATTGACGGTCGCAGCGTTAACCAGAGGCGCATTGATATTACGTGAGCGCAGCGCGTCCCACCCTTCGCCCCAAAACAGATTTGCCTGGGCGTGCCAATGCCCTGGGAATTCATGTTCCACTCCGAGCTGCATTTGCAGCGAAGGCGATTGTGACACATGACGTGCGAACTGCTGCGTGGTGGCCACCGACAATCCTTGGCCCGAGAGCGGATCGTCGAAGGACGGGCCGTACACGATCTTCTCCGTCTGGCGAATGCCGTTCAGACGATAGGCTTGGAGAGTAGTCGTCTGTTCGATCGGCGCGAAGAACAGACCGGCGCGCGCGTGGAATACCCAGTTCGATTTCTTGTCCGGTGACCAGGCGAGGCCGAAGCGCGGCGCCAGGTTGCCAAAGCTCGAAGGCGAAGTCTGCAATGCATAGCGGAGCCCAAATGAGAGCGCGAGGCGAGGCCGTAGCTTCCACTGATCCTGCGCATAAAGGGCAACACGCCATTGATTGAACGCAACCAGCGGCTGGCCTTGAGTGACGTTAAAGGTCGTAGGAGTACCGCCGGGCAGGCCCAGAAGCGCGCGGCGGTACTGTTCGAGTCCGGAGATGTAGACCGTTCCGCCGTTAGCTGCACCGAGCACGGGCGCGCTTCCTCCTCCAAAAACGAATGCGCCGTTGAAGGTATCGGGATCGAGATCGTGGACCAGAAGCCCCAGAGCCTCCACGCCGAGCTTGATGGTATGTGCGTGGTGGCCAATCAGCAGATCGTCATCCACCTCGATGTCACGCTCATGGTTGCGCGTCTCGCCCGTAGTGGACCCTCCTCCGGTGAAGGCGCCCGCGACCTGCAGGCTGGGCGCCGTCGAGAGTGGAGATTGATCGGTATCTTTCCAGGAGAAGGCGAAGCGGCTCTCGTGCAAGAGCGTAGGGCTCAACGTCGCAACATTGGTAATGCGCAGATCATGTTCGTCTACTGTGCTGTTGTAGCCGGACTCAGGCAGCGCCTGCCCACCCACTCCTTGATTGGTCAGCGAACTCACATTGGCCATATAAGCAACCGACAGGGTATTGCTGGGATTGAGCTGCCAATCGGTGCGCGCGCTGGCAATCCACAACCGCTGGGGATTAGAAACGTTATCGATCAGGTTTTCGACAGCGTTCTGGGAGTTCAGTACAAAGGCATTCACCGTGGCGAAGCTGTCGATGTCCCGCTTTTCGAGATCAAGCGCAAAATCGCTCTTGCCCTGCTGGATGGGGCCGCTCAGCTCGAATCCGTATCTCCGCTTGCCGATGGGGGCGCGGGCGATCGACAAGGGATCTTTGCGTTGACGCTCGCGTCGCTGTCGCTGAAGAACAAAGCGCCGTGGTATGTGTCCTGTCCAGGCTTGGTGAAGATTTCTATGCGCCCCCCGCGATAGGGCGGAATTGCATACTCCGCGGAGAAAAGATCGGGATTGATGCGAATGGAAGCAATCGCCGACTTAGGAGGAATGCGGCTTGCGTTCTGGAATCCATCGACCGTGATAATCGCCTGCCCGGGCGCTCCTCCGGCGCTGGCCGCCAGCACTTGCAGTTCGCGCTCGAAATCGTCGGGATCATCCGCGAGCGCTTTGATATTCTTCGCCGAGAGTTCGGTCGTTCCCGGTCCATGATCGGATTCCAGGCTGACTGCGCCGGAGTTGGAAGCCTCGACCTCGGACTCGACGCTGGCGACGCGCAGACGGATTGTCTGGTCATCTGCGCTGAGCGGGCGGCGATCCGTTCTTCATGCTCTTCGTCGGCAAAGCCGCTAGCCTGGGCTTGCAAGCGATAGCTTCCATAGGGGAGACAGCGAAAGGCAAAGCGCCCCTTGTCGTCAGTGTGCGTCTGTGCAGCGGCAGGACCTTTGAGCGCAACCAATGCATTCACAATCAGGGCGCCGCTGGATCGCTCACCGTTCCACGAATCTCTCCCAGCCTTTGCGGGTCGCATGCCTGCGCGGAAGCCGCGGCGGCCCCCAGCCAGAAACATGCACAACAGAACAAGTTGTTTGTTCTTCATGACACCATCAGGATGGCGCTGCGAGAAGAACCTTGGCAGTGGAGTTTGTCAGCATTCGCATGGCAGTCGTCATGTGCGTGGGCTAGCAGAGACCTTTTGATCGGTATAAATGCGGGTGCCCAGGTTAGCTTCGCGAACCTGGGCACCCGCGTCCGGAGCAAGTTTGAAAGTCTTCTAGTGTGGTAAGTCAGAAGTTCGTTTCAGTAACCTTCAGCGATCGTTTCGCTGCAAGCTGACGAAACCGCAAATCTCTCGCTCCGCTTCGCTCCGGTCGAGATGACAAAGGTAGGTGGAGCGGCTGGATGTAGGCTTTGCAATCCCATGCTGACATTTCTGCCCTCCTGATCTGACTTTGCCTTTCTTTCTGTCATTCCCGAAGGGAATCTGCTTTGCTATTCCAGACGCTCCGAATACAGAAGGAAAACCGCAGATCTCTCCACTCCGCTTCGCTCTCTCGAAAATCATTTAGGAAGCTCTTGACCATGTTCAGCTTAGCTCGTTCACCCCGGTTTAAGGGGGAATCGCCGGTTTTCATCCCCTTGGGTGAGCCGCAGGCCCATGAATACTTCGGTCGAGATGACAAAATTATGTGATGAACCTCGTCACCTCTAGAGCCAGCCCTTGGCGCGGGCAATTCGCGCGGCCTCCACCCGATTGGCGGCGCCCAGCTTGCTGATGGCTTCCGATAGATAGTTTCGTACCGTTCCATCGGAGAGATGGAGCTGCCTGAGCAATCTCCCCTCCGCTCTTGCCCTCTCCGGCGCGCCACAGCACCTGGCGTTCACGCTCCGTCAGGGGATCCGGCTCACCGGACCATGCCTCTGCAGCCAGTTCAGGATCGATGACGCGCAGACCGCGGCTGACCCGGCGAATG
>CAVPKQ010000004.1:0-35909 GCA_963705665.1 uncultured Acidobacteriaceae bacterium | reverse complement strand
ACGCCTCTTTGCTCTGCGCACCATCTTCCATGAACTGGCTCGCACCAGCCATCTCCCGGAACTGGCTCACTTGCTGCTGCGTGAGGATATTCCGCGCTCGCCTCACACTCTGCCGCGGCCGCTCACCGCCGAGCAGGATCAACTCCTCCAGCAGGAGTTCATGCGTCGCAACGATCTTGGCGGAAATGTCTTCCTCCTGCTCCGCTCGACCGGCATGCGTATCGGCGAATGCGTCGACCTGTCCTATGACTGCCTGCGCGCCACAGGACCCAACCAATGGGCCATCCATGTTCCCCTCGGCAAACTCAAGACCGAGCGTATGGTACCCATCGATGCCTTCGGCCGTGATCTCGTCCAACGGCTGCGCTTCTTCCGCTCCCTGGATCCTCTGCCTGCCGATGGACGGCTTTTGGCGCGCCCTGGAAGCAAAGTGGCTCTGCTCGTTCCACTCCGCGACTACCTTCATCAGGTCTGCCACTCCCTCGGACTCTCTACTCGGATCGTCCCCCACCAGTTCAGGCATACCTACGCCACCGAGATGCTTCGCTCCGGGGTCAGCTTCCCCGTCCTGATGAAACTACTCGGCCACGTCGATCCAGGTATGACCATGCGCTACGTCGATGTCGCCCTCACCGATCTCGAACGTGAGTTCCAGTTGGCTCGCTCCAAGCCTCGACATCTGGCTCCACAACCCAAAACATCTACCGCACCAGTTCGTACAGGCATCGATGGTCTCATCGACTCCTTGGTCGCCGCTCAGCACGTCATGGAGATGTTCCGCCGTTCCCTCCCCAACGGTAATGCGCGCAATCGTCTCCTCAGACTCTCCATCCGCCTCATCAAGATCCTGACCGAGATAAGAAAAATCCAGACCACCTGAGTGAAAATGGGAAGCGATTGGCCGGTTATGGCG
Source organism: uncultured Acidobacteriaceae bacterium (assembly GCA_963705665.1). GTDB lineage: Bacteria > Acidobacteriota > Terriglobia > Terriglobales > Acidobacteriaceae > PALSA-350. Next base: position 34,996 of record CAVPKQ010000004.1, on the reverse strand, counting down.
ATTTAGCAGCAACTGAGGTCTATTTGGATCGGCCCTCTCGACAGGACACGGTTTCCCGAGTGTCTTCTCAATACACGAATGGAATCATCTCCTTGGTTCGCGTTGCCTATTCGTCGAAGACTGGACTCTAGCTTTCGTGCCGATGGGAATTGAATAACTTAGAGCTCCTGGGATGAGCTGGATCGAATCATCTTCGGCACATCGGGTTTGTCGGTCTGCGCTCCGACAAAGCTCCCCCGACGGCTGCTGGTGAATTTCCACAACTGATTTCAGCAGTAAGATTGACACGAGGCGCAAGGTGCCCCCCTCTTCCTGGAGGTTGCGCTATGGTGATTCTCAGCCCCTGGAAACCGCTCGCACTCGTGCTCGGCCTGTTGAGCGCCTCACTATTGGTCAGCTATTTCGGATCAGCGCTTATGCGCGGAAAGATCCCTTCGCTGTCAGCACCGGGTATTGGCAGCCCGCGCCCGCGGATCATGCCAAACGACATTCCACAAGCCCAATCCCCAATCGCCTATGGTAGCGAATCGATAATCAATCGATCGGCGGTTCTGTCTTGACGGATACACCAGCGACTGATGGCCTCGAAATGCGTCGGCCAAGAGTTAAGGAGATGCTCATGAAAATCGTAGTGATCGGCGGCACGGGTCTCATCGGATCAAAGCTCGTCAGCGACCTTCGTGAAGACGGGCATGAAGCTGTAGCGGCAGCACCCAACACCGGGGTCAACACTGTTACGGGCGAGGGGCTGGCCGAAGTGCTGAAAGGTGCCTCGGTAGTCGTGGACGTATCAAACTCTCCCTCCTGGGAGGACGCAGCAGTGCTGAATTTTTTCGAGACATCAACCCGGAACCTTCTCGCCGGCGAAGCGGCCGCAGGGGTAGGACATCATGTTGCATTATCGGTTGTGGGGACGCAACTGCTGGCCGAAAGTGGTTACTTCCGGGCCAAGATTGCTCAGGAAAAATTGATCAAAGAGTCTTCAATCCCCTACTCCATCGTGCATGCGACGCAGTTCTTCGAGTTCCTCAAGGGCCTTGCCGACATTTCCATGGTCGGAGACAAGGTGCATCTGCCACCTGTGCTTTTCCAGCCGATGGCCGCCGACGATGTCGCAAGTGGTGTGGCTAGGGTTGCAGTAGGTCAGCCGGTAAACGGCATCGTCGAAATAGCGGGGCCGGAACAGTTTCGCGTGGATGAACTAGTCCGGCGGCGCTTGGCCTCGCTCAAAGATCCCCGCGAAGTCATCGCTGACTTAAACGCGCGTTACGACGGAGCGAAAGTCAGCGAAAATATACTGCTTCCGGGCAATAACGCAAGACTCGGCGAGACCCGTTTCGAAACCTGGCTGACTCAGTCCGCAGCACAAACTCCCGGTGCGCATCCTCAGCCCGCAGGCGTTGCAGTGGTGACCCCGGAGAAAGAGAGTCAGAAACGAGCTAGCCGATACCGCCATCGCCGCACCGTTGGCGAGTGGGGGAAATACACTGGGCTTCGAGTCTACCTGTCAGAAGCGGGTCAGGTGACCGGAGAGGTACTCCACGTAGATGGTGGCGCTCATGCAGAACGATGGTAAACGTCGAGACGGATGTTGAGCAGGAGTGTTACGAGAGAGGTCATGTCTCATCTCGTGAAATGATTCTGACTTGGATGGAGGATGCACTTGATGTTACCTCGGGTGGTCATTGTCGGTGGTGGCTTCGGAGGGCTCTCCGCGGCTCGTGCCTTGCGCAATGCTCAGGTTCACGTGACGCTGATTGACAGACGGAATTATCATCTCTTTAGACCGATGCTGTACCAAGTGGCAACGGGGCTGCTCTCTGCGGATGAGATCTCCAGCCCTCTGCGTTCAATCTTCAGCCATCTCAAACACGTTGATATACTTTTGGATGAAGTAACCGGCGTCAACTTAGACGAACGCCTCGTCCATCTGAGACGAGGTGACTTGCCGTACGACTTCCTTATCCTCGCGACGGGCATCAAGTATAACTATTTTGGTCACGACGAATGGCGACACTTCGCTTCAGACCTCGAATCGCTCGATGATGCCGAAGTCATCCGTAGCAAAATATTGCGTGCATTCGAGCAGGCTGAGGAAATGGCTTCGATTGAACGTGCCCGAACGGAGGACATTCGTCGCCAGCTTACGTTCGCGCTCGTCGGTGCGGGGACCGTAGGTGTTGAGATGGCCAGCACGCTCGCAGAAATGTCGCGCATAGAGTTGGTGCACGACTTTCGACATATAGACCCGGCGTCCGCTCGGATTCTTCTCTATGAGGCTGGGCCTCGCATTCTGCCCACCTATCCGGAGATGCTTTCCCGCAAAGCGCAACGGCACCTGGAGAGCTTAGGAGTCCGGGTCTTCACCAATGCTCGCGTCACCAGTGTGGATTCGGATGGAGTTGTCGTCGGCGGACAGAAAGTTCCGGCCAGCACTGTCCTCTGGGGAGCTGGTGTCATTGCGTCTCCGGCGGGACGGTGGTTAGGTGCGGAAACCGACAACTCGGGGAAGGTGATGGTGGAACCGGACTTGTCCGTACGCGACCATCCGGAGGTTTTTGTAATTGGCGACACCGCGCATCTTGTTGCGTCGGTTCGAAATCTATTTGGCATCAAATCCCGAACGCCGATGCTGATGCCCGGAGTAGCTCAACCTGCAATACAGGAAGGCAAGTACGTTGCGGACGTCATTCGGCGTCGTCTGACGGGGCGTGCTCAACCGAAACCTTTTTGGTACTGGGATAAGGGTGAGCTCGCGATAGTCGGAAGGGCGTATGCCGTCGCGGATTTGCGGTTCGCACGGTTTGCAGGCTTCCCAGCATGGCTAGTCTGGGCAGGAGTGCATATTTACTTTCTTATCGGATTTGCGAATCGGCTGTTCATCGCACTGCAATGGGGCTTTGCTTTCCTCACAAAACGTCGCCGCGTGCGAGTACTTCCCGAGGAACCTGCATCTGCGCAGAAGGTGATCGATCCAACAGCGTAATATTCGCTAAAGCCTCTTATCTGCAGGTTGCCGACCACTGTTATTACATGGATGACGGGGCTATTCGGAAGTTAGTGTCAGTTGCCGAGAACAGGGCAATGCGCTCATTGAGGAGTTTCCTGCAATGGCGTCTATCAAAGAACCGGCTCGACTTGTGAACTGACCCACTACCACAGTTTGCGTTGATCCGTGGCCGGAGCGCAGAACACAAAAAAAGTATAGGCAAATATAAGACGAATATTTCACAGGACTCTTTTGCGAGCCATTGGGGATTCCATCTACCCGCGTGCTCTGTGATCTCTTTCCCTTGACGACCGACAGGAAGCTGAGTAACCATGTTGTCCATGTTGTCGAATATCGAGGAGAAGAAATGCCGACGCCGACTGATCTGTTGCAAGGAACACTTGACCTGCTGATTTTGCAGACGCTTGCTCTGGAACCAATGCACGGATGGGGAATAGCCCAGCGCATTCAACAGATATCGAAAGATGTGCTTCAAGTCGGGCAGGGTTCACTCTATCCCGCGTTGTACCGCCTGGAATACAAAGGATGGATTAAATCGGATTGGGGCAATTCAGAAAACAACCGGAGGGCAAAGTTCTATCGGTTGACTGCGGCGGGCAGGAAACAACTGGAGACGGAAATCGAAACCTGGGATCGCCTATCTGCGGCGATTGGGCTGGTTCTAGGGCGGCCTTGGGAGGCGTCGCGATGGTGACAGAGCTCTTGGTCCGGCTTCGATTCCTCATTTCTCGCAAGAAACAGGGCGAGTTAGACGATGAGGTCCGATTTCATTTGGAGCAGTCACTTGCAGCGAAGGTAGCGGCGGGTTTGACTGCTTCGGAGGCTCGCCGGCAGGCGTTGATTGAGTTCGGCGGAGTAGAGCGCACGCGCGAACAATGCGATGAGCAACGCCCCGGCCAGTGGATGGATACGGTCGCGCAGGATATACGCTACGGGCTTCGGGTGCTGCGGAAGTCCCCGGGTTTCGTGGCGACCGCGGTGTTAACGCTGGCGCTGGGAATCGGGGCGAATACTGCGGTTTTCAGCGCGCTGAATGCGCTGTTGCTGAGGATGCTTCCGGTGCGCGATCCGCAGCAGCTTTACACGGTGATGCTGATGAACGGCGGCACGCAGCCGCCGAATACTAACGGGACGGGGAACGGGAACACATCCTTCTCATTTCCGGTATTTGATGCCCTGCGCGGCCAGAAACGGGTCTTCAGCGATCTGATCGCGCACGTGCCGCTGGGGCACGGAAAGGTTCCCGTGCGTTACGGATCGACGCCGAAAGCGTTACCCGGCGAGGAGGTAAGCGGGAACTTCTTCTCGGGGCTGGGCGTGCCGATGGCGGCGGGCACGGCGTTCGGGATGGAAGACGAGCGCGCGCACAACGCAAAGGTGGTGTTGAGTTATGGATTCTGGACTGAGGCCTTCGCGCGCGACCCAGGGACGATCGGGAAGACACTGTACATCAAGGGAGCACCATTCACGATTGTGGGAGTAACCGCACCGGGATTCCACGGGGCCGATCCGGTAAGCACGGCGGACTTCTGGATTCCCCTTGAGACCAGGCCGGAACTTGGGGGCGTGGGGAGTGCCGGGTGATAACGGGAACCTCTACAGTCAGCCGAAATGGTGGGCGGTACCAATGGTGGCGCGGTCTCGAGCCTGGCATGACGCCGGAATTGGCCGCACAGGTTGTACAGCCGGTCTTCTGGCAGGCGGCAAGCATAGGACTGGGCAAATTGGACCCGAAGATATGGCCGGCGCACCTGGGGTTTGAGCCGATTCGCGGCATTGGCGAATATGAGCGCCGTTACCGCACGCCCTTGGAGATCATGATGGCGCTCGCCGGACTGGTGTTGTTGATTGCCTGCACCAACGTGGCGTTGTTGATCCTGGCGCGGAATGCGGCGCGGGAGCGCGAGTTTGCGGTACGGTTGGCGGCAGGCGCAGGCGCGCGCAGGATCTTCGCGCAACTGCTAACGGAGAGCGTGCTGCTGGTGGGAGTTGGCGCGGGGCTGGGATGGGTGCTGGCCATTGGGGCGACGCGTGCTTTGGCGGCGTGGGCCCGGATCAATTCGGGCTTGGCGCCGGATCGCCTGGTTCTGCTCTTCACATTGGGGATTGCATCCGCGGTTGCGCTGGCGGTTTCGCTCGGTCCCTTTCGGCAGACCATGCGGCTGCGCGTGGATGAGGTGCTGAAGAGCGCAAGCCAGAACATGAGTCAGAGCCGTAGCCGGGTGCGCTCCGGCAATGCCGCCATTGCGCTGCAGATCGCGATGTGCTTCACGTTACTGGTTGCGGCAGGGCTGACGGTGCGCACGCTGGCGAATTACGAAGATCAGAACGTAGGCATGAAAGCCGGGCAGTTGCTGATCTTCGACGTGAATCCGCAAGGGCTAAACGGAAACGTGCAGGCGTGGTCGTTCTACAACCGGTTGCTCGAGCAGATTCGCGATGCACCGGGGGTGGAAGCGGCGTCGATGACGCAGTTGCGGCTCGGATCCGGCTGGTTGCATAGCGGCGGCATCACCTTGGACGGGAGGGACCTGCGGAAGAGTACCGGAGAGCGCGCGGAGATTTATCAGAACTCGGTGGGGCCGGACTTCTTTCACACGCTGGGTGTGCCCGTGCTGCAGGGGCGCGAGATTAGCGGTTCGGATGTGCCAGGGAGCACACCGGTTGTCGTCGTCAACGAGGATTTTGCGCGTGAGTTTCTGCACGGGGATCCCCTGGGACACAAGATCGACAGCGGCTTGGAGATTGTCGGGGTCGTGAAGGACAGCAAATACCGGTCCGTGACCGAGGGCAAGATGCCGACGATCTATTACGCGTTTGCGCAGATGGGCATGACCGGGCAGGTGACGGTGGAAGTGCGATCGGCGCGCGATCCGATGGCGCTGCTGCCGGAGATACGGCGCCTCGTACAGCAGTTTGATCCTGATCTGCCGCTCCAGAGTCCGATGACCCAGGCGGAGCAATTCCAGCAGTCGTATCTCAGGCCGATCCTCTTTGCCAGGCTGGCTATGGGGTTTGGTGCGCTCGCCGTGGCGCTGGTGGCGACAGGACTGTACGGGACGCTCGCGTACCGCCTACAGCGAAGGCGCGGTGAAATCGGCATCCGCATGGCTCTGGGTGCGCTGCGCGAGCAGGTACTTTGGGCGGTGGTGAGGGAAAGCCTGCTGATTGCGATGGTGGGCTTTGCGCTGGGGCTACCGTTGGCGCTCGTAACCGCGCACCTGCTACGGTCGCAGTTGTACAGGATGAGCGCTGCAGATCCGAAAAGTTTTGCGGCCGCGCTGGCGATAACGCTGCTGCTGGCTGTTGGCGCTGCGTATCTTCCCGCGCGGTCCGCGGCAAGAGTAGACCCCATCAAAGCTCTGCGCTGCGAATAAGAGTCTAGCCGCGGGTTAGCTCCTGGTCCCCGGAGGTGGCATTTTCGCAGGCGTCACTGAATACCGTACTTCTGCGTCAGGTAATGATCCACGGCATTCCTTTCCGCCGCAGTCAGCACGCGATTCCAGACCATCACCTCGGCGATCTTCCCGTTGAATGGGGTGCCGTTCAACCCCTGGCCCAGCACCGCCGCGCCTGTAGTCCCGCTCAGCACCGCAAGTTTGCCGTGTCTCTCCTGTACCTTCGTGCCGTTCACATAGAGCGAGTCGGCGTCGCCGTCGTGGACCGACATGGTGATGGAATAATCGCCACCAACGATCACTGGACGCGTATACACCTGGTCGTTGTTCACCTGTGTGGTGCCGAAACGATAAGTGACATAACCCGAATACGGCGATAGGTACGTATTGCCCCAGCGCGCGTTCTCCTGCCAGAAGATAGCCGAGTTTTGCGAGGTATTCAGGGTCCCGGGTTGCTGGTCCGACTTGGCCACCAAGAGTGTCGTCATCTGGCTCAAGCCGTCGATGGTACGGTTGAAATTCAAAAATTGATTGCCTTGGAACGCATATACGGGAGTGCAGGCTGGGCCGTCGTAAACACCCGAAGTGGGCGCCGTCGCAGAACCAGTGGCCGTGGCATCCTCGCCTATCGGCGACAAATCCTGCCAGGAGGTGTCGGAATTGGATCCCTTATCGCCACGCAGCCACAACTGAAGCCCATCCGTTGGTACAGCCAATGAGGGGTCTGGGGCCGAGCCGCTCTCGATGCGCACGTTCGCCCAAGTTGCCTGCACGTATCCGAACTCGCCCACGTTAGCGTTGAAATTCAACGATCCCCCGGTAACACTGGTAAAGGAAGCCCGTAGTTGTATTGGGGCTTCAGCCACAGGGCCGTAGTCGAGCGTCGGCCTGGTGATGAATGAGGTCTGGACGGACGACCCGCCATCCGGCCCGGGCACTGAACCGGTTATGGAGGCTGTAAATGGGTTTCGGCCCGCGGCCGACGCTACGGCGCTCAATCCACGCACCGGCTTATTAAAGGTCAGGATGATGCCGGTTATCCCGTTAGCATCCAGCGCGTTCAGGTGCAACGAGTCACCCAGGACTGTATAGGCGGGCATGCTCCCTACACCCTGCTCTTGCTGCACCGTGAGCACAGGAATCGTGACCGTCACTGTTAGTCCTGGAATGCCCGTCACCGGCAACGTTGCCGTCACTGGAGTTGAGGGATTGCCATAGCTGATGGTAGGCGCCGGTGGCAGCCCAGACCAGTCGATAAAGCCGTCCGGCTGCAGCCCGCCGGGACACATGTTGGGTACTGGAGGCGGCGGCCCGATTTGGGCCACCGCAGCGGCGGTGAATAGGCAGGCAAATAAAGCAAACAATACGGAAGACCGCATGGTAACTCTCCGCAATAAAATTTGCTCCGGCGATCCGAGCGATCAGCGCGACTCAGAGGGACATACCCGAGCGCCTAAAACGTTACCGTTTGCCTGCGCGCAACGCTAGTAAAAATTGCTTAATAAACGGCCATGTCGCATATTGACGCATGCGTTCCTCTGCCGGCGGTTGTGGAAATTGGCCCGGTCGTGCAGGACAGCAAGTACCGGTCCGTGGCCGGGCAAGATGCCGACGATTGCGCTGGGACTACCGTTGGCGCTCGTAACCGCGCATCTGTTACGGTCACAGTTGTACAGGATGAGCCCCTGCAGATCCGAAGAGTTTTGCGACCGCGCCGGCGATAAGGCTGCAAACTGCGTATCCACAGATGCGTCTCATTGGGCCCACCGTCCTCTCTGGGGGGATAGGGGTTCGGATGCGGCTCCGGGAATCACAGAAAGCAGGTTTCCCTTCTCAAGGCGATAGAGAGAGCCGGCATATTCGGCAGCGTGCGGATCGTGGGTTACCAAGACGATGGTTTTCCCGAACTTCCTGCACAATTGAACAAGCAAGGTGAGGATTTCGCTGGCCGACGCAGCATCCAGATTTCCGGTTGGCTCATCGGCGAGGATCAGGTCGGGATCGGTCACAAACGCCCTGGCGATCGCGACCCGCTGTTGCTGGCCACCCGAAAGTTCGTTGGGGAGATGATTCATGCGCTCTTCCAGTCCTACGATGCGCAGTGCAGTCTCGGCATGTTTTCGCCTTTCCGCCGGTGACAAGGATGTAAGCCGCAACGGCAGCTCGACGTTTTCCAAAGCGGTCAGGACGGGAATCAGATTGAAGGCCTGGAACACGAAGCCGACATGAGCATTCCTCCAGCGGGCGACATGCCGTTCGCCGAGTCGATGAGGATTCATGCCAAGAACTTCGACTTCTCCCGCCGTCGGCTTGTCCAATGCGGCGATCAGGTGCAGCAGCGTGGATTTGCCCGAGCCGGACGGCCCCATCAATGCTACAAAGGCGCCTTTCTCGATCGAGAGATCGACGTCCTTGAGCGCAGTGACAGGAAAGTGGTCTTTGACGAACTCTTTGGTGAGCCTGCGAGTTTCAATGATGGTTTCTGTCATGAATGATCTCCTTTGACTCGAACTCTTTCACCATCGCCGAGGTGCGCGGGCGGGTTGAGGATGATCTCCTCGCCGCCCAATAGGCCTTGAGTAATCCGGACTCCGTGAAGCGTCGTGCTGGAGATTTGAACGCGCCGGCGGATCGCCCTGCTCCCGGAGACGACAAAGACGCTCTGGCCCCTGACGGCTGTCGCGGGAATCGTAATTGAGGCGTTGGCCGCTTGCAGCGGATGCGGGCTTGCTGGATTGACAAATGTGACGCTGGCATTCATCTCCGGGCGAAGATAATCGTCCGGATGAAGAATCCGCACCTTCACCTGGACCGTCGCTTTTTGGCGGTCCGCAGTCGGCGCGATTTCCACCGGTTGGCCGTCATACTTGCGGTCCGGGAAGGCATCTGTTGTTACGATGGCCTTGCTTCCGATGTGCACCCTGGAAAAGTCGTTCTCCGAGATGTCGAGCTCGACCTGGAGGTCGTTCGGGTCGGCAAGGGTTACCACATATCCTTTCGCTCCCTTGTCGCCGACGAAACCGTTTGTGACATACTCTCCCTGTTCTACGGCCCGCTCTAGAACACGTCCGTCGATCGGCGACCGGATGAGAGTGTTGCTCTGCTGATCCTCGTCGTACACGAGGAGCCCCTCGGCCTGCTCGACCTGGCCCTTCATTGCGTCGATCTCTTCCTGTCTCGGCCCCTTCTCCACCAGTTCATAGGCCTGCTTGAGCGAGTTCACCTTGGCCTGCAGATTCCGGTAGTTGTATTGAGCACTGTCAAAGTCCTGCCTGGAGATGATTCCCTGGGAGAAGAGAGCCGAATTTCGCTCAAAGGCGAGCTTGCTATTGGTGAGATCGGCTTGCGCCTGCAGAAGATTTGCTTCTGCCTCGGTAACCTCCTGAGGGCGAGAGCCGTGCTCAAGTTCCAGCAGCTTGGCTTCAAGGTTGGCGAGATTTCCCTTTGCCTGCTCGACCTGGGCTCGATACTCCGTGTCGTCAAGCCGGACCAGCTCCTGACCCTTTTTGACCAGGCTGCCTTCGTCAACGCCGATCCAAGCCACCTTGCCGCTAACTTTCGAAGCGACCTGGATTTCGTGATGCGCCACGATGTAGCCGGTGGCATTGAGAACAACTTGATCGTCTTTCGCAGCGCTAGTTTGCGCTGCCGTGACGCGGGTCACCTCCACGACCGGTATCCGGTTGTAGCGTGCATAGACGCTAATTGCCGCGACTACGCCAATCGTGGCGACCACCACTGTGACAATTAAGCGCGCTCGCGGCCGGTTTTCCGATTTCCGCTGCGGTGTGCGCAGGATTCGCAGACCTTCGAGCTCGGTATCTAGGTCAGGCTTCATACAGCGCTCCAAGGATCTCCTTCTTCGCTGCGTTTCTTGCCGGGAAGAACCCCCCGATCGCGCCAACGATCGTCGCAAAGACAATGCCGACGGCCATGGTGGAGAGACCCACGCGGAAGTGAAACGCGATTTCGCTGAAGGTGAAGAAGTTCCCGACGCCGGTCGTAATACCGTTCAGCGGAAGGGTGATGAGACAGCCCAATATCCCGCCTGCTGCAGAGAGCAACAAAGCTTCAACCAGAAAGCTCCCCAGAATGCTCGCACGCGAAAAGCCAAGCACGCGAAGTGTGCCGATTTCCCGCCCGCGCCGTGCAACTGCTGCGTACATGGTGTTCATGGCCGCGAAGGCGCTGCCGATCGCCATAATCGATGCGACAAGAATCCCGAGAAACTCCAACGGAGCGGCGGAGGAAGTCTGGCTGGCGTAATATTTGGGCTCGGAGACCCCAGTCAGATTCAATTGACGATCGTCGTCAATCGCCTGGATAACAGCAGATGCCGCAGCCGAGTCGGTGACGCGAACGACGATTGAGCTCAAATTGTCCTGGCGATTGTAGTCGGAGCTGATCTGGTTCAGATCACCCCACATCTCGCTGTCGAGCGCCGAGTTCGCGCCATCCATAATCCCAACAATCGCCCAATCGCCCTTGCCAAACTGGAGATGCCGCCCTAACTGAGCGTCCGGATACCGCTTCGCAATCGATTTGCCGACGACGATCTCCCGATGCCCCGGTTGGAACCATCGCCCGCTTGCTAAACGCACATTCCGCATCGCAATTCCCACCGGGAGCAAGCCGCGCAGCGTGACATTCATGCCCTTTGGATCGTCCACGTTCGGCAGATTCACCACCTGGACCATCTCGAGCGACGCCATCGGCTCGTTGGCGCTATCCCTGGCGATCCCGTTCATAGTGCGCAGGAGTTCGTATGACTCGCGAGAGACGTAACTTCCCAGCTCCGAATTGCCTCCCTTACGCAGGACCAGAATCTGCAGTGGATTTCCTGTATTCGCAAAGGTAGTCCTGAGCCCGTTCACCAGTGCGAGGGATGACACGAGCACGGCCACAGTGAGCGCGATACCCGCCGCGGTCATGAGCGTCGTTGTCCTGCGAACGACAAGATTGCGAATGTTATATGCGAGAGGAATCTTCATGACTTCACCCTGTGTGCTTCAGCGAATCGACGATGGGCGCGCGCGCCGCTGAGGCGGCAGGGACAAGAGCACTGAGTGCCGAGATCGCGAGAGCGGCCACGATAGTGAGAGACGCGCTGAGCGGAGTCAGCGAAAAGGATCGCAACGTTTGCACATACGGAGAGCCGTGACGAGCCGCCTGTGCGATTGCCAAGCTGAGAAGGATAGCGATCCCGCAGCCGATAATCCCGCCCACCAGCCCGATAAACGCAGATTCGCTGAGAATCATTCCAAGCACTTCGGAGGAAGAAAATCCGAGAGTCTTTAGGATTCCCACCTCGCGTACCCGCTCCCGCACGGACATGGATATGGTGTTGGCCGAAACCAGAAGGATGGTGAAGGTGACGGCGCCGCCGATCGCAACGAGAAACAGCTTTACATTGCCGAGAAAAGACACAAAGCTGAGCATGAAGGCGTGTTCGCTCTCCGTCCGCGTTGGAGCCGGCGATTCTGCAAAGGCAGCGTCAATTGCGGCAGCCACACCTGAGACGTCATCCTTCGAAGCCGTCTCGACGTAGTACTGCTGCACCATGTCGCGCCTCGGATCTGTGGCGGGAAGACTGTCCTCAAGATAATCGCGATTGAAGTAGAGGACTTCCGTATCGGCGGGATCGTCGAAGATTCCCACGAGTGTTAGTTCCAGCGTCGCCGGCATCAGATTGCCCGTCAAAGTGATATGCTCTCCAACTTTCCAACCCAGCTTGGTTGCCAGAGCCCGCGACGCAATGCAGGCTGTCTTTTGGTGTTCGAACGCAGCGATTTGCGCCTGAGGCATGGTGAACTCGGGATACACGTTGAAGAGATGAGCGGGCTCAATTCCAAATTGCGCGAAGTTGTTCCTGGGGTTCCGCGCGTCTTTGTAGGTGCCGCCAAACCATCGCAGGCTCGTCACATCCTTGACGGCTGGGATCGCGGCAATCTTTCTCTCATAAGACAAGGGCAAGTCCTGGGTGAGAGAAACCTTGTGGTGAACCACCAGGCGAAGCGCCTGGCCGGGAGTTGCAGGCGGAGCAAGGAAAAGCGCGTGATAGAGCGCCATCAGGACGGCGAGCAGGCAGAACGAGAGGGCCACGCTCGCCATGGTGAGGAATGCGCGGCGCTTACTGCGCAGGGCGTTTTTCACGACGAATTGCAGGTAGTCACGCATCGTGTCATCACCTCCGAAAACGGACGCACTCTACGAAGATTCAGCAACCGTCGCTGTCTGCCCTGTTTTGCGATCTCTCATAAGGGCTATGGCGGCCAGAATCATCCAAACGAAGCCGACAAATCGGGTAATCGGAATGAAAAAGTTTGCCGGGTACGCAATGAGGCTGAACCAGGAGAGCTCTCCCGTTACGGCCAGAAGCATGCCGAGAGCGACCAGCCATCGCGGGAGAAGCCGCATGTAGTAGCTTGTGACGGACACTCCCGCGGCCAACAGACCAAATCCGACCGCGTACACGACGCCGCCGAGCAGGAAGTCGAGAAAGTCGATCGCCTTCACGACTTGTGCCGAACCCGATACTTCGGGCACTGACAGAATCCAGCCCACGATGCCGGAGAGAAGCAACGCGATGGTCGCGATCAAGCCGCCGAGGAGAGCGATATTCGTGCCGGCGGCCCGGACACGCATGAAGCGCAATCGGCTGACAACTGTTACCGCGAAGATCCCAAAAGGCACCGCGGAGCCAAACAGGAAGAAGCTGCTCATGCGCACAGCCGTTGGGCTCTGTGCAATGAATGACCGCAATTCATCGGCGGGCGCGAAGGGGGTTACAAAAGACGCTCCATGCCGGAGCGCCGCTGCTGTCACGAGACCGGCCGCGAAGAGCAGGATGTGAACCGTCGCGAGCGGAATCAGTGAAGGACCACGGAATCGAGGAGTTGGTTGTGTCATATAATCATTTATGTCATAAACGACTAAAAGATGCAATAATTATTCTGAGATGAATCATAACCAGATGGGAATAGGACAGCCGGCGTTCCTGCTTGCACAGGTTGGAGCACATGCCGCATCGCAATTTGCTGAAAGATTAGGAGTTCTCGAACTCGCACCGCCGGATGCAGGAATTCTGCGGCTGCTCCGTCTCGCAGCCGGCTTGAGCCAGCAGGAACTCGCGGCGAAGCTGCGGATTCATCCCAGCCGCATGGTAGCCATTGTGGACAACCTTGAGAAACGGGGATTGATAGAGCGCAGAGCCAACCCGGATGACCGGCGTTTGTATTCACTTCATCTAACACAAGCTGGCGGGGAAGCCCTGGAAAAGATAGGCAAGGTGGCCCGCGAGCACCAGGACGCTTTGCTCTCCAGTCTCAGCAAAGAGGATCGCGATACCCTTGCCACGCTTTTATTGAGGATCGCCGACCAGCAGGGACTCGTCCGAGGAGTTCACCCCGGGTATCAGCGCCTGGGAAAATCCGGGCGCTCTGACGCCAATGATGCGCAAAGCGACGGTCGTTCCGCCGGGAAAATTCGAGGCCGCTGAGACTTCGCTGGCTGACAATCGCTTTCACCCATCGTTCGGGATTCGAGCCAGTTGTACCGCGCGCGATGGATGACTCACCAGAATGCTATAGCTTCCACCCTGGGTTTGCCTTGCATCCCATTGACCACCTGCGAGCTAAGGACGACTTCGAAATTCCTTCGACCCCAGTCGACGCGATCGCCGTCTGCCAACTGTTTCAGGCTCGCTTCATCGGTGAGGAATTCACCGGCAGCTCTGGTTCCGCTACCCGCAATTCCGGCCGCGACCAGAACTACCTGGCCGGTGCTCTCGTCAGTGAAGCGGGCAGCTATTGCATAGTCTTTGACAACTTGACTCCTCGGAGCCCGTGCTCTGACTTGCCAGGCGCGTGACTCGGGGTGCTGTGTGTCCGCGATCCAGTAAACCTGGTCTGGACCCTCAGGCCCTTCCAGATGAAACCTGAGTAAGGACGTTCTGTTCATCGTCCAGGCATTGTTCAGCGCTCCAATCAGAACCACCGGCCCTTCCCGAAGCTGAGAGGAAACGGTCGTCCGAAAATTCTGAATCCTGAAAGCATGTCCCTGAGTTCCGATCAGAGACACGAACCTGCTGAGAGTCTGCACGTCGGAAAAGGGAACAAAGTCGTTTTTGTCCGCCAACGCCTGAAGAAACGAGTCGTCATCGGCCACGCTCTGGAGCTCAGTCAGCGAGGGATCATTCGGGGAAATGAACATCTCGGTTCCGCCCATACAAAACAAGATAGGCTTGCTGCTGGTGAGCAGCGGGGACCAGACTTCGTCGACAGCGGACTTTTGTTTCTCGAATTGCCTCGAATATCGAGTACCCAGAACCGATATCAGGACAATGACCACGCCAGAAATAATCAAACCAGCCGGCCAATAGTTTCTTTTCGTCCTCCCGGGCTGGCTGGCCTGCTCCGATTCAGAGGGGATTTCCGCCCGAATGACTTCGAGGGCATCCTGTGCGGGTTGCGAGAAGACGGGGACATAGGATCCCGGATTCAATTCAATCCTTAGTTCGCCCCCATGCGCCGGTGACTGGTAATACTGGGCGAGCCGCTTCCTCACCTCGCCGGCACAGAGACGCACGACAGGATCGAGATTGGTATCGTAATCCGGCGCCCGGTGAAATACCTCTACCCCGAGGGTGCGCTCTTTCAAGTTGTCTTCGTTTTCCGCGAGGGTTTCTTCCACGATGTACCGGAGCAGGCCCGGATAGCGTTTACTGGCAGCGAATCTACTGTCGCTAACAATCTGTTCGAGTTGCGAGCGCACGAGCTGTCTCTCGCTCTCTGTTTTGGGGTGCCAGGCACCTGTCACTGACCCAGCGGACACCATATGGTCTCATTCCGCGGCCCGAAGATTCGGCCAATCTCAATGTAACACCGCCTTGATACAGCTGCCACCTGTTCAGAGAACCACCATCTTATCAAGAATTTGCGATGCGTAACAAGCCGTCCACAGGTATTAGACGCTTAGCTACCGTAGCAATCTTGACCAGTTCGGGGGTCAACCGTATGAATGCGAGGTTGATCTGGAAATCGTCTTCTCACACCACCGAAATTCGGATGAGGGAAGGTGGACTGGCGCTCTCAGTTATTTGGAGGCAAAGATGCTGCGATTGAAAGTCTCACGCTATGTATCGATAGGCTTATTCTTCACTCTCTCCCTTGTGCCGCGACTTTTCTATGGGCAAGAGCGAGCGACGATTGTGGGCACGGTCACCGACCCGACGGGAGCTGTTCTTCCCGGGGCAAACGTCATGATCACCAATAGCGCCACCGGTCTCAGCCGAAGACTCGAAACGAATAATGGCGGGGCTTTCAACGCACCCGACCTGGATATCGGGACGTATACCGTAAATTGCAAAATGCAGGGCTTCAAGGAATATACAACGAAGGGGATTACGTTGAATGTCAACGCCACCGTCCGCGTAGATATCCGGATGGAACCTGGGGGAGCCAGCCAAACCGTTACTGTTAATGCTAACGCCCTGCAAGTACAGTCCGATTCCAATGAAATAAGTTACCTGATATCGGGCAAACAGGTTTCGCAACTTGACATTAACGGGCGCAATGTCGTTGCGTTGACGGCGCTCGGTCCTGGGGTTACCTCGAATGCGTCGGACTTCAACCTGCCCACGCAGACCTCCAACTATACTCCGAGCTTCAATGGAATGGGTCCGGCCACCAATAGATGGTTAATTGACGGTGGCGAAGCCTACGACCGCGGCGACGGCGGCGACTTGAATATAGCGCCCTCTCCTGACGCCATTGCCGAGTTCAGAGTGCTGTCCAGCAACTACGACGCACAGTATGGCTACGGCTCAGGTGGCACCATCTCCATGGTGCTCAAGTCTGGCACCCGTCACTTCCATGGCGCGCTATGGGAATACCTGCGAAACGATGCGCTCGATGCGAACAGCTATTTTGCGAACCTATCGCACACCTCCAAGCCCGAACTACGTTTTAATACCTTTGGCGGAAACCTGGGCGGGCCGGTCTTTATTCCGGGCCATTACAATACCGATCGATCCAGGACGTTCTTCTTCATCAACGAAGAGGACCGCCGCATTGTATTAGGCGCGGTATCCAATAACACCGTTCCCACCGTAGCGGAGCGGACCGGCGATTTCAGCGCTCTAGCGCAGTCGATTTATGTTCCCCGGGTCGGAGATCCGGCAAAGTTGGCTCAGTTCGCCGCGCTGGGACTCGTCCCGGGCCAGCCGTTTCCGGGGAACAAGATCCCGAGTTCTCTTCTTGACCCTAATGTTCAATTGTTTTTAGGTACAGGGGCGTTGCCGGACCCGAACTCGGGAAGCCAATATATCACCAGCACCAACCAAACCGTCAATCTACGCGAGGACGTAGTTCGCATCGATCACAAAGTGAGCGATAAGATTTTGCTCATGGGGCACTACATGCATGATGCCGATACGCAGTTCTTTCCAGCTATTTTCGGCGGCGTTCCCACAGTCGGATTTCCCTTGAATTCTCCAGTTTTTAACGCAGTCATAAAAATGACGTATATCTTCAGTCCCAACCTGGTCAATGAAGCGGCGATCGACTTTAACAGCGACGCGCTCTATTACGGTATTAGCGGCATTTACCAGAAACCATCCGGATGGGATGTTAACAAGTTCTTTCCGGGCAACGATCCGATCAACCGGATGCCGACGATCTTCCTAGGCCAGCCATACAGCACGTCCTACCAGCCGGGATTTCTTCCATATAACAATAACGCTACCAACTACACCGAGCGGGATGACCTCTCGTGGACGAAAGGAGCGCATAACTTCAAATTTGGAGGCTCCTTTATGCACTACACGAAGAACCAGGTTATCGGCGGCGATACCGAAGGAGATTACTCCTTTAACGGAAGCTACACGGCCGGATACGCCGCCAACGGATCGACGATCGCGCCGGGTAACTCCTTCGCCGATACGCTTCTGGGCATGACGTCCAGCTATACCGAAGAGCAGCTGCAAGACAGGAGACACTACCGGGCAAATTTTGGAGGGGCCTATTTTATCGATAACTGGCGTGTCCACCAGGGTTTGACCTTGAACCTTGGCCTCCGCTACGAGGCATTGCCGCATTCCTACGAAAAATATGACCGCCTATCCAATTTCATTCCATCTGGCTACAATCCAGCGGACGCACCAATCTTCAACAGTGATGGCAGCATCAACGCCAATAGCCCGGGGGTTACAACCGTACCTGGAGTTCCCTTATCGAATGTTCCGTTTTATTTGAATGGCATTCAAATCGCAGGCCGCAACGGATTTCCAAGCGGGTTGAGCGAGAACTATTGGGGCACGATCGAACCCCGGGTTGGCTTTGCCTATGATCTGTTTGGCAACGGCAGGACAATCCTTCGCGGTGGATCCGGCATATTCTTCGATCAGATTGAGGGCGAAGATCTCTATAATGCTTCGTCGAATCCGCCGTTCTCCAGCAGTCCGAGCGTAAGCAACGTCTATTTCTCAAACCCGAGGACCAACACGATCAACGGTGAGACGACCGGCGTGTTCCCTATCTTGCCCAATGGGCTCACAAGCCTTGCCTTCGACTACCACATTCCGGAGACGGCAATGTGGAGTCTGGGCATACAGCAGCAACTGAATCGTAACTCCCTGTTTTCTATTGGATATGTGGGCAATGCCAGCTGGCATCAATATCTTCAGCGCAGCATTGACACCGTCCCCCTGGACGATTCGAACCGGTTAGCGATCGCGGCCGGAACCTACAACCCGAACTTCGATCGTATCTATCCAGGATACAGCGGCATTACGCAACAGGAAACCACAGGTAACGCCAACTATAATTCGCTGCAGACGACTCTGCGTATGGAGAACGTACACGGCATGACCCTGCAGCTCGCTTATACCTGGTCCCGCGCAATGAACATCCAAACCGTAGAGCAGAACCTCACTTCCGGTCCCATCTCCGATCCGTTCAACACAAAATTCGACTACGGTCCAAGCGATTTGGATCAACAAAATGTGTTCGTCGCAAGTTACATCTATCAGATACCTTTCGGTCGAAGCTTATCCAATGCTTTTGCCCGTCAGGCGCTGGGGGGCTGGCAGATTTCCGGAGTTACCAATATGAAAAGCGGAATGCCATTCACCCCGACTTTAGGCTTCGATAATCTGGGTTTGGGGGGTGGAGTAACCGCGCGCCCCGATCAGGTCCAGGAGGTCTCATACCCGAGAACACGGCTGGAATGGTTCAACAAAGGCGCATACGTGACGCCGGCTCCGCTTTCTTTTGGAGATTCGAGGCGCAATAGTATTCGTCTTCCGGGTCGCGATGTATGGAATCTCGCCCTCTTTAAGACGTTTGCCTTGAATCGCGAAGGAACGAACATACAATTTCGCGCAGATTCGTACAATACGTTCAATCATACTCAATTCCAAAATGTAGGTGGCGGATTTAACGATGCTACGTTTGGCCAGGTGACGTCCACCTGGGATCCTCGCGTGTTCCAATTGAGCTTAAGGTTTGGTTTTTGACATTTATGAGAGACCTGTCTCGGCGGGATGTACTGTCTTCCATGGCAATGGCGGGTGTTTTGTCCCTCTCAGGGGGCAGGAGTCGAGGTCTGGCGCCTGCAGCATCAGGCAAGGCAGCTTATCCAGAGCTCTCGCCGGCTGATCGGAAGCAGGCTGTAGATAGGCTTCTGGCATACTTCGGCGGCGTGGCCGCGAAGCTGTTGCGGCCGGCCGAAGGGATCCTCCGTTATCCCAGCATCTCCCCCAGTTTGCCTGGTAAGGCATATTCAACAAGCCTTTGGGATTGGGACACCTATTGGACTGCCCGAGGGCTCTATCGTTTGGCTAACCTACTGGGCGATCGGGAACTGCATCGGAAAGTCAGTGAAAATGCCCAAGGCAGTCTCTTGAACTTTCTGGATCATCAATCGGACGAGGGACGGATTCCCATCATGCTCAGTGTTACGAATCCGGACCCTTTTGGGTGTCTTCGAACAGCAGCCCCGAATACACACAATCAGGCCAAACCAGTCATAGGGCAATTGGCCCTGCTAATTGCCGACGAGCGGCAGAGTGTCGAATGGTTTGCATCCCGTTTCGACCAGCTCCTCCGCTTCTATGATTCCTGGAAGCTGGGAAACTTGGCCTCAATCGGCCTGCTTGTCTGGGGCGATGATGTCGCGATCGGTGACGATAATGATCCGGCTACATTCGGCCGGCCTTTTTTTTCCTCGGCAAACCTGCTACTCAACTGCCTCTATTATCAGGATCTTTTAGCGTCGGCTGAACTCGCGCGACGGCTCGCACGCCTGGCAGATCATGATCGGCTTTCAAGCCAGGCGGAAGAGTTGGCGCGACGGATCCAGCGGTTCTGCTGGGATCCCAGGGATAGTTACTACTATAGCGTCGATGTTCAATGTGTCGATCGGCGGGCTGAGCTCATTCCAACCGTCCGGCGAGGGATGGGCATGTCCTGGAAATGCCTCCCGATGAGGATCCAGATGTTTACTGGCTTTCTGCCGCTCTGGTGCGGCATCGCACCTCAACAGAACGCGCAGAAACTGGTTAGCACAAACTATCTAACGGACGACCGCCTTTGCGCTCGATGGGGCGTCAGATCGCTTTCGTCACGCGAGACCATGTACTCTCTGGAGTTTAGTTCCAACCCGAGCAACTGGCTTGGGCCAGTATGGATCCTCGCGAATTACTTCGTATGGAAGGGGCTCAAGGCCTATTCTTTTGGAGCGGAGGCATGGGCTCTTCGCGACAAGACTTTACAGTTGCTTGCGCTCGACCTTGCCACCAGCGGCTCGCTGAACGAATATTACGATCCTGATACGGGGAAGCCCCTGAGCCATCAGGGTTTTATTGACTGGAATCTGCTCGTTCTCGAAATGTTGTGAGGGTGAGAGCAGGAGACGATGTCTTTTCGGGGCCGGTGACGGCGCTTATCTTTTGCGGGTTCCAACGCCAACTTCTCTGCAGTTGCCAACGCGTCCGCTGCCTTTACCTTCACGTCTGGCTCTACGCCTGTGCCCTCCCAGTCCGGTCTTCCGTAAGGATTTGTGATCCGGCTTGCGGGAATCGCCATCCCGAAGTGGTCGTCGATCCAGTGAAAAGCCCCCGAATGGGCAGCGCCCCCTGTGATCTCACCGACTACGGTTACCCGCTTGAGCATTTTCAAGTCGTAGGTAAAATGCTCGGCGCCGGAAAATGTGCGTGAGGAGGTGAGGATATATACCGCCTTGTTTGCCAGCCTGCTCCCGGGCTCTGGAGGGAGCATGCTCGCACTGGGGTTGGCGCGAGGGTTGTACCAGGAAACCGGCCGATCGAACAGCGGCGCAGCCATATCGGCAACCATCTCCGGAAAACCCCCGGTGTTATCCCGCAGGTCGAAGATGATGACGTTCGATTGATTCATCTGCTGCAACGCCGCGTGGGCGATTGCGCCACAAATGGCGGGGTCCGGAAAGGAATTGAACTTGAGATAGCCGATCTTGTGAGGAAGTATTGCGACCTTTACAAACGTACAGTTTTGCTGCTTCATAGCGGCCCGATATTGTTCGAGAGCGGCAGCCGAGGGTCCACTGAACCCATTCGGGATTGGGTTCCTGCTGTATGCAATCACCAGGTGTTGGTCTTGAGTTGTACTCCGGAGATCTGCTGTTAATCGTCCCGCCAACGTCGGCCCGTCAGCAATGGCTTGATATTCTCCCTGTTTTTCGCGGGTCAGGAGGGTGTTAGAGGCCTCTTCAGCTTTCTCACGAGGGAAATGGTTCGCGAGCAGATTCTTTGCTACTGCCTGAATGACGTGGTTTCGCTCGGCGTCGTCAAGCTTGACGGAGGAATCGACCGAAACGGTCGCGGCAGCATCCCCCGGGGATGATTGCGCATACGGAGCGCCCGTTGCGGCCGATGCGTTCGCAGTTGTCACTTGATCTTCATTTCCTGGAGACGCGGCGCGATTCAGACGCTCCAGAACAGATTCGACAGGAGACAACGGCCGGCTCGGAGTAGAGAATGACCGAGAGGGGGCCGGCAGGCTTATCACTAAGCCGAATGCTGAAAGCGCGGCAAATGAAAGTGTGCTCCCAATAAGAATCGCCGCCGGATGCAGCGGCTCTTTATCCAGTACTCGAAATGACGGGATGCAATCAGCATTCGTTACCAAAGATGGCGCACTCGTCGCAGCATAGGTGTTGCGCCATGCCTGCGGCAAACCGAGGAGCGCATCGACGAGCAAGTCGCAATAGAGCTGACATCTGTGGAACATGCCTGCCTCGTCCCGGATGCGGTCACGATAGAGTTGAAGCGCTTCCTCCTGATACTTGTCTCTGAAGGCGGAAGGGTAAAGACGAAACAGGCAGGCGTATATCCTTTCAGACATAATCCCCCCTCAGGATCTTTTTGGCTCTCGCGACGCGAAGCAAATCAGCAAGTCTTTCGGCTTCGGAGCGCGCTATCTTGCGACCGGACGAAGTCAATCGATAATAACGGCGCCGCTCGGCGCCGTTATTCGATTCCGGCCTCCGATCCACTTCTTCGATCAGGCCCTCCTCGACGAGCGCCTGAATGGAACTGTAGAGGGTTCCCGGGCCAAGCCTAATGCGGCCATTTGTTTGCTCTTCAACTTGGCGCATAATTCCGTAGCCGTGAAGCTCGTCGTCCGCGAGGGAAAGCAGAATCTGAAATGCCGCCGAAGGTAAGGGATCGAGTTTTCGCTTTGGCATAGACGATGATCGATATATCGATAAATGACTATAGAGCTACTCCAAGCCGATGTCAACAGTATTTCCTGAAAACTGAAGGAGAGCTAGAATAGGGGCAAGGCGCGACTGGCACCCGCGGCGACGCATCGTGCCGCCAGCCGTTTAACAGCTGGGCACAAGTCCAATCCCTAAGCGCCTGCTGAAGCGAAGCGATAAGATTTTTTAGCCTTCCAGCGGAGACGCGATGCAGGATTTCGCAAATTTGAAGGTCCTGTTCATCGCCGGGTTCGGTCCCATCGTCCGCAACACGGAAGAAAGTGCGAAGCTCTACCGGGATGTCCTCGGCATTCACTTCAAAGAGGAAAGCGGCGGCTATCTTCATACCGAAGCCGTTACGGGCGCAAAAACCTTTGCGCTTTGGCCGCTTTCTCAGGCGGCGCAGTCTTGTTTTGGCAGAGATTCATGGCCTGAGGCGATTCCTGCCCCGCAAGCGTGGCTTGAGTTCGATGTGGAGAGTGTGGAAAGCGCAACCGCGACCCTCGAATCCGAGGGATATCGAATCCTGGTTAAGAACAAGAAGGAACCATGGGGACAAATCGTTAGCCGTTTAATCTCGCCAGAGGGGCTACTGGTCGGTATTACCTTTACGCCATCGATGCGGAAACAGAAGTAGCTGGGCCATCGACAAATTCAGATGGATGCTAAGCACGTTCCGAGTCGCCTTGGCTCGGAAATCGCGCGGACGTGCTCGGCGGATTTGGAGTCGGACAGGTTCTGAGCGCCCCATTGAGCAATTGCCCGGAGCAAGCTCAGCATAGAAAGTCCCTGCGGACTATCGCACAACGTTAGCTCGATTGGTCTCCGCAAATCGGTACCCTGACTCTAAATTCAGTGCGGCCGGGGTGCGATTCGAACTCGATGACGCCATCGTTGTGGCGCGCCAGGCGGCGGGCTATGTCAAGCCCGAGGCCGGTTCCCTGCCCCAGGGGTTTGGTGGTGAAGAACGGATCGAAGATACGGTCGCAGAGCTCCGCCGGAATGCCGGGCCCATCATCGCGGATGCGCACCATCACGGTTTGGCTCTCGCGAATCGCAAGCACCTCCACGCGTCCTCTATGGCCCACGGCGTCCAACGCATTATCGATGAGGTTTCCCCATACCTGGCTTAATTCGGCGGCGAAGCCTCTCACCTTTGGCAGTTCAGCCTCCAGCTCAAGCGTCACGGTGACCGACTTCTCACGCGCTTTCGCGTTAAGCACCGTCACTGTGTTCGCCAGGCTTGACCGCAGATCCACCGGCTCGGCTACGTTCGCCTGGTCCATGTGAGTAAACCCCTTTACTGCGGTTACCAGACTGGAGATGTGCATTGCGGAATCCTGAATCATGGAAGTCAGGTTCCGCATAGCACAACCGGCGGATGCCCACCGAATTACCGTGTTCAATGCTGGTGGCTCCACGGCAGCAGCAAGCAGATCCAGCGCCCCAATGGTCACCGCAGTGTCAGCAAGCAGTTGTGCGTTCGCCGTGTCCAGCCCGTGGTTAGCAAGCCACGCCTCTATCTCCTCTTCGCGTTCACACTGTTGCAGAGGGGAGCGCACCGCATGGTTCTGCCTCGCCACACAGGACCTACGGAAAGCGTCCATGGCGGGGATTTGGGAATTGCTCAGATTCTCCGCGGCAAGAGAGCGCGTAGCCCGTTCGGAGTCTTCGAGGCGATCCTCGAGCATCGCCGCGCCGCGCTCAATGGCGGAGGCTGGATTATTCAGTTCGTGGGCCAGACCCGCCGAGAGTTTGCCGAGCGAGATCATCTTTTCGTTATGCAGCTCGCTTGAGGTAAAGAGGCGGGCGCGATCGATCATGGCATGTACCAGGGTCGAAGTGACTTCGCAACACTCTCGCGTCATTGCCCTGAAATAGCTCTGGGCTATGGCGAGAACTTCCACTGGTTCCAGGGCGATCACATCTCCTGGCGGAGTTACCATCCGCGAATACGGCAATTTGCCAGTGACATCCCCTGCATGCCACTCAATGGCTTTGTTGGGCCCGGCGCCACGATCGACGAACAAAGCCAGTCGCCCGGAAAGAACGATGTAAAGATTCTCCACTGGGCGGCACTTCACACTCAACACGTCGCCAATATTCAGTTGGCGAATGGATCCATGGGCTGCCAGCCACTCCAGCTCCGTCCGGGGCGCGGCGCCGAGGGTCTTATGTTCAGCCAGTCGATCGATGAGGTCTCGTGCGCTCATCGGCTTACCCCCCAATCAGCCGCGGAATAGCACCTAACACCATATCAGAAGGAGAATCGCCTTTGTTTTTCTGGGCGCCTGGCCGGGAGCAGGCTGTAGATAGGCTTCTGGCATACTTCGGCGGCGTGGCCGCGAAGCTGTTGCAGCCAGCTGAAGAGATCCTCCGTTGTCCCAGCATCTGGCCCAGTTTGCCTGGTAAGAAATATTCAATAAGCCTTTGGGATTGGGACACCTATTGGACTGCCGGAGGAGCCGATCTGGCCTCGAAAGAAAATGGCGACTTAATAGTTTGTTCCAGCCGTTCAGCCATGTCTCTCCATAGCCGAGCGGCAATTCGTAAAGACCGTTGATCAGTAAAACATGGATCGAATCAAGCGGGTGTCTACGTCTGGAAGCGAAACTAATTTTCATGCTGGTGAGGTTGTCGCTTATCTTCCAGGTTGCTTTGACGATGGCGAAAGAACTACTGATGCCTCGCTTGTCAAGACTCGAAATGTGAAAGTCTCCTGTAAATACAGGCGAATGGCTGTATCCGTGTGACTGAGATAGCCGATGGAAACCTCCTGTCCGATGTTCAATTCAAAGTCACCACCTCGCGTACTGAGTACAAAAGCACCGCTAATCGCGGGAGCCAGGACGATATTGCCGTCGATGATTCGCTTAACATGCTCCAGAACCGGGTAGCCATGATCGCGGGTTTCTGTAAGCCCCGTATATTCGGCTGCTCCCAGCAGGGCGGAATATGGACCATTGACGCCGACAAGGCGCAACTGGTTCAGCGCCTCGGCGATAGCATCTGGATAATCGCGAACGACCTCTGGAAGAGCCTTGATCGGGTTACTGGTCCCCTGACGAATACCCTGAATGTTCGCCGCCTGATATCCGTCGAAGATCGCGCGGTCCTCGGCGAACGCGAGGGTCTTGGCGGCGTCCTTGGCTGGTTGCCAATTCGAGTCCTCCGCTCCGCGCTCGACATCGTCAATCGCTTGCCGCGACAATTCAAACGGCACTCGGAGTTGAACGAGCGGCTTGACTTCATGTTGGTTCGCAGTAATACCCTCTGCGGGCGGAGCGATGGACACCAGGTGGCCGGTCGTCACTCCTGGAAAGGCAATTCCGCCTGGGGCAGGAACGTCGACAACGCGCCTGCCAGCGAGGTATCCCTTGATCGTTCGCTTTGTTTCTTCCTTGATCTGTTCCCATGCCGCGTCTGAAATCGGCGCTAATTCCCGGTGGAGATTATTCATTTTCAGTCCCCTTGAGCGATCCTATTCCGAGTGACGTATCATGCACAGGTGAAGACGATGGCCGGTCACGCTCCGATTCTCCTGCGGTTGAATCTGTTGCGGGTTCTTGCTCACCTAGATTTTCAAGGAAAGTAGCTGACGGCGCGAAGAACAGATTTCCCGTGACAGCTCGACTGAAATCCAGGAGCCGGTCATAATTGCCCGGCGGGCGGCCGACGAACATGTTCTCAAGCATCTGTTCGATTGTTCCCGGTGAGCGACTAAAGCCAATAAAATACGTTCCGAACTCTCCGTGACCGGGTCTGCCGAATGGCATGTTGTCCCTCAGAATCTTGACCTCCCTTCCATTCTCGACGATGGTTGTGAGAGCATTGTGGGCCGAAGATGGTTTGACGGAGTCGTCCAACTCGATATCGGAAAGCTTTTTACGTCCTATGATGAGTTCCTGCTGCTCGGTTGAAAGGGCATTCCACCCTTCCATGTCGTGCAGGTATTTCTGAATGATGACATAGCTTCCGCCCCTGAATGGAGCGTCTTCCTGGCCGACAAGCGCGGCGTCAAAAGCAGCTTCGCCCCGCGGATTTTCGGTTCCGTCGACGAATCCAATGACGTCACGATCATCGAAGTAGCGGAAGCCGTGCACCTCATCGACTACAAAAACTGCATCTTTGATCCGCTCCATGATGTGGGTGACCAGCTCAAAACACATGTCCATTCGCTTCGCGCGGACATGAAACAGCACATCCCCCGGAGTGGAGACGGCATGACGCCCGTCCGATCGAATCTCACGAAACGGGCGGAGCTCAGCCGGCCGAGGATTTCCGAAGAGCTTGTCCCACGCATTCGAGCCGAATCCGGCAACACACGTAAATCCAGCCTCAATGTCGCGGAACTCCACCGCACGAACAAGTCCGGGCAAATCGGCGCACAGTGAGCGCAGCGCTGCATAGCTCTCGGTGTTTGGCTTGACGCAGACAACCAGAAAAATCGCTGCGCGCGTCAGTGGCGAAAGAATCGATTGAGCAACCGGCAATTGCGCTTCGCGGCTGGCTTGGTTCATATGATTGATGTGGTCTCCCTATCAGCTCTGCGACCGGAGATCGACTTCGTCAGATTCTAACGACTCATGTGTCGAAGCGCCGGGCTGTGCACCGCCTTAGATTGTAATCGGGTGGTCGCCCCGTGCCCAAAGGAGGTTTTGTAGCACTTGAATTCCAGTCTACTGGTCACGGAAAGATGCTCTCCGCAATCATCTCGACGCAATCACGGCAGCATCATGCCCATGGGATGCAATAACATAAGCTCATGGCGCAGGCATTCAAAGCCGGCGATCACGTAACCTGGAACTCCGAAGCTGGCCGGGTCAGCGGCGATATCGTACGGGTGCATACGACGGACGTGAACTACAAAGGCTACGTCCATCACGCGAGCAAGGATGATCCGCAGTACGAGATCAAGAGCGATAAAACCGATCATATCGCCATGCACAAGGGCGAAGCACTGCGGCTCCTTGACTGAACGCCTGCAGGTTTCCGGACCCGCGGCAAATTGGGCTGTTTGAGCCGGCTGCGCTGGCCTGTCACAGCAAGCCTGCGGATCGCCGCAGCCGCTCCAGTTCTTTTTGCAGCTCTTCCAGGTGCTGCCTCATCTCCAGGATCACAGCAACTCCCTCCAGATTGACGCCAAGGTCACGCCTCAAGCGAATGATCCGGCGGAGGCGTTCAATACAGGAGATCGGGAAGAACAAATCAGGGGCCTCGGCCGCCGCCGGCTCAATGAGTCCATATCGGATAAAGTCTTCGACGAGTGCCGGGTGAAGTTCTGCCGTATCGGACAATTGGTCCAGGGTGAGCAGAGAATACTCTTTGCTCCATGCGATTTCCTCGGATACTTGATCAGCCATCGTTGACCTCAGTTCCACGACATTCGCGGCTCAAAGCTCGACTCAGTCGCCAATCGCTTGAGTAGTTCCAGCTCCTTCTCGGTCGGTTTAGGAGGCACGACGATTTTAAGCCGGACATACTGATCGCCCTGGCTACCATCCTGCTTCGCCAACCCCTTACCCCGCAAACGGAGAGTTTGACCGCCTTGGCTGCTGGGAGGGATACGGAGTTCCACCAGTCCATCGAGCGTCGGGACTCTGATAGTACTCCCCAGGACAGCCTCCCAGGGAGCCAGGGGCAGCTCCAACTCGGTGTCGCTGCCATCCCGAAGCCGGAAGCGCTTATCAGGCTGGATATGAACGCGGAAATAGAGGTCGCCACGCGCACCCCCACCCATGCCTGCGCCACCTTTGCCCGGCACCCGGATCACCGAATCATCCTGAACGCCCTTCGGAATATTCACGGTAAAGCTCTCAAACTTGGTTTCCGTCCCGCTTCCGTGACAGACAGGGCAGGTCTTGCCTTCTTTGATTCCCGTGCCTCCGCACTCCGGGCAAAGCTCTTGCACAGGGATACGGACCAGACGCTTCGTTCCGCGGTGCGCCTCTTCGAGGGGAATGGAAATCTCAGACTCAACATCGGAACCGCGCGCGTGGAATTCGAAACCTGCGCCCTCGTGGCGCCTGCCGAACATTGCTTCGAAGAAGTCACTGGAGGGGCCATAACGATCCCCGCTCCAGGGCCGCTCACTTTTTTCGCCACCGCGTCCGCGGAATGCATCGGCCTCACCGGCAGGTGGTGTGAAATCCATCCCTGCCTTCCAGTCTGCGCCCAACTCGTCGTAGAACCGGCGCTTCTCAGGATCGGAGAGCACCTCATTCGCTTCGTTGATCTCCTTGAATCGATCCTCCGCTACCTTGTCGCCGGGATTAATATCCGGGTGGAGCTTTCGGGCGAGCTTCCTGTATGCGTGTTTGATCTCGTCCTGGCTGGCGCTCCGGGGAACACCAAGGGTCTCGTAATAATCGCGAAACTTGACTGCCATAGGCGTATACCACCCATCCGGCATCTGGTAGCTGAGATGCGGTCAGCTACAGTTTCGCACTATCTCAGTTCGACTGATCCAGCTTTTGGGAATACTAGACGAAGAGTTGTTTTTGGGTCAGAGGTGTACGTCTCAAGGAACTGCCAAGTGACCTTGTCTGTAATGCCGCCGTCCAGAAAGTGATTCTCCCAGAAAACAACCGCACTGGGGACTGGTGCATGGGCTGGCCACTCTGGAGGCGGAAGGAGGGCTCTCGATGATGTCGCATCATCCGAGCCTCGAGCATCCTCGCCCACTGCTGCAATCTCCGTCTGCCAGCTCGAAGCAGTCGGCCCCTGGATGATCCTGAGTGGAATCCGGGCATCCCTGACGGCTCGGAAGTGGGGCGCCGGACCAGAGTTCGTGTCGATGACAACGGAGAGCAGCGGACGCCGTTCCTGTAATTTGGCGAGAGCGGCTCGCCACGCGGGAATCGACGTGGGTCCTTCGACCTGCGCGGCCATCGCGAAGTCCACCGCCCGGTGTTGGTCAATGAGCGAGAAGAAATGTTCCAGTCCGCCAAGCGGTCTCGCAAAATCAATCGAGTATGGATAAGGCATGGTCGTTGTCATTTCGAGATGCTGCTTGTTGATTAGTTCTTTAGAGAAAGAAAACGAGAAGCCAGCAAAGCGCCTGCACCAGCCGCGAGCTGAAAATTGCTGCACCGCCGGTGTTCGGCGGTTGCGGCGTGCGTCCCTCGCCGGAGGTGAGCGCGAATGCGGCAAGGGTGGGTGCGCGTGTTGTCATCTTTGTTCTCCTGTTCTGGGCTTTTGTCTGACTTCTTGCGAGACTCAGAGGCGTTTATTGTCTTTCAGACCCTAAAGTGCGCCTGGTGAAGGATGGACAGCGCTTCGTCGATGAGGAGTCGCATGATCCAACTGCGGAATGCGCCTTCGCTCTCAAAGCTTGGAGGATTTCGCGATGCTCTGATCCAACAGTGAGGTTCAGTCTGGTCGCCTGACGTTTCACGATCACGCCGTTGGCAGTTTCAAAGTAATCACGTGGAGCAACCATGGTCTTACGTATGCGCTGGTTTCCTCGTTGCCCGGCTCCGCGCAGCAGTCCTGCCTCGTGTGTCACCAGAATATGGCCGGTCATCTGAAGTTTTCGCATAACCCGTGAAATGATTCTTCAATGTACGAAACGCAAAGATTGCTGGATCCAGCAGTCGATGCAAGTCAATCACCTTTAACTCTGACTCGATGCAGAGTCGTGCCTCAGTGGGGTACCGGACAGGTGGCCCCAGGCATTGTGGGATGAAGGACGACAAGCAGGTCCGCCGCTAGACTTTTGAATCGCTAGCTTGATCGTCATGCAATGACCGCATCATAATTCTCTAGCCCTGGATGATAAGCCCCGGGGTCGTGTTCGTCAGAGCATCAGTGGACTCCGAGAACATCGCATGTAGCTCTTGGAGCAAGTTCTACCACAAAGTAACTTCCGGTTTGGCAACCACCCAGCCAGAACCACAATTCAGACACCCCTGCTCAGTCCTGCATTGAGATGAGCCATTAACTTATGGCTTTGAGGCTCCGTATTCAAAACTCCCGACTGGGCGCGAGGCATAAATGCGGCAGACTCTTCGCAATGAAGCTCAAATCACTTGCGGTCAACCCGCATAACTCTTCGAGTTCGAGGGCTTCATCTGCGAGTTTTAGGCGAATCTCAATTCGGCCGGATTTTTGGAATACGCTCGGGATAATCAGATATGACCCCATCGGCGCCGAATTCGATGGCGCGGTGGATCAGCCTGGGATCATTGACGGTATAGAGCAATACCTCAAGGCCGGCATCATGAAGCGCAGCGATGAACTCGGCGGTTGCGCAATCAAGAGATAGGCCAACCAACGTTGCGTTCGCATCGCGTGCCCATGCCGCACCCGAAACGGGGACGCACTCCATCAGTGCCATCGTTCTCGCAAGTGGGTCTATCTTGCGGATTTCAAGAATCTCCTCGTGCAGAAATGACGCATAGATCACCTGGCCCGAGAAAGCCGACGCTTGCACCACTCGGTGAATGGCTGGTCCGATCCCTGGTGTTTTGGCTTCGAGAATCGCCCCGGCATGCCCATTTGCCGCTGCCAGTGCCTCTTCCACACAAGGGACCCCTTCCCCATTGCCGGCGTCGAGCAATTGCAGGTCCTCCCAGGTCATCTCAGACACCAGGCCAGTGCCGTCAGTGGTACGGTCCACGAGCTTATCGTGCATCACCACCAGGCGTCCGTCACGGGTGCGCTGAACATCCAGTTCGACAAAATCGACACCCAGAGAGATACCCCTGCGGATGGCGGCGATTGTGTTCTCCGCAGCGTGCCCCGCGGCTCCGCGATGGCCAATTCGCAGAATCCGTTGGTGATTCCCCCCTGGCGAGGGCCTGACTGCAAT
Organism: uncultured Acidobacteriaceae bacterium; assembly: GCA_963705665.1. Taxonomy (GTDB): domain Bacteria; phylum Acidobacteriota; class Terriglobia; order Terriglobales; family Acidobacteriaceae; genus PALSA-350. The sequence goes on along the minus strand of CAVPKQ010000004.1, from coordinate 4,038 downwards.
GGTGTTCTCCAAAGCCTAAGATTCCTCCAGAACCGCTAGAAAATCCTGCCGGAAGTGTTGTGTCGCACAGAAACAGACGACCCCATCCTGTCAACTATTTCGTCCATGAATCCGCGCAACTTCGTCTGCGGCCAATTTCTTCGAGAACTCAGGTTACGCTTTAGGCTCCGGAGACATCCAATATTTCGGTGATGCAGAGTTCGCAAGCGTGTCCAAGGAGCGCGCATCGGCCGTGAAGCTGTTTGCAAGCCGATTGTAAGTGCGAGAGGATTTTCTTGCCATGACGCAGGAGACCCCGGAGCCACGATACGAAGAAGCCTTCGTCGATATGGCCGGCGATCGCGTACATTATCTCCACACAGGGAGCGGCAAGCCGATGCTGCTCATCCATGGGCTGGTCGGTTCAAGTGCAAACTGGCGGAATAACATCGGCGCCCTCGCTCAACACGCCAGCGTCTATGCGATCGACCTAGTGAGCATGGGTAAATCACAACCGATCGGGGGGTTGGACGTGGGGCTTACGGCCACCGCCAATCGGATCGTCGCAGTCATGGATGCGCTCAACCTCACTGAGGCCGACATTGTCGCCCACTCGCACGGGGGAGCCGTCGCACTGATGCTTGCTGCGCTGCATCCCAGGCGTGTGCGTAGGCTCATCCTCTTCGCGCCTGCCAACCCCTACAGTCGCTCGAGCGATGTTATGGTACGCGTCTATAGCACTGCGTGGGGTGAGATTCTCGCCTGGATGCTTCCCTATCTCCCGGCGCCGATTCAGCGCATCGCTCTCGGAGGGATGTATGGAGGCGCCGACCGCGTTCCCGATAGATGTTTGCAGGAAATCATCGATGGCCTGCGGAGCCCCGCCACCTTGCGCCACGTCCTCTGCGTTATTCGCTGCTGGTGTGCCGAAATGGCCAAGTTAGAAGCCGCGCTACGCCGCGTCAAACGTATACCTACGCTTCTGGTCTGGGGGGACCGCGACCATACTGTCAGTCTGAACTCCGCCGTTCAGCTGAACCGCAAACTGCGAAGTGCCGAACTCCTCGTAGTGCCAGGGGGCGGCCACTCCATCTTCGAGGAGAGACCGGAGGAATCGAACCGAATCATGCTGGAATGGCTTGGACGCCATCCGTTGTCCAGGCCGCGTCGGCGCGACCTGTCTCATGCTGCCTGAGTCGCCAGCAAGCTTACCAGATGACTCCATCGCGAAAATGACTTCACCTTGTTTTAGTAGAGGCAAGCTGCGGGATTATCCTGCCGGAACAATAGCCTATCTGCACCAAGCTCGAAGCGCTTTGACCGCCGTTCAACTTCGGCATGCAATGCGGGATCAGCAATGCACTCAGACAGAACTTTCGTCAGAGCCTCCATTGGCTTGAGCCGTCAGACCAGCTTCCCCGCCGTGAAAGAGATGTGTACCCGGATCCAGCACCAGAATATGATTCGATCCGCGGACCCAGAGTCTTCCGGCATGGCCGACGGCTGTGTCAGCGGTTATTTCTCTGCTCGTCTTGTATGTTGCTATTCGTGCACTTCAATACGCCGAGAGCCAGATTGAGGATTATCGCAAGGAATCGCAGGCTCAAAATCTGATTCAGAAGGTACAGGAGTTCGACAGTCCACGCTGTTGTTCGATGTAGTCACCCCACCACTGCATCATTTTCGTGCGTTGCTTCAGGCACTTTGGATGGTTGTAGGCAGCAGCTACTTTGTCACGCTTCATATGGGCAAGCTGCATCTCAAGGTATTCCTCGTCAAAGTCCTGTTCATGCAGGATCGTGTTCGCCAGTCCCCTGAATCCGTGGCCTGTCATCACGCCTTTGTATCCCATACGCTCAAGTGCTTTCAGAATTGTGTTGTTTGACATTGGCTTCTTCTTGTCAATGTCGCCGGGGAATCCCAGCTTGCCGCTACCCGTAATTAGCTTGAGTGCTTTGACCATTTCGACAGCTTGGCGTGAGAGCGGAACGATATGCGGCGTGTCCATCTTCATGCGCTCGGCTGGAATATCCCAACGCGCATTGTCAATGTCGAATTCCGGCCACTCGGCTTCAATCAGTTCTGATGTTCTGACCCAGGTATACGCCAGAAGCCACATTGCCAGCTTGGTCACAGCAGTGCCGACGTAGGCGTCCATCTTCGCCAGCAGCGCAGGCAGTTCCTTGGCATCCACGCGAGCAAAGGTCTGAGCCTTGGCCGTCGGCAAAATGTCGTCCGGCTTGAAGTCAGCAGCCGGGTTGCCCTTCGCTATACCGTTGGCAACAGCAAACAGATGCCTGGCCTGTCGTCTCATGGTTTCGCCTGGCAATGTCTCTAGCTCCGTGCCCGTTGTAGATCGCGAGCATCATTGCCCGAGTGTCGGCCGCGGTGACCTCATCGACCGGCTTTGAACCAAACGCCGGAATCACGTCCGTATAGACGCGGCGCTCGGTCTGCCGGACGTGCCTCTCTTTCTTGTCCACCCGCCACTTCTGAAACCACAGCTTGAATACGTCCTCCAACGTTGTCCCTTGCACGTCCTGGGCCTCTTTTTCGGCGTAAATAATTGATTTTTAGTGGATTGCAGGACTTTTAAGGACGGGAGTGGGACTGCCTTGAACTTCCGCGAATTTAGCTGGATTGGCTGCCCCAGGCAGGCAGTCACATCGGTTGAAAACATAGGGGATAGGACCAGAACGCATCGAGGATATCCTCACTTATATCCCCAGAAAAGTCCAGATTTCTTTAGAGAGAGCGCGTGCGGCTTTCTCTGAACGTCTTCGGACGCTCTCACACGTTGGAGCAGGTGCGACTTCATGCGCCATTCCGACGCATCGGAAAAAACGAGGCTTCTTCTTTCAGTTGCATCCGATCAGCCCATCTTCCAACTGCTTCTTGCAGATGGTGAGCCATTACGGCGGCTTTGGATGATGCTGGTCACGGCTCCATCAAATTACACAACCCCGACCCCGACGCAAGGCGCGCGCACATGGGTGTTGGTCACTGAAGCCGCTGAGCGCGGTTGGGGAATAGCCGGCACAGCGTTCGGCCGGGAAGAGTTCGCTGCCCTCACCGCAAAGTCGTCTGCTACGACTTTGAAGCCGTCTTCGGGACTTCGGGAGATGATACGACCTCTGCTGTCCCTGACTTCCTCGATTGTGGATTCTGGAGTTGTACTCATCAATGCGAGAAAGAACTGTGTTTAACCACATTCGTCTGCGACCCTTCAGCGCAGTCTGCCAAGTTGAGGAAAGAGGTTCCAAACAATCATTTCTGACTTTCTCTACCGTTAGCCAACCGCGCGACAGGCAGGCGTTCTAACCAGCTGAACTACGAGGTCGTTACGAAACTCAGTTTAGGAGATGCTAGGAGGACGCAAGCGCTCTCTCTGACGCTCTCAGGAGTTCGGATTGCGCGTTCGGTCACTGCGCTCGGTCAGGCTTGATGAAGAGCTTCCGCCAGTTTGGTTGCGCCGAGCACATTTGTGATGCGCTTGAGGTTGTATGCCATCGTCGCGAGGCCGATTTCGACCTTTGCACCGGATAACCCACTCATCAACAGACGCGGGTGTCCGAAGATACAGTACTTGCTCGTTGCGAAGGGATGCTCGACCGTGCATCGACGTAGCCTCATCGCCTCTGGTGTCAAACGCTTCTGCATCCGGTTCAACGCTTCTTCATACAAGTGGCGAGCGAAGCCACGTCTCGGAGCGTCGCCGGCCGCAAACTGCGTGCCGACGATACGCCGCTGCCGGTGCTCTCTCCCGGCAGCGGCAAGACCAAAACTGGACGTCTCTGGACCTACGTGCGCGACGACAGGCCTGCCGGCGAACATCCGCGCCAGCACCTGAAGAGCTTCACGGGGCCCCTGCAGGCTGATGCCTATGTGGACTTTCATCATCTGTACGGCAACCATATATCTGAAGCGGGCTGTTGGGCCAAGGCTCGGCGCAAGTTCCACGAGATCCATGTGGTACACGCTTCCCCGACTACCACTGAAGCTCTGCCGAGGATCGGCGCTCTGTATGCGCACGAGCGATTTCACGCTTTCGCAGAGGAT
>CAVPKQ010000003.1:0-38300 GCA_963705665.1 uncultured Acidobacteriaceae bacterium | reverse complement strand
GCGGCGGAACAGATTTTGAATCAACCCGCAATTCAACCTGCGGGCGCGGTGTTGCGCTCGCGGGTCACCGAACTGGGATATGCTCTTTTTCAAAGCATCCACATGCAACTCGCGGTGGAGCGCTATCAGGGAGAAGCGGTTGACCGGGGGGCCAATCTGGACACGCTGGATACGCCGCTGACCGATGTGCCCTGGACGCGGCGGCAGATCGCCGGGATAAGAAGCATGGTTGGCCCGGAGAAGCAAATTCAAGCCATCCGGGAGCTTCTATCCGAACCGATCCAGGACCAGGCGGGTTCTACGATGAGCTGGGAAACGTTGCCAACCGCCCCCATCTTGTAACTGGCTTAGGCCCGGTCAAAGATCCTGAATTTCGTCATACTCCCCTGATTGAGTTCAGTTATCCCGACAAGCTGGGAGCCGCTGGTCCGGTCGCGTGGAAGCGTTGGGCCGGATCGCTCTTCGATGCTCCAGTCGAGGTCCATTATGACGGACTGGACCCGCAACGCGAATACCGTTTGCGCGTTGTATATTCTGGAAGCGGCCCGCGCTTCAAAATGCGGTGTCAAGCTAACGATGGCATTGAGATTCATCCCTATATCGTTCGTGCCTGGCCCCCAGCTCCCCAGGAGTTTCCGATTCCCAAGGCGGCAACGTCTGGAGGCGCGTTGAAGCTCTCCTGGACTCGCGAAGCTGGTTTGGGCGGAAATGGCCAAGGCTGCCAGATCTCAGAAGTCTGGCTGATGCCCGTTTTGAATACGGAGGAGAAGTAAGATGGAGGATCTTCCCACCGGCTGGAATCAGATGCGTGCACGGCTTGATGCCGGGGAGTTCGTGATCGGGCTGACCGTCACCACCAGCAATCTGGACGTTGCTTTGCTGGCCGTCCAGCAGGGATTCCACTTTCTATGGATAGAGATGGAACACTCATCGGTCACACTGGAGACCGTGCGCGGGATGGTTCTAGCCACGCGTGGACTGGACATCTCCGTTCTTGCTCGCGTGCCTGTGACCGCCCTGTGGACAGCCAAGCGGGTGCTGGATCAGGGAGTCCGCGGAGTGATTTTCCCGTTTGTCTCCGATCCGGAGTTGGCGCGAACGGCTGCGCAAGCCTGCCATTATCCCCCTGCCGGGCTAAGAGGCTCCGGCGCCGGCCTGGCTGTTTCGACTTGGCCCGAAGCCGGTAATTACTACGATTCCGCGGATGCGCACGTGCTGGTTGTTTGCGTGGTGGAGGAAGCGAGAGCTCTGGCCCATATAGATGAAATTGTCTCTACGCCGGGCATCGATGTCGTATTTATTGGAACCAGCGATCTCTCCTTTTCCTTGGGGCTGCGCGGCAGACAAGACGAACCGGTTCTCCGCCAGGCAATCCAGACTATTGTCGACGCCGCGCGGCGGCATGGCAAATTGCTGGGCCGCCCCGCCGGCACCGCGGAAGAGGTCTTGCGGTATCGGGAGCAGGGATTCCACTTTTTCCAGTCGGTAACCGAACTTGGATTGTTACGATTGGGCGCGGAACAGATCCTCAAACCCTTGGGGATTGCCGGGCTGCCCCCCGACAAGCGCTCCCTTTATTGACAAGAAAACGCTCCAGCCGCAGGTCATTCAATCTCTCTAATCGAAGGACTAGACAATGAATTCCGAAAGGCTGCTTCGTCCCCTCAGAGGGATTATTCCTCCAATGGTCACGCCTCTGGCCACGATCGACAATCTCGATTATCCGGGACTGGAAACTCTGATAGAACACATTCTTGCGGCCGGAGTGCATGGCCTGTTCATTCTCGGTACAACCGGAGAAGGGCCGGCGTTGGATTACGCATTGCGGCGCGATCTTATCAAGCGGGTTTGTGAACAGGTGGGGGATCGGGTTCCAGTGCTTGTCGGCATTACCGATACTGCGTATGTCGAGTCATTACGGCTGGCCGAATCCGCCGCTCATGCCGGAGCATCTGCTGTGGTTGCGGCGCCGCCCTACTATTTTCAGATAAAACAAACGGAGTTGCTGCGGCTGATCGAGAGCTGGGCGCGTGAATGCGCTCTTCCGGTCTATCTCTATAACCAGCCTGCTCTCACCAAAATGAACTTTGACCCTCAGACTGTCGCGTTAGCCTCTGAGATCGCGAATGTTTACGGTCTAAAAGACAGCTCCGGAGAGATTTCTTACATTAGGCAGGTACTCGAGTTGGTGGGAAAGAAACCTGAGTTCTCGGTTCTTGCCGGACCTGAACATCTCTTAGCCGAAGCCCTGATGAGCGGCGCCCACGGTGGTGTTCCGGGCGGGGCTAACCTGTTTCCCGGGCTTCTTACGCGCCTATATCAGCAGTTTTTGGATGCTGCGTACGAGAAGATGTACAAATTGCAAGCACATATCGTGGATCTCGGTTTACCGATCTTTCAACCTGGCGAAGCAGACTCTGGCTATATAAGCAGACTTAAATGCGCGTTGTCCCTGATAGGCACCTGCAGTGACCTTCCCAGTTGGCCCTATCAACGAGCATCTCCAGAAGAGGCGCGATTAATAAAGCAACACCTGCAAGCTAATACCTTGCTGGCAAATCCATGATCTCCTGTCATCTCGACCGGAGCGCAGCAGAGCGGAGAGATCTGCGGTTTTCCCCATTCGAGTGAGAATAAAGCGGAGTGAAGGGGATTCCGCGGTTACGCACACAAACCGCGGATCTCTCCACTCTGCTGCGCTCCGGTCGAGATGACAAAGATAAGGCAGCGGCTAAAGACTGCTAGCCAGTTTCCCCAAAACGATTTTCGAGAGAGCGAAACCGGGGTAGCCGACAAGCGAAGCTTGTTGGGGTGGGAAGGGAAGTGGAGAGATCTGCGGTTTCCCACATCTGGCGCAAAGAGCGCGCCAGATATGGGGCACCCAGCCTCTCCGGGAATGAAGGGAAAGCAGATTCCCTTCGGGAATGACAGACAAGAAAAAGAGAGGATGCTAGATGACAAATTAGGTGTAATCCGCTGGGAAGTGTTCAGTCCAAGTTTCCCATAACCCCGAAGAAGTTGGGGATGCTTTTTTGCAAGGAGGCCTCGTGCTCCCAGGCATCGTATGCGGACAATCGTTCCTCCAAGCTGATGCGAATATGCTCGGTGAGTAACTGGGTCGCGACTTCCGGATTGTGTCTGGCAACAGCCTGGATAATCGCGCTGTGCTGATGGTGAATCTGCTCCAGCTTAGGGGCATCGTATCCCGGCCGATTGATGGAGAAAATGCGGATGAGCAGGCGCGTGTCGTTGACAACTTTCAGCATGCGATGATTGACCGCCAGACGCATGAGCATGGCGTGGAAAGTGAGATCTGAAGTTACAAAACGATGCATTTGCTCGGAATTGAGAGTAGGTTTTCCCAATTGATCCAATTCTTTCTTGAGACCGAGAATCTCATCCACAATGTCCTGCCATCGTGCTAAGTCCACAGGACGAACCGAAGAGCGCGCCGCTTTGCTGACGGAATAAACCTCCAGAGCTTCGCGCAATTCGTACAAATCGATAATGTCCTGGCGGTTAAACTGCACGACCAATGTGCCGCGATTTGCGGTCTGTTCGAGCAATCCTTCGGCAGTCAACTGGCCGATTGCTTCACGAACAGGCGTACGGCTCATGCCTAGCTCCTGGGCAAGGATCTGCTCGGAAACCGGGCTGTCGGGTTTCAGCTCGCCGGAAGCGATTTTGCGCTGGATGTGAGCGTAGGCCCGCTCCCGCAAAGAGCCTTTCGCGTTGGAGGGAAGCGTTTTTTTGCGCGCCATGGATGGGTCTCCGTATAGACATATATCGTGTCTACTTAGGATACCGCACGTATATTTGCCGTTGACGTTATTTATACAGGATGTATGCGTAGAGCGCCCGCTCAGTTTCTGGACCGGCTAATCTACGTAGCATATTACGAATGCCCGATAAAAGCGCACGAGCCTCGTTGTCCATCAGACCCCGGCCGGCCTCTACCTTCTACCGCTGGGCCGTGGTCGGTATGCTGTGGTTGATCTCGTTTTTCAATTACGCCGACCGGCAGGCTATTTTTTCCGTCTTTCCACTCTTGCAGAAGAGCCTGCACCTGAATGATGTGCAGTTAGGTTTGCTGGGCAGCGCGTTTGCCTGGATCTATGGCCTGGGATCTCCTTTTGCCGGAGCGATAGCCGATCGGGTTCGCCGGAAAAAGGCTATTCTGGGCGGCCTATATGCCTGGAGCTTGATATGTATGGCTACGGCGCTATCCCGCCGATTTGTCACTTTATTGTTTCTACGAGCGGCCGAGGGCGTGGGTGAAACATTTTATATGCCGGCTTCCATGTCCATGCTTAGCGACTACCATGGTCCGCGAACCCGATCGCGTGCCTTGGGGTTACATCAGACTAGCGTTTACGTGGGCACGATCGGAGGAGGTTTTTTTGCGGGCTACATTGGCCAGCATTACGGATGGCGCTGGTCGTTTGTTGTATTTGGAGGCTTGGGAGTCCTTCTTGGTTTAATCCTGACGCAGACTCTGAGGGAACCGGCGCGCGGCGGCATTGAGCAGCCGGCTTTACCGCCGACTGCCCCTGTCCCTTCCGGATGGACCGATGAGGGTGCGGCGCTGCGTCTTCTGTTTACGACGCCTACGGTTTTGTTGCTGATGGGCGGTTTCGTCTGCGCCAACTTTGTCGCCTTGGTGTTGCTGAGTTGGATGCCTACATTCCTCTACACGCGATTTCATCTCAGTCTGGCGATGGCGGGTTTGACAGCGACTGTATTTGTGCAACTGGCCAGCGTTGCCGGCGCGAGCTGCGGAGGGTGGCTGGCGGATCTCTTTCATAAAAAAACGCCGCGCGGCCGAATCTTAGTACAGGCTGCCGGCGTTTTGGGCGGAGCCCCTTTCGTAGTGGCTTGCGGACTGGCCCATTCGGTGGCCTGGCTGATCGTCGTACTCACTGCCTGGGGGTTTTTCAAAGGATTGTACGACGCCAATATTTTCGCGTCGGTCTTCGATGTCGTTCCCCCGCCTGCCCGAGGACGTGCCGCAGGCATTATGAATATGGTCGGTTGGCTGGGCGGAGGCGGCGCAGCTCCGGTGTTGATCGGACTGATAGCCCAACGTTATGGACTGGGCCTGGGCATCAGCGTTGCCGCAGTGGTTTATGTCTTTGCCGCAGCGTTTTTATTGTTGGCAGCCGTTCGATACGTAGAACGGGATTCGCGGCGGATGCTTGCAGCAGAAGGTCCGGGTCTTCCCGAGGTGCGATTCTGAATCGCAGCTTTTGGTTACCTTGGGAAACCTTCCCGCTATTTTCGTTTCATTGTTCCAGAGGTATTTGTTCCTCGATCGGCACGGTGTGCCGGGCCTCCCGCTCGCCCCTGGAGATCGCCCGCATCAGATCGCGGTTCATTTTTCCGATGAATGCGATCGGTATTTCCTTAGGGCACACGGCTTCACATTCGCCGTGATTGGTGCAACTGCCAAAGAGTTCGGTATCCATGGCGACGACCATGCTGATGGTGCGGTGATCGCGCTGCGGCTGGCCCTGGGGCAGTTCGTTGAGCTGGGTGAGCTTGGCCGCAGTGAAGAGCATGGCGGATGCGTTGGGACAGGCAGCGACGCAGGCTCCGCAGCCGATGCACGCGGCGGCGTCAAATGCCGTATCGGAGACATCCTTGGGCACCAGGATCGCGCTGGCCTCCGGTGCGCCGCCCACCGGCACGCTGATAAAGCCGCCCGCCTGAATGATGCGGTCGAAGGGCGAGCGGTCGACGATCAGATCGCGAACCACGGGAAAAGCCCGTGCGCGCCACGGCTCCAGGGTAAGCACGTCTCCATCTTTGAAGAAACGCATCGCAAGCTGGCACACGGTCGTGCCGCGCCGGCCTCCGTGGGGGACGCCATTGATCAAAAAGCCGCAGGAGCCGCAAATCCCTTCACGGCAGTCGTGGTCAAAGGCGACCGGAGCCTCGCCGAACCTGAGCAGTTCCTCGTTTAAAGCGTCGAGCATCTCCAGAAACGACATGTCGGCGGTGACGTCCTTCACTTGATGGGTCACAAACTTGCCCGGAGCGGCTGCGTTCGGCTGGCGCCAGATTTTGAGTGTGAGATTCATGGTTACTTGTAACTCCTCTGGGCGAGGTGAACGTGTTCGAAGCTGAGCGGCTCCTTGTGCAGAACCGGTGCTCGTCCCAACCCTGTCCATTCCCATGCTGCGACATAGGAGTAGTGCTCATCGTCGCGCAGGGCCTCGCCTTCCGGGGTACGGCTCTCCTCGCGAAAATGGGCGCCGCAGGACTCATCGCGGTTGAGCGCGTCGATACACATCAGCTCGGCGAGTTCGATAAAATCGCCAACGCGCCCCGCCTTCTCCAATGTTTGATTGAGTTCCTCTCCCGTGCCCACGAGCAGAAGATTATTCCGGAACTCCTCGCGCAAGCAGGGTATTGTCTTGAGAGCCCTTCGCAGGCTGGAGGCCGAGCGGGCCATTCCACATTCATCCCACATCAAGCGTCCGAGTTCCTTGTGAATGGAATCCGGAGTGCGCTTTCCTTTTGTTTCAAGCAGGCAGCGGATGCCTTCCAGAACCTCATCCCGGGCGGCCGCAAAGGCGGGATGGGAATCATCGAGCGGATCGAATTTATTGGAAGCGATATAGTTCGGGACCGTCGCCGGCAGAACAAAGTAGCCGTCCGCGAGTCCCTGCATCAGGGCGCTGGCGCCGAGCCGGTTGGCCCCGTGGTCGGAAAAATTTGCTTCGCCGCCTACGAATAATCCGGGAATCGTGGACATCAAGTGGTAATCCACCCAAAGGCCGCCCATGGTGTAATGCGGAGCGGGATAGATGCGCATGGGCACGCTGTATGCGTCCTCGCCGGTGATGCGCTCGTAGATGTCGAAGAGGTTGCCGTATTTTTCGACGACAGTCTCCCGGCCCAGGCGGCGAATGGCATCGGCGAAATCGAGGTAAACTCCTTGCCCGCTGGGTCCTACGCCCAGTCCCGCGTCACAGACTTCCTTGGCGGCGCGGGAGGCGACATCCCGCGGGACAAGATTGCCAAAGGCGGGGTAGCGGCGCTCCAGAAAGTAATCGCGCTCGTTCTCCGGGATATCGTTGGGCGGACGGGTTTCTCCCTTCTTGAGCGGCACCCAGACGCGCCCGTCGTTGCGCAGAGACTCCGACATCAGCGTCAGCTTCGATTGATGCTCACTGCTCACCGGGATGCAAGTGGGGTGAATCTGCGTAAAACAGGGGTTGGCGAAGAGAGCGCCCCGCCGATAGGCTCGCCAGATCGCCGTGCAGTTGCACGCCATGGCATTGGTTGAGAGGAAGAAGACGTTCGAGTATCCTCCCGTGGCCAATACAACGACGTCGGCGGAGTGGGTCCGGATCGCGCCGGTCACCATGTTCCGGGTCACAATGCCGCGCGCACGGCCGTTCACCAGCACTACATCCAGCATCTCGCTGCGCGTGTGCATGGTGACGTTGCCTGCCGCAACCTGCTCTTCCAAAGCCTGATAGGCGCCTAGCAACAGTTGCTGGCCGGTTTGCCCGCGGGCGTAGAAGGTCCTCTGCACCTGTACGCCGCCGAAGGACCGGGTATCGAGCAGGCCGCCGTACTCGCGCGCAAAGGGCACGCCTTGGGCGACGCACTGGTCGATGATGTTGACGCTGAGCTGGGCCAGACGAAATACGTTTGCTTCGCGGGAACGGAAATCGCCGCCCTTGACCGTGTCGTAGAACAGACGGCTGATGCTGTCCCCATCGTTACGATAATTTTTGGCCGCATTGATGCCGCCTTGCGCCGCAATCGAATGGGCGCGGCGCGGTGTATCGTGCAGCGTAAAGCAGTGAACCTGGTAGCCCTGTTGGCCGAGAGTCGCCGCCGCGGCGGCTCCGGCCAGCCCGGACCCGACGATGATGATCGAGTGCTTACGGCGATTGGCGGGATTCACCAGCTTCATCTCGGAGCGGCAGTTGTCCCACTGCTGTTCAATCGGTCCTGCGGGGATTCGGGAATCGAGCATCAATCTCTCCTTCAGCGCAGCCACCCGGCCATTACAGCGATGGGAACCGATATAAAGCCCAGGAACACGATAATGGCGATGACTCGCGAAAGGGCCCGCAGCGAATTTGTGTTCTTGACGGTACACCAGCCGAGAGTCTGCAGCATGCTCCAGATTCCATGGTCCAGATGCAGGCCGAGGAAGACCATGGACACCAGGTAGAAGACGGAGACGGGCCAGACGGAGAAGCCGGCGACAACGTTTTGGTATACGTGGAGATCTTTATATTGGCCGGGACGAAATCCGACCGCCCCGAGCGTAAAGTGCAGAATGTGGAAGACAATGAAGATTGCCAGCACCACCCCGCCCCAGCGCATCAGGCGCGCGGCATAGGATGTCTCGACGTCTTTTTTGTCGCGGTAGCCGACCGGCCTTGCGGCATGGCTCATTCGAGTGAGTTGATAGGCCGCCACGATATGAAGAACCACACAGACCAGGAGAATGATGCGCACGATCCAGAGAAGCTGACCATAGGCAAGCTCCGGCTGGCCTACCTCGCGGAGAAATCGCGAGTAGGCGTTGATCTGCTCCGCTCCTGCAAAAATCTTAAGGTTGCCCAACATGTGGGCGATCACGAAAAGGACCAGAACCACTCCGGTCACAGCCATAACGATCTTTTTGCCGATCGCGGTGCTCCAGAGGGCCAGGCCAGGGTTGTTGGCGATCCTGCCTCGCGTCATTACCCCCTTGCGTACCAGGGCGCCGCCGGCGGGCTTGACGCTATTCATCGTTCTCTCCTGCAGTCATCTATATTCCGCAATCCTCCAGAATTTGCACAGCTTCTTCAATTGGCTGTCATTATTATTGCATCCCGGAAGAGGTGGATGGGAGAAGCCGCTGCTCGGCGGAAGAGTCTATTTCAACTGAGCCAAGAGAGCGCGAAGAGCTTTTCCGCGATGGCTCAACTGATCTTTCTTGTGTAAATCGATCTCAGCCATGGTTTGTCCGATCTCCGGCAAATAGAACAGGGGATCGTAGCCAAAGCCACCCGTGCCTCGCGGCGCAGTCAAAATGTGTCCGGCGACCGATCCTTCTCCGGCAAGCAGAACCTGAGAATCCCGCGCGGCGATCAAAACGCAGCGGTATTGTGCCCCGCGATCCTCTTCGGGAATACCGGAAAGTTGCTCGAGCAGGAAGAGATTGTTGCGCGCATCCGGGGTCAGGCCGGCGTTGGAGAGGAAGCCGGCATCGGCTGCGTATCGCGCCGAACGAACGCCGGGCGCCCCATTGAGTGCATCCACTTCGAGCCCCGAGTCGTCGGCTAAGACGATCTCACCGGGAAGCAGCCGGCTGTAGAAGGCGGCTTTCTTCTGCGCGTTACCGGCAAACGTCTCTTCGTCCTCCGCCGGGGGAGTGACAGCATCCAAACCGGGCAAGGGAAGAATGCTCAAGCCATGCGATTCGGCGGCGACCGCGAAATCGCGCAGTTTTCCCGGATTGGTGCTGGCAATATGGAGCTTAGGCATTTAGGGATCTGGCGAAGCGATTCAGTGCAAGAGCAATGCCACGGCGGCTGAGACTACTCCGGCGGCACCGAAAGCGCACCCCAGGAATGCGTAGACGCGCTGACGGGTAAGCAACGCAATCGAGGTGATCACCAGCCCTATTTCCAGAAGCGCCTCGCCCAAGTCATACCGGTCCGCACGGCGCTCCGAGAGACGGACCTCAGCCTCGAATTCACGCGCCGTAACGGCCTCCTCTTTGATCTCGCTGGCCCACTGGTCGATCTCTTTCTGATATTTTCCCTTCAGCTCCTCCGCTGCCGCCTTATCCGACAGAGGCAGAGTCGAGAGCAATTCCGCCGTAAGGCCGGCTTCGTGCTGCCGGATGCGCTTGGCCTGGTACTCGTTCCACTGATCGCTCGCCCGCGCCTGGGCCAATACCGCATCGGTCGAGGCGCGATGGCCGAGCAGCGTGACAATGGCCACGAGCACGGCCAGGATGCTCATGGCAAACGCTATGGGCCGCAGGGATTGGTCGTGCGCCGCGTGTTCGTGGTGTTCTATCAGTTCGTGGGCTTCGTTCGCTTCCATGGCAACGAAGTATAGTATGCACGCGCTCCGAGCAGCGGTGCGGGTATTTTCAGGAGGCTTGCGAAAAAAAAACACTTTTCGGAGCTTGAGAAAGCGTATTTTTTTTGGCGGAAGCCCCCCGCATTCTGCCTTTCTTTCTGTCATTCCCGCAGGGAATCTGCTTTTCGGGTTTACTCGCTCGATCTTTTTGCGCCCGAACCCAATGCTTGAAGGATAGAAGCAGATTCCCTTCGGGAATGACAGAAAGAAAAGCAAAGACGACGCAAAGGAGGGCTTACTTTTCAAAGCCCTTCCAGTGGACAGCCCTCGCACTTGGCATGGGTACCACAATGCTGCTTGCCCACGGCTACCACCAGGGCATGAAACTCATTGGCCAGCGATGGCAGCAATTCCTCGGGATCTTGAACGAAGGCCTGTTCCGCGAGCTGCTGCAGATGCGCGTACTTCGCTCCCTCAGGAGCTAACCCGTGGCGTGAGGCGATACGGCGCAGATATTCATCGACGACCATGACCGGATGTCCGAGCGCGTAGAGCAGAATGGCGTCCGCCGTCTCTTCTCCCACGCCTGGCAGCGCCAGCAATTGCCTCCGCAGCTCCCGGGTGGGGTTTGCCGCCATTGCCTCCAGCGAACCTCCATGATGGCGGTCGAGAAATGCAATGAAAGCCCGGATAGCCGCGGCCTTGCGAAGCATGAATCCGGAAGGCTGGATCAGCACGCGCAGTTCCTCTTCGCCGATCGAGCGTAGACCTTCCAGGTGCATTACGCCGCGAGCGGTCAAATTCGAGATCGAGCGCTCGACCGCCCGCCAGGAGGTGTTCTGCGTGAGATAGGCGCCCACCACCACCTGGAGCGCGGTTTCCGCCGGCCACCATTGCTGAGGACCGTAGGCGGCGAAGAAGCTTATCGTAGAAAAGGCGCAGAGTCCGCGCACCATCTTGTGCAGGCCGCCTTTTCACAGTTTCTCTTCCCTGAGCTGCGCTCTCTTCCAGCCCAGAAGCTTGGCCTTCAATGCCTCAGCTTCGGCTTCCCGGATCAGGCCCTTGTGCTGGTAAAGGATGGAGAGGCTGGTGTGCGCCAGGATCTCTTCCGGGTCGAGTTCGATTAGGCGATGAGCCGCGGCTATGGCCTCATCCAAGCGGCCAGATTCCTGGAGCGCGCGGATCAGGCCGTGCATCGCGTCAAGCATGGCGGGATCGAGCGCAAGACAGCGATGAAACAGGGCAGCCGCTTGGGGCGCAAGCCCGGCCGCCAGCATATCGAGCGCCTGGTGGTAGAGGTCGTCAGCAGACGAAGCGTGGGACTGGAAGGACATCTCTAAAGTCTGATAATACGGCGGCAAGCTGGGGAATTCTGCCAGTGAAAGGCCATCTTTACATCTTTGGTGGGAGCGGAGGTGAACTGCGAATCGGGTTCAATAGATTCCGAGGTGGACGCCAGTGACGAGGTGGATAGCGGCGGGCCTGCTTGGCATGGCATGGGCGGCCGGAGTGACCGGCGCAGCAAAGGCGCAGTCGGCCGAAGCGAGACAGTTGATGCAGGCGACGAATGAAGACCGTGCCGCAAATGGTCTTGGACCCCTCAAGTGGGATCCGGCGCTGGCGCGCGCGGCCCAGGCACATGCCGAACGTATGGTGCAGGAAGGCGCTTTGTCCCACCAGTATTCAGGAGAATCCGATCTGGTGACCCGCGCCGGACGCGATGGCGCGCACTTCCGGGTGGTTGCGGAGAATATAGCCATTGCCCCGAATCCCGAGGCGGTGGAAGTGGAATGGATGCACTCGCCGCCCCACCGCAGAAATATTCTGGATGCCCGGCTGAACGAGATTGGCGTCGGCCTGGTGCGCCAAGGAGGCAACCTATGGGCAGTGGAAGACTTCGCTGCCGGAGTCGCCGAGATGGGCTCCTCTCAAATCGAGCGCAAGGTGGGGCAGTTGTTGGCCGAGGGAGGTGTCCGGCCAAGCTCTTCGAGCGCTGCGCGGCAGACCTGCGCGATGGATCATGGCTCGGCGGGAGCGGTGCGGCCGAAGTTCATCGTGCGCTGGCAGGGCTCGGATCTGAACCGGCTGCCGGATGTGCTCGAGCAGCAGATACGCAGCGGAAGGTTCCGCACAGCCGAGGTGGGCGCTTGCGGCTCCGGGAATGAGGGCCAGGGATTCACGACATACCGCATAGCGGTGATGCTTTTCTAGCGGGCGTTCCTCCCCAGAATTGATGCTGGCGAGAACTCGAACTCCTAGCCCCTTATGCTCCAGGCACAGTTCCCGATAAGAGGATAGGGGCCGTTGGAGAGCTGGAGCCGCCGGCATTCTCCATCGTGACTCCAAAACCCTTGGCGGGAATGCCGGTGGGCAGCGGCGGCATCACCAGGCTGGCCGCACCGCGAGTATCCGGCTCGAAGAGTCCTGCCGGTAGGGGAGCTTTCCCGTTGGCGGGGATCACCCAAAGCTCGTAGGTCTTTCCTTGGGGAAGCGGCTTCAGATTATTTGCCTGGAAGATCAGCCCTCCCCGGTCCGGCAAATAGGTCGCACGGCCGTTGGGTTCGGCGGGAGCGTTGCCCGGAGCAAGGACTACGTGTTGCGCATCGGGGGAGGTGAAGACTTCCAGGACCTGTTGCGCGCGCGAAGCTTTGGCGGCAAGGCCGGTTACCAAACCGGACTCGTAGTTCAAGGCGTCATTCAGAGCATAATTCTGTACCGCCAAGGCGATCGCCACACCGGCCATGGCAAGCGCGGCGAGCCAGGGAGCCCAGAAGGAAGCTCCGCGGCGCCTGGATATGGGCGCAGGCTCAGTGATCACGGTCTGAGCAATGGGCGCCCCAGGCTCGGTGACCAGGGCCTGAGCACTCCGGCTGCGGGCGACCGGCTCGGCGGCAAGCCGGTCGAGGAACCGCTTGCGCGCCCCATCGGGTAGGGTTTGCTGGGGAACGCTGAGGCCCACCAGTGCGAGGTCTCCGGTTATCCCGGCGAGATCCGAACGGCAGAGGGCGCAAGCCGCCAAGTGCGCGCGGATGTCGGCGGCCTGGTCTACGGAGAGACTTTGCATCGCATGCTGCGCCAAGTCCTCCTGCGAAATGTGCTCGCTGTCCGTCATACCGCCAGTGCCTTTCGTATGCTGGCTAATGCGGATCGAATTCTGGTTTTCACGGTTCCCAATGGATCGCCTGTCTTCTGAGCAATCTCCGCGTGACTCAATCCTTCAAAAAAGGCCAATTCCATAAACGTCTGCTGCTCCGGTGGAAGGTTCTTCAATACCTCTCTTATCCTGCCGGCGGCGATGATCCGTTCCGCCTCCGAGGCCACGTCCACGGAGGAAACCAGGACAACGTCGTCAACCGAATCGGAAGGCTTTCTGCGCCGCAGCAGATCGATCGACCGATTGCGCGCGACCACCACGAGCCAGGCAGCCAGCGAACCGCGGCCTTGCACAAAGGAGGCAGGATTGCGCCAGATCTGGAGAAAAACCTCTTGGCTCACGTCTTCCGCATGCCCCGAATCCTTAAGCACCCGAAGCGCGACGGAGTAGACCAGGGTCGAGTATCTATCAAAGATCTCCGCCATTGCGCTCTGGTCCCCGGCGAGTACACCATTGATCAAAGCGGCGTCTTGAAGAGATGTTTTTCCCAAGCCGCCGGATTCTGCATTTGAGGATATGAAAGCTCTGTTGGAAGAACGCTGGACAGAGTCCGCCGGATTTTGGGGGTTTTCAGGCATCGATGAGTCGTGGATCATTCTACAGGGAGCATTTCACGGAAAACAAAAGGCAGGCCTTGCGCCGTGCTTTAAGAATACCAGGGCGGCGAAGCTTGCGGTCGACACGACGAGGCGGATCGGCTGGGTGAATGCGGATAAGTCAGGAGCAGATGAAGACTCGTCTTGACAAGCTGCTGGTGGAGCAGGGAAGGGCTATTTCTCGCGAACGCGCCCAGGCGCTCATTCTCGCCGGGCGCGTTCTGGTGAACCAGCAGAAGCTGGAAAAGCCCGGCGTCCTGGTGGACTCAGGCGCGGAAATCCGGCTGCTTGGGCAAGAGCAGCGCTACGTCAGCCGTGGGGGAGTAAAACTTGAAGCGGCGCTCGGCCACTGGCAAGTCAATTTGAGCAATCGCGATTGCGCGGATATCGGCGCCTCCACAGGCGGCTTTACCGATTGCATGCTGCAACACGGCGCGCGCAGCGTTGTGGCCGTGGATACCGGACACGGACAGATCGCCGAACGCTTGCGCCGAGACCCTAGAGTGACCTTGCGCGAACGCACCAATGCGCGATTGCTCGAGCCGCGCAGCCTGGCGTCGGGCATCACTTTCTTCGCTATGGATGTGGCCTTTATCTCGGCCACTCTGATATTGCCCGCAGTAGTGGCCGCGATTGATGCAAGTGGGTCGCGGGGGGATCGGCTGGAGGCGGTCATTCTCATCAAGCCGCAATTTGAGGCGGGCAGGGAACATGTGGGAAAGGGCGGCATTGTTCGCGATCCGCTTGCACACCAACTGGCCATCGACCGTGTCCGTCAGAAAGTGGACGAACTGGGTTGCTGCTTCGCCGATCTTATCGATTCGCCGCTCTTGGGTGCCGAAGGCAACCGTGAATTTTTGCTCTATGCTCGTTTCTAGAGTTGTTCCTGACGGGTGGGAAATGCTCTGGCCGCCCTGCAGGTACACTTGGGGAGCATTATCAGAGCTGCTGTAGTGGGGATTCTGATCATGATGCGCTTTAGCGCTGGCATCGGAAAGCCAGGGCTAAAAGCCCATTTCAAGCTCGGACGCTTTTCCGCTGGACCGAAGTCCAGCTCCCCCTTCTAAAGCAGGGGGCTTCCACCGAATGGGCTCCTACCCCCGCATAAATGCGGGGCTTTCACCAAATCAAGTACAGCAAAATCATGCCAAAGATCGCCATAGTCTCCAAGCCGCACAAAGCCGACCTTGAAACCGTGCTTCCCGAGCTTGTTCTTTGGTTGCGCACCCACGGCTTTGAGCCGATCCTCGATCCGGTAAGCGCAAATTATGCTTCCGACGTCCCTGTGGTTCCCCGGCATGAGCTTGCTGCGCAGCAGCCGGAGCTGGTGGTGGTGCTTGGGGGCGACGGTACTTTACTCGCCGCGGCGCGCGCCTTCGCCAAAACCGGCATTCCCATCCTCAGCGTCAATCTGGGCGGTCTGGGCTTTCTCACCGAGGTCCGGCTATCCGACCTATACAGCACTTTGGAGGGATGGCACAAAGATTGTTGCGCCATCGACGAGCGCTCCATGCTGCACGCCGAAGTTCAGCGCAATGGCAATCTTTACAAGGAGTTTGAGGCCCTGAACGACTTGGTGATCTCCAAAGGTGCGATCGCGCGGATGGGCGACTTCAGCGTTCATCTGTTCGACCAACTGGCGGCGTCTTTCCGGGCTGACGGCCTCATCATCTCCACGCCTACCGGATCCACCGCCTACAATCTTTCCGCCAATGGTCCGATCCTGGCTCCCAACGTGGATGCGATGGTGGTGACTCCGGTATGCCCTCACTTACTTACCATTCGTCCAATGGTTGTGCGCGGAGACGCAGAGGTAACGGTCACGATAGAAGGCGTTCCCGACCAGACATTCGTTACCGTGGACGGCCAGGAAGCGCTGCAGCTTCGCGTAGGCGATCAAGTACGCTGCCGAAAGTCGGAATATTCCGTCAAGCTGGTGCGCCTGGGCACGATCGGCTTCTTCGATGTGCTTCGCTCGAAGCTCAAGTGGGGAGAACGGTAGGCAGCGAGTCAGCAAAAGAAGCGATTAGTGAAGCGGGAACTGGCTGACTTGCTGACTCGCTGACCTGCCGACTCGCTACTGCTTGATCAACTCGTCCAGAAGAAGCTTAGCTTTGGTAGCCAAGGTGTGAGCCTCCATCCGCATCGCCGTTTTCCAGCGCCATTTTCGCCTGCTTTAGGAAGGTACGAATTTGCGCTGCCGTGGTCTGCTCGTCGGCGGAGAGGGCTCGCTTGATCCCCGTCAGCCCTCGGTCTGTTGCGCTGATCAGGTTGGCCGTGTCGCGCTTAGTCTGTTCCTCGGTTGCACTATCGCCGCCGGATAGTTGTCCGATGACGGATGCCGGCGCTTCACCGGCCGCTGCCTTAGCCGTCTGCTGGGCTGCCGGGGCGGGTTGGCTGCTCTCTGCCGGCTTGTGTTTTTTGGGACGCTTCACCTTGCGTTGGCTCACCGGCGGCAGCTGTGGCGGCGCAGTTTGCGCCGACGACTGGGGAGACTCGAAGGCGGCGGGGCTTGATGTTGCTCCTTCTCCTGTTGTTGAAGTTCGCCATGCCCCGTCTGCAAAGGAGGCGGCTGCGCCTGTGGGGCGGGTTGTTTATGAAGACGGGAACAGCCCATCAACAACATCGTGAGCAGCATCATCGATGCCCCTGTTTTGCTCGCAGACGTCATCCCCTAGGGCCCCCCAGCCACTCCGGACTCTCCCGCATTCCATGCGCTTGAAATCAGGTAGCCGCGGGTCCTGGTATCCTGCGGGATGAGCGGTAAGCGCAAAGTAAATGTTGTGCCGGTAGTTGCACCAGATTCTACTTCAATTGAACCGTTATGGAGTTGCACGATACGGTAGGTCATCGCTAAACCGATACCGCTACCGCCCTTCTTGGTCGTAAAGTACAGGTCGAAAATCTTGTCCCGGATATCGTCCGGAATTCCGCCGCCCTCATCGTGGATACTGAGCAGCGCGATGCGTCCGTTTTCCGCCAGCCTCACCTCCAGCTTGCCTCCAGCCGCCATGGCCTGCGCGCCATTCAGAACAATGTTCAGCAAAGCCTGCTTCAAGAGATCGGAATCGACTTTGGCTAGCACGGCGTGATCTGGCAAAGTGCTCTGCACGTACACATCGCGGGTTTCGAGCTCCGGCCGAGGCCAGCATCAGCACGCCGGAAACGATGCGCCGGAGATCCTGCTCCTCCAGCTGCAACTCCACCGGACGGGAGAAGTCGACCAGAGTTTGCACCACCCGGTCGAGACGCTGTATTTCGCTGGAGATGATCTCCAGATGGCGCAATGCGTTGCCATCGGAAGCGTCCAGCTTGTTGCGCAGCAGCTCCAGGTGAACCACGATGGCGTTGATGGGGTTCTTGACCTCGTGACCGACTCCGGCGGTCAGCCTGCCGATTGCGGCGAGCCTGCGGGAGAGCTCCAATTCGCTCTCGATCTCACGCACCGATTCCAAATCGTGCAGGGTCAAGAGCGCTCCCAACGCGCCCTGTGGAGCCTTGGTCCGGTCGTCGTGAATAAAATCCAGCGAGATCTCCACCCGCCTGCCGGTCTCGGTCGTGATCTCTTCCTGCACCAGAACCATGCGCGCGTCAAAAGACTCCCGTACCATGCTCCCCAGGCGAGTGTTCCTGCTGAATATTTCGTGAAGTTCGGAGCCAAGAATATTTGCCCGGCTTATACCCAGGAATCGCTCCACCGAGTCGCTTACCAACACCGCGCGAGCATCGTGGGTGAACAGCACAATGCCATCTTGCAGGTTGCTCATGATCTGATCCAAACCCTCTTTGAGGGCGGAAAAGACCTCTTCCACGTTGCGCATGCGGCGGCCGATTCGCTCGATCTTGTGCGAGACCACGACCACCGCATCCTCCGATTCATGAGGCTGCTCCAGTTCGCCGGCCACCGCCTCGGCGTGGTCGAGAGCATCCAGCCTGTAGCCGATCTGTTCAATGGGTTTGAGCGCCAGGTTGGCCAGGAAGGCGGCCACGATAAGGGAACAAAGAATTGCCAGGCCGGTGTAGGTGAGGGCCGTAACCAGCCACGGCTCCACAACGAAGCGCAGAAAAGTAGTGCGAACGCCCACGCGTACGGTTAAGAACGGCTTACCTCCGGCCCGCTCGAGCGGGAGGGTTACGTTGTAGACGCGAGGCGGTCCAAAAACAATGGTCAGCAGGCGCAGCAGCCCGCCGCTTTGCAATTCACCATATTCCTTACGCGCCGGGAGCGGAGCGTCAATTCCTGCCGGATCAGTGCTCACCAATCCCCGTCCCTGGCTGTCGGCGATAGCGACATCGAGGACGGTGGGCGAATACCGGATGGCCGAATCCAGGAGCGATTTGAGCCCGGCATTGTGGCGCAAGACGTCGGCCACTGCTGCGCGCAGGGCTTGAGGATCGTTGGCATTCACCTGACGCCCGGCGGTATCGTTTTCCAGCGCCTGGCGGGCGGCAAACCCAATCTGGTGGGCCACCATTTCATTCGAGGCGTAGGACTGAGCAATGCGCTGTTCGAGTAGTTGATAGAGAAAAATCCAGGAGAGAGCGCACACCATCAGGCACACCAGCCCTGAAATTGCGAGTACGAGCTTAGTCTTGAGTCGCATGGTGGGGCGCCTTGTGGGAACTTATTTATACCGTTTCCACTGTTGCCATGTCCCGGTGAGAGCAGGTTATGTGCAGCCGGTCCTTGATCGAATCCTTGATCGAACCGGCGGTGAAGGGATCGGAAATGAATCGAGTGCGTCCACTCCCGATTCCAGGGATACACCTAGGGTGGAAACGACCTAGAAGAGCGACCGTTCTTGGATATTCTCCGCACCGGCCAGGCTTCCATACTCCTTCAACTTGTTGTGCAGAGTTTTCAGGCTAATGCCCAGAATCTCCGCCGCCCGGGTCTTATTGTTATGGGTCGACTCCAGGGTTTTCACAATCAGCCTCCGCTCCGCCTCATCGACGGTGGTGCCCACCTCGACATGAACGCCGTTGGAAGCTTCGACGGGTTCGGCGGCGACGTGCCGCAGAGGCCGGCCGCCGAATCCCGGGGGCAGATGCGAGGTCTCAAGCGAACCCTCCCCGCACAAGATCACGGCCCGCTCGACCGTGTTTCTGAGCTCGCGCACGTTCCCCGGCCAATCGTGAGCCATCAACTTCTGCAACAGCTCAGCGTCCAGACCCTTCACATGGCGGTCGTGTTTGGCGTTCATGTCTTCCAGCATGGTCTCGATAATCGCCGGGATGTCTTCTTTATGTTCCCGCAAGGGCGGCATGTGCAAGTTAAAAACGTTCAGCCGGTAGTACAAGTCGCCGCGGAGCTGTCCTGCGGCTACCGCTTCCTCAGGATTCTTGTTGGTCGCGGCGAGCACCCGCACGTCCATGGGCGTCTCCACCTTGCTGCCCAAACGCCGCAGTTTCTTGTCTTCCAGAACTCGTAACAGCTTGGCCTGCGTTCCTACCGGCATCTCGCCGATCTCATCCAGCAGGAGAGTGCCTTCCTCAGCCAGTTCGAAACAGCCGGCGCGGCGCTCCATCGCCCCGGTAAAGGCGCCTTTCTCGTGACCGAAAATCTCGCTTTCGATCAACGTTTCGGGAATTGCGGCGCAGTTTACCGCCACGAAGGGCTTGCTTTTGCGGGGACTCAGCTCGTGCAGGGTCCTCGCCACCAGCTCCTTGCCGGTGCCGCTTTCCCCGGTAATCAGAACGGATACATTGCTGGGCGCGACCCGCTCGATCATGGCAAACATCTCTTGCATTTTGTTGGAGCTGCCGACCAGCGATCCAAGGAAGCCGGTCTCTCTCAGCTTGCGCCGCGTCACTTCCAGTTCGCGCTCCATGGCGCGCTGGCGGCTGGCGTTGGCCAGAATGGTCTTCAACCGAGTGGGATCGATGGGCTTCTGGATGAAGTCGTAAGCTCCCATCTTCATCGCTTCCACTGCGCGCTCAATGCTGCCCTGCGCGGTCAAAACGACGACAGTCAGCTTGAGCTGCATTTCTCCGAGACGGGTCAGCAGCTCCAATCCATCCATCCGGGGCATTTTCAAATCGGTCACAACGATCCCCGGCGACCAATCCATTGCCTTTTCCAGACCCTCGACCCCATCCCGCGCGGTTTCCGTGCGGTAGCCCCAGCCGGAGATCAATTCCGCCAATCCGGCCAGGGCATGCAGCTCGTCTTCTACGATCAGTACTCGTTCCGCCGTGGTCATTGCTATCTGCCCTTAGCTCTCCAAAGAATCAAAAATGGTCTAATACCGGGGAACCTTCGCATCCACCTCGCGCGACCATGCGTCTATGCCCCCGCCCAGCGACTGGACGTTCTCAAAGCCTTGGTTGCGCAGCCAGACGGTTACGTTCATGGAACGGAGTCCAGAGTGGCAGATGGCAATGATATGCGCCGCCGGATCGAGCTCCTGAAAGACCCGGGAGGGGATCTCTCCCATCGGAATGCTCTTTGAACCCTCGATTTTGGCGACAGCGTATTCCCAAGGCTCGCGTACGTCGAGCAGCACCAGGTTGGACGGATCGGCCCGCACCAAGGCGGCAGCATCTTGGGGAGTAATCTCAAATTCAAGCATAGGTTTAGGATACAGCTAAGCAGCGGTCAGCGAGTCAGCAAGTCGGCGAGTCAGCGAGTCAGGCTGCCGCCTTCAGTCATCGCCGGCGCGAAAAGGGAGGTCCCCAACCTTGTCGGAAGTGCACCAGCACAGACGCTGACTTGCTGACTCGCTAACTCGCTGACTTGCTGCTTTCAGGAGCCCTTTTCCATGCCGTCCGCCGTCGAGTTCGCCCGCAGCCAACAGTCCCGCTTTCTTGAAGAGCTGAAATCTATTCTGCGTATCCCCTCCATATCCACTCTGCCGGAATATTCGGGCGACGTCCGCCGCGCCGCGCAGACGCTGGCTGCGGAACTCTCGCGGATCGGCCTCGAAAATGTCCATTTGGTTGAAGGACCGGGTCATCCCCTGGTCTACGGAGACTGGCTTCACGCGCCTGGTAAACCCACCTGCATCGCCTATGGCCACTACGATGTTCAACCACCCGATCCGCTGGACGAATGGCAGACACCGCCCTTTGAACCCACGGAACGCAATGGGAACCTCTATGCGCGGGGCGCGGTCGACGATAAGGGTCAGATGTACATGCACCTCAAGGCCCTGGAATCCCTGTTCCAAGCCCACTCGGCCAGGCTTCCTATCAACGTGCGCGTGATCCTCGAAGGGGAGGAAGAGGTGGGAGGGGAAACGATAGCTCATTTTGTGCGGGAGCATCCCCAACAGCTCGAGGGTGATTTTGCCCTGGTTTCCGATACCGAGATGTTCGCGCCGGGTCTGCCTACTCTCTGCGTGGGCTTGCGCGGAATGATTTACACCGAAGTGGAGGCGCGCGGCGCCCGTACCGACCTGCACTCGGGCATCTACGGCGGCACCGCTCCCAATCCATTCATCGCTCTCTCGCAAATCATTTGCGCGCTTAAAGACCGGGACGGGCACATCCAGATCCCCGGCTTCTACGATAAAGTTGCGGCGCCCGGCGAGGACGAGCTTCGTGCCTGGAAAAGCCTGCCGTTCGATGAAGAGCATTACCGCGAATCGGAAGTCGGTTCGCGCGAGCTTACCGGCGAACCGGTCTACTCCGTGCTCGAGCGCACATGGGCCCGTCCCTCGCTGGATGTTCACGGGATGCCCGGCGGCTTCACCGGGGCGGGAGCGAAGACCGTGATCCCGGCTAAGGCCACCGCCAAGATCTCTCTTCGCCTGGTTCCGGAGATGGATCCACGAGAGGTCTTTGCCCAGTACAAAGCCTATATCGAACTCATCCAGCCCAAAGGCGTCAACGTCGAGGTTCGCTTGATTCATTCCGGCGACCCGATCGTGGTCCGCACCGATAATCCTTACATTCAGGCGGCTACCCTGGCGATGCGGCAGGTCTTTCAGAAGGAAACTGTGTTCGTACGGGGAGGGGGGTCGATTCCCATTGTAGGAGACTTCGAGCGTCATCTGAAAATCCCTACCGTGATGATGGGATTCGGCCTGCCTGACGACAACCTTCACGCCCCCAATGAGAAGTTCCACATCGCCAACTTCCATCGCGGCATCGAGTCGATCATTCTTTTTCTGGAAGGCCTAGGCGGAATCGATTCATGAGGCCGCCGTTTCCTTTTGCTCCGCCGCCCGCGGCCGAGGGATTCGTACTCGCCGGCGGCCGCAGTACCCGGATGGGACGGGATAAAGCACTCGTTTCAGTCTCCGGCCGCACGCTTCTGGCCATTGCCCTGGACCAGCTTGGGGCTCTTCATCTTTCTCCGGACGGCGGCCCGCGCATCGCAGGTTCTCGTCCGGACTTGGCCGCCCATGCTCCGATCGTCGAAGATATTCATCCTGCGTGCGGACCGTTGAGCGGCATTGAAGCCGCGCTGGCCGTGAGCAGTGCGCCGCTCAATCTGTTTGTTCCGGTCGACCTGCCGCTTTTGCCGCCGGAGTTCCTCGGCTGGATGCTGCTTCGCGCAGTGACAACCGGCGCCCTGGTTACCTATCCGCGAGTGAATGGCTTGGCGCAACCTCTGTGCGCGGTTTACCACCGCGACCTGCTCGCTCCCATCACGCGATCTCTTGCCGGCGGCGATTACAAAGTTGTTCGTGTTCTCACCGCCGCGGCTTGGGAAATCGCAGGACCGGCCGGGTACAGCCAATCGATCGATACGTTCGATCTGGAGCTGCTGGCGGCAGCTTACCCTGAACTGCGCACTTTTTCCCCAGCGCCCCTGTATCGCTGGTTCCAAAACTGCAATACGCCGGATGATGTAACAATCATTGCTGCAGAAGCAACGCCATCTTGATTGTCTTTCTTTGCCTTTCTTTACGTCTTTGTCTTTCTTTCTGTCATTCCCGAAGGGAATCTGCTTTTCCTATCGCAGCGCTGCTACCACACCCATGCCGACTCGCAAATGCCACTTTCGTCCTAGATGCTGTCCGGCCGCACGCCGCTACGCCAAGAAGGGAAAAGCAGATTCCCTTCGGGAATGACAGAAAGAAAAGCAAGGACAAGAAGGACAGAAGACGGACAAGCAAGGGCGGAAGCAGATTCCCTGCGAAAGAAGACAAGATTTGCTCTAATCTGAACCGGTGAACATGTTTTCCGAGGACAATCCGAGAAACGGCCGCCCCGCGGAGGAAGTCACCGAATTTCCTCATGGCACGCCAATCGAGATTATTGACGGGTCATTGCGGGATGAGCCTGCGAACGAGCAAGCTCAGGGCAATCCGCCTTATATTGCCTTTGAACACGTCTTTAAATCCTTCGGTGATCTTCATGTTTTGGAGGATGTGAGCTTTTCGGTAGCGGCCGGGGAGACGCTTTGCA
Organism: uncultured Acidobacteriaceae bacterium; assembly: GCA_963705665.1. Lineage (GTDB taxonomy): Bacteria > Acidobacteriota > Terriglobia > Terriglobales > Acidobacteriaceae > PALSA-350. The sequence continues at coordinate 15,149 of CAVPKQ010000003.1, read as the reverse complement.
TTCTTGGCCGTTCCGGCGTTGGCAAGTCTGTTTCTCTGCAACAGATCATGGGATTTCTCAAACCCGACGCGGGGCGGATCATTGTCGCCGGGGAGGACATCACGCGGTTCAATGAGGATCAGATGGAGTTCGTGCGTAAGAAAGTCACCATGGTTTTCCAAAACGGCGCACTCTTCGACTCGCTGTCAGTGGGGGAGAACGTAGCCTTTCCGCTGCGCGAGCGGCGGGAACTCCAGGAAGACCAGATTCAGCAAGTCGTCAACGGACTGCTGGAGATGGTCGGAGTATCCGGTTTGGCAGATCAATTGCCTTCCGACCTGTCGACCGGCATGAAGCGTTCGGTAGCCATTGCCCGTGCTCTAGCCGCGCAACCCGAGGCCATTCTTTATGACGAGCCCACCACCATGGTGGATCCTCTGATGGGCCGTCGCCTGGGCAATTTGATTCAGAAGCTAAAGCATCAACTCCATCTCACCAGCATAGTGGTTACGCACGACATGCGGTTCGCGAAGCGGCTTGCCGACCACGTTTTATTTCTCCACCAGGGCAAAGCGCGTTTTTTCGGCTCCCTGGAAGAAATGGAGAAGACAAAGGATGAGATTCTCCGCCAGTTTCTCGATTTTGATGAGCTTGTGCTGCCGACAGGCTAAGCCGGCCGCTGCGCTCAATGCTGGGTTTCAGAAGTCATTATCTAAGTAGTTAACATAGTAACTTAATGTTTATCAGCAATTAACTTCTCCTCCAGATGACTCAATGTTATGATCACAGAGTAGTTCTACCCGATCCACTCGCCGCATTCGCCGCTTGCTCGAGACTTGGCGAGTGGCCGCCAGATAGGCGGTTTATCTGCCGATTTGTTGAGTGAGAGAACCGAAAGAACCAGAAAACCAAAAAGCGCTTGTGGACATCTCCATTTGAGGTAACGACAGGCTAACAGAACAAAAAGCAAGGCTCTATTCCTTAAGACTTCATCCTTTTCGCGATGCATCATCGCCAGACGTTTACATCCTTCGTGTACTCCCATCTTTGACCTTCGAGGAGTATATGTGAACTCTGCAAGGGGCCCCTTTCACTTGGATAACCCATGGCGACCTCTGAATTCTTAAAGCGATTTGCCACCTCCTCCCCCGGTCAGCAATCGATTGGGGAGCAGTCGGATTCTGCCAGATACCACTCCAATATCTCCCCCGGTAAAAGTCTGCTCACTGAAGCACTGTGGATGCTGGGAGATGTAGCCATCGTCCTGCTCGCGTTGATGATCGCGATCCGCGGTTGGCTGGGCAAGGGATTCCGAAGCGCCGGCTCCCCATACCACACCAATGCTATGTTTCACGTCCATCCTGCTACCTGCCTGGGGGTTTTGGCGTGGTTCATATTTTCACTTATCCTGGTGAGCCGCCGCCATCACTTATATGGCCCCATGCAGATGCGCAATACTCTGCACGAACAGCGGCTGACAGTGCAGGCCTGTTTGACTGCCGGTCTCCTGTTGGCCGGCGCTCTGTATCTGCTGCATGGAGAGATCGTCTCCCGCGGTATCGTGATCATCACTGTCATCACGACCACTTTGCTGCTTTGCGCACGGCGGCTGGTGTGGCGCATGATGATGTACCGGCGCTTCGAGCGGGGAACGGAAACGCGCAACATCGTCATTGTCGGCACCGGACGAGTAGGTCAAGCGCTGCGCCATCACGTGGAGAGCATTCGCCATCTCGGATACACCTTCAAGGGTTACGTTCATGTTCCCGGATGCGATCTCGATCCCGCGGCGGAGGACGGCGACGTTCTGGGATCGATCGACGAGGTTCTGGATATCGCGCGCAAGCATTTTGCCGATGAGATTTTTCTCTCCGCCCGGTGCGAGCCGGAGGTGGTTAAGGATATCGTCAGTCATGCGCGAGAAGCGGGAGTGGATATTCGCGTTGTGCCCGAGCTCTACGATGGTTTAGCCTGGAACAGCCCTATCGAATACATCGGACAGTTCCCCACCATTCCGCTGCATCGCAGCAACGTGCCGGTCTTCGGCTTTTTCCTCAAACGCATTCTCGATGTCGCGCTCTCTTCGCTGGCTATTATCGTTCTTGCCCCGGTGGCGCTCGCCATCGCTGTGGCCATCAGGCTCGACTCGCCCGGTTCAATCTTCTATTGCTCGGAGCGTCTGGGCAAAAAAGGGCGAATCTTCCGCTGCATCAAGTTTCGCACCATGGTCGCCGACGCCGAACACCGCCGCGCTGAAATCCTGCACATGAACGAGCGCGACAACGTACTGTTCAAGGTGACCAACGATCCGCGCATCACCCAGGTGGGCCGCTTCCTGCGCAAGTACTCGCTCGATGAGCTACCTCAATTCATCAACGTCTTGCGCGGAGATATGAGCATGGTAGGGCCGCGCCCTCCCATTGCCAGCGAAGTCAAGAATTACGAACTCAGCCACTTGCGGCGGCTTGACGTGATGCCCGGCATGACTGGTCTGTGGCAGGTGCAGGCGCGGCAGGATCCTTCCTTCGATAGCTACATTTCTATGGACACGGCATACATCGAAAATTGGAATATCTGGCTGGACATCAAGATTCTGGTCCGTACGCTGGCTGTTGTCGTCGGCGGCACCGGCAGCTAGAAAAACTCTGAAAACTCCTTCCTAATGAGCGACTCGTCCTGTTCGGCGCCATACCCGTCCGAGACTGTTGTGAAAAGTCGACTGGTCGAAGGCTGATGAAGAGCCTTTAGCGCATCATTTTGGACGCTGCCCGAATTAACTGTCCAGAGAGGCCATCTAGGGTGTGTTCGACGGCCATCTCTGTCTCTCGAACCGAGCGTTCCCTCCATGCAGGACCAGCCAGATCAGCATGTCGTAGAGAAACGCCCAGTGGATAACGATGCCAGAGGTCCTCTGGCCTGACGTGAGATCTGCATTGCCGGTCATGAATCTCTCCTAAAAATCGATCGTTCGTGCATTACCTCGCAGGCGTCATAGATTGCGTGGCTGCTGTGCTATGGAAGGTCGCAGGACCCGCTTGATTCCAGTGGATTTCGTATTCGCGATATCGGCGGTAGATGTTCCCGAATTCCGCCGTAACTGCCAGAGAGAAAGACCATGAACGATAAAGGCGAGCGGAACACCGAAGGTCGGCACGATGGATAACGGATACACGAGAAGGGGAGACATACCGGTAGGCGATTTCGCTCCCGCAAGCACGGCCATAGAGACGGCATTGAGGAGATCGGCGATGCCAAAGATGTTGACACCGTACGCGAATCTCCGAGCCCACGGCAGCTGCTTCCATAAGGCAACGGCCGCGCCGATCGAAAGTGCTCCCGTAAGGGTGTCGCCAATTCCGGCCGGCAATGCGAAATACCCGGGCAGAAATCCGGCCGCCCACAACCTGAGGAAGATGAAGCCAGAGATGCGATAAGACTGGAACGCAACCAGCCACCAGAGCGGAGAAGCGTCGATGGCTGCGCTCATGGTCTTTGATCGGGTGAGCACGGCCAACGCCCCCGCGACAAGCAGGACGATGGGCAGCAGGATGAATCCGGCCGCGTTCAGCGCTCCCGCCTCGCCAATGCGCGCGAAAATTGCCCGCGCTGCGAGCATCCATACAGCGGCGAGCCAGCCAATGAGAAAGGCCGCGACGATACTCCATGGGAGGATGCGCCGGGTGCTCCGCCCCGCGCGGGTCAGCCCGCGCCACAGGCAGAAAAGAAGCACTGCTACCAGCAATGGCCGGACAATCGCTCCAACCAGAGCAGTTGACTGGAGCGCGTTAGCGATATTCGGGGTCATCATATCTCCTCCATTCCGCTGAAGACCACAATATGACGTGCGTCATATCGGCTCTTGCCATTACAATATGAGCATGGTCATAATGTGTCAAGAAGTGAGAGGAAAGAAGAGTGCCTTGGCCGGAAGAGCATAAGCGGAAGACCCGCGAGCGCATCCTCGATGCCGCCGCGGCCATGTTTCGAGAACGGGGGATTGAGCAAACCAGCGTAGCCGACGTGATGCAGCGGGCCGGTCTCACACACGGTGGTTTCTATGCTCATTTCAAATCGAAGGAGGAACTCATCGCCGAGGCGGTACGTCATGCGTCTGATCAAGTCAGCAAGATCTTCGACTCACCTAACGAAGGGGGATCTCCGCAGGAAGGTTTGTTGAAGAACTCAGCGGCATACCTGAGCGTTGCTCACATGACGCATCCGGAACGCGGGTGTCCCGTCGCGGCGCTTGGAACTGAATTGATTCGAAGCGGTCAGAAAACAAAGAAAGTGCTTTCCAGAGAATTCCAGACGCGGATGGAAAAGCTTTATCGGCGAACGAATCCCGCTTTGGGAGCGGAGGTTCGCAAACGTCAGGCGGCAGGTACGCTCGCCTGCATGGTCGGAGGGCAGATTCTCGCACGGAGTCTCGGTAGCCAGGAAGGTGCGCAGTTCCTAGCAGAATGCCAAGGATTTCTTCGCGATGCACTGATGGGGGCAAGGACCGGACCGGAGTCAATCAAGAAATGAAGCGATCTTCCAGAGCATTTCTCCTGATACTGTGGTGTGGCGAGAGTCGCTATGTGTAGCCATTCTTCGATGGAATGGCTACGTCTAGATCTGCTCTTCGCTTTACCTCATCAGGAGAAATGCTCTAGCCGGCCCGTCTGCCGAAACCTATTGCGCTCTCATGGCAACAAGATCGGCTCATCGAGGCCGCCCATCCTGAGGTGGAAAGCGAAGTTGAGAGATCGCGATTTCTCGCCCGTCCTCTAAGCCAAGGCTAACTGCCCGGTGGTTATGTACAAAAATGAAAGAAATACGTGGAATAACTTGGACTTAATCTGCTAATTTGTTCGCCATGGTAATTTATGGTCTCCGATTCGCGCTCAGATATCCACCTGTGGCATTGTTACTGGCCGCAATGTTGTGGATCCCAGCGCCTTGGCTAAGCGCACAAACAACTCCTACTCAGACAGCACCCGCTCAGCCAACAACTACACCTGAGGTCCCCGATTGGGCGCTGCCTGGCTCTCCTACGCACAAGCAATATCCCCCGCCGGCAGACTTCCATAGGCCCAGCAAAAACTTCGATACGCCGATCGGCATTTTCGAGGGTGAGTCTGATATTGGAAGCGCTCTGGTGCCAGGCAGTGCGAATTACGATCCCAGGACCAGGCAGTACACCGTCAACTCCGCAGGTTACAACATCTGGTATACGCGCGACGAATTCCGTTATTTGTGGAAGAAGATGTCAGGGGATGTCTCACTCGCCGCAACCGTAAGCTTCCCGGTCCCCCAACCTCCTCACGACCGCAAAGTCGTGTTGGTGATCCGGCAGGACCTCGATGACAATTCTCAAGAGGTCATGGTAGCCGAACACGGCACGGGAATGGTCCACATGGCCGCGCGTTTCGAGAAAAACGGAATGATCAAAGATATGCAGTATCGTATCGCAGGCAGCTTGCTTCCGGCTATTATGCCCCAGCGCATCGGAATCGAAAAACATGGGGACGACTTCGCATTGTTCATCAGCGTAAAAGGAGAGCCGATGCACCAGTTCGGTCCCCCGATTCATCTGCACATCAATGGACCGTTTTACGTGGGGATCGGATTTTGCTCGCATTATCCAGTGACGGTGGACACAGGTGTATTCTCCGACGTCGTTCTCGAGAACTCGGCAGGTCAGGTTCACTAAATTCCCATCACTTGTAGGTGGAAGATTTATCTTGCCAATAACACCCTGACAGAACTAATCTATTGTTTTTTCAGAGGTGGAACGAATGCCGGCGACATACTCTGCCATCAACCCCGCGGCCAAATGTGGAGAACGTGCTCGCTCGATTGGGTCACTTAGACTGATCCTGTCGGCTCTCGGACTTGCCTTGTTTATGTGCCCGGCAGGCCAAGGGCAACAACCGCGCCACAACTCCGGAGACCATGCTCCTGCGGCGATAACTGGCTATCCGGTGCTGCCCATCGGCTCCCATGCGCCAGACTTTACCCTGCCGGGAATCGACGGTAAGACGCACAGCCTCAAAGACTACAACTCGGCCAAAATCCTTGCGATCGTCTTCACCTGTAATCACTGCCCTGTAGCACAGATGTACGAGAAGCGAATCAAGCAACTCGTCGCCGATTATCAGAATCGCGGTGTGGCATTCGTTATGATCATGGGCAACGATGACAAGGCGGAGAAATACAGCGAGCTTGGCTATACAGATGTAGGTGACTCTTTTGAGGACATGAAGTCTCGTGCTGCCTATCGTGGACTCAATTACCCTTATCTGTACGACGGCGCCACGCAAGCTGTCACGCGAAAATATGGCCCTACGGCCACGCCTCACATCTTCATCTTCGATCGGCAGCGAATCCTGCGCTATGAAGGACGCATCGACAGCAATCCGCGCGAGGCGCTTGCGAGCAAGCACGAGGCCAGGGACGCCCTAAATGCTCTTCTTGCCGGGAAAGAAGTCGCCGTGAAGACCACCCCTGCAATGGGTTGCTCTACGAAGTGGGCTTTCAAAGAGGCCAGTGTGAACGCAGAGGACGTGGCGAACGATGCAAAGCCCGTTACCGTCGATATGGTGACGCCGGCGCAACTCAAGACGCTGATTAAGAACCAGGGTACAGACAAGCTTCTCTTTGTCAACTTCTGGGCCACCTGGTGTGCCCCGTGCACGGAAGAGTTCCCGGAGATAGAAAAGATGGTCCGCATGTACGGCGACCGTCAGGTGGAGTTCGTCACCGTGAGTATCAACAGCCCCGACGAAAAGAAATTCGTGCTCGCGTTTTTGCAAAAGCAACATGCATTCAATCGGAATCTGCTTTTAGACAGCAACGATTCGGCTGAGGCAGCCGCTGCTGTTGGCCCGGATTGGAAAGGCGCCGTTCCCTACACCGCGATTATCGGTACTGGCGGAAAAATCCTGTACTCGACGCAAGAGGGCGCCATGAATCCGCTGGAGGTTCGCCGCGCCCTGCTGAAGTATCTTCCGGACGATCGATACATCGGTCAGCAGGCATACTGGAACAGCAAATTCTAGGTTTGTAGGTATGTGCGCTCCGTTCTCGTCGTCGGAATATCCCGGAGGCAAACTACTCAGAAGGAGAGCTTCAGCGCAAACTGTATGACTCGCGGCGAATAGTTTGTATAGAGAGCGCTGATCTTCCCGAACGACGGGCTCGTCTCGGTAGTATTCGGATTAGCAAGATTGACGTTGTTAAAGAGATTGAAGAATTCTGCACGGAACTGCAGACTGGACTCTCTCCAAACCGAGAAATTCTTAAAGCCGGACAGATCCGTGTTGATGAATCCGGGTCCGATCGCAACATTCCTCTGCACGTTTCCATATGGGACACGGGCGGGAACTTGCGAAAACGCAGCCGTATTAAAGAACTGAGCGATCTTCTGTGTTCTGCTGCGGCTGCCAGGAAGGACGGGGCTGCCGGTAAGATTTGGCCTATCTGTGGCAATGCCGTCAAGACTGGAATCGATACCGGAAAGAACGTTATAGGGTACACCCGTTCGCAGAGTGGTGATTCCATTCACCTGCCAGCCGGTCAAAACTTCACTGCCGAGGAAGCCGAAGCGCTTTGTGCCCGGAATCGCCCAGATGTAGGAAGCGAAGAAGACTTGTGGAATATCGTAGTCGGACCGCGCGTAATCCCGCTTCAGATAAGTCTGGTCTGAGAGCGTGAGGGTGATGTTAGCGGGATCGATCGAGCTGATGTCCATTGACTTCGACCAGACATAACTTGCCAATAATGAGAAACCATGCTCAAATCTGCGAGTCAGCGTGAGCTGGAGAGCATTGTAGTTGGCATTATTGGCATCGGAGTTCTGCACGATCTGGCTGAATTCGTATGTGGAGGGAGTCGGCTGATAAGGGCGGCGAGCGTTAATACCGGCGGACGTGACGGGAGCGCCGGAAATATAGAGCGGCTCATTGATATCGCGCGAGATAAAGAATTTGCGCGATTGGCTGCCCACGTATGCCTATGCGCGCTCCCCAGCTCTTCCCAAGCTGTTGCTCGAGAGTCAGGTTATATTCCATCACGTATGGATATCCGGCATTCGGCTCCACGCCTGAGATGGTTGCGCCGGAATAGAACACGGGATTGCTCAAATTGGAGTTATAGGGGAAGGGATCAACACCGTTATAGGGAGGGATGGAATACGGCGTGACAAGGTTCGGAGTACCGTTGATGGTATTGTCAAGCAGAAACGGCTGTTGTTCGGTATTGTCGAATTGACTCGCGCCTCTGGTCGCATAGAACAAGCCGAAGCCACCTCGGACCGCGGTACTGCCGTTGCCGAAGGCGTCATAGGCGAATCCAAGGCGGGGAGCGAAGTAATCCCACTTGGTGGGCACAATACCATCCGGCACTCCCGGATCTCCGGCGGTGAGCAAACCCAGCGGAGCTGTAGGGAAGCGTTTGGACTGTACACCAGGCATAAATGTGCCCTCTGTATTCCCTCCCACAAAAGCGGCGTAAGCTTCCCAGCGAATCCCAAGATCGACCGTCAGCTTGTGTGTCATTCTCCAGTCATCCTGAAAGAATAGAGCTGGGTCGGGTTGATGAAACCTGTGATACACGCCGCTGTTCTGGCGGAGAGAAGCAGCTCGCCCCTCGAGAAAATCCGCAAGCGCATTGCCCGTAAAGCTGCCTGAGAAGGTGGCCAGACCGGAGCCATAGTAGACACCGTCTTCTCTGTATTGGTTGAAGAAGAATGACCCGCCGGCCTTAGTCTGATGGTTCCCGAGAGTCCAGTTAAATGTATCTTCGAGGCCAAGAGTCTGCATGTTGTTGTTGGTGATGCCGGCCGCAGCCAATCCTTGCTGATAATAGCCGGTGATGGAAATCACAGGTGATGTGGACTGAGGATATCCATCATTGATCGTGCTACCTAGGTTTTTCCATGTTGTAGGCGGTACGACTTGCTGCGTCTGCGTGTGATCCACGGTATAGAACACTCTGACGATATTTAATTTTGTCGGGGAGATCGTCCAGGTATCGCTCAGAATTACGTTATTCGTTGTATTTAGCTGCCGGGCGGTGCTGTAACTGAGGACCTGGTTCCCATCCAGGCCGGGGTTAATGACTGTGCCACGGGATTGGAAGAACGCACCCGTAATCTGATGTTTGGGGTTCAGCTGATAGTCAAAGCGCGCGAGATACTGATTAGCCGTAGTGCTGCCATGAGCATCCTGCTCGGGAGAGACACCGCTGGCGCTTGCCAGGGGGACAAACTTCAACAAATTCTGCGCAACCGGATCAAGCAGGTTGGGACAGATGACACCGGCTACACCGTTACAACTCACCTTGGGCTGTTTGCCGGTAGGAAGCGCCGAGAAATCGCCCCTGGCTTCGGCTGGAGTGGGAAGGTTGACTGCTGTCGAAAGAATTTGTGTCGGCGTGGAGATGCGCAGCCCCTCATAGGCGCCGAAAAAGAACGCTTTGTCACGAATAACCGGGCCACCAAATGTTCCGCCGAACTGGTTCTGAACCAGAGGGGTAACACGGGTCGCAAAATAGTTCTTCAGGTTCAGCGCGCCATTCCTAAAGTAGTCGTATGCCAGGCCGTGAAACTCATTGCTTCCGGAGCGAGTGATCGCATTAACCACGCCGCCGGGATAGCGCCCAAACTCCGCGTCGAAGTTATTGGTGAGAACCCGAAATTCCTGGAGGGCGTCCGGGTTGGGGAAGACATTTCCCCCCTGGCTCATGAACGAGGTGTCATATGCGCCGTCAAGATAATAGGAATTCTCGTTGGTGCGGTTCCCGTTCAGGCTGAACTTGTTGCCGGCGGTATCCCCGATCGTAGCCGAGGGCACAAAGGTCGTAACTCCTGGAACAAGTTGTACCAAGCTGACTGCGGAGCGGCCGTTCAAGGGAAGATCCGATATCTGCTTGCGTTCAATGGTCGTGCTCAGTTGGGATTCCCGCAATTCGACCATGGCAGCCGCGGCAGTGACTTCTACTCGTTGCGTTGCGGCGCCGACCTGTAGCTGGATGTCGCTGGTGAGGTTCTGGTTGGCGTCTAGATGCAAGCCATTCTCGGTCGTAGCGCCAAAACCCTGCGCTTGGACCGTAAGAGTGTAGTCGCCGACGGCCAGAGCTGGAAAAACGTAGTTTCCTGAGGCGTTGCTCTGGACCGTTTGTGCGATGCCGGTCTGCACGCTGGTTACGGTAACCTGTGCGTTCGAGATAACGCCGCCCGTGGGATCTGTGATTGTCCCGGAAATGGTGCCGGTGGTCGTCTGGCCCGGTGAGGAAGGATGGACCATACACAGAAATGTGACCAGGCAGAACAGGAAAGCCGATCCTGTTTTTACCTTCGCGAGCGCCCGATCCCGATAATTCAGTTCGACGGCATAAACTCGCATTAATCGCCTCCAAAAGTTGTTCTGTGCTGCGATTGAGCCACAATTCAACAGGATGGAGGGTAGGCATGTCAATGAATTTTGCAACCGGTTCCCAGGTAGTGGTATGGATACAAAGAAGGGGGCAAAACTGAATAAACGATTGACGGTGGCTTTTGTCGTCTCCTACAATTTTCCCGCCCGCCCAAAAGAACATCTTTCAGGAGAAACTGAAATGAAGAGATTGCCGCTCGCAGCGCTTGCCGTTTTCCTGCTCGCCTCCGCCCTATCCGCAAACGGACAGGCCTCGGATGCCAGGCCGTCCATCACAGGGATCTCACATTTAAGCGTTTACAGTGCGGATCCCGGCAAGAGCGAAATCTTTTATGTGCATGACCTTGGCGCGTTCAAAGGTGCGGATCCTGAGAATGCCCAAGGCGTGCGCTACTATTTCAGCCCCACCCAGTTTGTCGAAGTGCTCCCGCTGCCCCAGGGCTATACCTCGATCAATCGGCTCGATCATGTAGCATTCGTGACCAGTGAAGCTGACAACTTAAGGCGATACTTGGCGGCACATGGGATTACGGCGCCTGCTTCGGTACAAAGTGGATCGGATGGAAGCCGATGGTTCGACGTGAAAGATCCCGAAGGCAACAAAGTGCAGTTCGTACAAGTGCCGGCGACACCCCCTCAGGTTCCGCTAGACCCGCTCAGCCATCACATCATTCATGTTGGCTTCATGGTTCACAGCCGTTCCGCGGAGGATGCTTTCTATCGCACCGTACTGGGATTCAGGCCGTACTGGTACGGCGGCGCCAAAGAAGGCATCACCAGTTGGGTCTCTCAGCAGGTTCCGGACGGCACGGATTGGTTAGAGTACATGCTCGTAACCGGTCCGGAGACCACAGGCATTCCCGCGGATATAACCGCCGATCGGCTTGGCGGGATGGATCATTTTTCTCTTGGTGTACACGATATGAAGAAGACAGCGGAGATACTGTATTCCGGCGATCGAATTCCCGAGAGAACAAGCGGACCCAAGATCGGCCGCGACGGAAAATGGCAGTACAACCTCTTCAGTCCTGACGGCACACGCGCGGAGATCATGGAGTTCCAGCCCGTAGGCAAACCCTGCTGCTCTGCTTTTACGGCTGCCAGCCCCATCAAGTGATCGCGACCGTTGTGTAAGTTCGGTTGTTGCGACGGCCGCCAATACTTGTTTTTATGCTCATGTACTTACAGATTCGTCATCGTGGGGCGGAAGCGGGCATGCTGAGAATGACCCGGGTACCTTTCCCTGGCTGGCTAACAATTTCCACCTTGCCGCCGTGAAGCAGCATGATGCCCTGCACGATCGCCAGCCCGAGGCCCGTGCCGCCCGAGGCTTGTGAACGTGATGGATCCACACGGAAGAAACGATCAAATACTCGGGGCAGTGCTTCCGACGGAATGCCGATGCCCGTATCGGTGACCTCTATACGAACCACGGCACTTTCGGAACTGGTCGCCATCACCACCGATCCGCCCGATAGTGTGTGTGCCACCGCGTTCGAGACCAGGTTTCCTACCGCCCGCTGCATCAGCGTCCTGTCCAGTTCCGCGATCACCGGCTCATTGCCGAACCTGGTGCTCAAAGAGATTCCGCCGTCAGCGGCAGAAGCTTCGTAATACTCCTGCACACCATCCAGCAACTCGGCTACATCGACCCGCTCGCGACGCAAATGCGTCAAAGGACTCTCTGCGCGGGCGAGGAACAAGAGGTTGCCTATTAAGTCCGACAGGCGCACGGTTTCTTCCAGAGACGACTCCAGCGCATCCCGGTATTCGTCTATGGTGCGAGCGCGCGCCAAGGCAACTTCGGCTTCCCCGCGGATGTTGTTCACAGGAGTGCGCAGGTCATGCGCAATATCTGCAGAGAACTTGGATATTCGATCGAAGGAATCTTCCAGCCGATCGAGCATCTCGTTGAAGGTGCCGGCCAGCGAGGCAAGCTCAAAGGGATAACCGTCAGTGAGAATTCGCTCCCCGAGGTGGGTGGAGCTGATACGCCTCGCTGTCGCTGCCATCTCTTCCACCGGCCGAATGCCCTGGCGCGCGATCTGATAACCCACCAAGGGGAAAATCGCTAGTGTCCCCAGTATGATCACCCAGAACCCCAACCGAAAGCGCGCCAGGAATGCTTCTTTCTGCGAGACATCGATGGCAATCTGAATCGTGATGGTATGCGTAGGAGGCGAGCCGACCGGCGCTATCGAGGTGGTGACGCGAAAGGTTCGTCCGTGGTTCCCCTTCATCGGGATCGTCACATCGTGACGTCCTCGTGTCCGTCGGGCCAATTGCGAAAGATCTAATTCCTCTGCCATGCCAGGCGTTGTCAATAAGGGCTTGTTTCGCTCATCAAGCAGGCGAATATAAAACTGTTCATATCGCCGCGCCGCGGTTTCCAGCTCAACTTCCTCCCGCAGCCCGTCCCGATCGTCAGGGCGTTCCCGCAGCATAGTGCGGAGCACGTGCAACTTGTCGCCCAAAAACAATTCCGTACTCTTCTCTAATTCCGAAACCAGCACGAGGTAAAGGCTGGCGGTGGCCAAAATCACCAGAATCAGGCCAGCCAGCGCGTACCCGGCGGTTAACCGGAAGGCCAACGTTCGCCACAGCCGCGATACCGGCGTGAGGCTACGAGTCACTTTCCAGCACATAGCCGGCGCCGCGAATCGTCTGGATGAGTTTGTGCGGGAAAGGGTCGTCCACCTTGCTGCGCAGTCTCCTGACGTTGACATCCACCACATTCGTGTCGCTGTCGAAGTTCATGTCCCAGACCGCTTCGGCGATGAGAGTCCTGGACAAGACTTCGCCGGCACGCCGCGCGAGTAGTGACAGCAGAAGGAATTCTTTCGAAGTCAAATCCAGCCGCTGGCCGGCCCGCGTTGCTCGATGGCGTAACAGATCAATTTCCAGATCGGCCATACGGATCGTATCCTGCGGGCGAGAGGGCGTCCGGCGCAACAACGATCGCACCCGCGCCAACAATTCAGAGAATGCGAACGGCTTCACCAGGTAGTCGTCGGCCCCCAGTTCAAATCCTCTTACGCGCTCGTGGATCGCGTCTCGGGCGGTCAGCAAAAGGACCTGGGTAGCTCGGTCTGCCTGACGCAAGCGAGTAAGGACCTGCCAGCCATCGAGGCTGGGCAGCATTACGTCCAGAATGACCAAGTCGAAGTCCACATCCTGCGCCAACTGCAGCCCGTACAGACCATTTGCCGCCACATCAACTACAAACCCTGCTTCTCCCAGGCCCCTTTTCAGAAACCTGGCGGTCTTCGCTTCATCGTCTACGACCAGAATTCTCATATGCGTTCCAGATCGGCTTCCTGCTATCGGCTCTCTATCGCTGCCACGAGTGCGATTGAGCAGGTTCGGTGGCAGCACGAAATGTAACAACTACCGACTTATAGTGCCCGATTGTTAATGGGTGATGGAATTGCGTTGATGGCAGATGAATTTTGGCCGCGCCTTGATGATGTCAAACAGTTTTATAGGTTTTTCATACGCCGATAGAGGTCCGCGAATTCGGAGCGCCTACAGAGGGGCTACAAGCGCAGTGAACGCTGCCGAATTTCTCGCACCTTTGGGTCGCCGGAGCCAACCAAAGCCCGGTTATTGTTCACCCCACTGCAAACAATGACAATGCGTCGCAAGTCACAAAACTTTACCTTGATCATTACGATTTTGTAATCATTCCGTGAGACTCCTAGTTGCGGAAGTGCTTCCGGCTTCCTCCACAACGTAGAAAGGTTAGCTGACTCCCTGCAACTTTGCATCAAGCGTACGAGTGCGGCCCTGCGTCTGATAGCAATTTTACTTTTTGAGGCCAATATGCAAAAGTTCCGCTCTTTCTTCTTCCCGTCCGTGTTTCTCGTCTCCACCATCTTGTCTCTCTCGTGTGCAATCCCAGGTCTCGCGCAAGTGGATCGCAGCGCTTTGACGGGTACGGTGACTGATCCGGCGGGTAGGCTGCTGGGGCAAACACACATCACTGCAGTGGAGAACTCGACCCAGCTGCGGCGCGAAGTGGTTTCAGACACCGCTGGAAGATATGACATTCCTGAGCTTCCGGTGGGGAGATACACCATCACGTTCGATCATCCCAGCTTCAAGACTCTGACGTTCCTCGAGGTGGAGCAGGTGGTTGGAAGGACGCGTACATTGGATGCGACCTTGCAGGTATCAGGCGCCAAGGAGCGCGTGGAAGTCTCGGCCAGTTCGGAATTGATAGACCGCAGCACCAGCGCGGTGACGGGCCTGATCGAGAGAAAGCAGGCCGACGAACTGCCGCTGAATGGCCGCAACTGGGCCTCGCTAACGGCATACGTCCCCGGCGCCATCGACACCGGTGGCAGCAACCAGCGGTCGATCCGGTTCGCCGGGCGGGGCCTCGACGACAGCAACTTCACCTATGACGGCGTTGATGCGACCAACATCGCGAATCAGACGCAGCGCGCCTGGGCGCGGCTCTCCATTCCGCTGGACGCGATCGCGGAGTTCCGCGTGGATACGCTCCTGGCAACCGCCGAGGAAGGCGCGACGGGCGGCGCTCAACTGGCCGTTATTTCGCCTTCGGGTACAAACCGCTTCCACGGTCGCGTCTTTGAATTCTTGCGCAATAACGTTCTTGACGCGCCTGAGCCCTCCTGGGCCTCCAACGGCGAATCGCAGCAGCCGCTTCGTTTGAATCAGTTCGGCGGATCGCTGGGCGGACCCATTGTGCACGATAAGACCTTCTTCTATCTCGCTTCTGAAGCCTAC
>CAVPKQ010000002.1:0-34504 GCA_963705665.1 uncultured Acidobacteriaceae bacterium | reverse complement strand
CCGTCGCTTACTTCGCAAGGTCGAATTCATTCAGCATCAAAACGCTCGCGAATGGCAGTCGGTTAGGTGATCCGCCTGTACGTCGGTGACGTAGTGCACATAGAAGCCGCTGTTATCGATCAACTGCTCGGCGTACGGTCCCTGCGGATTGTGCTGGGTGAAATAGGCGAAGGCCACGTCGGAGTTCTTCCTGGTTACTACAGAATCTGGCTCAAAGAGACGAGGGTGACTGGAACCGCGGGAACGAATGGGTAAATGTCTCCCGCGACCAATTGCTGGTACAGCGGGTTATTCGTGTCTTTCTGCATCAGCGCATCGGCGTAGGTTTGGGTCAAGAGCGGAGTGATTGCATTATCGGTGTAGATGCCCCATTCGGTCAGCTCGGCCTGAGTCAATGCAATGAGGGTGACCGTCGTATCGCTGGCGGAGTCGGAATAGTACACATCGCCAAGATTGCCGGTGCATACCTGGATGCCGTAGTACTCTCCACAATTGTAAAACGTGTTTGAAAGAATATCGGCCGCGGGGATCCCGAATAGGTGGCGAAGCCTAGCGCCAAATCGCCGCTTAGAAACGGCTTGCTTGACGCCGATTCTGCCGGATTCAACGAATACCAGTTGTTGTTCGTAGTGGATATATTATCGAACAGATATGAAAGCATGGTGCCGGAGAGGTCGAATGCTCCGGAGAGCGGCACCGCCTTGCGCAGACTGACATTTAATTGCGAAGCGTAGCCGCTGTTGTCCTGCATCAGGTGCGCCGCTTCGAGCGAGTATGCTCCTCCCTCAGAGTAGCCGGTGGTGAATAGCGGCAATAGTGCGGTCATTCCATAAGAGCTTGCCAGAAATGAGCGCGTCGCCTTGATCATCGCCAGTCCGCTTTGAGCATTTTGCACCGGATACACGACGTATGGATGGGCATGCGTAGTGTCATCGCCCAGACCGATATAATCCGGCATTATCACCACATAACCCTGGGAGGCCCACAGGGCCGCCAGCAACTTCCCTTCACTGTCACCCGTGCTGTTCGAAGGTGTAACAAAGTTGGAGGGTACATTGGTACGGTCGACGGTGGTCCCGTGGAAGTACAGGATGAGCCCTTTGATGGAGGCAGGAGCCAGATGAGGAACCAAAACTCCCCCCGAGACCGTTACCGCCGACTGATCAACATTCACCGCGGTGTACTGGATCTTGATGGCGTCAATCATGGCGACGCCAAGCGGATTGTTCCCGATCGGGTCTTGTGAAAGATTGAAGTTGCCAAACTGTGCGGTGTTGAGGTTTGTTTTGTCCTGCGCACAGTAGGCTGTACTTAAAGTCGAAGGACAGATGGTCAACCCGTAGTAAGTATCCAAATAAGTCGTATCTGAGCTGTTGGAGCCCGCAGGATTATGGGTCGGATACATCACCACGACTTGCTCATCGAGTAAGTTTCCCTCACCCTTCCCGGTATTGAAAGGGGGTTGAACGCTACCGGTCGGCGAGGAGCCAGGCGATCCGGCTGAAGGAGAAGCTGAACTGCCGCCGCAGCCCTCGAGCAGCACCTGCATGGCGAGCAAAAGTGGAACGAGGACGCAGACGCACCCGCGCGCCACACGCCTAGGCCGACCATTGTTGCCGCTCCGCAACAGCCTTTCTGTGCGGTTCAATTCAATCTGCCCCTCCACCTCCGCCTACCTCGCTTTTTCTATACTGGCGGCACGCCACACGGTTGCATTGATCTGCTTTCCAGACGGGGAAAAAACCCAGATGCAGAAACAGTAGCAGTTACACTGCTGAGCTGCAAATACATCCGTACCACTTCCGGGTAATCGTCTTAGCTTCGCCAGTATAGATCGCCTGTTCAATCGATCTGCAGAAGACATGGCGCAACATCTGCCCGGCAAAAGGGGCCGCGGCCCAACTCCGCTCACCGGAGGGTCTATACGTAGCGAAGGAAAAGAAGCTCGACTTTTTACCGGTCTTGTTTTAGTTTTATAGCCACCTTAAGATTCTTCAGAAATAAAGCCTCTGATAGTGAATGCTCACTGCCTGGGCTAGGACATTCTTGTGAGCGCGTTGCTCCTAAGCAGACGCGTTCGATTGCTGTTTTAATCCGTCCTCCAAATTACCCCGGATCCCAAAGACGCTGCAATCGGCGAATTTGATCGTGGAAGTGGCAGAATAAAGCGCTGAATTTCACGCGGCTGCGGTCGGTTACCGTGGTTCACGGCAGCCGGCGCATCCCGGCTCGTACGGCTTTCTCCGGTTCTTGTATGGGATTCATGCAACAACGCAGCAAAACGGCAATTGAGGATCGATGGGGTTGCAAGGATTTCCGACCTTAACCAAAGACCGTGAAGTGGTCAAAACCGGCTGAATGTACCAGGAGTTCTGTAATGCCACTCAATCCTGAGTCTCACCCTGATCCATCTGAAATGCATCTGGCAAAGTCATGGCGAAAGCCTCCCCGGTACCATGCCCGGATGCGGTTGGCCACAACTTCAACAGGCGTTTGTCTGATTGCCCTCGCGCTTAACGGGTGCCAGGAAAAACAGAAAGCTCCCAAGATGGCTCCTCCCGAGGTCGAAGTCACTGACGTAATACAACGAGACATCCCCATCTACCAGGAGTGGATAGCCCAGCTCAACGGTCCAAATAACGCCCAAATTACACCACGAGTCCAAGGGTATCTGATCAAGCAGAATTACCAGAATGGCTTTTTTGTTAAAAAGGGCCAGCTCATGTATGAGATCGATCCTCGTCCTTTCGAGGTCGCGCTCGACCAGGCTAAGGCGCAAGTAGCCGTGGCGGTAGCTAACCTCTCGCAGGCGGATACTAACGTCGCGCGCGACAGGCCGCTTGCTGCCCAGAGCGCGATTCCCCAAAAGCAGCTTGATACCGATCTTGCGACCCAGGCTGCAAGCAAGGCACAGTTGGACGCCGCGAAGGCCGAGATGGCTCAGGCGAAGCTAAATCTCTCCTGGACCAAGGTGTATTCACCCATCTCCGGTATCGCCGGCTTGACCAATGCCCAGGTAGGAAACCTGGTAGGGACGACCACGGACATGACTACCGTCTCTCAAGTGAATCCTATCTGGGCCTACTTCAGCATCAGCGAGAGTAGTTTCCTTCGCCGGGCAAATACCTTCTTTCTGGTGATTAGCGGCAGGAAAGTCAGCAGCCCGGCAGTCGAATTCATCCAGGCAAACGGAATAGCTTACCCGCAGAAAGGCAAAATCATCCTGGTGAATCGCCAGGTTTCGACCCAAACCGGCACAATTCAGCTTGCTGCCGAATTCTCCAACAAAGACGCGGTGCTTCGTCCGGGCGGCTTCGGGAGGGTTCGGTTCCAGACCAGCCTCAATAAGAATGCGTTGCTTGTTCCCCAGGCGGCCGTCCTTCAAGTCCAGTCCATGTATCAGGTCGTCGTCGTTGGGGACGATAACAAAGCCGCCTATCGCGCCGTGAAGGTGGGTGACAAGGTGGGCACCAACTGGATTGTTACGGAGGGATTAAAGCCGGGGGAAAGGATAGTAGTCCAGGGCTTCATGAAGGTAGGGGAAGATACTCCGGTCACGCCCAAACCGTACGTCGTTGCGCCCGAGGGAAACTGAACATGTCGAAATTCTTCATTGAGCGGCCGATCGTCGCGATCGTCATCGCCATTCTGATGGTTATCGCCGGCGTCGTCGCAATGCTCAGCCTCCCTACATCCCAATTTCCCAACATCACCGACCCCCAGATCCAAGTCATTGCCGCTTACCCCGGGGCAGACGCGGAGACGATCGCCCAGTCGGTGTCGACGCCCATCTCGCAGCAGATGTCCGGGGTCGATGGGATGAATTACATGTATTCGCAGAGCGCGAGCAGCGGAATCATGTCGCTCACTGTCGACTTTGGGATCGATACCCAGATCAACGCGGATCAGATTCTCTCGCAAATGCGGGTTGCCCAGGCCAATTCGCAGCTGCCCATTTCGGTAGTCAACAATGGATTGACGGTGCAGAAATCCACCGCATCTCCCCTGATGTTGGTCGATCTTTCGTCATCCAACAATACCTACGACAACCTCTTTCTGGCGAATTACGCCACCATCAATTTGAATGATGAACTGACGCGGGTTCCGGGTGTTGCGTCCGTGTCGATCTTCGGCGCCGGCCAATATGCCATGCGCTGCTGGGTGAATCCCGACCAGCTGGCGAGCCTGGGGATCACGGTTCCGGAAATCATCAATGCTATCCGCACTCAGAATACGGTGAACCCCGCAGGTCAGATTGGAGGCGAGCCTGTTCCCCCAGGGCAACAGTTTACCTATTCCGTACGCGCGCCGGGACGCCTTCCGTCGGCGGAAGAGTTCGGACAAATCGTTGTCCGGGCTCAGCCCGACGGAAGCATTCTGCGTTTGAATCAGGTAGCTCGCGTAGAGCTGGGGGCACAGAGCTACAACATTGTGGGAAGGCTCAACGGCAAACCGGCCGCGCTCATCGCTATCTACCAGGCGCCAGGCAGCAACGCTGTAAAAACCGCCGCCGCGGTACGGAAGGTGATGGAGGAAGCTAGGACCAGGTTTCCTCCAGGCTTGAACTATGTGGTTGCGCTCGATACGACGCGCGCCGTCACCTCCGGCATCAAGGAGATCGAAAACACAATCCTGGAAGCGATGGTGCTGGTGATCATCGTGGTCTTTCTTTTTCTGCAGAGCTGGAGAGCAACGCTCATTCCATTGTTGGCGGTGCCGGTTTCGCTCATCGGGACATTTGT
Source organism: uncultured Acidobacteriaceae bacterium (assembly GCA_963705665.1). Classification (GTDB taxonomy): domain Bacteria; phylum Acidobacteriota; class Terriglobia; order Terriglobales; family Acidobacteriaceae; genus PALSA-350. The sequence continues at coordinate 29,762 of CAVPKQ010000002.1, read as the reverse complement.
GGTCTTCCCATTGCTCGGCTTCTCTATCAATACACTCTCCCTCTTTGGCCTGGTGCTGGCTATCGGACTGGTGGTCGACGACGCCATCGTAGTGGTTGAGGCGGTGGAGCATCATATCGAGCAAGGCATGAGCTCCCATGACGCCACGATCCAGGCAATGGAGGAAGTCTCTGGACCGGTGGTGGCCATTGCCCTGATTTTGGCCGCGGTATTCATTCCAACGGCATTCATTCCCGGGATTACCGGCAAGCTGTATCAGCAATTTGCGGTCACCATCGCAGTGTCGGTGATCTTCTCCGCCTTCAACGCGTTGACGCTGAGCCCGGCTCTCTCGGCAACGCTTTTACGCCCGAAAAAAGAGTTACGCGGGCCGCTGGGCGCTTTCTTCCGGTGGTTTAACCGGGTATTCGGCAAAGCTACCGACTACTATGTCGGCGCCTCCAGGCAACTCATTCGCAAGGCAGGCTTGGCCATTGTTCTTCTTCTCGTGCTAGCCGCGGGCGCCGGCTTTATGGGTAAGAAGGTGCCGGGCAGCTTTCTTCCCGATGAGGACCAGGGCTACGCTTTCGTCGCCCTCCAGCTCCCCCACGCGGCTTCTCTGCAACGCACTTCGCAAGCCTCGGCGGAAGTAGAAAAAATAATAATGAACACCCCCGGAGTAAGGTACGTGAGCTCGGTTGTCGGTTACAGCATGTTGAGCGGCGTCACTACCACCTACAGCTCTTTTTTCTTCGTAACCTTTAAGGATTGGGCGGAGCGCAAAGCGCCGGACGAGAGTTATGAAGCAATCAAAAGGCATCTCGGAGCCGCTCTATCCAGGGTAACGTCGGGGATAGCCTTCGCCTTCCCTCCCCCGGCAATTCCTGGCGTAGGGAGCTCGGGAGGATTTACCTTCGTGCTCGAAGACCGCTCCGGAGGTACAGTTGACTTTCTCGCTAAAAACACACAGCTCTTTCTGGCGGCGGCGCAAAAGCGTCCGGAGCTGGCAGGGGTGATGACGACAGCTCTCTTTGGTGTTCCCCAGGTTGATGTCGCAGTCGACACGTCCAAGGTGATGACGCAACAGATAAGTCTGGATAGCGTCTACCAGACGCTACAGACCTTTATGGGCGGAACGCCGGTGAACTACTTCAATCGCTTTGGCCGGCAGTGGCAGGTTTACTTGCAAGCAGAAGGAAATTATCGAACCTCTGCGGAAAATCTAGGCAAGTTCTATGTGACCAACAACAGCGGACAACTGGTCCCGCTGAGCACACTGACGACCGTCAACGCGGGGAGCGGTCCGGAGTTTGTCATGCAATATAACCTGTTTCAATCGGTCCAGATCATAGGCTCGGCCGCTCCAGGTTACAGTTCCGCACAGGCGATAGCAGCTCTGCAAGATGTATTCAAGAAAACGATGCCCAGCCAGATGGGCTTCGATTACATGGGAATGTCGTACCAGGAGGTTAAGGCCTCACAAGGCATCAGCCCTACGGTGATATTCGGTCTTTCGTTCCTGATTGTCTTCCTGATCATGGCTGCGCAATACGAGAGTTGGACGCTACCCGTCAGCGTGCTGCTGGGAACGCCTATCGCGGTGCTGGGAGCTTTTGTCGCGATTTACTTTCGCCATCTGGACAATGACGTTTACGCACAGATTGGCTTGGTGATGCTCATAGGCCTCTCGGCCAAGAACGCCATCCTGATAGTGGAGTTCGCCAAGAGTGAATACGAGAAGGGTTCCTCTTTGGTGGACGCCGCGCTGGCTGGCGCCAAATTGAGACTACGGCCCATTTTGATGACGGCGTTTGCATTCATTCTCGGTTGCGTGCCGCTGTGGCTGGCGTCCGGCGCAGGCGCAATTTCAAGGCGGGTCCTCGGTACGGTTGTGATTGGCGGCATGCTCGCGGCCTCGCTGATCGCCATCTTCTTCATCCCGGTGGCATTCGATGTCGTCGAGCGTTTTGGCCTGATCTTCAACAAAAGCAAACAGGCGCGGGATACGGCCGAGGGCGTTCCGAAATGACTCGAATCACGATGAAGATCAAAGCCGCCGCCGCCACCATGCTGATGCTCTCCGTATGCGCTTGTAAGCTCGGCCCGAACTACAAGCGCCCGATCGTGGCGACACCGGATCAATATCGCGGAGCCGCTCCGGAACTGTCCAAGCAGGCGGCGGGGACGCCTTTCGCCGCAATGAAATGGCAGGCCGTCTTTGGCGATAAGGTATTGCAGGACCTGATCCAGGAGGCGCTCAGCAATAACTACGATATTCGGATTGCCGCCACTCGTATCCTTGAGGCCCAGGCAGCCGTGGGCATCACTCGCGCCGGCCAGTTGCCTTCGCTCGGCGGCACGGTGGGCGTGCAGAACGAGCGTTCTGCACAGTTTCCCGGAGCCCCGACTTTCGATCTGGCAGGATTGCAGTTTAATTATCTGGTCGATTTTTGGGGACAATATCGCCGGGCGACGGAGGCGGCGCGCGCCAACCTTTTGGCCACACGTTACGCTGAAGACCTGGTGCAAACGACCTTGATCTCCGACGTAGCCGATGCCTATTTTCAGCTGCGCCAATTGGACTCGCAGCTCGATTTTTCAAACCAAACCGTCGCCAACAATAACGAGAGTCTGCGCATCAATATCATCAATTTTAGGGGGGGAGAATACGCGATCACGGACGTATATCAAGCGCGATTGCTGGTGCAACAGGCGGAGACTGAAGCCATCACGCTTCAGCAGGCGATAGAACAGACGGAAAATCAACTCAGTATTTTGCTAGGCAGAAATCCGGGGCCGATAGCGCGAGGTCTGCCGCTTATCGATGAGCCGCACTTGCCTGAGATTCCTGCCGGTTTGCCCTCGGCAATCCTGGAGCGCCGTCCCGATGTGCGCCAAGCCGAAGAGAACTTAATGGCCGCCAATGCAAATGTGGGAATCGCCAAGGCAGCTTTCTTCCCGCAAATTCCCCTGACAGCCACCTTTGGAGCGCAGAGCACCGCCTTGACTAGCTTTCTGCAGGGTCCGGCCACGTTCTGGGCGTTGGGTGGGCAGTTGGTCCAGCCGCTCTACGCAGGAGGAAGCATCAGGAACAGGTATCGGCTGGCCTGGGAGCAGCGGAGCGAAGCTGAATTGGCATATAGGCAAACCGCACAGCAGGCATTCGAAGACGTTTCCAATAGCCTGGTCGCTTACGCCCAATCCCAGAAATACCGCATGAAGCTTCAGGAGCAGACGGCCACATATAAAGAAACGGCCCGCCTGGCGAATGTACGCTTCAAGGGGGGAGCCACCAGCTTTCTCGAAGTTCTGACTACCCAGCAGCAATATTTCACCTCAGAACTTAGCGTGGAGCAAGCCTGGTCGACGGAGTTGCAGAATTATGTTTCGCTCTATCGGGCCTTGGGCGGAGGCTGGCAATAGCGGCTGGATAAGCAAAAACTACTATTGGCCGATTCATCCAAAGGGATCTGCGATCTGAAGAAAGATATTCAGCTTCGCGTCAGACGGTGTTACTCTTGCGTGCATTATCCCGGCATATAAAGGCGGCATCCTGGATGATTCAAGCAAGCCAGGGTGAGTACAAGCGATAGCAGCGGATTCCAGCCCGGTGAATAGCCCGGCTCGAGGTCATGGGCTCGCCTCATGGAGAAAATCAATGTTCAAGGCAATAGCGGTTTTCTTGCTGCTCTCCTCTCTGGCGTCCGCACAGGATAGGAATTCGCCTTTGTGGAGGAGATACTTTGCCGCGTCTCGCGATGCGCGAGACGCTCAACCTTGGAAAATTTCGCGGAATCTGATCGCAATCGTGCCCAGTGAAAAGGGTCTAATTTGGAAAAACGATGATAGCGGCAGCCCTATGGTGAAGGTAGTGACTTGGGTTGAATATGCTGTCGCCTCTGACCCGGAAATCTATGTTGTCGGCCCTATGACCGCGGCTCCGGCCTATGACGATAGCACCCTGATCTGGGTAACCGCGGAGCCGGAGCTGAGAAGATTTTGCACCGCGTTTAGAGACGAACAGAATGGCCCTGCACTCACTCTAAGGCTGCAGCAGGTGCTCGGTTTGCCGCCCGTGGAGGTTGCGAGAAGCGAATTTGCGGAGTTCTGGGTCTACCCAAAAGACCTCATTCGACCTGCCCCGGATCCGGAAATTACAGACCACGAGGCCGAGCTCGAGTTTCCTGTTTCCAATGAAATCGTCAAAATCGATGACGCCTACAAGGCTTGGTTTCTGGAACATAAGAGAACCATCTACGATCGCCCTATTCCGGGAACCTGGACGCGCCTGGGTTATACCTATGACTGGGGATCTCCAGATCACATCGGCCAAAGCGAATTTATTGTCCGGCCTGGAGCTCAAATTGTGGTTGATTCGGTTCTTCCCACGGATGAATACTGCCCCTAACACGGGTGGGCGCCGGTCCCTAATCGATATTTTTCCCCAGGGCTTTCTTCTCGGCGGGTAAATCGGCGGCAATTCTCCGGCAGGCAGGAGCTATAATGGCCCACACCCAAATGGCAGAAACGACATGACTTTGGTGGATCGCTATTTAGCGGAGCTCTTGAACACTGGGGATTTCGCGAACGCCGGCGAGATTCTGGCCCCGGATTTCGTATTCTACGGCCCGTCCACTATGGAAGGATTGGACCGGGAGGGCTTTCGCCGGTTTATCAAAGAAACCCGGGCCGCATTCTCGAACAAGCGGTTCACGGAACTGGACAGGATCGTCGAAGGAGATCGCGTCGCCCTACGATTCCGCATGACCGGAACCCAGGATGGCGCTTTCCATGGAATACCCCCGACGGGAGCAACGATCGATACCGAGGGCTGCGACGTAATCTATATCCGCGAAGGCAGGATCACGGAAGTTCGCGCCTATTACGATCTGATGGCTACGGTGCAAAGAATTCTGACACCTTTGCCGGTGCGAATTGTCGGCGGCCTTATTGGCAGCCTTTTATCGCGCTGATGCAGTCGGAGGAGAACTCGGGGACTTTCGCATTCCTTTCGAGGAAGCTTGGTTTGTTTTAACTTAGCCGGCCCGGTTCATGGATCGAAACCACTGAAAGCCCCTGCCTGGGCCGGGGCAGAGGTGTCGAAATTAGCGCCGCATCCTTATCAGACAGGCTAGGTTGAATAAGCCGGCTGCCCGGGGGGCGGTGCGCGCGGAAAACGGCCCGACGGACCCGGCAGAAATTTACTAAAAGACCTCTAGACTTTTGCCTGGACTTGCTTTAGGTTGATAGCCAATAAAACATATAAGATTTCAAACACGGGAACTGGATTTTGTTCCCGTGACCGTTGCTATTTCTTCCGGCCCTGCTATTTCTGTCAATAACTGTTACGGGTTTTTCCAGGTTAATCCCAGAGTGCCTTCAAGAAAGCATTTCCCGGTGGAGGTGTCGCTTTTAAACCCCCCATGTTGACGGATTCCGCGGAGATAGATGTTTCGCGTCCAGAAGCTGTGCCAGGCGATGAGATCCGCACCGTCTTAATCCGGGGCGAGGGTCTGACGCTGCAGGATATCGCGCGCATCGCACGCCAGGGCTTTTACGTGCAGTTGCCTGAAGGCGCCGCTCTGGAAAGGGTGGCCGCCTCTCGCGCTTTCATCGAACGCGCAGTTGAGGCAGGCGAGGCCATCTACGGCGTCACTACGCTTTTTGGCGGAATGGCGAACATGGCTGTTCCCAAGGGAGCCGCTTCCGCCCTGCAAAACAATCTGCCTCTCTCGCACAAGACCGGCACCGGGCGCTATCTGAGCAACGAAGATGTCCGGGCGGCGATGTTGCTTCGCGCCAACGCGCTGCTCCGAGGCGCCTCGGGCATACGCCTGGAGCTTATCCGCCGGCTGGCGCTGTTTCTCAACCTGAATGTAACTCCGCGTGTCCATTGTCATGGCTCCATCGGGGCAAGCGGAGATCTGGTGCCGCTAGCCTACGTCACCGGATCAATCTGCGGTCTGGCGGCAAGTTTCCGTGTCGACTATGACGGAGAGGAGATGGATGCCCTGACGGCGCTGGAGCGAATGGAACTACCACGCCTTACTCTCCAGGCCAAAGAGGCTCTCGCGCTCATGAACGGGACGTCGGTGATGACCGGGGTCGCGGCTACCTGCACTGTGGATGGATTGCAGATGCTGGCGATGGCGGTTTCCGTCCATGCCATTCTTGCCCAGGCGTTGCGGGCCTCCGACGAGTCTTTCCAACCGTTCATCCATGACCATAAGCCACACCCGGGCCAAAAATGGGTCGCTGCTGAGATGCTCTCCCTACTGAAGGGATCGAGGCTCAGCCGGGCGGAGGCAGGAACCACCCGGGACCGCATTCCGGGGGAACTCATTCAAGACCGCTATTCGCTGCGCTGCCTTCCCCAGTATCTGGGGCCGGTGGTAGATGGCATGATGACCATTGCCGGCCAGGTGGAGGTGGAGGCGAATTCAGCCACCGACAACCCCCTGATCGACGGCGAGGCGGGTATCGCCTACCATTGCGGCAATTTCCTGGGACAGTATATCGGCGTGGGCATGGACCAGATGCGGTACCACCTGGGAATGCTGGCGAAACATCTTGACGTCCAGATCGCGCTCGCGGTTACGCCTGAGTTCAGTAACGGCCTGCCGGCGTCGCTGGTAGGCAATCCACGCAGCTTCATCAACACCGGGCTCAAAGCGCTTCAGCTGACGGGGAATTCCCTGATGCCCCGGATCTCTTTTTTTGGCCAATCCATTGCCGACCGCTTCCCCACGCATGCCGAGCAGTTCAATCAAAACATCAACAGCCAGGGGCTGGGATCGGCCGTGTTGACGCGCGAATCGCTCGACACCTGCCATCAATACATGGCGGTGGCGCTGATCTTTGCCGCACAGGCCGCCGACTTGCAAACTTTCCAGCGATTTCATCATTACAATGCGCTGGAGACGCTTTCCGATGCCACCCGCCCGCTTTACCAGGCTGTGAAGCACGTTGTCGGCGTCGAACCGGGACGTGAACGCCCCTATATCTGGAACGATGCGGATCAAGCGTTAGACGAGCACATTTCAGCCCTGGTCGAAGATATTGCGATCCCTGACGGCAAAATTGCGCGGGCTGTGGACCCGGTGCTGTCGAGCCTATTGGCATATTACGCATGAATATTGCCGAACATGTCGTACGTTGGGCCCGCGATTGCCCTGAGAGAGCCGCGCTGGTCTTCGCGGGACGGTCCATCAGCTACCGTGAATGTGACGAAATCTCGTCCCGGGCGGCGGCCGTTTTTGCCGCGGCGGGAGTGAAGGCCGGGGATCGTGTGGCGCTTTTTCTGCCCAACGGCCCCGAGTTCGTGGCCTCGTATCTGGGCGCGCTGAAGCTGGGCGCGATCGCTGTATCGATGAATGCAACGCTCAAACGTGACGAGGCGGCTTTTCTATTTGCGGATTGCGAAGCCAAGGCGGCTGTAACTACAGAAGATCTCCGGGAGCGTATACCTGTCAATGCAGTAGGCCGGGTTCATACCACGGGCGGCGATTTCGAGGCGGCGCTGCAATCGGCAGGCGGCATCTCCGGCGCGAGGCCGATGCAAGCGGACGACGCGGCAGCTATCGTTTATACGTCGGGCACCACGGGAAAGCCGAAGGGCGCGACCTTGTCGCACGGCAATATCGTCAGGAATATGGAGGCGAAAGGGCGCTATCTGGGCATCCGGCCCCAGGATCGCGCCCTGCTCTTCATGCCCCTCTACCACTGTTTCGGGCAGAACGCCATACTCAACGCCTTCCTGAATGCGGGCGCCACCGTAGTCCTGCACCAACGGTTCGATTTCGATCAAACTATGGAATCGATCAAGCGCGATGCCGTGACCATGTTTTTTGGCGTTCCGACGACCTACATTCTCCTCCTCGACAGAGTTTCGCGAAATGAGATGGCGGAGGTGAGGTACTATTTCTCCGCCGCGGCGCCGCTCCCGCTGGAGATCGAAGAGCAGTGGGCAAAGAAATTCGGCGCGCCGATCTTTCAAGGTTACGGTCTGACCGAAACTTCCCCCTTCGCTTCCTACAACCATCTGGACCAGTACCGGCCGGGCTCGATCGGAACGCCCATCGATGGCGTGGAAATGAAGATCGTCGATCTCGACACCGGCAACGATGCAGTCCCCGGACAAAAGGGCGAAATCGTTGTGCGTGGTCACAACGTGATGCTGGGTTATTGGAAGCAGCCTGCGGACACCGCAAAATCGATTCGCGATGGATGGTTTCACACCGGCGATATCGGCAGAGCCGACCGTCAAGGATATTTCTACATCGAAGACCGCCTGACCGACATGATCGTTTCCGGCGGGGTGAATGTATATCCCGCGGAAATCGAGAACGTCCTCGCGACACACCCGGCGATCGCGGAGTCCGCCGTGTATGGAATCCCGGAGCCGCTCCTAGGCGAGCAGGTCTGCGCCGAAATCGTGTTGAAGCCAGAGCGCTGGCTTACCCGCGCGGAAGTCCGTTCGTTCTGCCAGCACCGGCTCTCCCCGGTCAAGGTGCCGGCGGTGATCAACTTTACCGCCGAGATCCCCAAAGGTCCCACAGGCAAGCCGCTCAAGCGCGTGCTCCGCGACAGGGCATCCGCGGGCGAGCTGGCAGCCGAAGAAAAAGAAGCGGCGCCGGCAAAGGGGAGGTCGAGAGGTGGATTCAAGCATGGCTCGTGCAAAATCTGGATTCGGAGACTAGGTTCGATTTCGACACTCAAACGGCTTTCGCGGATTTAGGCATGGACTCAATTCTCTCCGTCCGGCTGGCCAAAGAATTAGGCGATTGGGCAGGCTGCAAGGTGGAAGACGCCGCTGCCTGGAGCTTTCCCACGGCCGAGGCCATGGCCGAGCATATCGTGTCCCGAAACAGAGCCCGGTTAGAGGACGACCATCATGAGATCGGCGGCCTTTCAGATGAAGTCACAGAGGCCCTTCTCCTGGCGGAACTTGAAAAAGTAAATCGATAGACGCATATGAGTGAACTTATATCCAGTGCAGGCAGCAATAGCGAAAAAGGCGAAGGCCAGTCACCTACCAGGCGGGCCTTAGTGGCGATGCGGGACATGCGCGCGGAATTGGATGCTCTGCGCGGCAAGTCCGAGCGGCAAATTGCCATCGTCGGCATGGGCTGCCGCTTCCCCGGCGCTTCCAGTCCGGAGGGATTCTGGGAGATGCTTTGCCAGAAGCGGAATGGCATAACTGAGGTACCGGCGGAGCGCTGGGACTCGGCGCGGCTGTTCCATCCGGATTCGAAGACGCCGGGACGGATCGCCGGACGATGGGGCGGTTTCCTCGATCTCCTGGATCGGTTCGACGCATCGTTTTTTGGTATCTCGCCGCGCGAAGCAGCGCACGTCGATCCCCGTCAACGCAAGCTTTTGGAGATAGCGTGGGAGGCGCTGGAAGACGCCGGCATCCCGCCGCTCAGCCTGTCCGGAAGCGCAACCGGCGTTTACTTGGCCACGCTGAGCAGCGATTACGACACTATCTTGTGTGAGAGCTACGGCAGAATCAGCGCGTCGACGGGCACCGGCACCGCCAACAGCATCATCGCCAACCGGCTCTCCTATTTCCTCGATCTGCATGGGCCTAGTCTCACGCTCGATACCGCCTGCTCCGGTTCCCTTCTGGCCATCGAACTTGCCTGCCGTAGCCTTCGCGCGGGCGAATCGTCGCTGGCTCTGGCCGGGGGCGCCAGCATCAATCTTTTGCCCAAGGGCGACATCTTCTTTTCCGCGGCGGGCGCTCTCTCGCCCACCGGATCGTGCAAGGCCTTCGACGCCGGCGCTGACGGCATTGTCCGCAGCGAAGGAGCCGGAATCGTCGTGTTGAAGCGTATGAGGGACGCTCTCGAAGATGGAGATCGTATTTACGCCGTCATTCGCGGGGGCGCCATCAATCACGACGGAGCCAGCAACGGAATCATGGCGCCGAGCAGCGAGGCGCAGAAGCGCGTGTTGCGCGAAGCGTACAAGAATGCGGGCATATCGCCGGGCGAAGTGCAGTATGTCGAGGCGCACGGCACGGGCACTCCCCTGGGCGATCCGATTGAAATATCGGCATTGGCGGGAATTATGGCGGAAGGACGCGGCGGCACGCCCCTCATGCTGGGTTCTTTGAAAACCAATGTCGGGCATATGGAGGCCGCGGCAGGCGTTGCCAGCGTTATCAAGGCCGCTTTGGCCATGTATCACGGCGCGTTGCCGCCGAACCGGCGGTTCGGAAAATGGAATCCGCGGATGCCGGAGTTACCGTTCCCAATGGAGGTCCTAACCGAGTTGAGGAATTGGCCGGCGTACGGAAGGCGGCGCTTCGCCGGGGTCAGCGCATTCAGCTTTGGCGGGGCTAACGCACACCTGGTCCTTGAAGAAGGGCCGCAAGCCACCCCGCCTGCCGCGTTCGATGGGGATCGAAGCTTCGTGCTCCCGATCTCCGCAAAATCGCCGGCGGCCCTGCGGGCGTCGATCGAAGAGTATCGCCAATATCTCGAGGCCGGCGCCGATGGTTCAGGACTGCTTGACGTGTGCTTCACGGCAGGCGTGCGCCGCTCTCATCATCACCTTAGGTTCGCGGCGGCCGCCTCCTCTCTGCGCGAGATGGCGGATCAACTTGCCAGCAACGCAGAACTCCCGCGCGGAGTAACCAAACTGGCTTTTGTCTTCTCCGGTCAAGGCTCGCATTGGAAGGGCATGGGTCAAGACTTGCTCCAGACGGAGCCCGTCTTTCGCGCGGTCTTTGAAAGCTGCGACCGTCTTTTCAAAAAGCACAGCGGCTGGTCGGTCCTCGAACAAATCTCCTCCGGGGAGCGGCTGCAGGAAAGTGACGTGTCGCAGGCCGCAGTGTTTTCCATGCAAGTGGCGCTCTCGGCGTTGTGGCGCTCGTGGGGGATTGAGCCGGACGCGGTGATCGGTCAAAGCCTGGGCGAGATAGCAGCGGCCCACGCAGCGGGGGCGCTCACCGTTGAAGCAGCGGTATCGGTGGTCCATCACCGCAGCCGGTTGATGAAGACTCTCTCAGGCCAAGGCAAAACCGCGGTCGTAGGGTTAGCGCCTGAAGCGGTGCGGGAGATTATCGGCGGCTGGGACGGCGAGCTTTCCATCGCCGGAAACAGCAGCCCGGAAAGCACCGTGGTCTCAGGTACGCCTGGCGCTGTTTCCGCCATGCTGTCGACTCTGGCGGAGCGGGGCATCTTCGCGCAGGCAATCGCGGGCGTGGATGTCGCCTTTCACAGTCCATACATGGAATCGCTGCGCGGCGATCTGGAAACATCGCTGAACGGAATCGAGTGTGAGCAGGCGCAGACGGCGATGATGTCCACAGTTACAGGCGGCTGGCTGAACGGGAACAAACCGGACGCGGCGTACTGGGGAAGAAATTTCTGCGAACCGTTTCAGCTGGCCGGCGCCCTCGAGGAATTGCTGCGCGAGGGATTCGATGGCTTTGTGGAGATCAGCCCGCGTTCCCTGCTGGTGGGGGAGATCCGTCAGGTGGTGAAACATGCGCAGGCCGAGGCGGCGGTCTTCGAGTCATGCAAGCGGGGAGAAAGGGAAAGCCGCACCATGCTCACTTCGCTGGCCGCGCTGTACAGCGCGGGACGGAACCTGCACTGGCCGGCGCTCTTCCCTACCGGCGGACGGCTGGTGAATCTGCCTCGATATCCGTGGCAGCGCGAGCGTCATTGGCTGGACCAGCTTTCCGGAGGATCGGCAGTCTCCCGCAACTCTTCGACGGGCCACCCGCTCCTCGGCGAGGCGATGGAGTCGGCGCTCCCCGGCGGGCATCGCCTTTGGGAACAGAGGATCGATCTCAATTCTCCGCATTACCTCTCCGGCCACAAAGTGCTCGGCACATGCGTGTTTCCAGGTGCGGGATACGTAGAAGCCGTCTTCGCCGCTCTGCGCGAGACTCGTCGCAACGCAAATCCCAACGCCGAAGTGCTGGAAGTCTCCGGCCTTCGCTTCCATGAAGGCATGGCGCTTTCGGCCGAATCCCAACAGCGCATGCAGGTTGCCTTTTCACCTGCTGCGAGTGGGGGCTACGACTTCCAAGTCAGCGCGCGCGGCGATACGACGGAGTGGACGAAGCACGCCAGCGGCAGGGCGTCAGTCGTGGCTGTCTCCGCCGGCGCGGTTGCGCTTGAGGACATTCGCAGCCGCTGCGATGAACCGGTGGACGGCAAGGAGCATTACCAGGCGATGTCCGCTCAAGGGCTCGAGTACACCGGAAATTTCCGGGCGGTAACCAAGCTCTGGCGTACTCGAGGCGCGTCACTGGCGGAGCTGGCATTGGATGCCGTCGTGACCGCGGAAGCTGCCGACTACTGTGTTCATCCAATTCTTCTGGACGCGGCGCTGCAGGTTGTGGCGGCTACGATGGATCCGGGCGACGGCATTTACAGCAATGAGAGCTATGTGCCCCAAGCCATCGACCGCGTGCGACTGTATTCAAAGCCGGGAACGCATACCCTCTGCGCGGCGCAATTGAAACAAGGACAGGCAGGAGACGATACGATCTGCGCCGATCTCCAGCTCATGGATGTTGAAGGGCAGGTCTGGCTCGAGATCGAAGGGCTCAAATTGGCCCATGTCGGCGCAGGTCAAGCGGGCGCGCGCGGCAAACTTGGAGATTGGCTGTACGATCTCTGCTGGGAGGAGAAGCCGCGCGCTCTGTCTTCCGCAGCCGCAAAGCCCGGATCCTGGACAATTTTTGCGGACGCAGGCGGATTTGCATCGCGGCTGACGGAGAAGCTGCGCCAGCGCGGGGTGACGTGCTTTATTGTTCCAAGCGATGACGACAATTTGGAGAAGCATCTTGCGCACGCCGGCGCCGGAATCGCCTACCTGCGCGGCCTGGATAACACCGACAATCCCTGCGACCTCCCGCTCCGGCTGGTGAAGACGCTTGCCGAGAACGGCGGCAAAGAGCCCGCGCTGTGGATGGTGACGCGGGGAACGCAAACTGCCGGGGGCGGCGTCGAGCGCCTCACTCCCGCGGCACAGCTATGGGGCTTCGCTAAAGTCGTGGCCTTGGAGCACCCCGAATTGAGCGGCGGAGTAATCGATCTCGGCCCGTCCGCCGATACTCCCGGCGAAACCGAAGACGAAGTCGAACGGGTGGCCGCTGAGCTGCTCTCCCCTGATTCGGAACGGCAACTAGCTTTTCGCGAAGGCAGGCGCATGGTGGCGCGGCTGCGTTCGTCGAACGATGATACGAAGACCGCTCCCGTTGTCTTACGCAGCGATGCCACCTATTTGATTACAGGAGGCCTGGGCGGACTCGCCTTGGCCGTCGCTCGCTGGATGGTAGAACGCGGCGCACGCCGCTTTATTCTGGCGGCGCGCACTTCCCTGCCGCCGCGCATCGAGTGGCGATCGTTGCCCGACGGACACCCGCTCAAATCGAAGGTGGATGCCGTTCGCGATCTGGAGCGGCTCGGCGCCTCGGTGCATCCGGCTACCTTCGACGTCGCCGATGCGGGCGCAATCAAGGCCTTTTTAGAGGACTTTGAAGCCCAGAGCTGGCCACCGGTTCGCGGCGTGATCCACACCGCCGGCGTGGTCGAAGACCAACTCATGCTTGGCCTCGATGAGGAGAGCTTCCACCGCGTGCTGAGCCCTAAAGTTGCCGGCGCCCTGGCGCTGCACCAGGCGACGCTGGATCTCGATCTGGATTTCTTCACCCTCTTCTCTTCGATCTCCTCCGTCCTAGGCCAATTTGGCCAGGCGAATTATGCGGCGGGCAACGCATTCATGGACCATCTCGCGCACTGGCGCCGCGGCCGCGGGCTGCCCGCAATCAGCATTAACTGGGGACCATGGGCGGAAGTCGGGCTCTTTGCCCGGCTCGACGGCGTCGATCGAAGCGGCCGCTCCGGAGTCTTCCCAATGCTTCCGCAGCAAGCTCTGCAGGCAATGGAACGTATTCACGCCCTGGCGCCGGCGCAAAAAGTTGTTGTCAGCGCAGACTGGAACCGGATGCCGCCCTCGCCGTTGCTCTCCGCGATCGCGCCGGCCGGCAACTCATCCGTTCGCTCGGCCGAGGACGAACAGGCAGCCGCCACCATGCTGCTGGATCTTTTGCTGGCGGACCCCGCCGAACGCAGAAGGCGGCTGGAGGAATATTTGTCTACCCTGGCCGCTCGCGTCCTCCGGTTCGACATCGACAAGCTTGATGCGAAGCAACCGCTCACGGCCTTTGGCATGGACTCGATCATGGTTGTCGAACTGAAGCACCACATCGAAAAAGATCTGAACCTGAGCATGCCGATCGTGGAGTTGTTTACCGGTTCGATAGTGAAGCTGGCCGAGCAACTTGCCGGCAAGCTGGCGAACGACACGCAGTTGGAAGATCTCCTCAACCAAGTTGAGAGCATGTCGCCGCAGGAGATTGAAGCGCTCCTCAGCGAAACAAAAGATCAACAGGGGTCTTAGCGAATATGAAGGATTTCAACAAACGAATTTCAGCCCTGCCGGAAGAGAAGCGGAAGCTGCTTGCCCGGCTGGTCTCAAAAGAAGCCGAAATGCGCAGCGCCGCGGCCAATGCCGATGAAGCCGCTGCGCGGCCGCCGGAGCACTCGCTGCGGGAGGAGTACGACGTTGTCATCATGGGTGGCGGCCTGGCGGGGCTGACGTTGTCGCTGCAATTGCGCCGGGAACAACCGGGTGCCAGCATCCTGGTCGTCAACAGCGCCAAGTATCCGGCGCCTGAGGCGGCACATAAAGTAGGCGAGTCTTCCGTGGAAATCGGAGCGCACTATTATGACACCGTGCTCGGCTTCAAACAGCACCTGGAAGACCGGCAGCTGCGCAAAATGGGCCTGCGGTTTTTCTCTCCCAGCAACGGCAACCGCGACCTGGCGCGACGGGTTGAGTTAGGACCCTTCGAGAACCATATTCTCCCCATCCCGAGCTACCAGATCGACCGCGGCCGATTTGAAAACGTGCTTGCGGTACAGGGCGGCAGGGAGGGCGTAGGATTCGTCGATGAATGCCGCGTCAGCGGAGTAACGCTGGGTGAAAACGGTGCTGCGCATCTCATTGAGCTGACGCGAGGCAAGCAAGTTCAGTCAGTGACGGCGAGATGGGCAATCGACGCCTCAGGACGCGCCGGACTGCTTCGCCGCAAGTTGGGTCTGACCAAGCCCTCCGGACACAATGTGAATGCGGCATGGTTGCGCATCAAGCTGCCTATCGACGTTGAAAAGTTTTCCGATGATCCGCCGTTCCGCAAGCGGATGCTGACTGGTTTTCGGCAGTACTCCACCAACCACCTGATGGGCCGCGGCTACTGGGTTTGGCTCATCCGCTTGGCCTCCGGCTCCACCAGTGTCGGCATCGTGGCGGACCCGCGGTTACACCCCCTGGCAAACTTCAACCAAGTGGATCGTTTCCTCGATTGGCTGGATACAAACGAGCCGCAAGTAGGCGATCTGGTTCGCGGTAAGGCTCACCTGATCCAGGATTTCCTGGCCATCAAAGGATTGGCGCATACCACCCAACAGGTATATTCCAAAGATCGTTGGGCGCTCATCGGCGACGCCGCTCTGTTTACCGATCCCCTCTATTCGCTTGGATCGGATTTCATCGCCATGGGCAATACCCTGGTCACCGAGATGGTGCGCCATGACCTGGCCGGCGGCGACCTGACAGAACACCTAGATCTCTTTAGCTGGCTCTATCTGGACTTCCTCTACGACAGCGGAATCCGTATTTTCCAGGACCAGTATCCGCTGATGGGCAATGCTCAGGTCTTCGTCGCTAAGGCGCTCTGGGACATTGTCTGGTATTGGGCCACTATCGGTCCGGTCTTCTTTCACGACAAGATCGCCGACGTGGCGTTTCTCCAATCGATAAAGAAGGAATTGGTCCACTTCCAAGTTCTGCAAAGGAAGATGCAGGACTTCTTCCGAGCCTGGGACGAGGCCACAAAAGAAGAAGCCTACGCCGACGCGTACGTCGACCTCACCCAGATTCCCTTCATTTATCCATTGGTTCATATGGAAATGGATGGCGGATTCGACGACGACGCCCTGCGCCAAAAGCTCCGCGACAATGTGAGCCTGCTTGAGGCCGTCGGTGCAGAAATGCATCGCGCCGCTTACGGCACGCTGCCCGGCGCTCCCATGACCGATTCCGGAATGACGCTTGAAGAGCATTTCGAGTGGGCTGCAAAACGGGCCGATATACGCGAGGAGCTGCAGCGCGCGTGGTTGACAAGAAAGCCGGAAGCCGCGATGGCCGAGAGTCAGATGGTATAGAGCCCAATCACGATGACGAATCTATCTGAGAGGATCGGGGCGCTGGGGGCTGGGAAGCGCGAGTTGCTGGTCAAGGCGCTGCAGAAGCAGATGGACGAGCGCCTGCGCGAACCGGAGATTGAACGCCGGCCGCCCGCCCACCCGCCCGCCGCGACCTTCGATGTGGTAGTGCTCGGTGGCGGCCTCGCGGGACAGACCCTGGCGCGCCAAATCCAACGTGAGCGTCCTTCGACTCGGATCCTGGTAACGGAACTGCGTCCTCATCCGGTCAAGGAAGCGGCGCACAAGGTCGGCGAATCGACGGTTGAAATCGGGGCCTATTACTTCTCCAAAGTGCTCGGCCTCGAAGAGCACCTGCTGAATTCGCAATTGCGCAAAGCCGGGCTCCGATACTTTTTCCCCCACGGAAACAATGAAGACGTCGCCAGCCGGGTCGAGATGGGCGCGTCCTATTTTCCTCCGGTGCCGAGTTATCAAATTGATCGCGGGCGTTTCGAAAACTATTTAGCCGAAGAGAATATCCGACTGGGGGTAGAGTTTCGCGATCGATGCAAGGCAGCCGAAGTAACCCGGGACGGCGACATGCATTGCGTGCGTCTGGAGCGAGACGGCGAGACCTTTTCCGTCGCCAGCCGATGGGTGATCGACGCCTCCGGGCGGGCGGCCCTGCTTCGGCGTCAACTCGGCCTTGCTCGCGAATCCGGCCACAAATGCAACGCGGTCTGGTTTCGCATCGCGGACCGGATCGATCTCGACGAGTGGTCCGATGCCGCCGGCTGGCAGGCGCGGCTTCCCAAGGGCTTAAGGTGGCTGAGCACCAACCATTTCATGGGGCGCGGATATTGGGTTTGGTTTATCCCGCTCGCAGGTGGAGCGACCAGCGTAGGCATTGTAGCCGACCCGGAGTTACATCCACTGGATGAAATGCGCTCCTTCGAGCGCGCACTGGAGTGGCTGAAGCGGCATGAGCCGCAATGTGCACGCGAAGTTGAGAGCCGCCGTGACAAACTGCTCGATTTCCTCGCATTGAAGCATTATGCCCATGGTTGCGCGCGCGTGTTTTCCGGCGATCGCTGGGCGCTGACCGGCGACGCGGGAGTCTTTACCGATCCTTTCTATTCGCCGGGCAGCGATTTTATCGCTATGAGCAATACCTTCATCGCAGACCTGGTCCGGCGGGACCTCAGTGGAGAAGAGATCCTCCGCCGCGCCAACGACTACAACCGCGTTTACCTCAATACCTACGAGTCATTCATTACCATTTACCAGAACCAATATCCGCTGATGGGAAATCCGCAGCTGATGGCGGCGAAGATCGTATGGGATTTTGCCATCTACTGGGGATTTCTCACACTGCAATTCCTGGGCGGCCGGCTGTGCGATCTCGAACTACTGGAGCGTGCAGGGAGCATTCTGCAGCGGGTCAACCATCTCAATGCCCGCGCACAGGCATTTTTTCGGGAGTGGGACAAGCTTGGCCAGCAAGCGTGTGAACCCGCGTTCATCGATGTGTTGGGCGTGGACATCATGAGGCGGCTCCACTACGGCCTCGAAGACAACTTGCCGGGCGACGCCTTGTTGGAGCGTTTTAAAGAAAATTTAGAGCTGTGCGAATCACTCGCAGCCGCGATTTTCCACGAGGCGGCGCGCTTGCTTCCCAATGTGCCTGGTGCTCTCGTCAATCCTTACGCGATCACTCTGGACTTGGCTGAAGGCGATTTGTTCGATCCTGACAAGGCGATTGCGGTCGAGCAAGTGGCGGCTGCAACCATGGAGAGAATCCGCCTCCGTTTCGCCGAACATACGGTCATGAACGTGGATGGGGCGTATGCAGACTGACGCCATCGAAGCCGGTCTATCGCGCCGGCTGGCGGCGCTCTCGCCGGGCCGGCGAGCCATATTGCAGCGCCTGATTCAGGCCGGCGCCGCAGACGCATTGGCGTTGGACGAAATTCCTGTGCAACCGCGAGACCAAAGACGGGAATTTCCTCTTTCCGCGGCCCAGGAGCGCATGTGGTTCAATCACCAATGGAGCCCGGATCAGCCGCTCTACAACGAATCCTTTGGACTCATCATCCGCGGCGCTCTGAATACGGAGGTGCTCCAGAGAAGCTTCGATCTCCTGATGGCGCGTCATGAGATCTTCACCGTCACCTTCCACTCCGCCGAAAGAGGATTCTTTCAACGCATCGGCAGCGCTGTGGCGCCGCGGATGGAGCTGCACGATCTTCGTTCGATGGAGGAGCCGCAGCGGGAGGCTGCATACCAAGCCGAATCCCGGCGCATGCTGCGAGAGCCGTTTCGGCTGCAATCCGGGCCGTTGTTTCGCGCCGGTATTTGGATTATGCGCGAAAGCGAATACCGGTTGATCTTCGCCATGCACCACATCATCTTCGATGGCTGGTCGGGGGGAATCTTCCTGCGCGAACTGCTTACTGCATATAAGGCAATGGCCGAGGGGCGTCCGCCCGTATTGCCTCCCTTAGGGGCGCAGTATACGGATTTCGCCGTGTGGGAGCAGGCCCAGGCCGAGCAGTCGCCCGCTGTTCTTAACCGACAGCTCGACTATTGGAAAAGTCAGCTCGACGGCGTGCAAGGTCCGCCGGCGCTCCCTGTTGACCGGCATCTTCCCGAGGGCGAAGTGCATGCGGCTGGGCGTGAAGTTTTTCTGTGCCCTCCCGCCTCGATCGAAGCGCTGAAGACGCTGGCTAAGGAATCAGGCGCAACTCTCTTCATGGCGCTTCTGGCTGCTTTCAAGCTGCTTCTGGCCCGGTACTCGGGTCAGGAAGACATCGTAGTGGGGATTCCCACCACCAATCGCAGCCACAGCGCTTTGCGCGAGATGGTGGGCGCATTCATCAACACCGCCATTTTGCGCACAGACTTTTCCGGAGATCCAAGTTTTCGCGAGCTGTTAGGCCGGATTCGCAATACTACTCTCGACGCACAGGCCAACCAGGAAGTGCCGCTCCAGCGGGTGGTGCGTCTTCTCGATTCCAAAGGCGATCCAGGGCGCTCGTTGATACGCGTGCTATTCGATCTGCAGAGGAAACCGGCATGGCTCTTCGATTCTCCAGGGCTTTCGATCGAGCCCATGGAGGTCGGCAGCGGAGTGGCAAAGTTCGACATCGTGCTCGCGCTCGAAGATACCGATGTGGAACTCAAGGGCATGCTCGATTACGATGCGGAGAAATTTGAGGCCGCAACCGCCCGTCAACTGGTGCAGCATTTTCTGGCGTTGATCGAGTCGGCGGTAGCTCAACCAGAGATCCCGGTGAGCCGGCTGTCGATGCTTAGCAGCGAAGAACTGGCCCAGGCTGTGTCGCGTGGGGTTGACACATCCGGTCAAATCCAACCCGTTGCTTGCGCGGAGACGATCGCCCGCGCGCTCGAGCATCCTGAGGCACTGGCATTGGCGGATGGACGCGCGGCCTTGACCTATGGTCAGCTGCACGGGCAAGCAATGCGCTTGGCGGCGTTTCTTCGCCGGCAAAATATTGGGCGTGGAGAGCATGTTGCCCTGTTGCTGGCCTCGGGCGTGGATTTCGTTACGGCGCAACTTGCGGTGATGATGACCGGCGCTGCGTCAGTTCCGATCGATCCGGGTTATCCCGCAGCTCGCGTCGAGTTCACGATCCGCGATTGTGGAGCGAAATTTGTGATTGTGAACGGCCAATCGCCGAAAGCACTGCCTAGCTCGGTGATTGCAATCGACCCGGAGCGCGACTGCCCGCCGGCCGGATCGAGCGAGCTGGGCGGCAGCTCCTCTCATTCGGCCAGTGATCCGGCGTACGTGATCTATACTTCCGGCTCTACAGGGCAGCCCAAAGGCGTTTCGGTTTCCCATGGCGCCCTGGCGAACCTCATCGCCTGGCATCGCCGTGCATTCGAGATCACCAGCCGGGACAGCACCACGCAGATAGCGTCGGTCGCATTCGATGCTTCGATCTGGGAAATATGGCCGTACCTTGCAGCCGGTGCGAGCATTCATTTTCCCGCCCGCGATCTGATTGCGAATCCCGTAGGGCTTCGCGACTGGCTGGTAAAAAATAGCATTAGCATCTGCTTTGCGCCGACCCAGCTTGCCGAGGAAATGTTGGGGCTGCGCTGGCCGCCTACGGCGAAGCTCCGCTATCTTCTGACCGGCGGAGACCGCTTGCGCAAGAGCCCGCCGCCCGGTCTTCCTTTTCGTCTCGTCAATAACTACGGCCCTACGGAAAATGCCGTGGTAGCAACGTCAGGATTGGTTGCGCAGTCGGAAACCTGCACTACGCCAACCATCGGCCGCCCTATCGACAATGTATGGGCGAAGATCGTCGACCGCGCATTGCAACCTGTTCCGCTGGGCGCTCCCGGCGAACTCATCGTTGGAGGGCGGAGCCTCGCCAATGGCTACTGGAAGCAGCCTGGACTCACCTCTGAAAGATTCCTGAGGCTAGCGAATGGGGAGCGGGTCTACCGGACGGGCGATCTCTGCCGCTTCCGCCGCGACGGCGAAATTGAGTTCTGCGGCCGTATCGATACCCAGGTTAAACTGCGCGGATGCCGGATTGAGCTCGGCGAAATCGAGAGCGCCTTGCTGGCGCATGAAGGAATCCGCGACGCAGCGGCGGATATACGGGAGCTGGGCAACGGACAGAGAGGGATTGTCGCATACATCGTTGCGAATAACTCAGGGCCTGCGGCTGACACCCTTCGCGTCTTTTTGGGTGGCCGTTTACCCGGGTACATGGTTCCTTCAAGTTTCGTCCGCCTCGATTCCCTGCCGAAGACTCCGAACGGCAAGGTCGATCGTAGGAATCTCCCCCCACCCGCGGTCCAGGCACCCTCCGGCCAGCCGCAAATTGCGCCCCGCACGGCCACGGAAGCCAGAATTGCCGGCCTTTGGAAAAATCTGCTCAAGCTTGACTCCGTAGCAGTTACACATAATTTTTTTGAGCTGGGCGGCGACTCTATATCGGCGACCCGGCTCGCGACCCGCATGAGGGAAATATTCTCGGTGGAACTGCCTCTGGCGCAAATGATGCGCGCGCCTACCATCGAGGCTCTTGCTGAGTTCGTCGACGCCGCGCGCCACAGCGCGGAAAAACTTCCCGACGGGGTGATTCCCTTGCGATCGCGGTCAGGCGGCGAATCGCTCCCGCCCCTGTTCCTCACGCCGCCTGCCAGCGGCAGCCCGGCCTGCTACATCGGGTTGGCCGAAGCGCTTATGGAGGACCGCGCGGTCTATGGATTTGAGGCAGCCGGCCTCGTCACGGGTAGCGCCATAGCGACCGTGGATGCACAGGCACGCCGGTATGTCGCGGCCCTGGAGTCCATGTATCCTGACGGGCCCTGTTTTATCGCAGGCTGGTCTCTCGGCGGTGCAGTGGCCTTTGAGATGGCATGTCAACTTCGCGAGGCAGGCCGCGAGGTCGGATACCTTGGGATGATGGATGCCGGCCTTCCGGAAAATGGCCGCTTGCCCGGAGGCGCTTCAATGATGGTGCCTCTGTGGTGGGCCATCTCTTATCCGTTTGTGGAGCATGTTCCACTCAACTATCGAACCATAAGGATGCTTTCCCAATGGATGGGCATCTCCCTTCCTGAGTCTTTGGGGGATATTTGGCGGCGGGGTCCGATGGCCGGCAGCCGCTTCGCGGCGGTGCTTCTGGCAAATGGCTGGCGGTCTCTCCGGGTTTTTCTCGCCAACATGAAAGGCTTCCGCACCTACGAGCCACGATCGTTCGACGGCAAGATCACTCTGTTTCGAACTGCTCAGGGCAGCGACCTCGATAGAGGACACGATTTTCTCCTGAAGAACCTCAGACGCTGGTGCTCTCATGTCGATGTCCACGAAGCTCCCGGATCCCACATGACATTGATGCTGGATCCGAAGCAATCCGCGGCCTTCGCAGCGTCTTTCGACGCAACTCTCAACCTTGCTCTCAATGTCCCGGAAAATTGGAGAGTGACTCCTTGAGCACTGCGGAATTCAGTCAGCCTGGGCAGAACAGTCCCGGCTGAAATGAAAGATAGCGGGCTTGCTCGAAGCAAGCTCCCATGCGGTTCAGCATCCATTACAGAAAGGCAGGCGAAGAGTCCGATGGCAAATCCAATCAAGGTCCTGGCTATGGATGGCGGTAATGGCATCAATACAGCCATCTTGCTTTCACGTCTGGAAGCGGCAAGCTCCCAACAGAACTTCCTGAGTCAAACCGACATCTTTGCCGGGACCTCAGCCGGCGGCATCAATGCCCTATTCTTTGCGGCTTCGGATAATCCCACCGCCGCGCTCGCCCACATCCAGCAGTTCTGGAACGAGGTCAACCACAGCATCCTGGAAGGGCTTAAGGAGGATCAGGTGGTGCAGAAGGCGGTCGCTGGGGTGCAAAGCCATCCGCTGAATCCGCTCATGTCCGATCACTGGCAGGAAATCGGGGCGGAGATCTTCCGCACCGTCCTGGGGGTCGGCGAGGCCATTGTGGGATGGCGATCTCTGTTCCTGAATGACATTCTCAAAAAGTTTCTCATCAAATATTTTGGCGAAACCAAGACTCTCAAGTCTCTCAAGAGAGGCGTGGTTATCGTAACTTTCGAATTGGACAATAGAAAGCTGGGGATCGATCGGAGCTGGATTCCAAGGCTATTCACCAACCTTCCGTACACGCCTCCCGGGCCGCACGGCGCCATGAAGAAGGGAACGCAGCCCGACATGGACGAGAGAATTGTCGACCTGGCCATGCGCACCAGCGCGGCGCCTCTCGAACTGCCGATCTACCAATCTATGCAAGGCTGCTCGGACAAGTCCGGTTACGTGGACGGCGGTCTGGTGGCCAACAATCCGGCCATGATTGCGCTGGCATCGATAGTCGGAACCTTGGCTGGTGGAACGACACGGCATCCCGCGCAATCCCCGGCGAAGTCGCTCTCGCAGATCCATTTGCTCTCGGTAGGAACGGGCCGCAATCTCGTGGGTACGGCCCAATTCCTCGATCCAGAATTCACCAAAGGATCTGCACCCTGGGGATATCGGCAGTGGTTGTTGGATCCGACCAACCCGCTGGTGCTGATCGATGCATTTCTTCAGGCCGGAAGCGGAGCTGTGACCTGGGAGTGCGGTATTTTCCTCGGAGAACGTCATTTCCACCGCCTGGATGTTCCGCTGAAGCAGATGTGCGTGCCTAACGATCCTGAAACGGAAGCGCGGGTAAAAAGCGCGGGCGAGTGGCTTGATACCACCGCCTGGTTCACCGAGGGTGCGCGGGGACTGGCAGCCCTTTGATCTCGAGGCGGGCAGTTACCAGTGCGGTGACTGCCCGCTTCTTTGACTGAAAGCATATGCCCCAAGGGAAAGAAAGCCTCATCAGCGTTGTGATGTCGACTCAGGCAGAGGTGAACCTGCCTGCGCCCGCAGGGGCGCCTGGGTCGATGCTCTCTTTCGCCATTGAATCGGTTGTCTCGCAAAGCCATCCGGAGTGGGAACTATGGATTGTCGGCGGCCATTCCGAAGACCACCAGGTTGGCGATGCGACCGCAGAACTCGTCTCTTCTTTTCACGACCAACGGATACATTACCAAAATCTCTCCCGGCAAAATGGCGCCGCCAACTCTGAAGTCGAGTTCAAGCGGCGCGGAGCGCAGCTTTCGCATGGGGACCTGCTGGCTTTCCTCGATCCCGGCAATGCCTTTGAACGGGAACACTTTCGCCGCTGTGTGGACGCGTTCGATGACGGCAGAGCCGCGCTCGACCTGGTCTATTGCGACTCTCGCATCCTTTTCACAGGTGAGGCCAATTCAAAGGATCTCCTGCAGAAGGCGGTTGAGCTGCCGTACCACTTTCTAGGCGCGCTCTATGGAGAAAAATTCTCTATGGATTTGAAGGAACAGCTCTCGCCGCCGCTGCCGATCGCGCCCTTCGCCGGCATGCCTTACATCCTGAGGAAGCCCGCCTGGGATGCGGAGGCAAGGAAATCGCTGGAGCGCCACTGCTTTATTGAGCTCTCCGATGCGGTGATGACCCGGAGCGCATACGACGCCGCGGGTGGAATCTGCGATCTGCCTCCTCTCGATTGGCGTCTGTGGCGCCATATGATACGCGCGCGGCGGGGCCGATTCGTTCATCTTCCCCATGTAGGCGTAAGCTATACCACTGCCGACCTCACTCAACACCGGCAACATTATGCGCTGGGTGTGATGGCGAAACTGAACCTGCCCTTCGATTTCAATAGCCATCGCGGACAACTGGAACGGCATCCAAAGGTAGCCGCTGCGGGCATACACTCGCGGAGTTTGCCATCGCGTGGCGGCGCGCCGCGCGTCCTTTTCATAAGCGAGGCGCTGGCCATTTCTCACGTGGCGCGTCCGTCGCTTCTGGCGGCGCACCTCTGCGGGCAGGGATACCGGGTTTGCCTGGCGCGCGATCCTCGCTATAGCAATCTGATTTCTGAAAACGGTCTCGAAGTGGCCGATCTGAAGACGCTCGCCAGTTCCGTTGTTGAGGAACGACTGACGCGTCAGGAACCGGTTCACGATGCGGAGACCCTCGACCGCTACGTTCAGGAAGACCTACGCGTCTTGCGCGCGTTCAAGCCGGATATCGTGGTGGGCGATCAGCGCCACTCCCTCGCAATCAGCAGCCGGTTGGCCAAGGTAGCCTACATCAACATAGCCGACGCCCACTGGAGTCCAGCGGTCGACATTCAATATGAGCTCCCCAACTCTCCGCTCTCCGGCATACTCGGAATGCCGCTCTCGAATTTGATCTTCCAGGTCATTCAACCCCTGGCCTTCGCCTATCAGGCGATTCCCCTGAACGTTGTCCGTATGAAATACGGCCTTCCGGGAATCAGTCCGGATATCAGGGTATGCAATACTTACGGCGACTTTACCGTATATCCGAACGATCCCGAGCTCTTTACCCTCAAGCAGCAGCTGCCGCCGAAGCAGATGTTTATCGGCCCGATTCTGTGGTCTCCCACCGTGGAAAAACCCGAATGGTGGGATCGCATACCGGAGGACCGGCCTATCGTCTATGTATCGTTAGGCAGCACTGGGCGGCCCGATCTGCTGAGCGCCCTCTTCAACGTTCTCGAGCGGTTACCTCTCACCGCGGTCGTAGCCACGGCAGGCCGTTGGAAACCTGAACCAATCCCCGGCAATGTGTTTGCCGCCGATTTCCTTCCTGGTAGCGAAACCGCGGCCCGCTCGCGGCTTGTCATCTGCAATGGGGGCACGATGTCCGGACAACAAGCCTTGTCCGCCGGCACTCCTTATCTCGGATTGATATCGAATCTGGATCAAATGATGTTTTCTACGGTTGTCCGCAAAGCATCCGCATGCGAATTGCTGCGCGAAGGCGACGTGAACGAAATGACTTTGCGCCCCATGATCCTCAACATGTTGGCCCAGGAGAAGTACCAAACCGCCGCCAAGCGTCTTGCGGCGCGCACTGAGAACCCGAAATCATGTGAGAAATTCGAAGCGGTAGTCTGCTCGATGCTCCGGGAGCAGGCCGCCGGCAACTTTACGCATAGAACACAGGCCGTGGGATAGGACGCCGCAGATGCCAATGAAGATTTCCGGTAAAGCTGCTTGGCCGCCCCGGCCATCGCCGGAAAGGATTACGTCTCGACACCCGGGCGAGGTTAGCATTGCGAATGTCGAGGAAAGAGAGATGGCCGCCCGAATTGGCGGCATCTCATCTGAGGAGCGTGTGACCTCTATGCCGGGAGCCGGAAGATCCAAGCCACTCAACCAGGAACCGGCGCATCGGGAGCTCGATGCTCGCACTCTACGGCGGCGGCGGCTTCGTATCGGCTTCTATTTTGCGCGAGTCGCGATCCACTTCCTTTGGTGGGACTACATCCTGAGGTGGCCCTTACTGCGCGTTTTTCGCAGTCCCTGGGTTCCTCGCTGGCAGCGCCTTACAGGACTCTATAAGGAGCTGGCGCTGGATCTTCAGGGCCTCTGGATCAAGCTAGGCCAGTTTCTCAGCACTCGTGTCGATGTCTTGCCGATGGAAATCACGCAGCAGCTCGATTCGCTGCGCGACGAAGTTCCGCCGGTGCACAGCGAGATCATTTTCGAGCAGATCGAGGCCGGCTTGGGCCTTCCCATCGAAGAGGTTTTCACCTCAATATCTCCCCGGCCGATTGGCTCCGCATCTTTGGCGCAGGTCCACCGGGCGCAAACCATTGCCGGCGAACCGGTGGTTGTCAAAGTACTCCGCCCCGGCATCCGGGAAATGATAGGTGCGGACATGAAGCTGCTCCGGCGCATGTCCTCCTGGCTGAAATTGGTGAAGCCAATTTCCAGGCGCGCGGATGTCGATGCCATCGTCCAGGAATTCGATACGGTAACCATGAATGAGTTGGATCTGCGGCTTGAGGCTCTCAACGCGGAGTTATTCGCGGAAGACTTTGCCGGCGATCCAGGGCTGGCAGCGCCTCGCATCTATCATGGCCAGAGCTCCTCCAGCATTCTTACAATGGAGGACGTTTCCTATATCCGAATCGACGACTTGGCCGGCCTAAAGCGGGCAGGCATCGACCGCAAAGCCGTCGCGCGTAAGGTTTACGATGCGTACCTCACACAGTTTTTTGTTACTTACCGTATTCATGCCGATCCCCACCCCGGAAATCTATTTATCCGTCCCTTACCAACTCCTGAAGAGGCCATCGAGCATCCGATCGACTGGAAGGGTTTCGAGCCGGGCGATCCGGTGCCATACGCGCCTGAGAGACCGTTTCAGCTTGTAATCGTCGATTTTGGGATGGTTGTCGAAATGCCCCCGGCCTTCCGTGAAGGGCTGCGCGAGTTCGCCATTGGTCTAGGAACACGCGACGCGCGGCGAATTCTCGATTCGTATTCCAAACTCGGGGTGCTGCAACGAGGGGCTGATTTGGATCGGGTCGAGGAGATGCTTCAGTCCCAACTGGATGAGTTTTGGGGAACTTTCCTCGGCCAGATGCGAGAAAGCGATCTTTCCAGTCCCGCGGCTCAGGCTTTCCTACAAAAGTACGAAGGACTTATGGCAGCGGCGCCGTTTCAATTTCGAACGGAGATGCTTTTCATGACGCGAGCCATGGGTATCCTCTCCGGGATTACATACAACCTCGATCCGGAATTCGATCCGTGGAGTGAAACGGCTCCATTCGCCCAGAAGCTGATGCAGCAGGATCTTACCAGCATGGTCTTTCGTTCCGTCGCGGATCTCGCAGCAGGACGAGCACCAGCGAGCCTGGGCACTCTGCTGCGTCTGTTGCCCACGAACCGCTCCAGGCCGCCGCGGACGCTGGTCGATACACCGGGTGCGGAGGAGGTTCGCCGTCTCCGCCGGAGCGTAAACCGCCTCACCTCCCTGGTCTTCGCCGGCGGCATTCTGGCTATTGGCGTCGCATTGAAATCCAAGGGCGTACGAGTCTCGAATATCTTCTCCTGGCCAGGCTCTAATCTCGGTCAATGGCTCATTGAAATCGCGTGCATCTCCTTGATTGTCATTCTTCTCCGGCGCGGCTCCTGAAAGAGGTCAGACTCCTATGGATCCATCGTCCATGCATGGTAAATCGGCGACTCTCGCGCGCTTACTCGAAGTCCTGCCCAAAGACGTTGCGCCCTCTCTGTACGCGGCTATCTCGGGCAGCCAGGTCGATACGCCGAAGCTGGAGAAGGCCCTTGCGCAGGTGGACTGGCAATCGCATCGCAAGCTCCTGGAACAGATGTTCCTGGAATTTCTTCCCATTGAGGAGCTTGTACCGGCGGTCTATGAAAAATGGCGGCCCGTGGTGCGCGACGGCTTTAACTTCATCGGCGCGCGGCTCTCCCCGGATCGCCTCATACCCAAACTCATCGAACAACTCACGCTTCCCTTAGCGACATCGCTCGAAGACCGCATCGTCGCCTTCATCCGGCGCGTCCCAGTTTTCCAGAAGATCGGCCAGACACTGGCGCGCAACACCAACCTTGACTATGGCCTCCGCGCGCGCCTTATGGCCCTGGAAGATGGAATACGTGAGGTCGATGAGCCGGAAATCCGATCCGAGGTCAAAAAGCAGATTGGAGGCGTGCTGGCTCAGCACGGTGTGGAGTTGCAGCCGGGGCTCTACGGCGAAGGCAGCGTCAGCGCTTTGTTGCGATTTACATCGCCGAACTCGCCGGATGTTGCAACTCAACCGGGCGTGTTTAAGGTACTCAAGCCATTCATCCCCAGGTACTTTGAGGAAGATATGAACTTGCTTGCCGAGCTCGCCGATTATTTCGATGCAAACCAGAAAAGTTACGATCTCGGCAAGCTCAACCTGCGGGCCATCCTCGATAGCGTGCGCGAGCTGTATGAGCGCGAAACGGACTTTGTCAGCGAGCGAAGCAATTTGATTGCGGCGGCGCAACGCTACGCCGGGGTTCCCGGCATCCGGATACCGCGGCCGATCGCCGCCCTCTCCACCGACACCATCACTGCGATGACCGAAGAGCGCAGCGTCAAGATCACCAATGCCTTCCGCGATGATCCCCAGCGCCGCCGGGGGCTCGCCCGCAGACTGGTCGAGTCCCTGGTGGCCCGTCCTCTTTTCTCCACCGAGGAAATCTCTCCTTTCCATGCCGATCCCCATGTGGGAAATCTGCGTGTCGACCAGGCGACCGGCGACATCGTGTTGTTGGATTGGGCCCTGACGGGCGCTCTGACAATCTCCGAGAGACGATCCCTGATCCTTCTCTTCGTGGCGCTGCCCCTGCGTGACGAAGGGCAGATTCTGGCTGCTCTATCGGAGCTCAGCGTCTCGAAGGACGAAGTCTCCCGCAACCTCCTCAAGCGCCTCATCGAGAGGTTTATGGATTCCCTTCCGCTGGGATCGCTTCCTACCTCGGGCAGCCTCGGCGATCTAGTGGACAGGCTTTTGCGGGCGGGCGCACGGTTCTCCGGCACGTTTCTGATATTCCGAAAAATGCTTTCAACACTGGGAGATGTGATCGACCAGCTTTCTCCCGGTGAAACTATCCAGCCGGCAGTCCTGGAGTACGCAGTGAAAAACGGGCTGTTGAACGCCTTCATTCCGGTCTTTCGCATGCAGGAATTCAGAATCCCGCTTCAGGGCGCCGACCTCTTTCAGATCGGCGTGAGCGCGCAGTCCTTCCTGCCCAGGGTGTGGGTTCAAAGCCTGCGCAGTGTGGCCCGCAGTATCGGTGTGCTTGAACCGAACAAGACTAGAACCGAATTGGAATAGCATTGAATACCTTTCGACATAGCGGAAAACTCGGCGACATCATCTATAGCCTGCCTGCGGTTCGCGCGCTAGGCGGCGGGGTTTTCTATGTGGATCATGTGACTCAATACCCGGAAAAACCTCCGCTTGGAATAGAGGCTGCTGAAATGATGATCGAGCTCCTGCAAACTCAGGACTATATTCATCGCGCAGCCTTGTATAAGGGGGAGCCGTTAACCCATGATCTCGACCGCTTCCGGAGCAAGGCCGTCCCGGCTCACATCTTTAACATCGTCAAAGCAGAAACCGATAAGGCCGCAGGCCTGCTGTTCGGAAGCTTTGCCGC
>CAVPKQ010000001.1:0-14072 GCA_963705665.1 uncultured Acidobacteriaceae bacterium | reverse complement strand
CAGGTAGGGGAACAAGGGTCCTGCGGCTCCTATAATGCTGTTCATTGAACGAAAAGGACCAGCAACGAAGCGGAACCGCTACGGGGGCCGGCGAGAGGCTCTCCCGTCTGCTCTTGACCGGATTCATGGGGGCAGGCAAATCCACCGTCGGCGTCTGTCTGGCTGAGATCCTCGGCTGGCGCTTTCTTGACCTGGACAACCTAATCGAAAGCGGCTGCGGGCAGACTGTCCCCGAGATTTTTCGCGAACACGGCGAATCCTATTTTCGAGCCAGAGAGCGGCAGGAATTGGAGAGGTTGAGCGGCGAGAAAAGGGTGGTGCTTGCGCTTGGGGGAGGGTCCATTGAGGACCGGCTCGTCTTGCCTCTCTTCTGAAGTGGGAAGAGAGCTGCATGGTTTTTCTCGATGCTCTCGCTGCCGGAACTGTTGGCGCGCATTGGGAGGGAATGCGAAACCCGGCCGCTCGTGACCACGCCTGAAGATCTGTATATGCGGCATCAACGGCGCTTACCTCTTTATCGCGCGGCGCATCTCACCGTCGTGACCACTGGGCTGGCGCCGCGCGAGGTGGCTCTCAAGGTAATAGAGCGCGTAAGTCTCCAATGGCTGCTTGAGGGCGTAGGGCGAGGCGATAGTAAAAATGGCAATCGAGGGAAGCGGGGCGATGGATAGTCCAGAGGTCATGGTCGAGAACGTCGCGCCGGAAGCAATCCGCAAGACGGAGAGCCGCGCGCAGTTTACGCGCGGCAATATTCTCTTTGCCTTTGCCATCGCTTTGGCGCTTTTTCTTGCCTATGTCATGCGGGAGATTCTGCTCCTGCTCTATGTGAGCGCGCTCACCGCGGTAGTGCTCACACCGGTCATACGCGGGATCATGGGGTTGCGGATCAAGGGCTGGAGGCCTAACCGGGGTCTGGCGATTGCGCTGATGCTGCTGGCGGTGGGCGGCGGCGCGACTCTGTTTTTTTCTTTCGCATTGCCGCCGGTGGCGTACGACCTGCGGCAGTTCATGAAAGATCTGCCATGGCGCGGTCCCCAATTACTGGAACGGCTGAGAAATCTGCCTTTCGCGTCGCATCTGAATGTCGCTGCACTCAATGCGAAGGTCCAGGGCTTTGCTTCCAATTTCGCGGAATATATTTTTCTTTCGATCACGGACTGGGCAAAAAAAGTCGCGGATATATTGTCGGTTGTCGTGCTGGCTGTTTATTTCATGCTGGAGGGAGATATCGCATACCGATGGGCGCTCTCCCTCTTTCCCATAGGCGTCAGAACGCGGCTCGACCGCACCCTGCTGAGGGCGGACCGGCGTATGGGCAAGTGGCTGCTGGCCCAGGCATCGCTGATGTGCATCCTGGGCGTTCTGAGCACTATTGTCTTTGTACTGCTGAAAATCCGCTATGCCTATGCGCTGGGTGTTCTCATGGGAGTGCTGAATATCGTGCCCGTGGTGGGCGGCATGGTTTCAATGGCTTTAGTTCTGCTCGTGGCCGCTATCGATTCCTGGGGTAAGGTCCTGGGCGCGTTGACTTTTTATGTTATCTACGTCCAGGTGGAGACCTCATTTCTAACCCCGCGGATCATGCAAAGCAGCATGGACTTGGCTGGTCTGACGGTGCTGGTGGCGTTATTGATGGGATCCAAACTGGCGGGCGTCGTAGGGGCTCTGGTGGCAGTGCCCACGGCGGTGCTGGTGGCGGTTCTAGTGGATGAATATCTGGTAAAGGACGATGGGAGAAAAGCAGATAATCAAGCATCGGTTTAAGGTGCAGATCTCTCCACTGCGCTTCGCTCTCTCGAAAATCACTTAGCAGAGCCCCGGTGTCCTATATGTGGCCGCCGCGTTTCGTATCAGGGCACAGCTAAAGCCATGCCCTGATACAAAGCCCTGGGAGAAAATTCGCTCACTTTTCAAGCTGAAACCCGATTTTCATCCCCTTGGGTGGTCCGCAGGCCCATGAACGCTCCGGTCGAGATGACAAATTAGCCGCAATGGCCGATGAAGAGCGCGTTCCGCTCTAGGCCACGAATCTTTTCGCGGCTGGGAGAGCCGGGCTCGTCTTACCGGATTTGCTTGCTATCATAAAAAGAGAGCGCTTCGCAAAAGATAGCGCTTCGCACTCGATGTCGAAAAATCCAAATCATCTCGGCCAATATGCGACGGGGGCTGTATCGCCGTGACGCCAACCGCCCAAGCCACCACGCGCGCAGCCGCTGTTTTGCCAAGCCACGATCTGGAATTTGTGCCGGCAGGGGCCTCTTCTGCGGTCAAGACGCCGACGCTCCTGGCCGATTACCAGGTGCTCTTCAAGGTGAGGGTGACTGCCCTGGTGGTTGTAACCGCCTGGGCCGGCTTTTATTTAGGATCGATGCGCTCCGGCATTCCCAGCATGCATTGGAGCCTGCTGGAGGCGCTGCTAGGCATTGGATTAGTCTCTGCTGGCGCATCCGCGATGAACGAAGTTATAGAGCGCAAGATCGATGCCAAGATGTTGCGCACGGCGCGGCGGCCGCTGGCGACCGGCCGCATCAGCATTTTCCACGGACTGGCCGCGGGGCTGGCGTGCTTTACCGGGGGCGCCTGCATCCTGGCTTACTTTACCAACCCGGTCACAATTGCGCTTACGTTGCTGACTGCGCTCGCCTACGTCGCGATTTACACGCCGCTTAAGCGCATTACCGTGCTGGCGACGTTTGTTGGAGCTTTTCCCGGCGCAATGCCTCCGCTGCTGGGTTGGACGGCCGCGCGAGGCATGATCGAGTTGCCTGCGGTGGCTCTCTTCGCCATCCTTTTCGTCTGGCAATTCCCCCATTTCATGGCTATCGCCTGGCTCTATCGCGAAGATTACAGACGTGGCGGTATCCGCATGCTGCCGGCAGTGGCGCTGGATGGCTGGTCGACCGTCTCGGAAGCGCTGATCTACGCTGTTCTCATGATCCCGGTGAGCCTGGTTCCGTACTATCTGCACATCGCCGGGCGCTTCTATCTGGTGGCGGCAATACTTCTCGGCCTGGGCTACCTTGCCTTTACCATCCGCTTCTCCGGTGTCACCAGGGCGCGCACCGAGGCTGAATCGAGAGGCTACGCCCGCAGTTTATTGAAAGCCAGCGTGACTTATTTGCCGCTCCTGCTCACCATCATGATGCTGGATGCAACCGGAAGGAGATAAGCGCATGGCAACGTTGAGCGAACATCCTGCGCGTTCAAGGTCGAACGGCATAGTGAACGGCGCGACCGCCGCCATGCCTCTCCAGCTAGAGCACCTGTCCCACAATTATGGCAGCCGGCTGGCGCTGGACGACTTGAGCTTTGCCGTTCATCCGGCGGAGATCTTCGGTTTGCTCGGTCCTAACGGCAGCGGTAAGACGACGCTCTTCCGCATCCTCTCGACCTTGATGACGCCGACCGGGGGAAGCGCGCGAATTCTGGGCTTCGATGCCGCCCGCGAGCCGAATAAGGTTCGCCAGCAGACGGGAATCGTCTTCCAGGCTAAGAGCGTG
Organism: uncultured Acidobacteriaceae bacterium; assembly: GCA_963705665.1. Taxonomy (GTDB): domain Bacteria; phylum Acidobacteriota; class Terriglobia; order Terriglobales; family Acidobacteriaceae; genus PALSA-350. The sequence continues at coordinate 10,572 of CAVPKQ010000001.1, read as the reverse complement.
GATATTAAGTTGACGGTGACGGAAAATCTCAAGCATCAAGGTCACCTTTATGGTTTGAGCGGTCCGCGGTTGAGGACCCGCATCAAGGAGGTGCTCGGCCGGGTGGGTCTAAGCGATCGCGCCGGCGATTATGTCGAATCCCTTTCCGGTGGAATGCAGCGCCGGGTGGAGTTGGCCAAAGGGCTGATTCACTCGCCTTCGGTGCTGCTGCTCGATGAACCCTCGACCGGATTGGATCCGGGCGCCCGCCGCGATCTCTGGCAGTATTTGCGCATGCTACGCGATCAAGAGGGGGTTTCGATTCTAGTTACCACCCACCTGATGGAAGAGGCCGAACACTGCGATCGGTTGGCCATTCTGAACGAGGGCAAGCTGGTGGCGCTGGGTTCGCCATTGGAATTGAAGTCGGCTATCGGCGGAGACGTGGTGCTCTTTGAGACCGGGAGCGAAGACGGCGCTTCCGATCTGGCAGCGCGGATGGCGGCGCGCTTCGGCGTACATCCCACAGTGCTGGGCCGCACCGTGCGGCTCGAGCGCCCCGACGGACATCGCTTCGTAACCAGCGTGGTCGAGGCCTTCCCGGGTGAAATCAACGGAATCTCGGTTGCCAAGCCCAGCTTGGAAGATGTCTTCATTCAGCGCACCGGACACCGCTTCTGGGCCGAAGCGAAAGAGGAGGAATAAAAATGGCGACCATCGCCGCACCGGCTCCGCGCACCGCCAATGTTGCCTCGCCCGGAATTCTGGTACCGGCATACACCCTATGGCTGCGCGAGATAGTCCGCTTTTACCGGCAAAAGGCCAGGGTGGTGGGCGTGATCGCTTCACCGCTGCTCTTCTGGGTGGTGCTGGGCTCGGGATTCGCCCACAGTTTCAGCAGCGGAGCGAGCGGCTCCTCTTCTGAGCATTACATGGCCTATTTCTTCCCCGGAGCGGTGGTGATGATCGTGCTGTTTACCGCGATTTTCAGCATGATGTCGTTGATTACCGACCGCAACGAGGGCTTTTTGCTCTCCGTATTGGCGGCTCCGGTGAGCCGGTCGTCGATCGTGTTGGGCAAGGTGCTGGGCGGAGCGACGCTGGCGGCGATTCAGGGCATTATTTTCCTCGTCTTTGGACCTCTGGTCGGAGCCCGCATGACGCCTGAGGCCATCGGAATGAGCGTGCTGGTGATTGTATTGATCAGCTTCGAGCTGACGGCGCTGGGCTTTGCCATCGCTTGGCCGATGGACTCTACGCAGGCCTTCCACGCCATCATCAACCTGCTGCTCATCCCCTTATGGCTGGGTTCAGGCGCGCTCTTTCCCTTGAGCGGGGCCTCCGGCTGGCTGCGCTTTTGCATGCTGTTGAACCCGCTGACTTACGGAGTAGAAGCATTGCGCGGCAGCCTTTTTCCAGAAGGCGGAATGGCATTCAGCATGCCCGTGAACCTTGCCGTGACTGTGCTCTTCTGCCTTCTGACTTTTGCCGCATCGTGGGCCATTGTGAATCGGCGCACAAACCGGCCAGCCGCTTGACGTTTTTGGATAAGATTCGGACTGGAAAGACCCGGAGCTTGCTGAAGGAATGGGGGCTTAAGTCCAGCTGCACAAAGATCCCTCAGAGGCTGAAGCCGACCGGGTTTTGAGGCGGTTGCGGCACGACTGAAGTCGTGCCCTGATACAAAGCCACAGTTTTCCGCAGCCGATAAAGCTCGCTCATTGATTGCATTCGTGGGGCACAGCTAAGAGAACAAGGCAGCTCGAGATGAGAACCGGAGAATCCCAGGTCCCAAAATCGGGACCTGGGGCACCCGCCCAGGTGCAACAACAAATATTTAAGGAGTGACTGACGTGCCCATCGCGCAATCCAATCGGCCCTCTTCGGCTGCTCTGCCCGTTGCCGGGCTTGTGGCCGTGAGTGTGGCTGCCATAGCCTTTTTGTGCTGGCTGCTGTTTGTGCACCAGGCAGCCCCGGGCTTTACCACGCGCCTCAACTTCCTCCCTATTCTGGAAGCTGTGCTGAATGGTTTGTGCACCATCGCTCTGCTAGCCGGTTTTTATTTCATCCGGCAGCGCAATATTCCCGCGCATCGCAATTCGATGATCGCGGCGTTTGTCTTCTCTTCGCTGTTCCTGGTGAGCTACATCATTCATCACACGCTGCACGGCGACCAGGTTTTTCCCGGTCACGGCGCGATCAGGACGGCGTACCTGAGCATACTGGCCAGCCATATCGTGCTTTCGGCGGTTGCCTTACCGCTGATTCTCATCACCTTTTTCTTCTCTTTGAGCCGGCGTTTCCGCCAGCATCGCGCTCTCGCCCGCTACACCCTACCTATCTGGCTGTACGTTTCAGTGACCGGGGTAGTGGTCTACGTCATGCTCGCGGTCTGGTCTTGAGCCAATCCCGAAAGCCCATGCGAGGCGACACCCGGCTGCTCCTGGCCATGGGGCTGGGGCTGCTCATTGTCGGCATTATCTCCGTGCTGCTGGTGCGGAGCGTCTTCGGCGGCATTTCCGAGCATGGCCCGCGCACCAATGACGGTTGGATGCTGTTCATCCTGACCATGTTTTGCTTGCCCCTGGGGACGCTGTTTTCCCTCATTGGCGGGGCCAAGTGGCTGAAGAACCGCTCCCACCATCGTTGAGAGAAATGGAGGCTGGTTTCTGCTATCCTTTCGCTTACTCCGGTCAAAGGACAACTCATGCCAAAGAGCGTCAATAAAGTCATTCTCGTGGGAAACGTAGGCAAGGATCCCGAAGTCAAGTTCCTGCCCAGCGGCACCGCTGTCGCTAATTTCTCGATAGCGACTTCAGAGCGATTCAAAGATAAGGCGGGGGAGTGGCAGGACCGCACGGAATGGCATAACCTTACCGCCTTCCAGCGGCTGGCGGAGATCATTCGCGATTACGTGAAAAAGGGATCGAAGCTTTATGTTGAAGGGCGCCTGCAGACGCGCTCCTGGGATGACAAGGATTCCGGCAAAAAGGTCTACCGCACCGAGATCATCATCAACGATCTGGTGCTGCTGACCGGCCGCGGCGAAGGAGAAGGCGGCGGCAGCTATTCCCGCTCGAACACCGGTTCCTTCGATCAGCATCCTCCCGCTCCAGCCGAAGATTATGCGGGCACGGAGATTACCGATGACGACATTCCTTTTTAAGCGGGCGGCGGCATTCCCATGGCCACATTGAAAGACCGCGCCGCGCTGGTAACCGGAGCGTCACGCGGCCTGGGCGCAGCGATTGCGCTTGAGTTGGGCGCATGCGGAGCCCAGGTTGCGGTCAACTACTGGGCCAATCAAAGCGGCGCCGAGCAGGTATGCGCACGGATCAAGCAGAGCGGTGGAGAGGCTTGCGCCTTCCGCGCCGATGTCCGCCGGGAGGACGATGTAGCCCACTTGGTCACAAAGATCAGGGCGGCCTACGGTGAGCCGGACATCGTGGTGATCAATGCCACAGGTCCGCAGCCTTTTCTCTCGATAGAAGAGCAGAGCTGGCAAGCATACCTCGATCAATTGGAATTCTTTGTGAAGTCGCCGCTGCTGATTCTGCAGCAAGTGGTTGCCGGCATGAGGTCCCGCCGCTGGGGAAGGATTATTCAGATCGGCAGTGAAGTGGTCGAGCTGGGAAATCCGAGATTCGCGAATTATGTCGCCGCCAAAGGCGCGCAACTGGGGCAGACGCGCTCTTGGGCTCGTGAGCTCGCCGAGGCGGGTATCACTGTGAACCTGGTGGCGCCCGGTTGGATTCCTACGGAGCGCCATGCGGATGTCAGCAAAGATGAAATGGAAGCCTACGCTGCGAACGTTCCCATGAAGCGCATGGGAGTTGCCGAAGATGTCGCCAAAGCGGTTGCTTTCCTGGCAAGTGATGCGGCGGGATTCATTACCGGGCAGAAGATCTCGGTAAATGGCGGGAATACGCTGGAGTAGCTTTTGCGCATTCTGCACATAATGATTTGTGGAATCCCAGGTCCCAGAATCGGGACCTGGGGCACCCAGGATAGGCTGAGGTGAGGGAGTTTCAAGGGCAGAGGCTTTAAACCGGGCCAAAAATGTTTTACTTGGAAGAACAGGACGAATCGTTGTGTTTGCCAATTACGTACTCTTTCAGCCGACCACGCCTCTTTTCAAACAGCTTCCCGGAACCGAATATGCGTGGCATGAGCTGGTGGTAGATCTGCACCGGGGCGGAGACTACAAGCTGGTGCAAGAAAAGGTCCTGGAGGCCGTCCGCTCGGTTTACGAACAATATCGCGATTACTTTGCGCGGCAGCATGGCGATGCGGAACGGCGGATCGATATCCAGGTAAGGCTGCCTGAACCTCACGGACAATTGCAGTCCTCAGACACCGGTCTCGAATCCGTGGTGCGATATCCCGTTGGGCTCGACCGGGTCGCGGAGGTGGACGACAAAGTCATTCGCAAATTGATCGATCTGATCGAGCAGCAGCCCGGCTTCAAGCAAGCGATCTCGGGCCTTCCCAAGATTCGGGCCGCGGTTAGGGGCTGAGTCACAGCATTTCGCTTGCTGCCGTGCGGCATGAGAATCGAGCATGCTAATTGCATCTTGCAGGCTGACGTTGGGGGATACGGACTTGAAATCCGATCGGGCTTCGCGCTCATCCCTGGTGAGGGTCTTAAAGAGGATCAAGCGTCCTGTCATCTTGACATACACCAGGCTCGTTTTCCACTGCGTAGCGCTGAGTTGTTCCCTCCGGACTTCAAACTCGCCGCCCTTATTGACCCGCCCCAGCAAGCCAAAGCCGAAGTCAACCTCTTCGATGATGCGTCCCTTTAGGCTTACCAGGCGCTTTTGGCTGGGATTGACCCAGATTTCACCGGCCAGAGCGTGAAAAATCCGCGCCTCGTAAGTAGGCGGATTGAAGGATGGATTGGGCTGGAACTTGAGCTTGAGATTGCCGTCTTCCATGCCGTCGTAGGTGCATTGGAAGGCGTCGGGCATGAAGCGCATGAGCCGCTCCAGGCGCTGTTCATCCGCCTCGTGTTCCTGCTTAACCTTTGCCTGTTTGGCAGGATCGTGCAGCAGCTCCTGGAGCCGGGTCGTTTCCTGCTGTTGCTGGGCGGCGTTGAGCGGTTTTCCGTCGCGCGCGAGCACGCGATAGACAGGCCCAAACCTGGTTTCAATCTGCAGCTCTTCCGTGTTCTTCTGGCCGACGCGTTTTTGTATCCGGTATTCCCAAAGACTCTCTTGCCGGCGAGCGCGCAGCTCGTTGAAGACGACATCCTTGAGGAGTTCATGGGCGGGCTCGAGTGGAGGTTGCGCCAAAGTAGCAGGCAGGCAGCAGAGAAGGAGCGAGGCAATAGCCAAAAACCTAAAACGTTTCTTCATGCTTCCTTTTTAAGTCTTGCTACACTCAGACTATGCTAGATGAAACCGCATTCCGCCGCCATTCAGATGCCTCGATTGAAGCACTGAAGAGAAGTCTCATCGAGGTGGAAGAGGAAGCCGGGTTTGAGGTGGAAGAACAGAACTCAGTGCTCAGTATTCAGTTTGATGAGCCGCCGGGCAAATTTGTGATTACACCAAATGCTCCGGTGCGGCAGATTTGGATCTCCGCACTCTCTACCAGCTTCAAACTCGACTGGTCGGAGGCGGAGAAGAGTTTCGTTCTTCCCAAAACCAATGAGACGCTGAAAGCGGTCGTCACCCGCGTGATCAAACAGCATCTGGGGTCCTCGTCTCTGATTCTTCCGTGATAGAGAATCGCCTGCCTGGCGCGGCCAAGATTTACGTTTCCTATGTATCTGTCGCAAAGAGCGCGCAAGATATATCCGGATTCTCGGACGTGGGATTCCACAAATCTCAATGGACAGTGTTGTCGTTACGCTTGGTGTGCAGAGGATTGCCTGGAGTTCGGAGAAAAGACCCAGTCTATGGCGCTTTCACTGCTCCTGTGTACTCTCCGGGAGTGGCTATGTGCAGCTTTTCTTGAGGAAAAGCTGCTTCGGCAGAGTTTTCTTCGGTCTACATTTACAGTGAAAACGCTCTAGGATCATGGCGGCTGCAATTTTTGGTAGAGAACAAGCGCGGCCTGAGATGGAGAAACTCCAGACTCAGCAGAACGTGCCGGGCCAATCCTATTCACATTAGAGCATTTTCGCTCACAATGCTTACGGTGGAGATACTCTCGACGTGGCTTTTCCTTAATGAAAAGCCACACTGGCTGCTGCCGGTCTGTATAGACTAATGAGCGAAAATGCTCTAGTAAATCCCCCGCTTAGGAACGACTGCAAGCCGGCTGTAAGTCTACAGGCGGTTATATCGCCGAAACACTTCGACAGGATCGTCCCCGCGGCCGAAGTCGTGACGGGCCTGGTCTTCGAGTAACTTAATCCGTTCACACTCCTCGAGAACGGACAGCGTCACATCTTTAGGAATCGCGATGACCCCATCTTCTTCCCCAAAAATAAAGTCTCCCGGATGCACGATTACCGTCTCGCTCAACTCTCCGGAAATGCGGATGGGCACCTGACACTTAAGCCAGGTGTATCGCCCAAATGCCTCCACCGGGGATCGGTAGCGCGCAAAGACAGGAAAACCCATAGCGATCAGATGACTGGAATCCCGCGTGCCTCCATCGATCAGAGCGCCTACGGCGCCATGAGCCCGGGCCGTGGTCGCGCTCAGTTCTCCGTAGATGGCTACATTGAATGTGGTGCCGCGGTCGCGTACCTCGACGCAGGGGTTGGTCATGGTGGAAATCGCGCGCATACGCTCGTGACGGGAGGCGGAATCCCGTTCCGCGCTCAACGCGCCTTTTATGGTGAACGCTGGTCCGGCGAGCTTCATCCCCGGAGCCAAAGCTACCAATTCATGCGATAGCGCTTGATTGGAGAGTCCCATGCTTTCCAAAACATCGAAGACTAATCCAGCATAGAGCTTCTTGTATCGCTCGCAGACTGCCTCCAGGTTGACAGCAGTATCCAATGTTTCCTCCGTATTAACCGGCTCCATTCGCACCTCAATCGCAGTCTCTGTTGCGTGAATATCGTTTGGGGGTTGCCTCAATGCCGGCGTGCCCTCCGCGGTCATTAAAAACTCAGAACAGCACCTTCAACGCGAATTGGATGTCGCGGCCGGCTCCATTCGCACTGAGGATCTGTCCGAAAGAAGACGATTGAACGTTGTTGCTGGGATTAGAGTAGTTCGTGTGGTTTAACACGTTGAAGAATTCCGCCCGGAACTGAAGCGTCGCGCGTTCGGTCACAGAGAAGTTCTTGAACGCGCTGAAGTCGACATCCTTATAGAGCGGCCCCACCAAATCGTTCCTATGCTCATTGCCGAAAGTATATTGCGCCGGAATCGCGAAGGCGCTCTTGTTGAGCCATTGGGTCCGGCTCTGCTGAAATCCAGTGCCAGAGTAGGGATTGCCCACCTTCTGCGCCCGCTGCGTGCCGCCCCCAACGTTGGCCACGTCTCCGCCGGCCGACACGTTGAACGGAGTTCCGGAGATCAGACTCACAATCGAACCGATGTTCCAATTCCCGGCGAGCGTCTGAACGAACCGGTTGGGATTCGATATGTATGCCTGGCCCCGGCCTACGGGCAATGCATAGACACCGCTGAGCACAAGCATCTGTCTCCGATCGAAGCCCGACGGTCCCCAATCGCGGTGCAAGTCGTAGAAATTTTCGATGCTTCCATCCTGTCCCGAAGATTCGATATCGAGAGACTTGGACCAGGTGTAGGAGGCAAGGAAGAAAAGTCCGGAGGAGAGCGACTTTTTCAATTCAGCCTGCAGCGCGTTGTAACTGGAACTCCCGGCATTCATGTCGAAGCTGAATGGGCCGCCGTACTGAGGGAAGGGTTGCCCTCTCGACGCCAACGTCCCTGGCCCCGGTGTCGGAGCTGTGTTGGCCACCGGCTGGACAAATTGGTGGCGGCCAAGCGATCCCACATAGTCGAGATTGAGCACCATGGAGTTCGATAGCTGCTGCTCGATTCCCGCGTTGTACTCCATTGAATACGGAATCTTGTTATGCGGATTAGCGCCGAAGCTGGCGTATGGGACCAGGGGATTCAGATAAGTTGCAGGGTCGGGGAGAGCGTTGATATAGAGATTAGGCAGGCCCCGGTTCTGATTCGTAACACTGCTTGTAGCGGCATATGGCCAGGAGTGATGGATATCCTGATTCTCCTGGACCAAGGTGTTGTTGTGATCGTCCATAACCGCAAATGCAGCCTGTACGACAGTTCGGCTCGCGGCGTGGTAGGAGACGCCAAAGCGCGGTTGATAACCATTGTATTGAGGATAATAGTAGCCGCTGGGTCCGGTTGCTTTGGGGAAGAGGGGCAAGTAAGGAGCAGTTATGGTGAATTGACCGGTTAAGGCATCCAGTCCAGACTCGATCTTGTCGTAATTGGGAGGTTGGATGTAGTCATATCGCAAGCCGGCAGTCACTGAGAGCTTCTTCGTAGCTTGCCACTGATCCTGTATATACCCGCCAAACCAGTTGACGGACTGGCCTACCGAAATAGCTCCCAGAGAAGCGCCGAGGTTATCGGGAAGACCGAGCACCAGGCTGGCGGGCCCCAAGCCGGTTGAGGCGGCGAGAGCGCCTTGGGAGGTGGCATTCTGCGTAAATCCGGTGGAATAGTGGGCTGCGCCGTTGGTGGCGTCGATGCGATAGAACATTCCACCTATGCCAATGGTGTGGTTCCCTATGACTTTGGATAAGTCGGCATGATAGTCATTTCCCGTCTGGGGACCGAGAAAGAAGTCGGTTTGGCTGGTCCCGCTGTATCCGTTCGACACGCTTAACTGGGGTCCCAGCGATCGTGGATTCGAGTAGGGCGGATTAGCCGCTGAGAAGTTGATGGAATTGATGAACGCCAATCCTGCCGGTTCATCGATCGGGATTACATTTGTGTTGGTATAGGCGTAGTGCAGGTTCAGGATGGTCGTTGGTCCAAATAGATGCGTATAACCCGCGGAGACGGTTTGCGCGAAATTGCCCAGCGTGTGTAAATATCCCGGCAGCGATTCAGGTGTTGTCAGATTGATGTTGGATCGATTGTAGCGGCCGAACAATGTGTCGTTATTGCGGAAACGATGGTCGATCCTGATCCCAACCTGATCGCTGGCGGTGGAGTTCGCTCCGTTAAATTGCAGGTTGGGAAGAACACCCGCGGCCACATTAAGATTCGGCGCAGGATAGTATTTGTTGATAATCAGCGCGGCGGCCGGATTGATTCGATCGGCTGGAATAATGTTGCCGGGGAACGGATCGCGAAGGACCGCGGCAGGGTTCTTAGGGTCGGGACGGCTGGTAGCCGGGTCATAGATCTCGTTTTTGAATTCCGGCCGGCCGAGACTATCGACGCCGATTTGCGGCCCGAGCAGGGCGGAGAAATCACCCGATTTCATTGCAGATGTGAATGTGCTTGCGAGATGGGTTTGGCTCTTGACAGAGCGGAAGCCCTCCCAATAGACAGCGAACCAGGTATTGTCTCTTCCGTTCATCAGGTGAGGAATGGTGACCGGGCCGCCAAAATAGACACCATATTGGTTTTGCCGGTAGGGCAGGCGTTGTGTCTGCGGGAAGGTCTGCGCGTCGAGCGCGGAGTTGCGAATGAACTCCCACACGCTCCATGGAGATCGTTGGTGCCGGAGCGGGTGACAAGATTGATGTTTGCTCCGGAGGAGATCGAAAATTGAGCGTCCGTGATGTGCGATTGGACGTTGAACTCGTCCAGGGCATCGGAGGCGGACTGATCGACCACGAATTCAGATAGACGTTATTGTTGAGAACGCCATCCATGGTGAAGTTATCTTGTTGCGGACGCTGGCCGTTCACCGCGGGAACGATGCCTCCGGCGCCTAACGAAACGATGAAGGACTGCTGCTGGCCGCCTTCTTGCGGAGCCACTCGGGAGTGAGGAGCGCGAACTGGTAAACTGCCGCCCGTTGAGCGGTAGCTGGACCACCGCTTCATGACCGATAACGTCACCCAGGGTCGCGGAGGTGGTGTTTAGCGGCGGCGGCGCTCCCGTTACTTCCACTGTTTGCGATGTTGCGGAGACGGCGAGCTTGAAGTCCAAAGTAGCGTTCTGATTTACGTGCAATTGGACATTCGGCCGGTCTTCGGTTGCAAATCCCTGCTTCTTGACTGAAATGTCGTAGATGCCGGGTGCGAGTTGGGGGAGGATGTAGATGCCATCTCCACCGCTGGAGGTCGATCTGAGCAGACCCGTTCCCTGATTTCTGACGTCGATCGGGGTCGGGAACGGCGGCCCCCGATGTATCCGTGATCAGCCCCGTTACCAGAGTGTTGGTCGTCTGTGCCGGCGATTGGAGCGCCAGTAAGAACAGGAGCGAAACAATCAAACTTATTTTTGTAATCATCTGCGGCCTCCCACCGATCCAGCCTGCATGTGCGCAGGGCTGAATTTGTGCGCAGAATGGAGCATAGGAAGAGATGGAGCGATTGACAATTGAATTGTTGCTAATAACCGCTCACTTCCGGTGAAGATCCGATTGGAAGAGCATTCGGCTTTGTAGCCGACGACATAACCCGTCCGGGGGCCACAGACCATGAAAATGGAGCGTGCTGGGTAGGAAACA